>NZ_CP116805.1:0-1452500 GCF_028463845.1 Gimibacter soli | reverse complement strand
AACAAGCTACACGCGGTTCGATCAGCTGATCATCCGCATCCAGCGCATGGTATCCGCCACGCGGTCGATGGTGTTTGTGACGACCCGTACCGAGGCCGAAGCGCTGCTCCTTGAAGCCTCGCTCATCAAACGCTACCGCCCGCCCTATAACGTGCTTCTGAAGGATGACAAATCCTTCCCCTATATCCTCCTGCGGGAGGATCACCGCTGGCCGCAGATTTCGAAGCATCGTGGCGCCCGGCGCAACAAGGGCCGCTACTTTGGTCCCTTCGCCAGCGCCTCTGCCGTGAACGAAACGCTCAATACCCTGCAGAAGGTCTTCCAGCTGCGCTCCTGCAGCGACAGCATGCTTGAAGGTCGCAGCCGTGCCTGCCTGCTGCATCAGATCAAGCGCTGCTCCGCCCCTTGCGTCGATAAGGTCAGCGCCGATGACTATGCGGAGATGGTGGATGAAACCCGCGCCTTCCTTGAAGGCCGCACCAGCCATATCCAGAAGCGCTTTGCCGAAGCCATGCAGGAAGCGAGCGACGCGCTCGATTTCGAACGCGCGGCCGTGTTCCGCGACCGCCTGCGGGCGCTGACCCAGATCCAGAGCCACCAAAGCATGGTGAATGCGATGGTGGACGAGGCCGACGTGATTGCGGCCGCCGAAAAAGGCGGCCAGATCGGCATCCAGATGTTCTTCTATAGGAACGGCCAGAACTGGGGGCACCGCGCCTATTTCCCGCGCCACGACAAAACCGAAGGCATCGGCGATGTGCTGGAAGCCTTCATCGGGCAATTCTACGCCGACAAGCCGGTGCCCCGACAGGTGCTTGTCTCCCACGACATGCCGGAAATGGCGCTGCTGACCGATGCCCTGTCGACCCATGCGGGCCGGCGGGTGGAAATTGCCATCCCCAAGCGCGGCCGCAAGGCCGACGTGATGAAGGAAGCCATCCGGAACGCCAATGAAGCGCTCGACCGACGGCTCGCCGAAAGCGCCAGCCAGACACGGCTCCTTGAAGGCGTGGCCGAGCTTTTCGATCTTGATGCCCCACCCGAGCGGATCGAGGTTTATGACAACAGCCACAACCAGGGCACCAATGCAGTCGGCGGCATGGTCGTCGCCGGGCCTGAAGGCTTCATGAAAAACCAGTACCGGAAATTCAACATCAAGTCCGAAGACCTCACCCCCGGTGATGACTTCGGCATGATGCGGGAAGTGATGACGCGCCGGTTCGCCCGCCTCCTGAAGGAAGACGAAAACCGCGAGCGCGGCATGTGGCCCGATGTGGTGCTGATCGACGGCGGCAAGGGGCAGCTGTCATCGGTTGTCGAAACGCTCGAAGAACTGGGCGTCAGCGATGTTGCGCTCGTCGCCATTTCGAAAGGGCCGGACAGGAATGCCGGGCGCGAGCAGTTCCATATGCCGGGGCGCGACACCTTCACCCTGCCCCTGAATGACCCGGTTCTTTACTATCTGCAGCGCCTGCGCGACGAAGCCCACCGCTTTGCCATCGGCAGCCACCGGGCGCGCCGGGCTGGCGATATCGTAAAATCACCGCTCGACGGTGTGCCGGGCATCGGCCCGAAACGCAAGAAGGCGCTGATGCACCATTTCGGCTCGGCCAAGGCAGTGGCCGGCGCCGATGTGCGCGACCTGATGAGCGTCGACGGGATATCTGCCGCCATGGCGCAGGCCATCTACGATCATTTTCACGATCGATAACCTTTTGTTGCATCTGTTGACGCACGCGGCGGAACGAGTAAGGTAGCAGCCAGTTTGGCCCTCGATTCCGAAAGCCGCACTTCTATGTGGACCCTGCCCAACCTGTTGACCATGTCGCGGATCATCGTGATCCCGATCCTGATCGCCAGCTTCTTCATGGAAGATGAGCGGCTGGGCAGCCACATTGCTTTCATCTCCTTCACGCTTGCCGGCATCACCGACTTTTTCGACGGCTATCTGGCCCGCGCCACGGGCAGCGTCTCGAAGATCGGCCAGTTTCTGGACCCCATCGCCGACAAGCTGATGGTGGGTGCCATCCTCCTGATGGTGGTCGCGGCCGACTGGGTGTCGGGCGTGCATGTGATTGCCGCCGTCATCATCATGTGCCGCGAGCTTTTGGTTTCGGGCCTGCGTGAATTTCTGGCGGGGCTGCATGTCAGTGTGCCGGTTACCCGCCTCGCCAAATGGAAGACGACCGTGCAAATGGTGGCGCTCGGCGCCCTGTGCTGGACGAAAGGTGCGCCGGCCCTTGGCCTGCCCGCGCAGGAACTGGGCCTTTTCGGCCTCTGGATCGCGGCAATCCTGACGCTTTACACAGGCTACGACTATCTGCGGACCGGCCTCCGCCACATGGTGTGACATCATGCTGATCCTTTATTTCGCGTCCCTCCGGGAGCGTGTGGGCACGGGCGAAGAAACCCTCGATGTGCCGGGTGACATTGTCACCATCGCCGATCTCGCCAACTGGCTTTCCACCCGCAGCGAAGGGCACCGCGAAGCGCTCGCCAATATGGCCTCCATCCGCGTTGCCCGTGATCAGGTCCATGTCGAATTCGATGCGCCGGTGCAGGGTGCGCTTGAGATTGCCTTCTTCCCGCCGGTGACGGGGGGCTGACGCCGTGGCTCCCACACCCAGCGTCAGCGTCCAGGCGGAAGCTTTCGATACCGGTGCCGAAGTCGCCGCCCTCACCGCTGGCCGCACGGATATCGGTGCTGTTGTCAGCTTCACCGGCCTTGTCCGTGACCTGACCGGCGACCTGGAAGCCATGACGCTGGAGCATTATCCCGGCATGACGGAGCGCGAGCTGACTGCCATCGCCGAAGATGCCTGCAAACGCTGGCCGCTGGATGGAGTTCGCGTGATTCACCGTTACGGTCGTCTCACGCCCGGCGACCCCATCGTGCTTGTTGTCACCGCCTCCGCCCACCGCCGCGCGGCGTTTGAAGCTGCCGATTTCCTGATGGATTATCTGAAAACCCGCGCCCCCTTCTGGAAGAAGGAAAGTCGCCATGGAACGGCTGGCGAATGGGTCGAAGCCAAGGCAAAGGACGATGCCGACGCCGCCCGCTGGGAAAAAGGCGAAAAAGTGCAGGAATAGGTAGCCTCTGCCACATTTATGTCCCATTTTGGCACACATCTTGAGTGCGCAAAGCCGCCAGGAGCAAGAGCGGCGCCAAGGTTTAGGACATGATTTCGAACAAGAGTAACACCAGTGTCGGCATGGTCACCGCCAGCCGAATTTCCCTCTCTGGGTGGATTGTCGCCACCAACCAGCATGAAAAGCCGGAAGACCGCTTCGTCACGGTTCAGGGCCTTGCCGAACGCGAGATAATGGCCGACAGCGCCGTTTGGACCCTGCGCCTGCAAGCGCACGGCGAAAAGGAAATCGACGCCCTCGCTGCCCTGTCACGCCAGTGCCGCGCGGTGGACAGTTTCCTGATCAGCCACGGCCTCCGCCCTCGCGACTGGTCCTCCGGGGCGCCCAGCCTGACCCGCAAGGAAGGGGCACCCGTCCGTGCTGCCTGTACGATCCGCATCGAGACGGGGGCCGTCTGGTCGGTGGCGTCGGCCTATCAGGATACCGCGCGGCTCAAGGCGAACGGTGTGACGCTCGTCTCCCGCCCGGCGCCGGTTTTTCAGATTTCCGATATCAGCAGCCTTGCGCCCGAGCTTCTGTGGGAGGCCTCATCCAGGGCAAGGGAAAGTGCGGAACGCTACGCGGCTGAAGCTTTCACCCGCCTTATCGGGCTGAAGCGCGCCCATCAGGGCAATATCGAAATTCTTGCAGGTGAAGGCGGCAAAGGCAGCGCAGAGTCCGGCCAGATCATCAAGAAGCTGAGGGTGGTTTCCACCCTCGAATTCCGTCTGGCCACCTGACTGTTCAACTGTTGCCGCGATAGACCTCGAAATCGACCTCTTTAGGATTGACCGACTTCAGCGTCATCCCCACCGAGAAAACCATGCAAAGCTGCAGGAAAAGGCTCGTGACAATGGGATCCATGAACTCGAACCCGTAGCGGCCTGCCGCAATCATCAGCGTCAGAAAGACACTGCAGAAGATCGACGAGAGAACGAGCGTTTTTACCTGCATCTCGGTCTGGATAAACTGGTCGGTCGGCCCGGCAAGCGGATTGAGACGCCGCCCCGAAATGAAATGCCGGATCATGAAGATATAGGCGACATTCATGGCGGTGATCAGCGGCACGGCAAGATAGACATCTTCGCGCCATTCACTTACCGGACGGCCACCGATCTGGAACACCACCCAGACGACATAGGAGACGACCGCCGCCACAACATAGCCGGGCGCGATATAATCGAAGAGGCGCCGACGCGTCAGATCGGCTGACCGGCGAACCGTGTGAAATGCCCTGCGCAAAGCCTTGTACTGCGCGAATTCTGCCACGGCGAGATAGATATAGGGCAGCGCCTGCACCATGAAGTAGCCGCCGACAAAAAGCTCCGCACCGCCTTTCGGGCCGAACTCGTAGCCGGATGCGATCAAGCTGACGAGGACAATCAGCCCCAGTACGGCGATCGCCCGATTGACCCCCAGATAAAGGGCAATCTGCCTGCGGCCCCGGTCGATCCCCTCAGGCCCGGCACCGGCATATAGTTTCGGATAGTCGGCTGGCGGATAATGATCGAAGACATGAAGGATTCGAGCGCCAATCTGCTTCGGATAATAAAGTGAGACCAGCGCGATCTGGGCCGCAAATACCAGATAGAAGATAGTCTCGAACATTGTCGCTGAAAGAAACGGCATCGCTGGTCTCCTATTGTTTCTGCTGCATGATGGCGCCAAATGCGATGCGAATTTCGCTGTCGCTGGCACCGCGCGCCCGACACGTCTCCACCGCATCCGCGAGCTGGGCTTCCACCCAGCCAGCGAGATCGAAAGCCAGATGTTCTTTCGCTTCGGGATGCACAAAGGTGCCGCGGTAGCCCTTTGTCTGGATCACATTATCCCGCTCCAGCATCCGGTATGCCTTGGCGACTGTCTTGCTGTTCAGGTCCAGATCGTTGGCGAGCTGCCTGATCGAAGGCAGCGGCGCGCCGGGCGCCAGCCTGCCACTGCCGATCGCCTCCTTGATGCCCGAGACAAGCTGGGCAAAGAGGGGCTCTTCAGCTTCGATATCTACGGTGATCTGCATCCACGCCTCGTTCACTACGACCCAGGTATTTCACAGAATACCCTATGTACCAGTCGTACACATGGTACATAGGGTACATACTGGACACAAGACAAAAGAAAAAGGCCGGACGGCAGGTCCGGCCTTCAAGGCAGGCAATGTCTTATCGACAGGACATGGTGGCAGCTACGTCCTGTCGGTTTTTCTGGTTATTCAGTTCTGCTGGCGGCGCAGGAAGCTCGGGATTTCAAGCTGTTCGCTTGAAGGTGCCGGGCGGTCCTCTGCGCTCACCCCGCCAAGGCTGGTGCGGCGGCGGGCTTCGTCGTTCGAAGGCTCGTCAACCGGGGCCTGGGCGCCCGCTTCCTCGTTATTACGGAAACCCGAGGTCATCAGCTGAAAGAGGCTGCGGCGCGGTGCTGCCGCCGGGGCTGCACTGCCGGGCTGGATCGGCTCGGCCTCGCGGCGCGGCGCTTCGGTCGTGCCCTTGGCATAAGCTTCTTCCTGCACCACATCAGCCGCGCGGTAGGCGGTCTGGCGGGCTTTCGGCATCATCGGCGCTTCGGCCACAAAGCCTTCGTCTTCCCGGGCGGCAAGCGCACGAGCTTCGATATCGTCGGCGTCGTCCTCAGCGAAATCTTCTTCCGAAGCCTCTTCCTCGGCATAATCCTCGGCGAAGTCGGACGTATCCATGCTGTCGCCAACGATCAGGCTTTCCTCGAGAACAGCTTCAGCGAACTCGTCAGTGGCCTCTTCCGCCACGGGTTCTTCAACCGCGACTTCTTCTTCCTGAACAGCCGGGGCCTCTTCCCTAACCGGCTCGACAACCGGGGTCGGGGTCGCCACACGGGCCGCGATGGTGGCGCGGCTCGGCACCGGCAGGTCGATGGCACCGCCTTCGATGCCAGTCGCAACGACAGACACGCGGATGCGGCCATCGAGTTCCGGGTTGAAAGCCGAACCGAAAACGATCAGTGCATCAGGGTCCACCTGCTCGCGCACCATGTTCACGGCAGCGTCGACCTCGTAAAGGGTCATGTCCATGCCGCCGGTGACGTTGATGATCACGCCCTTGGCACCCTTGAGGCTGGCGTCTTCCAGCAGCGGGTTGGCGATGGCGGCTTCGGCAGCGGCCATGGCGCGCTCTTCGCCGTCCGCTTCGCCCGTGCCCATCATGGCCTTGCCCATTTCGGACATGACGGTGCGAACGTCTGCGAAGTCGAGATTGATAAGGCCCGGCATGACCATGAGGTCCGTGATGCCGCGCACACCCGAGTGCAGCACTTCGTCCGCCATATTGAAGGCATCGGCAAAGGTCGTGCGCTCGTTTGCCACCCGGAACAGGTTCTGGTTCGGGATGATGATCAGCGTATCCACATGGCTCGACAGCGCGGCGATGCCTGCGTCGGCAATCTTCATGCGGCGGCCACCTTCGAAGTGGAAGGGACGGGTCACCACACCTACGGTCAGAATGCCACGTTCGCGGGCACGGCGGGCGATTACCGGGGCAGCCCCGGTGCCGGTGCCGCCACCCATGCCGGCGGTGATGAAGGCCATGTGGCAGCCATCAAGGATACGGTCGATCGCCTCGATCGACTCCTCGGCGGCACTTTCACCCACCTTCGGCTGGGCCCCTGCACCGAGGCCCTGGGTGATCTGTGCACCTAGCTGGACGCGGTTGTCGGCAAGGCTCGAAGCCAGTGCCTGCGCGTCCGTATTCGCCACCACGAAATCCACACCCTGGAGCTGTGCGGCGATCATATTGTTCACCGCATTGCAGCCCGCACCGCCGACCCCGATAACCAGGATGCGCGGTGTCAGTTCAGTCAGTTCCATGTTTTCAAACTCGATCGACATTGCCCATGTTCCTCCGTTTCATTCCTTGTAGCCCGACCGCCGAATCGGCGCCAGTCCCCTTCCGCGTTTTTGTCCCGTTTTCCCTGCTTTTTTCGTACTTTTTTCTTGTTCTGGCCGGGGCAGATTCCCCCGATCAGAAATTCTCTCGAATCCAGTAAACAAGTTTGGCGATTGTGCCCTTCGGCTTGGTACCCGCCGTACGCCAGTTTTTGCTCTTTTGACGACCGTGCCGCTGCATCCGCGCGGTATAGATCAGCATGCCCACAGCGGTTGCGAACGAAGGCGACTGTGCCGCCGCCGGCAACCCGCCCACAAGCGTCGGCCGGCCGATCCGCACCTGCCGGCCAAGGACTGCGGCTGCCAGTTCACGCACCCCTTCGGTCTGCGCCACACCGCCCGACAGCACCACGCGCCGCCCGCTGACACCACCGAAGCCCGATGCATCAAGCCGGTCACCAACCGTCGCAAACAGCGTTTCTAGCTCACGCTGGACAACGTGATTGAGCGCCGAACGCGGCATCCGGGCGAAGCTCGTCTCGCGGTCGGTCTCGCCCACTTGCGGCACTTCGATCTCGACCTTGTTGTCCATCTGGTCCGGCAGTGCTGAACCATTGAAGGTTTTCAGCCGCTCGGCATGCTCGAACGGGGTCAGAAGCGCGCGGGCAACTTCTTCCGTCACATGCGAGCCGCCGATGGGCACCACTTCACTGTGGACCAAGGCACCTTGCGCAAAAACGCTGATGCCCGCCGTGCCGCCGCCGATATCGATGCTGGCAGCCCCCATCTTGGCTTCGTCTTCCACCAGCGTGGCGAGGCCGGCGGCATAGGGCGCCAGCACGACATCGGCCACGTTCAGGTGCGCGCGGCGCACGCAGGCCTCAAGGTTACGGAGCGGGCCGTCATCGCAGGTGACGATATGCAGGGCCACACCCAGCTTCTTGCCATACATGCCAACCGGCGGGTGGGGCGAATAATTGCCATCGAGCGAATAGGCCGCCGGCACCGCATGCAGGATCGAGGCATCGCCCGGATCGAAATCCGACCGCGCCTTGTTCACCACCTGAATGACATCGGCTTCCGCCACTGCATGACCGCCGATTTCGATCTCGGCTTCGATCACGGCGCTGCGCGGATCACCGCCCGAAAAGGACAGAACCACATCGGCAATCGTCGCACCCGCCATGCGCTCAGCCTGATCGACGCTTGCCCGGATCGCCTTTTCGGTTTCCGCCATGTCGATCACTGCCCCTGCCGACACGCCGTGACAGGCGCGGTTGCCCACACCCTTCACCGTGATCTGGCCCGAGGGGCCGATTTCGGCGATCAGGCAGGCGACCTTGGCGGAGCCCACATCAAGGGCGGCGATCAGGCCTTCGTTCCGGGCGCTCATGTCGCGCTCTCCCGGCCGTCCATCTGGGCCTTGCCGGCAGGCGACACGCGCAGGACCATGCGGTCGTGCAGGCGCATGTCGATCACATCGATCTCGCGGGCCAGAAGCTGGTCCTGCTTTTCAAGGGTGCGGAAATCCGACCACGCCATACGGGCACTGTAGGAGCCCATATCTTCAGGCAGCTTCAGGCGGATACCATTGGTGAACACCAGATCCCAGCGCCGTCCCCCGATGCGCACAGCCGATTTGATCATGCCTTTGAATTCGGGGGCGTCGTCCAGCAGCGTCACAAGGCTCGGCAGGTCGCGGGTGGCACCAGCCCCGACGATCAACGGCAGGCCGGTGAATTCGGCAAGGCCGCGGCTGGTAATGATGATGCCCTCAGCGTCAATCAGATGCACCTTGCCGTCCGCCTGCCACAGCGCGAACGGCTGGCGCTCGGAAACCTTCACGACAAGCGAGCCCGGGAATACGCGGCTGACAACCGCCGTTTTCACCCACGGCAGCGTCTCCAGCCGTTCCTTCATGGCGATCAGGTCAATCGCGAGGATCGGCATGCCGGTGTCCACATCAAGGGCGGCAAGCACATCCCCCTGACGGGTGCGCGTTGCACCCTCGACCGAAATGTCGCTCAGCACAAAGCCGGCGTCACGGCTGCGGTCCACGAACCAGCCGCTTTGCCAGCCCTGGATACCGCCATAGGCAAGGGCGGCGAGCACAAGCCCGAAGAAAACACCATTGACGACGCGGCGGGGGCGGATCAGTGCGGTCATGCAGCGCCCTCCCCGGCTTCGCGGCCAATGCGCTTGATTTCCCATTCAAGCTCAACGCCCGACGCTTCCTTGACGCGGGCACGGACGGTTTCGCCCACAGCCTCGATCTCGGCAGCGGTCGCCTTGCCTCTATTGATCAGGAAATTGCAGTGCTTGTCGGAAACCATGGCATCGCCGATGGCAAAGCCCCGGCAGCCGGCTTCATCGATCAGTTCCCACGCGCGCTTGCCGCCTTCGGGGTTCTTGAAGGTGGAGCCGCCGGTACGGGTGCCGATCGGCTGGCTGTCAGCGCGGGCCGTGGTGATTTCATCCATCCGGGCGGCGATGGTCGCCTTGTCATCGGTCGTGCCCTTGAAGGCCGCATCGATGAAGATCAGGTCATCCGCCACGTCAGCGTGGCGGTAGCTGTAGCCCATGTCGACAAGGTCCAGCTCGTGCACATGACCAAGACGGTCCACCGCACGGGCATGCAGCAGCACATCCTTGACCTCGCGGCCATAGGCGCCCGCATTCATGCGGACGGCACCCCCGATGGTGCCGGGCACGCCGACCAGAAACTCAAGCCCGGCGAGGCCCGCTTCCTGCGCCTTGCGGGCGACATGCACATCCATGGCACCGGCACCCGCCTTGACGATATCGCCGCGGGTTTCAATGCCCGCAAAGCCACGCCCCAAGCGGATCACCACGCCCGCCACGCCGCCATCGCGGACAAGGAGGTTGGAGCCCACGCCGATCACGGTGACCGGCACGTCTGTAGGGAGTGCGCGCAAGAATGCGATCAGGTCGTCAGCGTCGGCGGGTTCAAACAGAAGGTCTGCGGTACCGCCCGTGCGGAACCAGCTGAGGCGCGACAAAGGCGCATCCTCGACGAGCCGGCCCCGTATATGGGGTAGCTTGCCCAGAAAGTCCGCCTTGTGCGCCAACATCACCATCAGCGCACCTCGATTGCCGCTTGCAGGCGCGGCGGCAGACGGTTTGCCCACGCGCTGATCGACCCTGCCCCGAGGCAAACGACCACATCGCCATCGTCAACATAGCGCGCCACGACAGCGGCGAGATCGTCTTCACCGTCCACCCGGTCCACCTGCCGGTGACCGTGGGAGACAAGCCCTTCGGCAAGCGCGTCCCGGTCCACGCCTTCAATCGGCGCTTCGCCCGCTTCATAAACCGGGGTGACGATCACCGTGTCGGCATCATTGAAACAGGTGCAGAAATCTTCGAACAGCGATTTGAGGCGCGTGTAGCGGTGCGGCTGCACCACGGCAACGACCTTGGCATCGAAGCTTTCGCGCGCCGCTTTCAGCACGGCGGCGATTTCCACCGGGTGATGGCCGTAATCGTCGATCACCGTCACGCCTTTGGCTTCGCCCACCTTGGTGAAGCGGCGCTTCACGCCCGAGAAATTCTCGAAAGCCTTCAGAAGCTTGTCGTGCGAAATGCCCATCTGCAGACCGGCCGCAATCGCCGCCGTCGCATTCTGCACATTGTGGCGGCCGGGCATCGGCAGGGTGATCCCTTCGATCACGGTGTCTTCTGCCCCGCCACGGCCATGGATCACCACATCGAAGGTGCTGATGCCTTTCGACGATTGCAGGTTCATGGCCTGCACTTCGGCCTGCGGCGAGAAACCATAAGTGACGATCTTGCGGTCGAGCACTTCGGGGATCAGCCCCTGAACGCCCGGGTGATCGACACACAAGATCGCCGCGCCATAGAAGGGTACGCGTTCGATAAACTGGATGAAGGCCGCCCGCATCTTCTCGACATCGCCGTAGAAATCGAGATGCTCGGGGTCCATGTTCGTCACGATCGCGATGGTGGCGGGGAGCTTGACGAAGGTGCCGTCGCTTTCGTCCGCTTCCACAACCATCCAGTCACCTTCACCAAGGCGGGTGTTGGTGCCATAGCTGTTGATGATGCCGCCGTTGATCACGGTCGGGTCGATGCCAGCGCTTTCCAGAAGCGTAGCGACCATCGAGGTCGTTGTTGTCTTGCCGTGGGTACCGGCGACCGACACACACCATTTGAGGCGCATCAGCTCGGCCAGCATTTCGGCGCGGCGAACCACAGGGATGCCAAGGCGGCGGGCCTCGACGACTTCAGGGTTCGTGCTTTTGACAGCGGACGAGATCACCACAACGCGGGTGCCGGTCACATTCTCGGCCATATGGCCGATCTTGACCTCGATCCCGAGCTTGCGCAGACGCTCAACATTCGCGCTGTCCGAAAGGTCCGATCCCTGCACCCGGTGGCCAAGGTTATGCATGAGCTCGGCAATTCCCGACATGCCGATGCCGCCAATACCGACAAAATGTACTGCGCCGATATCGAAGGGGATGCCTTTCATGCGATCTGCTCCTGACGGGGTGAGAGTTGGGCCAGCACAAGATCGGCGAGCGCCTTGCCGGCGTCACCTTGTGCAGCGGATTTCATGGATGCCGCCATGGCGGAAAGCCGGGCGGGTTCCTTCAAAAGGTCGCGCACCATAGCGGCGAGATGATCCGGCGTGAAGTCCTTTTCCGCAACTGCGATCGCGCCGCCTGCGGCCACCAGCGGGGCGGCATTGGCGCGCTGGTGATCGTCGGCTGCGATGGCCAGCGGCACAAGGATCGCCGGGCGGCCAACAGCGGTCAGTTCCGCAAGGGTCGATGCCCCCGCGCGCGAGATGACAAGATGGGTTGAGGCGAGGATTTCCGGCACATTTTCGAAGTAGGCCTCAACCTTTGCCGTAATGCCCGCCGTTGCATAAAGGGCCGTGACCATGGGGCCATCAGCGGGCCGGGCCTGATGCTGCACCTGAAGGCGCGACCGGGTGGCGTCGTCAAGCATCGCCAGCGCGCCGGGCACTGTCTTCGACAGGATATGTGCGCCCTGGCTGCCACCGAGGATAAAAAGCCGGACCGGACCACCTTCCTCCGGTACTGCATAGGCTGTTTTCGCGGCCTCGCGCACGGCGGGGCGGACCGGATTGCCGGTCACAGCCGTTCTGGCGCCTGTGGGCACACGTTCGGTCGCCGCCGTCGTCAGCGCCACCACTGCCGCCCCTTTGGCGGTCCAGCGGTTCACACGGCCAAGCACGGCATTCTGTTCATGCAGGATATAGGGCAGCCCAAGGCTTTTTGCTCCCATCACCGCCGGCATCGAAGGATAACCACCGAAGCCGACAATCACGTCGGGCTGCACGGCGCGGAAGTGGCGCCGCACGGCGAAGAAGCTGCCGACAAGGCTGATGCCTGCCTTCAGCTTGCCGACGATGCCGCCCTGCATGTGGCTGGTTGCCTGCAGCACGAAACGGTCGATCCCCGCCATGATCGTCTTGAAGGCGTCACCGCGCGCATCGGTGACAAGCGAAACGCGGTGCCCACGCGCGGTCAGCTCGGCAGCCAGCGCTTCGGCCGGCACCATGTGCCCGCCGGTGCCGCCAGCGGCCAGAAGGATATGGAGAGGCACACTCATTCAGCCGCCTTCCAGCCAACCGGATCAAGGCCCGGCCGGATGAAGCGATTGCGTTTGGTCAGCGCGAGGATCATGCCGACGCCGATGGCCAGCGCCAGCATCGACGAACCGCCGTAGGAGATGAAGGGCAGCGTCATGCCCTTGGACGGCAGGATCACAAGGTTCACGCCCACATTGATCAGCGTCTGCAAGCCGAACTGCATGATGAGGCCAGCGGCGGCCAGCATACGGAAGGGGTCTTCTTCATCCAGAAGATGGGCAAGACCACGCACCACAATCCCGGCAAACAGGAGAAGCAGCAGGATGCAGGCGATGGCGCCGAATTCTTCGCCGACGACGGCGAAGATATAGTCGGTGTGGGCGTCCGGCAGGTGCAGTTTCACAACGCCCTCGCCCGGGCCGCGGCCCAGCAGCCCGCCCGACTGGAAGGCTTCAAGCGCCTTGTCCGCCTGATAGGTGTCGCCGCTTTCCGGGTTGATGAAACGGTCGATACGGCTTGCCACGTGCGGCAGCAGGGCATAGGCAAGACCGACACCGAAGAGGCCCGAAACACCGGCAAGCGCCACCCACATGATCGGCAGGCCGGCAATTGCCATCTGCGAAATCCATACTGCGCTGATCAGCACCGTCTGGCCGAAGTCCGGCTGCAGCACCAGAAGGCCAGCAACGAGACCGTAAAGCATGGCCGCGATACGCTTCGACGGGATATCCTCGCCGCCAAACTGGCTGGAAAGCACCCAGGCGGTAGTAACCACAAAGAAGGGTTTCAGAAACTCGCTCGGCTGCAGGGTGAAACTGCCGATCTGCAGCCAGCGCGTGGCGCCCTTGATTTCCGGCCCGATCAGCAATGTCGCGACCATCAACAGGAGCATCACGGGCATGCCAAGCACGCACACCCGCCGCACAAGCGACGTCGACATCATCGACACGCCCACCACCGTGCAAAGCGCGAGACCGAGGAACATCGTCTGGCGCTTCACGAAATGGAGCGCATCAAGGCCGAGCCGTTCGGCGACCGCAGGCGACGCCGTCAGCGTGAGCCATAGACCGGTCATAACGAGCACGACAACAAGGCCGAGCATCCAGCGGTCCACCGTCCACCACCAGCGCGACATCACACTATTGTCGTTGCGCGAAAAGGCGATCATGCGGCGGCTCCCTGCATGGACTTCACAAGGGTGCGGAACACATCACCCCTGTGCTCGAAACTGGTGAACTGGTCGAAAGAGGCACAGGCCGGCGACAGCAGCACAACGTCGCCCGACGCAGCCTTCGATGCCGCATGGGCGATGGCGCGGTCGAGCGTGCCGTCCTTGTGGATTTCAGCGACCTTGCCTTCCAGAAGGCGCGCGAACAGGTCGGCGGCATCGCCGATCAGGTAAGCTGCCCGCACATGGGCAAGGCCAGCTTCAAGCCCGGCGAGGCTGTCTTCCTTGGCCTGCCCGCCAGCGATCCAGTGGATGCGCGGGAAGGCATCAAGGGCGCGGGCGGCGGCGTCCACATTCGTCGCCTTGCTGTCATTCACAAAGGCCACCCCGCCGATAACGGCGACCTGCTCCTGCCGGTGGGCAAGGCCCGGGAAGGATTTGAGCGCCGCCCAGATAGCCGCGCGGTCAAAACCGAGGATACGGGCGGCCGCATAGGTCGCCGCCGCATTCTGCCAATTGTGCGCACCGCGAAGGCGCGACAAATCGCCCAGCGAGCCAACCGCAACCGGCGCACCTTCCATGGCGTCGATCAGTTGGCCGCCTTCGACGTAAACACCGCGATCAAGTGATTTCATGACCGATACCGGCACCGCGCGGTCGCCAAGCTCGGCAGCGACGCGGGCGGACGGGGCATCGTCAACACCAACCACCGCGCGGCCATCCGGGCCTTGCAGCGTGAACAGGCGTTTTTTGGCAGCCACATAGCCTGCCATCCCGCCGTGACGGTCCAGATGGTCGGGCGTTATATTCAGAAGGATCGCAACATCCGCCGTGAAGTTTCTGGCGAGATCGAGCTGATAGCTTGATGCCTCGACAACATAGACACCGCCTTGGGTCAGCGGCTTCAGCGCCATCAGTGCGGTGCCAATATTGCCGCCCATGGCAGCCGGCGCACCGCAGGCGGCGGCCACATGGGTCATCAGCGCGGTCGTTGTCGACTTGCCATTGGTGCCGGTGATGGCGACCAACTTGTGGGGCGCGAGTGTGGGGCGGGCAGCTTCGAAAAGGTCAAAGTCCGCGATGATCGAAACACCGGCCGCTTTCGCCTTTTCCACCACCCAATGGGGCTTCGGGTGCGTCAGCGGCACACCGGGGGCAAGAACAAGGGCGTCGATGCCGTCCCAGGCAGCAGACTGCAGGTCAGCATACTCAGGCAGCGTCCTCGCACGGTCGCTATTATCATCGCAGGCAAGCACGGTGGTGCCCGCGGCTTTCAATGCCTCGATCGCGGCAAGGCCGGTGCGTGCGAGGCCGAAGACGGCAATCTTTTTTCCCTCATATCCCGCAGGAACGATCATCCACTTACCTCAGCTTGAGGGTCGCAAGGCCGATGAGCGCAAGCACAACGGCAATGATCCAGAAACGGATGACGATGGTCGGCTCCGCCCAGCCCTTTTTCTCATAATGGTGATGCAGCGGCGCCATGCGGAACACGCGCTTGCCGGTCAGCTTGAAGGACGCGACCTGCACGATCACCGAAACGGTTTCGAGCACGAAAAGGCCACCGATGATCACCAGCGCCACTTCGTGTTTGGTGATCACGGCAAGGGTACCGAGCGCACCGCCAAGGGCGAGCGAACCGGTGTCGCCCATGAAGACCATGGCAGGCGGCGCGTTGAACCACAGGAAGCCGAGGCAGGCGCCGATGAGCGCACCGCAGAAGATGGTCAGTTCGCCCGAACCCGGCACATGCAGGATGCCCAGATACTGCGCATAAACAGCATTGCCGACCATATAGGCGATGAAGCCGAAGGCACCGACGGCGATGATCACCGGCACGGTGGCAAGGCCGTCAAGCCCGTCCGTCAGGTTCACGGCATTGCCCGCGCCCGCGATCACGAAGATGGCGAAGGGCACGTAGAAATAGCCAAGCGGGATTGCGGTTTCCTTCATGAAGGGCACAGCCAGCGTGCCACCACCAAGGTCACCAACCCACCAGGCGACAGCACCCGCGATCACCGCCTCGGCCAGTAGCTTCAGCTTGCCGGGCACACCATCGGGCGAAACCTTGGTGACCTTCAGATAATCATCGGCAAAGCCGATCAGGCCGAAGCCGACGGTGACAACAATCACCGCCCACACATAGGGGTTCGACAGGTCCGACCACAGGAAGGTGGAGATACCGAGGCCAAGGAGGATCATGAAGCCGCCCATTGTGGGCGTGCCGGCCTTGGAGATGATGTGGCTTTCCGGCCCGTCGGTACGGATCGGCTGGCCCTTTTTCTGTTTCGATTTCAGCCAGCGGATGATCGACGGCCCCATGACGAAACAGATGAACAGCGCGGTCAGGACAGCGGCCCCGGTCCGGAAGGTCAGGTAGCGGAAAAGATTGAGGAATCCGTAATCGCTCGCAAGCGGGGCCAGCAGATTATAAAGCATCGGATACTCCTCTACGCAGGACTGTTTGGGGCGGCACGGACCGCCCGGTCATTCGGCGAGCCGCAGGTTCAGGGTCAGGTGATCGTCATCGACCGAGCAGCGCGCCACAAGTTCGGCAACCACCGCACCGAGGCCCGTGCCAGTACCACCGCAAACCAGCAGCACATCGCCGGGGCGAAGGACACTGATCACCCGCTCGGCCAGACGCTGGGTCAACACCACACGCTCGACCGCCGTTTCGGCTTCCATCCCGGCTTCCGCGACCCGATCACCGAGGGCGAAGAGACGCGACAAATCAGCCGAAACCATGGCGCTGACGAGACTTAATTCCGGCGCGCCCTCAGGATCAGCCAGAAGCGCGATACGGCGGCCACCCGGCTTCGTCGGTACCCGCGTCATACCCTTCAGGACATCCCGCATTTCACCCGCTTCCAGCCCGGCGCTGTGGTCGATCATCAGCATGTGACCGCCCGCTGCCGACAGCGGAATGTGGCGGCCACGGCCTTCGATGGGCTGGACGGAGGCAAGCGCGAGGGCAGCCTGGCCAACATCGGCGCCGGTCAGCACGGCCACAGTGAGCGCGATCAGGCCGGAAATCGCCCAGATGCGGCCGGGCGCCGCGACCTTGAAGGTGACAGGCGTGCCAAGCACATCAACGGTCACGCAGGTGCAGTCCCAGCATTCCTTGATGCGGCTGGGTGCAATGTCGGCACCCGAGGCCGGATCGACCGAAACGGTGATGACCTGGCGGCCCGTGGCAAGTGCGGCGCCGATCAGCCGGTCAGCGCCCGGCATGTCGGCCGCAACAATGGCGGTGCCGGTTTCAGCGGGCAGTGTTTCAACGAGGGCAGCTGCGGCTGCCACACGGATTTCAGCGTCAGCGGTGTCTTCCACATCGGCGCCGATGCCGGTGAGGACAGCGATATCCGCGCCCATCAGGCGGGCGGCAGGCTGGATGGCTGCTGCTTCTTCAACCCCGAGATCGAAGATGCCGAAGCGCGTACCGCGCGCCAGCCGGATCATGGTGCGGGCAAGGTCGCCCTCCCCGCTCGTACGGGCACTGTGCACCGGCCCCGTGGAGCCGAGTGTGGCGACAAGCGCCGCTGTCAGCGTGCGGTTGCCGCGCGCACCGCTGATCGCAACGGTTTGCATCGGCGCACGCAGGCGCGCATAGCGGGCGAGCGAGGCGATGGTCGCTTCCATATCAGGGACCGCCATCATGCGGTCGTCTACGATATCGCTCGCCGGGCTTGAGGTCGGCACGATGGCGGCAACGGCCCCGCGATTGAACGCGGTCGCCAGTTCCTCCTCGTCGTCCCTGCCCTCGAGCTCAAGCGCAATATAAAGATCGCCCGGCAAGACGGACGACGCCGAGGTCTGCACACCATCCGCATACCACGGACGGCGGCGCTGACGCCCACAGGCGATTTCGCATTCACTTGACGTCCATAATGGCTCGGAAATGTCCATTGTGGCGTTCCCCCTTAACCGATCAGCTCACGGACGGTCTTTATGTCTGAAAAAGGCAGCGTCTCCGTCCCGACGATCTGCCCCTCTTCGTGCCCCTTGCCGGCGACGATCAAAATGTCGCCGGTTTCGAGGCCGTCAATAGCGCCGGCAATGGCCTGACGCCGCTCGCCAATTTCGAGCGCGCCCGGCGATGCCGCGAGGATTGCCGCGCGAATCGACACGGCCTCCTCGGTGCGCGGATTGTCGTCCGTGACGATCACCACATCGGCGAGCCGGGTGGCGATCTCCCCCATCAGCGGACGTTTGCCCCGGTCGCGGTCTCCGCCGCAACCGAACAGAACATGCAGGCGGCCCTTGGTGTGGCCGCGCGCGGATTTCAGAACCGTTTCAAGGCCGTCGGGCGTGTGGGCATAGTCCACATAGATGGCTGCCCCCTTGCCCGTCATGCCGGCAAGCTCCATCCGCCCCGGCACGCCCTTCAGCGCCGGCATGGCCGCCACAAGCGCTTCCATCGGGATGCCGCTGGCGGTCGCGAGGCCTGCCGCCACCAGCACATTGTCCGCCTGGAAGCCGCCAATCAGCGGCAGCGAGACGTCATATTTGTGGCCTTCAAAGCTGAAAGTCAGGTCGATGCCCGTAGGCGTTGCCGCCTTGCGCAGCACGCGGATCGCCGCCTTTTCATCTTCGCCCACGCCAAGCGTGGTGATGCCGCGACCCCAGCTGAGGTCTTCGATCAGGCGGCCGCCCGCATCGATGCGATTGACCACTGCCGTGTGACCGGGGCGTAGCAGTTCGCCAAACAGGCGCGCCTTGGCATAGAGATAGGCATGTTCCGTCTGGTGATAGTCCAGATGATCGCGCGACAGGTTGGTGAAGGCCGCAGCCTCCAGCCGCACGCCGTCCAGCCGGTATTGATCAAGGCCGTGGCTCGATGCCTCAAGTGCTGCGTGGGTAACACCTGCTTGCGCCAGCCGCGCGAGCGCGCCGTGCAGCGCCATGGGGTCGGGCGTGGTGAGCCCACCCGGCAGGTCGAACGCGTCCGAGCGCACACCAAGCGTGCCGAGGCTCGCGCCCTTTTCACCGGCTGCCGCCCAGAACTGGCGGGTGAAATCGACAACCGACGACTTGCCGTTGGTGCCCGTCACCGCCACCACATGCGCAGGCTGGGCGCCATGGAAGCGTGCTGCCATTTCGGCGTAGCGGCGGCGGGGGTTATTGTCTTCAACGATCACAGAGGCCGCACCCTCGGGCAGGCGAGTGCCCGGTGTGGAGAGGATAGCGGCGGCGCCGGCGGCGATGGCAGCTGGGATGAACTGGCGACCGTCGGCCCTGCTGCCGGGCAGCGCCACGAACAGGTCACCCGGCTTCACGGCGCGGCTGTCGGCGGTCAGGCCGCCGATTTCGGCGTCGCCCGCTTTGCCCGTTCCACCAAGGAGTTCCATCAACCGCATCGTCTTGCCCTTGTCGCCCTTCTAATGGCCTTTTTTGTCGTTAATCTTCATCGCGACCTGCTGATACAGGCCTTCGTCTTCACCTTCCGGCGCCACACCCAGAAGCGGCGCCGTACGCAGAACCACGTTCCGGACCACCGGTGCCGCCGTCCAGCCGCCCGACGCGAAGCCGTAGGTCTCTTTCGTGCCCTTCGGCTCATCAAGAAGCGCGAAGACCACATAGTTCGGGTCATCCATCGGGAAGACCCCCATGAAGGAGGAGATCAGCGCCTTCCTGTTGTAGCGGCCATTGGCCGGCTTCTCGGCCGTGCCCGTCTTGCCACCCACCCGGTAACCCACCGCGTCAGCGCGGCCTGCCGTGCCCTTCTTGACGACCATGCGCAGAAGCACATTCATCGTATGGCTGGTTTTCTCGCTGATCACCTGTGTGGCGTTCTTGTAGCCATCAGAATCGGCGACGAGTGTGGCGGGAATGAGCCGCCCGCCGTTCACAATTGCGGCGGTGCCGACAGCCAGCTGCAGGGGGCTGACCGCGATGCCATGACCGTAGGAAATGGTCATGGTGGAAATCTTCTTCCACTGCTGGGGCGCCGGGTACATCGGCGCGCCGACCTCGGTCAGCTCCACAGTCGAGGGGCGGAGCATGCCGAGCTTTTCAAGGAAATCGCGCTGCCCGTCGGTGCCCACATCGAGCGCCATCTGGGCCGTGCCGATGTTGGACGAGAAAGCGAAGATTTCCGGCACCGTCAGATACCGGTTCTTCGGGTGGTCATCACGAATGCGGAAGCGGCCAACAACAAGCGGCTTGGTGGCGTCATAGCCATCTTCGAGCGTCGCAACGCCCTGATCCAGCGCCGAGGCGAAGGTGAAGGTCTTGAAGGTGGAGCCAAGCTCGTACACGCCCTGCGTCACCCGGTTGAAAAGCTGGTCTGCCGAAACGCCGCGAATGTCATTGGGATCATAGTCCGGCAGGGAAACGAGCGCCACCACTTCGCCGGTTTTCACATCGAATACAAGGCCCGCCGCCCCGATGGCGCTATGCACCCGGCGCGCGGTTTCCAACTCGTCGGCGAGCGCATACTGGACCCGCATGTCGATCGAAAGCTTCAGCGCGTCTTTCTGGCGGTCAGGATCGGCAAGGCGGTCCTCAAAGAAATGCTCGACGCCGCCAAGGCCGCGCCCGTCCACATCCACATAGCCCATGATGTGCGAAGCAAGCCGACCATGCGGATACACGCGCTCTTCTTCTTCTTCGAAGCGGAAGGCGGGATTGCCAAGCGCATTGACCTGCCACTTCTGGCGCGGCGTCAGCTTGCGGTGCAGCCAGACGAATTTCTTGCCCGACGCCAGCTTGCTTTCCACATCGGCGAGCGAGAGCTGCGGCAGGATTTTCACAAGATCATGCGCAGCGCCAGCGGCATCGCGGATTTGCGTGGCATCGGCAAAAAGCGAGGACGTGCGCAGGTTGGTCGCCATGATCTCGCCGTTGCGGTCGCGGATATCGGCGCGGCCCACTTTCACCGGCGGCACTTCCACCTGCCCCGCAAAGCTGCGCGGACGGGCGTTTTCACGCATGCCAAGCTCGACCGTGCGGCCGATCATCACCATGAAGCCCACCAGGAACAGCAGCATCACCGCGAAAAGGCGGCCCCGCGCCATATCCAGCTGGCTGCGCACCGGCTGTTCATCGCCCCGGCGTTTCGAAGGCACATAGCCCGAGCGGGTCGGGTCCATCACGAAGGCGGCCGCGTTCATCGCCCACCTCCGACAACCGTTTCGCTGATCACATCAAGGCCGCTCGTTTCCTCGCCGTGCGGCTGACCTTCACCCGTCGGGCGCTTCGGCAGCAGCTTGCGCTCAAGCATCACACCCGGGTCAGCCTCGGCGAACTCGCCCCGCGGTCGGAATGGGATGACGCGCGGATCGGTGATGATCTGGTCGGCCGACGGCGGCATCAGCGCGAGGAACCGTACCGAGCGCTCCTGCAATGATGCGGGGGACGTGAGGTAAGCCCATTCGGCCTCCAGCACGCGCAGCGCGTCGCGGTCGTCATGAATCTGGCGCGCAAGCGCATTCAGCTCGTCCTGCTTGGCCTGCACGGTCAGCTTCAACTGAAGGACGGCAGCACCGGAGGCGAGTGCGATGACGGCAGCAACGATATTGAAGGCGCGACGCATGGTCAGCCCCTCCCGCCGGCAAGCGCCGGAGCATCGGTGCGCACGGCAACGCGCAGCTTGGCAGAGCGCGCACGCGGGTTGCGGGCACATTCGGCATCGGTCGGTTTCACGGCGCTTTTCCGGTCAAGCCGGAAGGTCGGGGCGGGACCCTTCACGATGGCGCCCGGCAAGTGCCGGCTGCCGGAAGGTACCCGTCCCGAACGCTCCGCCATAAACTCCTTGACGATACGGTCTTCGAGCGAATGGAAAGTCACAACAACAAGGCGGCCACCTTCAGCCAGCAGCTTCTCGGCACCTTCAAGGCCGCGGGTCAGCTCGCCCAGTTCGTCATTCACATGGATGCGCAGCGCCTGGAAGGTCCGGGTCGCCGGGTGGGTCGCCTTCTTGCCGGGCCTCACGGGCGGGCGGCCGATGACGCGCTCCACAAGGTTCGCGAGTTCACTTGTGCGGGTAAAGGGCTTCTCGGCGCGGGCCGCCACGATGGCAGCCGCAATGCGGCGCGACATACGCTCTTCGCCGTATTGATAAATGATATCGGCCAGCTCGCCGGCCTCGTATGTATTGACGACATCGGCAGCGCTTTCGCCGGCTTTCGCCATGCGCATGTCAAGCGGACCATCCTCGCGGAAGGAAAAGCCGCGCTCGGCCTCATCCAGCTGGAACGACGACACGCCGATATCGAGGACGACGGCATCAGCACTGCCCTCGCCCGCCTCGCGGACAAGCGCGTCCATATCGCCGAAGCAGCCTTCAAGGATACGGAAACGGCCATCGAAGCCCGCACCGAATGCCTCGGCACGCTTCACGGCATCAGGGTCACGATCGATGCCATAGACCCGGCAATCGGCAGCTTCAAGGATCGCGCGGCTGTAGCCACCAGCGCCAAAGGTGCCATCAACAATCACGTCGCCGGCCTCGGGGGCAACGGCGACGACAACCTCATCCAGCATCACAGGGATATGGCCGAACGCGGTCATGACTGACCTCCCTTCGCAGGGCGCAGCTTGGGCGCGGCCTCGGCGGCCTTGACGAACTGGTCGGCCTGATAGGCCTCGAAGGCCTCGGGGCCCCAGATCTGGAATTTGCGGCCGATACCCACAAAGGTCGCGGTGTCGGTGATGCCTGCATGTTCCTTGAACTCGCCCGGCAGCATGACGCGCCCTTCGGGGTCGAAGGCGAGCTGCACGGCACCGGCAAGGATGGTGGCGGTCAGCGCCGCCTGATCGGGATTGAAGGGGCCGAATTCATCATAGAACTGGTCTGAAAGGCGCTCGAGGAACGCCATATCTGCCCCTTCGATGCAGGCAAGATTGAAGGGACGATAAAGCACGATGCCGGGGAAGGCACCGCCGGCGACGGCCGCACGGAAGGTCGCAGGAACGGACACACGTCCCTTCTTGTCGACCTTGTTCGTAAATGTGGACAGGAAAAACGCCATTGCCCGCCGCGCCCCGAAGCCTCATCGCACGTCGCCGCTGCAGACGGCTGATGACGCACGAGTCCCAAATCCCACATTTGGGTATTTATGGGATATCATGGGATGACATGGGCGTCAATGGAACCCCATGGGTTTTAGCCGTTTTTTTATGGGTTTCTCACCAAGCACCAGAAACGCAAAAAGCCGCAGAATTCTGCGGCTTTCGACATGGTCTTTATGTTTGTTTACGGTATGTTCTTGCCCGCCCAAGCAGGCCCATTCATGGGATACCATGGGAAAGGTGCCACATATGCGGCCACCAAATGGGAATCGATGAAAAAATAGTGGCAGATGGCCTGTAAGCCGGGTTCTGTTCCGCGCTTGCGCGCTTCGATGACCATTCCTCTAGGCGCGCCGTTGCCGACACGCTCAAGCAACCGACCCGGACGGTGGCGCAGAAACCCGCCTGTCCCTCGAGGGGACAACCATCCCTATTGGTCTTGCTCCCGGTGGGGTTTACCATGCCGCCCCTGTCACCAGGGGCGCGGTGCGCTCTTACCGCACCCTTTCACCCTTGCCCTGCTGGAGCCGAAGCCCCGCCGCCGGGCGGTCTGCTCTCTGTGGCACTTTCCCTGAGGTCGCCCTCGCCGGCCGTTAGCCGGCACCGTGTTTCCGTGGAGCCCGGACTTTCCTCCCCCGCTTGCGCGGCGGCGGTCATCCGGCCATCTGCCGCGCGCAATGAACCAGAGTGGCGCCCCGCCGTCAAGAAAAGGCGTGAAACCGGAAAGCGGTTGATTGCCCCCGAAGTTTGCGGCAAAGTCCGGCCCGGCGATGCATCGCCAGAACCTAACGAGGACTTTCCATGAAATATCTGCTGATCGCCCCTGCCCTGTTCATGCTCGCCGGTTGCGGCATTTTTGACAGCAAGGGCGACGAGATCGTCTTCGACACGCGCCTCGGGCCGCAAACCGAAGCGCAGGCCAAATCCCTGCCGGGTGACCTGCGCGGCGACACCGACAATGCCTCGCATTCGCCGTCGCCCGTTGTCGGCCAAAGCCTCACCAGCCGCGACGGCGGCGAAGACTGATCTTCCACGTTTTCAGGATTGAAGGCTGAACCGCCGCGAGCCTCAGGCCTTGCGGCGGCGATAGACCATCAGCCAGCCCATCAGCACTTCATCAACATGCTTGTGCAGGGCTTTCTCGTCGACACTGTCAATCAGGCCGATCGAGCGCTTGAAATGCAGGTCACCTTTCAGGAGCGCCAGCAGGTTCAAGGCTGCGGTTTCCACATTCTCGATAACCAGTTCGCCGCGGTCGACCCAGGACTGCAGGAAATCCATCAGATTCTGACACATTTCCTCCGGCCCCGAACGCCAGAACAGGTCGGCAAGCGCCGGCCCCTTGTTGGCGGCGGAAACGAGCAGGCGGTAAACCGCAATCGCATCCTCGCTCACCAGCAGTTCGGCATAGGAATGACAAACGGCGGAAAGCTCTTCTTCCATCGTATGCTCTTGCAGCTTCGACAGCGTGATCGAAGGCGCATATTCCGCGATCTTCGAATGCACGGCCTCGGAGAAAAGCTGCTCCTTGCTTGAGAAGTGGCTGTAGACGGTCTGTTTGGAAACACCCGCGTGGCGGGCGACCTCGTCCATGCTGGTGCCATCGAAGCCGTTCTCGAGGAACAGGGCAACAGCCGCATCCAGAATGGCGACATTCTTTTCAAGGCAACGCGGACGGCCCCGCGTGGGCTTTGCTGCCCGCAACTCTTCCGGATCATGATCGCAGGGTTCGTCTTCGCGAACCAATCTCTTCAACTCGGTCACTTGTGTCCCTCTTCGCGGCCTTGAAAACTAGGCATTTCCCTATCGTAACCGATGGGAGACGCTTCTGCCAATGGGGAAAGATTATTTTCTGGACTGACTAGTCCAATTTTGGTATTCATTGCACCATCGTTATAAAAACAGAGGCGGGCCGATTTGGCCAGCCCATATACGCCAGCAGGATTGAGGAAATGAGACAGCTCCCCGCGCTCACCCGCCGCCGTGTCGCATTCATGGCAGCCGGGCTTGGCATCACCGCCCTTCTCGCCGTTCGACTGATCGCCGCCGCTCCTGATGAAGAGCAGGCAAAAGCAGGGCTTTCGCGCGTTCTTCCCGTAAATGTGGCCGAAGTTTCCATCGAAGATCATTATATGGCCCGCCGCAGCTTTACCGGCCGCGTCGTCGCCGGGCGTCTGTCGGCGCTGGCGTTCGAACAGGGCGGCACGCTCGCCTCTGTGGCCGTCGATCTGGGGGACCGGGTGAAAAAAGGCGATGTGATTGCGCGACTCGACGCGGCCCGCCTTCAGGCAAGCCTTGCCCAGCTGAAGGCCGAACGGGCGGAAGCGAACGCCTCGCTCAATCTGGCCAATGTCACGCTGGCGCGGACCGAAGATATGTTCAAGAACGGCCATGTGTCGGCCCAGCGGCTGGATGAAGCGCAGGCGAACCATGCCACGGTCATTGCCCGCCTTGCCCGTGTGGATGCCGCCATCCGCGCCATGGAAGTCGATCTTGCCAAGGCGACGCTGAAGGCACCGTTCGATGCCACCGTCACCGCACGCTATCTGGATGAAGGCGTGATTGTCGGCCCCGGCGCACCGGTGGTGGAACTGACCGAAAACGGCCGCATCGAAGCTCATATCGGCATGCCGCAGAACCATGCCGAAGCGATTGCGGGCGGTGCGCCCTATCAGCTGTTTGACGGCTCCCGTCACGAGATCAAGGGCGGCACAGTGCGCGGGCTTGTGCCCGTCATCACCGGCCAGACCCGCACCATGCTTGTTACCTTCGACCTGCCCGAGGGCAGCGCTGCCCGCGGCGAGCTCGTTAACGCCGTGATCGAGGATCGCCGCGCCGGCACCGGCACCTGGCTGCCGCTGCGCGCCATCACCGCAGACGTCCGCGGCCTGTGGCGTGTCTTCAAGATTGTGGACGGCGCTGCCGGCACCGAAGCCCGGATCGAGAATGTGCAAGTGCTGTACACCAACGGCGACCGCGTGTTCGTGACAGGCTCCATCTCGAACGGCGACAAGATCATTGCCGACGGCACAGAGCGCCTTGCCCCCGGCCAGCGCGTGGCTGCCGTGGATAGCACCACCCAGTCGGCAAGCGCCGCCGAACCCCGCAGTTAACGGGAGGGCACAGTCATGCGCGGCTCTCTCTACAATCACCCCCGGCTGGTGTGGCTGATCCTTCTGGTGATCGTGATCGCCGGTTTCAACGCCTATACCCACATGCCCCGCCTTGAAGACCCGCACATGCAAAGCCGGGTCGTTCAGGTGACAACCTTCTATCCCGGCGCCGATACGGAACGGGTGGAGGCCGAGGTCACCGAAAAGCTGGAGCGCAAGATTTTCGAAATCCCCGAGGTGAAGGAGGTGAAATCCGTCACCCGCGCCGGGATCAGCTTCATCAGCATTGAGCTTGAAGACCGGGTCGAAGACGCCAAGCCCATCACCCAGCGCCTGAAAGACAAGGTGGCTGAAGTGACGGACCTGCCAGCAGGCGTCACAGCCCCCGATTTCTCGGACACCCGCATCTATGCCCACTCGGCCATTCTGGCGCTGACATGGCACAGCGACACGCCGGTCAATTACGCCATCCTTGGCCGCCACGCGCGGGAGATCGAACGCAAGCTCCGTAACCTTGAAGGCACCGACTTTGTGGACGTTCTCGGCCTGCCGAACGAGGAAATCCGCGTATCGTTCGACCCCAAGGCCCTTGCCGCCCACGGCTTGACGGTGGCGCAGGTCGCCGCCCGCGTTGCCGGGTCTGACGCCAAGGGCGCTGCCGGCATCGTCAGCAGCGATACCAACCGCATGGTTGTGCAGGTATCGGGCGCCATCGACAATATCGCGCGGCTCGCCCGCGTATCGCTCGGACAGGATGAAAAAGGCGCTGCCGTGCGCCTAGGCGATATCGCCCGCATCGAGCGCACCTTTGAAAACCCGGCAAGCACGGTTGCCATCAACGAAGGCTCGTACGGCGTTGTGGTGGCCGCCCGCATGTTTGAAGACAGCCGCATTGACCGCTGGTCGGATGCCGTTGGCCGCATGATGGCGGAATCCGAAGAAACGCTGCCCGCTTCGATCAAGCTGGAGCGCATCTTCGACCAGCGCCTGTATGCCGATGACCGCCTGAACGGCCTGATGGCAAACCTTGCCGAAGGTGCCTTTGTGGTGCTGGCTGTGCTTCTGGTGTCGCTTGGCTGGCGGGCCTCGCTTGTGTCCGCTTCCATCCTGCCACTCACGCTGCTCGCCGCCCTTGCCATCGTCAATATCATGGGGCTGCGGATCGAGCAGGTGCTTGTCACCGGCATGATCGTGGCGCTTGGCATAATGGTCGACAACGCCATTGTGATCACCGACGAGATCCAGCATCTGCGCCTGATGGGCGTGCGCCGCTCCACCGCCGTTGGCATCACGGTGCGGAAACTGTGGCTGCCGCTTGCAGGCTCCACCGCCACCACCATCATCGCCTTCATGCCGCTCATTCTGATGCCGGGCAACGCGGGTGATTTTCTGGTAGGGATCCCTGCCGCCGTGATCGCTTCGCTGATTGCGTCCTATGTCATCGGCTTCACCATCATTTCGGCCGTTGCCGGCCGTGTGGTCGAAGGCCGCGACCCGAATGCGGACATGAGCGCAAAGCCCGAACGCGTCTGGTGGCGCGACGGGGTGGAAGGCCGCTGGCTTTCGTCCCGCTTTGAAAAGTCGCTGCGCTGGTCGGTGAAACGTCCGATCCTGTCGGCCTCGCTTGCCATGCTTATCCCCATGCTCGGTTTCGTGGCAGCTACACAGGTAGAAAGCCAGTTCTTCCCGATCAGCGACCGCAACCAGTTCCGCCTGCAGTTGCAGATGCCAGGGCAGGTCTCGATCGAGGAAACCGAAGCGGCAGCCCGCAAGCTTGATGCCTTCGTGCGCCAGTATGAAGGCGTGGAAAGCCTGCACTGGTACATCGGCGTGCGCCCCGGCAAATTCTATTACAGCGTGATCGCCTCGAACGACGGCGTGGTCAGCATCGCCGAAGCCATGGTCACATTGGATGATTATGACCGGCTGGCCGAGATCATGCCGCGCCTGCAGCGTGAAGCCCCGGCCCTGCTGCCCGAGGCGGTCGTGCAGGTGCGCGAGCTGGAAACCGGCCCGCCGATCCAGGCCCCCATCGAGGTGCGTGTGATTGGCCCCGATCTCGCCGTGCTGCAGGAATATGGTGACAAGGTCCGCGAGATTGTCAGCCGCCTGCCGAAAGTCACCCACACCTCCGCCACGCTCAAAGGCTCGCTGCCGCTTGTCGAGATCGACGCCCGCGAGGATGACGTGCTGGTTGCCGGCCTGACGCTTTCGGATGTTGAAAGCCAGATGGCCGCCCTCACCGGCGGTGTGATCGCCACCCATATCATCGAGGAAACCCAGCAGGTGCCCGTGCGCCTGATCGTGGACCGCGGGGCGCGCACCGATATCAACTCGGTTGCCGACATGGGCCTCATCGGCACCATGCCGCAAAACACGGCGGACGGCTTCCGCGAGGACCTGCCGGTTTCGGCGGTTGCCAATGTGCGGCTGAATTCGAAGGTTGGTGTTATTGCCCACCATGACGGCGAACGGATCAATGAGATTCAGGGCTTCCTCGAGTTCAACACGATCCCCGATATCGCCTTCAACGCCCTGAAGGAAGAACTGACCGCGCATCCCTTGCAGATGCCGCCGGGCTACCGGCTGGAGTTTGGCGGCGAAAGCGAAGAACGCGGCGAGGCACTCGGGCAGCTGTTCGCAACCGTCGGCCTTCTTGTCATCCTGATGGTGCTGACCATCGTGCTGACCTTCAACAGCTTCCGCCTTGCCCTCGTCACTTTCCTTGCCGCCGTGCAGGCAGCGGGCCTCGGCTTCTTCTCGCTGTGGTTCTTCGGTTATCCGCTCACCTTCGTGGTGATCATCGGCCTGATGGGCCTTGTCGGCCTCGCGATCAACGCGGCCATCGTGATCCTGTCAGAGCTGCGCAACATGCCCGCTGCCCGTGACGGCGACGGCGAGGCTGTGGTGCACGGAGTGATGAAAACGGGCCGCCACATCATCTCGACGACGCTGACGACGGTTGGCGGTTTCATGCCGCTGATCCTCGATGGCGGGGCCTTCTGGCCGCCGTTTGCCGTCGCGATCGTGGGCGGGACATTCCTGTCGATGATCGTGAGCTTCTATTTCGCCCCGGCCGCCTTCCTCGTACTCGCCCGGATGCGGCCCTATGCAGCCATCAGCATCGGCAACGATGGCAGCGGCCACACCCCCGTGCCCGAAGGCGCGGAGGCGGAAGCCAAAAGCTGAGACTTAATAGTCAGAGCATTGGAGCGAGAAGCGCGAGGCCAAGGGCCTGACTGTCGTCATCCTCGATCCGTTTAACCAGTGCTTCGGCGGGCGCCTTGTGCCCGCCGGCGACCAGACCGTCCAGCAGCGTGAGGCGCATCTGGTCGCGGTCATAAGCGCCGTCGATTTCATCGATATCATCAAGAACGGCATTGACCGACCCCATGAGCCGGTTCTCGCCCTGCGGCAGGCGTGTGGCAACGGCGGCCAGATAGCCCGCTTGCCCTGCCCCCTCATCGAAGCCTTCAAGCCGCTTGAATGCCGTATCGACATGGCCATTGGCAGCTTCCACGGGGCCGAGCGCCATATCGATATCAGCACGGTCCTCGCGGGAGCGCACCCGCCCGCCATGCATCAGGGCAAGATCGTAGGCCGCACTGATAAGGCTTTCGTCGGCACCTGCCGTGACAAGCGCTTTCAGCGCCTGCGCCGAGGCCTCGGCCCGGTCATTGATCCCGAACACGGCCTGGAAAGTTTCGCCGGCTTCCACCATCAGTGCGTCGCGCGTGCCGGTATCGCCAAGCTTGTCATTGAGCGCAGCAAGCGCCACAAGGCCGCGATACTGTTCCTTCGGGTCATCAAGGCTGCCGACAAAGGCGATGGCTTCACTCATGCGGTCAGCAAGCAGCGCTTCCTTCGGCAGGATGAGCATCAGGTCGATCATCTTCCAGCGCCCGCGCGCCGGGTTCGCCAGTTTTGAAAGCGCCACCTTGATGTCGCCGTAGGCGCCACGATGCCCGGCCTCATCAGCGAGGGCCAGATAGACCTGATCGCGGATCGTCTCGATCGTCAGTTCTTCGGTCAGCGCCAGTGCGCTCGCCATATCGCCGGCCCGCACCATCAGGGGGGCAATCGTCTTGATCATGCCTTGCGTGACAAGCGACAGCTGCACCGAGCGTGCCTCTTCCATCGCCAGCATCAGGGTCTGTTGCGCCTGTTCCTGCTGCCCGGCGGCGATCAGCGAGCGTGCCACGCCGATCAGCACCCGGGCGCGGTCGATCCCCAGTTCCTCGGCAATCACTGTCTTGAGCGCTGCATCAATGGCGCAATCTGCGGTCAGCGCTTCAAGACAGGCAACCGTTTCGGCGTTCGGTGCGTGATCCGACGTCACCCCCAGCTGGGGTGCAGCCTGCGCGGCGGCCCCGAAGGCAGAAAGGGCAAGAACAGCGAGGGCAGTAGGTTTCATGAAGCCTCCTTCAGGCGGATAATCTGGTCACGGACGCTGGCAATGGCGGCAGCCGTGCCCCGGTCGATCTGACCTGTCACCGCGCCGCGCCGCCAGTGGCGCTGGAAAGCGGCCACAATGTCCGCCCCTTTACCATAGGGATCGTTTGCGTCAATTCTGTAGCCGATCTCGGCCAGATGGTGCCAGCACGCGGCGAGTTGATCGGCAGGCGCGTCGCCTGTGTCGGCGAGGACAGCATCTTCCACCGCCGGCATGACGCCGAATCCGGCTGCAGCCAGCCGCTCCCACGGGAAAAGCTCGCCGGGATCGGTTTTCCTGTCCGGCGCCACATCGCTGTGGCCGATATAAAGGTCACGCCGGATCGCACGTCGCCCCGCGATATCGGCAAGCAGAGCCAGAAGCGCCGCGATCTGCGCCTCGGGGAATGCTCGATAGCCGAACTCGTGCCCCGGATTGACGATCTCGATCCCGATGGAATGGTGGTTCAATGCCTCGCGTCCCTGCCAGTGGGACACGCCGGCGTGCCACGCACGGTCGGCCTCATCCACCAGTTGGAAAATACGGCCGTCTTCCTCAACCAGATAATGGGCGGACACCGAAGCCGAGGGATCAACGAGCCGGGCCAGTGCCGCCTCGCCTGTTTCCATGCCGGTATAATGCAGGATCACCATATCGGGCGTGATACCGCCCGCCCGGGCATCGCGGTTCGGTGATGGATGGGAAATCGCCTGCATGGGCGCCCTATTCCCCACTCGTCCGTGCCTGCACGATTGTGTCTGCCAGAGCGCGGTTTCGCCGCGCGTTCCTGAGTGTGACGATCAACACGCCGGCAAGTGTGAGGGCACCGCCCAGCAGCACCCGCCATGTCAGGCTTTCGCCGAGCACAATGACACCAGCCCCGATGGCGAAAAATGGGGTGAGGAGGAAATAAGGCGACAGGACCGACACCTCGTACCGCCGCAGCAGATAGTTCACACCACCATGGCCGACGATAGACGAGAAGACTGCGGCATAAAGGACTGCTGCCCATGCCTGCCAGTGGGCGTTCTGAACGGCCTCTACCTGCCCCGTTTCCATGAACGCCGACAGCAACAGCGAGCCAATGATTGCACTGATGGCGATCCATGCCTGCGTTGTGAACGCATTCACATCGCGCAACTGCCGCATGAGGATGGTACCGGTTGCATAAAGGAAAGACGAAAAGACGATCCAGGCCACCGCATCCAGATAGTTGAGCACTGCAGGATCAAGCCCCAGCACCAACACCCCGGAAAAGCTCATGGAAAGACCGAGGATACGCCGCCAGCCGACCTTTTCCTTCAGCCAGACAATGGCGAGAAGGGTCGAGAAAGGCGTGGAAAGCTGGGTCGCGATGGCAACCGCGCTGATATCCTCGGCGAGCGACATGCCAATGAAAACAGCGCCGAAATGCATGAAACCGAGAACGGTCGCGAGCGTGATCAGCGCTTTCATCCGCCCTGGCACCAACCGCAGGAAGGGGAACAGGAACAGAAGCACAATAAAGAAGCGCGCAGCATTGGCCACAAGCGGCGGCAGATCGGCAACTGCCCACTTCACCGCCAGAAAATTAAGGCCCCATACGAGATTGATACCGATCAGCAGGATGAAGTCCCGTGGCGTCATTCAGACGGCTCCCCGTTCGCGCACCTTGCGGCGCGCTGCCATGATTTCATCGTAGGCGGCATTGATCTCCGCCGACCGCCGCGTTGCCACCGCGATTAGGTCCGCCGGCACACCTTCCGCCATCAGGCGGTCGGGGTGGGTTTCAAGCACCAGTCGCCGGTAGCGCGCCTTCAGCGTCGCATCATCCGTCATCGGTGTCACCCCGAGGATCGTATAAGGGCTTTCCGGATCAGGTCCGATATGCCTGAGGATCATCGTTTCGATCTCGTCGGGCGAGAAGCCGAAAATATCGGCAACGGTGCGGATGAAGGCAAGCTCCGCCGGGTGCACCTCGCCGTCCGCCTTGGCGATGAAGAACAGCGCCTCCAGAAGATCGGTCAGTACCGGTCGGTTGCCCTGCATCAGGTAGGCGATCTGCTGGGCATAGGCCTCGAACCCTGCCGTATGCTGGCGGGCGAGATCATAGACCCGGCCCACATTGCGCATCTCGGCGGGCGGTACCTTGAATACTTTCTTGAAGGCATCCACCTCGGCGCGGGTCACGACGCCGTCCGCCTTCGCCATTTTGGCGGCAAGCGCGATCACACCGATGGTGAAGGTCACCTCCCGCGTGTGGCGTGCTGTACGGGCGGTTGCGGGGGTGCGTTCGATCCCCACGTCGACCGCTGCGCCGACCGCAAGGCCGACAAGCGCGCCAAGCGGCCCGCCAAGGGCAAGCCCGGCCGCACCACCGATGATTTTTCCCCAGATGGACATGCCTTTCCCCTAGCATGCCCGCTCGGCGTCAGCCACTCGAAAGTCAGTGTTTAGAAGGCACTAGGCGAAAACTTGAGGAAAGTTGATGGCAAAAGCCGATTGTTCGGTTTCCCCGCCCGATAAAAGGCAGTATAGCTTGGCGCGTTTGTGACAAATATGTCAGTGGGACGGACGGAAACCGCCCGCCTAGCTTGTCCGGAGAAAGCGAAGATATGGTTGATGTAGTCATCACGGGCACCGGTCTCCACGTACCGGCTGCCGCAATCACCAACGAAGAACTGGTTGCGGCCTTCAATGCCCACGTCGATCAGTATAATGCCGAGCACGCAGCCGATATCGACGCTGGCCTGACCCCCGCGAAGCAATATTCCTCCGCCGAATTCATCGAAAAAGCCTCGGGCATCAAGAAGCGCCATCTGGTGGAAGTCGGTGGCGTGATGGATCTCGACCGTCTGCTGTCGCGCTGCCCTGAAGGCGCGCACGGCACCACTGAAGAACCCGCCCTGCAGGCCAGGATGGCGCTTGATGCCGCCAAGCAGGCCATCGCACAGGCCGGCCTTCAACCCGGCGATATCGACCAGATCATCTGCGGCACCGCGCTCCTGCAGCGCTCCTTCCCGGCAATCGCCGTTGAAGTGCAGCACCATCTGGGCATCGAGGGCGGCTCGGCCTATGACATGGTCATGGGCTGCTCCAGCGCGACCTACGCCCTGATCGCCGCCGTCAATTCGATCAAATCGGGTGCCGCCAAGCGCGTCCTGATGATCAACCCGGAGATTTTCTCCACCCTTGTGAATTACCGCGACCGCGACAGCCACTTCATCTTCGGCGATATCGCCACGGCTGTTGTGCTCGAACGCGCCGATCTCGCCGAAGGCCGCGACCACTGGAAAGTGCTGAACACCCGGTCTTTCACCCAGTATTCCAACAATATCCGGTCGAACTATGGCCCCTTCACGCGGCTTGATGACGGCTCGATGATGCGCAAGGACATGTTCTTCGTTCAGGAAGGCCGCAAGGTCTTCAAGGAACTCTTGCCCATCGTCACCGACTTCATCTCGAAGCAACTGGCCGACAATGGCCTCACGGTTTCCGATCTCGCCCGCATGTGGCTGCACCAGGCCAACATCAACATGAATATGTATGCCGCGAAGAAGCTTCTGGGCCGCGAGCCCGAGCCGAACGAGGCCCCGACCGTGCTCGATGAATATGGCAACACGGCAGGCGCCGGTTCGGTTGTCGCCTTCCACAAGCACCGGGCCGACCTGCCGAAAGGCGCCAAGGGCATCATCTGCTCGTTCGGCGCCGGCTATTCGATCGGCAGCCTGATCGTAGAACGCGGCTGACGCGGCAAAACCTGACGGGGAGGCAAGGTTTATGACCGGTATCGTGATCAGCGGCACGGGTGTTTACACCCCGCCGCATTCCATCAGCAACGAAACGCTTGTGGAAAGCTATAACGCCTGGGCAACCGCCTGGAACGATGACCACAAGGCGGAAATCGAGGCAGGCACCATCGACGCCATGCAGATGTCTTCCGTGGAATTCATCGAAAAGGCATCGGGCATCAAGAACCGCTTCATGATGGACGGCAAGGGCCCGACGGACCCGACGCGCATGTATCCGAACCTTTCGGAACTGGCGCCCGAAGGCCCGATGGGCACGCCTGTGCAGGTGCAGATGGCGCTGGCGGCGGCTGAAAAGGCACTCGCAGAAGCCAACCTCAAAGGCGAAGATATCGATCTGGTGATCCTGTCGTCCTCGATCTGGGAACGCTTCGTGCCCTCGATGGCGACCGAACTGCAGAAGATCCTTGGTGCCAAGGGCTTTGCCTTCGATATGGCCATGGCCTGCTCCAGCGCCACCTTCGGCATGTCGACAGCGGTTGATGCCGTGCAAAGCGGCATGGCCAACAAGGCGCTGGTGGTGACGGCGGAATATATCACGCCCGCGATGAACTATACCGACCGCGACAGCCACTTCATCTTCGGCGACGCCGCCGTTGCCATCGTGATCGAACGCGAGGCCGAGACGAAATCGACCAGCGCCTTCCGCATCCACGACCGCAAGCTTTTCACCGAATATTCCACGAATATCGCCGCCGGTTTCGGCACCCGTACGCTGATCGAGCGCGACAAGATCAGCCATCCTGACCAGCGCTTCATCCAGCAGGGCCGTGTCGTCTTCAAGGAACTGCTGCCGAAGGTGATCGACCATGTGAATGCCCAGCTTGCCGCGAAGGGCTACAAGGTCGAGGATTTCAAGCGCTTCTGGCTGCATCAGGCGAACATCAACATGAATATGTTCGCGACCCGCAAGTTGCTGGGTGAAGACCCGACACAGGACAAGGCCCCGATTGTGTTGGATGAATATGCCAACACGGCGGGCGCCGGCTGCATCATCGCCTTTGATAAATACAAGGACGATTTCAAGCCGGGCGAGTTCGGTCTCCTCTGTTCGTTCGGCGCAAGCTATTCGATCGGCTCCTTCATTCTCGAGCGGATCTGAGGCTCCATTCCTCCCTGAAAAGAGCCGCTGGCATATATGGCCGGCGGTCGCTATCCTCTGTCACACCAAGTGACATTTTCTGGGGAGGAAACAATGTCCGTTGAACTGACGATGCTTCTTTACAGCACGATCCTTTTCTTCGTGCTGATCATGATTCCGGCCGGCGAGGCCATCCTGAAGAATGGCGGCGCCGTACAGGCCGGCCCGCGCGACAACATGCCGGAGCCCTCGGTCTTCAACAAGCGCGCCACGCGCCTGCGCAACAACATGATGGAAAACATGGTGATGTTCGCGCCGCTCGTGCTGATCGCGCATGCGGCGGGCGTCTCGACCGATGCGACAATTCTCGGCGCCCAGCTCTTCTTCTATGCCCGCGTGGTGCATGCGGTGCTCTATCTTTTCCCGGTACCGTGGGTGCGCCCGCTCGCCTGGGCCGTGTCGGTCGTCGGGCTTTTCAAGATCGCCCTCGCCCTGCTCTGAATTTACGGCCAGAATAACGCAAAACGCCGGGCAATCTTGCCCGGCGTTTTTATTCAACCACATGATTTTAAACAACATATATACGGACGACTTTGGAATTTCCTAAATTTTTAGGCACATCTTCACACCCACATTTTTTGCAGGTAGAACCGGCTCATCAGGCACCGAATGTAGCGTATAGTTTTCGAGTTCAAGGGAGCTAATAGACAATGGCCGCGATCAAAGCGATTGTCTCGGGTGTCCATAGTCAGCTGGCCTCCAAGGTCGGCGCGATGAACAAGGATCATGGCAACGATATCGTGATGGATAAGGGTGGCAAGCCTCGCAACGCCGCCCAGATCGTTTCCCCTGCCGGTGGCGGCAAGGGATTGAAGATCGATATCAAGGTCTGAAGCCAAACCCGAAAAGAAAGGGGCGTGACCCAGCCGGTCACGCCCCTTCTTTATTGCCGCCGCTTCAGGCTCAGTTGGTGGACAGCTGAGCCAAGGCAAACTTGGCGATGTTTTTCACGCGGCGCGGCTTGCCGTTCAGGAGCACGGCATAGGGATTTTCGTCGCCGTTGATGATTTCCTGATACAGCGCCACCGCCTTGTCGGTGCGGCCCGTCTGGGCATAGACCGAAGCGAGGTTCAGTTTGGCAAAGACGGATTCGCCGTTGCCCATCAGGTCTTCTTCTGCGCTCGACCAGTCACCGGATTTCATCGCTTCAGCCGCGAAGGTCTTGCCCTCTTCATTCGGCATTGCGGCAACCGGTTGTGCCATTGCTGACGATGCGCCGAACAGAACGGCGAAGGAACCGATGGCCAGCGCTTTCTTGAGTTGTTTTTCCATGTCACTACCCCTTCCACTTGTTACTTGATCACGAGATTCGCTTGATTGTGCCCGAGATCGCTTCGAAACGCCTTTTGAAACTCTCATGGTCGCTTCGACGCTTGGTATGGCTCCATTATCGGCCAGCGGGCGACCGATGCAATGCGTCATAATTCAGATTTTCCGCAGAAGTCTGCCGCTTTTCTGAATGTTACACCCCGACCCGAGCATTTCTGCCGGTTCCCGAATCGATTACATGGCGATGACTGTTTTATGAATTTTTTATGACATAGGCCATTTTTCGCCCCTCAATGTGAAATTGGCGTGACAGAGGCCCCTTTGTCACATTCCTGTAACTGAACATCTTTACGTGCGTCGACATGCGCACGACTCATTTGAACATGCCCCGCCGTCACGGCCTTGCCCCCCGCACCCTTCTGCAGGCGGCTTTGTATTTTGGCCTCACGCTGCCTGCAGCTGCCGGCATGCCGGGTGATTTCAGCACGCCCGATATGGCAAGCGCCGAAAGCTTCGGCCCGACGCTTGAACTGGCAGCAACGGACGCGCGCGTCACGGCACTGCGCTTCATCCGCGAGACGGAATTGAACCGCAATCTCTCGCTGCTGATCCTGAACGACGTGAAAACGACCCCCGAAGTCGCGGCGCTTGTCGAGCGCTATGGCTTTGAAGCTGCCAAAACGATTGTCGTCCGCCTCATCCGCGATGCCCAGGGCACCTATGGTGCCGCATGGGACGAAGTGATGGCCGACCTTTACCAGCAGCATTTCACCGCCGGTGAACTGGCTTCGCTGGTATCGGACCACGAAGCATCGCCGCACTTTTCGCGCCTGATGAACCTGCAGGCCGATCTTGGCGCCGGTGCCCGCCAGAAGGGCTCGACCGTGATTGCCGCCGCCCGCGCCCGCGTGCTGGGTGAAGTAGCTGCCCTCACCCGCAGCTAGGCAAACTCGATACAATTTTATCCAAAGCTTTGCTTTATTTTGCCCATGGCGTAATGATCGCCTGATCGGGTTGGATTTCCACCGCGTGGGTCGCGCCGGAAGTCCCTTAAACAGGGTGACATCATGCCTGCAGTGAACAGCTATGCCGGTTTTTCATCGGCGCAACTGGCCAGCGAAGCGCGCGCACAAGCGGACGCTCGCAAAGCCGCCGTTCTGGCCCGCCGCGAAGGTGCCGCGAACCGGCTGACTGGCGGCGGCGCACAGGAGGCGCAGCAGTCGGCACAGGCCTCGCAAACCGCCCCCGCGACCAAAACGAATGCAAGCGCCACGGTCTCGCAGCCGACGGAACAATCGAAGTCGGAAGAGAAGCAGGGCCTGCGCTCGGCCGAAGAACGCTTCGCCGAGAAGCTTTCTGCCCGTCAGACTGCCCGCAGTGGCACCCCCGCAACGCAAGCAGCACCTGCCGCGAATGCTGCCCCGGCAGCCTCGCAGGCGCAACCCGCTGCCAAAACGTCCGAGCCGGCTGAAACCTCAAGTGCGTCGGCACCTGCTGCCACGACGACGACCAAGAAGGCAACCACTGCCGAAGGCCGCCTCGCCGAGAAACTCGCCGCCCGTCAGGCTTCGCGTGAAACGACCGCAAGCGACGAGCGCGACAGCCGCAGCGCGGCCGCTGACCGTGTCGCGGAGCGCCGCTCCAGCGCAGCTAACCGCCTGTCGGCCACGGCACCTGGCACCGGCGAAAAGCTCGACATCAGCGTCTGAGCCCCATCCGGCCAGCTTGAGACCTGAAAAGACGCCCCGAGAGGCGTCTTTTTCATATCTGAAGCACCTTTATGGCCACCTAGATGGCCATAAAGGCTTCCCAACATGGTTAATTTGACGCAGAATCACCTGATCGGGCTCTGAAAGGCATGCCGGGAGCGCGTGTCGGCCCGCTCAGGGGGAACAGAATGACGTCCGTTAGCAAAGGGGGCGGCCTGTCGGCGGAGAATCTTGCCCAACAGGCCCGGATCAGGGAAAAGGCACGCGAAAGTGCCGCACAGGATAATGCCCGCAAGCATAATGCCGATGCCGAGCGTATCGCCGCAGATCGCCGCGCCGATAACGCCCGCCGATCCGCCAAGGCGCAAGGCGTGGGCCGCAAGGTTGATATAAAGGCCTGACATAAAACCGATACTGCGATTGTGCGCTGGCGTCCGGCCATAGGCTGGCTTAGGGTAGCGCGCATGAGTGCAGATGATGGCAAATGGCAATTCTGGATCGACCGGGGCGGCACCTTCACCGATGTGATCGCACGCAACCCCGAAGGCATCCTTTCCGCACACAAATATCTGTCCGAAAGCCCCGGCCGCTACCGTGACGCCGCTGTCTATGCGATGCGGCAGATCATGGGCGTTGAGGCCAAGGCCCCCTTTCCTGCCGAGCGCGTGACCACCATCCGCATGGGCACCACGGTGGCCACCAACGCACTCCTTGAACGCAAGGGCTGCCGCACCGCCCTTCTCATCACGCGCGGCATGGCGGATGCCTTGCTGATTGGCCAGCAACACCGCGAAGATCTTTTCGCCCTGAAGCCAGGTCGGGCTGTCCCGCCCTATGACCTTGTCATCGAGGCGGACGAGCGGATCGATGCGCACGGCCATATCATCACCGAGCTGGATGCCGTGGAAGTGCGCCATGCGCTGGCCGAAGCGCGGCGCCATGGCTTCACCAGCCTCGCCATCGTCTTCATGCATGGCTACCGCTTCCCGGCGCACGAGGCGCTCGCCGCTGCCATCGCCGTTGACGAGGGCTTCACCCATGTGTCGGTGAGCCACAAGGTCAGCCCGCTGATGAAGTTGATCCCGCGCGGGGCCACCAGTGTTGTGGATGCCTATCTTTCCCCCGTGCTGGCGCAGTATGTGGGTCGGCTGGAAGATGACGTGAACGGCGCACCGCTTTTCTTCATGCAGTCGAACGGCGGCTTGACTCGCGCCGACACGTTCAACGGCAAGGATGCCGTGCTTTCAGGCCCAGCAGGCGGCGTTGTCGCCATGGCGGAAATGGGCCGCCGGGCGGGCAAGGAACGCCTGATCGGCTTCGATATGGGCGGCACATCTACCGATGTGACCCATTATCGCGGCGTCTATGAGCGCTGCGTGGACGCCACCCTTGCCGGTATCCCGGTCAGTGTGCCCATGCTGTCGATTGAAACAGTGGCGGCGGGTGGCGGTTCGGTCTGCCGGTTCGAGGACGGTCGCTTCCAGGTCGGCCCGGAATCGGCGGGCGCCTACCCCGGCCCCGCGAGCTATGGTTTCGATGGCCCCGCCACAGTCACCGACTGCAACGTGGTGCTGGGAAAACTGCAGCCCGATCTTTTCCCTGCCGTTTTCGGCCCGCATGGCAACGCGCCCCTTGATGTGGCTGCAGCCCGTGAACGTTTCACCGCGATTGCCGACAGGATCGAAACAGAGACCGGCAAACGCATGGAAATCGAGGCCATCGCCGAAGGCTTCCTTGATGTGGCGGTGGAACACATGGGCCGCGCGATCCGCCGCATTTCGGTGGCCCGCGGGCACGATGTGACGGGCTACAGCCTCCTTACCTTTGGCGGCGCCGGCGGGCAGCATGCCTGCCTCCTCGCCGCGTCGCTCCATATGGATAGCGTGGTGATCCCGCCCTTTGCCGGGGTCCTTTCCGCACTCGGCATGGGTCTCGCCGATCTCAAGGCCCTGCGCACCGCCGCCGTCGAAGCACCGATTGAGGCTGAAGCCGACCTCGCCGATATCGTAGAGGACCTGAAAGAAACGGTCACCGACACGCTTGTCGCGCAGGGTGTCCCGCGCGCTGACGTTGCGCTGCGGATCGACGCGCGGCTCAAATACAAGGGATCGGACACGACCCTGCCCATCGCCTTCGGCAGTGCCGGTGAAATGCGCGCCGCCTTCGGCGCTGCCCACGCCGAGGCCTATGGCTTCACGGAAGATGACAGGCCGATCCTTGTGGAAGCGGTCGAGGTCGAGGCCTCGGGCGGCGGCTATGAGGGCACGCTTGAAGCGGCCATGGGGAGTGCGGCCAAGGCGCACGAGCCTCGCCAGATCTATATGGCCGGCAAGCATCGCACCGTGCCGGTGATCGACCGCCGCAGCATCGTGCCCGGCACGCCGCTTGATGGCCCGGCCATCATCCTTGAAAACGGCAGCACCACCGTGCTGGAGCCCGGCTGGCGGGCCGAGCGGACGGATGACGACCAGCTTCTGCTAACCCGGACAGCCGCCACCACACGGCGTGGCGTTTCGCTTCAGGAAGCTGACCCCGTGCTGCTTGAGGTCTTCAACAATCTGTTCATGTCGGTTGCCGAGGATATGGGCGGCGTGCTGGCCCGCACCGCGCACTCGGTGAATATCAAGGAACGGCTCGATTTCTCCTGCGCCGTATTCGATGCAGACGGCGAACTCATCGCCAACGCCCCGCACATGCCGGTGCATCTTGGCAGCATGGGTGCCAGCGTGAAGGCCGTGATCGCCGCCAATGGCACCACCATGCGGCAGGGCGACGCCTTCATGACGAACGATCCCTATCATGGCGGCACCCACCTGCCGGATATCACGGTCGTCACGCCCGTCTGGCTGAACCCGGACGAACCGCCGCGTTTCTATGTGGCCTCGCGCGGGCACCATGCCGATATCGGCGGTATCACGCCCGGCTCGATGCCGCCGAACTCGACCAGCATCACGGAAGAGGGCATCGCTTTTGCGAGCACAGCCCTTGTGGAGGGCGGCAAGTTCCGTGAAGCCACGATCCGCAAACTGCTGGCGGCCGGCCCGCACCCTGCCCGCAATCCGGACCAGAATATCGCCGACCTCAAGGCCCAGATCGCTGCCAACCGGCGCGGCATCGATGGCGTCCTCCGGCTCGTTGGCGAGTTCGGCGCACCGGTCGTTGACGCCTATATGCAGCATGTGCAGGACAATGCCGAAGGAGCCGTGCGCCGCGCCATCGAACGGCTGACGGACGGCGACGTCAGCTACCCGATGGACTGCGGCATCACCATCAAGGTGAAAGTGCGGGTGGACCGCGCCGCGCGCGGCGTGACGGTCGATTTCACAGGTACAAGCGGCCTCAGCACCACCAACTTCAACGCACCCCTGGCCGTTACCCGTGCTGCTGTCCTTTATGTCTTCCGCCTGCTTGCCGGCAGCGATATCCCGCTGAATGCCGGCTGCATGAAGCCAATCAAACTGATCGTGCCCGCCGGCTGCTGCCTGAACCCAGAGCCGCCCGCCGCTGTCGTGGCCGGCAATGTGGAAACGAGCCAGGCGGTGACGAACGCGCTTCTGATGGCAACGGGTGTGATGGCAGCCAGCCAAGGCACCATGAACAACCTGACCTTCGGCAACGCCCGCCACCAATATTATGAAACCATCGGCGGCGGCACCGGTGCAGGCGCGACATTCGACGGCGCCGACGCCATTCAGTCGCACATGACCAACAGCCGTTTGACCGACCCCGAAGTGCTGGAATGGCGCTATCCGGTGCGGGTCGAACATTTTGGCGTGCGGCGCGGCTCCGGCGGCGCCGGGCTGCACCATGGCGGCAACGGCATCGTTCGCGAGATCCGCTTCCTTAAAGCGATGGATGTATCGATTCTCTCGGGCCACCGCCGAATCGCCCCACCCGGCCTTATGGGCGGCGAGCCCGGCATGGTCGGCCATACCCATATCCTTCGTGCAAGTGGCGCGATTGATGAGCTTGGCGCTACTGGCAGCGCCAGCGTCGAACCCGACGACCGCATCAGGGTCGAAACCCCCGGCGGCGGCGGTTATGGAGAGAAAGAAGAATGAGCAGTCACGGCAGCCCCCTCGCCCGCACCCCTGAACCACCCTATTACGCAGTGATTTTCTCGAACATCCGCAACGATGCCGAACCCGATGCCTACGCCCAGACCGCCGAAGCGATGGTCACACTGGCGGCGCAGCAGGATGGCTATCTGGGCGTTGAAAGCGTGCGGGATGCCGAGGGCGTCGGCATCACCGTCAGCTACTGGCGGGACGAAGCCGCCATCAAGGCCTGGAAGAAGAACGCCGACCACCGCGCCGCGCAGGCCGCCGGCCAGAAGCGCTGGTACCGGGCTTACATCACCCGTGTGGCAAAGGTGGAGCGCACCTACGCCGTCGGCCTTGACGACATCTGAGGCAAAAGGCGCCGGACAGCCCCGGCGCCTTCTTTGTTTTACCAGGCGAGCTGCCAGCCAAGCGTCAGTGACGTATCGGGCTTCAAAGGCCGCCAGCCGCGATCGCCACCAACCGGCAGGCCGACCTCGACCGCGAAGCGGTTACCCTTGAGCGCGCCCGAGCGGATCACATAATTGAAGCCGCCAAGAAGCGTCGTCTGGGTCGAAGTTTCACCGCCCATTGCCATGGCCGACTTCAGCGGCTTGTCCCACGCCTGCGCGACACGGACGGAAGCGCTGAGATTGTCGACAAGCGTATAGGATGCCCATGCCGTCGCCTTATACTGGTCGCCGGTCTTTTCACCGTGATCGTTGTGATCAAGATAGAGGTCAGCGGCCGCCTGCAGGCCGAGCGACCAGCCCTCGCCAAACCGCACATAGGTGGCCGCCGGCGTGAAGGCATAAGAGCCCGTGCCCGGCTGCAGGCTGGCCATCAGCCGGGTGCCTGCATCGCTTTCCAAACCGTTCTTGCCGGTCGGCAGCGTGATACCCGCCTTCAGGAGGAAGCGGTTTTCCTTGTCGGCAATGATCGGGAACAGCGCATTGAGCTTGAGGTCGCCAATGCCTTTCGCCGACATTTCGCTTTCCATCGTGCCGCCCATCATGCCGCCCATGGGCATCGCCATCGTCATGTCGCGGTCGGCCCACGAAAGGCCGGCAGTAAGGGTGACCCAGTCGGTAGGGGCAAACATCATCCCCGCCATCACCATGGTACCAGACATTTTCTGGGCGCCTGTTGCCATCTCGGGATCATCCATCGACATCAGCATCAGGCGGGCCGAGGCCATCCATTCGCCCTTGCGGTGGAAATGGTCGGCCATCACGCCGATCGGCGCATGATCGTCCACGCGGGCGGTATAGCCTTCCCCCTCATGGGCGGAGGCAGCGTTTGAAAACAGCACGGGGGCGGCGGCCAGCATCAGGGCCGCGCCGGATTTGGTCAAAGTCATGATATGTCTTTCTTTCAAAGGAATAGGCCCGGCTGCAGGTAGCGCCGGGTCGAACAGGTCGAAGTCTCAGAAAGAAAGGGGCGGGTCCCGCGCTGAGCGGGCAGCCGGGGCAATACCGACAAGATGCCGCATCGCTGCCGGCAACACGGGCAAGCCGGCATAAATCCGGGGCAAGGAAAGGATCGGCGTGACGAGGGCGGCTGCATTCGCACCGGCACAGTCCGGGCAGGCGCCCTTGCCGTCCGTTTCGCTGTCCGAAAAATTGCAATAGGCGAGCGACGAGGGAAGCTGGACCCGTTCGCCGTCAACCACATAGGACAAGGCCGCCGGACGACCACCGAGAGGCTGATTGTCACCAGCCATCACGCTGGCGCCGACGATTCCCTGCCAGACGACAAGCATCGCCACCGCAAGGACCGGCATCCGGGCATGCAGAAGGCGCATCAGCTTGGCCGCATGGCGCATTTGGGAATAGAAGGCGTACATAATGGTGCGTCTAGCGCGGCACCTGCGCCCTTGCAAGTTTCCTGAAAGCGGCACATCGTCACACCCCGAAGGGCCGCGTAAAAGAATTGACAGGCTCGCAGGCTCGCCTACACTCATTTACTGGACTTTATAGTCCAAGAAGGCCGGTCTGACATGCAAGGGAGGGCATTATGACAGCGCGCCAAGCCAGACTTGAAGATATTCCGGGGGATAGCGGCCTGCCGATCCTTGGCCACACGCTTGAGCTTCTGAGGGACTCGGAAGCTTACGGCAAGCGGATGCGCCAGCAATATGGTTCCGTTTACCGCTCGAACGCCTTTTTCCATGATCAGGTGAATATGCTGAGCCCCGAGGCGAACGAGTTCGTCCTCATGGACAAGGGCCGCAATTTCTCAAGCGAGGGAGGCTGGAACAATTATCTGGTCCGCCTGTTCCCGCGCGGCCTGATGCTGATGGATTTCGATGAACACAAGGCCCACCGCCACATCATGGCTGCCGCCTTCAAGACCGGACCGATGCAAGGCTATATGGACCGGCTGAATGACGAGATTCCAAAGCGCATCGCGCGCTGGGGCGAGATGGAGCACTTCGCCTTCTATCCCGCGATCAAGCAGCTGACGCTTGATATGGCCTCGGCCGTTTTCCTCGGCATCGATCCCGATAGCGAAGACAACAAGAAAATCTTCCAGGCGCTGACTGATATGGTGCTGGCCGCCGTTGCTGTCGTGCGCGTGCCGATCCCCGGCACCCAGATGGCAAAAGGCGTAAAGGGCCGCAAGTTCATCGTAGACTATCTGCGCGGTCTTATCCCTGAACGGCGCGGCCGCGAAGGCACCGACATGTTCACCCAGCTGGTCAATGCGAAAGACGAAAACGGCAATGCCTTCACCGATCAGGAAGTGATCGACCATATGATCTTCATGTGGCTCGCCGCCCATGACACGATCACCTCGTCCGTCACCACACTTGTCTATGAAATCGGTCGTCATACCGACTGGCAGGACAAGCTGCGCGAGGAAATCGCCACGATGGGCCTGAATGAAGGCCGGCTGCCCTATGAGCGGATGGGTGAACTGACGCTCACCGAATATGCCTTCAAGGAAGCCCTGCGCATGAACCCGCCGGTGCCCGCAATGCCCCGCAAGACGGTGCGCGATGTGGAGTTTGCCGGCTACACGATCCCGAAGGGCACCACGATCGGCATCAGTGCGGTTTACACGCACCGGAGCGAGGAATTGTGGCCGGAACCCGGGAAGTTCGATCCGCTGCGCTTCACACCCGAAAACAGCAAGGGCCGGCACAAATATGCCTGGATCCCGTTCGGGGGCGGCGCGCACATGTGCCTCGGGCTGCATTTTGCTTATATGCAGGCCAAGGTGATCATGACCCACCTGTTGCCCCACTGGCGCATCACGCTGCCCGAAGGCTACCAGACAAAATTCCAGATCCTGCCGCTGATCAAACCTGTCGACGGCTTGCCCATAACCCTCGAGCCGCTGGACTGAGTGTATGACCGACAAGACTTTCGACTTCATCATCGTCGGCGCAGGCTCGGCGGGATGCACCATCGCTGCACGCCTTTCCGAAGTGGCGTCTTTCAATGTGCTGCTGATCGAGGCCGGCAAGGCATCGGGCGGGCTGAAGGTTGCCATGCCCGCCATGATCGCCGAGGTCGTGCCGCCGTGTGATATCAACTGGTCCTACTGGACTGAGCCCCAGAAGGCGCTGAATGGCCGCAAGCTTTTCTGGCCGCGCGGCAAGGTCGTCGGTGGCTCGTCCGCCATCAACGGCATGCTTTATGTGCGCGGCCATGCCCGCGACTATGACGAATGGGCGCAGGCCGGCTGCACCGGCTGGACATGGGAAAAGGTCCTGCCCTATTTCCTGAAGTCCGAAGGCAGCGACCGCCCGGCGGGTGAGTATCACTCAACAGACGGCCCGCTGAAAACCACCCAGCGCACCTCCACCCATCCGCTGAACGACGCGTTCGTCGAAGCGTCGAAACAGATGGGCCTGCCGCAGACCGACGATTTCAACGGCCCGCAGCAGGAAGGCATCGGCCCCTACGACCAGACGATCCATGACGGCCGCCGCATGACGGTGGCCCGCGCCTATCTTGAAACCGCGAAGGACCGCCCAAACCTGACGATCCTGTCGGAAGCGCAGGTCCGCCGCGTGGTATTTGATGGCAAGCGCGCCACAGGGGTGGAACTCAGCCGCAACGGCAAGGTTGAAACCTACACAGCTGCGCGCGAAGTGGTTCTGGCAGGTGGGGCCATCAACAGCCCGCAACTGTTGCAGCTTTCCGGCGTCGGCAATCCCGACGATATCAAGCCGCACGGGATCGAGGTCGTGCATGCCCTGAAGGGCGTCGGCAAGAATATGCAGGACCATCTGGACATCAATGTGAACGCGCACCTGAAGGACCCGATCTCGATGATGCGCTACCAGAAGCCGGTAGCGGGCCTGATCGAGATGGCCAAATGGTTCCTCCACAAACCCGGCGCGCTGTCCGACTGCGTCACACCGGTCGGGGCGTTTCTGAAAACCGACAAGGCGCTCGAACGGCCGGATATCCAGTTCCATATCATGCTGGCGATGGCAGATGTGCCGCACGGCTTTGAAAAGCCGCACGAGCACGGCATGGGCATCCACATGTGCCAGCTGCGCCCGCACAGCCGCGGGACCATCGGCCTGCAAAGCGCCGACCCGTTGGCGCCTGCCAAGATCGACCCCGGCTATCTGAGCGAAGCTGAGGATTTGCGGGTGATGCGGGAAGGCGTGAAGCTGGTGCGCCGCATGTACCGGCAGCCTGCGCTTGCGGCCTTCATCTCGCGCGAGAAAGACCCGTGGCATGGCATCGATATTGACGATGATGCCGGCACCGAAGCCGCGATCCGCGACCTGGCCGAGACGATCTATCACCCCGTCGGCACCTGCGCGATGGGCCCGACTGACAATGCAACAAGCGTTGTGGACCCGGACCTGAAGGTCGTGGGCCTTGCCGGCGTGCGGGTGGCCGATGCCTCGGTGATGCCGCGCCTCATTGGCGGCAACACCAATGCGCCCACCATCATGATTGCCGAGCGCTGCGCCGATATCATCAAGGCCGCCTATCGCGCCTGAATTTGATCTTGCGCAAAAAGAGCCCTCCCTTTCGCTGTTAGGTTGATACCAGTCAAACAGCGAAAGGGAAGTTTCAATGTCCAAGCATCAACTTTACATGGTCGCCGTGGATGGCAGTGAGTGGGGGGAACGCGCGACGGATAAAGCCGTCTCGCTAGCCAAACAAACTGGCGCCGAAGTGCGCTTGGTCACTGTCATTCCCTGGTCGGGCATCCAGCCGCTGTCGGTCGAAGAGATCGCAGCCCGGCCGCTGGAAAAGGCGGGCGAGGAAGCCCGCGCCAGCAGTGAAATCCTTGATCCGCTCGTCGCCAAGCACAAGGCAAGCGGCGTGACCATCACCAAGGAATTTCACTGGGGGCATCCCGTTGATGTGCTGAAGAAGCGCATCAAGGAAGAGAAGGCCGTGATGGCCTTTGTGGGCCGTCGCGGGCGGTCGCGGGTTGCCGACCTGCTGTTGGGCAGTGTGGCCAACTCGCTGGCACACACGGTCGGCATCCCGATCGTTCTGGTTCCCTGAAACAGTGAACCGCAGGGGCGGCCGGTCAGTAACCGGCCGCCATCCCGTCCTTGCGCATTTCACTGGCACCCCAGTAAACGCCGGTTTCCGGATCGCGCAGGATGGCCTGATAGCCGCCATACGGCCCCTTCGAATAGGACACAGCGTGGCCACGCGCCCTCAGCGCATCCGCCACCGCTTGCGGCACACCGGTTTCCAGCTGCAGTTCGCCGCCATCCGTCATGCGCTTCAGCACGTCAGGCTCGGTTGAGCCCGTGTGATAGTAGCGCGCCGCATCGCCCGCTTCCTGCACATTCATGCCGAAATCGACAATGTTGGCCACGATCTGCACATGACCCTGCGGCTGCATGTCGCCGCCCATCAGGCCAAACGACAGGAGCGGCTTGCCGTCCTTCGTCATGAAAGCCGGGATGATGGTGTGGAACGGCCGCTTGCCCGGCGCATAGGCGTTGGGGTGGCTGGCATCCAGCGCGAATTGCTCACCCCGGTCCTGGAACATGAAGCCGAGGCCATCCGCCACAAGGCCCGACCCCATCCCCCGGAAGTTGGACTGGATGAGGGAGACCATCATGCCGTCCTTGTCGGCCACCGTCATATAGATCGTGTCGCCGTGGCCAAGGATCGGATCGCCCGGATCAACTTCCTTGGCGGCCTTTTTCATATCGATCAGCGCGCGGCGTTTTTTGGCATAGGCTTTGGAAAGCAGTCCCTCAACCGGCACATCCACAAATTTCGGATCGGCATAGAAACGGGCACGGTCTTCGTAAACCAGCTTCTTGGCCTCGGCCATCACATGCAGATAATCCACCGAATTGTGGCCCATGGCCTTCAGGTCATAGCCTTCAAGGATATTCAGCATCTGCAGCACGGCGATGCCCTGCCCGTTCGGCGGCAGTTCCCACACGTCATAGCCACGATAATTGGTGGAGGTGGGCTCCACCCAATCGGCATGCTGGCTGGCGAAATCTTCCTTCGTCAGCGCGCCGCCGAGGCGTTTGAAATAGGCAACCATCGTGTCGGTCAGCGGGCCGTTATAGAAGGCATCGCGACCGCCCTCGGCGATTGCCTCGAACGTGTTGGCGAGATCGGGGTTCTTGAAAATCTGGCCTTCCGCCGGCGCCTTGCCGTCGATCAGGTAGGTCTTGCGGTAGTTGTCGATTTCTTCCAGCACGCCATCCTTGAACTTCGCTTCGAACATCGGCTGCGAGCGCTGCATATAATAGGAAATGAGCTGGGTAACAGGATACCCTTCCCGCGCATAATGGATGGCCGGCGCCAGATTGTCCTTCATCGGCAATTTGCCGAACTTGCCATGCAGGGTGAACCAGCCGTCCACGGTGCCCGGCACGGTCACCGGCAGCACGCCCCAGCCCGGAATGGCATCAAGCCCCTTGGCCTTCACCTTGGCTTTCAGGTCATCCAGTGTCTGCCCCTTCGGGCTGTGGCCCGAGGCATTGAGGCCGTAAAGCTTTTTGGTTTTGGGGTCCCAGACGATGGCGAACAGGTCGCCGCCCATGCCGTTGCCGGTGGGCTCCACAAGGCCAAGGACAGCGTTCGCGGCAATCGCGGCATCGACCGCCGTACCGCCGGCCTTCAGCACATCAAGCGCTGCCTGCGTTGCCAGCGGCTGCGAGGTCGCGGCCATGCCGTTCGTTGCAAGCGCCGGGCTGCGTGTCGCCCAGTCTGCACCGTTGATCCGGGTCCCGCGATTGTCGCCGCGCGCCACCAGATCATCCGCCTTGATACTGTCCCCAAATCCGATCATCACCCCTCCGAACACGGCGAGCGCCGCGAGCAAGCGTGCCTTGCCAATCATCGTCTACCCCCTTACTGGTTTTTGTCAGTTCGGCCACCATCTTAGGGGCCACTTCCCGTGATAGCGATAAAAGTTGCACGAAACTAAACGAACCTCCAATGCCGAAAGATAGTAGGACACCCGCCATGACACCACGCCGCATCCTCGCCCTTGCCGCATTCCTGGCTGCCCTTGCCACCATCGCGGCCTCAGCGGGCAGCCATGCCCTGCCTGCGGACGTCGGCGAAAAAGGCAAGGACTGGTGGGAAATGGCGGTGCGTATGCAGTATCTGCACAGTTTCGCGCTGGTTGCTGCCGCCTTCGCGGCAACGCTGTCGGCAAGCCGCCTGATTGGCGCTTCCGTCTGGGCGTTCGTTTTCGGGATGCTGGCCTTTTCGGGCAGCCTTTACTGGCTGGCGATCCATGGCCCCGGCAGCCTTGGGGCCGCGCACTGGGTCACCCCGCTTGGCGGCCTTGCCTTTATCACGGGCTGGCTGATGCTGGGTGCCGGGGTACTCAGGAAGGGATAAGCTTGCCCGGCAGGCGCATCACGATGGCAAGCCCGCCAAGGGCTGCATGCTCGGGCCGTACCGACCCGCCATACATATCAACGATATCGCGCACGATGGCGAGGCCGAGACCAGTGCCCTGCACATGCTCGTCAAGCCGGCGGCCACGTTCGAACAGCACCTGCCACTGATCTTCGGGCACGCCGGGGCCGTCGTCCTCCACCCGGATTTCCAGCATCGGGCGCGGTAAATCCTTTTCCACCAGCTTGACGCTGACAGACACCTGCCCGGCTGACCATTTGCCGGCATTATCCATCAGGTTGCCAAGCATTTCGTCGAAATCCTCGCGCTCGCCGTCAAAGGCAAGGGCCGGGGCGCATTCGACGCTCAATTCGATGTCCTTGTGGCGGTGCATGGCGGCAATTGCCTTGGCGAGCTTGTCGAGCCGCTCGCGCACCGGCAGGCCGGGCCCGCTGCCACCCCCGGCAATCCGGGCGCGCTTGAGGTGGTGGTCGATATGGCTTTTGATATCCCGCGCCGCCCGCCCAACAGTGGCGCCGCGCGGCCCCTTGTCGGCGTCGGCTTCGTTCAGGATCACCGCAAGCGGTGTTTTCAGCGCATGGGCCAGATTGCCCACATGGGTACGGGCACGGGCAACGAGCTTTTCATTCTGGTCGATCAGGGCATTGATCTCGGCGGCCAGCGGCTGCAGGTCAGCGGGCCAGTCGTCCGGCAGTCGCGCCTCGCGGCCCGCCCGTACGTCGGCGAGGTTCTTGCCGATGGTCCTGAGGGGACGCAGGCCATAGGCAACCTGCAGCACGAGTGCCGCCGTCAGCGTTCCCATGATAAGCCCCAAGGCCTGCAGTAGTAGCTGGTTGAAACGTTCAATAGCAGCCTGCACTTCGCCCAGATCGCTCGCCACCTGATAGCGGAAGATGCGGTCGGCTTCTGGCAGGATGATATCCCGTTCGGCGACCCTCAGGCGCTGGCCGTCCGGCCCCGGCGCTTCCTCGATATGCAGGGTGAAGACCCGGTCGGCATGCACATTGCCAAGTTCGAAATCCCACAGGGACCGCGACCGGAACGGCGGGACGCCCTCCTCCGACACCTGCCAGTAAAGGCCCGAATAGGGGGTAGCGAACCGCTCGTCCACGAGCGGCCGGTTGAAGCGCAACATGCCATCGGGCGCGACCTCGCTGGAGCCGACAAGCGTATCCAGAAGCACCGAAAGGCGCTCGTCCACATCCTGCAGCACATAGGAGCGGAAGGCAGCAGACAGGACAAAACCGCCCACCGTCAACGCCACCGCCGACCACAGGAAGGCGGAAACGAGAAGGCGGCCGGTCAGTGTCCTGAAAAAGTGCCTAAGCCGTGCGAGCACTCGCACCTTCCCCCTGCCAGTCCAATTGGTAGCCGAGCCCGCGCACCGTATGCACGATCTCGATCCCGAGCTTCTTGCGGATACGGTTCACGAACACCTCGATCGTGTTCGAATCGCGGTCGAAATCCTGATCATAGATATGCTCGGTCAGTTCGGTGCGCGAAATGACCTTGCCCTGATGGTGCATCATATAGGCCAGAAGCTTGAATTCCTGCGCCGTCAACTTCACGGCCTTGCCTTCCACGCTGACCTTGCCTGAACGGGTATCGAGCGTGAGGGGGCCGATAGTGAGCGTGGCTGACGCCTGCCCCGCCGCGCGGCGGATAAGGGCGCGCAGACGCGCCAGCAGTTCTTCCATCATGAAAGGCTTGGTCAGGTAGTCGTCAGCACCCGCATCCAGCCCTTCCACCTTGTCGGTCCAGCCATCGCGGGCGGTGAGGATCAGGACGGGCATCACCTTGCCGTCGCTGCGCCAGCGCTTCAGGATACTGTGGCCGTCAAGGACCGGCAGGCCGAGGTCCAGCACTACGGCGTCATAGGGCTCGGTATCGCCCAGAAAGTGGCCGTCCTCGCCGTCTGTCGCGTGATCGACGGCATAGCCGGCTTCCACAAGGCTGTCCCGCATCTGGCGGGCCAGGGCTTCATCATCTTCGACAATCAGGATGCGCATATGGGGCTCCTATCAACGTGCCTTGAGTATCTTGCCGGAGGCCGCGTCCACAAGCACGAAGGCCACCTTGCCGTCCCCGCCCATGACTCGCAGCTCGTAAACCCAACCTGTATTGGTGTTACGCAGGCGCTGGCCCACCACCTTCCCGCCGATCTGCGCCTCGGTGCGCTTCTTGATCTCGTGGTAGGGCAGCACGTCGCCGCGTTTCTGTGCGGCCAGTGCTTCGTCCTGCTCGGTTTGCGCGCGGTTGCTGCCACGCTGCTGCGCTTCGGCAGCGGTGGGCGCAAGGGGGGCGACAAGTGCGAGCGTGAGGAAGGCCAGCCAGAATTTTCGGATAAAGGTCATCATGCGTTATACTTTCGGGCCTTGCGGCTGAATGGATGATGAACCGGAATTGATCGGGATCAAAGCTTGCCCCCGAAGTCCGTGTCAGCATCCAGAAAGCTACAGGGCACGGGCGCCCGGGTAAAGGGTTGCCGTCCCGGACTTTGCGACACGAACAACAGACAGGGGAAGCCACGATGAAATCCATCATTCTGCCCATGACCGCCGACTGCCCGAGCCAGCAGACACTGACGCTGGCGGCGGCCCTCGCGCGCCGCAACCGGGCGATGCTGACCGGGCTTTTCATCCGCCCCGACCCGCGCGCCGCCGTGCCCTATACCGGCGAAGGGATGAGCGCCGTGATGATCCAGGAACTGTGCGACGCTGCGGATTCCTCCGGCAAGGCGGACGCTGACGACGGCTATACCCGCTTTACGCAAGCGCTGGAGGCCGCCGCCATCCCGCTGAAAGACACGGCGACTGCAGAAAGCGCCACCGCACGCTGGCAGGTTGCCGTCGGCCAGATTGCCGACCATGCCGGGCGCCGTGCCCGCACGTCGGACCTGTCCGTTTGCGACGGCCCCGAAGGCATGGGGGCAGATGCTGCCGATGTGTTCCATGACCTCCTGTTCCGGTCCGGCCGTCCGCTCCTGATGGTGCCGAAGGCCACCAAAGCGAGCGGCGATATCGGCCGGCATATCCTGATCGCCTGGAACGGTCGGGCCGAGGGCGCCCGTGCCGTCGGCGCTGCCCTGCCGCTTCTGGTCGACGCCGAGAAAGTCACGCTGCTGCAAATCGGTGATCCCGACCCCGACCGGCCGGATGTGAATGCCATCGCCGATTATCTGGCCCAGCATGGTATCAAGGCAAAAGCCCTGACGCCCGCAGACAGCGGCAGCAGCATCGGCGAGCAGATCCTGGGTGCCGCCCACAAGGAAGGGGCCGACCTGATGGTGATCGGCGCCTATTCACATGCGCGCTGGCGGGAACTGATCCTTGGCGGGGTGACAAAATGGCTGGTCGGCAACAGCGACCTGCCAATCTTCATGAGCCACTAGGTGGCGTCACATTGAGGCTTTCGTAGCCGGGGGCGATCTCGTGCATCATGCGGGCGACCTCGGCAAGTGCAGGGTGCTGCAAGGCCCCCGCCAGCTGCCGCTGCAAGCGCGGGATATGCGGCAGATAGCCATGCTTGCCGTCCCGGCGGCTCAGCCGAACGAAAAGGCCAAGGATTTTGGTGTGGCGCTGCGCCCCGAGGATCGCGACCTTTTCGACCAGTTCATCGGCCCCCACCCCCATCGCCTCGCGGTAACGGGCAAGGACGCGTTCCCGCGTCGCGGGCGCCAGATCGCGCCGGGCATCCTCGATCAGCGAGACAAGGTCATAGGCCGGGTGGCCGATGACGGCGTCCTGAAAGTCCAGCAAGCCGACCTCGGGCCCCTTCGGGCCGTCCACGATCATCAGATTGTCGACATGGAAGTCGCGGTACACGAGCACATCGCGGCAGTCGCGGATATCACCGAGCGTGCGGCGCCAGACGGCGTCAAAGTCAGCACGCTCTGCCTCCGTCAGGTCACGCCCCATAGCGAGCGGCAGATACCAGAGCGCGCAGCGACCGGCTTCTTCCAAGAGCAGTGCGTCATCATAGGGCGGTGCCACAATGTCGGTCGCGCCCGGCGCTTGCTGCAGGCGGACAAGCACATCAGCGGCACGGTCGTAAAGCTTGGCTTCTGCTTCACCTGCGGCGAGCAACCGGGTGAAGGTGGCATCCCCGAAATCCTCGATGAGCGCAAAGCCTGAAGCCTCGTCTGCCGCATGGATCACCGGCACCCGAAGGCCAAGGGAGGCGAGATGCCGGTTGAGACGCAGATATTTGCCGAGATCTTCCCGCCCCGGTGGCGCATCCACAAGCATGCGGCTTTCACCGCCCTGCGTGAGACGGATATAGCGGCGCGCGGAGGCATCACCCGGCAGCGGGTGACGCACGGCACCGGACCATCCCGCCGCAGCCAGCAGCCGGTCTGCCATTTCAGAACGGACAGAAGCGTCCGGCATCGTGTCAGCCAAAGTCGGGAGCCCGTTTCTCGAGGAAGGCCTGAATGGCCTCTTTCATCTCCTTGGAGACAAGCTGGCGGGCGAAAAGCTCGCCTTCCTCAGCCATGCGTTTTGCCACATCGGCGCGGTCACCGTGCATCAGGCGGCGCGTCAGGCGGATCGCATCCGGCGCCTTGCGGGCAAGCGACAAGGCAAGCTTGCGGGCTTCGGCTTCAAGGTCTGCGTCGTCATAGAGGCGCGACAGGATACCGGCGCCCAAGGCTTCCTCGGCGCTCAGCACCCGGCCGGTGAAGAACATGTCAGACGCCAGCGCATGGCCAATCGCGCGCGGCAGCAGCAGGCTCGAGCCCGCTTCCGGCACAAGGGCCAGATCAACGAACGGCGCGCTGAGGCGGGCGGATTTCGAACCGATCACCAGATCGCAGTGGAGAAGCATGGTCAGGCCCACACCCACGGCCACACCGCCAACCGCGGCCACCATAGGCTTCTCGGCTTTCAGCATATTTTGCAGGAAGCGCGAAACCGGCGCTTCGGGGCCAAGCGGCGGCTTGTCCCGGAAATCCATCAGGTCGTTACCGGCAGTGAAGACACCACCCGCGCCAAGGAACAGCACGGCCCGAACGGCCTTGTCCGTGTTGGCGCGCTCGATGGCGCTGTTGATCGCCTGATACATTGCGTGGGTCAGGGCATTTTTCTTGTCGGGGCGGTTGAAGGTGATGGTCATCACCCTGTCTTTGACATCGACCAGAATATGCTCGCTCATGACCTCATCCCTCCGCATGGCTCTCACTCTCCACTCGCCAGCATTAGCAGATGCCCCTGCCTGTGCCTAGCATGCATGTAACTCTTGCAAGTCAATACGTTGTTCACTTTTATACGCCAAGGTTGAAATTTGTGCGGATAGCGTATCGTCCGCGAGGAAGGCGACTTTTGTATGACCCCGGAATCGGATCTTTTTTATTCCTTCAGCCGTTTTCTGTGTGATGTGGCGCTCATGGCCGGTGTCACCTTCATGTCCGTCACCTTCCTGACCCGCCCGCATCCCCGAACGCTCGGCAGGGTCGGTTACTGGCTGATCTCTTGCGGTATTTTCGTCACCGTCGTCGCCGCCTTCCTCGATATGTCTGAAGAAATCGTCCCGTTCGGTCGCTGGCTCGGCCTCGCTGCACCTGGCGAGAACGAACTACTGATCATGCTCTTCGGCTTTGCCCCCGGCACAATCCTTGTCGGCATCGGGCTTTTCAGCTGGATCAAGGCGCTGGTGATGCTCGATACCGAAGTGGAGCTCAGGAAGCAGACACAGGCGGCACTCAAGGAAAAGATCAGGGCAGCAGAAGAGGCCTATCACGCCAAGGCGGTGTTCCTCGCGTCCATGAGCCACGAGCTGCGCACGCCGCTCAATGCCGTGATCGGCTTTGCGCAAATCCTGAAAAACGACGAATTCCCGACGACGCCCGAACAGCGCAAGGACTATCTTGAGACCATCGAGCGCAGCGGCACGCACCTTCTGCATATCATCAATGATATCCTCGATCTGTCGCGGCTTGATTCCGGCGAGATGCAGCTGCGATCCGAAGCCTGCGATATCGAAAAGGTGGTCGAAGGTGCGCTTGAATATTGCGCGCCCTTCATCAGCTCCCGCGCGCTGACCATCGAACGGGATATCAAGGTCGGCGCCATCATGAGCGACGAACGCGCCATCCGGCAGATCATGCTGAACCTGATTTCGAATGCGGTGAAATTCAACCGCCCTGACGGCCGCGTGCGGATCAAGGTCGCACGCGCCGCAAACACACTGAAGGTGCGCGTGGAAGATACCGGTTCGGGCATGAGCGAGGCAGAAATCAACCGGGCGCTGGAGCCCTTCTCGCAGGTCAGCGGTCACCTCGCCCGCCGCAGCGAAGGCATCGGCCTTGGCCTCAGCCTTGCCGACCGGCTGGTGCGGGCGCTGGGGGGCACGCTATCGATCGATTCCACCCCCGGCACCGGCACGATCGTGGTGATCTGCCTGCCGCTTCACGATCAGGCGCCAGCGGAAAATGACGGTGACCCGGTACCGGTCGAGGTGATCTGAGGCCGCTCAGGCGGCTTCATAAACCGCATAGAATTTGCGGACGGAACCAACCGTTTCCCACGTGCCTTCGAAGCCCGCCGGGATGACGAACGTGTCGCCGGCCGTCACCCGCTCGGCATTGCCGGCAGCATCGGTGACGATGGCCTCGCCTTCGATGATCGTGCAGAGCTCGTCTTCGGTATAGGAAATGCGCCAGATGCCGGCGTCGGAGCTCCACACCCCGCAGAAGAAATTGCCCGCTTTGTTGATATATTGATTGTCCACCGTGCCGGTCGGCGTGCCCGCAATCAGCTTTTCGGCGGCAATCGGATTGCTTTCGCCTTTGCCGTGCGTTTGAAGCCTGATCATGCTGGTCATTGAAATGTCCTTTCTGGAAAAGAAGCGCATTCTGATGCCCCATATAGCCGGCTGACAAGCGGCCCTGAGAAAAATTCCGGTGAGCCCCTCGCTTTCTATCGACCCATCCGGCTTTTTTTGCCATGAAAGGCGGCAGAGCAATCATCCGGCACAAGTCCGGCCAGTCAGAAGAAACCATGGTCCCCTCCCTAGACCGGTATATCGCGCGACAGATTTTCACGCCGATGGCAGCGACTATGGCGTTGACCATCCTTCTGCTGCTGCTCGACAAGATGCTCCGGCTTTTCCAGTTCACCCTGAACGAAGGCGGACCGCTGAAAGTGGTGTTCGACCTGCTCGTTTATATGGTGCCTGAATATGCCGTGTTCGGGGCGCCGATCAGCCTCCTCCTTGGTGTCCTCCTCGCCTACCGGCGGATCGCCATGCAGCAGGAAATGGCGGCGATGCTGGCCTGCCGTTTCGGCCCGTGGCAACTCTTGCGCGTTCCCATGATCTTCGGCATGCTGATGGCGGCGGTCAATTTCGCACTGGTCAGCTATATCCAGCCGCATAGCGAGTTTGCCTACCGGGAACTGACCTTCAAGGCCAGCATCGGCGCATTCGGCCGGTCGATCCAGCTGGCGGAATTTGTCTCGCTCGGCAAAGGCACCACGATGCGGGCCCAATCGTTTGACCGCGACACAGGGATGCTGACGGATATTTTCCTCTATGAACACAGCGCAAACGGTGCCGAGGTTGTGGCAGCAGCCAAATCAGGCCAGTTCCTGCGCTCGTCAAACGATACGGTGGTGATCCTGCGGCTTGAGGACGGGCAGATTTTCACCGCCGGCATCAGCGACTGGCCGCAACCGGGCCTCCTGACCTTCGACCAGCATGATATCGCGGTCCCCCTGCCCCTGATCGAGGAATTCCGCAATCGCGGCGGCACCGAGAAGGAACGCACGCTCGCCGAGCTGATCTCCATGGCACTGAGCGGGAAAATCCCGGAAATAGAACGGCGGGCAGCAAGCGGCGAAAGCCAGCGGCGGATCATCCTTGGCCTGCTGCCCCTGGTGCTGCCGTTCCTCGCCGTTGCCATCGCAGCGCCGCCGCCGCGCCGGGCATCGGCCTCGGGCGTGGTAATCGGGCTGTCGCTCCTGATCCTGATGTTCAAAGTGCTGGAGTTTGGATCGAACGTCACGTCGTTCCCGCCGGGCTATGTGCTGTGGCCGGCGCTTGCCGTTTATATGGCGCTAGGGTTTCGGTGCTTCTACGTGTTTGCGTACAAGTGCGGGCAGCATCCGCTGGACGGTTTCTTCAAGGTCATCGACCTTTTCCCCCGGCTGCCGATTGTGCGCTGGCTGCGGCGGCGCAAGCCGTCCCTGCCGGCTGCCTGAAGGATCAGGCCTCTTTCGGGGTTTCCGAAGGGCCTTCAATCAGGATGGGCTCGGATTTCACGCGGGCACCGGCAAAGCTTGATGCGGTGAAAGCCAGCACATTGAAAATCTGGAGAAGCGCGCCGGCGGCGAAGAACATGCCGGCGACAGCCGCACTCGGTGCATCCACATAAGTGGCAAGCGTGACACCAAGGCCCAAAAGCATCAGTTCCTTATTCGGCAGCATCGGCACACGGGTCAGCACCATCTGGGCTGCGGCAAAGGCGACCCATGTGATCACCGGCACATCGGGCAGTGCGATCGACCACAGGATGATCTGCAGCAGTTCAACGGTCAGCAGCCGCAGGATATGGATCGTCAGCACGCGGCGGATCATCTCGGGCGGCAGGCTCATCAGCTTGCGGCGGAAGCGGAAGATGATCGGCACCATCAGGGCGGAGATGCAAAGCATCACGATCAGCGAGGTGGAATTGTCGGGGCTCGCCTTGAACACCACCTCGAAATAGTCGGTGAACATGAAGAAGATCACCAGAAGCACGGCGGTGGATGTGGAAACGGCAGCCGACAGGAGATTGTTGTCCTTGATCGTCGAGAAGGCCTGACGGCCTTCCATCCCCAGCGCCTTGCGCGCCCAGAGGAAGAGATAAGCCTCGCCCGAATAACCGACCACTGCCTCGTTCAGCACCTTCTTGCGCACGAACGCAGGCATCGCGCCCTTCAGGTCATGGTCCCAAAGGCGGCGATAGATCGCGAGCTCGGAAATCGGCATCACGAAATAGCCGGCCACCAGCACCAGATAGAAGAAGGGATTCGTCGGCAGCGAGGCCATCACATTGCGCCAGCCAATCGCACCCAGGCGATCCGCGAGATACAGGATCACGACCGAAAAGAGCAGAAATTGCAACAATTTGACAATCGGCCCGTTCTGCATGCGGGTCGCTATATTCTGCCAGAATGTCTGCAAGGAGCGGGCGCCTTTCACTAATCAAGCGCCACTCCATAGCTGATTTGGCGCGAAAAGGCCAGTCCGGGTTTCTAGACCGCAGCCTGCTGCGCTTCTTCCGCCCGGCGGCGTCCAAGAAGATCGATATAATGGCCGAGCAGGTTCTCGAGGATCGAGTCCCACGTGAACTCCAGGCTGCGTGCCCGGCTCGCCTCGGACAGGGCCTTGGCCAGCGCCGGGTCGCGCGCGATGGCAGCCATCCGGTCGGCATAGGCATTCACATCGGTGGGATCGACGAGATATCCCGTCTTGCCGTCCTGCACGAGGAAGTTGCTGCCCGTAGCGTTGGCGCAAACAGCCGGTACACCGGCGGCCATGGCCTCAAGCGTCACATTGCCGAAAGTTTCGGTCGTCGATGGATTGAGGAAGATGTCGGACGAGGCATAGGCCCGCGCCAGATTCTCACCGCGCTGGAAGCCGGTGAAAACGGCCCCGGGCATACGCTCGGCGAACCATTCACGCTCGGGGCCTTCGCCAACGATCAGCGCTTCCGCCTTCACACCCATATCCTTCAACCGCTCGATGGATGCCGCGAACAGATCGAGGCCTTTTTCGAGCACCAGACGACCAACGAAGGAGACGACCGTCGTGTCGTCCGAGAAACCGAGCGACCGGCGCCATTCCATGTCGCGGCGCGACGGGTGGAACAGGTCGGTGTCCACACCGCGGCTCCACATCTTGATCGAGGTGGTCACGCCGGTGGCGCGCATCACGTCGCCCATACAGTCGCCGGGCACGTAAATCTCGTCGCAGCGGTTATACAGCGCGCCGATCTTGCGGCTGAGCAGGCCTTCAAGCCAGCCGAGGTGATAATAGCTGAGATAGGTCTCGAACCGTGTATGCACCGAAGCCACCACCGGCAGCCCGCGCGAGCGCGCGTATTTCACAGCCTTTTGGCCCAGAAAGTCAGGCGCCGAGATATGCACAAGGTTCGGCTGGAAGGCATCAAGATCGCGCCGGATCGAGGCCGGCAGGCCAAGCGCCAGCCGGTATTCCTTGCGGCGCGGGATCGGCACGGACGGCACCGAGACCAGCGTGCCCGCCGGCTCGAACGCCGGGGTATCGCTTGTGGGTGAATAGACGCGCACGGTCACTCCGCGCTGCTCGAGGTGCGCCACAAGACGGTTCAGTGCCGCATTGGCGCCGTCTCGTACATAATTATAGTTGCCGGAAAAGAGCGCGACCCTCAGGTCGGTCGGCTTGATCTCGCCGTGCGCCGTCATGCTGGCGCCCCTGACGAGAGGCATGGCCTCCTGGAAATTGATCCGGGCCTCGAACATGGCTCCTTTCCCCCCTTGCGACAAGACAGGCGGCTGGCCGGCCGGGAATAAGCTACCGGGGCGCACCTGCACAGGGAGATTAAAGACGTGTTCGATGACATTTTCATTTCAGGATTGTTATTAGTGAAGGACAGACCGGTCCGCAAGGAGGATTCCCCGCCCAAACGCCCCAAACTCAACGAAGGTTGAGGCCTGTGCGTTGGGGCTTGCCATCCGGTGGCATAGCCCCTTAGATTAATGTTACATAGTTACATTAATCTGCTATCAGCCAGTCCATGACGTTGCACCAGTTCAGAGCCCGCCTTTCGACGATCCTGCCGCTTCTTGCGGTGATGTTCGTTGCTGCGCAGGTGATGCTGGTGGCGCACCTGGCTGCCTTCGGGCCGGACAAGCACCTGCACGGCAGCGAGCCTTGCGCGATTGTCTCGGTGTCGAAGGCCCATGACGCCCTTGATGTGGCATCCCCGCCGCAGCTGATCCTGCCCGAAGCCGGGGCAGTGATTGAAATCCTGCCGGTCCTTGCCCTTGTGGCGACCGTCCGTCCGGCACGGTCCTCCCGCGACCCGCCCGTTTCCGCCTGAACTTCATCCAATGACTGCCGTCGCCGCCCGGAGTGTTTCCCGGCAGCGCGCGGCTATCCAATGATTTCAGGACTAGAGGAAACAAGTGATGTTCAATCCTAATCGCCTGCCGCCCCGCAGCCACCGTGCGCGTACCAGTCTGCCCGTTCTTCTGCTTTCGACGGTGAGCCATGCAGCCCTTGCCGATGGCGGCGATGGCGGCCAGCCGCCCCATGCCGACCGGATCGAAGAGATCGTGGTCAGCACCAATATCGAGGGCCGCACCCTGCACCAGACCGTGATCGGCACCACCGTGCTGCGGGAAGAGGAAATCGCCCGCCAGATGGATGGCACGCTCGGTGAAACGCTGCGCCGCCAACCCGGCATCAGCTCCACCTTCTTTGGCCCCGGTGCCAGCCGCCCGGTGATCCGCGGCCTTGGCGGGGACCGTATCCGCGTCCTTGATAGCGGCATCGGTTCCGTCGATGCATCTTCGACAAGCCCGGACCACGCCGTGGCGGTTGAGCCCGCACTGGCTGAGCGAATCGAGATTCTGCGCGGCACCTCCATGCTTGTGTATGGCAGCTCGGCAACCGGCGGCGTGATCAACGTGATGGATGGCCGCATCCCCGACCGCGTGCCGGAGAATGGCTTCGAGGCCGGCGTTTCAGTAGGCCACTCGACAGTCAATGACGGCGAGGACGCCGCCGCCGCCCTGAATGTGGCCACAGGCAAACTCGGCGGCGCCGACCTTGTGCTGCATCTTGATGGCTCATGGCGCGATTCCGAAGACTATAAAATCCCCGGATTCGCCGAATCGAAGCGCCTGCGCGATATGGAAGAAGCCGAGGAAGGTGACGAGCACGAGGGCGAAGAGGAAGCCTTCGGCATCATCGAAAACTCCTTCTCCAAATCCAAAAGCGCATCGGCCGGCCTGTCGCTGATCGGCGACAAGGGCTTCATCGGCGTGAATGTGAAACTGCAGCGTTCGGATTATGGCATCCCCGCCGGCCATCATCACCATGAGGAAGAAGGTGAGGAGGGCGAGGATCATGAGGAAGAGGCGCACGAAGAAGAAGGCGTCGCGATCGATCTGGACCAGACCCGTGTCGACCTGATGGGCGAATATCGCTTCGATGACGGCTGGTTCGAAAAAGCCAAGGTCCGGTTCGGTTACGGCGATTATGAACATGCCGAGATCGAGGGCGATGAAACCGGCACCATCTTCGCAAACAAGGGCTATGAAGCGCGGCTCGATCTGATCGAGAACCTTGGCGGCAACTGGTCCGGCACCAGCGGCGTGCAGGTGACGAGCCGTGACTTCTCGGCCCTTGGCGACGAGGCCTTCGTGCCACCGACCAAGTCGCACCAGTATGGCCTGTTCACGCTGAAAAATCTGGAAATCGATAACTGGCATATCGATTTCGGCGGGCGGCTTGAACACACCACGCACAAGGCCGATGAACTGGGCGTGAGCCTTGATTTCACCGGCTTCAGCGCCTCCGCCGGGCTCGGCTATGACTTCAGCGAAACAACATTCGCCGGCATCAATATCTTCCGCACCGAGCGCGCCCCCACAACCGAGGAACTTTTCTCGAACGGCCCACACCTCGCCACCAGCGCCTATGAGCTGGGCGATGTGACGCTTGGCAAGGAAACGGCGCAAGGTATCGAGGCCTCGGCCGGGTACCGCGGCGAGCGGTTCAGCGGCACGGTCAACGCCTATGTCACCCGCTACGACAACTTCATCTATGAAGTGGCAACGGGCGAGGAAATCGACGAGCTGACCGTGTTCGCCTTCAAGGCCGCCGACGCCCGCTTCATGGGCTTCGAAGCACAGGGTGATTTCCATGCAGCCAGCTTCGACACCAGCGCCTTCGGCACGGTGGATATCCACCTGACCGGCCAGATGGATCTGGTGCGGGCCAAACTGCTGGATGTGACCGGCAACGACCGCCTGCCGCGCATCCCGCCGCTTTCCGCGCTTGTCGGGTTTGAGGCCGATGCCGGCGCCTTCGATTTCCGCACCGAGCTTGAAATCGCCGGCGCCCAGAAGCGCACGTCCGAGTTTGAAATCCCGACCGACAGCTATGCGATGTGGAACGCTTACCTCAGCATCCATCCGTTCGAGGACAAGGATATCTCGCTGGACCTGAAGGCCATGAACCTGACGAATTCGGACGCACGCCAGCACACAAGCTTCCTGAAAGACAGCGTGCCGCTGCCGGGCCGCAATTTCCGGGTTGGCCTGCGCGCCAAATTCTAAGGCAGCATAGAAAAACGCCGGGGCGGCTACCCTGCCCCGGCGTTTACACACTTCACCACTCGATACTCAATTCTGCATCAAACGGTCGATTGCCTCGCCAAGGCTTTCACGGCCTGCTTCCAGCCGGTCAGCGGCATGCATCAGCCCGTGCGCCCCTTCGGATGTGCGCTGTGACAGGCCCACCACCTGCGTGATATCCGACGCCACCTTGTTGGTGCCTTCTGCCGCTTCCTGAATGCTGCGGGCAATTTCCTGCGTGGCAGCATCCTGTTCCTGCACGGCAGAGGCCACCTCAGCGGTGATCTCGTTCACTTCGTCAATCACGGTCGCCACGCTTCCCATCGTCTGCACCACACGGGCGATTTCCGACTGGATTTTGGATACCTGACCAGTGATTTCCTGCGTTGCCGAGGCCGTTTGCCCGGCAAGGCTTTTCACCTCGTTCGCCACCACAGCGAAGCCCTTGCCGGCCTCGCCTGCCCGGGCTGCCTCGATCGTCGCATTCAGCGCCAGAAGGTTTGTCTGGCTGGCAATATCCGCGATCAGCTGGACGATAGCCGTGATCTGGCTGGACGACGCCTCAAGATCACGCACGATATCGCGGGTTCGCGCACTTTCTTCCTGTGCCGCAAAGGCAATATCGGCGGTGCGCTGGGTACGCTGGCCGATTTCACGCACCGACGCAGACAGTTCTTCCGCCGCGCGCGCCACGGTCTGCACATTGACACTGGCTTCCTCTGCAGCCGAGGCAACAACCGTGGCGAGGTCGCTGCTTTCACCCGCGATGCCAGTCAATTCCCCCGCTGTTGCACGCAGGCCGTCAACATCCTGCTGCATCCGTCCGGCGGTTTCAGCGACCGACTGTTCCACCGCCACCTGCGCGGTCACCACAGCCCAGGTTGCCAGTGCTGCCGTATAGGCACCCGTCACATCGCGAATGGCCGAAATCTCCAGACAGAGATATTCATCCCCCAGCCGGATGCGGGTCTTGAAGGGCAGGTTGGTGGGGTCCGCAAGGATGCGCCGCTGGTGTGACGGGTCCTTGTGAAACACGTCGATGCTTTTACCGATGATATCATCCACCGGGATCGGCAGCAGATGCTGCAACCCCATCAGCGTGTGGCGGCTTGTTTCATTCATATAGATCATCTCGAGCGTCTGCGGATCGCATAGCATCGCGTTGATCGGCATCTTGTCCAGAACCTGCAACAGTTCAGCAGCCTTGGCCGTCGCCCGCCGTTCCGCTGTCACCACCGACCATGTGAGAAGCGCATAGCGATAGGTATCCCCGGCATCGCGCACGGCATCGACCTGCAGCCGCAGATATTCATCGCCAAGCCGGATCACCGCCTCATGCGGCAGGTTCGACGCCTTGGCCAGCAACTGGCGCTGATGCAGCGGCTGCTTGTGGAAAATATCGATATTGGCGCCGACCAGTTCTTCCGCCGTGATCGGCAGTAAGTGCTCCAGCGACCTAACGGTATCGAAACTGCGCCGGTTGGCATAAACGATATCGAAGGTGGCGATATCGCACAGCATCACATTATAGGGCAGGATTTCGAGCATCTCCGCATGTAGCGAAGAGGCAATATGGGCGGGCCGGTCAATTGATGGCTCAGACACGTCAGCCGTGAAAGCACGGCCTTTGAAAAGACGATCGAACATGGCTCCCCCCTGGTTCAATCGATTTGCCGAACTCGAAACACCCATGACGGTAGCAGCGCCCTTACCGCTCCCCCACCGGTTTCGGGTTTCATTTGGAACGGGCGGCCTAGCAGGTAAAAATTGACAGCGCTGTCATCCACACCTATCGTGCGTGCCCGAGGGAAAGTGTGAGTGAGGGGAGTTACAATGCTCAGCACCATCGATTTTGCGGTGGTGGCCGCATATGCGGTCATCCTGTTCGTCCTTGCGCAGTGGGTCAGCCGCGAAAAAGCCGGCCACCACAAGGATGCTTCCGATTATTTCCTGGCCGGCAAGGCCCTGCCCTGGTGGGCCATCGGCGCCTCGCTGATCGCTTCCAACATCTCGGCAGAACAGATCATCGGCATGTCCGGGTCGGGCTATGCCATGGGACTTGCCATCGCCTCCTATGAATGGATGGCGGCCATTTCGCTGCTGATCGTCGGCAAATATCTGCTGCCCGTCTTCCTTAAGCGCGGCATCTATACGATGCCCCAGTTCCTGGAGCAGCGCTACGATCACCGCGTGCGTATGGTGATGGCCTTCTTCTGGCTCGGCGTTTATGTGTTCGTGAACCTGACCTCGATCCTGTGGCTCGGTTCGCTCGCCATCGAGGCTGTTACCGGCGTTGATCTGGTCTACGGCATGCTGGCACTGGGCATCTTTGCCATGGCCTATTCGGTTTATGGCGGCCTCAAGGCCGTTGCCTTCACCGACATCATCCAGGTGGTACTTCTGGTGTTCGGCGGCCTGATGATCGCCTATGTGCTGCTGGAGGATATCTCGGGCGGCGCAGGCGCGCTTGCAGGTTTCTCGATGCTTCTTGAGAAAGCCCCTGAAAAGTTCGACATGATCCTCGATCCGTCGAACCCCTATTATGCGTCCCTGCCCGGCCTTTCGGTGCTGGTGGGCGGCATGTGGGTGATGAACCTCAGCTACTGGGGCTTCAACCAATATATCATCCAGCGCGCGCTGGGTGCCAAAAGCCTTGATGAAGCCCAGAAGGGTATCGCCTTCGCCGCCTTCCTGAAGCTCGTGATGCCGATCATCGTCGTGCTGCCGGGTATTGCCATGTTCGTGCTGCAGCCCGATCTGGCCTCACCCGATCAGGCTTATCCCACCGCCATGAAGCTGTTGCCTGCCGGCCTTCTGGGCCTTGTGTTCGCAGCCCTGATTGCCGCGATCATCTCGTCCTTGGGCTCCATGACCAACTCGATCTCCACGATCTTCACGATGGATATCTACCCGAGTTTCGTGGCAGAAGAAAAACGCCGTGACCCCGTGGTGATCGGCCGCATCGTTGCCGTGTCGGCGATGGTGCTGGCACTGCTCACCGCGAAGCCGCTTCTCGGCAATTTCGATCAGGCTTTCCAGTATATCCAGGAATTCACCGGCTTCTTCACGCCGGGGATCTGCGTGATCTTCTTCCTTGGCATGTTCTGGCGCAAGACGACCGCAAACGGTGCGCTTGCCGCCGCCATCGGTTCAGCCGTCCTGTCCTTCGCCTTCAAGATGCTGTGGCCGGAACTGCCGTTCATCGACCGCGTCGGTATCGTCTTCCTCGCCTGCTCCGGCATTGCCATTGTCCTGTCGCTGATGGCAGGCGGCAAGGTGCAGGAAGGCTCGGTTGATCTTGGCGAGATCGGCTTCAAGACCTCGGGCGGTTTCAACCTTGCCGCCCTCCTCGTGATCCTGATCACGGCAGCGCTCTACGCCACCTGGTGGTAAAAACACGGCACCGGCCGGTCACGCTGGCCGGCCGGTGCAAAAAACGCTTTCCAAGGCCGATTGCTGCGTCCTACGCTCCCCTGCCGATTCCCGCGACCAGACGGGAACGCCAAAATAACTTTCACGGGGACCAGAAAAACAATGACCAGCGCCGAAGCGACGCCTGAACTCACCCTAGCCGACCATGCCGACCGCGCCTTTTTGGGGCACCCGAAAGGGCTTGGCTATCTTGCCTTCACCGAAGCATGGGAACGCTTTTCCTATTACGGAATGCAGGCACTTCTCGTGCTTTACATGGTCAAGGTGGCGCTGACGCCCGGCCATATCGAAAACATCGCCTTCTTCGACAGTTTCCGCACACTCTATGGCGGCCTTGAAGGGCAGGCTTTGGCCTCTGCCATCTTCGGCACCTATACCGCCACGGTTTACCTGACCCCGATTTTCGGCGGCCTGATTGCTGACCGTTGGCTTGGCAAGCGGCGCACCGTGCTGATCGGCGCCATCACCATGTCGGTCGGCCACTTCCTGATGGCGTTCGAGGCAAGCTTCCTGTTCGCCCTTCTCTGCCTTGTTGTTGGCTGCGGCATGTTCAAGGGCAATATCGCAAGCCAGGTGGGCTCGCTTTACAAGCCCGACGACCTGCGCCGTGCCGATGCCTTCCAGATTTTCTATCTGGGCATCAATGCGGGCGTGATTGCCTCGCCGCTGATTGTCGGCACGCTGGGCGAAACGGTCGGCTGGCATTGGGGCTTTGGCGCCGCGGGCGTTGGCATGCTTCTGGGCCTCGTCATCTATCTGGCGGGCCAGAAATATCTGCCGAAGGAACATTTCACGCCGCAAGGCCCGCGCGAGAAAGCCGCGCGCCCGGCCATGACCCGGCAGGACTGGATCTCGCTTTTGGCCGTTCTCTTGCTGATCCCCGTGCTTGCCCTTGGCATCATGCCGAACCAGCAGATTTTCAACACCTATCTCGTTTGGGGTGACCAGCATTTCGACCTGAATTTCTTCGGAACCCAGTTGCCGACCACCTGGCTGATCACGCTTGATGCCGTGGTCAGCGTCAGCTTCCTTGCCGGTGTATCGCTTTTCTACCGCTGGTACGGCAAGCGCTGGCAGGAGCCCGATGAATTGACGAAGCTGATCATCGGCTCGATCTTCTCCATCGCTGGCATGGGCTGCCTGTTCATGGCCGCCGCCACCGTGCCGGACGGTGGCAAGATCGGCCTCTTCTGGCCGGTGGCCTTCCACTTCATGAACTCGATCGGCTTTGCCCACATGCTGCCGGTCAGCCTCGCGCTCTTCTCGCGCCTCGCACCTGTGGCGGTGAACGCCACCGTGATCGGCCTCTATTATCTCGCCTTCTTCGCCGGCAACTTCGCCGTCGGCTGGGTTGGCGGCTTCTACGAGACGATGCCGACCACGAGCTTCTGGGCCCTGCATGCCGGCTTTGCCGCCATCGCGGGCGCCGTGTTCCTCGCCTACAAGATATTCCTCGCCCCGCGCCTGATGAGCGACAAGGAACCTGCCGCCGCCTGACAAGGCGGACGAGGCCGAAAAACAGAAAAGCCCGCGCCTGATGGCTGCGGGCTTTTTCTTTTGTAATAACCGTCAGGTGATAGCCGACGTCAGGCCTTTCTGGCGGATTTCGTAACAGCCCTTGCGGCGGCGGCCTTCAGGCGATCTTTCATTTCCCGCGCGAGACGCGCTTCGCGCAGCCTTACGGTCTTTTCGTCGCTGGCAGACGCAGCTTCTTCCAGTTCTTCAAAGGCACGCTCTCGCGCAACGATCTGCAACTGTTTCCTGTCGACAACCGGCTCTGCCTGTTGACGTGACCTGGCATTGGTATTCGTCATGCTCGCCCTTTACTGTGGTGCCCATTGACCGGGCGGAAAGGAAAAGGTCAGGCAAATTGCCTGACCTTCATTTGTCTCGTGCTTTCAATACCGGTGTCGAAGGAACGATCCCGAGAAAGCAAATACCAGATTAGAGCACCTGGAGATTGCCAGCCGACATCTTGCCCGACTTGCGATCGCTTTCGAGATCGTAGCTGAGCTTCTGGCCTTCGACGATTTCGCGCAGACCTGCGCGCTCGACAGCGGAGATGTGGACGAAGGCATCGGCGCCGCCGTCATCAGGCTGGATGAAGCCGAAACCTTTGGTGGCATTGAACCATTTTACTGTACCAGTGGCCATGTTGAACCCTTTCATAGCAATGTAGTTGACCGCAACATACGCGCCGCGGATGGTGTAACGACTATTTTAAAGGGAGGGATCGTTCAGAGTGTGAATCAATCACACAACAGCCAAAGCTCAGCAGAAAAATATCGCTGCGCATAAATAGATTTTATTTTTGAAATAATCAATCTCTATTTTTGGCCGCCCCAAATATTGGCGGAAATACTATGCTGGATTGACGTTTTTCAAGCGATCCTAAAATGGCAAATCCTGCACCAAGACGCATAAAAGATAAGCCCTCGACTTCGCACTGAAATCAAGGGCTTATCTGAAAATTGGTAGCCGAGGAGGGACTTGAACCCCCGACCTACGGATTATGATTCCGCCGCTCTAACCAACTGAGCTACTCGGCCCCGAAAGGCATGTGCCCCGGCGCATTTTGCCGGAAGCCGGGCCGGTATAATGGACGTACCCGACCCCGTCAAGACGCTTTTTCAGGGATTGCGCGGCGGCCCTCAGGCAGCTTTCACAAGCAGCAGGCGACGGCGCCACGCAGCCCCGGCAAGGCCGAAGCCCATCACCATCATCAGCCAGGTTGCGGGCTCGGGGATACCACCGGTCGGATCCGGATCCGGCGGCAGATAGCTTTGTTTCGTGAGCGCGTAGGTGCCGCTCGCGAAGTCGCCGAAATCGTTTTCGAAGCCAAGGAGGCCGAAGGCGCCAAGATAGGTACCGCCGATGCCGAGGATATCGCTGCCGCTCATTTCAAAATTGAAACGGTCGAGCGCGTCAGTGTTATCGAAGGAAAGGATCGGGCCGCCGCCACCGCCCCAGCGGTCGTCGTCTTCCATCTTGAAGATGGTGCCGAGGATTTGCAGGAAAAACACGCCGCCATTGTTCGCAAAGCTGTATTTGCCATCGAGGCCGACCTTGGTTTCGTCATAGAGACCCCAGGCCATGAACTCGGTGCCCACGGGCATGCCGCCGATATAGCTTTCGTCGATTGAGCCGTTGAACTGGAAGCTGGTGGTTGCCGCAACGGGGGCGGTAATGGCACAGGCCGCCAGCACGGCAGTCGCGCAAACTGCGGACTTGAGGGTAACGAAGCGCATGTTACTTCCCTGATCTGATCTGGTCACAAAAAGAGTCGCCCGATTCTGAAAGTCGAGTCGACCAATACGAAGCAAAGTTTACCTTTTGTTAACCATAGCCGCAAGCCTTTGTATTGCGACCGCGCAACTTGTGATCGAAGAAATGCGTCAGATTGCCGCCAACCGCTTGTCTGCGCTCACGGTTTTTGCGATCCAGCCACCGCCGAGAACCCGGTCGCCATCATAGAAAACAGCCGCCTGCCCCGGCGATACACCGGCTTCGGGGTCATGGAGTTCCAGCATGGCATCGCCGTTGTCGCCAAGACGCAGCGTGGCAGGGACCGGCGGGCGGGTGGAGCGCACGCGGGCCAGCACCTCGATGCCGTCTGCACCCACAGGCTCGCCCAGCCAGTTCACATCCTTCACCGCAATCGCGCGGGTATCGAGCGCTTCCTTGGGCCCCACGATCACCCGTTTGTTGGCAGGATCAAGCTTCACCACATAAAGGGGATCGGTCACACCGCCGATGCCAAGGCCGCGGCGCTGGCCGATGGTATAGCGGATGATGCCTTCATGGTGACCGAGCACATTGCCATCAAGATCGACAATCTCGCCGGCTTCCAGCGCACCTGGGCGCAGGCGTTCGATCACATCCACATAGCGGCCTTCGGGCACGAAGCAGATATCCTGGCTGTCCGGCTTGTCGGCAACGGTCAGGCCATATGTCTCGGCCAGTGCGCGCACTTCCGGCTTTTCCATGCCGCCCAGCGGGAAACGCAGGAAATCGAGCTGCTCTTGCGTGGTGGTGAACAGGAAATAGCTCTGGTCGCGGCCAAGGTCCACAGCGCGGGTGAGCTGTGCCTTGCCACTGCCGCCGAGCGTACGCTGCACATAATGCCCGGTCGCCATGCAATCGGCGCCAAGGTCGCGCGCGGTGGCAAGCAGATCCTTGAACTTGACGGTCTGGTTGCAGCGCACGCAGGGGATCGGGGTTTCGCCGCGGATATAGCTGTCGGCAAATTCCTCCATCACCTGATCTTTGAAGCGGCTTTCATAATCCAGCACATAGTGCGGAATCCCGATGGCTTCCGCCACGCGGCGGGCATCATGGATATCTTGGCCCGCACAGCAGGCGCCTTTCTTCTGCACCGCGACGCCGTGATCATACAGCTGCAGCGTGATGCCGACGACGTCATAGCCCTGGTCTTTCAGGAGGGCTGCCGTCACCGAACTGTCCACGCCGCCCGACATGGCGACAACGACGCGCGTATTTTCGGGGGCGCGGTCAAACCCCAGACTGTTCACACTCATGGCTCGGTTCCTGTGCGGCGGGCACATCCGGCCCCTGCCGCCAATGGCGCCACCCGCTGCCGGGGCCGCCTTTTTCGCGGGCCGCTGCCCGCCTTTCTTGCCGCTTCATATAAGGGAGATGGGCCAAGGCGGCAAGCGATTCCGCCCTTGCCGCCCGGCAGACTTTTTTGCCCGGCAAGACATGATCGCTTGCGCTTCCGGGCCTTGGCACCCCTTCCCGCCGCACATCAAATTCCGTTGATTTCTGCCCGCTTGGAGAATTGGCCCGATCCTTGCTGATGATCTTCACGAGATTTTCCGTGCGGCCATGAGAAGCCCGGCCGCCTGACACGCCAGAATGGATCGGACAGTTTGGAATTCGCGTAGATGAACCCGATCGATCAAATGATGCAGATGTTTGGTGCCTCCTCGAGCGGCATGCTCTCTGCTTTCATGGGCACCAAGGCAAATGGCCAGGGCGCAGCCGGCCAGAGCTTCGCCGACATGCTGACCGGCGTCACCGCCACCGCAGCCCCCGGCAAGTTCGCCAACGGGCAGTTGCTGGAAGGCACCGACGCGGCCGGCATGAGCGCATCCGATTATATGTTCGCCATAGGCCCCTATAGCTATACGACCGTACAGTCCGATGCGCCTGTCGCCCTGCCCGATATGCTGGGCGTTGGTGAGACAGGTGCCGAGGATGGCACGGCTGACGCGAACATCGATGCGGGTTCGGATACGATAGATACCAGTGTGCCGACCACTGCAGGCAACGGCGCCGTTCCCGCTGCATCGGCAGCTACACCGGAAGCGCAAGCAGACACGCAGTCCGGCACCGGGCAACCTGCCCCTGAAGTGGCTGTTGCACCGGCCAAAGCCACCGCGCAGCCCGCAGCAACCGACAAGGTTGCAGCGCCTACCGAGACTGCCAGCAGCATTCCTGCCAAGGCTGCTGCCACGGAAACTGTTGAAGCAGACGCCGATACCACCGTCGACATCGATCTTGCCGCCGATGATGCAACCGCTGCCCCCGCCACAGACAGCGAGGGTGAAGGTGATACCGGTAGCGACGCCGACGCAGCGCTTGCCGCCGAGCGCGCCGCCAATGCTGCCCGCGCGCAGTCTGTGCCGCATCCCAAGCCAGCTGACGTTAATTACGCAAGCGTAACGGCTGATACGCTGGATGAACCTGTGGCCGACCTGCCCGCGCAGGCATCGGATACCGCCCGTGCCCATGCCACGGCCGCCAAGTCGAAAGCGCCGTCCTCGCCCGACCTGATGCCGAGCGTGACCGAGCTTGCCGATGAAGCTGCTGCAGAGGCGGCCCCTGCCCTCGCGCAGGCCCAGACCGGCCAGCAGAAATCCGCAAACGCCAATGCGAACGGCAAAGCCAAGTCCGCAGCAGCGCAAGCTGCTGCCGGGAATGGCTCGGCCAGTGGCCAGCAAGCAGCAAGCACCGATGTTGCTGCGGCAACCCAGCAGACCCACGACGCCGCCCGCACCCCAGGCCGCGACACCGGCCTCCTTCTGGCGTCGAACGACCGGCCAGCCGCCAGCAGCACGCCCGAAAGCCTGACCGGCCAGTCTGACACCAGCGGCCAGTCGATGATCGGCGGCGGATTGACGACCCTGAAGGGCGAAACCGGCCTCCTTGGCCGTCCTGCAGCCACCGGCTTCACGGCACAGACGCAAAGCAATTACGTGCTTAATCAGGTGAATATCCAGATCGCCAAAGCCGTGGAAGCCGGCGACAAGAATTTCACCGTGCGCCTCGACCCGCCGGAGCTTGGCCGGGTGACCGTGAAGATGCAGTTCACGCAGGATGGTGTGGTGCGCGCCGAGGTCGTCGCCGACCGCCGCGAAACGCTCGATATGCTGCGCCGCGATAGCCGTTCGCTTGAAAAGGCGCTGGAAGCCGGCGGTCACAAGACCGACATGGCCGGCCTGAGCTTCAGCCTTGACGATGGCGCCGGCCAGGAAAGCGCTGGCAAGGCCTTCGCCGAAGCCATGCTCGCCGACCGGATCGATGAACGCATGGCCGCAGGTGCTGGCAACGGCACTGATGGCGACGGCACCGCAACGGACGATGCCGAAGGCGCCGTCCTGCATCTCGACAGCACGGATCTTGAAGCGATCCTGCCCTATGTAACCGCCGAAACCGGCATCGACGTCCGCGTGTGACGGGCCTGTTCGGAAAGGATTGAACGATGGAAATCAATACCACAGCAGGCATTGCAAGCGGCAGCAGTTCGAGTGCCGCCTCTTCGGGCGCCTCGCTCGCTCAGGATTTCGATACCTTCCTGACGCTGCTGACCTCGCAGCTTCAGAACCAGGATCCGCTCGACCCCATGGAAAGCAATGAAATGACCCAGCAGCTTGTGGCTTTCGCCGGCGTCGAACAGCAGATCGTCGCCAACAAGAATCTCGAGAATATCTCGTCACTCCTTCTGGTGAACGCGATCAATGCCTCGACCAGCTATCTCGGCAAGACTGCCCTGCTGCAGGCCGACACGATCGAGAACACCGGCACTGGCGGCAAGTGGCAATATGAACTCGAAACCGATGCTTACAATGTCAAGCTCGAGGTCGTGGATGAAGACGGCTTCACCGTCTACAGCACCACAGGCAATGGCGCGACCGGCATCCAGGACTTCGAGTGGGATGGCAAGGACATGACCGGCAACGTGGCGCCCGAAGGCAATTACACCCTGAAGGTGACAGCTTCCGACGAGCAGGCCACCGCCATCCGGTCGCTTATCTATTCGGAACACAAGATTACGGGCGTGGATACATCGACCTCCACCCCCTGGTTCGCGGCAGGCCCTTACGCCGTGACCCAAAGCGAAATCCTGCGGCTGTCGATCGACAGCTGACCGGAAAAGCCTGCGGATGCCGAAGGGGCGTCCGCAAGAAACCGGCGGGCCGAAGTGCTCGCCATGATCGCCGGGATATCCCGGCAAGTGCAGAACGCCATACGCACGTGAACACGCAAAAGAGTTCAGGAGAAGTAAAATGGCATTCACGGCTCTGGCCGCCGGCGTATCGGGGCTCCAGGCTTTCTCGCAAAGCGTTGGGGTGATCGCCGACAACATTACCAACGTTAACACCATCGGTTACAAAGAGAGCCGCTCGCGCTTCTCGACCCTTGTGACCGAAACATCTTCCGCTTCGTCCTATTCGCCGGGCGGTGTCAGGGCCTTCACGGAATCGCTGATTTCGCGCCAGGGCCTGCTGCAACCGTCGTCCTCGCCGACCGACCTCTCGGTAGACGGCGCCGGCTTCTTCGTGGTGAAGAAATCAGGCAATGCAAACGAGGACGGCGAATTCCAGTTCACCCGTGCCGGCTCCTTCTCGAAGGACGAGGAAGGTTTCTTCAGGAATACCGCAGGTCTTTACCTGATGGGCTGGAAACTTGACGCCACCGGCGGCATTCCGTCCCGCCAGAACGACCTGACGCTCCTCGAGCCCATCAACATCGACAATCTGAACGGTGTGGCAAGCGCCACGGGCCGCGTGTCGCTGCGCGCCAACCTGCAGTCCAGCACCTCAGTCAACGCAGCTGCCGGCACCTATGCCGTCGGCGACATGGCCGCCGCCGCAGCTACACCGCCGGGCACCGTGACCGCGGACTTCGAAACCACCTTCGAAGTGTTCGACAGCCAGGGCATTTCGCACACCGTCGTCCTTTCCGCGATCAAATCGAGCGCCAACGACTGGTCGTATGAAATGTATTTCGACAATCCGAGCGAACTGGATGCAGCCCACACCGACGGCCTTATCGCTTCGGGCAGCCTGCTCTTCAATTCGGATGGTTCGATCGACCTCGTGAACTCCACGATGAACGACATTGGCGGCAACCCGGTCAGCCTAGCAGCTGGCGAAGCACTTACCTTCACCTACGGCACCGGCGTTACTTCGGTTGATAACGGCAACATCGTCTTCAACGTCGGTACTGACGGCCAGGCGAACGGCTTCTCGCAGTTCGACAGCCCCTCGACCCTGATTGCCTCAAACGTCACGGGCGCCCAGTTCGGCAACGTGAACGATATCCGGATCGGTGAAGACGGCTACGTCTATGCCCTCTTCGATAACGGCCTGCAGGAACCGATCTTCCGCCTGCCGGTCGCAACCTTCCCGAACCCGGATGGTCTCGCCCGCAAACAGGGCAACGCTTACAGCTTCTCGAACCTGTCGGGTAACTTCGCCCTGCAGACGGCGGGACAAGGCGGTGCCGGTGCCATTGCGCCGAACGCGCTTGAACTCTCGACTGTTGACCTTGCGAACGAGTTTGCCGAACTGATCAAGGTGCAGCGCGCCTTCTCTGCCTCGACCCGCATCATCACGACCTCGGACGAAATCCTCGAGGAACTGGTCCGCATCTAACGGGGCAGGCTGCGGCCTTACCCACCAACTCTTTTGCACCAGACCGGTCCGCCTGAGAACAGGCGGGCCGGTTTCGGCATTTTTAAAGAGCTTTTCCGAGAAAGACTTAGCGTCGATCACAGGAAAGTCAGCCGATATTAGCCCTTTTTTTACACCCTTTTCCTATAGTGGACCGGTCCGTTCCCTTAAGTAACGTGTATTCGGAAAAGACATGAAACCTGAACTAAAAGTTGTCGGACCAACCGGCAAGACCCTGAAACTGAAAGACCTCCCGCCGCCCTCAACCGAACGTTGGGTGATTCGGCGCAAGGCCGAGGTCGTCGCGGCTGTCCGTGGCGGTCTCCTGACCCTTGAAGAGGCCTGTGATCGCTATTCCCTTTCTGTCGAGGAGTTCCTCTCCTGGCAGCAGGCAATTGATCGCAGCGGCGTATCCGGCCTGAAGGTCACACGCATCCAAAGACCGCGCGAGGCCAAGAGCGCCTGACGCATTTTCTGTCAAAGTTCACCCCACCAGCGTTTTTCTGTTTGATTATAGGCAATTTTTGCCTAGATTTAACCATCTGTTTACAGTCGTCGCGTTAGGCTCGAAAAACCGAATCATACGTGTCGGGCGATTGTCAGGCAGATAGTCGGACGCTGGTGGGGCAGAACGGCCGAAACCGGGAATTCAGCGGACAGACCGAAAAAGCGGTCTATTCGCAGGGTCATGCGGATTACCGGAAGCCCGGTCGAGGTGTGCTTTGGACGGACTTTTACAATTCCTGCGCAATCTGGGAACCGGCAGGCTGATCGCCATGGCGGTTGTCGGTGCACTCACCGTCGGCTTTTTCACGCTCATTATCGGCCAGTTACAAAACAAGCCGATGGCGACCCTGTATTCCGATCTTGAAGCAGGCGCCGCTGCCAGCATTGTCGAGCGGCTGGAAGCAGACCAGATTCCCTATGAAACCGCTGCCGGCGGCAGCACCATCCGCGTGCCCAATGATCAGGTGGACCGCCTGCGCATCCTGCTGGCCGGCGAAGGCCTCGCAGGCAGCCTGGTCGGCAAGGAACTCTTTGACCAGGGCAACAGCTTTGGCCGCACCAGTTTTGAACTCAACGTCAATTATGTGCGCGCCATCGAAGGCGAACTTGCGCGCACCATCCGCTATATCCAGTCTGTGCAGGAAGCCCGCGTCCATATTGTGATGCCGGAGCGCCGCCCCTTCCAGCGCGAAGCCGCCGAGCCCACTGCCTCGATCATGATCAAGCCCAAGGGCCCGGGCCTCACAGGCCGCGAGGCACAGGCGATACAGGCGCTTGTCGCCTCCGCCGTGCCCGGCCTTTCGCCGGATCATGTAACCATTACCGATACGAACGGTCGCCTCCTTTCGGACGGGGCCGCGAACGGCGATATGGCGCGCCTTTCAAACCTTGAAGAAGCCCGCCTTTCGCGCGAACAGCTGTACCGGGAAAAGATCGAAAACCTGCTGGCCAGCCGCGTGGGTCGTGGCAACGTGAGGGCCGAGGTTGCCGTGTCGATGGACATGAACCGCACCACCCGCAGCGAAACCGAATTTGACCCTGAAGGTCAGGTGGTCCTGTCGCAGACCGTTGGCGAAGAACGCGCGCAGGAAACTGACCCCCAGAATGCCGTGACGGTGGATAACAACCTGCCGGAAGCCCAGCAAGGCGGCAACGCCGCAGCGGGCGGACCAACGAGCACGTCGCAGAAGTCGAACGAAGTTACCAACTTCCAGAACTCCAAAACCGAAACGGTGACGGTGCAGGAACCCGGACAGGTCTCGCAGATTCGCGTTTCCGTACTGGTGGATGGCATCCGCGAACTGGCATCAGATGGCACCACGACAGGGTATCAGGACCGGCCGGAAGCCGAGATTGACGCGCTGCGCACTCTTGTACTGACGGCCATTCCCTATGATGAGGAACGCGGCGACGCCATCACCGTGCAGAGCATGCGCTTTGCCGACCCGCCGGCGCTGGAAGCACCCGAGCCCGTCTTCAATTTCTTCGGCTTCAACAAGGAAGATGTATTCCAGATCGGCTCGTGGGTCGGGATGTTCATTCTGGCCGTACTCGTACTCCTTCTGGTCGTACGGCCGATCGTAACCCGCGTCCTTGAAAGCATCCCGGATGCTGCGCAGCTTGCTGCAGAACAAAAGGCGGCCCTTGAAGCCCAGCAGGCGCCACCTGCCCTGATGGGCCCGGACTCGCCGATCACCGCCGAGGTCGTGGCGCTCGCTGCCGCCGGCGACGAGAATGCCGCCGCCCTCGTACGGGCCGCCAAGGAATCCGGCACGCTGGACGAAGCGAACCTGCAGATCGAAAGCAAGATCGACGTTGCCAAGGTCGAAGGCAAAATCAAGGATTCCGCGCTCAAGAAAGTGGCGGAAATCATCAAATCAAATCCGGACGATTCCGTCGCTATCGTCCGCCAGTGGCTTTATGCCGAGTAACCGTGTTCAGGCGACAGAGGGGCTATCAGCATGAGCGTGCATAACGATCTGAGCAAGATGTCCGGACCGCAGAAGGCTGCAGCCTTCATGCTGGCCATCGGGGACGATCACGGCCGGGCGATCTGGACAAGCCTCAGCGAGGACGAGATCAAGGAACTGTCGCAGCATATGGCGATGCTGGGGTCGGTGTCCGCACAGGCGGTTGAAAACCTGTTTGTCGAGTTCGCCTCGCAGGTTTCCTCGGTCGGCAACCTCAATGGCTCGTTCGACAGCACCGAACGCCTGCTCGTCAAAATGCTGCCCGGCGACCGTGTCGCCCAGATCATGGACGAAATCCGCGGCCCGGCTGGTCGCACCATGTGGGACAAGCTCGGCAACGTGAACGAGATGGTGCTGGCATCCTACCTGAAGAACGAATATCCGCAAACCGTTGCCGTGGTGCTGCAGAAGATCAAGCCCGAACACGCCGCCCGTGTGCTGGCCGTGTTGCCCGAAGATTTCTCGATGGAAGTTGTGATGCGCATGCTCCGCATGGAAGCCGTGCAGAAGGATATCCTCGACAAGGTCGAACAGACGCTCCGTATCGAATTCATGAACAACCTGGCGCGCACCAGCCGCCGCGACAGTCATGAAACGATCGCCGAGATCTTCAACTATCTCGACCGTTCGGCCGAGGCCCGCTTCCTTGCAGCCCTTGAAGACCGCAACCGCGACAGCGCCGAACGCATCCGCGCCCTCATGTTCACCTTCGAGGATCTGGCCAAGCTCGATCCGAGCGGTGTACAGACGCTGCTTCGGAACGTCGACAAGGACAAGCTGGCGCTGGCCATGAAGGGCGCATCGGATACGCTGCGCGATCTCTTCTTCTCGAACATGTCGGAACGCGCGGCCAAAATCCTGCGCGAGGACATGGAGGCCATGGGCCCCGTGCGCCTGCGCGACGTGGACGAGGCCCAGATGGAAATGGTCAACAAGGCGAAAGAACTGGCGGAAGCCGGCGAAATCCTCCTGTCCGACAACAAGGGCGAAGACGAACTCGTCTACTAAGGCAGGGTCGACGCAAAGGAATCATAGTCAGGCAATATGGCAGAACCGGTCAAATTCACCTTCGAGCAGTCTTTCGACGGCGGTGCGCGTACCAAGTACGACCGCGAGGTTGCTGCCCTGCGCGCGGAAATCGATGCTGCGCGCGCAGCGGCCCATGCCGAAGGCGTGGATGCCGGTCGCACGCAAGCCTTTGGCGAGATCGAAGCCGCGACCCGGCAGGTGCTTGCCGAGCTTTCCGCCAATGTGAACGGCCTGTTGCAGCGCCATGCCGCCATCGAGGCCGAGCTTCAGAAGCAGATGGCGGCGCTCGCGCAGCTGATCGCCGCGCGGCTCGTGCCGGCACTGATCTCGCGCTATCCGACCGCCGAGCTTGAGGCCCTGATCGCCGAATGCCTGCAAACAGTGCGCAAGGAACCGCGCATAGTTGTGCGGGTATCGGAAAGCCTCGCCGAGGCCGTCGATGCGCGGCTCGAGGCCATCAAATCGTCGCTTGCCTATGCGGGCGAGCTTGTCCTGATCGCCGAGCCCGCCATGGGCGCGCTCGATTGCCATGTGGAATGGCATGACGGCGGCGTGGAGCGGTCGGAAACCGAAATTCAGTCAGAGATCGATGCCGCCGTCGAGCGGTTCGTCATGCTGCTTGATGAACGAAACAACGAAGTCGGCGGCGAAGGCGCCGGGCTTTGATGGGGGAGAAGAATTGAATGGCTGGTGAAACCGACGACATGGGCCTGCAGGATCTGGCGTCATCAAGCGCTGCACCTGAACTCGCCAAAAAGGAAGAAGGTCAGGTTCGTTCCGCGCAGGAGCTGGAACCGGTTTTCGATGTGCCGGTGCGCGTTCAGGCCGTACTGGGCAAATCGACGCTCGAGGTCAGCCAGCTTCTGAAGCTCGCCCCGGGCGCCGTGGTCGAACTGGACCGCAAGGTCGGCGAGGCCATCGACATCTATGTGAACAACCGGCTGGTCGCCCGGGGGGAAGTGGTTCTCGTGGAGGACCATCTGGGCGTGACCATGACCGAGATCATCAAACTGGACGGCAACTGAGCCCAAAAGGGCACATGACGCGCAGGCAGAAGGCAGCAAGGGGGCAAGCGGGCGTATGAGCACAGTGATCGGGATGATTCTGGCCTTCGCGCTGGTGATCGGGGCAATCCTCATGGGAGGATCGCCGCTGCCGTTCATCAATGTGGAAAGCATTCTCATCGTGGTGCTTGGCACCATTGCCGTCACCGCGATCAGCTTCCCCCTGAGCGAGATGCTGACCATCCCGTACCATGTTTTCACGCTGCTGCGGCACGGCCAGCGCGATCCGGCTGCTGAGGCCGTGAAGGTGCTGCGGCTGGCGGTCGAAGCGCGGAAGGAAAATGACGTGCTGGCGGTGGAGCGCATGCTGCCCCGGGTGAAGGACACGCCTTTCCTCGCGAAGGCAATGCAGCTGGTGGCTGATGCCACACCGGTCGAGGAGATCGAGCAGATCATGCGCCGCGAGGCAGGCACCACCTCCGCCCGGCACATGCGGGCGGTGGATTTCCTGCGCCGCGCGGGCGACGTGGCCCCGGCCATGGGCCTGATCGGTACGCTGATCGGCCTTGTCAGAATGCTCGGCAACCTCGACAACCCGGCCGAGATCGGGCCGTCGATGGCGGTCGCCCTGCTGACGACGCTTTACGGCGCGGTGCTGGCACACCTGATCTTCATCCCGCTGGCGGCGAAGACCGAGCATTGCACCACCGAGGAAGCGCTCGTGAACAATCTTTATGCCATCGGGGCAACCTCGATGCGGCGGCAGGAAAACCCCCGCCGGCTCGAAATGCTTCTGAACACCATTCTGCCGCCCGCCAAGCGGGTAGTGTTCTTCAAATAAGGGATGCGCGCCTGCTGCTGCGCACCCGCTGACGGAGAGAGACGATGCGACTGTTGATCGTGGGCACTTTAAACGGCCAGCTTGGCGCGGCGAGCCAGATCGCCATGTCGCGCGGGGCCCAGGTGACCAATGCCCCGGATGTGGAAACGGCATTGAGCATCCTGCGTACCAAGGGTGCCGACCTCCTGATGATCGAGGTCACACTGGATATCCCGACCTTCGTGCCACGCCTGCGCGCCGAGCATTTCTCGATCCCCGTTGTTGCCTGCGGCATCAACACCGATCCGAAAACGGCAGCGGCTGCCATCCGCGGCGGCGCCAAGGAATATATCCCCCTGCCCCCGGATGCCGAGCTGATCGCCGCTGTCCTTGAAGCCGTGGCCGAAGACAACCAGACCTTCATCTTCCGTGACCCGGTGATGAAGTCGGCCGCAGCCTTGGCCGAACAGGTGGCGCCGTCCGAAGCCTCGATCCTGATCACCGGTGAAAGCGGGACAGGCAAGGAAATGATGGCGCGCTTCGTTCACCAGAAAAGCCGCCGCGCTAACAAGGCATTCGTGGCCGTAAACTGCGCTGCCATCCCGGAAAACCTCCTGGAATCCGAGCTGTTCGGCCACGAAAAAGGCGCCTTCACGGGCGCAGTGGCCCGCCGGATCGGCAAGTTCGAGGAAGCCGACGGCGGCACGCTGCTTCTGGATGAGATTTCGGAAATGGACGTCCGCCTACAGGCCAAGCTCCTGCGCGCCATCCAGGAACGCCAGATCGACCGCGTGGGCGGCGGCAAGCCGGTGAATGTGGATATCCGCATCATCGCGACCTCGAACCGCAACCTGCAGGAATATGTGAAGTCCGGCAATTTCCGCGAGGATCTGTTCTTCCGCCTGAACGTGGTGAACATCCGCGTGCCCAGCCTTAAGGACCGCCCCGGCGACATCAAGGTTCTGGCCGAATTCTTCGCCGACAAATATGCGACCGTGAACCATATGCCGAAGCGCAAGCTTTCGGAGGATGCCCTGAAGGTGCTGCTGGCCCACAACTGGCCGGGCAACGTGCGGGAACTGGAAAACACCCTGCACCGCGCCGTGCTGCTGGCCACCGGCGATGAAATCAGCACCGCTGCCATTCTTCTGCCGGATGCCAGTGGCAACCTTGCCATGTCGGGCATGACGAACACGCAGGCGCCCGAGGCATCCGCTGACGGCGCAGACGGTGCCGACCGCGGTGCGGATAATGCCTCGCTTGTCGGCCGCACGGTCGCCGAGGTCGAACGTGACCTGATCATCGACACGCTGAAGCATTGCCTTGGCAACCGGACGCATGCGGCCAACATCCTCGGGATTTCGATCCGCACGCTCCGGAACAAGCTCAACCAGTATCAGTCCGAAGGCGTGAATGTGCCCCAGCCGGGCGATAACCAGCGCATGCCGATCTGATCAGACGGCATGATGCAAGGACACAAGTCAGAATGAGCGATACAGCCACCGACAAGACCGGAGGCAACACGGCGTTGGCCGGCCTGATGGCCGGGCTCAAGAGCTCCGACGTTGCCTTTGCGCTTGGCTTCATCGCCATTCTCCTTGTCCTTATCATGCCGGTGCCAGCCTTCCTCCTGGATATCATGCTGGCCATGAGCGTCACCTTCTCGGTGATGATCCTGATGACGGCGCTGTTCATCCAGAAGCCGCTGCAGTTCTCGAGCTTCCCGACCGTTCTGCTGGTCGCCACGATGCTGCGGCTATCGCTGAACCTCGCGTCCACGCGCCTGATCCTCGCGAAAGGCCACGAGGGCACAGATGCCGCCGGCAAGGTGATCGAGGCCTTCGGTACCTTCCTGATGGGCGGCCAGATCGTCATCGGCCTTATCGTCTTCGCGATCCTGGTGATCGTGAACTTCATGGTCATCACCAAGGGTTCGGGCCGTATCGCCGAAGTGGCCGCCCGCTTCAGCCTTGATGCCATGCCCGGCAAGCAGATGGCGATCGACGCCGACATGTCCGCCGGCCTGATCGACGAAGGCGAAGCACGCCGCCGCCGGAAAGAGCTTGAAGACGAAAGCGCCTTCTTCGGCTCGATGGACGGTGCGTCCAAGTTCGTGCGCGGCGACGCCATCGCCGGCCTGCTGATCACCTTCATCAACGTCATCGGCGGTATCATCATCGGGGTGGTGATCAACGACCTGCCCTTCGTTGAAGCCATCGACGTTTACACGATCCTGACGGTCGGTGACGGCCTCGTCTCGCAGATCCCGGCACTGATCGTGTCGACTGCTGCCGGTATGCTCGTCACCAAGGCGGGCGTGACAGGACAGACCGACAAGGCGATGTTCGGCCAGCTGGCCGGTTACCCGCGCGCCGTTGGCGTTTCGTCCGCGCTTCTCACTGCCATGGCCTTCATGCCCGGTATCCCCTTCCTGCCCTTCGCCCTGATGGGTGGTGCGCTTGGCTACACCGCCTATGCGCTGGCCCGGAAGGAACGCGAGAAGGTGTTTGAGGAAACCGAAGCCAAACAGGCGGAATCGCAGCGCGCCACGCCGGTCGAAGAACCGATCAGCTCGGCCCTTGCGATTGACCAGCTGCGGCTGGAGCTTGGCTATGGTCTCCTGACCCTGATCAATGATGCCTCAGGCTTCCGGCTGACCGACCAGATCAAGGCGCTTCGCCGCCAGCTGGCGAGCGAAATGGGCTTCGTGATGCCGTCCGTGCGCATCCTCGACAACATGCAGCTGCCACCGAATACCTATGTGATCCGGGTGAAGGAAACCGAGGTCGGGCGCGGCGACGTGCGCCCCGGCATGTTCCTTGTGATGGACCCGCAAGGCCGCCCCGTGCAGTTGCCGGGCGAAGCGACGGTCGAGCCCGCCTTCGGCCTGCCCGCCATGTGGATCGATGCCGGCACCAAGGAAGAAGCCGCCTTCCGGGGCTATACGGTTGTCGACGCCGCCACCGTCGTGACAACGCACCTGACCGAGCTGATCAAGGACAATATGCCGGATCTGCTTTCCTACGCCGAAACCCAAAAGCTGCTCTCCGACCTGCCGACCGAGCATTCGAAGCTGGTGATGGATATCGTGCCGAACCAGATCACGGCATCCGGCATCCAGCGTATCCTGCAGGCGCTTCTGTCCGAGCGTGTGTCGATCCGCGACCTGCCGACGATCCTCGAGGGCATTGCCGAAGCCACCGGCTTCACCAAGAATATCGTCTCGATCACCGAGCATGTGCGCATGCGCCTTGCCCGCCAGCTGTGCTTCGTGAACCAGACACCGGACGGCCTTGTGCCGCTTGTCACCCTGTCGCCCGAATGGGAGCATGCCTTTGCCGACAGCCTTGTGGGGCCCGGCGAAGAGAAGCAGCTTGCAATGGCGCCCTCGAAGCTTTCGGAATTCATCAATTCGGTGCGCATGACCTACGACCAGCATGCCGACCGCGGCGAAAGCCCGGTGCTGTTGACGAGCCCCTTGGTGCGCCCCTATGTACGCTCGATCATCGAACGGTTCCGCCCGGCAACAGTGGTGATGAGCCAGAACGAGATCCACCCCCAGGCCAAGATACGAACCCTGGGCCAGATTTGAGTATGTTGAGTTTGAACGCAGGAATGACCCGGCTTTATGCGGCTTAAAACCTTTCACGCCAAAACGATGAGCGCCGTGATGGATCAGGTGCGGGCCGAAATGGGTCCGGACGCCATCATCATTTCCATCGAGGAAGGCAAAGGCGTGGGCGGCGTGCGCGTGACCGCTGCCCTTGAAGCCGGCATCACCCCGCCGCCACCACCGAGGGCACCCGACACCGAACAGACGCCGCTGGCGTTCGAGATATCGCACCCGATCCCCAAAATGCGGGAATTTGATATCGCTGACGTCAGCGCTGTGCTCAGCCACCACGGCCTGCCGTTCGAAACTGCCAGTCACTTGGGCGAAGCCGCCCGCGCGACCGATGCCGCAAGCCTTGCCGAAGCTTTCTCGACCGCGCTTGAAACCTCGATCCGTTTCAGCCCGCTCACTGACCGCACCAGCCGCCCGGTGATGCTGGTTGGCCCGCCCGGTGCTGGCAAAACGGTCTGCACCGCCAAGCTCACCGCCGATGCCGTGCTGCATGAACGCCGCACTCGCGTGATTTCCACCGACACCGTGAAGGCTGGCGGCGTGCAGCAACTGGATCACTTCGCCTCGCTGATGAAACAGACGGTATCGACCGCCGACAGCCCCGGCGAACTCGCGGCCCTCGTCAACGGCAAGGGCGGCGCAGACATCACCCTGATCGATACGCCCGGTACCAACCCGTTTGACATGGGCGAACTGGAAGAGCTGCTGAAATTCATCCGCGCGGTGGATGCCGAGCCCGTGCTGGTGCTGCCCGCCGGGATCGACCCGCTTGATGCGCAGGAAATTGCCGGCGTCTTTTCGAAGATGGGCTGCCAGCGCTTCATCGCCACCCGGCTGGATGCAGCCCGGCGCTACGCCAGCGTTATCATGGCGGCACGGCCCGGTTTCCTCAGCCTCGCCGCCATCAGCCGCAGCCCCTATATCGCAGATGGCCTCGAACCTGCATCGCCGATGACGCTGGCGCGTCTCATCACGGCCCTGCCGTCGCGCCGCAAAGAAGCCCCGAACCGGAAATGACACCCATGAGTGACCAACCGACCCCATTGTCGCCCCTTGAACACAAGCTGATTGCCGTCGCCTCGGGCAAGGGCGGCGTGGGCAAGACCTTCTTTTCGGTGACGCTGGCACAGGCTTTGGCGCGCGCCGGGCGCAAGGTATTGCTGTTTGACGGCGATATCGGGCTTGCCAACGTAGATATCCAGCTGGGCCTGATGCCGGAACGCGACCTCGGGCAAGTTATCTCGGGCGACGCCACGCTCAAGGACGTGATTATTCCTTACCGCGAGCAGGATGGATCGGGCTTTGATGTGCTGCCCGGCAAGTCGGGTTCAGGCGCCCTTGGCAACCTCAACCGCGATACGTTGACCGGCATCCGCAAAGGGCTGGTGGCGCTCGCCGCCGATTATGACCATGTGATCCTCGATCTCGCTGCCGGGATCGACCCCGCCGTCACGCTTCTCAGCTACCGGGCCGGCACGCTCCTTGTCGTGATGACAGCCGATCCCACGTCGCTGACCGATGCCTACGCCTTTGTGAAGGTCACGCATATGCGCGACCCCAAAGCCGATATCCGCATCGTGGTGAACAATGTGGCAAACAAGCGGGAAGGCGAGCGTGCCTACGAGGCTATCAAGCGGGCCGCAGAAGGATTTTTGAAGATTTCACCGCCACTTGCCGGTATTATCAGGCAGGATAGCAAGATTGTGGACGCCATCCGGTCGCAGGTGCCGCTCTTTACGCGCCACCCGCAGTCCGATGCCGCAGGCGATGTGAAGACGCTGGCCGCCGGCCTGTTCTGACCCCCGCCATAAGGCCCGGAGCGCCCACCGAGGGAAGCGGAAATGGCCGAGATAACCGGTCCACCGCCGCCGAAAGGCACCCCGGCGGTCAGCCGGGGACCGGAGCGGGTGCCAGCTGCCTCGCGCGACCGGCAACAGACCGGCGCCGAGACGCGGCATGAGGACAGAAGGGAGCAGCGCACCGACACGTCCGAGCTGGAAGCTTTACGGGCGCGTGATCCTGCTGTTTCCATCGCTGCCGCCACCGCCCATGTCGCCGTCGGCGACAATCTCAAGGCCCCGATTGCGAGCGTGGACCGCGAAGGCCGCCCCATCATCATCACCGAAACCGCCACCTTCGCCCTTCGGCCCGATGCAGGCCTGAAGCCGGGCGACGATGTGACCCTGCAAGTGCGCGAGACCGGCCATCAGGTCATGGCGGACCTGACCCAGCGGAACGGCCGCGACGTGGACCCGCCTGTCCGCCTGCAGCTCATTGTGATCGCGCTGCACAGCCCGGCGAGCACGCCTGCAGCAGCGGACGCCCCGGCGGTCGCCCCGCTGCCGCACGAGCCGCCAACCAGCGCAAGTTTCTACCGCCGCCCGCTGCCGACGCTGACCCCGCTGCCGCCCACTGAGGAAGCAACGGCGAAAGACCTTGCCCTGCCGCCCCTGCGTGACCCGCGCGCCCCGAACCCAAGCGCGGCGCGGCAAGCCTATGCTGCAGCGATTTTTGCCCCGCCACCGGCCTTCACAAGCAGTGACCAAAAGGCACCGCCACCGCCGCCATGGCTGCCGGGCGAAAAGCCAAGCGTCACAGTCACCGAAATCCCCGGTGACAACAGGCCAGTGATCGATACGGGCAAAAGCCTGTGGGCGCTGGAGCCACCTGCAGGACTGCGCCCCGGTGACAGCGCCACGCTCGAAATTACCAGACTGACGCCCACACCCGAAGCGCTGCTCACCGAACGGCGCGGCGAGCAGCTCAACCCGCCTATCGTCATCAGGCTCGAACGTGTTGCGCAGGTGACGGAGGCCGAGACTCCGGCACCACCCGCAGCCCCCGTACAGGCCACCGCCGCCAGCTTCCGCGACAATGCGCGCACCCCGCCCGAGCCCTTGCCGTGGAAACCCGGCGACAAGCCCGCAGTGACAATCACCGAGGTCGCAGGCGAAGCTCGCCCGGTGATCGACACCGGCAAAAGCCTTTGGGCACTTGATCCACCCGCCGGCCTTCGCCCCGGCGACAGCGCCACGCTTGACATCACACGGCTGACGCCAACCCCTGAGGCCCTGCTGACCGAACGGCGCGGCGAGCCGGTCACACCGCCCGTCACCATCACGCTTGAACGCATCGGGCCTTCACCTGCAGCTGCCGAACCACCGCCAGCCACGCAGGCCGTGGCCGTACCGCCGCCGCCCTTCCGCGAAGGCGAAACACGGCAAGTGGCGCTGACCGCCCACCCGGCAAGCGAGCAGCCGGTTGTCCGCATCGGGCGGGAACTTTACGCGGTGACCGCCGACCGCCCCCTCAAGACCGGTACGCTTGCGACCATCGAGTTCGGCGCCCCGAAGAACCCTGCGGAAGCACGGGTCGTTTTTCTGGACGGCCGCAGGCTCACTCCGCCCGGTGTGATGACCCTGAACTGGATGCCACCCGCCGGAACCGCAAGGGCAAATCCCGCCCCTGCAGCACCGCCTGCCCCGGCTGCACAGCCGCAGCCCGTCGTGACGCGAACAGAAACAGTTGCACCTCCGCCGCCTGCTGCGGCCACTGCCACCCCCTCCCCGCCCTTCCGGGAAGGTGAGGTCCGGCAGGTCGAGCTTGTGCCCGGCCCCGTGCCGGAACGCGCCTTTGTGGAAGCCGCCGGCAAACGCTATCTGGTTGACCCGGCTGTAGGCCTCAAACCCGGCGAGGCCGTAACGTTTGAAATCGTCCGGGCCGGTGTCACCCCCGAAGCCCGTGTGACAGCACGTGGGGGCGAACCTGTTGATCCGCCCTTCCGGGTAAAACTGCACGGCGTTGAGGCCCGCCTGTCCGAACTTCGGGAAACGGACGCCCGCCCGCAAGAACCATCGCAAGCCGCCCCCGCCGCAACACCGAGCGAGCCTGTCACTCAGGCAAGGGCGGCGGCGGAATCGCGCTGGCAGGTCAATGAAACCCGCGCCGCCCGTGTTGAATGGGCCACGGCATCCGAAGCGCAGGTGACGATTGATGCAAAAAGCTACCGCCTTCGCCCGAGTGCGGACCTGCAGCGCGGTGACCTCGCCACCCTGCAGCTGAAAGCCGACGGCCCGGTGCTTGAAGCGTGGCTCACCGAACGGCGGGGCGAAAGCCTGCCGGTGCCGCTGAACGTACAGCTCGCACCGCCCGATCAGGTTCCAGAACCGCTGATCCCGGCCCATACGGGACCAGCATACCGCCGGCTCTACCAAGCGGCAGAGAAGTTGCCGCCAGAGCTTATCGCAGCCCACACAGCGCAAATCCTGCCGCCGCTGGCGGATGCCGACAAAGCCGCCATCGCCGATCTTGTCGCCGCCCAGCAGAAGAAGCTGCCGCCGCTGGCACAGGCTTACCTGAAGCAGATCAGCCTTGCCCCCGCCTTGCAGGGGGGGAAACAACCAACCAGCCCCGGCGCAATGCTACCCTATCCACCGGCCAGCGCCGCCCCGCCCGCAGGCGAGAATGCGATCCTGCCGGGCCTCCGCCCCACGATTGTCGGCCTTGCCTCGCTGACAGCAGCGCTTACCCAACCGGTTTCAAGCGCCAGCGCCAAACCCATCGCAGCCCTTGATGGCACCGGGGTGGCCGTCACCATCACGCCGATCAAGGCGCTGACCGGCGGCATCCCGGCATCCGAAGTGACCATGGTGCGCGGCGTACGCCCCATTACCCCGCAAGAAGCCGCAGGCATGCCCGCCCTGCCCGCCCTTGCCGGTGCAGCCACGCCGCTGGCCTGGCTTGAAACCTCGCGCGGTCGCTTTGCCATGCCGGCAGATGCTGCGACCAGCCTGATCGGGGAACAGGTCCGCCTGCAGGCCGGTGTGGGGCAGGCGAGCGTCGCGGCAGCAGCCACCATCCGGACACCCGAGCCGATATCAGCAGCCGCCGCACCTCAGGCCGCGCCTGCAGGCGCCTCACAGACCGCAGCAGTTCCAGCTTTCGCGGCAGGCAAGCCTCGCCATACGGCGACGTTGCAGCAACCGGATGGCCGCCAGATCGCCAACCTGCAGGTCAGCTTCGTGCGGGCCGGGGAGGCTGGCATTGACCCCGCCCGCAGGGACCGGGTGCCGGGTCCTGCAGCAGCCGGGGGCGCTGTCGTCGTGAACACCGTCCAAACGCTTCGGGCCTATCCAGCGACCGGCGGCAACCGTGCGGATATTGCAGTGAACACCGCGTGGGGGCAATTCTCGCTCAGCCTGCCCGCCGATGCCCGCCCGACTGTTGGCAGTGCCCTTTATGTGCACCCCCAGCAAGCTACAGGTGCACGACCCGCAGAGATGACAGCCGCACAGGGACAGACAACCGCAGCACCCCTGCCGCTGCGGGGTGACGTTGCCCTGCCGCCGCTAGACGATTTCCCGGCCCTGCCCCCAGCCACAGGCGCCACTTGGGCGGGGCTTGAGGCTGCTTCGGCGCTCACCGCATCCAGCTTCAGCGGCAGCGCGCATTCTGTGGCTTCCTCAAGCGGCGATCTGGCGAGCCGGGCCGCTGCTGGCGGCAAGCTGACGAACGCGCTTCTGTTCCTTCTGCAGGCGGCCGGGCGCGGCCATCCGGATGGCTGGCTTGGCAGCGGCACCGTCGCGAACCTTGAGAAGCGCGATAGCGGGCTGCTTGATCTGCTGCGCCAGGAAACCGGTCGGGCGCTGGCGCTTGCCGCCGATGGCAGCCAGGAATGGCGGGCGGTTCAAATCCCCTTCGATATCCGCCCGAACGATGCCCCGCTCCTCTATATGATGTTCCGGCATGAAGAAGCCCGCCATGACCCGCGTGACGGCGGTGGTGAACAGGGAGATGACAAGGACGGCGCCGACCGTTTCCTCATCGAGGTGAATTTCTCGAAGCTCGGCACAGTCCAGCTGGACGGCCGTGTCGCCGGGCGGCGGTTCGATCTTGTGCTTCGCACCCCCACGCAACTCCCGGCGGCCCTCGCCCCGGAGCTTGCGGCGCTGTTTGATTCGGCGCTTGCGGCCAACGGCTTCACCGGCCGCTTTGCCGTACAGGACGGCACACCCTTGCCGGTCGATGTTCAGGCCGCTGTGGCCGGGCGCCTCGCCTGAGGCCTCGCCTCCCGGACAATTCACTTGACCGGATGCTTTAACCTGTTACTCGCTCAAGGCACAGCAGCGGGGAGCATAATAAAATGAAGGCCCTAATCGCCTTTGTCGGGTGTGTCCTTATATGGGGCTCCACCTGGTACGCCATCGAATGGCAACTTGGCACCACATCACCTGAATGGTCGGTCGCCTTCCGGTTCGGGCTGGCCTGCATCATCACCTTCGTGATTGCATTCGCACGGCGCGAACGCCTGCGCTTCACGCTGAAGGATCATGCTGTGGTTGCAGGCTTCGGCGTCTTCATGTTTTCGCTGAACTATATCCTTGTCTATCACGGAACCGAGCATCTGCCCTCGGGCCTTGTGGCGGTCACCTTCTCGCTGCTGGCACTGATGAACCTGATCAACGCCCGCCTCTTCCTGAAGGCGTCAATTGCGCCGACGGCCTTCGCCGCCTCGATCCTTGGCGTTTTCGGCCTTGTGCTGATCTTCTTGCCCGAGATCGAAGTGCTGAGCTTTGAAGACCAGACCGTCCTTGGCGTTGTGATCTGTATCGTCGGCACCTTCCTCGCATCGATCGGCAACAATTTTGCCGCCACGCCGCGCGCCCGTGCCTTGCCCCTTTTCGCAGCCAACGCGTGGGGGCTTTTCTATGGCAGCATCAGCAATGTGGTGAATGCCCTGATCACCGGCGACCCGATTGTACTGGACCTGCGCCCCGAATACTGGATGGCGCTTGGCTATCTGGCGGTGATGGGGACCGTGGTCGCTTTCGCGCTTTATATCTGGCTGATCGGCCAGATCGGTGTGGCGAGTGCGGCCTATACGTCCGTCCTCATCCCGTTCGTGGCCCTTGCCATTTCAACGGTCTTCGAGAATTTCCACTGGACCATGCCCGCCATTCTGGGCGTCGGCCTTGTCGCTGTCGGCAATGTGCTGATGGTGCGGTCACGAAATCGTCGGGCGGCCTGAGCCGCCCGGCGTCTATCTCACAGCGGCCAGAGGAACGGCACCACCGCCACAGTGACAATCCCGCAAAGGATATTGAGCGGTGAACCGGCCTTCATGAAGTCGGTGAAGCGATAGCCCCCGGCGCTATAGACAAGGGTGTTTGTCTGATAGCCGATTGGTGTGGCGAAGCTGGCACTTGCCCCGAACATGACAACCACCACAAAGGAGCGTGGATCGAGCCCAAGCTTGATCGCAAGGCTGATCGCGATGGGCGTCAGGATCACCGCGACCGCATTGTTGGTAACAATCTCCGTCAGCCCCGAGGCCACTATGTATACCGCCGCCAGCAGAACATAGGGGGGCAGGTCAGTGAGGAACGGGACAACGGAATTCACCATCATCTCGACTGCCCCTGTGGCATCAAGCCCTGCCCCCACGGCCAGCATGGCCATAATCAGGGTCAGAAGGCGGCCATCGATTGCCTCGAATGCCTCATCGGGATCAAGGCAGCCGGTGAAGAGCACAGCCACCATGCCGATGACAGCAAGCCCCGCGATCGGCATCACGTCGAACGCTGCCAGCGTCACAACGCCGGCCATGATGGCAGCAGCAAGCGGGGCGCGACTGCGGCGGTAAGCACGTTCGGTCGTCTCCGACAGGTTGATGAGGTTCATTTCCTCGCCGAACCGGCGGATGTCCTCGATACTTCCCTCGATCAGCAGCGTATCGCCCGCTTTCGGTGCTACATCGGCAATCATGGTGCCCAGGTTTTCGCCGTGCCGGTGGATCGCCACCACATAGATGCCATAGCGGCGGCGCAGGCGCTGGTCGCGCAGCGGATGGCCGATCAGTGGGCTGTGGGGCGCGACAAGGGCCTCATAGACAATGGCCGCGCGCTCGGTTACTGCCGACAGGCCACTCGGCGCGCCAAGCGACACATCACTTTCTTCCTTCAGGCTCAGCACTTCGGCGATACCGGACTTCAGCACGATCCGGTCCTGTGGTTGCAGGACGATATCGGCCAGATGTCCCCGCCGGGACCGGTCATCGCGGATCACGTCAACGATCGTGATGCCGCGCGATTTGAACTGGGTCACTTCCTTGATCGTCTTGCCAACAAGGGGCGAGCCTTCGTTGATCAGGGCGTCGGTCAGATAGCGCTGCTTCTGGCCGCCCGTGACCATCTCGGCAAGCGAAGACCTGTCCGGCAGCAGGTGAACACCAATGAGTGCCATATAGATCATGCCGGCCGCCGCAATGACGATCCCGAGGATACTGATCTCGAACAGCCCGAAGGGTTCAAGCCCCTGTGCGCGGGCCACGCCGTCCACCAGAATGTTGGTGGAGGTACCGATCATCGTGCAGGTACCGCCAAGGATCGCCGCATAGGAAAGCGGGATCAGATACTTGGACGCGGCTTTGCCAAGATCGCGCGCCACCGACATGACAACCGGGATCATCACCATGACAAGCGGTGTGTTGTTCACAAAGGCAGAAGCCGCCATCGTAGGGATCAACAGAAGCGGCATCAGCGCCCAAGGATGGCGCTTGCCTGTTACCTTCAGAAGATGCGTGAACCGGGTGAGGAACCCCGTGCGCACAAGGGCTGCCGACAGCACGAACATCGCGGCAATCGTGATCGGCGCACTGTTGGAGAGGGCTTTGAGGAGGTCTTCGGTTTTCAGGATGCCTGTCAGCAGGAAGATGGTGACCCCGCCAAGGGCAACCATCTCCGGCGGATGTTTCTCCCGCGTGAACAGGTAGAACATCAACGCCACCACGCCCATGGCGATGTAAGGCCCGAACAGCTCCATATGCGATCCCGTCTCAATGGGCGCCGATGGACGGCGCGCCCCCGTTCTTATGGGGTGAATTGTCTATTGCGTGCGGCTTGAAAGTCAACGGGCATGAATCAGGATGCCATCAACGCCGTGTGAATCTGGTCCAATGCCTCGGCAAGTGCATCAACGATGAAATCAACCTCTGCCCGGCTGATCACAAAGGGCGGACACAGCACAAGCACGTTCCCGGCAGGCCGAACGATCAACCCGCGCGCCAGGGCCGCCTGTCCCACCAGCTGGTCAACCCCAAGGTCAACCGGATACTGGCGGCGGCTTGCCTTGTCCTCAGCGATCTCGATCCCCGCAATCAGCCCGGACACACGCACCTCACCCACGAGCGGATGCTGTTCAAGCGTCGTCAGCCTTGCAGCGAAATAGGGCCCGATATCATCCGCAATCCGGGTGACAAGCTTTTCTTCTTCCAGAATCTGCAGGTTCTTGAGCGCCACTGCAGTCGCCACCGGATGGGCCGACGTGGTGAAGCCATGCTGCAGCACTTCCGATTGCTCGCCAATCACATCGGAGAAATCGTCGCTCATCACCAGCGCTGAAATCGGCTGGTAGCCCGATGAAAGCCCCTTGGCGAGCGTCATGAGATCGGCCTGGAAGCCAAAGGTTTCCTGCGCGAACCAGCGGCCTGTGCGACCAAAGCCTGTCACCACCTCATCGGCAACGAGCAGGATTTCGTGCTTGCGGCAAATGGCCTCGACCCGGGGCCAATAGCTTTCGGGCGGGATGATGGCGCCAAGCGTGCACTGGATGGGTTCGGCAAACACTGCGGCCACATTCTGCGGGCCCACTTCCATGATCTTGTGCTCGATGGCATCCGCCGCGCGTTTGCCAAATTCTTCCGGCGTCAGGTCGCCGCCGAAGCGATACCAGAAGGGCGAGGCCACATGCGCCACATGCCCCACGGTGCGGATGCCGAAAGGCTTGTGCATGGCGGTGAGGCCATTGAGCGCACTCGTCGCCACCGTGCTGCCATGATAGGCGAAATCGCGGGAAATCAGGAGCCGTCGTCCGGGCTGGCCGCGCCGCCGCCAGTAAAGATTGATCAGCTTGATCGCCGTCTCGTTGGCTTCGGACCCTGAGTTCGCGAAAAAGACCCGGTTGAGCGCCCCGGGGGCGAGCGCCGCGATGCGGGCGGCGAGTTCAGCGGCTGGCGGGTTCGTGACGCCGGCGAAGCTGTGATAGAAGCTCATCTGCTTCATCGTTTCGGCCGCGACCTCGGCAAGCTCCGGCCGGCCATAGCCGATATTGACGCAGCCAAGCCCCGCCATCGCATCAAGCAGGCGAAGGCCCTGCCCCATCACATAGCAGCCCTGGGCGGCATCCATCACAAAGGGCGGCGCCTGCACCAAGGCGCGCGGGTCGGTGAAGGGATGCATATGATGGCGCTGATCCAGCCGCTGCACGCGTGCGAGGGCTGCCCTCAGCGCCTCTGGCGTTGGCGGCGGCATGCGCCCGGATGATCGCGTGCGATGATCTGATGACACAGCAAGGCTCCCTTCCGCCTATGCTTAGCAGAAGGTTCGGGCGAATAAAATCCGGAAATGCCTAGCCGACGAAGGCCCTTAGGCCTTGCTCATCCAGCCGCTGCTGCTCAAGGCGTGCCTCAAGGCGTACCTCGCGCTCCGCTTCGCGGTCGCGGGCAACCTCGAAGGTCTTCAATTCCTTGAAGGCTTCGGAGACAGCATCCTGCTGGCGGGTGATTTCTTCTTCCTTGCGGTCGATACGGTCGTGCAGAAGTTGCCGGCGCTGCCGGGCTCCTTCGAGGTAGGCGGCAAAAGTGACCGCCTCGAACTCACCGGCCGGCCGCCGGCTTTCAGCGGCAATTTCGGCGCCAAGGCGGTCAAGCGCCCCCTGAAGCTCATCGCTTTCACGCTGCAAGTCACTGAGGACGCGGCGCTTTTCGTCGAGCTCCCATTTACGGAGACGGATAATATGATCGAGCCTGCTCATGACGGTCCTTTCTATCCGAAAAGTGTCACCATCGGGTTAATCCCGATGCCCCTAGCCCCTTGCAAGACCCTGGCCACTTTCGAACTGGCGAATGGCCATCGCCGCCGGTCCAGTTTCCAGAATTTCGCGCAAGCGCTCATAGCCTTCAAGTAAAGGTGTGTGGTCGTCCTTCCACTGGCTGAGATATTCCTCCAGGAAAGGAAAATACTGGATTGCCGCATCCACTTCGGCGTTCGATCCCGGCCGGTAGGCGCCAAGGCGGATCATCTCTTCCATGTCGGAATAGGCCGCCATATAGCGTTTGGCCTCGCGCACCAGCAGGTTTTCAAACTCGGTATTGCAGCGGGGCATGGTCCGGCTGATCGATTTCAGCACATTGATGGCAGGATAGCGACCCCGTTCGGCAATCGCCCGCTCCATCACGATATGGCCGTCCAGAATACCGCGCACGGCATCCGCCACCGGCTCGTTATGGTCATCGCCTTCCACCAGCACGGTGAAAAGCCCGGTAATATTGCCAAGCCCCTTCGGCCCCGGCCCAGCACGCTCCAGAAGGCGCGGCAATTCGTTGAACACGGTCGGCGTATAGCCCTTCGAGGTTGGCGGCTCGCCACCTGCGAGGCCGATCTCGCGCTGCGCCATCGCGAAGCGGGTCACGCTGTCCATCAGGCACATGACCTCGGCCTGCCGGTCGCGGAAATATTCGGCCACCGTCATGGTCATATAGGCGGCCTGACGGCGCATGAGGGCGGATTCGTCGCTTGTCGCCACAATCACGACCGACCGGGCGAGACCGTCTTCCCCGAGATCATCCTCGATAAATTCCTGCACCTCGCGGCCCCGTTCACCCACAAGGCCGATCACGTTGACATCGGCGCTCGAATAGCGCGCGATCATCGACATGAGAACCGACTTGCCGACACCCGAACCCGCGAAGATACCCATGCGCTGGCCCTGACAGCAGCTGATGAAGCTGTTCAGTGACCGCACCCCAAGATCGATCTTCGGCCCCACCCGCTGGCGGCTGTGGGCGGCCGGCGGATTGGCCTTCAGCATATAGGGCCGCGGCCCCATCGCCACAGGGCCTTTGCCATCGATCGGCTCACCGAATGCATTGAGGACGCGGCCAAGCCAGGCATCGCTCGGATAAGCCACCGGGTCGCTTTGCGCCAGCACCGCCTTGCAGCCGACACCGATGCCTTCAACGGCACCGTAGGGCATGCCAAGCGCAACCCCGCGCTGAAAGCCTACAATTTCAACTGGAACGAGGCGACCGTCACGCGTTTCCACCTTGAGCCGGGAGCCGACCGCCACATGCTGCTCGATCCCGCCGACTTCGACGAGCAGGCCGCGCACCCCGGTGATCCGCCCATAATGGCTGACCGTCTGGATGCGGCTGATTTCCTGAACAAGCGACTGCATGGTCTTAAAACTCCGGCGCCGCGAAAGCACAAGGGCGGCTTGGTGCATTCTCCCCCCGCTAGGCTTTCGTTGCAAGATGAGATGCAACCGGCTGCTGTTTTTGGAACATTCGACCATGGTCTCTAAGATTTTACTTAGACTTTTCTGTTAACCTTGATTAACATTAATGAATATAGCGGGCGGCACCAGGAGAAACCAGGATGCGCGTACTACTGATCGAAGATGATCCGACCATGACCCGCAGCATCGAACTGATGCTGACTGCGGAAGGTTTCAATGTCTACAGCACCGACCTCGGGGAAGAGGGCCTCGACCTCGGCAAGCTCTATGACTATGACATCATCCTTCTTGACCTCAACCTGCCGGACATGCACGGCTACGACGTGCTGAAAAAGCTGCGCACCGCCAAGGTCAATACGCCGATCCTCATTCTTTCGGGCCTTTCCGAAATGGAAGCCAAGGTCAAAGGCCTCGGCTTCGGCGCCGACGATTACCTGACCAAACCCTTCCACAAGGAAGAGATGGTCGCCCGCATCCATGCCATCGTGCGCCGCTCCAAAGGCCATTCGCAGTCGGTGATCCGCACCGGCAAGCTTGCCGTCAACCTTGACACCAAAACGGTCGAGGCCGCTGGCGGTCGCGTACATCTGACCGGCAAGGAATATGCGATGCTCGAGCTGCTTTCCCTTCGGAAAGGCACGACGCTCACGAAAGAAATGTTCCTCAATCATCTGTATGGCGGCATTGACGAGCCTGAACTGAAGATCATCGACGTCTTCATCTGCAAGCTTCGCAAGAAGCTCGCGAACGCCACCGGCGGCGAGAATTATATCGAAACCGTCTGGGGCCGCGGCTATGTACTGCGCGACGGATCGGAGAGCGGCGCCGAAGCGGCTGCCAGCTGATCCGAGTTACCATTGAATGCAAAAAGGGCGGCCACTGGCCGCCTTTTTCGTTTGACTATCTGGTCGCTCAGAAGGGCTTCGAGGGATCAAGCCGGGTAACATAGACCCCTTGCGAGGTGCGCCAGTCACCGACGCCGGCGATGCCGTCTTCCACCAGTCGGGCCACTGCGCGGCTATCCGAGTTGAAGGTTTCGACCTCGACCGTCGCCAGCCAGTCAACCGGGGCCGGGCCTTCGCCCATGGCTAAGCCACGCCGCACAACGGCCAGCCGGTCACCCAGTTGCAGTCCGTCGCGGTCACCTGCCGACAGCAGCAGCCGGTCGCCATCGATATTGCGGATCGAGGTGCGCCACGGACGCACGTCCAGCTTTTCAAGAAGACGGCCCGAGACAGCTTCGAGGGCAGCGTTGAAGGCACGGTCCTCGATAGTCAGGAGCTTTTCATCCTTCTTGCCGAGGCCGAGGATCGTTTTCGAATCCGCCTGCGAGTTGCCGTCTGCCGTCACCTGATAGATGACACTGCCCGTCTGCGCGTCGGAAACCGTGAATTCAACCCGGATCGAAGCAGTTTCGGTTTTCTTGCGTTTCAGGAAACCCTTGTCGACTTCGCTCGTCTTGTTGATCTCCTGGATCACGATACCGATTGTGGCATCGGCGCCAAGACGACTGAACGGATCGTCCAGATCGCTTTGCAGCAGATCACGCGTCAACGGGCGGTAGCGGCTTTTCTGATCAAGCAGGGCAACGACAGCTTCCTGCCCCGATTTCAGGAAATCGGGGGTCAGCGTTTTCGTGCCGGTTCGATCGGCAATATCGGAAACCGCGATACGGTTGCGGAGAGCTGCGGAATTATCGGCCGCTGCGGGCAGGGTGGCAAGGAAAAGGGCGGCGACGAAGGCCGCAGTCAGCGCTTGAAGGCGTTTCATGGTGAGGTCAAAGGCCCATCAGTTGTTCACTTGTGCCGTCCGAAGGCACATAGAGCCCCCGCTGGCCACGAACCGGGCGGAAGGCATCCGTAATGCCAAGGACGGTCTCGGCAGCGCCCAGGAAAAGGGCACCATCATTCCCCAACACCCGGCGCATGCGATCCAGCACGTCCCGTTTGGTGGGTTGATCGAAGTAGATCAGAACATTGCGGCAATAAATGACATCAAATGTGCCCATGCCTGCAAAACTTTGCAGCAGGTTGAACGGACGGTAACTGACCATCGAGCGGATATCGTCGTTGATCCGCCACACATCCCCGTCCTGACGGAAATATTTGATCAGCATCTGGATCGGCAGGCCGCGCTGTACCTCGAACTGGCTGTAGGTGCCAGCCCGTGCTTTTTCAAGCACTTGGGTGCAGATATCGGTGCCCACGATCTCGACATTCCAGCCCGCGAGCTTCGCGGCATTTTCCTTCAGGATGATGGCGAGCGAATAAGGCTCCTGCCCTGTCGAGGCAGCGGCACACCAGATGCGCAGGCGTTTTGTCGCGGCGCGGGCTTTCATCATGCCCGGCAGCACATGGTTACGGAACAGGTCAAACGGCGTGGTATCGCGGAAGAAGAACGATTCGTTCGTCGTCATCGCCTCCGTGACATCCTTCCACAAGGCCTCGTCACGGCTGATCCGGAGCTTCTGGATAAGGGCATCAAGCGTATCGAGGCCGCGTTTGCGTGCCAGCGGTGTCAGGCGACTTTCAAGGAGATAAACCTTGTCCGCCGTCAGCATCAGGCCCGAACGCTGCTTCAGCGCATCGGCCAGAAACGTGAAATCTTCTGTGCGCATCAGGCCACTCCTTGCAGTCGTTTGGCCGTCCGGACCCCGAGGTCCTGGAGCGGCAGAATTTCCGTACAAAGCCCGGCCGTGGCAACCGCCCCCGGCATCCCCCAGACAACGCTGGTGGCTTCGTCCTGCGCCATCACTGTACCACCGACCCGCGTCAGTTCGCGGGCCCCCTTCATGCCATCATGCCCCATGCCGGTCAGCACCACCGCAAGCACGGTATCGCCGTAAACGCGAGCAAGGCTACGGAACATCGGATCCACAGCCGGACGGCAGAAATTCTCGGGCGGTTCGTCGGTCAGGCGGATGCGTACGGCACCTTCGCCTTCCGTCACTTCCATGTGCCGCCCGCCCGGCGCCACATAGATATGCCCCGGTTTCACCACTTCGCCGTCCTGCCCCTCGTTCGAAGGCCAGCCGGTCGACTGGCTGAGGTGCTTGGCGAGGATCGCAGTGAAGTTCGCCGGCATATGCTGGGTGATCAGCACCGGCACTTCAGGCGCCTTGGTAAACTGGGAGAAAAATTTCATCAGGGCCTGCGGGCCGCCGGTGGAGGACCCGATGGCCAGAATTTTCGGTCGCCGCATCGAGCCCGGGCGCAAGGCGAGCTTGGCGCCTGCAGCACCTGACTGGATGGCTGGCTCTGCCTTGCCTGCAGCGGCGGGCACTTCGCGTGCCGGGCGCGCAAACGTGGCAACCGGCCGTGCGGCCGGGCGTGCTGCTGTCACGAAGCCTGCACTCAGGCGGCCAGTGCCAGCTGTTGGTGCGGCTGGTGCGTCGCCCTGCTCCGGCAAGTCAACATTGCGCTTCTTGCGGCCACGTGCAGCCCACGCCTTCACCTTTTCCACCAGTTCCTGACGGAAATCGATGCTCGCGTTCACTGACCGCGCCGTTTCCGGCTTCGGGACATAGTCAACGGCGCCAAGCTGCAGCGCGCGCATCGAGATTTCGGCATTCTTGCGGGTCAGCGTGGACGCCATCACGATCTGCACGTCCGGCTTCTTCTCAAGAAGCTTCGGCAGGGCCGTCATGCCGTCCATTTCAGGCATTTCGATATCAAGGACAATCGCCTCGACATCGTAATGATCCAGCGCGCGCAGGGCCATGACGCCATTGTTGGCGGTTGTCACCACATCGATGAAAGGATCGTCAGCCAGATAGCGGCTCAGGAACCCGCGAATGATCGCACTGTCATCCACTACCATGACACGGTAGGGATTCCGGACTTGCGATTGGTTCGTCGGGCTTTGCTGCATGGGCGTGCCGGTCTTTTTGATTGCCTGAAAAATCGGGTGGTGCGGGGAGCTGCAGGGATTACAGCAAGCCGACCTGGTTGAACTTCGCCTCGATGATCTCGCGGTCGAAGGGCTTCATGATATATTCGTCGGCGCCTGCTTCGATGGCCTGACGGATATGCGCCATATCGTTTTCGGTGGTGCAGAAAACGACAATCGGCTGTTTCACGCCGGTCTGGCTGCGCAGCGCCACAAGGAACTCAAGCCCGTTCATCACCGGCATGTTCCAGTCGAGAAGCACAACATCAGGCATCTTGGCGATGCACTGGTCGAGTGCGTCCTTGCCATCGACAGCTTCGCCGATCTCAAACTGCAGTTCCTCAAGGATGCGTCGCGCAACCTTGCGGATCACTTTCGAGTCATCGACAACAAGACAGGATTTCATTGGTCGGGCTCTCCCTCGGTCCACTTATCTGCCGGGTACCCCGTCCAGGTCCCGGCATCCCCATTATTTTATATCAGGCCGCACTATCGTACGGCCTGTCAATTCTGATCAGGCAGCTTTTGTCGAAGCCGCACTTCCCAGAAGCTTCTCGACATCAAGGATCACGAGAAGCTCTTTCTCCAGCCGGTAGATGCCCCGGCTGACATCCCGCCAGCGCTGGTCCAGCGTTACGGGATTGCGCTCGAAAAGGCTGTCTTCCAATGAGAGCACTTCGCCCACGGAATCGATCTGCAGGCTGTAGGGCTCGCCGTAGAAATCCACGACAACCGACATGCTGCGCTTCGCTTCATCCTGCGGCGGCAGGCCAAGGCGACGGCGCAGGTCAATCGCGGTGACGATCCGACCCCGCAGGTTCAGCACACCGGCCACCCATTCGGGCGACAGCGGGATCCTGGTGATCTTCTGCGGATTAAGCACATCCTGCACAGCCAGCACCGGGATGCCCAGCGTCTGTTCGGCAAGCTTGATGGTCACGAAGTCACGGCGGCCCGTTCCGCCGATCACATTCAGATCGTTGCGTACCACGAGGTCGTTCATGCGGCGTCTCCATGCACCTTGAGCTGCTGGGCAAGGCTTCTGAGCAGCGTTTCCTTGTCGAACTTGGCGACATAATCATCGAACCCGGCGTCACGGCCCTTTGCGATATCGCGTTCAGTGGCGAGCGACGACAGGGCAACAAGCGGGATATGTGCGAAGCGCTTGTCGGCGCGCAGTGCACGAGCGAACTCCAGACCGCCCATGACCGGCATCTCGATATCCGAGATGATCACGTCATATTTGTCGTCTTCAAGGGCGGCGAGCGCCTGCTTGCCATCACGTGCGGTTTTCACCTTGTAACCGGCAACGGCCAGCACCGGCTTCACCATGCTGCGGAAGAAATCGCTGTCATCAACGAGAAGCACCCGTGCGCCGGTCACCACCGCCGCATCGGTGCCCTTGTCTTTCTTCTTCATCCAGCCCGCGAAGGCGAGGTCCAGATAGTAAGCCACATCAATGACTTCGGTTGCATTACCGGCGATGATGGCCGAACCCACCACACCCTGACGGGCGGAGGCGAGACGCACTTCTAGCTTGTCCTCGACAATATCGAGGATGCGGTCAACCACGAGGCCCATCGTATAATCGCCGTCGGTGAAGACGAGGACCGGCTGGCGGCCGCTTTCGACAAGCTTCACAGCCTGATCGGCCATGATGAGCGGCATCAGGCTGCCACGATATTGAACCATCAGGCGGCCATCGGAAGTTTCGATTTCCTCGACCGGGATATCTTCAAGCCGCGCGATGAGCGACAGCGGCACGGCCTTGGGATGCTCGCCGCCGGCATGGAACAGCAGCATGCTTTCGCGCTCCTCGCCTTCGGTGCGGGCCGCGCGGGCCTTGCTTTCGGTTTCCTCGTGCTGTTCGGCCTGCGTCTGGCTGGTAGCCGAAGCAATACCGTTCGGATCAAGGATCATGATCACGCTGCCGTCGCCAAGGATGGTGTTACCCGAATAAACCTCGAGATCCTTGAGGATGGGCGCGACCGGCTTTACCACGATTTCCTCGGTGTCGAACACCTGGTCGACCACGATACCGAAGGTGAAGGCGCCAACCTGCGTCACCACGATGAAGCCGTCCTGGTTTTCGCGGGCATCGATTTCGGCGCGGGTCTGGAATTTCAGGACTTCGTTCAGATAAACGAGCGGCAGCAGGCGGTTCCGCAAGCGCAGTACCGGCGTGTCCTTGATCGTCTCGATGCGGTGTTCGCTATCATCCGACGCACGAACAAGCTCCAGAACGCTGATCTGCGGGATGGCGTAGCGTTCGCCCGAAGCCTCAACGATGAGGCCGGCGACAATCGCCAGCGTCAGCGGAATCTTGATCGTGAAGGTCGAACCCTTGCCTTCGATCGAGATCATATCGATGGTGCCACCGATTTTCTCGATATTCGAACGCACCACATCCATGCCCACGCCGCGACCCGAAACGCTCGTCACCTTTTCAGCGGTCGAGAAGCCGGGGTGGAAGATGAATTTCTGGATCTGGTTGTCCGACATCTCGTCAAGTTCGGCTTCCGTCGCCAGCTTCTTCTCGAGAATTTTGGACTTCAGCTTCTGCACCGGAATGCCGCGGCCGTCGTCCTTGATTTCCATGATGATATGGCCGCCTTCGTGATAGGCGTTCAGGACAATCGTGCCATGCTCGGGTTTGCCGGAAGCGATCCGCTCGGCCGGGCGCTCGATGCCGTGATCGGCAGAGTTCCGGACCATGTGGGTCAGCGGGTCCTTGATCAGCTCCAGGACCTGGCGGTCAAGCTCGGTTTCCGCGCCGCGCATCTCGAGCTCGATCTTCTTGTCGAGTTCGACGGTAAGGTCACGCACGATCCGCGGCAGCTTAGCCCAGGCATTGCCGATGGGCTGCATCCGCGTCTTCATGACGTTTTCCTGCAGCTCGGTCGTGCACTGCGACAATCGCTGCAGCGGCACGGCGAGCTCGCTATTGTCCATATTGCGAACAATCTGCAGCAGCTGGTTCCGGGTCAGCACCAGTTCCGAGACCATGTTCATCAGGTCTTCCAGAAGGTCAACGCTCACGCGGATCGACTGGCTGGCACGGCCACCGCCTGCACCTTCGCCGTCTTCCTTGTCAGCACGACCGGCAGCGGCAGCAGTTGCGCCCTTCGCCTTGGCATCCTTGGGTGCTGCCAGCGCCTTCGAGGAGGCGACCACAGCATCACGGATCAGCTCGAAGGTCATCACTGCCTCGTCGCTGGCTTCCGCATCGACCTGACACTGTTTGAAAATGTCCTTCGTCAGCGCCGTCAGCGCATCAAACTCGGCTTCACCGAAACCACCCGTCGTCACCAGCTGGCGCGCCACGGCGTCGGCACTGTCGAGATCGTCCTTCAGGAGCGACATCAGAAGGCCGGTCATGCGGGCCTTGGTCTGCTCGGTGCCGGTTGCGGGGAAGAATTTCCCGAGCTTCTTGTCGGTCGACAGGCGCTCCGACATCAGGTGGGAAACCACGACCACCGCGTCTTCGCCGCCAACGCGGTCGAAAAGCGGGCCGGTGCGGTCGGCTTTTTTCGATTTCTTCTCTGCCTTCGGGGCCGGGGCGGGCTCGGCTTCATCCGGACCAGGGGTCGAATTGAAGACGGCTTCAAGTTCCTCGAGCGAAACTTCGCCGGGCTTGAGCGGGCGGCCAAGGCCGGGGTCCACAATCTCGCCCTCGATCACATCAGGCTCGGGCTCGGGTGCTGCGGCAGGGCCGACACCGCCTTCGGCAATCGCATCCAGACGACCGATCAGGTCGCTATCGTCGCCGACGGGCTCTTCTTCCGTTGCTTCAAGGCCTGCGAGGATTTCCTTGATCCGGTCAAGGCTTTCCAGAATGACGGTCACGGCATGCTCAGAAACCTCAAGCTCGCCGTCGCGGAATTTGCCAAGGACGTTTTCCGACGCGTGCGCCACCGATTCGAGACGTGGCAGGCCGAGGAAGCCGCAGGTCCCCTTGATCGTGTGGACAAGGCGGAAAATATTGTCGAGGACTTCCTTGTTGTTCGGGTCCTGCTCCAGCTTCACCAGCTCGACGTCAACAACGTCAATGCTTTCAGCTGTTTCGGTGAGGAATTCATTCAGCAAGTCGTCCATCGGGTCGTCCCCACATTAGAATATGTCGGCGGAAGGTATGACGGGGCTGTTAGCCCCGAAGCCTCCCACACCATCGCTAAAAACGGTTAAGAAGCTGTAAAACAAGCGTCCGTTAAGTAAACCCACCCCTATTGATACGCGCCGGAAGGGCCGGGATCAATCACCAGATGATCGTACCTGAACGGCGAGACGGTGGCGACCGCCATCCTCACTGGTCACGCTGATCGTACCGCCCAGTTCCCGTGCGGTTGTGGCTGCAAGCCATGCAGGGGCAGAGCGCGGCTCAACTTCTTCCTCGTTGGCCTCGCCAACGAGCGCGGTGCGCACCGCTTCCTGCATGATGAAGCGTTCGCCGGTGATGACCACGACGATATCGATGGCATTGTCACCAACGGGATCGATCCGCACTTCCATCACGCCGCCGCGGATAAGCGTTTCGGACGCCACAAGGCAAAGATTGAGGATCAGCTTGACGATACCCTTGGGGGCGTCGGCAACGCTTGCTTTCCAGTCAAGCGTGACGCGCGTTCCTTCCAGAAATACGCTCAGGGCTTTTTGCACTTCGCGCATGTCGAGCCGCGAGGAAAAGCCCCCGGCTGCCCCGAAGGCAAGGCGGAAAAACTGCAGCTTGTTGCTGGTTTGCTGGGCCGATTTCTGCAGCAGGTCGATCACCTGTTCGCGCATCGCCGCGTCATGCTCTTCCTGCAGGATTTCGATCCCGTTCGAGATCGCACCCACCGGGCTTACCAGGTCATGGCAAAGGCGCGAACACAGAAGTGCCGCAAAATCCAATTTTGACATGGCATGGCCTCCCTGACCTGTTATACCCGCAGCTAACGGACCATAGCCAAGCTTGCGGTCAAGGCCAAGCAGCGAATGCAAATTTCGCTCCTTTTGCCGCCCTCCACAACACTACCGAGTGACAAGGAATCCTTTCTGCCATGACGACATCCCGCCAACTTCCCGTCGACAGCCTTCTTGCCGTCATGCTTGAAGCCGGCGCCGCCGTCATGGATGTCTATGCAAGCGACTTCGAAATCTATGGCAAGGCCGACCAGTCACCGGTGACGGAAGCCGACCGGCGCGGCGAGGCCATCATCGAAGCAGCGCTGAAAGTGATCGCGCCCGAAATCCCGATGGTGGGCGAGGAAGCGAAGTCCGAGGGCAAATGCCCCGACATTTCGGGCGGCACCTTCTGGCTGGTCGACCCGCTCGATGGCACCAAGGAATTCATCAAGCGCGGCAACGATTTCACGGTCAATATCGGCCTCATTGAAGACGGCCTTCCGACCATGGGCTTCGTCTATGCCCCGGCGCTTGGCAAGATATATTGGGGGATTGTCGGCAAAGGCGCATGGATGGCTGAGGTCAAGGGTGGCCGCATCGGTGAGGCAAAAGCCATTGCCTGCCGCAAGGCTGATGCCGCCAATATGGTCATCGTCGCCTCGAAATCGCACCGCTCGCCAGAACTTGAAGCCTGGCTCGCCCACTTTCCGGCGGCGGACCATGTTTCCATCGGCTCGTCGCTCAAGTTCTGCCTGTTGGCGGCGGGCGAGGCCGACCTCTACCCGCGCCTCGGGCCCACCTGCGAATGGGATACCGCCGCGGCACACGCCGTGCTCGCAGCCGCCGGCGGCAGCGTGACCGTGAATGGCGGCGCGGCCCTTCGTTACGGGAAAGATACGAAAACCTTCCTGAACCCGTGGTTCCTGTGCGCGGCCGACCCCACCCTGCCTGTACCCCCGCTCGGCGGCTGACCGCTTCCCCATTGCCCCGCCCTGCTATCGAGGGCACAATCGGGACCAATGCAACCCGGGCAGAGGACCTTCAGGCGTGTTGATCGATACCGCCGTTTTTCTTGAGCGAATTCCAGGGGATGCCAAACGGCTTCTCACCCGGTCGGTTGATGCCTGGCTCGATGCCGCACGTAAACGCGGAAGTATGCCGACCCGGCAGGATATGGGGCCGGCGCAGCTGCGCGGCATATCGGAATATGTTTCGCTTTTCGATTATGACGGCCAGTCGAAGCTGATTTTCAGGCTGGCATCGCGCGATATCATTGCACGCCTGCGGCAGGCCCCGATCGGCTTCAATTCCCTCGACATTCTCTCCCCTGCCCTCCGTCCCACTATCGAGCGCCGCTTGCAACTGGCCGCAAGCCAGCCCTGCGGGTATGCGCCCTGCTATCTGGTGCAGGATCCGAAAGGCGACCAGCATCTGTCGATCACCATCATGCTGCCGCTGGCGGGTGACGTGCCCGATAAGGCTGACCATTATATGCGGGTTGAATATATCGGAAACCTGATCGACTGGAGCCCGCACAGCCGTGACGAGGTCTTTGTCGACAAGGCGGGTTCGTTCGGCACGGCCTTTGACCTCGGCCACGGCCTGCCTGCCGAGTTTTCAGATGAAATGCAGCAGTCCACAGCACTCATGAATGCAGGATCAAGCGACAGCGAATAAGCCGAAAGCAGAGATCGCGCTTGCCGATGCGCCGGAAGGCTGCAAGAATCCCTGACAGCGTTTCCAACGACCGATTTTGCGATGCCATGGATGCAAACTTCAAGTTCCTGAGCCTGCTGCCAACTGACAAGCAGCGTCCGTTGCAGAAGCTGATCGGCATCTGGCAGGAGCTGGCGAAAGCCGCTGGCGGCATCCCGAGACGCAAGGATTTCAGCCCTGTCCAGCTTCGCTCCCTCGCGGCCCATGTTTCGCTTCTCGATTATGGCGGCGACGACAGCCTGACCTACCGTCTTGCCTCCGCAGCGGTCATGGAGCGCATGGGACGCAACCCGGTGGGCCTCAATCTCTTCGATTTCATGAGCCGTGATATCTGGCCGCTTTTCAATCGACGCCTCTACCAGTCAGCCACCACACCCTGCGGCTATTTCAGTTATTACCGGCTTGAACGCCCGAATGGCTCGCACGAGCAGATACTGGCGGTTTACCTGCCGCTGAAGGGAAACACGAGCGACGAAATCGACCATTTCATCGCCTTCTACCAGTCAGCCGAGATCATCGACTGGCAATCCAGCAACCGCGACGAAGTGTTTGTGGGTGCTGACGGTGCCGTCGGCGGCTGGTTCGATATCGGTTACGGTACACCGCTACCGGAGTCACGCTGACCAACCACAGTCCAAGGGGGAGAAAATCGCATGCTTCTGTTGTGTCTCGGGATAGCGGCCTTTGCCGGGCTCCATTTCTTGCCGGTCTTCGCCCCTACCTTGCGCGCCCGCATCAAGAACCGGGTGGGCGGCATGGCGTGGCAGGGCATTTTCGCGCTCATGATCGTTGGCTCCATTGCCCTGATCGTGGCGGGCTGGAAGTCGGCCGATACCGGGCTGATCTACACACCGACCGGCGGCATGGGCATCGTGACCGTGCTCATCATGCCGCTGGCCATGATCCTGTTCATCGCCGGGAACGCGCCGACCAACCTGAAACGGGTCCTGCGTCATCCGCAGCTGACAGGTGTCATCCTGTGGGCGCTTCTGCACCTGCTGGCGAACGGTGAGACGCGGGCTGTGTTGCTGTTTGGCGGGCTTGGCCTTTGGGCGCTTGTGTCGATCATCGGCATCAACCGGCGCGACGGCAAATGGGTGAAGCCCGCCCCACAGCCAAAGAGCCGCGACATTGTCACGGCTCTTATCGGGCTTGCCCTTTTTGGCGGGCTTTACTGGTTCCACGACGCCCTGTTCGCCACGGCAATTAGGGCGGTGTAAGGCTCAGTTGCGGGTCGTTACCGGCAGCGGCGGCGACCATGCCGGGTCGGACGCATCGAACGGCGTCTTGATCTGGCGTTCGTTATAACCGGTCAGGTCAACCGACCACAGCGATGCCCGGCCACCATTGCCGGCGCGGTCATAGGGCGTGGTTCGGAAATACATGATCACACGGCCGTTCGGCGCCCACGTCGGGCCTTCGTCCTGATAGGCATCGGTCAGCAGGCGCTCGCCGGTGCCATCGGGCTTCATCACGCCGATGCGGAACTTGGAATCCCCCATCTTGGTGAAGGCGACAAGGTCACCACGCGGCGACCATACGGGCGTCGCATAACGGCCTTTGCCGAATGAGATGCGCTGCACGTTGGTGCCGTCCGCATTCATCACATAAAGCTGCTGGCTGCCGCCACGGTCCGAGTTGAAGACGATCCGCGATCCGTCAGGCGAATAGCTCGGGCTCGTATCGATACCCGGATGGGTCGTCAGACGCGTCACGCGGCGGGTGCGCAGGTCCATCGTATAGATGTCCGAGTTGCCCTTTTCCGCGAGCGTCATGATCACCTTGTTGCCGTCGGGCGAGAAGCGCGGGGCGAAGGTCATGTTCGGGAAATCGCCAAGGATTTCAAACCGGTTCGACAGGATGTTGAACAGGTAAACCCGCGGCTCGTTCTTATAGTAGCTGAGGAAGGTGATTTCCTGGCGGTTCGGCGAGAAGCGCGGGGTCAGCACCAGATAGCTGCCATCGGTCAGGAGCTGCTGGTTGGCACCGTCCTGATCCATGATCGCAAGGCGCTTGGTGCGGCTCGTTGCCTTGCCGGTTTCAGCGATATAGACGATCCGCGTATCGAAATAGCCTTCCTCACCGGTGAGGCGGGTATAGATACGGTCCGAGATCACATGGGCGATGCGGCGCCAGTTGGAGGCCGGCGTGGAATAGCCAACCCCTTCCATCTGGATTTCCTGCACCACGTCCCACAGGCGGAATTCGACGCGCAGGTTGCCGTTCGGCAGCATGCGGATCGTGCCGGTGACAAGGCCCTGGGTCGCCAGCGGTCGCCACGAGGCGAACTTGGGGCGCGCGCCCGCAGCCGGTTGTTTCTCGATGAAGGCCTTGGGGTCAATAGCCCGGAACAGCCCCGTGGAGACGAGGTTGTTGGTGATGACCTGCGACATGCTGGCACCGATCTCGGCAAGCCGCCCCGAGGCGGTTTCCGTGTTTTCAGGCGCAAAGAAATCGGGGATCGCGATGGGCACAGGGTCCATCGTCCCGCGGTTCACATCGACGCGCATCTGGGCGGAGGCCCCTGCCGTCGCCGCGACAATCAGGATGAGTCCGGTAAACAGTCTCAGCATGTCAAACGGTCCTTTGTCTTCTCGTGTTCTGGGCACCCCGGCGATCAGCCGCCGGCGAACTCGCGCCCGTTGAAATTGAAATCGATATAGCTGTTGCCTTCACGAATATACTCGCTTGCCTCATTGAAGGGCTCACACTGGCGAACCGCCCGAAGCGCGCTTTCCGCAAAGGTACGATAGAAACCATCCGAAAGATCGCCCACTTCCGCATATTGCGGCAGGCGGGACAATGATCCGTCCGGGCGCAGGTAAATCCGCACCGTCACGTTGAAGTTCGATACATCCTTGGCCCCGCCCGGGAAGTTCCAGCAACCGGCCAGTTTCTGGCTCAGTGCATCCTTCAGCGAGGCGGTGGCGAACCGGCCACGGAGGGCGGCGAACGTATCTTTCTTCACCGCCTGCTCGGGTGCCTTTTCCTCATCCTTCTTGTCGGTCTCGGGCTTCTGGTCTTCCTTGATCGACTTGTCGATGAGGGCCGAAATGCGCGAGGCGCTGAAGCGGCTCGGCGGCTTCGGCTTGGCTTGCGGACGCACGTTATCCACCACCTGCTTGCGCTCGATTTCCTCGGGCTTCGGCTTCGGGGGTTCGGGCTTCTCTTCTTTCTTCTCGGGCTCGGCCGGTTTCGGCTCCGGCAGCGGCACGCTTTCCGCCTGCTCGGGCTCGGGTTCCGGCGCCGGGGCAAACTTCGGCTCTTCCTCGGGCTTAGTTTCTTCCTCGGCCTTTTCCTCCGGCGCGGGGGCGAGCTGCTGGGTTTTTTCAGCGATCTGGTCGAACTCGATCACAATCGGCGGCGGCGGCGCGATATTCGGTCGCTCGATGCTCGGCAGTCCGTAAATGACAACGCCCACGACGCCGACATGCAGCGCCGCCGACATGAGCCAGCCGGCACGATCAGGCTTGTTTTCAGAGACCGGCAGAAGCCGGTCTTCATCATTTCTTCGACGGGTCTGCAATCAGGGCCACCTTGGTAAAACCAGCCGAGTTGATGGTGCCGACAACTTCCATGACATCCCCGTAATCCAGCGTCCGGTCAGCCCGGATATAGATGCGGGTATCCATACGGTTTTCGGAGATTGCCTTGAGGCGCGGCCCCAGCTCTTCGACCGTGATGGCAGTATCAGCGAGGAATATGGCGCCTTTTTGATCCATCGAAACTTCAAGCGGCTTGCTGTCCTGCGCCAGCGGCTTGGCTTTCGCCTTGGGCAGGTCCACCGCCACACCGGCGGTGAGAAGCGGCGCTGCCACCATGAAGATGATCAGAAGCACCAGCATGACGTCCACGAAGGGCGTCACGTTGATTTCGGCCATCGGGGCGTAACGGCGGCGACCGGTCTTGCGGCCCCGGATGTCGCTGCCAGTGACGGACGCACCCATGATCAGTGGCTCCGTTCGTCAAGCTGACGCGACAGGATGGCGGCAAACTCGTCCGCAAAGCCTTCAACGCGCATGCCATACCGGCCAAGGTCGTTCGACAGTTTGTTGTAGGCGATAACCGAGGGGATAGCAGCGATCAGGCCCAGTGCGGTCGCAAGCAGCGCTTCGGCGATACCCGGCGCCACGGTGGCAAGCGAGGTATCGGATGCGGTCGCGATGCCGGTGAAGGCGTTCATGATCCCCCAGACGGTGCCGAAAAGACCGACAAACGGCGAGGCCGAGCCGATGGTGGCAAGGTACGCCACCTGGCCTTCGAGGCGTTCCATCTCGCGCTGGGTGGTGACATGCATCACCTTGTAGATGCGGTCCGACACGGTCACCTTGTCCAGCGCCGATGAGGTGCGGGCCGTAAGGCTGCGCTGCCATTCGCGCATCGCCGCCACAAACACCGCCGCCATCGGGTGATCGGGCGCAGCCTTCAGCCGGGCATATAGGTCATCCAGCGAATTGCCCGACCAGAACACATCCTCGAACTGGTTGGCCTTGCCGCGAGCTTCCTTCATGCGCTTCCAGGTGTTGAAAATGATCGACCAGCCCCAGATACTGGCGCCGATCAGCATCAGCATCACCAGTTTGACGACCCAGTCGGCCTGCATGAACATGCCGATGATCGAAAAGTCATGCTGGGCTACGCTGCCCGCGAGTTCGGTTGCTTCGAGAGTCTGATCCATCTGATCCTCTATGATCCTCGTTGTTATCAGGCGCCCTGCCGGCCGGCCTCGATGGCCTGCCAGTTGCGCCAGCATTCTTCCACCGCTTTGGGCCAGCGGCGCGGCCTGCCATCGTTTCCGACGATGGCGACAACCAGATCCGCTTCGGCGACACGTTCGCCTTCGCGGTCAATCCATTGCTTTATTTCAACCGCTGCCCCGCGCACGCGGGTGACGGTCGAATGGCCGATCAGCACATCACCAACCTTGGCCTGCCGGTGATATTTCACATTGATCGACGACACGACATAGGTGAGCGGCCCGCCCTCGGCAGCAGGCAGATCGAAAAGCGCATCAACGTCTGCCGCACTGCCCCGGATGCTTTCCGACCGGACCCGCTCGAAAAAGCTGACATAGCGACCGTGATAGACCATGCCGCCGACATCCGTATCCTCGTAGTAAACGCGGATCGGGAAACGGAAGACACCGTCACTCCATTCGCCAGAGGCGGGCATCAGGGTCATTTGCCACCTCCCAGAAGATCGAACTGCGCCCCGCCAGTGCCGGCAGGCGGATTGAGCCCCAGATGCTTCCAGCCATCGGGCGACAGGATGCGCCCGCGCGGCGTGCGCGCCACAAGGCCGATCTGCATCAGATAAGGCTCGATGATATCCTCGATGGCGTCGCGAGGTTCGGAAAGCGCGGCTGCCAGCGTTTCGATACCCACAGGGCCGCCCATATAGGTTTCGCCGATGCAGGAAAGATAGCGCCGGTCCATGAGGTCAAGGCCGAGCTTGTCGACGGCGAGGCGCGTCAGCGCACCGTCCGCCGCCACGGCGTCCACAGTATCCTTTTCCGCCACCAGTGCAAAATCGCGCACCCGGCGCAGCAAGCGACCAGCGATACGCGGGGTGCCGCGCGAGCGGGCCGCCACTTCACGGGCACCGTCTTCGGTCATGGCGAGGCCAAGAAGCCGCGCACCACGCCGCACCACTTCGGTCAGCTCTTCGGTCGAATAAAACTCAAGCCGGGTCGGGATACCGAACCGGTCGCGGAGTGGCTTGGTGATCAGGCCCGAGCGCGTGGTGGCGCCCACAAGCGTGAATTTCGGCAGGTCGATCCGCACCGACCGTGCAGCCGGGCCGTCGCCGATGATCAGATCAAGCTGGAAATCCTCCATCGCGGGATAGAGGATTTCCTCCACCGCCGGGTTCAGCCGGTGGATTTCATCGATGAAGAGGACATCGTTTTCCTGCAGGTTCGTGAGGATCGCGGCCAGATCGCCAGCCTTCGCGATGACCGGGCCGGACGTTGCCCGGAAGCCGACGCCCAGCTCGCGCGCCACAATCTGCGCAAGCGTCGTTTTACCAAGGCCCGGCGGGCCAAAGAACAGCACATGGTCCATCGCCTCGCCGCGCGCGCGGGCTGCATCGATAAAGACCTTCAGGTTCTCGCGCGCCTGCTGCTGGCCGATGAAGTCGCCAAGCGTCTGCGGGCGGAGGGCGGTATCGTAACCGTCACCTGCATTTTCCTCGCGGTCCATCAGCCTGCTTTCGTCGCTCATGCCGAAAGCTCCCGGAGGGCTGCGGGCACAAGCTTGCCGAGGGTCGCTTCTTCACCCAGTTCTTTCGCAGCCTTCACAACGGCGCCGTGCGCGTCGGTCGGTCGGTAGCCGAGATTAACGAGTGCGGACACAGCATCGCCGATGATCCCGGCCTGCGAGGCCGCAGGGGCTGCCGCGCCATTGACCGCCACGCCCTTGGGCGACGCGGCGACGATACCGGCGACCTTGTCTTTCAGTTCGTTGACAATGCGCTGGGCGAGCTTCGGCCCCACGCCGTTCGCACGGGTGATCGACTTGGCGTCCTGCGCCGCGATCGAATTTTCAACTTCGGTGGGGCTGAGGGCCGACAGGATCGCAAGGCCAACCTTGGCGCCCACGCCTTGTACCGACGTCAGCAGGCGGTACATGTCCCGCTCTGCCACGGTCGCGAAGCCATAAAGCGTGATGGCATCCTCGCGCACAATCGTTTCGATATGGAGCCGCGCGGCCTCGCCCTGCCCCGGCAACGCGCCAAGCGTGCGGGACGAGCCCTGCACCAGATAGCCCACGCCGCCCACATCGATGATGCAGAAATCGGTGCCGACAGTATCCACAAGTCCGGAAAGCTTGGCGATCATGGTGCTGCCCTCCTTGCCGGGGGCTGGGCCCTTCGCATCAGGGCGGCATCGGTTGCCAGGTGATGGGCATGCGTGATGGCGACGGCAAGCGCGTCTGCGGCATCAGGCCCGGTGATCTTCACTCCTGGCAGTAGCATGTTGACCATAGCGTCAATCTGTTCCTTGGCGGCATGGCCTACTCCAACCACCGACTTCTTGACATGATTGGGGGTATATTCGGCAACAATAAGGCCAGCTTCCGCCGGCACATAAAGTGCGATGCCGCGCGCCTGGCCAAGCTTCAGCGTAGAGGTGGGGTTCTTGTTGACGAAGGTTTCCTCAACCGCGCAGGCCTCGGGTTTCCAGTCGGCAAGGACGGTGCGCAGGCCATGGGCCAGTTGCACAAGCCGTTCTGCAAGGCTCGCCTTCGGGTCGGTTGTCACGGTGCCGTTGGCGACATGGGAAAGACGGGTCCCCACGGCATCGACGATACCCCAGCCGGTGCGTTGCAAACCCGGATCAAGACCCAATACTCTCATCGGCTGCCGCCGTTCCCCCAGAGAAAAGAGGCGCCGGAGGGAAAGCCCCCGACGCCCGGTTGTTATCAGCCTTCGAGGCTCGCCAGCACATCGGCCGGAATATCGTAGGCCCCGAAAACGGTTTGAACGTCGTCATTGTCCTCAAGCGCATCCAGAAGCTTCATCAGCTTCTCGGCGCCTTCCTTGTCGAGCGCGGTCGGCTCTTTCGGCTTGAAGATCAGCTTTGCGCTCTCGGGCTCGGCCTTCAGCGCGTCGCTCAGTGCCGAGGCAACGGCATGCAGGTCAGCCGGATCGGTGTAAACGGCGTGGCCGTCCTCGTCCGATTCCACTTCCGCCGCACCGGCTTCAAGTGCTGCTTCAAACATCGTGTCTGCGTCCGTCACATCAGCCTTGAAAACGATCTCGCCGACGCGGTCAAACATGAAGGAAACCGAGCCGCTTTCACCCATGTTGCCACCAGCTTTCGAGAAGATGGTGCGAACGTCGGATGCCGTGCGGTTGCGGTTGTCGGTGAGTGCTTCGACGATGATGCCGACGCCGCCGGGGCCGTAGCCTTCGTAGCGCAGTTCGTCATAGTTCTCGGCGTCGCCGCCCGAGGCTTTCTGAATGGCGCGTTCGATATTGTCTTTCGGCATCGACTGGGCGCGTGCCGTGGAAATCGCCAGGCGCAGGCGGGCGTTCGAGCCGATATCGGCACCGCCAAGCTTGGCCGCCATGGTGATTTCACGCGAAAGTTTCGAGAAGATTTTGGAACGCTTGGCGTCCTGCGCACCCTTGCGGTGCATGATGTTCTTAAACTGGGAATGGCCTGCCATGGTATCCTCTTGTTCCAGACCTTACTTTTTGCGTGACCCGTGCCTTGCGCCGAGGTCCCGGCTTCGCGTTTCCGCGGCCAGGCCCGGCCAGACGCATGACCGGATCATCGCCTATAATGGATGATCGCCGCCGAAGGCAGCGACTGTCGCCCCTTATTAGCAAATTTTCCCGCCTTGAACAGGGGGAAAACGGCAAAAAATGAAGGGATCGCGGTCAGTTTTCGGGATCAGCCACGGGATCGGCGCGGCGGATCAGTTCATCGCCCGGCGCGGCATAGGGGCCGGCCCATTGCCGGTAATATTCGTACCAGGGCGGCAGTCCGCTGAAACTGCCCATCAAACGCCCGAGATCGCTTAAAAATGCCGCAGTGACAGACGTTTTGGCACAGGCGAAATAGCCAAGGATAGTCTTCGCTGCCCCCTTGACCGGAAAAACCACCAGCCGCCCCGCATAGGTTTCCGGCTCCGCTCGTTCGAAATACCCGACTTCTTCAGGATTTCCAAAGGCATGGTCTACACGTTCGCGCGCCAGCAATGACAGGACGGCCGCCAGATTATTCACCTCAACCACCCTGCCTGCAGCCTTCATCTCGTCAACAAACGGATCGATTGCGGGCCCCAGCATACGGGTCCGGACCTTACCCATACTGGCGAAGCCGGCAGCGGGCAGTCTGGCGACATCAATGACATCCCCATCCAGCGCAGCCCTGGCGCGGGCAGCATCTTCCACCCGCACGATCAGGTGATTGCCACTGATTACATGGACCGGCGGCGAGTATAGATATTTTGCAGCACGCTCCGGTGTCTTCATCAATACCGAGGCACAAACTGGCGTGTCTCCGTCCAGAAGCCGCATCATGCGGGCAGCACTCACCTGCATCCGGTCAAGCTGGTAAGCGGGCATGAGCTGCTCGATATCATCAAGTGTCAGATCACCAAATCCCTCGCCCTTGAAGGGGCCTGAAGCGATATGGATCGGATGATTGTCATAACTAACCCACCCGATCACTTGCCGGGGCTTATTTTCGGCAAAAACTGCGCCACCAGCGCAGAAGACAAGGCCGCACATCAAAGCCGCGAGGAAGCGCATGTCAGCCTATTTCACCCTGTTTTCCTGCAAGTGCCTGACAACCCGTTCGTGAAAGAGCGCTGCATTGGTCGGGTCGATCCAGCGCAGATAGTGCCGAAACCATGAAGGCGGCACTGCCTCTTTATCCAGAAGCGCGTTCGCCGCTGCAATGACCTCGGCGCCAACCTCCGACCGCGCGCAGACAAGATGGCTGATTGCCACATCGGGGGACCCTTCGATGGGGAAGGAAATCAGCCGGTCGCGCAGCCCCGCCCGGCGGGCGCGCAGGTTGAAATACCCGATCTCGTCAGGCGCACTGAAGCTATAGTCGAAGCGACCCCGCGCCAGCATGGCAAGCACAAGGTCTTCCCGCTCGATATCAAACATCCGGCCATCAGCCCGCGCCTTGCTCACATGTGCGTCGATCCCGGCAACAAAATGATGTTCGATGGCCAGCCCGCCATCGCGGAAGCCGGCGTCATCAACACGCGAGAGCGGCACATTATGATCGGGCGTCAGGATAGCCCGCACCTCGTTCGCCCGGCTCTCCTGCACCGCAAATTGTGCTATCTGGGTCCAGATGAAGGGTTTTGAATATAGATAGTTTTCAGCACGCTCGGGATTGGGCACAAGGCCCAGCGTGCAGCTGTTAGGCACGGTTTTCATGTTGGCCAGAAGCCGTGTGAAAGGTACGACCTGCCGGTTGAAGCGATATTGGGGCATCGCCTTTTCAACGTCATCCAGCGTCTTGTCGCCGTAACCCTGCCCGCGATCCGGGCCGCTGACGATATGGAAGGGATCAAGTTCGTAGATATACCAGACGAGGGGTTGGCGAGAATCGAGCGCCTCCTGCCCACGGGCGGCGGCAGACAGCAGCCCCACGGCTGCAGCCCACATAAGAGCCACCCTGAAAATCGCCTGCGTCAAAGGTTCACCTAGCCTGCCAGCTTGCCTTTTTCGACCCCGTTTTGAATCAACATTCACGGTAAGCGCTTGTCAAGAAAAGGAAACACTTATCCGGGTATCGGGTGATCATTTCTCGAGGCTTTCGCGCAGTTCCTCAAGCTCCAGCCACCGCATCTCGCGGGCATCAAGGAAATCGCGCTTGTCTTCCAGCTTTTTGCCAAGCGAAGCGAACTTCGCCGGATCTTTCGTGTAAAGGTCCGGATCGGCAAGCCGCGCTTCGATCTCGGCGATCTCATCCGTCAGCGCCTCGATCTCTGCCGGCAAGTTATCGAGCTCGCGCTGGTCCTTGTAGGAAAGCTTCGAAGCCTTCTTCGGCTGGGCCGCCGCAATCGGCGTCACGCTTGCCTTGGGCTTGGCGACCGTCTTCACCTCGGCGGGCGCCGACAGGGCTTTCTGATGGCGATAGTCGCTGTAGCCGCCTGCATATTCAACCGCAGTGCCATCGCCTTCCATCACGATGGACGACGTCACAACCCGGTCGAGGAAATCCCGGTCGTGCGACACGACAATGATGGTGCCGTCATAATCCGCCAGCACTTCCTGCAGCAGATCGAGCGTATCCATATCCAGATCGTTCGTCGGCTCGTCGAGGATCAGGAGGTTCGAAGGGCGCGCAAAATTGGTGGCGATAAGGAGCCGGTTGCGTTCCCCACCCGAAAGCGCCCCCACCGGGGTTTTCGCCTGTGAGGGATCAAACAGGAAATCCTTCAGATAGCTCATCACATGCCGTGGCTCGCCGCCCACATGCACATAGTCGCCGCCGCCGCCGGTGATCACATCCTGCACGCTGACCTCATCCTTCAATGCCGCGCGTTTCTGGTCGATATAAACGGGCAACAGGTTGGTGCCGATCTTCACCTCGCCCGCGTCGGGCTGGATTTCACCGGTCAGCACCTTCAGAAGCGTCGATTTGCCAACGCCGTTCGGGCCGATCACACCGATCCGGTCCCCCCGGTTGATGCGGATACTGAAATCGCTGAACAGCGTGCGACCGTCATAGGCCTTGGCGATCCCCTTGGCCTCGACCACCCGCGTGCCCGAACCTTCGCCACTCGCCAGCGTGATATTCACGGATCCCTTGGCCCGGATGCGGTTGGCGCTTTCGGCGCGCATGTCCTGCAGGCGGCGCAGGCGGCCCTGATTGCGCTTGCGGCGCGCGCTGATGCCTTCAACCGCCCATTTGCCTTCCGTCTTGATAAATTTATCAAGCTTTTTGGCCTGCATCTCTTCGTCCGCCAGCACTTCATCCTGCCAGGCTTCGAAGCGGGCAAACCCGGCATCCATCCGGCGGATGGCGCCGCGGTCGAGCCAGAGACAGGCGGTGGCGAGGTTCGTCAGGAAAGTTCGGTCGTGGCTGATCAGCACCATGGCGCCGCGCCAGCCCTTCAGATAGGCCTCCAGCCATTCGATCGCCGCGATATCCAGATGGTTTGTCGGCTCGTCAAGCAGCAGCAGTTCAGGTTCGCCGATCAGCGCGCGGGCGAGTGCCGCCCGGCGCAATTCCCCGCCCGAGGCCGACATCGGATCGGCGCTACCATTCACATTCAGTTCGTCGATCAGCACATCGGCGCGGTAGGTTTCGTCCGCCTGCGTTTCCGGCAGACCGCCGACAATATAATCCTTGAGCGTGGCGAAGCCGCTGGCATCAGGCTCCTGCGGCAGGTAGGCGATGCGCGCACCGGGCTGCACCCAGCGTTCGCCGTGGTCGGCCTCGATCATGCCCGCGATGATTTTCATCAGCGTCGATTTGCCGGTGCCGTTGCGCCCCAGAAGGCAGAGCCGTTCGTCGGCACCGATATGCATCTCGAGCGCGTCAAGCACAGGGGCACCGCCCCATGTGAGGCCGATATCGCGCAGGCTGAGAATGGGGGGCGCCATGAAAATCACTCCGTCGCAGTCGCCGGGCTTATAGCGGCGGGCGATGGACGCTTCAAGGAGCAAGCGTTGAAGACCGCGAGAATCATCGAATCCAGCTGTGAGCCGGTCAGTTTCCCCTGCTGTCCAGTTTCGCCCACACGTTGCAGCGTCAACCGCGCACTGCAGCCGGGAATAGTCAGAATTGCCACAAAATATGGTTAACAACTATTTACTTTTTAATAATATCGGCATGGAGTAGAATGAACTTGCTTGAACAAGAACGACCCGGAGAGGTCGTCCGGCAACATACCGCCTTTGGCGACATGTTCATTTTCTAGTCGGTCACCGGATCAACCCGGCCTATGACCGTGATCAGGCAGTGTGAGTTCCGTTTAGTGTGAATGTTTGAAAACGGCTGTGACCTCGGGAGGGGGACCGCCAAACAGAATACGTTTGCAAGGAGGCTCTCATGTTTCGCAAATATCTAGCAGCCGGCATTGCCGCCGGCGGCCTGATGTCTATCACTCTACCTGCCATGGGGCAGGCCATTATCGACAACGGCACCATCCAGATGGGCGTGGACACGATGGGGCAACTCAACGTCCGTGGCGGCGATCCGAGCCCGGTCACAGGCACGACCTATGTCGGCCTGCGCTATATGCCGACCGGCAACGAATCCACCTCGCACGGTTGCCTTTGCGAAGGTTGGGGCGTGGCTGATGCATCAACCGGCATGACCGGCTCTGCCAACAACGCATATGGCACTTTCGGGCTGTCGCTTTCGAGCTTCAGCTCAACCGCATCAACCGCCACCAGCGTTGTCACGCTCACAAGCGGGCTGCAGCAACTGACCGTCACACACTATTTCAGCCCGTCGGCTACCTCGAGCCTTTATAGTGTGAATGTGAAGATCGAAAACACAGGCACCGCTGATGTCGGCGACCTGCGCTATCGCCGGGTCTTCGACTGGGATGTGGAACCCACAACCTTCACCGAATACTCGACGGTCGAGACCGGAACGGCTTCCGCTGTGCTTTTCTCGAGCAACGACGGTTTCGCCAGCGCCAATCCGCTGGCTGGTCCAAGCGGCACACCGGGTGACTTCACCGATTTCGGGGCATATGACCACGGCGCGCTGTTTGACTTCGGCTTCGGTAGCCTCTTGTCCGGCGAAAGCTACAGCTTCGACATCTTCTATGGTGCGGCCGGCACCGAAGCCGCTGCACTCGCTGCCCTTGGCGTCGTCGGCGCGGAAGTCTATTCGTTCGGGCAAGCCGCCAATGATCCGGGCGGCCTTGGCCTGCCGACTGCCTCGGGTGATCCCACCAACACCTTCATCTTCGCATTCGCTGGGGTTGGCGGGGACGTGATCGTGCCGCCGCCAACAGGTGGCATCCCTGAGCCTGCAACCTGGCTGATGATGATCATGGGCTTTGGCCTTGTTGGCATGGCAACACGCCGTCGCCTCGCCCTCGCCCGCTAGAAACTTTCCCCCGAAGGGCCGTGCCAATCAAAGGGCGCGGCCCTTTTTCTTTGGCTCAGGGCGTGATGAAGCCGTAACGAATGGCCTTGGCGATGGCTTCGGGCATGGTCCGCGCACCAAGCTTTTCGCGCGCACGGCGGGCGTGAAGATCGACCGTCACCTTGGCGATACCCAGCTTTTCGGCAATCCTGTCCGCCCGCATGCCAACCCCCATATAGAGAAGCACATCCATCTCACGCGGGCTGAGGCTGATGCCCCCATCGCGCTTGCGGGCTGCCACAGGCTCAAGGCTCGGCGCCAGCGAAAGGGCTGCGGTCACCAGAAGGGATTCGGCGAGCTCGCTGCGCTCGGTGTAGCCCGCGCCTTTCTCGTTGCCCCCGAAGGCGACAACAAAGCTTTCGATGCCGTTGGTGGCGGACGCCGCCTGCACCCCGAAGCCGAGGCCGAATTTCATGCCGGCATCTGCAGCACCCGCCAGCACTTCCTGCGTGCCTTCAGCCACATGATCGGCGCGGCTGAGGGGCACGGCATCCCACTGGATACTGTTGATGACGCCGGGCTCTGCCGGTTTCAGGATTTTCTCGACGGCATAATCAAGCTTGTCGAAGCGGCGGCCGTTATATTCGTCCATCCAGTCGTCCGACATGTTGGACATGATGACGGCCTGCTGCTCGCCCTTTATATCGCGCGTGGCGATGCCAAGGTTCGTCACCTCGAAGCCGAAACTGGCCGCAAGCTCGCACAGCCCGCGGAACCGGGCATCCACATCTGCCTGATCGTCCATGAGGAGACTGAGGTAGCGCCCCAGTGCCCCGTTCAGCCTTTCAATGGCCATCCCACCAGCCTTGCTCACTCGCAAACATTCCCCGCGCCAGTTTACGAAACGAGACATAGGACGCAACACAATCAGGCCGAAACCTATGATTTTTCATAGATTGTCTGGCCTTTGCACCGGGGCTTAGCATGGGAACAATAAGAATTTTATGAAATTCGGGCAGTAACCAAACTCGTACTTTCAGGCAGAGAAGCGCACAGATAAGGAGACGAAAACATGTTTTTCGATCGCAAGACCTTGGCAGTTGCAGCTTGCCTGCTGACCGGCACCCATACGGCAAGCGCCGCCACCGAATTTCATTTCAGCGGTAACATCAGTTCCAGCTATGCGGATACGATCGCCTATCTTAATGGCACCGATACTTTCAGCGCTGTCCTGACGATCGACACGGACGCTGCGGGATCAACATATGAAAGTGCGGGTACTGGCGGCACGCTCGTCACCCAGACCCATACCTACCAGCAGCTTGAAATCTTTGTGGGCGGTGACAGCTGGACCTTCACCTCGGGCGGTGGCCTTTACCTGCAGGACGGCATTTCAGACGGGACCCGGCGCTATTGCACGGTCTCCTGCAGGACGGTCCTCAACAACCAGTTCGACCAGATCCGGGTCTTTGGTGCAGTCTCGGACGGTGAAGAGGGCGGCGTGGGCGTTTCGAGCCTCAGCTTCTACACCCTTGGCGGCGGCTATTCATCCCCCATCAGCGGCCTCACCTTTGAAACCGATCATCTGCTGATGACCGACGTTGCAACCCTCGGCCTTGACTGGCTGAGCGAGTTCAATGCCATCGCCACCGCCGGCACCGCTGAAGGCGGCTATGGCAGCATCAATTTCACCGGACTTCACTATGGATACGCAAATCTGCGCAATATCCTGCTGACCGATGTCGTGGACCTGAGCCTGGTCGGCGGCATTCCGGAGCCGGCAACCTGGCTGATGATGATCATGGGCTTCGGCCTGGCTGGTATGGCGTCTCGGCGCCGTCAGTTGCGGCTTGCCTGAAAATTAGGCCGCAACTGAAAGGCCGCCCGCGGGGTTCCGGGGGCGGCCTTTGCGTTTCTGATGGGTGCTGCCGTCAGGCGTTCAGCTGGTCTTTCAGCGGCAGGCGGCGGATACGCTTGCCGGTAGCCGCAAAGATCGCGTTCGTGAAGGCCGGTGCAACGGGCGGCACACCGGGTTCGCCGACACCACCGGGCACGGCATCCGACGGGATGATTTCCACATGGAATTCACGCGGGGCTTCATCGATCCGCAGCACCGGATAATCATCGAAGTTACCCTGCACAATGGCGCCATTCTCGGCCGTGATCTCGCCGTGCTGGGCGATGGAAAGGCCGAAGATCACCGCACCTTCCATTTGCGCCTTCACCCGGTCCGGGTTCACGGCAGTGCCGCAATCGATGGCAATCCACACCTTCTCGGCCTTGGCCAAGCCGTCCGTCACCGAAACCTCGATGGCGCAGGCGACATAGGACACAAAGCTACGGTGCACGCTGATCCCCATGCCCCGGCCTTTCGGCAGTTTCTTGCCGTAGCCGGACATTTTGACGACCTTGTCGAGCACGGTTTTCAGGCGCTTGGTATCGATCGGATGGCGCTCCAGCGTCTCGCCGTAGTTGCCATATTCAGCCCCGTCCTTCGACGGGTCGATCTGGCGGTCGCCGCCGATAAGGTCATGCCACACCTTGTCGGTGCGCTTGCCGGTTGCCACCGCCACTTCATCAACCATCGAGCCGATGGCGAAAGCCTGCTGGATATTGGTCACCGACCGCATCCAGCCGATCCGCACATGGGCTTCGGCCTCGCCCGTCTCGACCGACAGGTTCGGCAGGTCAAACGGCAGATCGGTGAGGCCAAGCCCCATTTCGCCGCTTGAGGGTTCCTTGGCCGCCGGATTGAAGGTCGCGCTGATCGAGGGATAAGCCGCAACATGGCGCCATGCCGTGGCCTTGCCCTTGGCATCCAGCCCCACGGAGACACGCTGGGCCGAAATCGTGTGGTAAAAGCTGTTGCGCACGTCATCTTCGCGCGTCCACACCATCTTCACCGGCTTGCCGACGGCCTTGGCACAAAGCGCCGCCTCGACCGCGAAATCGGGCTTCGATTTGCGGCCGAACGCACCGCCCAGGAGCGTGGCTGTGGCGCGGATATCTTCCGGCTTTTCGCCCACGAAGGGTGCGACCGTATTCTGCACCGACTGCGGGTCCTGACAGCTTGTCCAGATATGCAGTTTGCCGTCCACCCATTCGGCGGTCGCAGCAGGCGGCTCCATGGGGGCATGGTGCAGGTGAGGCACGAAATAGTCGCCTGTCATCACCTTGGCCGCATCCTTGAGGCCAGCGGCAGCGTCGCCCCGTTTGCGCCGCACATTGGTCGGCGCATCGACCGATTTCCAGAGCCCGGCTTCATAGTCCGTCGTGTTGTAGCTGCCGTTGGCACCGGCCTCGAACTGGATATTCAGGGCGTCACGTCCCTTCATCGCTGCCCATGTGCTGGTGGCGACAACCGCGATACCGCCCTTCGGCTTGAACACCCACGGCGCTTCAAGCGCGGGCAATTCAACCAAGGCCACCACGCCGGGTACGGCCTTGGCGGCGGCTTCGTCATAGGATTTCACCGTGCCGCCCACCACAGGCGGGCGGGCCGTCACGGCGAACAGCATGCCATCCCGGCGCACATCCTGCCCGAAGATGGAAGTGCCGCGCTGGAAAGCATCCATATAGATGTTGCGCACCGGCTTGCCGATATAGCGGCGGGCCGATTTCGTTTTGTAAACAAGCGTTTTCGGGTCCGGCATCGGCAGGTCTGCAGCAAGCCCCACAAACTCGCCAAAGTCGCCGGAAGCCCCGGATTTCTTGTTGATGATCCGGTGCTTTTCCGTTTTCACGTCAGCCGCTGCAACGCCCCATTTTTTGGCGGCCGCCGCTTCCAGCAGCATGCGCGCGGTGGCGCCGGCTTCGCGGAAGGCATCATAGAATTTGCGGATCGACGTAGAGCCATCCGTATTCTGGTCACCGAACTTGGTGTCGCCATAAGCAGGCTCGAACACCAGTCGTTCCCAATCAGCATCCAGTTCGTCGGCCACGATCTGCGGCAGGCCCGTGCGGCTACCCTGCCCCATCTCCACCCGGTGGATGAAGATATGGACGGTGCCATCGGGCTGGATCACAAGATAGGCCGAGGGGGAAAGCGGCTTGTCGGCACCCGCCAGCACCGCCTGCAGCGACCCGCCGGCGAGCGGGGCGGCGAGCACCAGCCCGCCCGTGATGCCAAGCCCGCGCAGCACGGCGCGGCGGCTGGCTTCGGTCGTGGAGATACGTTCGATGATACCCATCACATGTCTCCCTTGATCTTGCCATCGGCCACAGCACGAATGGCGGCCCGGATGCGCGGATAAGTGCCGCAGCGGCAGATATTCCCGCTCATGGCTGCGTCAATCTCATCGTCGGAGGGCTTCGGGGTTTCCTTGAGAAGCGCTTCGGCCTGCATGATCTGGCCCGACTGGCAGTAGCCGCACTGCGGCACGCCGAACTCGTCCCATGCTTTCTGCAGTGCGGTCAGTTTGTCCCCGTCCGCCAGGCCTTCAATGGTTGTCACCGAAACGCCGTCGAGGCTTTCCATCGGCATCTGGCAGGAGCGCACGGCTTCCCCGTCCACATGCACGGTGCAGGCGCCGCAAAGGGCGGCACCGCAGCCAAACTTGGTGCCGGTCAGGCCGGCCAGATCGCGCAGATACCACAGAAGCGGCATCTCGCCGTCGCCGTCATACGAAACGGCAGACCCATTGAGCGTGAATTGCATGGTCATCCCCCCACGAGCGTGTGAATGTGCGCGAAGTATAGGGGAGATCGCCGCCCGAGGCGACTAACAAACCGGTTACCTGAACCAATTATCGCCCAACGGCCGGGCGGCTGAAAATCCAGTCATCATCAGTGGATACGGCAGGATCGAAGCGATAGCCCTCGCGGTCGAACGCCTTCAGGGCTTCGGGCTCGGTCACGCGGCCATCGACCGCGAAACGCGCCATCATGCCGCGTGCCTTTTTGGCGAGGAACGAGATAACCCGCGCCCGACCGTCCGGCTCCACTTCCTTGAAATGCAGGGTGATGACCCGTGCCTTCAGGGCCTTGCGGTTCACCGATTTCCAATATTCGGTCGAAGCCAGATTAATGATGATCGGGGCATCATGTGCCTTCACATCGGCGTCGAGGCTTTTGGCCAGCTTGTCGCCCCAGAAGGCATAGAGCGTTTCGCCGCGCCGGGTGTGGAACTTCGTGCCCATTTCCAGCCGGTAGGCCTGCATCAGGTCCAGCGGCCGCAGCACGCCGTAGAGCCCCGAAAGGATGCGCACGTTATCCTGCGCGAAGGCACGGTCATCGTCCGACAGGCTGTCGGGATCGAGCCCCACATAAACGTCACCCCGGAAGGCATCGATGGCCGGGCGTGCGTTGGCGGTGGTGAAGGGCAGCTCGAACGCCTTGAAGCGCGCCACATTCAGTTCGGCAATCGCGTCCGACACGCCCATCATGGCTTTCAGGTCCCGCGCCTTCAGCCGCCGGGCTGATTTCACAAGCGTTTCCGTGTCCTTCAGGAAACGCGGCTCTGTGGCCTCGCTTACCAGTGACTCGCGCTCATAGTCCAGTTTCTTGGCGGGGCTCAGGACGAACAGCATGAGGGATCGGTCTCCGATGGTTTGGTGCGCTTCAGCGCGTGATAAAGGGTGGCAGCAAAGGCCACGGCCAGAAGGCCGAACGTCAGCATATTCATGCCAGCCCAGCCGATGGTATTGAGCGCAATGCCGGCGCCAAGCGACGCCACGGCGGTCACGGTGAAGACCATCGTTTCATTCAGACCCTGTACCCGCCCTTTTTCGGACGGACGGTGAACATGCGTCAAGAGGCTGGAGCCGCCGATGAAGCAGAAATTCCAGCCGATGCCAAGCGCGATAAGCGCGAGCGAGAAGTTGTAAACCTCGATCCCTTCAAGCGCGAGCAGGAAGGCCGCCACGAAAAAGGCGTGCCCGGCAAAGAGGATACCCGTCACCCCGAAGCGTTCGATCAGGCGCCCCGTGAAAAGGCTCGGCAGGAACATGGCGACGACATGCCCCTGGATGACCGTGGCGCTTTGACCGGGCAAGAGGCCACAGCTTTCCATCGCAAGGGGTGTCGCCGTCATCACAAAAGACATCATGGCATAGCCGGTGGCGCAATTGACGAAAGCGGCGATGAAGCCGCTGGTGCGGACGATGGCACCAAGCGGTCTTGCCTCGCCGTCCCCACTTTCGTGCCCGGCGACGGTCGCCTCCACCGGTTTCATGAGGCCGATCGGCACCTGAACAAGCAGCGTGACGATAACGATGAACAGATAGGCACCAAGAAAGCTGTAGGGCATGAGGGCATCGTTGAGCCAGCTAGTGGCCGCCGGCACCACGAAGGCTGCCGCGATCCCGCCAAGCATGACATAGGACATCGCCCGTGGTGCCTCGGCAGGCGTCACGCTCTCGCTGGCGGCAAACCGGTAATATTGGGCGCTGGCGTTGAACGGTCCGAACAGCAGGGACGACAGGCAAAGAAGCCAATAGTCACGCAGATAAATGGCCAGCATCGCCAGAAGCGCGCCGGCAAGGCCGGAAAAAGCGCCGATCCGGAAGCCATATTGGCGCGACGTGCGCTGCATCAGGCCCGACAGCCGCCCGGTCACAAGCGCGGTTGAAACCACGGTCAGCGATACGGGGAGTGTTGCCCACGCCGGGTCCGCCGCCAGCATGCCGCCCGCCAACCCGCCGAAGGCGATGTTGGTCATCGAAGAAGCCAGAAAACAGGCCTGCGCCAGAATCAGCAAAGGGACATTGAAACGGTGAATGGACACGGGGGACTCCATCGGCTGCGCCCCTTTAGACCGTCTTTTCAGGCAGCTGGCAAGGCCCGACACAATTTGGTTGCAATAGAAACTAACTTACCCGAAAAGCTAGGCTAAACACCGGGAGGGATGTTTCGATGACTGATCGCCGTCGCGATTACCGCAAAAAGACTATTGGCAACCACAAGCTCAGCCCCGAAACCCAGATGATGGGTTACGGCTATGATCCCATGCTGTCCGAAGGCGCGCTGAAAGCGCCGCTGTTCATGACCTCGACCTTCGTTTTCCAGTCAGCGCAGGCCGGGAAAGACTTTTTCGAGATCGCATATGGCAAGCGCGCACGGGCACAGGGTGAAGAACCCGGCCTCATCTACAGCCGCATCAACAACCCTGACCTCGAGATGCTCGAGGACCGGCTGGCGCTTTGGGAAGACGCCGAAAAGGGCCTGTCCTTCTCGTCCGGCATGGCGGCGATTGCGACAAGCTTGCTCGCCTACCTGCGCCCCGGCGACGTGATTGTCCATTCGGCGCCTATTTACGGCGGCACCGAATATCTGATCCGCAATATCCTGCCGTCCTTCGGTATCAAATCGGTGGAGTTTGAAGCAGGCGGCGACACGCCGACGCTGGCACCTGCCATCGAGGAAGCGAAGAAGCTTGGCCGTATCGCGGTGATTTACGGCGAAACGCCGGCCAACCCGACGAACGACCTGATCGACCTGCATACCGCCCGCGACGAGGCCGACAAGCTGGCTAAGACGCAAGGCCACCGCCCGGTCATCATGATCGACAATACTTTCCTCGGCCCCCTGTGGCAAAAGCCGCTCGCCCACGGCGCCGATATCGTGATCTACAGCCTGACCAAATATGTGGGCGGCCATTCGGACGTGGTGGCAGGTGCCGTTGTCGGTGCTGCTGACGTGCTGACGCCCATTCAGGGTTTCCGCACCATCCTTGGCACCATGTGCGACCCCTACAGTTGCTGGCTCCTGATGCGGTCCCTGGAGACACTCAAGCTCCGCATGACGGCCTCCACCGAAAATGCCCGCGTGATCGCTGAATATCTGCGCGATCACCCGAAGGTCGCCAAAGTGCATTACTTAGGCTTCCTCGAGGAAAGCGACCCGACCTACAAAATCTACAAGGAACAATGCCTTGCGGCCGGCTCGACCTTCGCCTTCGATATCAAGGGCGATGAGGCTGCAGCCTTCCGGGTGCTTGATAACCTCACCATCATCAAGCTTGCCGTCAGCCTTGGCGGCACGGAGACCCTGATGGAAGCGCCCTACTCCATGACCCATTCGGACGTGCCAGACGATGTGAAGGAACGGCTCGGCATCATGCCGTCGATGCTGCGCATCTCGGTTGGTGTCGAAAACCCGGATGACCTGATTGCCGATCTCGCCCAGGCGCTTTCCCACGCCTGAGCCAGTCTGCCCACAAGAAAAGCCCCGCGGGATCGCTCCGGCGGGGCTTTTTTGTTTCTCAGGCGGTCGCTTTATGTGTCCGTCGAGAACAGGATATTCCAGCTATGGAATTCCTCGGCATCGAACTGGTTGCTGGTCCCCCTGAACTCGGGCACCGCAATCACAAGTTCCTGCCCGTTATCAAACTTGAACAGGGCCGTCTCGCCGCTGCTGGCTTGCAGCGCATTTACGAGATCATCAACTGTCTTGATCCCCATGGCGCGCAGATCCAGCGTGTCATCGCCCACATCAAAATCACCAATGATGGACTGCTTGCCACTGCCGTCGCCATCGATCCGGGCCAGCCGGAACGTGTCATTGCCGGCCTCGCCAAACATCACCCCGTGGGTCTGGGTCAGGTAATCGTTGCCGGCGCCGCCACCGAAGGTGCCGCTGCCAACCAGCCGGTCATCCCCGTCACCACCAAGCAATATATTGTCGCCACTACCACCCCGGATATGGTCGTTCCCTGCGCCGCCCAGGATCGAATCGCTGCCGGTGCCGCCAAGAAGGATACTGTCACCTGCGCCCCCGATGATCGAATCCCGACCTGCGCCACCAACGACGACCGACGTGCCGGAAAGGCCGCTGAGATCGATCTTGTCTGAACCGGATCCCGCGACAACGACCGTCGCACCGCTGCCGAAACCACCGCCGAGCCCCCCTCCGCCAAGGCCGCCGCCAAGACCGCCACCAAGACCGCCGCCGGTGGAACCAAGGACAGATGTGACGTCATCAAGCGTGCCGCCGCCGATCAGAACATCGGAAAGTCCGCTGGCAATCGTCGTGTTGCCAGTGAGCGACACATTGTTGTTGCCGTTGCCGAGGCTGACGACAACCTGATGACCGTCATTGAGCGTGCCGCCAATATTGCCGGTGATAATGGAGGAAGGCGAACTCGCCTGTACGATCACCGTACCCGTGCCGGTCCCAAAGCCCCCCGTCGCACCGGTTACCGTCGAGGCAATGTTGGTGGTGCCGCCACCCGAAGGCAGAAGGACCGTCGTGACTGGTGTTTCGCCGGTATTGCCACCCGAAGTCGGCGCCTCGTCAGCACCCTTGATCGTCACGCTCACGGTCTGCTCGGTACCATCCGAGGCCACAAAGGTGTGGCTATCGGTGCGGGTGTCGCCGGTATTCAGATTCTGGACCTTCGCCTGATCAAGCGTATAGGTCCATTGCCCGCCGGCAAGCTTGAAACTGCCATAGGCGCCAGCGGCACTAGCCACATTGGTAAAGGTTGGCGTGCCATCCAGATCGGTGATCGAAAGCGTCCCCGAAACGCTCGATGTCGGGTCGCCAATATTGCCTTCGGTCAGCTCGCCGGTGAAGGTGCCTTTGACGACCGGGGCATCATCCGTGCCGACGATTGTCACGGTGACGGTGTGTTCGGTGCCATCGGACGCCAGGAAAGTATGCGGATCGGTGACCGTTTCGCCAGCCTTCAGATGCTGCACCTTGGACTGGTCCAGCGTGTAGATCCAGGTACCGTTCGTCATCGTGTAGGTGCCGTAGGTCTTTTTGGCGGCAGCTACATCAAGGAAGACCGGATCATCGAGATCATCAAGGTCGTCAATCGTCAACGTGCCAGAGGCAAGCATGTCCGGGTCCCCGACATTCCCTTCGGTGACCGTACTGGCGTCACCGCCCGATACGACGACATTGTCGTTTGTGCCGCTGATCGTCACGGTGATCTGCTGCGTCGTGCCGTCATCTGCGGTGAAGGTAATCGTGTCGTTGACCGTGTCCCCGGCATCCAGATCCTGTACCGCCGCTTGATCAAGCGTGAAAGTCCAGTCGCCTCCGGTCAGTTCGAAATGGCCGTAGCCATTATCACCTGCCGTGGAGGCCACATCGTTAAAAACGGGGGTATCGTCGGCGTCCACATCGCTGATCGCGATGCTGCCGGTCGCGGTGACAGCTGGGTCCCCTTCGTTGCCTTCGGTCACGTCACCCGTGAAGGTGCCGGTGACCACGGCCATATCGTTCGCGCCGGTGATCGTCACCGTAACATCCTGCAGCGTGCCATCGGTCGCCACAAAGGTATAGGTGTCGGTCACCGTGTCGCCGGCGTCCATATCCTGCACGATCGACTGATCGAGCGTATAGGTCCAGGTGCCGCCCGACAGGACGAAATAGCCATAGCCGTTGTCGCCAGCCGTGGAAGCCACATCGTTGAACACGGGGCTGTCGTCGCCGTCCACATCGCTGATCGAAAGCACGCCGGAAGCGGTAACGGGTGCATCGCCCTCGTCGCCTTCGGTCACGTCGCCCGTAAAGGTACCACTCACCACTGCAGCGTCCGCCGCACCAGTGATCGTGACGGTGATCGCCTGCGTAGTGCCGTCGGTTGCGGTGAAGGTGTAGGTATCGGTGACCGTATCGCCCGCGTCCAGATCCTGCACGCTCGACTGATCAAGCGTATAGGTCCAGGTGCCGGACGTCAGTTCGAAGGTGCCGTAGCCATTGTCGCCCGCTGTGGTAGCCACATCATCAAAGGCCGGGTCGTCGCCCACATCCACATCGGAAATCGACAGGGGACCTGTGGCTGTTACGGCACCGTCACCGATATTGCCTTCGATCACGTCGCCCGTGAAGTCACCGGCAACAACGGCCGGCGTATCGGGGGCGGTGATATCGATATTGATCGTGTCGGCGACCTCGCCTGCCGTGTCGTCGAAGGCCGTAATGGTCAGAATTGCCGCATTGTCCCCGGCGGTCAGTATGCCGACATCGAACGAGAAAACGTCAGGCAGGCTCATATAATTGCTGATGGCCGTGCCGGTGCCGAGGATGGTGATGGTCTGGGCATCATCGGTCTGGATCGTCACGCCGCTCGCCTGCAGGCCATCGCCATCATTCGCGATGATCGAGCCGTCGCTGACGCTGAGGACAATCTTGAAGATATTGTCGTCCACGTCGGTGATCGAAAAGACGCCGAAATCAATCGACCCGAAACTGCCTTCTGCGAACTCGATGTCGGTCGATGTAAACTCTACAACAGGATCAGCCACGTAATCTCCCCCGGCATCCATACAACAAGGGCGCCCAGACATTCTGTCTTCAAGGCGCCCGATATTGAATCAAAATAGCCGGAAATTCCTAATATTCTACAAAGATAGAGATATCAGGCTTTCGTCCGGCGTTTTGTTGCCGTCGTTGTGGCACGTGCCGGGCGGGCGGTACGCGACGGCGCCTTCTTGGGCTGGGGCTTTGCCGCCTTGGCAGGGGCTTCCGCAACGGGGGTTGCCGCAGGGGCTGCAGCGCCGGCAACCGGCTTTCCGATCACATGATCATGGGTGCGCATGAACTCGGCCACGACCGGGGCGATATTGGTGCGCCAGCGGCTGCCGTTGAAGATGCCATAATGGCCAACGCCTTTTGCCAGCAGGTATTTTTTCTTCTCTTCCGGCAGATTGACGGCGATATCGAGCGCGGCTTTCGTCTGGCCGATACCGGAAATATCGTCGAACTCGCCTTCCACAGCCATCAGCGCCGTATTCCTGATCGCTTTCGGATCAACAAGCCGACCCTTCGATACCCATTTGCCATCCGGCAGCAGGTGACGCTGGAACACAACATCGATGGTCTGCAGGTAAAATTCCGCCGTCATGTCCATCACGGCCTTGTATTCGTCATAGAAGGCGCGGGTTTTTTCCGCATCTTCGTCGGCGCCGATGATCAGATGCTCGAACATTTCATGGTGTTTCATGAAATGGTCGCCAAGGTTCATCGCCATGAAGCCCGCAAGCTGCAGGAAGCCGGGGTAAACCTTGCGCATGAAGCCGGCGTTCGGCAGCGGCACAACGGTGATGACATTGTCTTCGAACCAGCTGTGCGGCCGGGTCATGGCCAGCTTGTTCACTTCGGTCGGATTGCGGCGGGTGTCGATGGGGCCACCCATCATGGTCACGCTCGGAGGCGTGCAGGGATGCCCTTCGGCCTCCATCAGCGCGAGGGCAGCATAAACCGGCACGCTCGGCTGGCACACAGCCAGCATATGGGTATTGGGGCCAAGGTCGGTCAGCCAGTCGATCAGGTAGTCAACATAGTCATCAAGATCGAAGCTGCCATCCGCCATCGGGATATCGCGCGCATCGCGCCAGTCGGTGATATAGACCTCGTGGTTCGGCAGCAGTGCCTCGACCGTACCGCGCAAGAGCGTGGCGAAGTGGCCGGACATGGGTGCGACCACCAGCACACGCGGGTCCTTCCGGTGGCTGCAGTTGGCGCGTTTGAAATGCTTCAGCTGCCCGAAGGCGCGGCGGGACAGGATCTGTTCTTCGACCGGGCACTCAACACCGTCAACGGTGACTTTCTCGAAGCCGAACTTGGGCTTGCCGTAGCGGCGGGTGAGAAGTTCGACCATGTCGAGGCTAGCGGCCATCACCTTGCCATAAGGCGTGCGGCTGACCGGATTATAGGGGTGACTGAAGAAGCGTTGCCCCTGATCGGCCCAGAAACGGATGGGCGCAAAAGCTGCGTGCTGCATTTCATAGAGGGTATAAAGCATCCTGGTCCCTTCCGCCGCGATCGACGCCCACCTATGCGAGCGCTCCCATTCATGGTGCGATGCGGCATTTTCAAAGAGCCTAGCCCTCAAAGATTAAAGCTTCAATAAGCAATCGCACTCATATTCCATATGCTTGAAAGGGCAGACTGACATTTCTCTCGCATCCAAGGCTGGCCTTGGTTTATAGTGCAGCGCAACATATCCAAGGAGTTTCAATCATGAAACCATTGTCCGGAAAAGTTGCCCTCATCACCGGCTCAACGAGCGGAATCGGGCTTGGAATCGCCCGCGGCCTTGCCGAGGCAGGCGCGAGTGTGGTCCTGAACGGTTTCGGCGACCCGGCAGAGATCGAGCGCATCAAGGCGGCGATCAAGGCAGATTTCGGCGTGGAAGCAGGCTTCATCGGGGCAGATCTGATGAAGGGCGAGGAAGCAACCCGGCTGGTGACCGAGGCCGAGGCGGCCTTCGGTGCTGTCGATATCCTTGTGAACAACGCCGGTATCCAGCATGTGGCCGCGATTGACGAGTTTCCCGTCGACAAGTGGGAAGCGATCATCGCGCTCAATCTTTCCGCCACCTTCTATGCCACCCGTGCCGCCCTGCCCGGCATGCGCAAGCGCGGTTTCGGGCGTGTGATCAATATCGCGAGCGTCCACGGCCTTGTCGCTTCGCCGTTCAAGTCGGCCTATGTGGCGGCCAAGCACGGCGTTGTCGGCTTCACGAAAACCGCAGCCCTCGAAACCGCCGAAGACCAGAATCTCACCGTCAACGCCATTTGCCCCGGCTATGTCCGCACGCCGCTGGTGGACGGCCAGATTGCCGATCAGGCGAAAGTGCATGGCCTGTCGGAAGAAGAGGTTGTGAAGAGGGTGATCCTCGCCTCGCAGCCCAACAAACGCTTTGTGGAAGTTGAAGAACTGGCAGCCCTCGCCGTCTTCCTCGCGTCCGATGCCGGTCGGTCGACCACCGGTTCGTCCCTCACGATGGACGGGGCCTGGACGGCACGCTGACACAGCTATCCTGAAAACGAAAAGGCCGGCAGCTCACCCGAGCGCCGGCCTTTTCCTTTGAAGTTCTTTTGGCTCAGGCCTGGGCGGTAACCACGCGTTCCGACGGGAAATGCAGGGTGAAGACCGAGCCCTTGCCGAGCTCGCTTTCGAGCGTCACCCAGCCCTGATGCATTTCCATGAAGGCGTTGACGAGCGACAGACCAAGCCCCGTGCCTTCGTGGCTGCGACTGAGGGCACTTGCCGAGCGAACGAAGGGCGAGAAGATCAGGCTCTGTTCTTCTTCCGAAATGCCGATGCCATGGTCAACAACGGTCACGGTCAGATTACCGTTCGTATCCACGGCAGCGCTAAGCGCCACATCGCCTGCACCTTGCGCGGTGAATTTCACGGCGTTCGACAACAGGTTGAGGATCGACTGCTTGATGCGCAGGCGGTCGCCTTTCACCTTCGGCAGGTCTTCCGGCAGCGCGAGCGAAATCGAGAAGCCCTTGGCGGCAGCCTGCGCGTTGCAAAGCGCGCGGCTTTCGTCGCACAGCTTGATCATGTCGACGACTTCTTCCTCGATCTTCATCTGGCCGGCCTCGATCTTGGCCAGATCGAGCACTTCGCCAAGCACATCGGAGAGATGCTGGCTCGAGGAGCGGATATCATGCAGATATTCGCGGTATTTATTGTGGCCAATGGGGCCGAACATCTGGTCGGCCATGATCGACGAGAAGCCGATGATGGCGTTGAGGGGCGTACGCAGCTCGTGGCTGACGTTCGCGAGGAACACGCTTTTCGCGCGGTTGGCAGCCTCGGCCTGTTCCTTGGTGATGATCAGTTCGCGGGTCGCCTGCTTGGTACGATCCACTTCCTGCTCCAGCTCCCACGAGCGGCGGCGCAGGGCCTCCTCGCTCGCCGACAGGGCACGGTTGGTAGACCTTAAGTTATCCAAGAGCACCTGCACAGCATCGAGCGACAGGTTGACTTGACTGGCCAGCTGCCCGATCTCGTCATTCTGGTGTGCTTTCGGCACCGAAATGCGCTGTTCACCCGGATGCTCGGGATTGATCTGTGAAATATTCTGCACAACCGTCTGCAGCGGCTTCGTCAGCCCCTGGTGGAATGCGTAATACAGCAGAACCACGAGGACGAAGTTACGGACGAAGCCTGAAAGGAAGGTCGTCGTGGCACGCGAGAAGAAAGGCTGCAGGCCGACCGCGCGATCGACCACCACATGCAAGCTGCCCGGACGTTCCGCCATCGCGACCGGCAGGGTCAGCTGATAGTCGAACGGTACCATGTCGTTGATAAGCATGCGGGCATAGCGCACCCCGCCATCCATCTGGCGTTCCTCGCGGCGACGGCCGGCAAGGACGGTGCGGTTATCATCAAGGATCGCCGCTTCGGTGATATAGTCATATTCCATGAGGCCGAGGACGACCTCCTGCGCGAGATCGCTATCAAGGATCAAGACCGCGCGGGTCGCAGACTTGTCAACCACCTCAAGCGCCTTCAGCACCCGGTTGTCGAGGTTGTCGCCTTCTTCAAGATAGTCGAGATAGACCTGGGCTGCAGACAGCACCATGCCCAGCGTGAAGGCGATGATCACCGCCGTGCGCGCCAGCTTGAAGGAAATCCGGTTAGCCCAATGTAGTTTCACGGAAAGCCCACTCATTCAGGAGTTGATATTGAGCGCCAAAATGATGAAGGGATTGTTAATATTCGTCGAATTTAACGTAACTATCCCCAATGGCAATCGTCTTTACCATGTGCCGGTGTTCGGCATTGATGCCCAGGGCTCCTGTGGCGGCAGCGGCCCGCCTTTTTGCAGCAGTTCCACGGAGATGCCGTCGGGGCTGCGCACAAAGGCCATATAGCCGTCACGCGGCGGACGGTTGATCGTTACCCCGCCCTTCGCGAGCGCCGCGCACTTTTCGTAGATGTCATCAACCGCGAAGGCCACATGGCCGAAGTTGCGCCCGCCCGTGTATTCTTCCGGGTCCCAGTTGTAGGTCAGCTCGATCTCGCCGCCCTTGTCGCCGGGGGCCGCCAGATAAACGAGCGTGAAGCGGCCAGCTGGCACTTCCTTGCGCGATACTTCAACAAGCCCCAATTGGTTCACATAAAAATCAAGCGAGGCGTCAAGGTCGGTGACGCGCACCATCGTATGCAGAAACTTCACGAAGTCCTCCCCGGGCCAAAGATGCGGCTCATGATCAGCTCAAGCCAAAGCTGGTCGATGGAATCAAAAGATGCAAGCTCAGTCGAATCAACGTCGAAAACGGCAATCAGCCGTCCCTCGGCGTCGGTCACCGGCACCACGATCTCCGACTGGCTGCGGCTGTCGCAGGCAATGTGGTTTGCGATAGCATGCACGTCTTCCACGATCTGGGTTTTGCCTTCAGCCGCCGCCGTACCGCAAACCCCGCGGCCGAACGGGATGCGCAGGCAACCGAGCGTGCCCTGATAAGGCCCGACGACCAGTTCAGCCGGCTTTTCGGGATCGACGATATAGAAGCCGGTCCAGAAATAGGTTTCAGGGAATGCGCCCGAAAGGAGGCAGGAAACCGTGGCCATGCGGGCGGTCAGGTTGCCCTCGCTTTCCAGCACGGCCTCAAGGCTTTCAAGCGTCTGGCGGTAGCGGTCCGCCTTCGAGGCGGTGAGATCGATATTGATGGCTTCCGCCATGACTGTCCCCGTTTCTTCTTGTGGGTAATTTCGGGGCAACTTGTCATGGGGGGCGGGGGCCTGTCAATCGCACGCGCCCCGCCCCTGCCATCACGTTTCAGGCAGTGCCGAAAAGCCTGTCCTTCAGCCACATGCCGGCAAGCATCGCCGCCACAAAGGCAATGGCCTCAATGTGGCCTAGTGCGGTCGCGACGATGCCGGGGCCGGGGCAGAAGCCGCCAAGCCCCCAGCCGATCCCGAAAATGGCAGCGCCGCCGATGAGCCGGGCATCGATCACCCGGTTTGTCGGCACATGAAACTGGCTGTCACACACGGGCGCCGTGCGCCGGAAAACCAGCCGGTAGCCGATGGCGGTGACAATAAGGCCACCCGCCATCACGAAAGCGAGGCTCGGGTCCCAGTTGCCGGCGATATCCAGAAAGCCGATCACCTTGGCCGGGTTCGACATGCCGGAGATGACAAGCCCGAGCCCGAAAAGGCCACCGCTGATGAAAGAAGCCGCGATCTTCATGCTGCACCCCCGATCATCCGGATGACGAATACGGTGATGATGCCGGTCGCCATGAAGGTCAGCGTGGCAACGATCGACCGCGGCGACAGGCGCGCCATGCCGCAGATGCCGTGGCCGCTGGTGCAGCCGCTACCAAGCCGCGACCCGATACCCACCAGCAGGCCGCCCGCCACGATGAACCCGATGCTGTGCGGGAAAGCGACCGAAACGTCTTCAGGCCGCACCATCGCGTAAACAAAAGGCGCCGCCATCAACCCGGCGACGAATGCGAGTTTCCAGCCGAAATCGCTGCCTTTCGGCGCCATCAGGCCGCTGACAATACCGCTGATCCCGGCGATTCGGCCCATCGTCGCCATGAAAAAGACGACCGACAGCCCGATGAGCGCGCCGCCGATCAGGGCTGAAACCGGCGTAAATTCGGTCATTTTCCTTCTCCTGTTGCGTCAAGTGGTCGCATGACACTTTACATTTAACAAAACTGATATATGTCATATGAAGAGAGAACGGCAAGCCCGAAATCAATGCCAGGATGAAGAAGGAGCCTTTTGCCCATGCCTAAACCCGATCAATTGCCCGAGCTCAGGGAACGCGCCAGCGACGTCGCTGCCCTCCTGAAAACGATGTCGCACCCGAACCGCCTTCTGGCGGTGTGTGCCCTGATCGAAGGCGAAAAATCGGTGGGCACGATCGAGGCCGAGACGGGGGTCAAACAGCCCACGCTCTCGCGCGATCTTGCCCGGCTGCGGGCAGAAGGGCTGGTCACCGCCCGCCGCGATTCGAAAACGGTCTACTACAGCATCGCAGATATCCGCATCAATCTGCTGATCGACGCGCTCTGCAATGCTTTCGGCCCCGACGCCGACACCAACGAATGAAAGGACGTGCCCCGATGAACCCGATTGTCACCGCCTTTTTCGACGAGCCCACCTTCACCGTCAGCTATGTCGTGGCTGACCCGGCAACGAAGCATGCCGCGATTGTGGATTCAGTCCTCGACTATAACCCGAATTCCGGCCGCACCAGCACCGAGACGGCCGACAAGCTTATCGCTTTCGTGAAGGCCGAGGGCCTGACCATCGACTGGATCCTCGAAACCCACGTCCATGCCGATCACCTTTCGGCAGCGCCCTATTTGAAGGAAAAGCTTGGTGGGCGCATGGGCATCGGCTTCAACATCACGGTCGTGCAGAATGTGTTCGGCAAGGTGTTCAATGCCGGCACCGATTTCGCCCGCGATGGCAGCCAATTCGATCATCTGTTCAAGGACGGCGAAACCTTCAAGGTTGGCAGCATCGAAGCGAGGGCGATCCACACCCCCGGCCATACGCCCGCCTGCATGACCTATGTGATCGGCGACGCAGGCTTCCTTGGCGATACGCTTTTCATGCCGGACTATGGCACCGCGCGCTGCGATTTCCCCGGCGGCAACGCCCACACGCTTTTTAAATCTGTGCAGAAGCTCTTTGCCCTGCCCGAAGAGACCCGCCTTTTCATGTGCCATGATTACAAGGCGCCGGGCCGCGAAGATTACCGCTGGGAAACCACGGTCGGCGAAGAAAAGGCAGCCAATATCCATATCCATCAGGGTGTCGCGGAGGACACCTTCGTGGCGATGCGCGAGAAGCGCGACGCAACGCTTGATATGCCGCGCCTCATCCTGCCGTCGGTGCAGGTGAATATGCGGGCCGGGCACATGCCGCCGCCGGACGATAACGGCGTCACCTACCTGAAAATCCCGGTTAACGCCCTGTAACGCGAAGCATCGAGGAGCGCGCAAATGGACATCCGCAAGATCGGCCCCGGCCTTTCCGTCTCGCCGCAGATCATGGAAACCGAAATCGGCATCCTCGCGGCACAGGGCTTCAAGGGTATCGTCTGCAACCGCCCGGACGGCGAGGAAGACGACCAGCCGACGGCAGCCGCGCTGAAAGCCGCGGCCGAGCGGCACGGCTTGGAATGGCGCGATATCCCCGTTGTCTCCGGCGCGATTGCCGACAAGGATGTTGGCGCGTTCCGCACGGCACTGGCCGACCTTGAAGGGCCTGTCCTCGCTTTCTGCCGCACCGGCACGCGTTCAGCCACCCTTTGGGCGCTTTCGGAAGCGGGCCACCTGTCGGTCGACGCCATCCTGTCGACCGCCAGCGAGGCAGGCTACGACCTTTCAGGCCAGCGCGAGCGCCTTCAGGGCACCGCCGCCCGTCGCGATACCGACAATCTGCGCAAGCAGTTCCCCAAAACACGTCCGCATGACGTTGTCATTGTCGGTGGCGGGGCAGCCGGCCTTGCCGTTGCCGCCAGCATCCTGAAACGCCGCCCGCATCTCAGTGTCACGGTCATCGAACCGCGCGACATTCACTATTACCAGCCGGGCTGGACGCTCGTCGGCGGCGGTGTGTTCAACCGCGACCAGACCAAACGTCCGATGGCGTCGGTCATCCCGCTTGGCGCCAAATGGGTTCAGGCGGCGGTCGCCGAATTCCGCCCCGAAGACAACGCCGTGCTGCTCGAAAACGGGGAAAGCGTCCATTACAAGGTGCTGATCGCCGCCCCCGGCCTGCAGCTTGACTGGGACAAGATCAAGGGGCTGAAGGAAACGCTTGGCCAGAACGGCGTTACCTCCAACTATCGTTTCGATCTTGCCCCCTACACGTGGGAACTTGTTCGCACGCTGAAATCCGGGCGCGCGCTTTTCACCCAGCCGGTGATGCCCATCAAATGCGCCGGCGCGCCGCAAAAGGCCATGTATCTGGCCTGCGACGCCTGGAAACGCCTCGGCGTGCTTGGCGATATCGATGTGAATTTCCACACGGCGGGTGCTGTCCTGTTCGGCGTTGCCGACTATGTGCCCGCACTGATGGACTATGTGAAAGCCTACGACGCCCATCTCCATTTCAAGGAAAGCCTGATCGCGGTCGATGGCCCTGCCAAAACCGCAACCTTTGAAGTGACGGACAATGAAGGTGTCACCCGCACCGAGACCCGGCCTTTTGACATGATCCATGTATGCCCGCCGCAAGGGCCGCTCGATTTCATGAAGAAAAGCCCGCTCGGCGACGCTGCCGGTTGGGTCGAGGTCCATCACGACACGTTGCAGCATGTGCGTTACGGCAATGTCTTCGGCCTTGGCGATGGCTGCTCCGCTGCCAACGCCAAAACAGCCGCTGCCGTGCGCAAGCAGGCGCCCGTGGTAGCGCTCAATACCCTTGCAATCCTCGACGGCAAGGCGCCGAGCGCCATCTATGAAGGCTATGGCTCCTGTCCGCTCACAGTCGAGCGCGGCAAGGTGGTCCTCGCCGAGTTCGGTTACGGTGGCAAGCTGCAGCCGACCCTGCCCCGCTGGATGATCGACGGCACGAAGCCGACCTTCCTCGGCTGGTTCCTGAAGGAGAAACTGATGCCCGGCATCTATTTCGACCTGATGCTGAAGGGCCGTGAGTGGCTGGCAGAACCGAACGTCCTGTCGCACGCACCGCGTCCGTTCGAGGTGGAAGCCGCCTGCAATTTCGATAGCAGCAGCCGCTGAGTTTGATAGAGTTTCCAGCCAAGGAGGACAGGCCATGAAGTTGCTCCCTCGCCTCTCCCGTGTCCTGCCCATCCTTGGCTGGGCCCCGTTATATAGCCGCGACCAGCTGGCAAGCGACCTGACGGCCGCCGTGATCGTGACGATCATGCTGATCCCCCAGTCGCTCGCGTACGCCATGCTCGCCGGCCTGCCACCGCAAGTGGGGCTTTATGCCTCGATCCTGCCGCTTGTTTTCTATGCCCTTTTCGGCACCAGCCGGGCGCTGGCGGTTGGCCCCGTCGCCGTCATCTCGCTGATGACCGCCGCTGCTGTCAGCCGCATCGCCGAACCCGGCACCATCGGCTATGTGGAAACCGCAACAGCACTTGCCGTGCTGTCTGGTGTTTTCCTCATTGGCATGAGCGCATTACGCCTCGGCTTCCTCGCCAATTTCCTGAGCCATCCGGTGATATCCGGCTTCATCACAGCCTCGGGCATCCTGATCGCCGTCAGCCAGCTTGGCACCATTTTCGGCATCAAGGCGGGCGGGCATACGCTCGTGGAGCAGCTGGACGGGCTTGTCAGCCAAATGGGCGAAACGAACGTGCCGACGCTGGTGATCGGTGCGCTCAGCGTGGCTTTCCTCTATTTCGTCCGCTTGCGGCTGAAAAGCGTGCTGATCGCGCTCGGGATGGGCAAGCGCCTCGCGGACGTTATCACCAAGGCAGGCCCCGTGCTGGCCGTTACCGCCACCACGATTGCGGCCGCCGGCTTGGCGCTGGAAGACAAGGGCGTGAAAATCGTCGGCACTGTGCCAGTGGGCCTGCCCGGCCTGCAGCTGCCGATCCCGAGCCTTGGCCTCGTCGCCGAACTCGGGCTCGCAGCCGCCCTTCTGAGCCTCATCGGTTTTGTCGAATCCGTATCGGTTGCACAGACACTTGCCGCCAAACGGCGCCAGCGGATCGATCCCAATCAGGAACTGGCGGCGCTTGGTGCGGCCAACATCGGCTCGGCGATGAGCGGCGGCTATCCGGTCACCGGCGGCTTCGCGCGGTCTGTCGTCAATTATGATGCGGGCGCCGAAACCCCGGCGGCGGGCGCCTTCACGGCGGTTGGCATCGCCGTCGCCACCCTGTTCCTGACGCCGTATCTCTATTTCCTGCCGAAGGCGACACTCGCCGCCACCATCATTGTGGCTGTCCTGTCGCTCGTTGACTTTGGCGCCATCCGCCGCACCTGGATCTATTCGAAAGGCGACTTTGCCGCGATGGCCGCCACCATCCTGATCACACTGCTATCCGGCGTTGAAAACGGCGTGGCGGCGGGTGTGGTGCTTTCGGTCGTGATCCTTCTTTACCGTTCCAGCAACCCGCACACGGCGATTGTCGGGCTGGTACCGGGGACCGAGCATTTCCGCAATGTGAACCGCCACAAGGTGGTCACGAGCCCAAGCCTCCTGACGCTTCGGGTCGATGAAAGCCTCTATTTCGCCAACGCGCGGTTTCTTGAGGACCGGATCTACGATCTGGTCGCCGCCAACCCCGCACTTCGCCATGTGGTACTGATGTGCCCGGCGATCAACGCGATTGATGCAAGCGCGCTGGAAAGCCTTGAAGCGATCAACGACCGCCTGAAAGACAGCGGCGTGACCTTCCATCTGAGCGAGGTGAAAGGCCCGGTGATGGACCGGCTGAAACGCTCGCATTTTCTGGGTGCCCTGACCGGCAAGGTTTACCTCAGCCAGTATCAGGCAGTCTTGGACCTCGCCCCCCGCATGACGAAGGAGGACGAGGCCCTGGAAGAAGGGGCGGGGATTTAGTCCACCTTCTTCTCGTCTTTCTTCGCGCCCGCCGTCCGGGCTTCACACTTGCCGAGAACATAGCAGTCGTACCAGGCGATATAGCGCTGGTAGCGGTCCTTCACAAAGCTTGGCCGGTCGATACCGTGATCTTCATCCGGGTAAACAACCAGTTCGGTCGGGATACCGCGGCGTTTGAGCGCCTGATACAGCTGCTCGGAGTTCTGGATCGGTACGTTCCAGTCTTCCTTGCCGCCCATCACCAGTGTCGGCGTCGTCACCTTGCCGACATCATTGAAGGGGTTGATCTTCTCCCACGTCTCGCGGCTCTCCCACGGCAGGCCGAGCTCGGCTTCCCATGTCAGCTGATAGATATCGTGGCCATAGTTGGCGGTGTAATTGACCTCGCTCGCACCCGAAATCGCCGCCTTGAAGCGTGTCGATTTTGTGATCACGTAATTGGTCATGATACCACCATAGGACCAACCGCCGACGCCGAGCTTGTCCGCGTCCGCCACGCCCATGGCGATAGCTTCGTCAACCGCTGCCATTTCGTCAGCGAAATCCTTCACGCCCCATTCTGCAAAGATGGCGGCGGAGAAATCTTCACCGTGCCCGGTCGATCCGCGCGGGTTGGGGGCAAGCACCGCATAGCCTGCCGCCGCCAGCACCTGCATTTCCTTGTCGAAGCCGACCGAATGCTGGGCCACAGGCCCGCCGTGCGGCCGCAGGATCAGCGGCATCTTCGTGCCCGCTACATAGTTCGGAGGAAGATAGAGATAGGCTTCAACCGGGGTGCCATCGGCGCTTTTCGCGGTGATCTTCTGCACGCTCGCGAGCGTGATACCGGCCAGGCGCTCGGCGTTGCGGTCATCAAGGAGGGCCCAGCCCTTGCTGCCAAGCTTGCCAAGCGCATCCGGGCGTTCGGGCGTGGCCCGCGTCGTGATCACTTCGCCTTTCTTGCTGATGGCAAAATCGCCAGTATCGCCGCCTGCCGGATCAAGCCGCGTGACCTTGCCCGATTTCACGTCGACCGAAATCAGCGGAAACTCGCCCGCGTCTTCAGCAACCGCCAGCACGGCCTTGCCGTTCGGCGTGAATTCCGGCTTGTAGACCATACGGTCATAATCTGCCGTCAACACCTTCGGCGTGCCGCCCTCGGCCGGGATCACGGCCAGATGTTGGGTGGCATACCAGATTTTATCGAGCGTTGTGACGGTCGTGTAGGCGATGCTCTTGCCGTCCGGGCTCCAGGCGGGGCTGCCGTCCTGCCCCGGATGATTGGTCAGCTGCCGCAGCGGGCGGTCCTTCAAACCAGCTTCGGCCGACACGATCCACACATCGCTGTTCACATTGCCGTCGGGTTCCGCCGTCCGGTTGCTCTCGAAGGCAATGCTTTTGCCGTCCGGGCTCCAGGCCGGGCTCTCGTCGTCATAGTCGCCAAAGGTGATCTGTTCGGGCTCGCCCTTGCCGTCATAAAGATAAAGATGCGCGCGGCGACGATCGAGATAGCCCACGCCATCCTGCTTGAACTGCAGCCGGTCGATCACCCACGGCTTCGGCTTGTCCTTGCCGTCCTTGCCTTTTTCAGCTTCAGGCTCGCGGTCGGTGATGGTCAGGAGCATGCGGCTGCCATCGGGCGACCACAGATAATCGTCCACGCCGCCCTTGACTTTCGTGTGCTGGATGGCCTCGCCGCCCCGCCGGTCCAGCAGCCAGACCTGCGTGCCGGCGTCATCACCTTCGCCTTCCTTGTTGGCAAGAAAAGCAAGATAGCGCCCGTCGGGCGACCAGCGCGGGGACCGTGCGCAAGTCGCAGGCGCCGTCATCGGCAGCTTTTCCTTGCCGTCCGCCGAGACCATCCAGATCTGGCTGGCGCCACGATCGCCTTCAAGGTCATAGCCATACACGCGGTAGGCGATCCAGCGGCCGTCCGGGCTGATGGCCGGGCTTCCCACGGCCTCGAGTTTCATGGTGTCGTCGACGGTCAGGACGCGCGGCGCTGTATCCGCCCATGCGCCTGTCGCGAGCATTCCCCCCAGCAGCAAGGCTGCGGTGCTGATCATTTTGGTCTTCACGATTTCCCCCCAATGCGCTGCCCCTGCAGCATCTCATGACGTTCGCATTACGGAATTGTGATCATTTTGTTTGCCTGATGGCAAGACTCCTGCTTAGCTCGTCAAACCGAAGTTTAGGTAAAAAAGTCCAAACCATACGGTCCGGACAGTTCATGGGCGAAGGCTGCATTAACGACATCACGATCGGAAACCAGAAAGCAGCCAGCCCCCTAACAGGGAGTGGAAGCAGATGACCAATCACCTTACCTACCGGCGGCATGCGCGCATGCTGCTCGGCGGCGTTGCCCTCGCCAGTGTCATGGGCAGCACCGCAACCGTCTCAGCGCAGGAAGCCTCTGGCGACGGTGAAGAACTGAGCCTCGAAGAAATCGTTGTTACCTCGCGTAAACGCCAGGAAATGCTCGTCGAAGTACCGATGAACATCACGGCCGTTAACGCCAAGGAAATCCTGAAACGGAACCTTATCAACAAGGAAGACGTTTACCGCACGGTGGCGGGTGCCGCCAATCCGCGCGGCGAGCTGATCCTGCGCGGCCTTTCGGGCGGCAACGACTCGACTCCGAATACCTCGAGCTCGTTCACGGATGACATTCCGTACGACTTCGACGACCTTTTCGACATCGAACGTGTTGAAGTCCTGCGCGGCCCGCAGGGCACGCTCTATGGCTCCAACGCCATCGGCGGCACGGTACGCATCATCACCAACAAGCCGCGCCTCAACGAGGTTGAAGCTTTCGGTGCTGCGGTCTTTGAAAACGAGAAGAACCGCCCCGATGTCGGCACCACCGTCTATGCCGGTGTGAACGTTCCCCTGATGGACGACAAGCTTGCCGCGCGCGTAACGGGCAAGGTAGCCGACCGCTCGGGCAAAATCCTGAACACGCAAACGGCTGACTATGGCTATGAAAAGGACATGTATGTCCGCGCCCAGATGCTGTGGCAGGCGAACCCTGAGACCGAAATCGTCCTCGGCTATGTTCATGAACGCAGCAAGACCAAGGGCTATGAATATGCCGACCGTTCGCGTCCCGGCTATTATTACGAAGCGCTCCTGACCGAAAACCCGGATGCGCTTTATGGCTACGACGTGGCCCTCGACTTCCCGTCCTGCTCGGGCGAGCGGCCGGAATGCCGCGGTGTCAATGACAGTATCAACCCGGACTACAATCCGAAGTTCGCGGTATGGGAAAGCCTGGACCCTTGGACCGACAATATGATGGACCTCGTCACGCTGCGCGTTGACAAGGAAAACATCTTCAAGGGTGCTGACCTTGTATATGCCGGTTCGTGGCGCCGTTTCGATCATGAGTCGCTCGACAACTGGTCGCGTTCGGACGCGAACGACATGTTCAAGACCTGGATCACCAACGACGATGGCCACAAGCGCTGGACCCACGAGATCCGCCTGCAATCTAACACGGCAGGCGCCTTCGACTGGACCATCGGCGGCTTCTATGATTCGGTCGATTACGGCAACCGCCCGGACGGGCAGTGGCAGTATCATGCGAGCGACAACAAGAGCCGCGCGATCGCCGCTTACCTCTGGGGCTATTATTGGGGCCTCGGTGATCCGAGCGAAATCGGTGCCCGTCTCTATGGCGATGACACCAAGAACTACAACTACAATCAGATCGAGCTGAAATCCCGCGAGATGGCCGTATTCGGCGAAGCAAGCTACCGGCTTGAAACCGAAGCTGCCGGTGCCTTCGAATTCACCGCGGGCCTGCGCTACTACGATCTGAAGGACACTGAGCATTCGATCGTTTCGGGCATCTGGATCGGCGACGAGCCGAGCGAATCCGAAACTCGTGGCGAGGACGGCAAGGAAAACGGCACCCGCAAGAAATTCGGTGTATCGTGGATGCCTTCGGATGAAATGTCGATCTTCGCCATCTATTCGGAAGGCTACCGTCCGGGCGGCAACAACGGCCCGACCCCGCCGGCAGACTGCCGGAATGACGAAAACGTCGGCTCGTATGTGAACCGCTACAATTCGGACAAGATCAAGAACTACGAGGTCGGCTTCAAGGGCTTCCTCATGGATCGTCGTCTGCAGGTTTCGTCCGCCGTGTACCAGATCGACTGGACCGGCGTACAGACCAGCGTTTACATGCCAACTTGCGGCTTCTCCTACACCGCCAACGCGGCTTCGGCCCGCTCCCGCGGCGTGGAGTTCGAGAGCACGGCTCTCCTGATGGAAGGCCTGACCCTCAGCGTCAACGCATCCTACACGGACAGCAAGATGACCTCCGACGCACCGGCTATCGGTGCCGAGAAGGGCGACGACATGACGATGGTGCCGAAGTACAACTATTACATCGCCCTCGACAAAGAGTTCGATCTCTTCTCGAAAGAGGCTTCGGTTCGTGCAGAGCTTGCCGGCTACGGCAGCTACAAGTCGCACTTCGACGTCCTCGATTCCGATACGTCGCCGCGCTATGAGGTTGTCAACGTTTCGGGCTCGGTGAATGTGAACGAGAATGTTCGCCTCAGCCTCTATGTGAACAACCTGCTCAATACCGAGATCATCGAATACAAGCGGTCGCGCTATCGCAGCGAATGGGCGCTTGGCGAGAAATACTTCTATTATGGTGCTGAACGCACCGTCTCGCTCCGTCTCGACTTTACCTTCTAAGGTATTTGAGCGTACCCATAACGGCGGGCCTTCGGGTCCGCCGTTTTCTATTCCGCCGGAAGGATATTCATGTCGTTGCCCCCCTATGCTGCCGAAGTTGATGCTGCTGCCCGGATGATCCGTGAGGGCCGCCCGCTGGATGCTGCTGCAAAGCTGGCGCCGCTCGCCGCCGACCACCCTTCCGATGAAATTCTCCTCAGCCTTCATGGCACTGCGCTGATGCGCGGGGGCGATATGCCGGCCGCACTCGCCGCGTTTGAGCGCGCCGTGGGCCACCATCCACGCTCACGCGATGCCGCCGCCGACCTCGGCTTCGCTGCCATGCAGGCTGGCGTGCATGACAAAGCCATTGAAGCGTTTGAGCGCGCCGTGGGGCTGGACCGCAGCTTCTATCCCGGCTGGTGCTTCCTCGCGCGCCTGCATCTTGAAATGGATGACAAGGAACGCGCCTTCGCGGCCTACCGCGCTGCCCTCAATACCGATCCCTTCGTCAAAGACGGGGCCGCCATCGAAGATGCCATGAAAGCCGAACGATACGGCGAGGCCGAACGCATCGCCCGCGCGCTCCTGTCGCGCCAGCCCGGTTATCCGCCCGCGGCCCGCACGCTCGCCACGCTGGCCGGGCAAGTGGGGGCGCTTGAGGAAGCGCCGAAAATCCTTGGCTATGCCGTGCCCCTTTACCCTGCCGACATACCGCTCCGCCGTGCCTTCATCGTCTCGCTCGAGGAAGCGGGCGACTATAAGGGCGCCATCGCTGAAGCCGAAAAACTGACCCACCTGATGCCCGGCGATGTGGGCAGCCACCTGACCCTTGGCCGGGTGCATGGTCATGCGGGGCAGTATGAAGCCTCGCTTGCTGCCTATGACGCCGCCCTGCCTCTGGCTGGCGATCCTGAAGAGTGCGGCCGCATCGCCCTTCTGCGTGGGCATATCCTGAAAATCCTCGGGCAGCGCGACGAGGCCATCGCCGCCTACACGGAAAGCGCCAAGGTTGTGCCCGGCAACGGCGCCGCCTGGTGGGCGCTCGCTGATATGAAGACCTATCGTTTTTCGCCCGAAGACCGCCAGCATATGGAAACGCTGGCAACGGACGAAGCGCTGAAAGGCGAGCAGCGCTCGCAGGCCGCTTACGGGCTCGGCAAGGCGTTCGAAAATGACGGCGACCACAAATCCGCCTTCCGCTGGTACAGTACAGGCGCCCGCCTCCGCCCCGATATCCGGTTTGACGTGGGCGAAAATGATGCCGTCATCAACGGCCTGGTATCCGCCTTCAGCCGTGACAATCTGGCTATGACGGCGCCTGCCGACTCGGCCCTGCCGCGCCCGATTTTCATAGTCGGCCTGCCGCGGTCAGGTTCTACGCTCATCGAGCAGATTCTGGCGAGCCACAGCCAGATCGAAGGCACGATGGAACTGCCGACGCTGCCACAGATCGAACGGCATATGCGGATTGCAGCGGGCCAGAAGGCGGGCGGCGAATGGCCGGCCAATATAGGCGTGCTGACAGCCGATGAACTGGCGGCCTTTGGACGCGCCTATATAGAGGAAACGGCCCTTTTCCGCACCGGAAAGCCCTATTTCATCGACAAGCTGCCGCCGAATTTCGAACGTGTCGGCCTCATCCACAAAATCCTGCCCGGCGCCGTCGTCATCGATGCGCGCCGCCATCCGATGGACACGGGCTACAGCGCCTTCAAGCAGCATTTCGCCGGTGGCCATGAATGGAGCTACGACCTCGCCCATATCGGCGCGCACTATAATGCCTATCTGCGACTGATGGATCATTGGGCCAAGGCCCTGCCCGGCCGTGTGCTGACCGTGCAATATGAGGAAATGGTGGCAGATACTGAAGCCACCGTCCGCGCTGTCCTCGATCACGTCGGGGTGGCGTTCGAGCCCGCCTGCCTTGAATTCCACAAAAATGACCGCGCCGTGCGCACCGCAAGCAGCGAACAGGTCCGCCAGCCGATCTACCGGAAAAGCGTGGCCGCATGGCAGCAGGTGGAAGCTGAACTGAAGCCGCTCGCCGAAGCCTTGGGGCCTGCCACCCTTGCCCGCTTTGAAAGTTATATCCCGAAGGTGTGATGCAGCGCGGCTTTACGGCCCCATGGGGCGTTGCTAAGGTCGCGCCATGAACCTTCTGACCAATATGCCGGACGCGGACACAGGCAACCGCCCCCTGATCGACCCCTTAGGGCGGACGATCACCTATCTGCGCGTGTCCGTCACCGACCGCTGCGATCTCCGCTGCGCCTATTGCATGCCGCAGGCCATGACCTTCCTGCCGAAGGCCGAACTGCTGACGCTTGAGGAACTCGATACCCTGATCCATGCCTTCATGCGGCGCGGGGTGCGGAAAATCCGGCTCACCGGCGGCGAACCGCTGGTGCGGCGCGGCATTGAAACACTGATCGAGCGGCTGGGTGCGGAAGTGAAAGCCGGCAACCTTGATGAACTGACCCTCACGACGAACGGCACCCAGCTTGCCACCCACGCCGAAACACTCGCCAAGGCCGGTGTGAAACGGATCAATGTGTCGCTCGACACACTCGACCCCGACACCTTCGCCCGCCTTACGCGCCGGGCTGTCCTTTCGGACGTGATCGCCGGGCTTGATGCGGCACAGGCGGCTGGCCTTTCCATCAAGATCAACACGGTCGCGCTCAGCGACTATAATGCCCATGAAATCCCGGCGCTGATCGAATGGGCGCACGGGCGCGGCATGGACCTGACACTGATCGAGACCATGCCGATGGGCGAAATTGATGGCGACCGGATGGACCAGTATCTGCCCCTTTCAGAGGTCCGCAGCCAGCTTGAAGCCAAATGGCGGCTTACCCCCATTCCCCATCGCACCGGCGGCCCGGCGCGTTATGTGCGGGTGGAAGAAACCGGCGGGCGCCTTGGTTTCATCACGCCGCTCACCCACAATTTCTGCGATGGCTGCAACCGCGTGCGCCTCACCTGCACCGGGCGGCTTTATATGTGCCTGGGGCAGGACGACGCCGCCGATTTCCGCGCCCTGATGCGTGCCGGCATCGACGCCGCCGGCCTTGATGCCGCCATCGACGAAGCCATCGGCCGCAAGCCGAAGGGCCATGATTTCCATATCGACGCCACCCACCGCGATTCCGCCGTCGCAAGGCAGATGTCGGTCACCGGCGGCTGAGGAGACTTTATGGCTGGGATCGATGAAAGCCTCACCTTCAAACCGGTGCGCATCGCCGTACTGACTGTATCCGACACCCGCACGCTGGAGACCGACACTTCGGGCAGCACGCTTGCCGCGCGGATCGAGGCAGACGGCCATATCCTCGCCGACCGCGCGCTCGTAAAGGACGACAAGGCCGAGGTGGAGGCCATCGTCACCCGCTGGATCAATGACCCGGCGGTGGACGCGATCATCACCACCGGCGGCACCGGCCTCACCGGCCGTGATGTCACGGTTGAAGCCGTTCGGCCGCTTTTCGAGAAGGAAATCGAGGGCTTCTCGGTGATCTTCCATCAGGTGAGCTACCAGACGGTCGGCCTTTCCACCCTGCAATCGCGGGCCTCTGCCGGCCTCGTGCGCGGCACCTTCATCTTCCTGCTGCCGGGCTCTACCGGCGCGGTGAAGGACGCATGGGACAATATCCTGAAGTTCGAGCTCGACGCGCGCTACCGGCCCTGCAATCTTGTCGACATCATGCCCCGCCTGATGGAACGCTGAGATGATCCGCACCGCCGTCATCGGCTATGGCGCCTCGGCACGCATCTTCCACCTGCCTTTCATCGACCTTGACCCGGCTTTCGAGCTTGTCGCCGTCTCCTCACGGCAGGCGGAGCTCCGCACCGACCATCCCCATATCCATCACTATGAGACGGGGCCGGACCTGATTGCGGCTACGGACGCCGACCTCATCGTCATCACGTCACCGAACGACAGCCACTTCCCTCTCGCCCGGGCCGCCCTTGAAGCCGGTAAACATGTGCTTGTGGAAAAGCCGATTGCGATCAGGTCCCGCGAAGCCGCTGACCTGATCAAACTGGCCGAAGCCAAGGGACTCACCCTCAGCGTTTTCCATAACCGGCGTTTCGACGGCGATTTCATGACCTTGGTGGAGCTTGTTCAATCAGGAGCCGTCGGTGAAGTTCGGAGTCTCGAATCCAGATTCGACCGTTTCCGCCCGGTTGCCACCAAACGCTGGCGCGAGGCAGCAGGGCTTGGCAACGGTATCCTGTTCGATCTCGGGCCACACCTGATTGATCAGGCACTTGTGCTGTTCGGCTTGCCGGACGCCATCACCGCCCGCTGCCGGACCTTACGCGAGGACACCGAAGCGACCGACTGGTTCCACCTGCTGCTGCATTATGGCGACAAGGAAGTTTCCCTGCATGCGAGCCCGTTTGTGGCGGCGCCGAACCTGCGTTTCGCGCTTGATGGCACAATGGGCAGCTGGCGCAAATATGGCCTCGACCCGCAGGAAGCGGCCCGCAAGGAAGGCCGCCTGCCCATCGGCGATAGCTGGGGCAAGGAAACGCCAGAAGACTATGGCTTCCTCTATGACGGCGCAGCCAGCTGCCCGGTGGAAACAAAGGCCGGGGATTACCGGCTTTACTACCGCGCACTCGCTGACGCCATCCTGAACGACGCACCGGTGCCTGCAAGCCCCCGTGACGCACTCGCCGGCCTCCGCCTGATCGAGCTTGCCTTGGAAAGCAGCGAAAAGGGCTGCACAATGCCGGTCCCCGCCACCCTCAGGGATATCTGACATGGAAGATGCGCTTGTCCTGACCGAACGCGATGGCCCGATCTTCATCGTCACCATCAACCGGCCGGAAAAACGCAACGCCGTGGACCGCCCCACCGCGAATGCCCTGCGCGCCGCGTTCGAGACGTTCGAGGCCGACGACAGCCTGAAGGTCGCGGTCCTCACCGGTGCCGGCGGCAATTTCTGTGCGGGCGCCGATCTCGCAAGCGTGGGCGACCCCGAGCGCGGCAACGAAGTGGAACCTACCGGCACCGGTCCCGGCCCGATGGGGCCAAGCCGGATGGAACTTTCAAAGCCCCTGATTGCAGCAATAGCCGGCTATGCCGTGGCGGGCGGGCTGGAACTCGCGCTCCTCGCCGATCTGCGCATTGCTGAGGAAAGTGCTGTCTTCGGTGTTTTCTGCCGTCGCTGGGGTGTGCCACTGATTGACGGCGGCACCGTACGCCTGCCGCGCATCGTCGGCCAAGGGCGCGCGCTCGATATGATCCTCACCGGACGCCCGGTGAAGGCGGATGAAGCTCTCACTTTTGGCCTTGCCAACCGTGTGGTGGCGGATGGCACGGCGCTCATCGCCGCCATCGCACTCGCCAAGGAAATCGCCGCCTTCCCGGAGATGTGCATGCGCGCCGACCGCGCCTCGGCGCTCGGCCAATGGGACCTTGGCTTCCGGGATGCCCTCACGGCTGAGGGCAAAGGCGGATATCCTGTTCTTGCAGCAGAAGCCCATTCCGGCGCGCAGCGTTTTGCGGGCGGCGCCGGGCGTCACGGCAGGTTTGGTGACGGCACGGACCAGGGCTAGTCGAGCCGGTGGAAATACATCGCATCAAGATCGGTGACCGATCCCTTGCTGCCGGCGGTATAGATCAGCCGGAAGCCGGTGATCTTATCGCCCACCATGTCGAACTTCGCGATAAAGTCAGCGTCCGCCGTCGGGTCATCCCACTTGATCAGGGTTTCATCGGCAGCGATGGGCCGCATCTTGCCCTTGAAGGCCGCCATGCGGGCCATTTCAAAACCAAGGCTGCCATCTTCCCGGCGAGATATCATTACGCTACCGTACCATTCATCTGCGTAGGTTCCGATATAGGCTTCTTCAGGTGCTGCGAGCGGCATGGTTTCCGGCATCGGAGGCGGGGTGAAGGGCTTGCGGGCGAAGGCGGCGATCCAGTCCCTGTCCGCCTCTTCGGGCGCCAGATACTGCATCAACAGCGCCTGCATCACGGCGGACTGCGGCCCGCTGTTTGTCCCGTTGCTCAGGAGCGTGATGCCAAGGCCGATTTCCGGCACCAGCATCACCTGCGACTGAGTGCCGAGAAGGGCGCCGGTGTGCGACACGGTCTGATGCCCTTTCACATCAGCCACCCGCCAGCCGAGCGCATAACTGCGCGCACTGGTGCCGTCGCGTTCCTTGTCCCGCGCCGAAACCGGCATCGGGGTCACGCCCGCCCACATTTCAGCGACCCGTTCAGGCGCGATCACACCCGCACCACCATCCAGAAGAGCCGTCATCCAGCGCGCCATGCCTTCGGCGTTGCAGGCGACACCACCCGCCGCTGCCATGACAAGTGTACCGGTGCCGAGCCGGTTGCGATCAACCCGAAGGGGCTTGCCCTGATAGGGCACATAGGGCTCTGCCGCGTCGGCGAGGGCCGCTTTCGGCACCTCGCCCGCGTAACAGTCGATCCCGAGCGGCTTCATCAGCCGCGCCTCGACAAAATCCTCGTATGGCATGCCGGATAACGCCGCGACCAGCTCCCCCGCCACCACATAGAAGGCATTATTGTAGGCATATTTGGCGCGGAAAGGCGCAACCGGGGCAAAGCGATGCAGGTTCGCGATCACCTCGGCGCGGCTGAAGCCCGATGGCATCGGCCACAGCATGAAGTCCCCTGCACTCGCCGGCAGGCCGGACCGGTGGGTCAGCATGTCTTTCACGGTGAACATATCGGTCACCGCCGGATCATGCAGCCGGAACGCCGGCAGGTGGGTGACAAGCCTGTCGTTCCAGCCAAGCTTGCCTTCGGAGACAAGCAGCGAAAGTGCGGCTGTCGTGAAGGCCTTGGTCGTCGACCCCAGCCGGAAATAGGTGCGGCTATCCACGGGCAGCCCGGCGGCAACATCGCGCAGGCCGTATCCCTTCATCAGCTGTATCTCGCCGTCCTTGACGACGGCTATGGCCATGCCCGGCACATCGAACGCGGTGAGCGCCTTCGGCACCAGCGCGTCAAGCGCAGCTTCATCCGGCACACCGGCAACTGCCGGCAGGCTGAGGCAAGCGGCAAGGGCGACGAGCCGGGCTGACCGCCAAAGGATCACAGCACCACCGCCCCTGCGATGATGTACGCGACGATGGTGATGGCTGCTGCGGTGAGGGCATAGGGGATCTGGGTACGGACATGCTCGAGATGGTCGCAGCCGGAGGCGAGCGACGAGACGATGGTGGTGTCCGAGATCGGCGAGCAATGGTCGCCGAACACCCCGCCGCCCAGAACAGCCGAGAGGATGAAGGCAGGCGGCAGGCCGAGCGTCTGCACGATCGGCATGGCGATGGGCACGAGGATCGCGAAGGTGCCCCACGAGGTGCCGGTGAAGAAGGACATCAGCGCGCCCGCAATGAAGAGCGCCGGGGCGATCAGGATGGGCGTCATGCCGTCGCTGACGATCCCGGCGATGAAGGCCCCGGTGCCGAGCGCCTTGAGGCTGGCCCCGAAGGCGATCGACATCAGGAGGATCAGAACGACCGGCATCAGGTCATTCATGCCCTTGAGGCCGATCTCCACCAGTTCCTTGTGACCGAAGCGCCGGTCGATGACCAGAAGGAGATAGGCAACAAGGCAGCCGAGCACGGTGGCATAAAGGATCGAGCGTGAGCCGCTACCCGCCGCGATGCTCCCGTTCCCGGTCCAGAGCATGAAGCCGACCATCCCGAAGATCATGGCGAGCAGCGGCAGGATCATGAAGCGGGAGCGGGTCGGGGCATATTCATGGCCGCCGTCCGTTGCCTCATGGGCGTCGGGACCGATGCGGCCTTCCGAGGCCTTCACCCGGCCAAGGGGGCCATGGAAGCGCCCGCTTGCCACCGAATAGACGATGATGGCGAGGGTGATGAGGGCATAGAAGTTGAAGGGCACGCTGCCCCAGAGGACCGAGGCCGAACTGACCCCGAGGTCATAACCGCCCAGAAGCGCCAGCACGAAGGCGCCCCAGCCATTCAGGAGAATGAGGATACAGATGGGGGCCGAAGTACTGTCGACGATATAGGCGAGATGGGCCCGGCTGAGGCCGTAGCGGTCATAAAGCCCGCGCGACAGGAGCCCCGAGGCCAGGACGCTGAGGTTGGATTCGACAAAGATGACCGTGCCGGTCACCGCGGTCAGCCCCAGCGCCTGCCGGCGGGACTTCACGAGCCCCATGCCGACCACCCGGTCGATCACCGCAGCCACCCCGCCGGAGCGGTACATGAAGGCGAGGAGCGACCCGATGAGGAGGGCGAACACCAGCACCCGGGCATTATCGGCGTCCGCCACCACGGCGACGATCCGGTCGATGGTGGCCAAGGCCCCCAATCCCACCGACGCCACCGGACCACCAGCGCCCCCCGACACCAGAAGCAGCAGTTCCGACACAAAGAGACCCACCAGCAACGCCGAAAGGACCTCCTTCTTCCACAATACCAGTGCCAGAACCAATAATGGCGGTAGAACGGTGAGCCAGCCTTCCATACTTCCCCCGGAATAGCAGTCGATCAGGCCGCCCAAGGTGCCGGACAAATGCCTGAGGTGCAAGGCAGGTGCCGCCCACCGCACAAAATATTTACGCCCGCGCCGGGGCATGCAATGGTGGCGGAAATATCACTTCAGGAGTATCAGCGGGTATGCGGATTACGGGTTACAGGCTTGGCCTCCTGAAGGTTCCGCTCGTCACGCCCTTCAAGACCGCGCTCCGCAGTGTCGATACCGTTGAAGATATCGTCTTGAAGCTTGAAACCGACGCGGGCATCTGCGGCTGGGGCGAGGCGCCACCGACAGCGGCCATTACCGGCGAAACGCACGAGAGCATCCTTCGGGCCCTGCGCACCCATTTGCTGCCCGGCCTTGTCGGCCGTCCGGTTGACGAGCCGCCTGATTTCAGCGCCCTGCCGCCGGGCAATACGAGCGCACTGGCCGCGACCGAAATCGCGCTTTTTGACCTGCAGGCGCGGGCGGCGGGCAAGCACCTTGCAGCCTTCCTGGGCGGTGGCCCACTGAGCATCGAGACCGATATCACCATCAGCCTTGATAGTGTGGAGAAGATGGAAGCGGATACGCGCGCGGCCATCAAGGCAGGCTTCGGCATGCTGAAGGTGAAGGTCGGCCGCGACGCGGACCTGGACCTCGCCCGCGTGAAAGCCGTGCATGCCGCAGCCGGTGACCGTGCCGCCATCCGGCTTGATGCCAATCAGGGCTGGACGGCGGAAGAAACCGTCCGGCTCCTGGACGCCATCGAAACCGCAGGGATCGAGCTTGACCTGATCGAACAGCCGGTGCCGGCGGCAGACCTTGACGGGCTTCTCTTCGTCAAGAAACGCACGCATGTGCCGGTGCTTGCGGACGAAAGCGCCTTCAACGCCACCGAGGCCCGCCGCGTGCTTGATATGGGGGCCGCCGATATCGTCAATATCAAGCTGATGAAAGCCGGTGGCATCCGGGGCGCGCTGGCGATTGTCGATACCGTCCGCTCCTTCGGTGCCAGCTGCATGATGGGGGCAATGATGGAATCCTCGATCAGCGCCGCCGCCGCCGCACATCTGGCTGCCGCCGCAAGCGACGTGATCACGCGGATCGATCTGGACGGACCCGCCCTTTGCACCCACGACCCTGCCAAAGGCGGCAGCCGGTTTGAGGGACCGTCCATCAGGCTCAACGAAACGCCGGGGCTTGGCATCAGCTCCGTCGCGAGCTTGACGTGGCTCGACTGAGGCGCGACAAAGCCGCAAGCCTTGGGACGAAAACAGCATGACCGACACCAGAAATCTCACCCGCGATGCCCTTGCCGCCATGGATGCCGCCGATCCGCTGGCACCCTTGCGCGACGAATTCGACCTGCCGGAAGGCGTGATCTATCTTGATGGCAATTCGCTTGGCGCCGCCCCGAAGGCCGCGATGGCACGGGCCGAGCGGCTGATCCGGCAGGAATGGGCGACCGACCTGATCAAAAGCTGGAACACCGCCGGCTGGTACGAACTGCCCCGGCGGCTTGGCAACAAGCTTGCCCCGCTTGTCGGTGCGGGCGACGATGAAGTGCTGGTGACGGATGCGACCGGCGTCAACCTGTTCAAGGTGCTGGCCGCCGCCCTTGCCCTGCGCCCCGAGCGTCGGGTGATCGTGATGGAAGGCAGCAACTTCCCGACCGACAATTATATGGCGCAGGGCCTTGTCGATTTTCTGGGGCGCGGCCACGAAATCCGCTTCGCCGAGAAAGACGAGATCATGGACGCGATCGACGACACGGTCGCTGCGGTCTGCCTTACCCATGTGCATTATAAAACCGGCCACCTTTTGGACATGGCCGCCATCACCGAAAAGGCCCACAAGGCCGGTGCGATTGCCATCTGGGACCTGTGCCACAGCGCCGGTGCGCTGCCGGTGGACCTGAACGGTGCCAAGGCCGATTTCGCGGTCGGGTGCGGCTATAAGTATCTGAATGGCGGCCCCGGTGCCCCGGCCTTCCTGTTTGTGGCCAAGCGCCATCAGGAAGCTGCCCGCCAGCCGCTGACCGGCTGGTGGAGCCACAAGGCGCCGTTCGATTTCACGCGCGACTATGCGCCTGCCCCCGCGCTCACCAAATTCCTGACCGGCACCCAGCCGATCACCAGCCTTGCCCTTGTGGAAGCTGGGCTTGATGTTTTCCTGAAAACCGACATGGCGGCTATCCGAAAAAAATCGCAGGCGCTGACCGGGCTTTTCATCGACCTCGCCGACGAACGCCTCGCCCGTTTCGGTGTCACGGTCGCCACCCCGCGCGACGCGGACGCGCGCGGCAGCCAGGTGGCGCTTTCCTTTGCAGATGGCGGCTATCCGGTCATCAAGGCACTGATCGAACGCGGTGTGATCGGCGATTTCCGGGCACCCGATATCATGCGCTTCGGCTTCACGCCGCTTTACACACGCTACACCGATGTGTGGGACGCCATCGAGACGCTCGCCTATATCCTTGATAGCGGCCTCTGGCGCGAGGCCCGCTTCCGGGCACAGGATGCCGTCACCTGATGGCTGCCCTTGCCGACACGGATGGCAAAGCAGTCGTCTGTTACGGCGAGTGCCTGATCGATTTTCTGGGCGGGCGAAACGCTGACGGCAGCCTTGCCCCCTTCACCCCCTATCCCGGCGGAGCCCCGGCCAATGTGGCGGTTGCCGTGGCACGCCTTGGCGGACGGGCTGCTTTTCTGGGGCAAGTGGGGACCGATATGTTCGGGGATTTCCTTGCGGACGCGCTTGCCCGTTACGGCGTTGATACCAGCCCGCTCGCCCGGCACGCGGCGGCGCCGACCAGCCTTGCTTTCGTATCACTTGATGCCAGTGGCGAGCGCAGCTTCAGCTTCCGCCGGGACGGCAGCGCCGATTTGGCCATCACCGCGAGCGATATCGACAGGCTTTGGCCTGCCCAATCGGCTTTCTTCCATCATTGCAGCAACATGCTGACAGATGTCGCGATTGCGGACGTTAGCGCCCATGCCGTCGCCCGCGCGAAGGCGGCAGGCGCGCTTGTCAGTTTCGACGCCAACCTCCGCCCCGCCCTGTGGCTGGATGGCAAGGTTGATCGTGCGTGCGTCGACACCTTCGCCCGCAGCGCCGATATCGTGAAGCTGGCGCGGGAAGAGCTTGAATTTCTCGCGGAAGGGTCAGCGGACGCCTATCTGGACAGCCTTCTGTCTTCAGGCGTGTCGCTTGTCTTCATCACCGATGGCGCGGCGCCTGCAAGGGTGAAAAGCCGGACGCATGATTTTGAAGTGCCCTGCCCCGAAGTGGCAGCTGTCGATACGACCGGTGCGGGCGATGCCTTCTGCGGCGGGCTTCTATATGCGCTGTCGCGTCTCGGCCATCTGCCGGAGGACCGGGAAACGCTGCAGGGCATCACGACCTTTGCCGCGGCTTGCGGTGCCCATGCGGTCACCCGGCAGGGTGCCTTTCCAGCGATGCCGTGCTTTACGAATGTGGCCGCCTGGCCGTTTGACTGAGGCAGCCTATTGCGGCGCCGGGCCGGTGGAGCCACGCCGCACGAATTTCGTGCCCATCATCACCGGCGTTTCGGTTTCCGGCTTCTCGCCCGATATCCGCTCAAGGAGGATTTCAACCGCCTTCATGGCCATCTGCTCCACGGGCTGGCGGATGGTGGTAAGCGCGGGTGAAACGGCGGAGGCGAGCGAGGTATCGTCAAAGCCCGAGACCGACAGGTCAGCCGGGACCCGCAGGCCCATTTCATCGGCCACGGCAATCACCGCTGCCGCCATATCATCGTTCGAGGCAAAAATGGCCGTCGGCCTGTCCGGCTGCGACAGGATCTTGCGGGCCGCCGTCAGGCCGCCCGAGAACTGATAGCCGCCTTCCGCCACCCATTCGGGCTTGGCTTCAAGACCGGCCTTGGCCAGCGCATCATTGAAGGCGCGCTGGCGCTCGCGCGCGTCGGCATGCTCGGGGTCCCCGATGATGAAACCGATCTTGCGGTGACCAAGCGTGATCAGGTGGCGGGTCATTTCGGTTGCCGCCGCATAGTCATCGATCTTCACCGATGGGATGCCGGGAAAATCACTGCTCGGCGAAATGCGCACCGCGGGAATATGGTGCCGCACCAATGTGTTGAGAAGCGAGGTATGATCGCACACCGGCGGGGTGAGGATCACGCCCGACAGCCGCACCCGGCTGATCAGTCGCTTCATCTGGGCAAGTGTGCCGGTACGCCCCAAAAGCTCCACCAGCACATGATAATCCGCCTTCTGGCCGGCGAGGAGCGTGCCGCGTTGCATGCCGGACAAGTAATCCCCGCGCGGGTCATCGAACAGCAGGCCGATCAGATAGGCGCGCTCACCGGCAAGGCTGCGGGCGTGCAGGTTCGGCTGGTAATCAAGCTTGTCGAAGGCTTCCTGCACGGCGGCGAGTTTGTCGGGGCTGACATATTTGCCGCCATTCAGCACGCGGCTGACGGTGGTGACGGAAACACCGGCCACGCGGGCGACATCAATGATTGTCGGCTTCGACTTCGGTGCCATTCCGTATCCTTGGGGCTGAAAACTCGCCCGTCATATGAAAACGCTTTCAGGGAATGTGTCAAGCATCCCCAGTCCCTTATCCCCCGAAAAGACCGCCCAAAAAGGGAACGGGGAGGCCGCAACCGTTGCAGCCTCCCCGTTTGGCACCGGAGCGTGAAGGCCTCAAGGGAAGGGACAGGCCTTCACACCCTCTTCGGTGAGATCAATGGTGATGTTCGCAACGGTTGCCTTCATCACGCCTGTCGCGGACAGACGGAAGGGTTCGGTCACATGGCTGAAGTTTTCGGCGCTGTCTGCAAGGCAGACAAGCGGCACGCTGACCTTGCGCCAGCCGGCAGCATCCGCTGCGCCAACATCCGGCACTTTGGCGAGCGAAACGTCACCGCCGCAATCCGCCCCGCAGCCGAAGCCAACGGCCATGGCATCAAGCTTGTCGGTTTTCAGCTCGAACGTCAGCGTGGCGCCGGCGGTGTAATAGCCGGACCAGTCAAGCACCGGTCCGTCGCGCAGCGCGAGGGCCGCGCGGTCGCCGGTCAGCCACTCGACGAGCAGCGCGTCGCCCTGCACATTCTTGTCGACCACATTGGCGCGCGCCGTGCCGGTGCGCAGCGCCGCATAGGCGCCGCTCAGCTGCTGGCCGGCGGTATCGTCGGTGATGAAGACAAGCCACGGGGCGAGCGGACGGCCCACATAAAGCGGGATATCGTCCATGCCCGGCGCTTTCACGCCTTCCACATCCTCGGCCAGTTTGCCCGGACCTTTGCCCTTGGCTTTATAGTCGAGGCCATAGCCGAGCGCGAACTGCGGGTCATAACCCTTCTGGCCCTTGTTCAGCGTGTCCTGCATCGGCGTTTTCGGCCACGAGAAGGAAAGGCGGCCGGTGAAATCATGACGCGGCTTGCCCTGTGCGTCAGCAACCAGCACATCGGCCAAACCGCCGCCCTCGCTGCCCGGCAGCCAGGCCGCGACAAAGGCGTCGGACGCATTGATTTCCGGGTTTACCCACATCGGACGACCGGAAAGGAAGACGGATACGACCGGGATGCCCTCGGCCTTCAGTTTCTTGAGCGTGGCGAGGGCGCGCTTGTTGCCGGGCTCGAACTCGAGCGTGTCGCGGTCGCCCTGCCCTTCGGCATAGGGTTCTTCACCGAACACCACAACGGCTACATCGGGCTTTTCCTTGTAGAAGCCGTCTTCCGAAAGTGTGGCGATACCGCCAGCAGCCTTCACAGCGTCAGCAATACCGCCATAGATGGAGGTAGCACCCGGGAAATCACTGTTCACATTGCCGGTGCCCTGCCAGCTGATCGTCCAGCCGCCGCTTTGCTTGCCGATATTGTCGGCCCCGTCGCCGGTGACAAGAATACGGGCCGACGGCTTGATCGGCAGCACACCGCCAGCATTTTTCAGGAGAACAAGGCTCTGGCGTACAGCCTGCCGCGCTACAGCGCGGTGTTCGGGCGAACCGATCACATCGTCACGCCCGGCAACGCCGCGGGTCGAGGGCTTGCCCCCATCGAAGAGCCCGGCGCGCAGCTTGACGCGCAGCATGCGGGCAACCGCATCATCCAGCCGCTGCATCGGGATATCGCCAGCCTTCACCTGCGTCAGTGTATGCTCGTAAAGGCCTTTCCAGTCCTCGGGCACCATGAAAAGATCAAGCCCCGCATTGATTGAAGCCGCACACGACACGTTGGTGCAACCCGGCACCTGACCATGACCGTTCCAATCCCCGACGATGAAGCCGTCAAAGCCCATGCGATCCTTCAGCACATCGGAGAGGAGATACGGGTTGCCGTGCATCTTGGTGCCGTTCCATGACGAGAAGCTCGCCATCACGCTTTGCGCGCCAGCCTCAAGCGCCGAGAAATAGCCGGGCGCGTGGATATCGCGGAGGGCCTTCTCCGGCATTTCAGCATTGCCCTGATCGTCCCCCGCCGTGGTGCCACCGTCCGCCAGGAAGTGTTTGGCGGTGGCAATCACATGGTTGCCATTCAGGAAATCGGGTGTACCGGGCTCGCCCTGCAGGCCAAGCACCATTTCGCGGGCATAGGATTTCACCAATGCCGGGTCTTCAGAATAGCTTTCATACGTGCGGCCCCAGCGATCGTTGCGAGCAACCGCCACGGTCGGCGCGAAGGTCCAGTCGATGCCTGTGGCGCGCACTTCACGCGCTGTCACTTCGCCGATCTTGCGGATCAGGGCCGGATCATGCATCGCGCCAAGGCCGATATTGTGCGGGAACAGCGTGGCGCCGATCACATTGTTATGGCCGTGCACGGCATCCGATCCCCAGATGATCGGGACAGCCACACCGCCATCTGCCGTATCGACAGAGGCCTCATAGAAGGAATCCGCAAGCGCCAGCCACTCGCCGGGTGTCGCATGCTTGTTCCTGTTCGGCAGCGAGCCGCCGCCATTGAGGACAGAGCCCAGATGATATTTGCGGATATCGTCCGGCGTCACGAACTGGATTTCGGCCTGCATCACCTGCCCGACCTTTTCCTCGACACTCATCTTGGCGAGGATTTCGCTCACCCGCGCTTCGATGGCAGCATCGGCCTTCACGGCAGACGCGACAACCGGCCAGCTGGCAGCGCCTTCATCGGCAGCCAGCAGCGGCGCAGGCGCCACGCTCATCATCAAGGCGGAAATGGCAAAGGCCTTGGCCGTGCGGCCAAAGGTCTGGTAGGCGGACATACTGGTCTCCCCAATCCCCGAAAGTCTGAACTTGCCGGATCGCGCGGCCCCATTCCGCCCGCCCGGGAATCGCATATGACAGCGATGTCTTATTCAAATGCCAAAAAATGGCGATTTTGTCCATGAATAACATGATAGCGCTGTCATATTTCTGACAGGCACCACCCTGAGGGGCAGAAAACCGGACTATTGGGTGAGATCGGCCACGGATTCCCGGTCGCACAGCACATAGGCATGCTCGACCCGCGTACCGGCGGTGCTTTCGTCATCCGCACTTTGCATCATCAGGTCGAAGGCCGCGGCGGCCATGGCCTCGACCGGCTGGCGCATGGTGGTGAGGGCGGGTGACACGATGGTGGCGATGGCGTCATCATCGAAACCGACAATCGAAAGGTCCGCCGGCACCGCCAGCCCCTTCTCGCGCGCGACCGCCAGCACGCCTGCCGCCATTTCGTCGTTACAGGCGAAAATGGCGGTCGGCTTTTCGGTGCGCGACAGCAGTATCTCGGCGGCTTCCTTCCCGCTCGCGAAGGAGAACATGCCGGGCACCACCAGCTCGTTCCTGACCTCGATCCCGTGGCTTTGCATGGCACGGACATAGCCCCGCTCGCGGTCCAGCGAACAGGAGTGGTTCGGGTTGCCCTTGATGAAGCCGATGCGGCGATGCCCCTTGCCGATCAGGAATTCGGTCATGTCGAAGGCAGCCTGATAATCGTCGATATGGACTTCGGACATATCCTTGGCCGGAATACCCGGCGCGATACGGGCCGCAGGCACGCCGATGGCGCGCAGGGCATTCAGCACCACCACGTCATCGCAGATCGGCGGCGACAGGACGACGCCGTCAAAGCGGATCGAGCTTAAAACCTGCTTCAGCTTCACTTCGTCGCCGCGGTCTTTGAGTACCTCAACCACCAGATGGCAGCCGGCTTCCTCCGCGCGCGACAGAAGGCCGCGCAGCACCTTGCTGATATAGTCGCCGCTTGGCACGTCCACGAAGAAACCGACGATATAGGTTTTGCTGCCCGCCAGCCCCCGCGCCTGCAGCGACGGGTGATAGTTGAGCTCGGTCGCGACAGCGAGGACCTTGTCCTTCTTGTCCTTGGCGACATATTTCTCGTTGTTGAAAACGCGTGAAACGGTCTTCATCGAGACGCCGGCAAGCCGGGCCACGTCGCTCATGGTTGCGGTTTTCGATTTCGCGATGGCCACCAGTTCCCCCGGGCACTGAAGCTGGACAGACCCGCCGGAACAGCGCATGGTCTCAAGTGCCTCATATCACAAGAAAGTTGCTGCTGTCACGCTCACATGATAGCGCTGTCAGCAAGAGGTCCGGAAAAGGCAGTATGGCAGATCAACTGCAGACAGATAACGACGCCCGCGCGACGCCGCTCAAACCCTTTATCGGCTTTGGCCTTGGCGACTATGCGCTCAATCTTTTCTGGCAGGGTGTCGGCTTCTTCCTCTTCTTTTTCGAAACCAATGTGGTGGGCCTTTCGGGCACCGTCGTTGGCACGCTTTTCCTGATCGCCTCGATATGGGACGCCGTCACCGACCCCATCATGGGCTTCATTGCCGAGCGCACCCGCAGCCGTTTCGGGCCTTACCGGCCCTATCTGCTGTTCGGCTGTGTGCCGCTGGCCATCATGTTTGCGCTGATGTTCACACCCGTCCGCTTTCCCGAAGAATGGATGACGATTGTTTACACGCTGATCGTGCTCCTGCTGTTTCGCACCACCTACACCATCGTATCGATCCCCTATTCCACGCTCGGCGCCCGCATCACGCAAAACTTCGATGGCCGCACCCGGCTGGCCGGCATCCGCATGTATTTCGGGTTTCTGGGTGGGGTCAGCATCAGCTTCATCGCCAAGCATCTGCAGACCGAACACCCCGACGCTGTGGCCTTCAGCCATATGGGCATCGCGGCTGGCGTGCTGGCCGTGATCGTGCTTGTCGCCTGCTTCGCGCTGACCGACACCCACGAAGAGCCGGAACCGGCAGACGAGGAGATGCCGGGCCTTGGTGAAAGCCTTTCCGCCATGATGCGCAACCGGCCCTTCATGCTGGTGATCGGCGGCATCATGCTCGTGACTGTCGCCAATTCCATCGTCGGGCAGACGATGCTCTATTTCTTCGAAAGCACACTTGGCAACCGCACGGCCGGCAACAATGCGATCATCATCATGGGGGCGGCACCCTTGATTACCATCCCGCTTTGGGCGCTGGTGGCGCTGAAGATCGGCAAGCGTTTCGCCTGGATCCTCGGCTGCCTGACGGGCGCTGCCGGCCTGATGATGCTCTATTTCGACCGCAGCGGGTCGATCATGGCGGCATATGGTGCTGTCATCGTCATCGTGATCGGGCTATCGAGCTTTGCGGTGCTTTTCTGGAGCGCCCTCCCCGACACGATCGAATACGGCCAGTATCTGACCGGCATAAAGATCGAATCCTTCCTGATCGGCATGGCCTCAAGCTTCCAGAAGGTGACCATCGGCCTATCCGCCTTCGTGGCCGGCATCCTGCTGGACATGATCGGCTATCAGGCGGGCGCAGACGTGGCATCGACCACCGCCGACGGCATCCGCAATATCTTCACGCTCATTCCGGCTACAGCCCTTCTGGGCTCGGCCCTTGTCATCCTTTTCTATCCGGTTACCGCACAGTCGCACGCGGCGATTGTCGCCAAGCTCAGGGAAATGAAATCATGAACCGCACCGCACTTTGCCTTGCCACCCTCCTCGCCTCCTCACCTGTCATGGCTGACGACAGCTGGCAGCTTGTCTGGGCGGACGAGTTTGACGGTGCGGCACTGAATACGGGCGACTGGCGCATCATCGAAGGCAATGGCTGCCCCCAGAATTGCTATTTCGGCAATAACGAACTGCAAACCTACACCAAAGCGTCTGAGAACCTGCGTATCGAAAACGGTGTGCTGGTCATCGAAGCGAAGGGTGCAGGCAAGGATTTCACCTCTGCCAAGATCACCACGCAGAACCGCGAAGGCTGGACCTACGGCCGCTTCACCATGCGCGCCAAACTGCCGAAGGGGCGCGGCACCTGGCCGGCCTTCTGGATGATGCCGGACAAGGCGTCTTACGGCCCGTGGCCCAAGTCCGGCGAGATCGACCTGATGGAGCATGTGGGATACGACGAAGGCCGGGTGCATGGCACCATCCATACCGAAGCCTATAACCACCGGATCGGCACCCAGAAGGGCGGCAATATGGTGGTGGAATATGCGACCGAAGACTTCCACGAATATTCGGCGGAATGGACCGAAACCGACATCCGCTGGTATATCGACGGCCGCGAATATTACAGCGTGACCAAAGCCGACAGCGACGGTCACCCCGAATGGCCGCTCGACCACCCCTTCCACCTGATCCTCAATCTCGCCGTCGGCGGTGACTGGGGCGGATCACAAGGTGTGGACGATACGGCGTTCCCGGTTCGTTACGAGATCGACTGGGTACGTGTCTGGCAGAAGAAAGACTGAGGCGCCGGCCTCAGTCCATTTTCGAGGGGCAATATTGGCGGATATATTGCTGGTGGCTCGGCAGGCTTGCCACCGTCTTCGCCACATTCATCTTCACCATATCAAGGAACTCGCCGAGTTCCTTCTTCTCCATCACGTCGACCACCGGGTGATAGCGTTCGGGCAGGATACCCTGCCCCAGCATCACCTGGATCCAGCTGTTTTCGGCAAACAACTCGTCCGCCTTCCGGAAAACCCGTCCGGTTTCGCGGAACAGGCGGATGCGATGCGCCAGCGTTTCCGGGATATCCATCGAGGCACACTGGCGCCAGAAGGGCGTGTCGCGCCGGTCGGTCACATGATAGTGCAGGATGATGAAGTCGCGGATGCCTTCGGTTTCCTCGCGGGTCTGCTTGTTGAACTCGTCCACATCTTCCTGCCGGATACCCTGATTGGGGAACATCTGCATCAGGCGCAGGATGCCACGCTGGATAAGATGGATGCTGGTCGATTCCAGGGGTTCGATAAAGCCGCTGGCGAGGCCCAGCGCCACCACGTTGCGGTTCCAGTGCTTGCGCCGCGTGCCGGTGCGAAACTTCAGCACGCGCGGCTCGACCAAGGCCTTGCCCTGCACATTGTCCATCAGCAGGCGGATGGCGTCGTCATCGCTTTGGTACCGGCTGCAGAAGACGAGCCCGTTACCCACCCGGTGCTGCAGCGGGATACGCCACTGCCAGCCGGAATCGTGGGCCGTTGAACGGGTATAGGGGATCGGGTCCTCGACCGCTTCGGTCTGCACCGCCACGGCGCTATCGCACGGCAGCCAGTGGGTCCAGTCGTCATAGCCGGTGTGCAGGGTCTGCTCGATGAGGAGGCCCCGGAAGCCCGAGCAATCGATGAAAAGATCACCTTCCACCACCTGCCCCGACATCATGGTGACAGACGACACAAAGCCGGTCTCACCGTCCTGCTGCACCGAGACAATCTTGCCCTCGATCCGCTCCACGCCGTATTCTTCCGCCATCTTGCGCAGGAACTTGGCGTAAAGGCTGGAATCAAGGTGATAGGCATAGTTCAGGCCGAGGTCCGGCAGGTGCGCGAACTTGTTTTCAAGGGCCGCTTTCAGCTCAAGGCAATAGTCCCCGAAGTCGGACGCCTGCCCCTCCTGCAGGCCGCGCCGCCAGAAATGCTGGAAACCGGCTGTCCAGTGATCCTTGCCGGTGATGCCGAAAGAGTGGATATAGCTGTGGTTCTTTTGGCGCCAGTTCACGAACTCGATGCCAAGTTTGAAGGTGCCCTTGGTGGCCGCCATGAACTCGCGCTCGTCAATCCGCGCAAGTCGGTTATAGGTCAGAAGCGTCGGGATCGTCGCCTCGCCCACGCCGACTGTGCCGATTTCCTCGGATTCGATCAGGCGGATTTCAAGCGCCTTGCCCAGCACCTTGGACATGATGGCCGCCGCCATCCAGCCGGCGGTGCCGCCCCCGGCAATGACAACGCGCCGGACTTTTCCTTCTGCCTGTTCCACGAGAATCCCTCTTCCTCTCAAAACCTGTTACCGGCTCAGCCGCTTCTGGAGGAAAGCGCGGATACGCTGCGCATTCCTTTCATCCATGGCCCCAAGCACCCCCCGGCTCCCCTCCGGGATATGGTCTAGGCTGCCTTCCGGCTGATCGAAAACATAATGGTCAAAGATGCCCTTCCACACCGCCTTCTGCGCCGGCGGCAGGTCGCGGATCGCCATCAGTGCGTGGAAAAGCACGTTCACCGGCGGCCCCATGTGCGCGGGCGACTGGCGCCACCAGTAATTGATAAGCACGTTGAAGCCATCAAGGCTTTCCACATGATGCCACCACATGGACGGGATGAAGAGCGCGTCACCCGGCTCCATCTCCGCCACCTGCGCCGCACCCCAGGCTTCTGCAAAGCGCGGGAAACGCTCAAGGTCGGGGTTCGTGATATCCACCACGCTTACCGACTGCCCCGCAGGAGTGACATCCAGCGGGCCGACATAAAGGTTCGGCAACTGCTCGGGCGGGAAAAGCGTGAAACGGCGGCGGCCCACGGCCACGCAGGCCACATTGTCCGGCAGGTCATAGTGCGCCGGGATGCGCGACTTGCCGCCGATCCAGATGCTGGCAAGCGCATCGCGGGCGCCGAGGTCGATATCGTTTTCACCCCTCATGCCCGGCAGGCAGGCATCAATCGTCGTGGAGCCCACATAGGCAAGCGGCGCTTGCGCGTTGCCCATATCGGCGACCATCTTGTCGAGCACGATATCGAGCCGCGCCATATGCTGCTCGAAATTCGGGCCGGAAAGGTCGTCGTTATAGAAAACCCGACCGCCTTCCTCGGGTGCCGCCAGCGTGACCGCAACGGAGGCGCCGTTGTGGAAGCTTTTCAGATAGTCCCGCGCCGCCGCCACCGAGGCGCGGCCCGCCTTCACGAGCGGCCAATTGGCAACCAGCCCCTTGAACACGATGGGTTCATTGCCGGTCAGGATATCCAGCGGCAAGGCATCCGACCGGACGCCCGTGATTTCCCTGATCGCTTTCGGTGCGGCACGCATGGGCCTGTCACTGGCCTCCGAGCCGTGCATTCTTGCGCACGATCAGATCACGGATGTGCGAAAGTGAGGCGAGCACCATATAGATTGCCGCGAGATAGCCACGGGCATTGAGATCGACAAGCGTGGCGCCATCAAGCGCCATCAGCTTTTCTTCATTGATCACATGAAAGCCCATCAGGCGGTTCTTGCTGCCGTCGGCGAGTTCGACATCGAGCGCGAGGCTTTCCAGAAGGCCAAGTGTAGCCAGCGTTTCCGTGAAGGCCGCAGCTTCCTCGCCCCCCCTGTGCATGGCATCAAGGACGGCGGCGACATGCTCCAGATACGGCGTACTGGCGCCGTTCGCCTGAAAGAGCGGCTCACCCTCCGTTCCACTCACCCGCGGGCTATCAAGGTCGATATGAACAACCTGACCACCCCGGCCGTCCTGCCCGATCAGGAAGGGCTGGCGCTGGATGGCGAGCGGCACATAATGGGCATCCCAGCCGGCGTCTGTCAGGAACAGGTTTTCGCCGCGCTCGAACCCGAACATGGCAAGCGCATGGTAGCGACCGGTGGACGCATCCTGATGAAACAGGATCGGATAGTGCGCCTGAACGGCGCGAAATTCGAACGGGAAAGTGGGCACATACATCACACCGTCGCCAAGGTCAGCGGCGCGGCGGTTGTTGATACGGAGGTTCTGGTGATCCCCGTTATTGAGAAGCGCGTGGCGGGTCATACCTGTCCTTCTTGTCGCTTGGTGCTTGCCGGCACCGGGGTCAGCTTAGAACAAGAAGGCCGCTGTTTCCAACGGCCTTCTCATTACCTAGTGACGTGCTCCAACGCCTGAGCGTCAGAACTTGTAGCGAGCACCAATCGCGTAGCGCGGGCCGGTCTGGGTCAGATAGTTGACCTCGTTGACATGGCGGCCATGCACACGGTTGTAGCTGTTGGTCAGGTTGATAGCTTCGGCAAAGACCGTGAGAGCTTCGGTGACATCGTAGCTCATGCTGACGTCGAACTGCCCGTAAGCCTCGGTGAAGAGCGGGTTGTTCGGGCCGGCGGCCGAACTCGTCGAGTTCAGGAACTTGTCGCGCCAGTTATAGGCAACACGAACCTGCAGACCGTTCTTGTCGTAGAAGCCGATGATGTTGGCACTATCGGACAGACCGACAAGGGCGAACTGCGCCACGCTCGCGGGTTGGGTGATGTCGAAATCAACATCGCCGCGGACGATGGTATAGTTCAGGATCGCGCCGAAGCCAGTATCGCCGAACGTATGCTGCAGGGCGAATTCCCAACCATGCAGCTTGGCGCTGCGTTCGTTGATCGGCACAGTGATATCGAAGGTGAGGGTCGGGTCTTCACCCGGTACACCAAAGATATTGCCGATGGTATTGCCCGACGAGTCCGTCCCGAGGATTTCAACCGTGCTCGGATCAGCATTGGCGAAAATCCAGTTGCGGATTGCAGTCAGGTCGGTCGAGCCGCCAAGGGCTGCAACGGCGTCGTTGTAGCGCTTGCCGCCATAAGGCGTGACGAGATCGAACGGCGTAGCCTGAATTTCAGACGAAGCGATGAAGTTGCTGACTTTCTTGTGGAAGAAGCCAACCGAGAAGTAGCTCGCGTCGTCATAGTACCATTCGGTCGACAGATCGATATTCTTCGACGAGAAGGGCAGAAGACCCGGATCACCCTGGCTGCCGTCACCACCGTCAACACGGAAGATCTGGTTCACCGTCTGGCCACCCTGGATATGGTTGTAGCCGGGGCGCGTGAAGGTCTCGCTGTAGGACGCACGGAACACCATATTGTCGTAGAATTCGACATCGAAGTCGATCGACGGCAGCCAGTGTTCATACGAACCGGTGAGTTCGGTGAAATCCTGATCATCCGAGAAGATCACGCCAAACTCGTTGTTGGCCACCCACTGGGTGCCCACAGCAATCGGCACGAGTGCGCGGCTGTCTACGTCGGTTTTCTCGTAGCGCATGCCGGCAACAAGGCGAGCCGGACGATCAACGATATCGAACTCGGAATTGACCTGAACATAACCTGCCCAGCTCTTTTCCTCGGTCCGGCGGTCGGTGGTGAAGTCGTCTGCGATACAGACGCCGTCGCCGCCGCAAGCATCATAGAGACTGTCAATCAGGCCAACCATACGGTCGAAGTCGAACGAATAGAACTCGTTGAAGAGGGCCGGATCATCATGGCCTTCCACCTGGCTAAACTTGTCAGAGATGGTTTGCAGCACGAAGATATCGTCCGGGATATCCGCAGCCGTACCCACGCCACCCCAAGTGTCGCGCTGGGCATTCGAGAAGGCCGAACGGACCTTGTTCTCGGTGTAGCTTGCGCCGAAATCGACGCTCTTGATGAAATCGGTATCGAAATCATAGCTGCCGTTGAACTGGGCCTGTTTGATATCCGTCCGCATCAGGCTGTTGCGGAAGCTCGAACCCGTCGTCAGCAGTCCAGCAGGGCTTACACCCGAGACGCCGTCCAGTGACAGGACCGGGAAGTCGCGGCTGTAGTCGATCGACTGGGTGAAGTCGCTGAGGAAGGCCGCAGTACTAACTACGGCGCTGGTGCCATAGGGGCTACCGGAGTCCGACAGCGAGCTCGAATCGTGCACATCAAGCTCGAGGTGCAGGCGGTCGGTTGCCTGCCAATCGAGATTGAGGCCGATCGAGTTCATCTCGGTGTTCACTTCGAACTTGCCGCCGCCCATCGAAACGTCTTTGGAGCCAGCGAAATATTCGGAGTAGCGAACCGGGCCTGCGACCGGACCATCGGTCCATTCGCTCGATGTATCGCCAAAGTTGAACCAGACCGAAACGTCGTTACGGTTGGTTTTCACCTTGTGCTTCGAATAGGTGTAGTCAACCGTTGCGGTGAAGGTATCCACCGGGCGGAACTGCATGGTGGCCTGGCCGTTGATGCGCTCACGATCGATCGACGTGAACACATAGCCAAGGCTCTGCTGGACGCCATAAACATCGTTCGGGCCCGGACGGTTGATGACATTGATGTCTTCTTCAGTGCCTCCATCCGGAATCTGCGGCAGTGTGCCCCAGTTGTTCTCGGAACCGAGATAGGCACCGCGCCAGCCACTCGGCGTGCTTGCCTGGGCATAACCGCTTTCGCGCTTCTGATAGCTACCCGAAACGGCGACGCCAAACTTGTCTTCAGCGAATGTGTTGCTGTAGATGCCCGAGAATTCCGGATTGTAGGACGTACCGTCAATTTCCGACGTGTCGGCCAGCGCCTTTGCACCAATCGAGGCCTTCATGCCGGGTGCGTCAAGCGGACGGGTCGTCTTGATATTGATCGTCGAACCGATACCGCCCGTGGGGATCGAGGCGCGGCCGGTTTTAAATACTTCAACGCCTGCGATGCCTTCAGAAGCAAGGTTCGCGAAGTCGAACGAACGCGACGACGAAGCCGTTGTTTCTTCGAGCGTCGAAACCGGCATCTGGCGACCGTTCAGGGTGACAAGGTTAAAATCCGGGCCGAAACCGCGAACCGTTACCTTCGAGCCTTCGCCGTTCACACGGTCGATTGACACGCCGGTAATACGCTGCAGCGATTCAGCCAGGTTGGTATCAGGGAACTTGCCCATGTCTTCAGCCGAAATGGCATCGACGACACCTGCGTTGCTCCGCTTGATATCCATGGCACGCTGAAGGCTGCCGCGGATACCAGTGACGGTGATTTCTTCAAATTCAGTCTCGCCGGCCCCTGCATCTTGTGCCACGGCCGAACCGGCCGAAACGGCCGCAAGGATAAGCGACATCGTGCTCGCGACCGAGCCGAGTCTCATTGCTTTCGATTTCACGTTTTCCCTCCTCCAGAAAACAGCGTTTCCCCTCGCAGGCTTGCCTCTACTCCCCAGCAGATGACAGCGCTGTCTTATTTTGGATAGCAGCTATGTCATATATTGTCCACATTTTACTGACAGCGCTGTCAGTAAATTTTTCTTTAACACCAGAAAAGCTGAAAAGCCGCAGAAATCAACAGGCATGGCACCGCAAAATGCCTTCGCAGGCGCAGTAAACAGCCACAATGCGGATCTGTCCAATGATCGCCGCGCTGCCGAAAACAGGCAAAATGGCAAGAAAAAGGGCCGATTCTCATCGGCCCTTCTTACGGCAGCGCTGTCATACGAGAGAGTGCGGGGATCAACCACCCCGTTTCGGCATCTCCAGCGGCCCAAGGCTATCCAGATAGGCTGTCCGGTTGGCCATCCCCTCCTGCGGGAAGCGGTGCCCGGCATCCCGGAAGCTCTTGAGCGGCTGGCCAAGCCCCATCAGGCCGCGTTCCCGCGTGCGCCGCACCCGGCCGAGATCAATCTCCACCGCGATGATTTCCTCAGCCCGGCGGGCGGCGTGGATCACATCACCCTCAGGCCCGATGATCATCGAACAGCCGTAGGCCTGCTCGCCCGCCCCGTTGATGTCGATCACATAGCACTGGTTTTGTGCGGCAGCGGCGCGCGCCATGGCGTGCTCCACATCGCGGTCTGCCGTGCTTGTCAGCGTCGGGTGCAGGATCACCTCGGCGCCCTGGGTGACCATCGCCCGTGTCGTTTCGGGGAACCACATGTCATAACAGATCGAGAGGCCGAAGCGCCCTACCCCCGGCACGTCGAAGACGCAAATCTCCTGCCCTTCAGCAACACCGGCCTCATAGGGATAGAAGGGGTACATCTTGCGATACCGGGTGACGACTTCGCCGTCCGGATTGATCACGCTTGCAGTGTTATAGACCTTGCCCTCGTGCATTTCATAAAGCGACCCGCTGACGATCCAGAGGCCAAGCTCTTTCGCGAGAGAGGCCAGCGTGTCTTCGGTGGGTGACGGCAATGCAGTCGCGGTGCCGGTGACAGGCCCGCAAATCGCGAGCTCGGACAGCACCACCATCTGCACCCAGGGATAGCGCAGCGCAGTAACCCGTATTTTTTTCAGCACAAGATCGAGGTTGCCGGCAATCGGCAGATCGAGCTGCAAGCCTGCGATGGCGAAATGGCTCATGATTCAGTTCCCTGTCTGGAGGCCGCCGCGCGGTCGAGCAACCGGGCAGGCAGGAAGGCCGCCACCGCGCACAGCACAAGGGCGACGATGGCAAGATGGAGGATGGGTTCATAGTGCGCGCTGCCGCCCACGACGAGCGCCGCGATCATGGGGCCGGATGCCAGCCCCATCTTGGAGAAGAAACCGGAAAGCGCGGCCATCTGGCCGTGCGTATCAAAAGCCGCGCACTGGCCAAGGAGATAGGGGATCAGGAAGGCCCAGGTCAGGCCCGTCACCACATTCGCTGCATAGAAGAAGGCGGCGACATCCGACCGGTAGAAAAGCCCCATGCCGACAAGCGTGACGGCAAGGCCGATCATCAATGGCTTCATGCGGCCGAACCGCGCGCCGACCGCATAGACGGCGACAGCCCCAAGGATAGCGATCCAGTTGGCCTCGGAAAGCGCGTTGCTGATCCAGCCGAGCTCCAACCCCTTGGCACGGCCAAGCTCGATCACATAGGCCATCACCGCCATATTGCCGCCCTGAAAGAGGAAGACAGCAAGAAGGGCGAGGAACGCCGGCAACTTCGGCACACCGGGTGCGGCGGCCTCGCCTTCAATCGCTTTCGGGCGCGGCGGATAGGGCGCGAGGAAGGGCAGCATGACCAAGGTGACAAGGCTGAACGCCGTCAATGCTTCGAAAAGCACCGCCGTACCGCCGGTTTGCACGAGTCCCGGCAGGAAGCGCAAGCCAAGCCCCCCGAGCCCATATTGCACAACAAGCAGCATGCCGAAGCTGCGGTCGGGCGAAGCCGTGCGGGCGATCACCGTGAAGCCGACACCGATCAGGAAGCCGCCGACAAGGCCGTGGCACGCCCGGATGGCGATCAGGGGCGTCACGCTGGTTTGCAGGGCCGATATCCCGTCGATCCCGACAAGCAGCACGAGCGCCACAAAGGCCGCCTTGCGCCACGGCAAGCGGGAGGCCGCGAAAACGGCGGCAAGCGCGCCAACGGCAGAGCCATACATATTGGCCGCCCCGACATAGCCGGCGCGGTCGGGCGATGCCCCCATCCCGTCCACAAGGCCGGAGACGATGGCGGGCATGATGTTCACATAGAAAAGCCCGGCGGTGGTGAGAAACGCCAGCATGATCGCTGCCCAGAAGCCATCCGGGTTGGCGCGCGGCCCGGCGAACAGCGAAGGCTGCGCCGTCAGGGTTACACCGTCACTCATTCTTTGTCCCCCCACAGATTTCAGCTTTCGTTGCCAGCGCCTTCACCGGCCCCGCGAAGCGATGCACGCCGCTGTCGCTGATATAATAATAGGCGCCCCCGTCCGGCAGCAGCACGGCGCTGAGCCCGCCATAACCCGACAGGAACGGCAGCCACACCTGCTGACCGCAGCCAAAGGCACTGCCTGCATCCCACTGCCAGAAGCCGCTTGAGTAGCGCAGGGACTTGTCTCCCGCCGGCAGCCCAGCGCCCTTGGACAAGGCCGGGGCAAGGCGCTTGTCGCCCGCGGCCATCAGATGCGCGAGTTTGGCGATATCGCCCGTGTGCAGCACAAGGCCGTATCCGGTGAAGGGGATGCCATCCAGCCGCCGTGTGGTTTCAGCAAGCGCACTGAGGCCGAGCTTGCGCCAGAGGGGCACCATCAGGTCTGCATAGAAATCGGCATCCGGTTCACCCGTATACTGCCGCCACAGCGCCTGCATGGCGACACCCAGAAGCCAGGTATCGGACGTATGGTAGCTGAACCGGGTGCCGGGTGCGGCACGACGCGGGAAATGGCCGCAGGCAAAGGCCGTCTTCTCGCTGGCGCTTGCGGCAAGGAAGAAGGGCAGATAGTCGGCGGCAGCCTCATCCGCTTCCGCCTTTTCGGACCGGTAATGACCCGTCGCCATATCCAGAAGATGGCCGAGCGTGACACCTTCATAGGCCGAACATTCGGGGACGAGGTCTACCACCAGCCGCTCCCGCGCGTCGGGCACGAAGGCCTCAAGGCGCATGAGGCCAAGGCCACCGACAAACGTCTTGGCGAAGGAATAGCTCGGCACCGGCATCACGTCGCAATAAGGGTACGCACCAAAGCGGGTATTGCAACCGCTGGTGTAATGCACACCGTCAACGACCGCGCCATAGGCCGTCATGTCGCCGGGCAGGATGATATCCGGTTGCGCGAGATCGATACCCGCAAGCGCGGATGCCGGCTGCACCGGCAGGGCCGTCGCCCGTTCGGCGTGCCAGCGCGCGATGGCAGCATCACCATTCAGCACTTCCGGTTGCCACGCGGCGTCTGCTTCAGCCCAAAGGTTAAACTTGAAATAGAGGCAGGTCTCGCTGGCGATCTGCACCCGCGCACGCGCAGGCGCACCATCCTTACCCGTCCATGCCATCAGCACGCCGTTATGGATGCAGTTGGCATTCTTTTCGATCAGCGCAAAAGGCAACGACAGGACGGTTTCGCCCTCGTCCGTCATCCATGTTTTGCCGGGCTCGACGATATAATCCCAGTAAGGATGCGTAGTCGTGCGAATACCCCGATTGAGCGGGATCAGGTCGTGACCATCCGAGACAAGCGCTATTTCCATGTCCGGCAAGGCCCGCACAGCGAGGACCGGATTGTCAGCGGAGCCTTCAAGATCGACGATCTTCTGGAAGCCACCGCCAGAGATAGCGCCAAGCCGCAAGGTGCCAGTCACCGGCGTTTCGGGGACCGGCGCCTCGCCCGCCATCCCCATGATATCCATCGGCAGGGCACGAACGGCGGGCTGGTTGGCGAAGGCAGGGGCGGCCGCTAGCATCAGGGCAAAGGTGAGCGCGCGGATCATGCCACGGCCCCTACGCCGATATCGATACCCGCCGCCTGCAGCCGCTCAGCCAAGGGCGCCAGTTCGCGCGCATAATGCTGCCACTTGCCGACCGAGCTTTTGTAAACCGGGCGACGCACCTGCACGGCACTGGCCGTTGTCGACGGCGCGTCGCTCCGGTGGAAATCGAGAACCGCAGGCGACCAATCAAGCCCAAGATGGGCGCTGAGGCGGCGGCTTTCGCCTTCCGGGTCGGCGACAAGGGCTTCATAGTCCACATCAAGGAACCGGCCCGGCAGCACCGCCCGCCAGTGATCCATCAGGCGGCTGTATGCCACATAATATTCGGCAATATCGGCGAGCCGGTAGCTCCACGGATATCCCATGCGGAAGAGCGTTTTATAAATCGCGAAACAGCTGTCCATCGGATGGCGGCGCAGATGGATGATCCGCGCGGTCGGCAGCGCCTTGGCGATGAGGCCGAGATACAGGAAATTCGACGGCGTCTTGTCGATCCGGTAGGCCTTGCCCGCGCCCCTGCCCGCACTGGTGCGCAAATACCGGGCGCCGAGTGAAGCATGATCCATGTCGCGCGTACGGGCGATAAGGTCCGCCTTGCCCTTGGCGGGACCGGCCTCCGCCATCAGGGCATAGGCAAAATCATTGATCTCGCCGAGGCTTTCGACCTCGTCATGCGCCGCCAGCATCCGCTCCACCAGCGTGGTGCCCGTGCGCGGCAGGCCGAGGACGAAAACCGGGCCGGGTTCATCACTCATGGCCGGAACACCTGCCGCAAAATCGGCGTCAAAGGTGCCGGCGATCAGTGCCATCGCATCCGTATCCGCCTGCACTGAATAGCGCATATGGGCCGCCCGCAGGTCACCACCCGCCTGCAGATGCCGGAAGGCGGCGGCATGGTCGCCGGTATCTTCATATTGCTTGGCGAGGGCATAATGGATGGGCACGGCCCGAAGCGATTTTACAGGGCCGGTTTTGAGCCAGCCCTCAAGGGCGGCGATATGATTATTCTCGTGCGTCCAGGTGCGGAGCGTGGCGCGATTGTACCAGGCGTCGCCGTCGGCGGGGTTGATCGCAATTGCGCGGTCCAGCAGCGCTTCTGCCGCGTCAATCTGACCGAGCGACAAGGCTGCCGTCGCGGCGTTGAACAGAAGGCGCGGGTCATCGGGCGTGATCGCAAGAGCGGCCTTGTAAACGCGGTCCGCGTCTGCGTGCCGCCCGGCCTGCGTGTAAAACTCGGCAATATGCTGCAGCATCACAGGGTTGGTGGCTGCCGCCACTTCCATCTGCGCCAGCCGCTCTGCGGCCTCGGCAATCTCGCCCAGATGAATGCGCGCCTCGATCCCCATCAGGCTGGCGACAGGGTGGCCGGGGGCAAGCCGTTCGGCCTGCCCCGCCGCATCCCGCATGCGGGTGAAATCGGCCTGCATCTGCGCAAGTCGCCCTGCCATCAAGTGCGCTTCGGCGACATCGGGCGAGCGGGCCATGAAAGCCTCAAGCCCGGCTGCTGCCCCCGCGATATCGCGGCGGCGAAGCATGTCGTCGATGGGTTTGAGGGCAGGATGCATGGCTGGCTTTCGCTCCGGTTTGCCTGATTAAAGACGGATCGGCCGCCGCCGGCAAGCGGCGCCGGCAGACCCGTCTTATATCGGCTTCCTCAGAAGCGGTAGGTGGCCGACAGGCCGAAGGTACGCGGCAGCGCGATCTGCTCCTTGGAGCCGTTGCCGTAATAGCCTTCGCTTGGTGCCGTGCCCATATAGGCATTGGTGAACACACCGCTCACGCCCCGCGCATTGAAGGCATTCTTCAGCCAGATGGAGATATCAATTTCCTCCATCGCCAGCGTCACCGAGCCGTTCCAGATGCCGTAGCCGCCGATATCGCGGGTCAGGCTGCTGGTGGTGCCGATGGTGTTTCTGACCTTCGACTGCATATAGCCGTCCACCCGGCTGATCAGCGTCATGCTTTCGGAAATCGGGTGGGTATTTGTCAGCGCCACATTGAACATATGCTTCGGCGAAGACGGCAGCCGGGTGCCATCGGGCGCATAGTTGGCGCCGGTCGGCGAGATGAAGTCATCCTTCAGCTTGGCGTCCGCAAAGGCATAGCCGACCGTATAGTTGAGGCTGGTGCCGATTTGGCCTTCAAGTTCCAGCTCCACCCCTTTGGTTGAAGCCTTGTCGCCGTTTGCCACCGCGAAGAAGCCCCAGTTGGGGGTCGAGGTGTTGAGCTGCGGGTTGGACCAGTCGACATAGAAGACGCTGGCGGTGTAGCGCAGGCCATCGGCCGAGCCCTTGAAGCCAAGCTCGTAGTTATCGACCGTATCGGGCTCGTAAACGATCCAGGCAGGGTTTTCGGCAAAAGTACCGGCTGTCGGCACCGCATTCACGCCGCCGCGGCGATAGCCCTGGCTGAAGGTCGCGTAAACGAGGCTGTCGTCACTGAGGTGATAGGTGGCATTCGCCTTGAAGATCGCCTTGCTTTCACCGCCCTCGATAGGCGCGCCGTTCAGCGGGGTGAAAAGCCCCACATAGAAGGGCAGGTCCATATAGGAGGTCGACGTGCTGTCGTTATCAAACCAGCGCACACCGCCCGTCACATCGAAGTTTTCGCTGAGAGCCCAGGTCAGTTCGCCGTAAACGGCCTTCTGCTTGAAATTCTCGGTCAGGCTATATTCGAAATCCTGATTGTTCGGGTTCGCCCAGGTGATACCGGGGCCGTAAAGGGCGTCCAGATATTCAAAGGCACCGGGCAGGAAGCTCTGCTGCGTCGATTGCCGGTCCTGATCCTGATAGTAAAGGCCGACGACATACTGGATGGGGCCGGACCCTTCAGAAACCAGCCGCACTTCCTGCACGAAAGCCTTGTCATAATAGGTGCGGTAAGCCGTCGCCATCGGGCGCGCGAAGTTATAATAGAAGCCCAGCCAGCCGGCCTGTGCATAGAAGCCTGTGTTTTCGCTGGTGCTCCAGCCATCCACATCATAGTGGCTGGTCGATGATGTGAGCGTCGCGAAGCCGAGATCGATACTGGCCTCAAGTGCCATCATCTCGACATCCGCTTCGGCGGGCTCAAGCTGCACCGAGCCAACTTCGTAGCGGCCATAGGTGTTGCCGAAGCCATCCTTGCCAACCGTTTCAGCGCGGCGGCCACCGATATCATCCGACTGGCGCATATAGCTGGCGGTGATTTCAACTGTATCGGACGGCTTGAACATCAGGGCAGCGCGACCGAACCAGACATCATAGGTGTCGGCGTCCTCGACATTCTTGTAGGAAGCATCCGGCGACAGGATGCCGTTCGGCGCGACCGGTGCCCCGTTCCCGTCCAGCTCATACACATTCACATAGTCGGTGAGGCCGGGGAAATCCTGCCGTGCGCCGGTGGCGCGGAAGGCGAGCTTGTCGGAAAGCGGTACGTTGAGCGTCAGGTCACCCGTCCAGCCCACACTGTCCGAGCCCTTCACCTTGCTCATTGAGCCTGCCACCTGGCCGGTGAATTCAGCTGTATCCGGCTTGTTCGGGATATAGCGAACCGTACCGCCGAGCGCGCCCGAGCCATAAAGCGTGCCCTGCGGCCCACGCAGCACCTCGACCCGCTCCAGATCCTTCAGCAGGAGGTTCGCGAAAAGCGGCGTGTCGCCAAGGTAGGTGGAAACGGACGCTGCAGCAGAGACTGCATAGTCACCAAGTACCGAGCTATCCACGTTGAGGCCGCGGATGCGGATGCTGTTCACGGCGCTGGCGTTACGCGGGCCGCGGTCAGCGACCGTGACACCGGAAACCGAGCGCAGAAGCTCGGCCGAATCCAGCATGTTGGCGCGTTCGATCGTGCCGCCGGTGACAGCCGAGATATTATAGGGGATATCCTGGATACGCTCGGCACGGCGCGACGCCGTAACCGTGATTTCCTCGAAAGTGACATCATCGTCCGCATGGACGACAGGCGCCCCGGCGAGAAGTGCGATTGCCGCCGTTGATCCGGCGAGCGTGAGACTGAGCTTATAACGAGCCTTGATGGCCATGATTTTTCCTCCCGTAAGGTGCCCACGTGAAGAAAATATGGCAGGCTATTTTTTTATAGTCAACTAAACTAATTTTGCTGGCTAATAAATTTTTAAGCCCGTCCTGATGCAGCAGGGCGCGTGATCCCCGCCATCACGACAGCCACGTCCGCAGCGATTGCCGCCTCCAGCGCTTCCAGCGTCATGGATTTCAGATAGACGAAATTCAGGAAATGGATGCGCTCCAGCCGGGTCAGCATATAGGCGGTCTCGCGGGCATTCACCGCATCGATAACCCGGCCCGATGCCTGATAGGCCCGCAGTACGGATTCAATGGCCGCTGCCAGCCCTTCCGCAATCGTATTCAGATACTTGGGCGCTACTTCCGGGTCCGGCGAGGTCGCAACGAAGGCGACGACATGCCCCCAGAGTTCCCGCGACAGGGCGGAAAGCGTATCCCGCACGTTCGAGGCGATCACGGCTGTGACCAGATCAACCGGCTCCTCGACTGCGGCCCGTGCTTCGAAATCGGGCATATGGGCGGCAATCCCCTCTTCCCCGCGCGCCACCAGCGCCAGCAGCAGGTCACCCTTCGTGCCGTAATAATTATAAACGGTCGGCGCGGACACCATCGCACGACGCGCGATTTCCTCGATGGTGGCGTCGGCAAAGCCTTTTTCGACAAAGAGTTCAGCAGCCGCCACCTCGATCTGGCGACGCCGCTGGGCCTTCTGTTGTTCACGCAAGCCTGTCATGGGGATAGTCCGGACCTAATCTCAATATTTTTAGCTGACTAAAATATTTAGATGCATTGCCCATGAAATGCAAGCCCGGCACAACCCGCGGCAACAGGACGCATGTTCCAAATGAAACCAAAATTGTATGGAGGGCGTGCAAGGATTTGGCCTTTATATAAACCTGTAGCCTTGTATCCGAGTTGGTAAAATGGCCGATCTTAACGGGAATTCCGGCGTTGTTTGCAACCGAAGGTGTAAAAGAGACAAGTGTTCGTCAGTCATGTCCGACCCACGATGACTTGGCCAATATTGCATGCACACATGGCAAAGAAGTCTCCTTTGACCGTCGCGCTGTCATTGCAACTTGCCGTTCCCCGCTCGAGACCGTGTATCTGATCCGCAGCGGCTGTGCTGTTTGCTATGTCGACTTGCCCTGTGGCCGCACTTTCTACCCCCAGCTTTTCATCCCCGGCGATTTTGCGCCGGCCCGCGTCCTGGTGCATGGCGACGTCCGGGTGAACCTGATGGCACTGAACAAGGTGACAGCCACAGCCCTGCCCCGTGCACAGCTTTTTGCCCTTCTGGACGAACGGCCATCGCTGTATCCCGCGCTGACGCAGGAACTTCTGAGTTCAATCCAGAAATGCTCGCTTCGGGGCACAATCACCAACTTCGGGGACGCACAATCCAAGCTCGTCGCCTTCCTGGCAGAACTGTGGCTGCGCAGCCGCCCCGATGAACTGCCTAAAGTGGGCGATGCCATCCCGCTGGGCATTACCCAAACCGAGATCGGCCTCATCAACGGCCTATCGAAGGCACAAACCAGCCGTACATTCAGGGAGCTGGAGCAGGCCGGCAAACTGGTACGGACGGACCGGCTCATCACCATTCTCGACCCTGAGCCGATCAGGGAAGCATTACAGGACTTCAAGGCCATGGGCCTGTTTTGAGACGGATGATCTTCAGGGGGTAGGTCATTATGAGCGAAGTTGAAGAAATCATCGCGCGCCTTGTGGGGCTGGCCCCCAACGCCTTCTACCTGATCGACGCTGGCGGCATCATCCGCTACGCCAATCCCGGCGCATCCGAGATGACAGGCTACGGGCAGGAAGAACTCGTCGGCGATCACTTCGAAAAACTGATCCCGACCGAGCTTCGCCAGCACCATACCCGCTATTTCGACGATCATAGCCGGAGCGGCGCGCCGATCTATCTGATGGGCCAGCGCGACGCCCTGCCGATGCTGACCAAGGACGGCGAAACCCGTGCGGTTGGCACGTCGATTGTGAAAAGCGACGCGAACGGCGAACTCTTGTTCGGCGTGATCATGACCGACATGACCCCGCTGAAGCAGGCGCATTCGCTGCTGGTGCAGCGCGAGGCGGAACTGAAAAGCTCGCTCACGCGCCTCCGCCACGCCGAAGCCCGCTTCCTGATGGCGCAGCAACTGGCCAATGTGGGCAGCTGGGACTGGAACATCGCAACCGGCGATCTTTACTGGTCGGACGAGGTTTACCGAATCTGCGGGTACGACAACACCAGTCAGCCGCCGGGCATGACCGAAGTTGCCCGGATGATCCATCCTGAAGACCGGGACAAGGTGAAAGAAGCCGTGGACCGGGTGTTGACGGGCGAGTTGGACCAGTATGATATCCAGCACCGGATCATGCGGCGCGATCGCAAGGTGCGTGTCGTTCGCCAAATCGGCCGGGTGGAGCGCAACGACCTTGGCCGCCCCCGCCTGGTGATCGGATCGGTGCAGGATTTCACCGATGTCAGCAACCTGCAGGACAAGATGAATGAAGCGCTGATGCGCGAAACCGAAGCCAACCGCAGCAAGACGGAGTTTCTGGCGAACCTCAGCCACGAACTGCGCACACCGCTCAACGCCATCATCGGCTACGCGGGCCTTATCCAGAGCCTCGATTTCACGTCTGACAATCAGGAGCGACTGAAAGGCTATGCCGGCTATATCAGCCACGCCGGATCGCTGCTCAATGAACTTGTCGGCGATATCCTTGAAATGTCCCGCGTTGACCTTGGCCTTGTGGAACTGCGCGAGCAGGAGCTGGAGGTCGGCAGTTTGCTCGAGAAAGTGCGGACCATGTCCCAGACCCGCGCCAAGGAAAAGAATATCCGGCTTTATATCGAGTGCGCGAAAGATATGCCCCAGCTTTGGGGAGACAGGCTGCGGCTTCTGCAGGTCATCCTCAATCTTGTCACCAACAGCATCAAATTCACCGAGCCCGGCGGGTGGGTAACGATGGAGGCCTATGTGCGGCGCGATCATGGCATCCGGCTTGCGGTGTCTGATAACGGCTGCGGCATGAGCCCCGACGACGTCTCTCGTGCCGTCGCGCGCTTCTCGAAGCTGCATTCGGTGTGGACAAGCGAAAAGCAAAGCGGCCTCGGGCTTGGCCTCGCCATTGTGGACGCGCTATCGAAACTGCATCAGGCCAAGCTTTCCATCGATTCCACACCCGGCGCCGGCACCACGGTCATCCTCGACTTCCCGCCCGAGCGCACGATGGTGGCAGAGAAAAGCCTCACCCTCGATACCGCGTCCTGAACCTTTTCGAAGCGACACGCCGTTTCGAAACTCGCGACGCGACAATCGCTTTTCCTCTGTTATGGTGGCCACGCCGACGAGAGGAAATCCGATGATTGAAATGATCCCGACCGACCCCTGGTTTTATGCCGCCGCCATCCCGGCGGTGGTAATTACCGGCGTGTCGAAAGGCGGGTTCGGCGGCATTGCGCTTCTGGCTGTGCCGCTGTTGTCGCTTGCCGTGCCGCCAACCGAAGCGGCGGCGATCATGCTGCCGCTTCTGTTGTTCATGGACCTTTTCGGGGTGCGCGCCTGGCGCGGTCAGGCGGATTGGGGCCATCTGAAGAAACTGCTGCCCGGCGCGGCGGTCGGCATCATCATCGGCGGGCTGACCGCCAGTATGGTCAGCGCCGACATGGTGCGGCTGATGGTCGGCATCATCGCCGTCGCCTTCTGTCTTTACAGCTGGTGGCCAAGGAAAGCGGCGGAGGCAGAAAACGGCCCGAAAGCCCCGTCGAATGACGGCCAGTTCTGGGGCGCAGTCGCGGGCTATACAAGCTATATCGCCCACGCGGGTTCGCCGCCCTTCCACACCTACCTGCTGCCCAAGAAGCTGGCGCCGGGCGTGTTTGCCGCCACCGGTGTGTGGTTCTTCGCGCTGGTGAATGCGGGCAAGCTGCCGGCCTATATCCTCGCCGGGCAACTGACCCTGAAGGCGGCTGTTGCCGCCGCCGTGCTGGCGCCGCTCGTGCCCATCGGTTTCAAGCTCGGCATGTGGCTCAATGCCCGTGTGTCGCACGCGCTTTTTTACCGCATCATTTATGCGGCTGTGTTCCTCTCGGGCCTCAAACTCATTTACGACGCTTTTGCCTGAGCCTCACGTGCGCTCCGGCGTTCCCACCAGCCGCCGGCTGTGCGGCAAATGACATAGAAGACCGGTGTGAAGATCAGCCCGAAGAAGGTAACGCCCAGCATCCCCGAGAAAACCGCCGTGCCCAGCGACTGGCGCATCTCCGCCCCGGCCCCTGAGGCAATGGCGAGCGGGATCACGCCGAAGATGAAGGCAAAGGATGTCATCAGGATGGGCCGAAGGCGCAGACGGGCGGCCTCGACCGCGGCTTCAAACCGTGTGCGGCCCTCGTTTTCCAGCTGACGGGCAAACTCGACGATCAGGATGGCATTCTTGGCGGCAAGGCCGATCAGCACCAGAAGCCCGATCTGGGTGAGGATATTATTGTCCATTCCCCGCATCGACACGCCGATCATGGCGGCCAGAATACACATCGGCACGATCAGGATCACCGCGAGCGGCAGCATCCAGCTTTCATAAAGGGCGGCCAAGAGCAGGAAGACGAAAACAACAGCCAGCGAGAAGGCGACCACGCTGGTGTCACCCTGCGTCAGTTCCTGATAGGCAAGATCCGTCCACTCGATGGCGAACCCGTCGGGCAGCACATTCGCGGCAATCCCCTCCATTTCGGCAATCGCATCGCCGGTCGAATAGCCCGGTGCCACGTCGCCGATCAATTCGGCGGCGGGATAGAGGTTATAGCGCGACACCCGGTAGGGGGCCGTCTGGTTCTCGAATGTGGCGACAGAGCCGATCGGCACCATCTCGCCGTTGTCCGACCGTGTGCGCAGGCCCGAAATATCGCTCGGGTCATCACGGAATTCACCGTCTGCCCGCGCGGTTACGCGGTAGGTGCGGCCAAGGAAGTTGAAATCGTTGACGAAGGCAGAGCCGAGATAAACCTCAAGCGTCTCGAAAATCCGCTCAGGCGGCACGCCCAGCATCTGCGCCTTCACCCGGTCGATATCCGCATATATCTGCGGCGTTGCGGTATTGAAGAGCGTGAAGGGCTGGCGCACCACAGGGCTTTGGCTCGCCGCGCCCATCAGGCCGTAGGCTTGCCCCGCGAGCATTGCACTGCCGCGCCCGCCACGATCCTGCAGGTAAAGTTTCCAGCCGCCCGCGCTGCCGATACCGCTCACCGGCGGCGGCTGCACGACGAAGATCATGGCTTCCTTGATGCCGAAAAACTTCATCTGCACTTCGCCCATCACCTTGTCGATGGTCCAGCCATCCGAAAGGCGCTCCTCGAACGGCTTGAGTGGCGAGAAGATCGCACCGGCGTTCGGCGCATTCGTGAAGGTGGCACCATCGAAGCCCGCAAAGGCAGCGGCATTGGCGATGGCCGGATGCTCGGCGAGGATGGCCGAGGCCCGGCGCACCACTTCGTCAGTCCGCGACAGGGACGACCCCGGCGGCAACTGGATCACAGTGATGAAATAACCAACATCCTGCTGCGGGATGAACCCCGTGGGAACGCGCGCGAACACCAGGACGGTGGCTAGCAGCAGCCCGGCATAGACACCGCTCATGGCAAGCGTACGCCCAGTGAGCTTCTCTGTCAGGGCGCCGTAACGATCCGACAGCCGGTCGAAGCCCTTGTTGAAGGCGTCCGAGAAGCGGGTCACATAGGCGTCCCATGGCCGCGCCTTATGGCCTTCCTCCCCCTCTTCGCCGTGCGCCTTCAAGAGAAGCGCGGCAAGCGCTGGCGAAAGGGTGAGCGAAACGATGGCGGAAATCACCGTTGCGGTCGCGATCGTCAGTGCGAACTGGCGGTAGAACTGCCCGCTGATACCGGTGATGAAGGCCGCCGGCACGAACACGGCGACAAGCACCAGCGCAATTGCGATCAGGGCGCCGCCGACCTCGGAAAGCGTCTTCCGTGCCGCTTCCCGCGCCGGCAGCCCGGCCTTCAGGTAGCGTTCCACATTCTCGACCACCACAATCGCGTCATCGACCACGATACCCACGGCTAGCACCAGCCCGAAAAGGGTCAGGTTATTGATTGAGAAACCGAAGGCCGCCATCACCGCAAAGGTGCCGATCAGCGACACAGGGATCGCGATCACCGGAATCAGCGACGCCCGCCATGACTGCAGGAACACGGCAATCACGATGACGACGAGCAAGATGGCCTCGAAGATCGTGTCGTAAACGGCATCGACCGAGCGCTCAATATAATCGGTCGGGTTATAGGCAATCGTATGCACCATGCCCGCCGGAAACTCGGAGGCGATATCCTCCATCGCCGCGATGATCTCGGCAGCCGTTGCCAGCGCGTTCGACCCCGGCCGCTGGAAAATGGCGATCGGCAGGGCCGGATCGGCATTCAGGTAACCGTTGTTCGAAAAGTCCTGCGCACCCAGTTCCACCCGGCCGATATCCCGCACACGGGTGACGCGGCCTTCGGTATCGGTTTTCACCACGATGTTGGCGAACTCTTCGGGTGCTGTCAGCCGGCCTTGTGTGCGCACGCCAAGCTCGAATGCGCCCTGATCCTTCACCGGCAACTGGTTGATGACGCCGGAGGCAACCTGCAGGTTGTTGCGGCGAAGCGCACTGACCACATCCCCTGCTGTCAGTTCCCGCGCGGCGATCCGGTCAGGGTCCAGCCAGACCCGCATCGAATAGGCCCGTTCGGCAAAGATGCGGGCTTCGCCCACGCCTTCGATCCGCGCCAGCCGGTCCACGATCTGGGTCTTGGCATAGTTCGAGATATAAAGCTGGTCGCGGCTGCCATCGGGGGAGCTGAGGTGGATCACCATCATCAGGTCCGGCGAGTTTTTGCGGGTGATGACGCCCAGGCGCCGCACTTCCTCGGGCAGGCGCGGCTCGGCAATCGCCACGCGGTTCTGCACCAGCACCTGCGCGTCATCCAGATCGGTGCCCGTCGCGAAGGTCACCGTGATGGTAAGCAGCCCGTCCCCCGTCGCCTGCGACAGCATATAGAGCATGCCTTCAACGCCGTTGATTTCCTGCTCGATGGGTGTGGCCACCGTATCGGCCACGGTTTCGGCGGATGCACCCGGATAGTTGGCCACCACCTGAATGGTCGGCGGGGCAACTTCGGGATATTGCGAAACCGGCAGGCCGATATAGCTGACGGCCCCGACAATGACGATCAGAATGGAGATGACCGTCGCGAAAATCGGCCGGTCGATGAAATTCTGGAAGAAGCGCATGGCGATTTCCTTCTTCGCTGGGGTCAGCTGGCGCTGGCGGCAAGATCAACCGGATTGGGGGCGACAGGCATGCCGGGGCGGACCTTCACCCCGCCGTTGACGATCACCTTGTCGGTCGGCTGGATGCCGCTCCGCACGATCCGCATGCCCTCGGCAATCGGGCCGGTTTCGACCATGCGAACCCCCACCACATTGCCTTCGCCAATCACATAAACGAGCTTCCGCCCCTGATCGGAAAGGATCGCCGTATCCGGCAGCAGCATCACTTCATGCGGGCCGTAAGCCGGCAGGCGCAGGCGCCCGAAGGCACCGGGGATCAGCAGTTCGCCGCCCTCGTCAAACACAGCCCGGGCCCGCAGCGTGCCGGTGCCTTCGTTGATGCGGTTATCGAGAAAATCGAGATACCCTTCATGGACAAACTCCTGTTCGTCCAGGAGCCGCACCTGCACCTTCTTGACCTCGAACCGGGCCGACGTGCGCTCGCCCCGGTTATCGAGCCGCAGGAAATGCAGATAGTCGGCCTCCGGCGCGTCGAACCAGAAATGCGCGAGCCCGCGGCTGACGATATTCACAAGCACCGTCGATTGCGGCGACCCGCCCGAGACAAGCGTGCCGATATCCACAAGCTTGCGCGACAGGCGGCCATCGAAGGGCGCCTTCACCTCGGTGAATTCCAGATCAAGTTCCGCATTCGTGAGCGCTGCTTGGGCGGCTTCCTCGGTCGCCGTCGCCGCCGAAAGGTTGGCGCGGCGCTTGTCGAGCTCGTCTGCCGGGATATTGTTGCTCTTGATCAGCTTTTCGCCCCGGGCAACCTCAAGCTCCGCCAGTTTCCGCATGGCAACTGCGTGGCTCTTGTCCGCTTTGGCGCGCGCCACATTCGCCCGGTAGGGGCGCGGATCGATGACGATCAGCACATCGCCCGCCTTCACATCCTCGCCGTCCTTGAAGCGGATTTCCTGCACATAGCCCGACACACGGGCGCGGATTTCCACCTGCTGGGCGGCCTCGAACCGGCCCGTATATTCGTTATATTCGGTCACCGAGCGGACAATAGGCTGCGCCACATCCACGGGGGTGGGCGGCCTGTCCTGCGCGGAGGCGGCTGTGCTGGCGATCAGGGCAAGGGCGAGTGCGGCAAGGTGCGGAAAACGGGTCATTGTCGGGCCTCATGGGAAAAACGCACACGGGCAAAAAGCGCAGCCACGGCGTGAGGTTGGCAACAATCGATGGATCAACATAATCGGAACGTCGAGGCCCGATAGTAACGCCGCCACCCGAAAGGGTGAAGTTATATCTGGGTATTAGTGGCGCCTGATCAGGCGCCCCAGATCTCGCGCATGAAAGCGAGGCTGTTTTGCCCCAGAATCTTCTCGATCCGGCCGGTCGAATGCCCGCGCTTTGAAAGCATGGCCGCGAGCATGCGGAACTGATCCGGCCCCTGCATGTCAGGCAGGAAGGTGACGACGCCGGGCTTTTCCCCCTTGGCCGAGATGCCGGCCTTGCGGCGCTCCTCGATCTCGCGGGCGATAACGGCGCGGAAAGCATCCACATCATCAACCGCCGTGGTGCCGCCATCGGTGCCGATGCCCACATGATCCTCGCCGCAGATATCGATGGCATGCTCGATATGGCGGACGGCGTCCTCCGCCATCGCGAAGCTGTCGTCCCGAAGGAACGGCATGAAATAGATGCCGACCATGCCACCCTTTTCGGCAACGGCGCGGAGTTCGACGTCCGTCTTGTTGCGCGGCGTGTCGGCGAGCGCCCGGCAGCCGGTGTGCGAAATCCAGATCGGTCGCTTGCTGGCCTTCACGGCATCTAGGCAGGTCTGTTCGCCCGAGTGGCTGAGATCAACGAGCACACGGACATGGTTCAGGCGTTCCACCACCTCACGGCCAAAGGCAGTCAGGCCCCGGTTTTCGGCGACCATCGAGCCATCGCCGACCCGGTTGCGGTCGTTATAGGTCAGCTGGATGATCTTCACACCAAGCCCGGCGAAGGTATCCACCCGCTCCGCGTCGTCGCCCAGCATCGTTGTATTCTGGAAGCCGAGAATGATGCCGCAGCGCCCGCTTTGCTTCGCTTCCTTGATATCGGCAACCGAGCGCACGAGCGTCAGCGCATCGGCATTGTGGCGCACCACCTGGTTCCAGAAGGCGATATCGGCAACCGAGATTTCGAACGGGTCGCCCGGCCCCATCACATGGCCGATTGTGTGGTTCACCGCCGTCATGCCCGAGGCCTTGAGGTCCGCCAGAATGCGCGGGGACACGACGAAGGTCTTCTTGTCGATCCCTTCGGCTTCGTAATCCTTCAGCCGAAGGTTGGGGTCACTGAGCCCGCCAAGATTGTTGATGACAAACGCCTTGTCGTATCCCGGCCATGCGCCGTCGCCCGCGAATGCCGCAGCGCCGCCCGCCTTTAGCGCCCAAAGCGCGGCTGTCGACCCCGCCAGCGTTTTCAGAAAGTCGCGTCTCTGCATGGCCTTGCCCCCAAACGTTTGTTCTACATCCGGGGACTGTGGCGGCAAGCTTGCCGGGCTTCAAGTCATTTCAAAAGGCTAGGTGCCTCAGTCAACCGCGCTACCATCCGGGCAGACCGTCCCTTCGGGGTCGGTCACGATCCGCGCGTCCGAAATGCTGATGCCGAACGCCCCGCTTGCCGTAATGACAAGGGGTGACGCCACCTGCTGCATGCCGGGGTTTGCACGGGCAAAACAGCTGAGTGACAGTTTCACTGTCCGCCATTCGCCAATGTTTGCGGAGAAGAGCGGCTTGGCATCAAGCCCTGTGTCCCCAAGGGTTGTCGGCATCGCGATGCTGACTTCGCCTTCGGGTGCCGCATCCACCCGGTAGGTGACTGCAAGCGACATATCGGCATTCGTCTCGCGGCTCATTTCCATTTCGGGGCCGGTGATGGCGAAAGTGGCGGGCGCACCGCCCCACTCAAGCTTCACGGCCCCTTCCTGCATGTTGGCGGAATCGATATGCGCATGGGCGATGCCCTCGCCGTAACTTGCCGAATAGGGCTTCACAAAGGCGCCGCGCGCGAAGAAGAGCGTGCGGTTGAAGTCGCTGGCGTCAATGCCCGGCTCTTCGGAAAGCATCGGCAGGCTGCTCGCCTCCCCTGCCTTCAGGCCGTAGCCGAAGGCAAAGAGCGGGTCATAGCCTTCCTGCCCCACATTCAGCGCAAACTGGTCGGCGCTTTTCGGCCAACTGTAGGAGAGCTTGCCTGTGAAATCGGTGCGGGCCTTGCCATCTTTGTCGCCGATCAGAACGTCGGCCACGCCGCCACCTTCGCTGCCCGGCAGCCACGCGGCGACAAAAGCATCGGACGCGTTCAGCTCCGGGTTCACCCACATGGGGCGACCCGACAGGAACACGGAAACGACCGGCACACCGGCGGCCTTCAGTTTCTTGAGGATGGCAAGCGAGGCCTTGTCGCCCGGCTCGAATTCGAGCGTGCGAAGGTCGCCGCGCATTTCGGCATAGGGTTGCTCGCCGAACACCACGATGGCGACATCCGGCTTGTCGGTGAAACTGCCATCAGCCGAGAAGGTGGCGCTGCCGCCGCCCGCTGCCATCGTTTGCTGCAGGCCTTCAAGGATCGTTTGCCCGTTCGGGAAATCGGCGCGGCTGTTGCCATCGCCTTGCCAGCTGAGCGTCCAGCCACCGGTTTGCTGGCCCATGTCATTGGCCGCAGCGCCCGCCACCAGCACGTTGGCACCAGCCTTCACCGGCAGGGCGCCACCTTCATTTTTCAGCAGCACCAGCGATTTGGCCGTGGCCTCGCGCGCCACCGCACGGTGCGCCGCACTGCCGACAAGGTCGGTGCGCCCTTCAAACGGGCGGGCGGGATCGAACAGCCCCAGATGGAATTTGACACGCAGGATACGCCGTACGGCATCTTCAACACGGGCGAGCGGAATGGTGCCATCCTTCACCTGCGCCAGCGTATTGGCATAAAGCTCGCGCCAGCTGTCGGGCGCCATTGCCATGTCGAGCCCGGCATTGAAGGCATGGGGGCAATTGGTCGGCACGCAGCCCGGAATCTGGCCGTGGCCGTTCCAGTCGCCAACCACGAAGCCGTCAAAGCCCATGCGGCCCTTCAGGATATCGGTCAGCACCGACCGGTTGCCGTGCATCTTCACGCCGTACCAGCTGTTGTAGGAGGCCATCACCGTCATCACACCGGCATCGATAGCCGGGGGATAGCCTGCCCCGTGAATGCGGGCGAGATCGGCCTCGGAGACTTTCGTGTCCCCCTGATCGATCCCGCCTTCGGTGCCGCCGTCGCCGAGGAAATGCTTGGCCGAGCCTGCCACATGACCGTCCTGAATGCGGATTTCCCCCGCTTTGCCCTGCAAGCCTTCCACAGCGGCGGCGGCGTAGGAGGCAACAAGGTCGGGCGATTCCGAATAGCCTTCGTATGTCCTTCCCCAGCGGTCATCCTGCGGCACGGCAAGCGTGGGCGCGAAGGCCCAGTTGATGCCGGTAGCCGCCACCTCGATGGCCGTCACCTCCGATATGCGTTTCACCAGATCCGGGTCGTTCGCCGCCCCGAGCCCCACATTGTGCGGGAACACCACGGCCCCCACCACATTGCCGTGTCCGTGCACGGCATCGATCCCGAAGAGAAGCGGGATGGCCGTGTGCCCGTCGCGGCTTTCCATCGCCACCGCCCGGAAGGCCTTTGCCGTTTCAACCCACGCTTCGGCGGGGGCGCGATCAGGGTAACCCAGCGGCGCGCTGCTGCCGCCGGCAAGGATGCTGCCAACCGGCACGTCGCGCAGGTCTTCGGGGCGGATGGTTGAAAGATCACCCTGGATCAGCTGGCCGACCTTTTCCTCAAGGCTCATGGCCGCCATCAGTTCGGTGATCTTTGCTTCCGTTGCCGCATCAATCAGCCCTTTGCTGCGTGCTTCGGGCCATGCGGCGGGATTGACAGGGGACTCGGCCGGGATAGTGGCTGACTCAGCGGATTCCGGGGCCTTGGCCTCACCCGGAGTGGCGGTTTTCTGGTCCGAACAGGCCGCCAGAAGGCCTGCGCCTGCCACCACCAGCGCAAAAACCGCTACAGAATCGCCAAGTGCGATGAAACGCTTCATCCCCTATCCCCTTGTATCCCCAATATATTTACACCATCCCCTCAGATGGTAGCGTTTCCACATATTATGCGTTAGCGCTACCATTTCAACGGAAATCGTGAAAAACCTGTCGGAATGTTCGCAAACGGCACAAACCCGCCCTGCTGCGCGGCTGCACCCGGAAGACCCCGTCAAGAAGCTTGACAACGAGGGCCCGGATGCTGATGGTAGCGCTATCAATACGCAAGCCTTGGGAGGGGCTTCCTACATGTTTTCTACCGACTTCGATCCGTCCCTGGCTTTGCCCGCGGACTGGCGGAATGGCACATTTGTTGGCCGTATCGACACGGGCGAAGGCCCGACCCCGGTGCTTCTTTCCGGCGGCAATCTTCACGATATGACACCGGTGGCAGCAACCGTTGCCGACCTCTTTGAAAAAGCTGCGTTTGATGCTTCCGCCGGGCGCCCGCTTGGCGACATCGCGGCGCTCGGCCTTTCAGCCGCGCCGGGCGCGAAAAAGCGTCTTCTCTCCCCCGTTGACCTGCAATGCGTGAAAGCCGCCGGCGTGACTTTCGCAGTATCGGCAGTGGAACGGGTGATCGAGGAACGCGCCCGCGGCGACTATGCCAAGGCCGCTTCCATCCGCGCCGCCCTTGAGGACAAGGTCGGCTCCGGCATCCAGTCGGTGAAACCGGGGTCCGAACAGGCCGCTGCCCTGAAGGCCGCCCTCATCGAAGACGGCATGTGGTCCCAGTATCTGGAAGTCGCAATCGGCCCCGACGCCGAGATTTTCACCAAGTCGCCGGTGCTGTCGACCGTCGGCTGGGGCACCGATATCGGCATCCGGTCCGATTCCACCTGGAACAACCCCGAGCCCGAAATCGTCCTTGTGATGAACAGCAAGGGCAAGCCGCTTGGCGCCACGCTCGGCAATGATGTGAACCTGCGCGATTTCGAAGGGCGCTCCGCCCTCCTCCTTGGCAAAGCGAAGGACAATAACGCCTCCTGCGCGCTTGGGCCTTTGATCCGGGTGTTCGACGCCAGCTTCACGATGGACGATGTGCGCAGCGCCACTGTCGACCTCGATATCCTCGGGCCCGAGGGCTATTCCCTCAAGGGCACCAGCAATATGTCGAAGATCAGCCGGGACCCGACCGATCTCGCCGCGCAGGCGATGAGCGAACATCATTACCCGGATGGCTATGCCCTTTTCCTTGGCACTCTTTTCGCGCCGGTACAGGACCGCGACGAGCCGGGCCGGGGCTTCACCCACAAGGTTGGCGATATCGTCACCATTTCATCGGCGCGGCTTGGCAATCTTGTCAACCGCGTCACCACGTCGAAGGCGGCCCCGGCATGGACCTTCGGCATCCGCGACCTCATGGGCAATCTCGCGAAGCGCGGTTTGCTCTAGACCTGATGGACGGGACAAGACCATGAAACTCAATCACCTGATCAATGGCGAGGCGGTCGCCGCAGACGCGCCGCTTGAAAGCCTCAACCCTTCCGACACTAACGACGTTGTCGCCACCTTCCCAGCTGGCGGACAGGCCGAAGTGGACGCCGCTGTTGCGGCTGCCCGTGCGGCTTTCCCGGCATGGTCGATGGCATCGCCCGAAGTGCGCTCAGACCTTCTCGACAAGGTTGGCGCCACGCTGATGGCCCGCGCTGGCGAGCTTGGCGAACTGCTTGCCCGCGAGGAAGGCAAGACCCGCGCGGAAGCCACAGGCGAAGTGATGCGGGCTGCCCGCATCTTCAAATATTTCGCGGGCGAGGCGCTCCGCCGCCACGGCCTCACGCTCGAATCCACCCGCCCCGGCCTTGATGTTTCCACGCACCGAGAAGCGGTCGGCGTATACGGCCTGATCACCCCCTGGAACTTCCCGATTGCCATCCCGGCATGGAAAGCGGCCCCTGCCCTCGCCTTCGGCAACACCGTGGTGCTGAAGCCCGCGAACGTGACCCCGGCCACCGCCTGCGCGCTTGCCAATATCATTCAGGAATGCGGTGCGCCTGCCGGTGTGTTCAACGTCGTCCTCGGGCGCGGTGAAGTCGGCCAGGCGATTGTCGATCACCCGGATGTGGATGCGATCAGCTTCACGGGTTCGCAAGGCGTTGGCGCCAAGGTGGCGGCCGGTGCCGTCGCCCGGCAGGCCCGCGTGCAGCTTGAGATGGGCGGCAAGAACCCGCTTGTCGTGATGGGCGACGCCGACCTCGACCGCGCGGTTGCCATCGCGCTTGATGGCGGCTTCTTCCAGACCGGCCAGCGCTGCACGGCATCCTCCCGTGTCATCGTTGAGGACAGCATCCATGACAAGTTCGTCGCAGCCCTCGCCGAACGCGCCAAGGCGCTGAAGGTGGGTGCCGCCCTCGATGCCGCCACGCAGGTAGGCCCGGCCTCCAGCGAGGCGCAATTCCTGCAGAATCTTAAATATGTGGATGTTGCCACCAAGGATGGCGGCCGGCTTGTCACCGGCGGCGAGGCACTGAAGCTTTCGACCCCCGGCTATTATATGAGCCCGGCGCTGATCGCCGACACCACGCCCGAGATGCGCATCAACAACGAGGAAGTTTTCGGCCCCGTCGTCTCCACCGTGCGCGTGAAGGATTACGAGGAAGCCTTGGCACTGGCCAACCGTGGCCAGTTCGGCCTGTCGGCCGGTATCGTGACCAGCTCGCTGAAGCATGCCCGCCATTTCCGCCGCAACGTGCGCGCCGGCATGGTGATGATCAATCTGCCGACCGCTGGCGTGGACTATCACGTCCCGTTCGGCGGCACCCGCAAATCGAGCTACGGCCCCCGCGAACAAGGCTTCGCGGCGGTCGAATTCTACACGCAGGTGAAGACCTGCTATGTCGGAGACTGAGGCCTTGAACAAGCATGTAGAAAGTGCCGTCCGCGCCGCCGTTTACCCCGACCTCGCCGGCAAGCGCGTGGTCATCACCGGGGGCGGCTCGGGCATCGGCGAGGCGATTGTTGAAGGCTTCGTGGCACAGGGCGCGCGCGTCGTGTTCCTTGATATCGCAGCGAAAGATTCAGAAGCGCTGGTCGCACGGCTGAAGCCGACGGCGGCAATCGCCCCGACCTTCCGCCGCACTGACCTGACCGATCTTGACGATCTCGCCGCTGCCATGACGGAAGCCGACAAGGCCCTCGGCGGCATCGACATCCTGGTCAATAACGCCGCGAATGACGATCGCCACAAGATCGAGGACGTGACCCCGGAATACTGGGATAACCGGCTGGCCGTGAACCTGCGCCACCTGTTTTTCGCGGCGCAAGCCGTGGTGCCGGGCATGAAAGCCCGCGGGCGCGGTTCCATCATCAATCTCGGTTCCATCAGCTGGCATCTGGGCCTGCCCGATCTGGTTCTGTACCAGACCGCCAAAGCAGGCATCGAGGGCATGACCCGGGCGCTTGCCCGTGACCTCGGCCCTCACAATATCCGCGTCAATGCGGTCATCCCCGGCGCCATCAAGACCCCGCGTCAGGATGCCCTCTGGCATGACGAGGAAGAAACCCGCCGCATCATGGAAGCCCAGTGCCTGCCCGGCCGGGTGATGCCGGCGGATGTGGCCGCGATGATTGTCTTCCTCGCGACCGAAAATGCGCGTTATTGTACCGCCCATACCTATTTCGTGGATGGTGGATGGCGCTGACATGACCGACCTCTGGACCCCGGCGAGTGTCTGCCCCGTTGGTGCCACGCTCGGCGAGGGGCCGGTGTGGCTGCCCGAAGAAAAGCGGCTCTGGTTCGTTGATATCAAGGGCCGGAAGCTCCATTGCTTCGATCCCGTCAGCCACCGCCTGAACAGCTGGGACGCGCCCGCCCAGATCGGCTGGGTGCTGCCCGTGGAGGGCGGCAAGCTGATGACCGGCCTGCAGGGCGGGCTCTATCTTTTTGATCCCGACAGCGGCTTCTTCACCCTTGTCCGCAAGGTGGAGGGCGACCTGCCCGGCAACCGGCTGAATGATGCGACAACCGACAAGGACGGCGCGCTGTGGTTCGGCTCGATGGACGACGCCGAGGAAGCCGACAGCGGGCGTATATACCGCTTCCGGGACGGGCTGATTGCCGATAGCGGCCTCGCGCCCGTCTGCATCACCAATGGCCCTGCGATCTCGCCCGACGGCCGCACGCTATACCATACCGACACACTCGGCCAGACGATCCATGCAAGCGACGTAGGCGCTGATGGCTGGCCCACAAACACCCGCCTTTTTGCGCGGATCGAAGCGGGCGGCGGCTATCCTGACGGCCCGATTGTGGACGCCGAAGGCAATGTCTGGACCGGGCTTTTCGCCGGATGGGGCGCGCGCTGCTATGCCCCTGATGGCACGTTTGTCCGCACCGTGCGCTTCCCTGTGGCGAATGTCACCAAGCTCGCCTTCGGGAGCGACGACCTGATGACTGTTTACGCCACCACCGCCACCAAGGGCCTGTCAGCCGACGAGCGACGCATGCAGCCGGATGCCGGGAACCTCTTCGCTTTCCGCGCCGATGTGGCGGGGCAAACGGTGATACCGATCAGCGCCTGGCCGGACCGCACTTAAAACAAAACGGGGCCTGATGGCCCCGTCCTTACTCGATACAGTTTGCCCTAGTGATTGTGGCGCGGTGTTTTTGCCGCGATGCCCCGGTATTTGACCGCAAACTCGAGCGCTGCGCCCGTGGCCATCTGGCCGGTCTTTTCGCGGTACAGTTCTTCCCACGGCGTGTTGCTGGCAGGGACCGGTGGTGCAGGTTCGGCCTTGCGGCGGGCGATCTCGGCTTCGTCCACCAGCGCGTTGCAGGTGCCTTCATTCAGGTCGATGCGGATCGTGTCGCCAGTCTTGAGCCACGCGAGGCCACCGCCCACCGCGCTTTCGGGCGAGATATTCAGGATCGACGGACTGTCGGACGTGCCCGACTGGCGGCCGTCACCAAGCGTCGGCAACCACTGGATGCCACGCTTGATCAGTGCGTCTGGCGGCTGCATGTTCACGACCTCGGCCGAACCGGGCCAGCCGATGGGGCCCGAACCACGGATCACGAGGATGCAGTTTTCATCAATATTCAGGGCCGGATCGTTGATCCGGTGGTGATAATCGTCCGACCCGTCGAACACGATGGCGCGCGCCTCGAACACGCCTTCATGACCGGGGCGGCGGAGGTAACGGTTGCGGAATTCGTCCGAAATCACCGACGTTTTCAGGATCGCGAAATCGAAAAGGTTACCCTTGAGCGCGAGGAACCCCGCCTTCTGCATCAGCGGATCGGCATAGGGGCGGATCATTTCGCGGTCGGGTGATTGTTTGCCGGACAGGTTTTCCGCCATTGAACGACCGGTCACCGTGTGGCAGTCGCCGTTCAGCTTGCCAGCGTCCAAGAGTTCATGCAGCACCGCCGGCACGCCGCCAGCCCTGTGGAAGCGTTCGCCCAGATATTTGCCCGCCGGCTGCATGTTGAGCAGGAGCGGAATATCGTATCCGTGCGCCGTCCAGTCATCGGGCGTCAGTTCAACGCCCGCATGCCGCGCCATCGCCATGATGTGCGGCTGTGCGTTCGATGAACCGCCAAGCGCGCTCACCGCCGCGATGGCATTCAGGAAACTTTCGCGGGTCAGGATGTCCGAAGGTTTCAGGTCTTCATAGGCCATCTCGACAATCCGCTTGCCGGTCAGATAGGCCATCTGGCCGCGCTCGCGGTAAGGCGCCGGGATCGCCGCACAGCCGGTGAGCGAAAGCCCCAAGGCCTCCGCCACGGCATTCATCGTGGAGGCCGTGCCCATCGTGTTGCAATGCCCGGCGGACGGCGCGCTCTTGCAGGCGCGGTCTAGGAATTCTTCTTCCGTAATCTCGCCCGCCGCCAGCTTGCGGCGGCTGCGCCAGATGACGGTGCCGGAGCCCACGAGGTCGCCTTCGTGCCAGCCATCGAGCATCGGCCCGCCCGAAAGGACGATGGCCGGGATATCAACGGTCGAGGCTGCCATGATACCTGAAGGGGTCGTCTTATCGCAGCCGGTGGTCAGCACCACGGCATCGATCGGATAACCATAGAGCACCTCGACAAGGCCGAGGTAGGCGAGGTTGCGGTCCAGCGCTGCGGTCGGGCGGCGGCAGTTTTCAAAAATCGGGTGAACCGGGAACTCGATGGCTATCCCGCCCGCATCGCGGATCCCGTCGCGCACGCGGCGCGCCAGTTCCACATGGATACGGTTGCAGGGCGAAAGGTCGCTGCCGGTTTGCGCAATCCCGATGATCGGGCGGCCGGAGCGCAGCTCCTCGGGCGTGATGCCGTAATTCATGAAGCGCTCGAGATAAAGCGCCGTCATGTCGGACCGGGCGGGATCGGCGAACCAGTCTTCCGAGCGGAAGCGGCGGTCCTTGTTCCTGTCGTTCAACTGAACCTCCTGAAACGGAACATAGACGGGGCCGGCTTACCGGCCCCGCATAAGATCGGGCTCTTACGAGCCGAGCATTTCCTCAAGCTCCTGCCCCTTGGTTTCGCGGATCAGCGACCGCACCAGGAAGAAGGAGATGAAGGCGCACGCAGCATAGAAGCCATAGGTGATCGGCAGGCCAACCACGGTAAGGAGCCACGGGAAGCTGACAACAATGGCGAAGTTGGCGATCCACTGCGCGAAGCCCGAAACCGCAAGGCCGGAGCCACGGATCTGGTTCGGGAACATTTCACCAAGCATCGTCCACATCACCGGCCCCCAGCTGAGGTTGAAGAGTGCCGCGTATGCATTGGCGCTGACAAGCGCGATCAGGCCGAAATTGTCGGAAAGATGCAGCTTGCCGGTCTCGTCAAGCGTACCGGTGGCGAAGGAAATCGCCATCAGCGCCAGCGTGACTGCCATCCCGGCCGAGCCGATGAGCAGCAGTGGCTTGCGGCCGATCCGGTCAATGAGGGCCATGGCAACGAAGCAGGCGCCGATAGAGAGGCTGCCGGACATGATGTTGATCAGAAGCGCATCATTCTCGCTGAAGCCGACGGCCTGCCAGAGGACTGCGCCGTAATAGAAAACGATATTGATGCCAACAAGCTGCTGGAATACGGCGAGCATGATGCCACCCCAGACAACCTTGCGCACCTTGCCGGTCGACGGATCGATCAGGTCCGACAGGCGCGGCTGGTGATCTGCGGCAAGCGACTGGCGGATCTCGTTCACCTTGAACTTGGCGGCCGTCGGGCCGAAAAGGCGGGTCAGCACAGCTTCAGCCTCGGCTTCACGCCCCTTCACCACCAGGAAGCGCGGGCTTTCCGGAATGATGGTCAGCGTGACGAGGAAGATGGTGGCCGGGATGATCTGCATCCAGAACATCCAGCGCCATGCCGGGAAGCCGAGCCAGAATTCAGCCGTCGAGCCGCCAGCGAGTTTCGCCAGCGCATAGTTCGCGACGAAAGCGCCCGTCAGGCCCGAGATGATCATCACCTGGTTCACGCTGATCAGCCGCCCGCGAATGCTGGCTGGCGTTACCTCGCTGATGTAAGCGGGCGACAACACGCTTGCCGCCCCCACACCCACGCCTCCGATGAAGCGGGCGACGATGAAGAGGCCGGACGAATCCGCGGCCCCAGCCGCAATGGCGCTGATGATGAAAAGCACAGCCGCGATCAGCATCACGTTGCGGCGGCCGATCAGGTCGGCCATGCGGCCAGCAAGGAACGCACCGGTGGCGCAACCAAGGAGGATCGCCCCCACATTGAGCCCGGTACCGAGTTCGCTCAGGTCGAAGGCTTTCTCAAGCCCGTCCTGGGTGCCGTTGATCACCCCGCTATCGTATCCGAACATGAAGCCGCCGATGGTAGCGACAGCCACGATTGCCGCGATGAATGCCATATTCACGCGGTCAGCATTACCCTCTGACATGTAACTGGTTCTCCCCTGTCAATCTCGCACCCGTCCCCACGGGTCATGCACGCATGTTAGCGCTAACTTTTACAAAGAGAAGCCGAAATTTCAACCTTTCGGTCAAATCTGGCGTCAAGCGCCGGAATTACTTGCTGTTCTTCGGCGGCGCGTCGGACTGGCGTTTGATCAGCTCGAACGCGGCAAGCCGGTGTTCGCGCGGCAGCGATTTCCCGGCACGGTGGGCAAGAATTTCATCTGTCAGCATGTCAACGGCGGTACGGGCCATTTCGGCAATCGGCTGGCGAATCGTCGTCAGTTCCGGCCAGATCGAGCTGGCGAAGGCCGTATCATCGAACCCGCAAACGGTCAGGTCGTTCGGCACATCAAGCCCGCGCCGGTGGGCAACCGCCACAGCGGCAGCAGCCATGTCATCGTTCGAGGCGAAGATGGCGGTCGGCGCAGCGGCCAGTTCCATCAGCTTGTCGGCAGCGGCAAGGCCTGAGCGGTAGGTGAAATGACCCTGCTGGATCAATGCGTCGTCCACCGGGATGCCGGCCTCGGCCAATGCCGCGCGGTAGCCCTCAAGACGGCGACCGGAAGCGGCCTGCAACGGGCTGCCGATGATGAAACCGATACGCTGGTGCCCAAGCCCGATCAGATGCTTCGTCATCGCATAGGCGGCTTCGAAATCATCGACGTTGATGGTGATCAGGTCATCCGACGGTTTGCCACCGGCGAGCGCCACAACCGGCTGGTCGCCTTCGGTCACCACATCCACCACTTCCTGCAGGTCGCAAAGCGGCGAGGTGAGGATCAAGCCGTGCACGCCGCGCTCCAACAGGTGCTCGGTCGCCTCGCGGTAATTTTCCGGCGGCTCGCAGCGCGCGACCACAAGCTGCACATCGATGCGGCTGGCGCGGTCAAGGCTGCCCACCAGCACTTCGCTGAGATAGGCGGCAGACGGGTTGCTGTAGAGAAGCCCGATCCGGATCGGCTCGACACCGGCAAGGCTGCGTGCTGCCGGGTTCGGCGAATAGTTCAGTTCCTTGATCGCGGCATTGATGGCATCGCGGGTGCTTTCCTTCACATTGCCGCCGCCGTTGATCACGCGGGAAACGGTCATCGGAGAAAAGCCGGCAAGGCGCGCCACATCGCTGATGGTCGCACTGCCTGTGCCGCGTCGCTGCTGTTTGATACTCATCGGTTACCCTGCCCTTGCTCGCCTTGTGTTCCATGCCATAGCGACCGCCCCCTGTCACGGACTAATACAGCCCGCCTCAGGGATGCCCCGGCGCATAGGGAAACTGCTGCGCCTGATACCAGGAAAGCGGATGCGCCGGCAGGCGTGTGCCCGGCGGCAAGGCGCGCCCCGATACGGCGGCGAAATAGGCGAGGCAGGCATCCCGCCACCAGATGGCTTCCTGTTCCTGTATTGCCAGAAAGTCGGAGACATCCCTGAAACGGGCCGGATCAACGCGCACCTCAAGCCCCGCCCATGTGCGCCGCATGGTGCCAACGGCCGCCACACCGCGATCATAATGATAGACAAGCTCAGCCCAGACGGTACGCCCGGACGGCAGCGCCTCATCCCATCCCGCGCGGTGGAACCAGAGGAGGAGCTCAGGCGGCACCGTCTGCCGGTTTCCGTAAAGTGCGGCGTGCGGCGCGGCATATTGCACGGCGGCATTGCTGCCGGTGGCCGTGCGGTCAAAGCCGATGCCGCCCGCGTCCGCCCGGTGATAATAGGCCGGGTTCCATTCGGGACGGGCGAGATCATTGACCCACGGCGCCGGGCCATAATGGTGGCCGGTGCCCATCAGGTGCGCGAGCCCCATGGGCGTCATATAGTCCACCACGGCCTCACGCGAGGCCATCATCATGCCGGTGATCTTGTCGATCACCTCGCGGTCGCGACTGAAGGTCATCGCCGCCCATTCGCGGGCGATATCTGCGGCCGAGCCTTCCGGGCTCCAGGCAAGGCGGCCAAAGGTGTACCAGTTGGCCTGATCGAAGTGCGACCCGCTCCAGTTTCTGTCGCTGCCGATATTGGCGACCCCGGCAATGCCGGATAGCGGCTCGGCCATTAGAAGCTTCGCGACCGTCTGGCCTTCGCCGCCCCGGAAAGTGTCGGTTTTCAGCACTTCCTCATACATGGGCCCGAGATAGGCAAGGTGGGTGGCAAAGCCCAGATATTCCTTGGTGATCTGGAACTCGGCAGTCACCGAGGTTTCGGGCATGGCACCAAACAGCGGATGGATGGGCTCGCGCGGCTGGAAATCGATGGGGCCGTTTTTCACCTGCACGGTCACATTGTCCGCGAACTGGCCATCCAGCGGCTTGAACTCGGCATAGGCCTGCTTCGCCCGATCGGTCGCATCCGTTTCGCTGTAAACAAACGCCCGCCACAGGACGATACCGCCATGCGGCTTCAAGGCTGCGGCCAGCATGTTGGCGCCGTCTGCATGGCTGCGACCATAATCCTGCGGACCGGGCTGGCCCTCGGAATTGGCCTTCACCAGAAAGCCGCCGAAATCCGGGATGGTGGCGTAAATCTCGTCCGCCTTTTTCGCCCACCAGTCGCGCACGGCCGGGTCAAGCGGGTCGGCTGTAGCGGTAGCGCCAAGCTCGAAGGGCGCCGAAAAGCGTGCCGACAGATAGACACGGATGCCATAGGGGCGCAGCACATCAGCCACCGCCGCCGCCTTTTCGATCCAGCGGGGGGTCAGCATTTCGGCCTTGGCATTCACATTATTCAGCACGGTGCCATTGATGCCGACAGAGGCATTGGCGCGGGCATAATCCGTGTAGCGCGCGTCCAGATGATCGGGGAGCTTCCACCAGTCCCAGATCGACTGGCCGGCATAGCCGCGCTCGACCGTGCGGTCGGGATTGTCCCAGTGATTGAGCATGCGACGCTGCAGGCGCGGGCTATCGCTGATATCAAGCCCCTGAAGGCCACCACCCGTCTGCAAATGCCGCAGCAGGGCAAAGCTGCCGTAAAGAAGGCCGATATCGCTGTTGGCCGCAATCAGCGTCTGTGCGCCGCCGAGCGATAGCAGACGGTAGCCTTCTTGGCCCAGCCCGTCGAAGCTGACCTTGCCCTTCAGATTTCCCGGCAGGGTATCCGGCTTCACAAGGAGAATCGCGCCGGACTCGGCAGACTCAGGAATCGCTGGCACCTGCCTTGCAAGCCCGCCGATCCCCCGCACCAGTTCATCCACCGCCGCCTGCAATGTCGGTGTCCGCGCACCGGGGGCTACGATATGTGCCGCCGCCTGCCGAAGCTCGGCCTGCACCGGTGCTGCGAGCGGCTGGTAGCGCAGCCACAGGTCATATCCATCTTCGGCAAAAACACGGGCAGAAAGCCCCGCCGCCATAACCAGCAGGAACACAAGGCTCCGCAAGGTCCGGTTCGCCATACGCCCTCCCCTCATATGGCCCCTCACATGGCCAAATCGACACCATGCCCTCCCATCGGGCATTGACAAACTTTGCAAGCCTATATCATGTTACCGCTATCATTGGCTACCGTCCGATGGGAATTTTCCCGCATATCGATGGCCGCCGACCATAGTTTCCGCCGCTTCTGGGGAGGAGCGGTTCGCAATTTTCCAAGGGAGGGGACCCATGCACATCCGCATGAATCAGTTTCTAATGGGCACCAGCATCGCGCTCGCACTCGGGGTTGCCGCACCGGCACTGACCGGGGCCGCAAGCGTCTGGTTTGAAGGCACTGCCGTTGCTGCCGACCTGCCCGTTTACAAGGACGCTACCGCCAGCGTTGAAGCCCGGGTCGAGGACCTGCTGGCCCGCATGACGCTGGAAGAGAAAATCGTCCAGATGACCACCGTCTGGGACGGCAAGGTCAAGTTTGTCGGCGCCAAGGGCGAGGTAGACCTTGCCAAGCTGAAGGCCACCCATCCGCTCGGCATCGGGCAATATGCCCGCCCGTCGGACGTGGCCGGTGCCGTGTCGCCGCGCGTTGCCAAACGCCTTGATGCCCGCGGCACCGTGGCGCTTGTCAACAAGCTGCAGAAATATATGGTCGAGGAAACCCGGCTCGGCATCCCCATGCTGTTCCACGAAGAAGGCCTGCATGGCTATGCAGCCGTGGATGCCACCAGCTTCCCGCAGGCCATCGGCCTTGCGTCCTCATGGGACATTGATCTCATCCGCGAAGTGAACGAACTGACCGCGCTTGAAATGCGGGCGCGCGGCGCGCATCTCGCGCTGTCGCCGGTCGTTGATATCGCCCGCGACCCGCGCTGGGGCCGGTTCGAGGAAACCTTCGGGGAAGATCCCTATCTGGTCGGTGAAATGGGTGTGGCGGCGGTCGAGGGCCTGCAGGGCACCAACCGTGCCCGTACGCTGGCGCCCGGCAAGGTCTTCGCCACGCTGAAGCACCTCACCGGCCACGGCCAGCCCGAAAGCGGCACCAACATCGGCCCGGCGCCGGTGTCCGAGCGCGAACTGCGCGAAAACTTCTTCCCGCCGTTCGAGGAAGTCGTCACCCGCACCGGGATCGAGGCAGTGATGCCCTCCTACAATGAAATCGACGGCGTGCCGAGCCACGCCAACACCTGGCTGTTGCACGATGTGCTGCGCGTCGAATGGGGCTTCAAGGGCGCCATTGTCAGCGACTATGTGGCGATCGACCAGATGGCCAGCATCCACCATGTGGCACCCGATATTGAAAGTGCGGCTGTCCTCGCGCTCAAGGCCGGCGTCGATAGCGACCTGCCGGACGGCACAAGCTACGCAACGCTGCCGGAGGCCCTGAAGGACGGCAAGGTGACGATGGCGATGATCGACGATGCGGTGCGCCGCATGCTGTCGGTCAAGTTCCGCGCCGGGCTTTTTGAAAACCCCTATGCAAACGCTGATGAAGCCGAAGCTGTGGCCAATAATGCCGAGGGCGTGGCCCTTGCCCGCAAGGCAGCCGAGCGTTCGCTGATCCTGCTCAAAAACGATGGCACGCTGCCCCTGAAGCTTGGCAAATCGAAGCCGACGGTTGCCGTGATCGGGCCGAGCGCCGCCGTTGCCCGCCTTGGCGGCTATTACGGCGAGCCGCGCAATCCGGTGTCGCTCCTGGATGGCATGAAGGCGAGACTCGGCGATTCCGTGAGAGTCGTGTTTGCCGAGGGCGTGAAGATCACCGAGAATGACGACTGGTGGGCCGATGAAGTGAAACTCGCCGACCCGGCCGAGAACCGCAAGCGCATCGCCGAAGCCGTGAAGGTGGCGAAGGGCGCGGATCAGATCGTCCTCACCCTCGGCGATACCGAACAGACCAGCCGCGAAGCCTGGGCCGACAGTCACCTTGGCGACAGGGCAAGCCTTGATCTTGTGGGCGAGCAGCAGGAGCTTTTTGACGCGCTCAAGAAGCTTGGCAAGCCGATCACCGTGGTGCTGATCAACGGGCGCCCTGCTTCCACCGTAAAAATCGCCGAGGAAGCCAACGCCATCATCGAGGCCTGGTATCCGGGCGAACAGGGCGGCCCCGCGCTCGCCGCTGTGCTGATGGGCGATGTGAACCCCGGCGGCAAGCTGCCTGTCACCCTGCCCCGCAGCGTCGGCCAGTTGCCGATGTTCTATAACCACAAGCCGACGGCCCACCGGGGCTATCTGTTCGACACGGTCGATCCCCTCTATCCCTTCGGATATGGCCTCAGCTACACGACCTTCGATCTTTCCGAACCGCGTCTTTCGGCTGCCTCCATCGCCACGGATGGCAACGTGACCGTATCGGTGGATGTCACCAACACCGGCAAGGTAGCGGGCGACGAAGTTGTGCAGCTTTATATTCGCGACAAGGTCAGCTCCGTCACCCAGCCGGTGAAGGAACTGAAAGGCTTCAAGCGCGTCACCCTGAAGCCGGGCGAGAAGCAAACGGTGGAACTGACCCTGACGCCGAAATCATTCCGCCTGTGGAACGACAAGATGGAGCGGGTAGTAGAAGCCGGCGAGATCGACATCATGACCGGTGCAAACTCGGTTGACCTCAAAACCGTGACCCTGACGATCACGAACTGAGAGGCCTGACATGAACCTCACCCGCCGCCGCCTGCTCGCCTGGATGGGCTCCGCCTCCGCGCTTGCCGTGGCGGCGGGCGCCCTGCCCGCTTCGCTTGTCCACGCCGACCACGAACCGCGCTACCGCGATGCCACCGCCCCCGTCAAGGACCGGGTCGCCGATCTTCTGTCGCGCATGACGCTTGAAGAAAAGGTCGCCCAGATGGTGGCACTTTGGGCCACCAAGGCGGAGATCATGGACGGGCTCGATTTCAATCCGGGCAAGGCGGCGCGCGCCTATCCGCACGGGATCGGCCAGATCACCCGGCCTTCGGATCGGCGCGGCGGCCCAAATGTGGCGAATGCCGCAGGCGGCACGGCTGCGCGCTGGCGCGAGCCGAAGGACACGGTGAAATTCATCAATGCCGTGCAGGTGTGGGCCACCACCGAAACCCGGCTTGGTATTCCGGTGCTGTTCCATGAGGAATCGCTGCACGGTTACATGGCGCCGAATGCCACCATGTTCCCGCAGGCGATTGCGCTGGCCGGCAGTTTTGATACCGGCCTGATGGTACGCGTTTCCAGTGTGATCGCCCGCGAGGTGCGCGCGCACGGTGTGCCTTATGTCCTCTCCCCCGTTGTTGATATCGTGCGGGACCCGCGCTGGGGCCGCATCGAGGAAACCTTCGGGGAAGACCCGTATCTGGTAACAGAAATGGGTGTCGCCGCCGTGGAAGGCCTGCAAGGCAAGGGCAAGTTTGAGAAGCTTGCTGACGGCAAGGTCTATGCGACGCTGAAGCATATGACCGGCCACGGCCAGCCCCAAAGTGGCAACAATGTTGCCCCCGCCCAATTGTCGGAGCGCGAGCTTCGCGAAAACTTCTTCCCGCCCTTCAAGGCCATCGTGGAACGGACGTCGGTAGGCGCCGTCATGCCGTCCTATAACGAGATCGACGGGGTGCCGAGCCACGCCAATACCTGGCTCCTGAAAGATATACTGCGCGGCGAATGGGGCTTTGATGGCGTGATCGCCAGCGACTATATGGCGGTGCAGGAGCTTGATAGTCTGCATCATGTGGCGACCGACCTTGAAGACGCCGCCCGCAAGGCGTTGGCGGCCACCGTTGACTGCGAATTGCCGGACGGGCTTGGCTACCGCACGCTCACGGCACAGGTGAAGGCCGGCAAGGTTTCGGAAGCGGCAATCGACGCCGCCGCCAGCCGCATGCTCGCCCTTAAATTCCGTGCCGGGCTTTTTGAAAACCCGTTCGGCGATTTCGCCAAGGCCGATGCGATCACCGGCAACGCCGAGGCTCGCGCACTGGCGCTGGAGGCCGCGCGCAAATCGCTGTGCCTGCTGACGAACGACGGCACCCTGCCGCTTGACGACAGCAAGCTGAAAACCGTGGCGGTGATCGGCCCCAACGCGGCAATTGCCCGGCTTGGCGGCTATTCAAGCGAACCCCGGCAGACGGTCACGCTCCTTGATGCCATCCGCGACCGGCTTGAGGGCAAAGCGAAGGTCACCTTTGCCCAGGGCGTGCGGATCACCATGAGCGATGACCGATCGGATGATCCGGTAATCCTGCCCAAGCCCGAAGACAATCGCCGCCGCATCCGCGAGGCCGTGAAGGTGGCGCGGCAAGCCGATATCATCATCCTCGCGATTGGTGACACCGAACAGACAAGCCGCGAAGGCTATGCCAAGACCCACCTTGGCGACCGCACGAAGCTGGATCTGGTCGGCGAGCAGAACGAGCTGTTTGATGCGCTTCACGCGCTTGGCAAACCTGTGGTCGTCACTGCCATCAACGGACGCCCGCCTTCATGGCCGAACGTGGTGGATAAGGCGCATGCGATCCTCGAATGCTGGTATCCGGGACAGGAAGGCGGCACTGCGATGGCGGAAGCGCTGTTCGGTGATATCAACCCCGGCGCCAAGCTGCCGGTGACGGTCGTTCGGCATGAAGGCCAGATACCCTATTTCCACAATCTGAAACCCAGCGCGCGGCGTGCCTATCTCCTTGACGACAGCTCGCCCCTTTTCCCGTTCGGGCATGGCCTCAGCTATACAAGCTTCGAGATTGGCGCTCCTGTCCTTTCGGTGCCCCGCATTGCGGCTGACATCAGCGTGACCGTATCGGTGAAAGTGAAAAACACCGGCATACGGGCCGGGGATGAAGTGGTGCAACTGTATCTGCGCGACAGGGTGGCAAGCGTTACCCAACCACGGCAAAAACTGTGCGGCTTCAAGCGCGTCACCCTGCAGCCGGGTGAAGAACGACAGGTCACTTTCACCCTTGATCCCGCTGCCTTCGCCATCTGGAACCGCGAGATGCAGCATGTGGTGGAACCCGGCTTCTTTGACATTATGGCCGGCCCGAATTCGGTGGACCTGAAGTCCGCCGAGCTTGAGATCGTGTAAGGGCCACACCGATGACCGACATCACCCGCCGTCAAAGCCTTCAACTGCTACTGGGTGCCGCTGCCTGTGCCGCCGCATCGACCCATGCTTTTGGGGTGGCGGAACCCTCGCTCGATAGCCTCGCCCGCCGCACCGGCCGCCGTTTTGGCACCGCCGTGGGGCAAGGCCAGCCGGGCAGCAACGCCGGACCCTTTGCCGACCCCGGTTACCGCCGCATCATCGAGGCCGACTGCGGCATATTGGTCGCCGAAAACGAGATGAAATGGCAGTGGCTGCGCCCCACACCCGACACGTTCGATTTCTCGGGCTTCGACCGGCTTGTCGACTATGCCAAGGCCCACAGCATGGCGGTGCGCGGTCATACGCTCCTTTGGCACAAGTCCAAATGGATGCCCGACTGGGAAGCGACCCATGATTTCGGCGCCAATCCGGTGCAGGCCGCGGAAGCGATGCTGACAAATCATATCACCACCATTTGCAAGCGCTACGGTGACGCCATCGTCAGCTATGACGTGGTCAATGAAGCCGTGCATGATGCCGATGGCGTGCTGGAAGAAACCGCCCTTTCAAAGGCGCTGGGCGGTGCCGAAGCGACCATCGATCTGGCCTTCCACATGGCCCGCGAACATGCCCCGCATGCCGAACTTGTCTATAACGATTATATGGGCTGGGAAGCCGGCAATGATGCGCACCGCACCGGCGTGCTGAAGCTTCTTGAAGGCTTGCGCAAACGGAATGTCCCGGTCGATACGCTCGGCCTGCAATCGCACCTGATCGTCAATTCGCTTGACCCCGAAACGGGCATCGGCAGGCGCGAGGAAGAGGCATGGCAGGCTTTCGTGGATGAAGCCGTCGGCATGGGCTACCGCCTCGTCATCACTGAGTTCGATGTGCAGGACAAAGCCCTGCCCACGGATATCGCCGCCCGCGACGCCGGGGTTTCGGCCTATGCCCGCGCCTATCTCGACATGATGCTCAATTACAAGGAAATGGGCGATGTCCTCGCCTGGGGCCTCAGCGACCGCTATTCGTGGCTGCAGGGCTTCAGCCCGCGAGACGACGGCACACCGGTGCGCGGCTGCCCCTACGGCCATGATTTCAAGGCCAAGCCCTTGCATGAAGCCATCGCTGCCAGCCTGAGGGCCGCAACCCCGCGCAGCTGACCAGAACCCCTGACCCGGCATTCCCGGCCGGATCATCGGCGGCCCCGCATCCGTGGGGCCGCCGCTTTTTTGCGACAAAGAGAAAAGCGCCGTCGGCAGTACCGGCGGCGCCTTTTCTGAGGGAAGTGCACTACTCGAAACAGGGAAGTGCCTCGGGCGCGGGGGGCGCAATTGCCGCCCGCAAATCTCAGGGTGTCACAGCAATCTCGAACGGGCTGACCGGCATGCCGTTAGCTTCATAAAGGTTGGCGACAGGCGCCCCGCCCCAGGCGTAGCGAACGCGCCGGACGACCAGCCCCGCAGGCACATCGATCAGCACGCGGGTACCATCCCGCTTTGCGGGTGCAAAAGCGCAGCTGTTTTTCGCCTCGCCGCAGACTTCGAAACCGAAGGGGGCGCCTGCGCTCATCGCTGTCAGCGCGCCGCCTTCCGTGCCAAACTCCACCGTTATCCCGTCCCCGTCCCGCCGCGCGGACAGGGGCGAACGGCCATCAAGGCGGATATCCGTGTCATCACCGTAAGCAAGCCGCCGCGCAATAAGGGCGGTGCGCCGGGCGACTTCCTGCTTGCTCGGCGGGTGAAGCTCGAACCTGTCGCCTGCGTCGATGGTGACAGCGAGGCCGACTGCCGGGTCCGCCTGCGCCACGCGGCGTTCGGCATCACGCACCCCGGCCCAGCCATTTTCCATCGGCGTGGCATTCAGGTTGCCGAAAGCCGGAAGCTGGATGACGATGAACGGCAGGTCGGCACCAAACTGACCGCGCCAATCGGCGATCATGGCATGCAGCAGCCGCTCATAGCTGGCGGCTTTTGTGATGTTTGATTCCCCCTGATACCAGAGCACGCCCTTCAACGGCAGAGGGCCGAGCGGGGCGATCATGGCGTTATGGAGCCCGGTCAGGCCATTGATCGAATACCAGGGCGCCGGGGCCGGCATGTCTGCGATCTGCCGTTCGATCCTGTAACGCCAGCCCGTGACGGGGACCTGCGCGCCATCCGGCAGCGTCAGTGCGATGGCCTCCGCCGGGCCGGTCAAGCCGCCTGCCGCCCAGCTATTATAGACATTGACGACGATCCGGTTGCGCCCTTCGCGCAGGAGCCCTGCTTTCACCCTGTAAGTGCGCGGCGTGCCCCAGCCGAAGCTGTTGCCGACAGCCACGCCGTTCACCCATGCGATGTCGGTTTCGTCGATCCCGCCAAGCGACAGCCGCGCGGCCCCCTTCGCCTGATCGGCGGTGAGGGTGACATCGGCGGCGTACCAGACCGCGCCGGTGAAGCCCTTTAGCGCCGGATCGCCATACAGGTTCCAGTCCCCGAAAGCTGCCGGCACCGGCACCCAGTCACCCGCGCCGTCCTTCACCCACGGTCCCGGCGTTCCGGCCGGCACTTGCGCCGTCCAGCGCCGTTCCCAGCCCTTGCCGTACGCTTCCGTCGCGGCGACCGGGTCTTTCGCATAATCCTTCAGAAGCGTCAGCCCTTCTGCCTGCCCTTCCACATCCTTCAGGCCGGCGGCACTGATCCAGGCTTCGATCTGCGATCCGCCCCACGACGAATGAACAAGGCCGACCGGCACATCATGCGCGGCCTGCAAGTCGCGCGCGGTGAAATAGCAAACGGCAGAAAAACTACGCACGGTTTCGGCGCTCGCCACCTGCCAGCCCGACGCACCGGGAAGCCCATCCTGCGGCACGATATGGCTCGCCAGCGCCACGGTGAAAAGCCGAAGGTCAGGTCGCTGCTCGGCCTCGATATAGCGTTCGGGGTTCAGTGCGCGTTCGACCGGCCAGTTCATGTTGGACTGGCCGGAACACAGCCACACATCACCGATCAGGAGGTCCGAAAGCGTTTCACTGCGCCCCTCTGCCTTCACGGTCACGGTGACGGGTTCAGCGTTCGCAGGGCGTGACGGGAAGGTCGCAGACCAGCGTCCGGCCTTGTCGGCTGTCACCTTCCGGCCATCACCCGCGAAAGCCACATCAAGCCGCGTGCCCGGTTCTGCCTTGCCTGAAAGCGTAATCGGGTGCTCGCGCTGCAGCACCATATGGCTTGTGAAAATATCGTCGAAAAGGCGGTCCGCCGCCAATGCGGGCGCGGCAAACATCATGGCAGCAGCAAACGCCGCGGCGATCGTTTTCAGCTTCATCAGGCCCCCTCCGGACTGGTTCCAACAGCCTAGCGCCGAAAAATGTTAGCGCAACCATTTTGTGGTTTCGCCGCTTTCCTGCCACATCGCTGCAGCATTGCTTGTCTCAATTCATTGCACCTTTTAGGCTTGGCCTATCTGTTTGCCTTCAATCAGGATTTGCGCGTGTCACGTCTGAAAAGCTGGATCGCTGCCCTCATCCTGTGGCCGCTCACCGCTGCGGCCGCCGAGGCAGCGCCGTGCGACGACGGCTTGAAGCTCGATTTCAACCTTCAGGTCCGGGGTGCCGCCCGGCAGGAAGTGCGCGAGCTTCTCACCAGCGTTTCCCGCCTGCAGGAAGAGGAAGGCGAATGCTTCCGCTCGCTCGCGCGGATTGAAGCTCTGATGAAAGACGACCGCGCGATGTTCGAACGCATCCTCCGCGCCGAGGGCTTCTATGGCGCGCTCGTGGACGAAAGCACCCGCCGCACGCCCGAAGCGGTCGTCATTCGCCTTGTTGTTGTCACCGGCACCGTTTACCCGGTCGCCAGCCTGACCTTCGATACAGATGCCGCGCTCGAACCATTGGCGCGCGAGAAGGCGGCGCCAATTCTGGCCATCGGGGCGCCCGCTGAATCCATCGCCATCGTTGCAGCCGAAAACGCCGCACTGAATGCCTTGATGGAGGCAGGTCACCCGCTTGCCACAGCGGATGAACGCAAAGTGGTGGTGGATCACGCCGCCCGCAGCGTGGCCGTCACCTACCCTTTGAAGGCAGGCCCGGAACTGCGTTTCGGCAACGTCCGCTTTGAGGGGCTGGATCGTAGCAAGACCGGCTATCTGGAACGGCTGCACCCCTGGAAGGCCGGCGATATCGCCAGACCCTCCGCGCTCGGCGAATATCAGAAACGCCTGCAGGCGACCGGGCTCTTTCGCCTTGTCCTGTTGAACTGGGCGCCGGAGCCGAATGCCGATAGTACCATCGATGTGGTGGTGACAACCGAGGAAGCCCCGCCCCGGCGGATCGAACTTGGCGCCGGCTATTCGACAGGCGAAGGGGCAGAGCTGGAAGCCAGCTGGACCCACCGCAACATCGGCGGCACCGGCAACATGCTGAAGCTGACCCTGACCGCCGGGGAGAGCGAACAGACGCTGGCAAGCGAATGGCGCAAGCCGCATTTCCGGCGCTACGGCCAAACGCTGGTGGCGCGCGGAAAAATCGGTCGCGAGGACCTTCCGGCCTATACCTCCAACCTCGGCGAAGCCTATCTCGGGATCGAGCGCCGGCTGAACAGCCACCTGATCGCCACCGCAGGCGCGCAGGTGAAGGCATCTGACATCCGCGAGGACGGCTCGGGCGATACGTTCGTCTTCGCCGGCCTGCCGCTCGGCCTTGCCTTTGACACAACCGATGCACTATTGGACCCCACCCGCGGCGTGCGCGTGAACCTGCGCCTGCAGCCCGGCATTTCGGTGATCGACGATAATTATCTGTTCCTGATCAACGAGATAAAGGCATCCACCTATTGGAAGCCCTCACCCGAAAGCCCGCTGACGCTGGCCGGGCGTATCCGCCTTGGCACCATCGCCGGGCCGTCGCAGGACCAGATACCCGAAAGCGAACGTTTCTTCGCCGGCGGCGGCGGGTCCGTCCGGGGCTTCTCCTATCAGGGGCTGGGCCCGAAAGACGCCGACGGTGATCCGGTCGGCGGGCGCTCCGTATTTGAGATGGCGTTCGAGGCGCGGGCCAAGTTCAGCGAGACGATGGGGGTCGTCGCCTTCATTGATGGGGGCGCCATCTATGCCGACCGCTGGCCGCAGTTCAATGAATTGCGCTTCGGCACGGGGCTTGGCTTCCGCTATTACACCGCCTTCGCGCCCATCCGGATCGATATCGCGACCCCGCTTGACCGCCGCGAAGGCGAAAGCGCCATCACCCTTTATATTGGCATAGGACAAAGCTTTTGAGCGCGGCTGAAACAATGAAGGCACCAAGCCGCCTGCCCCGCCTGATGCGGCGGCTGACGCTCGCGCTCGGCATTCTTCTGTTGCTGGCCGCGGGTGGCGTTACCGGCGGCTATATATGGCTGCGCACACCGCCGGGGCTTGACTGGCTTGCCCGCACGCTTTCCAGTCGTTTCGACAGCGAAACGCTCGATATCGAAATCGCCAGCCTGCAAGGCGATCCTTTCACCAACCTGACAGCGCAAGGCTTGACGATCGCAGACGCAAACGGCATCTGGCTTGACGCGCCGGAGTTGCGCCTTGACTGGTCGCCTGTCGCCCTCCTGACCGACAACCGGCTGGAGATCGCTGCGCTGGACGGCGCCCCAATGACGCTGAACCGTATGCCGAAGGGCGGCGAGAAGGCGCCGGGCGGGCCACTACTGCCTGCCTTGCCCTTCGGCCTGCAAGTCGGGCAGGTCGATCTGGACGTCCGCTTCGAGGAAAACACCTACAGTCTTCAGGCCGCGGGGCTCCAGCTGGACCCTGAAACACTCGCCGGCCGCCTGACGCTCGCCGCGGATGGTACGGGCGACCGGATCAGTCTCGCGATAAGCGAAGCTGAAGCCGGGGCTATCACCATCGACGGCGGTATCAGGGCAGAGCCCGATGGTCTTGTTGCCGAGCTTGGCGGGATAATGCTCGAACGCGCCCATGACCTGACGCTTGCCGCAAAGATCGACGGGTTCAACAAGGGGGCCGGCACGCTCGCGCTGTCGCTGCACGGTGACGATGTCGCGCTGGCCGTGAATGGCCCCTTCAACCTTGCAGGAAAGCCGCTTCTTGATGCCGCCGATATCCGCGTGATGCTGCCTGCGGTGGCCCGCGAGGATATCCGTGTTTCCAGCCCACTCCTCACCGGCAAGCTGACCCTCACCCGCACGAGGCTCGATCTCGCCTGGCAGTTCGCGGCGGATGCTTTGGTGGCGAAAAGCCTTGCGCTGGAAAAGCCCGCACTGGAAGGCACCCTTGGGCTTGAGAACGGCCTGATGGAAGGCGCCATCAGGGCGCAGGATCAGCGGGCCCGCCTGATGGACCGATCCTTGACGCTCGACCGACTTGATGCCGTGTGGCGCGCTGATCTCGATGACAAGACTTGGTCTTTCTCGGTTTCCGATCTCGCCTCCAACTGGCTGACAGCGAAGGGGCTGATGGCCCGCGGCCAAGGTGCGGACGTGGCTGTTGCAAACGGCACCGTCACCCTGCTGCCCGCGTTCCTTGCCGAATTTGGCGGCGGACAGATCACAGGCGGACGCCTCGATGTCGCGCTTTCAGCCGAACCGGCGGGCAGTGGCTTTGCCTTTACCGTGAACGGCACAGGGGACGGGCTGAAGCTCGCCAACCCCCGCCTCGCGGCGCTTATCGGTGACGCCCCGAGGCTGGAACTGAAGGCCGCGTTCGAGGATGGCCGGATCGACTTCACGGACGCTCTGCTGACCGCGCCGCTTATCGCCGCCAAGGCTGCAGGGGCTTATGATACGACCGGGCAACGGATCAATCTCGCCGCAACGGTCGAGCTGAAAGATATGGTGCCACTTACCGGCGATGCGGTGGAACTGCCTGACGGACTGACCGTCACCCTTTCCGCCGACGGGCCAGTGGATGCGCTGGACCTGCAAGTCAGCTCCTCCCTCGCCCGGGTGGAAGGCTATGGCATCACGCTCAGCGATGTGCAGGCGAATGCAACGCTGAACGGTGGTGCGAAGGGCAATTTCACACTGACAGCCCAGTCGCGGCTTGGGCCTGTGGGCGTCACCTCGCCTTTCGATCTGGAAGGCGGCATTTCGCTGCCCGATATCCGGCTGAAAACGCCACTTCTTATCGGCAAGGGCAGCCTCAGCCAGCCGGAGGGTGGCGAAATGGCCGCAAGCATGCAGTTCAATCTGGCCAAGAGTTCCGAAACCGTGCGCGGTAGCGGGCATATTGATGCCACCTATGCAAACGGCAAGGTGACAGCGACGCTGGCGGCAGAAAAGCTGCGCATCCTTGTGCCCGGCCGCTTCCCCATTCGGCTGCGGACAGCGGAAGGGTCGTTCGACCTTGACCTGACCGGCGCCGCCTATGCTGGCACACTGAAAGCCGAAGGGTTTGTTCAGGGCGCCCAGCGGATCAACCGCATTGATCTCAGCGCAGATTCGACGGCAGCCACACCCATCCAGCTGGCAGCTGCCGGCAACTGGGTGCGGGAATTTTCAGCGACGCTCGGCCTCAACCCAGCAGGCGAGACCATCACGGCAAACCTCAAGGCACGCTACGGCGAGATGACGGCAGAGACACCATCCCCGCTCGTCCTCACGCGCGGCGAAAACTGGACGCTTGATATCCCCGACCTGATGCTGGCGGGCGGCACGGTGAGGGGTCAGGTGATGGGCCATAGCGGCAACCTGCCCGCCATCCGCCTGTCAGCAAACGGGCTGGACCTGACCGCGCTCAATCTTCTCGCCCCCGGGCTTGTGGCGGGCGGCACGCTTTCGGCTGAAATCGACACGCAGCCCTCAGCCGAGGATTTCACCGGCACGCTGAAGCTGACGCTTGCCAAGGTCAGCCTGCTGAGCGGCGACCTTGTTGGGCCCGATGCCTATGACATGCAGCTGGAAGGAACCGCCACCGAAGGCACGCTCAACGTCGCCGGACGCATCCTGCAGGGCGCAGCCGAGCAGGGCCGGATCACCGCCCGGCTGCCCTATCAGGTTGATGGTGCGGTCGTCAGGCTTGATGGCAACGCGCCCGTTGCCGCCCGGCTGGACTGGAAGGGTGATATCACGCCGCTCTGGGCGCTTGCCCGGCGGCCCGATCATTATCTGGGGGGTGACTTCAAGGGCACCCTGACGCTCGCCGGCACAGCAAACGACCCGCGCTTCGATGGCCGCATCAGCCTGACAAACGGGCGCTATGAGTATGAACGCCTCGGCCTCAAGGCCGATATCACGGCGCTTGAACTGACCGGCACGCAGGACAGGGTAGAACTGACCCGGCTTGAAGCCACTGACGGCGAGAAAGGTAAGCTTTCAGGCGTTGGGGCCTTCACGCTGACACCCGACTTCGATTTCCCGGGATCGCTGAAACTGAGCCTTGCAGATTTCCACGTGGCGCAGCTCGAAACCCTCGACGCGAAAGCAAGCGCCGATCTTTCCTATGTTCGCGAGAACCGCAAGGCGAGCCTCACCGGCACCATCAAGACCGGGCCCGTGCGGGTTCGCATGCCGCGCGAACTGCCGCCTTCTGTGGTGGAAATCGAGGTAACCGAGGTCAACGGGATTGCCGAAGACAGCGAAGCAGCCGCCACAGCCCCGATGCAGGCAGCCCCCACCAGTTTCGATCTCAAGGTCGATATCGCCGACCGCTTCCAGTTCAGCGGCCGCGGGCTTGAAAGCGAATGGACGGGTAACCTGCAGGTCAAGGGCACGTCAGCCGATCCCCGCATCACCGGCCAGATGCGGTTGAAGAACGGCACCTTCACCTTCGCTTCAAAGCGTTTCACGCTGGCAGACGGGCGCATCACCTTCAGCGGCCGCAAGGGCATCGACCCCGATCTTTCCATGCGCGCCACACTGCCGGCACCGGGCATCACCGCCAACATGCAGATCAGCGGGCGCCCCTCGGCGCCAAGCTTTGTGCTGAGCTCCACCCCGGCACTGCCCGAAGATGAAATTCTCGCCCGCATCCTGTTCGGCCGGTCGGTCAGTGAAATGTCGGCGCTGCAGTTCGCCGAACTCGCGGTCGCCGCAGAGGGACTGCGCAGTGGTCGCTCCAGCAGCCTGACAGGCGGGATCGGACGCCGGCTGGGTCTTGATAATCTGGCGGTGATCAGCGGCGGGGAAAACGGCGATGAAACGCTGATCACCGGCGGCAAATATCTGACCGACAATATTTACCTTGAGGTCGAAACCGCACCAACCCGCAACGAGACGACGACCCGGCTGAAGATCAACCTCACCGACCGGCTGCTTCTGGAAAGCGAAGCGGGTGCTGCCCCCGGCAACCGTCTGCGGCTGAAATGGTTCTGGGAATATTAGTCGCGCACGTCGGATAGCGGCAATGTGACGACCACGGCAAAGCCCCGGTCGGTATCCGCAAATTCAAGCTGACCGCCATGGGCTTCTGCCGTCACTTTCACGAGTGTCAGCCCAAGGCCCAGCCCTTGCGACGGGGTATCTTCGACCCGGTAGAAGCGCTCGGTGACCCGCTGGCGGTGCTCCGGCGGGATGCCTGCCCCCTCGTTTTCAACGATGAACCGCGCGACGCCTTCCCCTGAAGTCAGATCGATCGCGATCACGCTGCCCTGCCGCGCAAACTTGATGGCGTTATCAAGCAGGTTGGACATCATCTGGAACAGAAGGTTGGCATCCCCCCGCACAATCATCTGGCCCGGCAATGCGACAGCCAGATGCAAGGCATGGCCTTCGGCTTCAGGCTGATACAGATCGACCGCGTCGTTAACGAGATGGACGAGATCGACCTCTTCCCGTTCAATCGAATGCCGCCCCGTTTCGATCCGGGCGATCCGCAGGAGGGATTCAAACACCGATTTCAGCCGGTCGGTCTCGGCAATGGCCGTGTCGACCATACCGGCAACCGGCTGGCCCTTGTCTGCCGCCGCCGCGAGATCTTCCAGATCGGCATGCAAGCGCGACAGCGGCAGGCGAAGCTCGTGCGCGACGCTATCCGACACCCGGCTGATCGCCTCCATCGAGGTTTCGATCCGCGACAGCATCATGTTCAGGGTTTCGGCCAGCCGGTCGAAATCGTCCTTCGCACCAGTCATCTCGACCCGGCCGCTGAGGTCTCCCTCGATCACTTTGCGGGCCGCATCGCTGATCGATTCAATCCGCTTGCCCACCGCCATGCTCATGAAGATGCCGCCAACCCCGCCAAGAACGATGGCCAGCACCCCGCTCCAGACAAGACCTTCGATCAATGTTTCGCGGCGTTCGGCAATGTCCTCGATATCGCGGCCAACGATCAGGCGGGCGCCATCGGCAAAAACGCGGTCCAGCGACAGCGCCTGAAAATCGATCTCATCACCACCGAAATAGCGATCAGCTTCGATCTCGACCGGCCCCAGTTGCGGCGGGTTCGGCCAGCTTGGCAGGTTGCCCGTGCGCCGGTTGCCGTCCTTGTCGAGAAACACATGAAACGCCTTGCGGTCGGACGGAAAATCCACCCGCTTCACAAGGGCATTGATCAGGATATCCTCGCCGCCGACCACATAGGCGTAGGCAAGATCATCCATCTCGCCGCTCACCCGTTGGAGCACATCATCATAGGGCCGCATCACCATGCTCCAGTAACTGAGCGCGATGAGAATGCCGAAGGATACCATGAACATGGCGACATAAATGACTGCCAGGCGGAAAGTGAAGCTGAACCGCAGGTAGGTCAGGAAATTCGGTTGGGACGTGCGCATGTCAGACCGGCGGACGGATCATATAGCCCGTGCCCCGCACGGTATGGATTAGCTGTTCGGCAAAGCCCTTGTCCACTTTCTGGCGCAGGCGGCTGACATGCTGGTCGATGATGTTTGTCTGGGGGTCGAAATGATAGTCCCACACTTTTTCGAGAAGCATCGAGCGCGTGACCACCCGGCCCATGTTGCGGGCCAAATATTCAAGGATGCGGAATTCGCGGGTTGTCAGGTCGATCCGCTTGCCGTCGCGCACCACTTCATGGGCCAGCAGGTCGATGCTGAGATCCATGACGGTGAGGGTGGTTTTCTCAACCGTGACCGGCCCCCGGCGTGCCAGCACCTCGACACGCGCCAGAAGCTCGGAAAAGGAGAAGGGCTTGGCGAGATAATCGTCGGCCCCGGCGCGCAGGCCCTTCACCCGGTCGTCGACCTCGCCAAGGGCACTGAGGAGCAATACAGGCGTATTGTCTTCGGCGGCCCGCATGGTTTTCAGGATGGTCAGGCCGTCCACATTCGGCAGCATGCGATCAAGGATGATGACATCATAGCTTTCGGCAGCGGTCATATAGAGCGCCTTCTTGCCGTCAGCGACCCGCTCGATCATATGGCCGGCTTCACGCAGGCCTTTCACCACATGGTCGGCCACGCGGTTGTCGTCTTCCACCAGCAGTATCTGCACCGATTTCCTCTATAGAAACTTGAACCCTGGCGGCCTGTCAGCGGCGCGGCGACTGTTCTCCCGACAAGGCATCCAGCACAAGTTCCGCCGTGCCCGCGCCTGTCGTGACATCGATCTCATATTGGGCGCGATTGTCTTCCAAGTCAAAACGCACATGCTGCACCTTGCCGCGAACCTCGGCTTCGAGCGCGCGGAGGCGCGGACCCGCGGGTGGCATGGTCGCCGCCGCCTTCAGGCGACCACCATCGAAAAGGTCGGCCCAGAGATTTGACGAGAAGGGCTTGTCGGCCTTCACAAGCTCGCCGTCTTTCGCATCGATCCAGACACGGAAATATTCCCCGGCCTTGGCGAGATCGATCTGATAGGTCAGCTTGTCATCGCGCGTATTGAGATCAGCACGCAACAGATTGGCATTCAGTGCCGCCTCGGCGATTTCCACCGCGCGCGTCACGCCGATCAGCACGGGTGTTTCCGTGTCTGTCTTCTGTACCATCTGCGAGGCAACGGACGCCCCGATGGCGACAGTGACAACAAGCGCAGCAGCAAGCCGGTAGAGCGGCGAAAGCAAGTCTGTTTCCTCCTTGGATGACGCACACCAATGAATCAGGGTCAGTGCACCCTATCCGCGACCCCGTATCAGCAAGATTTGGCGAACATTTGGTTTTCGTCATGGACGGCGTTTGTCTTTGCCACCAGCCAGTTTCGGGTGCTTGAAAGACGCAGCAGCCAGTTGTTCAGAGACCAGAAAGAGCCATGCGCCCCGACAGTGACGACCGCCCGGCCCGGATCGGGTTTCTTTATAACCACGAGCAGATCCACCAGATCCCGCACAGTGCCCCGATCCTTGCGGAACTGGCTGCGCTGCCGGGCGATTTCGAAATCCACGCCTTCCTGACCGATACCTCGCAGCGCGACAAGCTCGCTCGGTTTCTGCCCGCCAGTGCGTTGAAGGATATCCACGTGCATCTGCTGCCGCCATCGAGGGTCGGCGCGCTCATTGAGGCCTTCACCGGTGGTGCACTGCCCCTGCGCCGCATCGGCAATCTGGTGCGCCACCGCAAAAACCTTGCCGCCATGGACATCCTGGTGGTGCCTGAAACCACAAGCATCTTCCTGAAGACCCGGCTTGGCGTGAAGACGACCAAGCTCGTCTATTCGCAGCACGGCGCCGGCGACCGCGCCGTCGGCTTCAAGAAAATCATCCGCGACTTCGACCATGTGCTGGTGTGCGGCGAGCGCGTGCAGGCCCGCATGCTGGCAGAGGGCATCATCCGCGAGGGCGAACACAGCATTGTCGGCTATCCGAAGTTCGATGCCGTGAAGGCTGCTGATGAAAAGCGGCTCTTCAACAACCGCAACCTGACGGTTCTCTATAATCCGCATTTCCATCCATTCCTGTCGTCCTGGTACAGCCACGGGCGGGCGATCCTTGATCATTTCGCGGCACGGCCACATCTGAACCTGATCGTTGCACCGCATGTGATGCTGTATGAGCGCCGCCTGCATGTATCGACCGGGCCGCTGACCGTGCGCGCCACGCCGGAAATTCCGGATAGTTACAAGCAATATCCGAATATCCTGATCGACGAAGGCAGCTTCGCGAGTGTGGACATGACCTACACAAGGGCCGCCGACGTCTATCTCGGCGATGCCTCAAGTCAGGTCTATGAGTTCATTGAACGTCCCCGCCCCTGCATTTTCCTGAATAGCCACGGCGCCTGCTGGCGCGACGATCCGAACTATGCCCACTGGCATCTGGGCGAGGTGATCGACCAGATCGACAAGCTTGATGCGCTCCTCGGCGACCTTTCCTGGCACGAAATGCGCCGCCGCGCAGGGCAGGAAGAGGCCTTCAGGTCCACCTTCGGCGCAGACCCCTATGGCGGTGCGGCACGTGCCGCCGAAGCAATTGCTTCCCTTGCGGCCCGCACTTTCATAAAAGTGTAAAAAGATTTGAAAAAGCAAATGTCGGCACAATTAAGCCGCCATGCCCTACTGACAGAGTTTAACCCGTACCAAACCAGAGACGATTTTCAGGAGACGAGTATGCATGATGGACTGGCGCCCGAGTATGGCCAAGTCAACCGGACAGGGATGGCAACAGCCACCGTCCATGACCTGCGCCCGGCCACCGTCGCCAATCCTGTTGCAGCCATCCTTCTGGCCGGCAGTCGCCGCGAGGGCGACCCTCTGAAGTTTGGCGGACAAGGCAAGGCCATGCTGCAGATCGACGGTCAGGCGATGCTCGCCCATGTTATCAGCACGCTCGCCCGTACCGCCTATATCGACCGCTTCCTGATCGTTTCAGATGAAGACCTGACTGGCGACGCCACCTTGCGCCGCGCCGCCCGCGGCCTGCCGATGGAACATGTACCGGCGGGCGCCACCATTTGCCGCAGCGTTCTCGCTGCCCGCAAGCTGGTGCCAGCGGGGCAAGCCGCCCTCCTGACCACGGCAGATAACCCGCTTCTGACCCCCGCTGCCGCCACCGATTTCCTGAGTGCCGCCCAGCGCAACGAAGGCCTGACGGTTGGCATGGTGCCGCGGCAGGTGATTCAGGCGCGCTATCCGGAAAGCCGCCGCACCTATTACAAATTCCGCGACGTGGATACCACCGGCGCCAATCTCTATTTCCTGAATGGCGACACGGTCGACAATATGCTGACCTTCTGGGAACAGGTGGAACAGCATCGCAAGAAGCCGCTGAAGGTCATCAAATCCTTTGGCTGGCTCAATGTCATCGGCATGGTGATGCGCCGCTTCACCATCACGGACGCCTTCACCCGCGCCGGACGCGTAGTCGGCTGCGCAGTGCGCCCGCATCTGCTGAAAGAAGCAGAAGCTGCGATGGACGTGGATACCCAGAAGGATTTCGACGCTGCCGAGCGCATCCTGAAACTTCGTAAAACCCGCGCTGAGATCGATGCAAGCACCTTGGCCGCTGGTCCTGACCGCCACTATGCGGTCTTCGATCTGGACCGCACCCTGACACGCAGCGGCACCTTCACGCCGTTCCTGCTGTCCACCCGCACGGGCCTCTTCGCGAAAAGCACCCTGATGCTGCGTCTGCTGCGGCACATGATCCTCTATAAGGCCACGCGGATTGACCGCACGGCGCTGAAGAACCGTATGCTGGCTTCCGCCTTCCGCCACATGACACGCGAGGAAGTGGAGGCTGCGGCCGACCGCTTCGCCCGCCATATCCTTGACAGTCGCCTGCGCGGCGGCGGCCTGATCGCTGTGGCCATGCACAAGATGGACCGCGACGATCTGGTGCTCGCCACCGCCAGCATCGATCTTTATGCCGAACCCATCGCCCGCGCCCTTGGCTTCAAGCGTGTTGTCTGCACCCGCACGGCTTTCCCCGGCGGCGACACACCGCCTGTGGTGAACGGCGAAAATTGCTACGGCGACGAAAAGTCCCGCCTCCTGAAGGATACGCTTCTGGATGCCGGCGCCATGTTGCGGGAGCGGATCAAGGTCACTTTCTACAGCGACCACCACACCGACATGCCGCTTCTGGACTGGGCCGATACACCGGTCGTTGTCTCGCCGGACGCCAAGACACGCGGCATCGCGATCAGACGCGGCCACCGGATCGCTTACTGGTAATCTGGAGTAATCGGGATCGGATCAACGCCTCGCCGGCAACAGGCCGGGGCGGATCAACAGAGGGAGGGCTGCGGCCTTCCCTTTTCTCTTTCGGGCACCGGGGCCGCTAGGTTATTCGGTCGTTACATGCTCGCGCACGATGCGCCATTCGCCGTCTTTGCGCTTCCACACCACGGTGGCATGCTGGGTGACAGACCGGCCCGGCTCGTTGATAAACTCCTTCTTGTAGGAGAAGGAAGTGACGGCAAGATCACCGGCGGCGTCCACGGTCGGGTCGCCAATCAGGCTCGCCCGACATTCGCCGTAGGTGGCAATCGCATTTTGCCGGCGGGTCCAGTATTCCTCGAAATTGCGACAGACAAAGCGCTCGCCCTCGTACTCATGTACGACATCGAGTGCATCTGTGCCTTCCGCATAAAGCGCCTGCATCTTCTGGACGGAGACCGGCTGTTCCTCATCAGGATTGCGGCCTTTGATCCAGCAGTTCGTCAGACACCGGAGGACGGCATGGTCAAATTGTTTTCTATCACTCATCACGCTCACTCCCCTCAACCAACTCAGGTTTAGCAAAGTGTGCCCGGAAAGCAATCCCCCCGCGCGTTCCGGGCCTCGGAGGCGACCGGCGCGGACCTAGTTGCATGCAAGGGGATACCTGCAACGCCGGTCCGCACCGGCCACGAGACGGCAAGGGGAAGCCGTCTATCTGGTTAACCCTGACGGTCATCGCCCTCGTCCGTGGTCTGCCATCCGGCGCCCAGCGCCAGATAAACACCCACATACCGAGCCGCCATCGCGGCCTGGCTTTCAGCAAGCGAGGCTTCTGCAGCCAGCTGCCGGCTTTCGGCATCCAGCACGTCGATAAAGTCGTCAGCCCCAGCGTCATAGCGGGTTCTGGCGATCGACGCCGCCTCGCGGGCACGGGCTGCGGCATCCCTCAGCGCCTCGAAACGGACCCGCTCGCGGCCATAGGCCGACAGGCTGGTCTGTGTTTCCTCGAGCGCCTCAAGGACCGTCTTCTCATAGGTCGCAAACGCCGCATCGGTGTTGGCATCAGCAACCTTGATCGAAGCACGGACCCGCGGGATATCGAAACCCGACCACGTCAGAGATGGGCCTGCGGCGAAGGCAAAACTACCCCCCTCACCGACATTTGAAAAAGCCGTGGCGGTGGTCGAAACCGTGCCCGTCAGGCTGATCCGCGGGAAATAGTCGGCTTTCGCCACACCGATTCGCGCCGTGGCAGCCGCAAGCGAGCGTTCCGCTGCCCTGACATCGGCCCGGCGTTTCAGGAGGCTCGCCGTATCGCCGATGGCAAGGGCAGCGGGCGGGGTCGGCAACTTGCCGTCCGCAGCCAGAAGGGTGCGTACTTCGCTGACAGGGGCACCGATCAGGGTGGCCAGACGGTTTTCAGCCGCCACACGGGCTGCCTGCAGCGGCGGGATCAGCGCTTCGGTCGTTTTCGCCTGTGCCTGCGCACGGGCAACATCGAGCCGGGAGCCGACACCTTCTTCAAGCCGCGTCTCGGTGAGCGAACGGGTCTCGTTCTGCACCTCGAGGTTCCGTTCGGCCACGTGCAAGCGGGTAATCGCCCCTTGATAGTCGATATAGGCACCAACCGTTTCAGCGGCGACAAGCGCTTCGGCGTCTCGCCGCAGATAAGTGGCGGCAGCAGCTTCAGCGGCAGCTGCCTGGGTCAGGCGGCGGACACGGCCGAAGAAATCAAGCTCCCACCCGGCGCTGAGGCCTGCGGCATAAAGATTGGTGTCCGGCAGATCCAGCCCGCGGGCGGTGACATTGTCATAGCGGTTGCGGCTGTAGCCCGCTGTCACCTCGCCGGTCGGGCGCTGGTTGACGCGTTCAAGCGACAGAAGAGCGCGTGAGGCTTCCACCCGGGCCGCCGCGACCCGGAGGTCGCGGTTGCCTTCGAAGGCCCGCTCGACAAGGGTATTGAGCACCGGATCGTCAAGCGTGGTCCACCAGGTGGCGGCAGGTTCGGTGGCCACAGGCACGGCGCCGTCATCGATTTCAATCGCGTGGGCCGTGTAGCTGTCGGTGGCCGGGGCCGTGTAGTCCGGCCCCACGCTCATGCAGGCGGCAAGGGTCAGGGCCGATACCGAGGCAAGAACGATATTGCTGATTGCTTTTTTCATGGTTCCACTCCTCAGGCTTCGCCGTGCGGCGTTGCCGGGGTCTGGTCTTCACGCTTGCCGATCAGGGCGCTGACTTTTTCGCCAAGCGCACTTGTCAGCACATAGAAGGCCGGGGTGAACAGGAGGCCGAAGGCCGTGACGCCGAGCATGCCGAAGAAGACGGCAGTACCAAGCGACTGGCGCATCTCGTAGCCGGCGCCCGAGGCAATCATCAGCGGCACGACGCCGAGGATGAAGGCAAAGGACGTCATCACGATGGGGCGCAGGCGCAGCTTGGCGGCCTCGATGGCAGCTTCGGTGCGGCTGAGGCCGGCATCTTCCCGCTGGCGGGCAAACTCCACGATCAGGATCGCGTTCTTGGCGGCAAGGCCGATGAGGACGACGAAACCGATCTGCACAAGGATGTTCACATCCATGCCCCGCATCAGGATGCCGGTGATGGACGCGAGCAGCGACATCGGCACGATCAGGATCACCGAAAGCGGCAACGTCAGGCTTTCATACTGGGCAGCCAGCAGAAGGAAGACGAAGACCACAGCGAGACCGAAGGCGATGATCTCGGTGCCCTGTGCCAGACGCTGCTGGAACGAAAGCTCGGTCCATTCAAAGCCAAAACCGGGTGAGAGCGTACTGCCGGCAAGGCTTTCCACCGTATCGAGCGTCTGGCCGGTCGAGAAGCCGGGGGTGATATCCCCCTGCAGTTCGGCGGCCGGGAACAGGTTGTAGCGTGCCACACGGTTGGGGCCGGTCATCGTATCGAAGGTGACGACGGAACCGAGCGGCACCATGTCGCCGTTCGCGTTACGGGTCCGGAGACGGGCGATATCTTCCGGCGTCTTGCGGAATTCGTCCTCTGCCTGCGCGGTCACCCGGAAGGTGCGGCCGAAGGCGTTGAAGTCGTTCACATAGGCCGAACCCAGATAGACTTCGAGCGTCTCGAATACATCCTCAAGGCTGACACCCATCTGTTCCGCCTTCACGCGGTCGATATCGGTGAAAAGCTGCGGAGTCGAGGCATTGAAGATGGTGAAGACGGCGGTTGCTTCCGGGGATGCGTTGGCAGCACCGGCCAGCTTCCAGGTTTCACCGGCAAGGGCGGCATAGCCCTGGCCCGAACGGTCTTGCACGAAGCCCTTGAAACCACCGGCGTTACCGATACCGCGCACCGGCGGCGGCGGGACGACGAGTACGAAGGCATCCTGACGGGCGCCGAAGGTCTGGCGCAGGTCGTTCAGAACGCGGTTCACGTCATAGCCCTCGTTCACCCGCTTGCCGATATCTTCCATGGTGAAGAAGACAGCTGCAGCGTTCGAGGCCGTGGTGAAGGTGGCGCCGTCAAAGCCGGCAAAGGCTGCTGCGTGGGCGATCCGCGGGTGGGCAAGGCCCTGCTTGATCACATCATCCATTACAGCCTCGGTGCGCGAAAGCGACGAGCCAGGCGGCAGCTGGATGACGGTGATCACATAGTTCTGGTCAACCGCCGGGATAAAGCCCTTGGGTGCAGTGCTGAATTCGAACCCGGCAAGCGCCACGAGGCCACCATAAACCACGAGAACCATGGCCGACAGGCGGATCGATTTGCGCACGAGCGACGAATAGCCGTTCGATGCCTTGTTGAAGCCCGCTTCGAATTTTTCGAAGAAAACATGCAGCGGCTTTTCCCAGGCTTTCAGTTCGGATGCGGCCTTGCGCGGCTTCAGCAGAAGCGCCGACAAGGCAGGCGACAGGGTAAGCGAGATACCCGCCGACAGGATCGTGGCGGACGCCACGGTCACGGCGAACTGGCGGTAAAACTCGCCCGAGATACCGTCAAGGAAGGCGGTCGGGATGAACACGGCCGACAGCACAAGCGCAATCGAGATCAGGGCACCGCCCACTTCATCCATTGTGGCGAAGGCGGCGTCGCGCGCTGTGAGGCCCTCATGGATTTTACGTTCCACGTTTTCCACCACCACGATGGCGTCATCGACCACGATACCGATCGACAGCACAAGGCCGAAGAGCGACAGGGTGTTGAGCGAGAAGCCCAGCGCCTGCATCACCGCGAACGTACCGATGAGCGAAATCGGGATGGCGACAATCGGGATGATCGAGGCACGGAAGCTTTGCAGGAAGATGAACACGACGATGGACACGAGGATCGCGGCTTCGAAGATGGTTTTCACCACTTCATCGATCGATTCCGACACGAAGCTCGTCGGATTCCAGATCACGTCATAGGACAGGCCCTCAGGGAAGGTCTGAGACATTTCCTGCATGGTATCAAGGACACGATTGGCGGTATCCAGCGCGTTCGAACCGGGTTGCTGGTTGAACAGCATGGCAAGCGCCGGCTTGCCGTCGAGCTTTGCGTTCGTCGTATATTCACGCGCACCAAGTTCGACGCGGGCAACATCACGCACACGGACCTGACGGCCATTTGCTTCGGTCTTGACGATCACTTCCTCGAACTGGGCCGGGTCCTGCAGTCGGCCGAGCGTCTGGATATTCACCTCGAACGCGCCTTGCTCGTTGGTCGGCGGGGCATCAAGGATACCACCCGAAACTTCAACGTTCTGGGCACGCAGCGCACGCACGATATCGCCGCCCGTCAGGCCAAGCGCGGCCGCTCGGTTAGGGTCGATCCACACGCGCATTGCATATTCGCGCAGGCCGAACATCTGGATCTGGCCAACGCCTTCGATCCGCTGCAGACGGTCACGCAGCTGCAGGCGGGCATAGTTCGAAATATAAAGCTGGTCGCGGCTGTCATCGGGCGAATAAAGGTGCACCACAAGGAGCGCATCGGGGCTTGCCTTGATGGTGGAGATGCCAAGACGGCGAACCTGTTCCGGCAGGCGGGGCTCGGCGAGCGCCACGCGGTTCTGCACCAGAACCTGCGCGATATCGAGGTCCGTACCGGGCTGGAAGGTCACCGTGATGGTGGCCGCACCGTTGCCGGTGGAGTTGGACGAGATATAGAGCATCCCTTCCACACCGTTGATTTCTTCCTCGATAGGGGCAGCCACGGTTTCAGCCACGGTGGCGGCCGAAGCGCCGGGATAGGTTGCCATCACCTGCACGGTGGGCGGCGCGATATCAGGATATTGCGAAACGGGCATCGACGAGAAGCCGAGAGCCCCGACGATCATCACGAGCGTCCAGATAACGACCGCAAAGATCGGTCGGTTGATAAAAAAGTGGGCGAGCCTCATGTTGGCCTCCGTCCTCATTCGGTTTCAAAACGGCCAGCCGGACCCTATCGCGCCGGACGGGGATGGTCCGGAGCGCCTCACGGCTGACGTTGGAATTCAGTTAAGGGAACGGCCCGGACCTGGGGGGATGGGGGGAAGAAGTCCGGGCCGTCCGCTCTCTTAGCGACCGATTGCCGCCAATTGTTGATTATCCTCGCTGGTCGCGAACTCGGGTTCTACCGGTGCGCTTGCAAACAGGAACTGGGAGCCGCCAACGATCAGGCGGTCGTCACCATCAAGGCCGGTGCGGACAAGCCGCATGCCTTCGATGACCGGCCCCAGTTCAACCACACGGCGTTCCGCCGTATTGTTACCCGCCGCCACCCAGACGAATTTCTCGTTCTGGTCGGTCTGCACGGCGGTGTCGGGGATCAGCACGCCCGCTGCGTTCGTGGCATGCTGCAGTTTCAGGCGGCCATACATGCCGGGTGCCAGAACCCCATCGGGGTTCGGGAAGGTGGCACGGCCGCGCATGGTGCCGGTCGACGGATCAAGCTGGTTGTCAAGGAAGGTCAGGCGACCTTCATGGACATAATTGTCTTCATCCATCAGCTTGCCGAACACCGGCTTCGGGTTGTCGCGCATGTCGACACCGTTCGCGTCACCTGCACCCCGTACATATTTCAGGTAATCGGCTTCGCTGGCCGTGAACTCGAAATAGATGGGATCAAGCGAGACGACGGTGGTGAGAAGCGTACCGCCCTGCGAACCGCCGGCAATCAGGTTGCCTTCCGATACGAAATTGTCGCTGATGCGGCCGGTGATCGGGGCACGAACCTCGGTAAACTCGAGATTCAGTGCAGCCTGATCGACACGGGCCTTGGCAGCGGCAACGGCCGCATCAGCCTGGCGCAGTGCACGACCCCGACGATCCGCTTCCTCGCGGCTCAGGGCTTCACGCTCCAGGAGGCGTTGACCACGCTCATATTCCGCCTTGGCGTTCGCGAGAACGGCGTCGGCGCTCGTCAGGTCGGCTTTCGCCGCATCAAGCTCAGCCTGGAAGGGGCGCTGGTCGATACGGAACAGAAGGTCGCCTTTCTTGACGATCTGGCCATCTTCGAAACCGATGTCCTCAAGATAGCCCGAAACACGGGCGCGGACTTCGACGCTTTCGATGGCCCGGAACTGGCCGCTATGCTCGTCCCACTCGCTGACGGGCTTCACAAGCGGATGAGCCACCGTCACCGGGGTTGCTGCCGGGGCAGCCACTTCGGCCGGTGCATCCGCACGGGTCGAAGCCAGCTGCGTAGCGGCAAGGGGAACGGCGATCATCGCGGCGGCGATGGCGAAGGTGGATGGTCTGATACGGCCGTAACGTCTGCTGCGTTTGAACATGATGGGTTGTCCTCGTTGTCGTTTTCTGTTGGTAGTCACCGGCCCTTTTGAGCCTGCGGGGAATTGGGGCGCGCCAAGACTCACCTTGACGAGCAGCGATAACATGTGGCTATCTGATAACGATTTCTAATCGTATATCGTTATGTTTCGATAACTATAGGTTATCACAATGGTCGAGCTGAGGTTATGGCGTGCGCTGGTGGCAGTGGCGGAGGAATTGAACTTCCGCCGCGCAGCTGACCGGCTGAACATCAGCCAGCCGGCGCTTACCAAGCAAATTCAGGAACTTGAGGCCCGCCTCGGCGTTGCCCTCTTCCACCGGGAAGCGCGCGGCGTGGCGCCAACCGATGCCACCCGCAATTACCTGCCTGCCGTCCGCACGCTGCTGGAAGAAGCGCAGGCGCTGGAGGCAAAATTCAATTCCGGCGACCCATCGACCAAGATCAATGTCAGGATCGGTGCGCTTGAGTTTATCGCCAAGCGCCACCTGCCTGTCCTGATGCAAAGCGTGCGCGAAACCTTCCCGAGCGCGCGGATATCGATGATCGCGATGAATACGTTTGAGACTGCCGCTGCCACTGCTGACGGCAAGATCGACCTTGGCGTGGCGCGTTCGCCGGTGACCGAGCCCAGCCTGATCGCCCGCCCGTTCCAGCGCGGCCAGTGGGTGGTCCTCGTTCGCGCCGACCACAAGCTTGCCGCCAAGGCCAAGGTGACTGTAGCGGACCTCGCCGACGATCCGCTTATCATCTTTTCAAGACGGCTGAATCCCGGCCTTTATGATGACCTGATCGGTGCTATCACCCGCGGCGGCCGCGCGCCGGAGGTGGCCTATCAGGCACAGGATCCAACCATTGGCGTGGAGCTGGCGCTCAGTGGCGTCGGCCACTTCCTCAGCGTTTCCTATATTCTGGATGACTTGCCCGAAGGACTGATCGCGCGGAAGGTGGAAGGCGTGGGGCTTGATGCCCATCTCGATCTTGTGTGGCGGCGCGATCATATGTCGCCGGTGCTGCGCCACCTGATCGACCTTTTATCAAGCTCCGTCGCGACCGATAACTGAAAGCTATCAGGTGGTTTTGAGCGCGAGCTTCAGGGCTTCGCTGAACTCGGGCTGCACTTCGCGGGGGCGCAGGGCTTCCCGGCAGCAGGAACAGGTGAGCACGGGTTCAGCCGTATGGCCGCAGGACTTGTGGTGGAACCGCACCGGCGGCCCGTCCTCGCCCGCATAATAGGTGTCGCCCCAATGCACGAGGCTGAGGATGACGGGATAGAGGTCCAGCCCCTTCTGTGTCAGCCGGTATTCGTGACGTAGCGGCCGTTCCTGATATGGCACTTTTTCCAGCACACCCGCATCCACAAGACCCGCAAGCCTTTCCTGCAGCACCCGCCGGGCGATGCCGAGCTGCGCCTGAAAATCATCGAACCGCCGCACCCGAAGGAAAGCGTCGCGCAGGATCATCAGTGTCCAGCGATCGCCGAGAACGGCGAGCGACCGGGCAAGCGAGCAATGCTGATCTGAGAGTTCATTCCATTTCATGATGCTCTTTTTGCATTGACTCAGTCTTAAATCAAGATTTATCAGTCTTAAAAGTGAACTTATGAAACGGGAGGGTTTCGTGGATCAGCGCAATGCCAGTGTGGCCGTGATCGGTGCGGGCAATTTTATCGGCGCCGCTATCGCCAAGCGTTTTGCCGCCGGGGGCTATCATGTCCATGGAGGGCGCCGCACCGGCGACAAGCTCGCCGTGCTTACCGACGAGATCACCGCTGCGGGCGGGCGCTTCACCCCCCACACGCTCGACGCCCGCGAAGGCGATCAGGTCGCGGCGTTTCTGGATGCGGCGGACGCCAGCGCACCCCTTGAGGCGGTCATCTTCAACGTGGGCGCCAATGTGAATTTCCCGATCCTTGAGACCACCGACCGGGTTTTCCGCAAGGTGTGGGAAATGGCCTGCTTCGCGGGCTTCCTGAGCGGCCGGGAAGCCGCCCGCCGCCTGCTGGTACATGGGCGCGGCTCGATCTTCTTCACCGGGGCCACGGCGTCCGTGCGGGGCGGCAAGGGATATGCAGCATTTGCTTCCGCCAAGGCCGGCCTGCGGCTCCTTGCCCAATCGATGGCGCGGGAGCTGGGGCCGCAGAATATCCATGTCGCCCATCTGGTGATCGATGCGGGCGTCGATACGGCCTTCGTGCGCGAGCGGATCGCCGCCATGAAAGGCGCCGAAGTCGCCGCCAACCTGCCCCCCGATATACTGATGAACCCCGAAAGCATCGCCGAAACTTACTGGCAACTGCACCAGCAGCCGCGCGACGCCTGGACCCATGAACTTGATCTCCGCCCCTACGGCGAAACATGGTGAGCAACATGAAAAACGAAGCCATCTTCTATTTCGACTTCGGCAGCCCCAACGCCTATATGGCCTACCGCGTGCTGCCGGGCCTTGAGAAGCGCACGGGCGTGAGTTTCCGACCAGTGCCTTTGCTGCTTGGCGGGCTTTTCAAGATGACCGGCAACCAGTCCCCCTTCATGGCCTATGCGAATGTCCCGCATAAGATGGCCTACGAACGGCTGGAAATGGAACGCTTCCTGAAACGGCACGGCCTTTCCGCCTTCCGCATGAACCCGCATTTTCCGGTGAATACGCTGGCCATCATGCGGGGCGCTGTGGCGGCCAAAGCCGAAGGCATCCTTGCCCCCTATATGGAAGCCATGTTCCACTATATGTGGGAAGACCCCCGCAAGCTTGATGACCCCGCCATACTCGCTGCCACACTGGCTGAAGCCGGCCTACCAACTGATGCACTGATGGCACGCGCACAGGAACCCGCCATCAAGGAAGGCCTGATGGCCAACACACAAGCCGCTTACGACCATGGCGCCTTCGGCATCCCGAGCTTTGTCGTGAACGGTGATCTTTACTTCGGCAAGGACAGGCTGGACCTGATCGAAAGGGTCCTCACGACACCTGCCCCGTGATCTTCCCGGCAGCCTGACCGATGCCGACGGCCCCGGATTCCGGGGCCGTTTTCTTTTTCAATCACTCGATTAAATCATTCGATTGATTTATTGCGTGATTGTGGTACGACTCACCCCCGAGACACGCCAAGGAGAGTCGCATGCCCCGCCCCGCCGCCAACACCAAGCCCGATCAGGTCGACGCGAAAGAACGCCTGCTGATGGCGGGCGTGAAAGTGTTCGGCGAGCATGGCTACGAGGGCACCTCCACCCGCGCGCTTGCCAACGAGGCAGGCGTCAATATTTCGGCCATCGCCTATTACTACAACGGCAAGGAAGGCCTTTACCGCGCCATTCTCGAAAGCATCGGCACCATGGCCCGCAGCGTGATGAGCGGCTTTACCGATGAGGTGGAAGCACGGTTCAAGGCGGGCGACATGACTGACGAGAAAGCCACAGCCCTTCTCCATAATGTCATGTCGAATTTCGCACGCTTCCTGCTCAGCGAGCGGGCGTCGCCCTACATCGCCCGCATCCTGATCCGCGAGCAACTGGACCCCACCCCGAATTTCGATTTTCTCTATGAGGGCTCAATGCGCCCCATGCACGAAACCCTTACCCGGCTTGTGGCTTTCCTTGTGAAGGCCGACCCCGCCGACGAGCGGGCGATCCTGTGCGCCCATTCGCTACTCGGGCAGGCCGTTATCTTCAAAACACATAAGGCGACGGCGCTCCGCCGGCTGCAATGGCAGGACTATGGTGCGCAGGAAGCCGCCACCATCGTTGCCATGATCCTGCAGCAGACGGACGCGATCATCGCCATGACACGCGAGGCTCTGAAATGAAAAAACGTCACGACAGAAACGAGGCAACAATAAAAAAGCGGACAAGCCTACTGGTCGTCATGACCGCCGTGTTGGCCGGGTGCGAGCCCGCCGACACGGCCCTTCATGGCTATGTGGAAGGTGAATATGTCCGCCTTGCCGCCACAACCGGCGGCCTGCTGGAAACCCTTTCGGTTTCGCGCGGGGATCAGGTTGCCGTTGGCGCCCCGCTTTTCTCGCTGGACCTGACCGACCTCACCGCCGCGCGCGCGGCAGCGGCGGCCGATCTCGCCCGCGCCGAGGCCGAATATGCCGACCTCACCAAGGGGGCGCGGCCTGAAGAGCTTGATATCACCCGCCGCCAGCGCGATCAGGTGAAGGCAAATCTTGTGAATGCCGAAAAGGAATTCGTGCGCCTGAAGCCCTTGGTCCCCACCGGTGCCGCCAGCCAGTCATCCCTTGATGCCGCCGAGGCCCGCCTGATCAGTACCCGCGCGCAACTGAAGGAACTGGACGCCAAGCTGACAGCCGATCAGCTGGGTGCCCGCAGCGACCGGATCGAAGCCGCCCGTGCATCGGTCGACCGCGCAGTGCAGGCCCTTGCCCGCATCGACAAGCAACTGACAGATGCCACCCCAAAAGCACCGGCGGGTGCGATGGTCGAGGACACCTATTTCCGCCCCGGCGAGTATGTTGCCGCCGGCCAGCCGGTTGTCAGCCTGCTGCCGCCCGAAAATGTGAAGGTGCGCTTCTATGTACCGCAGGCCCTGCTGCCAAAGCTGCCGATGGGCCACCATATCAGCGTCGGTTGTGACGGCTGCAACGGGACGATTGACGCCACCATTTCCTATATCTCGTCCGAGGCCGAATATACGCCGCCCGTGATCTACAGCGTGGAATCGCGCGACAAGCTTGTCTTCCTCGTTGAGGCCAAGCCCACCTCGCCAAGCCCTGCCCTGCGCCCCGGCCTGCCGGTGGATGTGACGCTGGAGCAGGAATGATGACCTCAGCCCCGGATAATGTGATCGACGTCCGAGGCCTCACCAAATCCTTCGGTGGGCGCAAGGTCGTCGATGGTTTCGATGTGCAGGTGCCGCGTGGCCGTATCTATGGCTTCCTCGGCCCTAACGGCAGCGGCAAAACAACCACCCTCCGCATGATCTGCGGACTCCTCACCCCCGACGCCGGCGAAGGCACCTGCCTTGGTTTCGATATCGTCGGGGAAGCCGCCGAGGTGAAACGCCGCATCGGTTACATGACCCAGAAATTCAGCTTCTGGGAAGACCTCAGCATCCGCGAAAACCTCGAGTTCGTGGCCGACCTTTACGGCCTTGATCGCCGCAAGGAACGGGTCGATACAGCACTTCAAAACCTCAATCTCGTGGACCGGCAAAAGCAGCTGGCCGGGCAGCTTTCGGGCGGCTGGAAACAGCGGCTGGCGCTGGCTGCTTGCATCCTGCACGAACCGGAACTGTTGCTGCTGGATGAGCCCACCGCAGGCGTGGACCCGAAGGCCCGCCGCGAATTCTGGGATGAAATCCACCGACTGGCCGCAGAAGGCCTGACCGTGCTTGTCTCCACCCATTATATGGACGAGGCCGAGCGCTGCCACGCCATCATCTATATGTCCTATGGTCGCCTTGTCACGCAGGGCACCGTGAAAGATGTGATACGGGGCGCCGGGCTTTCCACCTGGGTGGTGCGCGGGCAGAACCTGATGCCGCTTGCCAAGGAACTGGAAGCCGAAAAGGCCGTCAAAACGGTCGCGCCCTTCGGCGATAATCTGCATGTCAGCGGCACCGACAAGGCGGCGCTTGAAGCCGCCCTCAAGCCCTATTTCAGCCGCGAAGGCCTTAGCTGGCATGAAGCCGAGCCCTCGTTCGAGGATATCTTCATCCGCTACATGGCAGACGCGCAGGATAACTTCAAAGGCGCTGAGAATGGCACGCCGGGAGACGCGGCATGACAAACGGTCTTTTCTCCTTCCGCCGCGCACGGGCGATCCTCGCCAAGGAATTCATCCAGCTGAAGCGCGATACCGTAACGCTCCGCATGATCGTGATGATCCCGATCATGCAGTTGCTGCTGTTCGGCTACGCGCTGAACACCGACCCCAAGCATCTGCCAACGGCGGTGATATCGCAGGACAGCAGCCCCATCGCCCGCGCCTTTGTGGCGGGCCTCAAGAACACCGACTATTTCTCCATCGACCATGAGCCGCGCTCGGAAGCCGAAGCGAAGGAAATGCTGCAACGGGGCGACGTGCTGTTTGTCGTCTCGATCCCTCCGAATTTCGAGCGTGACCTGCTGCGCGGCGAGAAACCGAAACTGCTGATCGAAGCCGACGCCAGCGACCCGGTTGCCACCTCGGGCGCGCTATCGGCTGCCAACGGCATGATGGACCGGGTCTTGAAGGAGGAACTGAAAGGCACGCTCGCCCCCTTGCGCCCCGCAAAGCCGCCCGTCGAGCTGCGCCTGCACCGAGCCTATAACCCCGAAGGCTTCACTCGTTACAATATCGTGCCGGGGCTGATTGCCATCATCCTGACGATGACCGGCATCATGATGACGGCCCTTGCCATCACGCGGGAACGCGAGCGCGGCACGATGGAAAACCTGCTGGCGATGCCGGTGCGCCCCCTGGAAGTCATGGTCGGCAAGATCACGCCTTATGTGGTGATCGGCTTTGTGCAGGCCGCGATCATCGTGGCTGTGGCGTGGGCGCTCTTCCAGGTGCCGGTTGTCGGCAGCCTGTGGCTTCTGGCTGCCGCGCTTATCATCTTCATCACCTGCAACATGGCCATCGGTTTCACGCTATCGGCGGCGGCGGAAAACCAGACGCAGGCCATCCAGATGTCGATGATGGTGACCCTGCCCTCGATCATGCTGTCGGGCTTCCTGTTCCCCTTCCGGGGTATGCCCGAATGGGCGCAGGTGATCGGCAACATCATGCCGGCCACCCACTTCATCAATATCTCGCGCGGGATTCTGTTGAAAGGCAGCGGCATGGCCGAGATATGGCCGCATGTCTGGCCGCTTCTCGTATTCATGGCAGCGATCACGCTCATTGCCATGAAACGCTACCGCCGCACGCTCGATTAGGGGCGGCCAAGGGCGAGACTCAGGCCTCGCCCGCCACGGCCTCACCCGTGCGCCGGGTTTCGCGCCGGAAGAAATAAAGCGCGATCAGGATACCGACCATCGGCACCAGCGAGAAATAGAAGGCCGTCTGCCCGCCAAAGGCACCGAACACGCGCCCCGTGATCAGCGACCCTGTGGTGCCGCCAAGCGCCGAGAAGATGACGATCAGCCCGGTCATCGCCGCATGCTGGTGGCGGGGCAGTGCGGACAGAACCACCGAATTGATGGCCGGATAGATGGGCGCCATAAACAGCCCGATCAGCGGGAAGATATAGGCCGCCGGCGGTGCCGTCAGCCAGGTGATGTTGGCGTCAGCGATCACCCCATGCGTCAGCGGCAGCACCAGAAGCACCAGCACGCCCATCGCCACAAGGCAGCAATTCAGGACAGGATACCAGTCAAACCGCGCAAGCACTGCCCCTGCCGACAAGCGCCCGATGGCCAGCGTGCCCGAGAAGATGATCCCGGCCTCGATCGCCATATCGGTCGGCAGATGCAGGATTTCCTTGTTGAAGGTAGGGAGCCACGTGCCGATGCCCTGCTCGATCAGCACATAGAGGAAAGCTGAAATCACAAAGACATAGGCCACAGGCCGCACCACAAGCCGCAGCATGCCGACAAAATCGTCGCCGAGTGTCCGGCCCGCGTTTTCGAGCTTGCTGCCGCTTTCATCATAGGGCGTGAAGAAAAGGACCACGATGGTGATGGCGGCAAGGCCGGCAAGCAGCCAGTAGACATTCAGCCATTCCTGCGACTTCGGATCGTCGACCGAAACGAATTGGGCAAAAATCCAGTAGCCCATCAGCACGCCGATCATGAACATGCCCTCCAGCGTGTTCATGGTGCTTGCATGCTCTTTCGCGTCATCGGTGATCAGCCCGACAGTCGCATAGACCGACACCTTCACAAGCGCGAAGGACGCGCCCACGCACAGGAACAACAGCTTGGTCGTCAGGAAGGCCGGCACCAGCGGCATGGCAATACAGGCGCCGGTGACGATGGCAAGTCCCAGCATCATCGCGCGGCGGAAGCCAAGCCGCGGCAGGAACGAGGCGACGAGAAGTGACACAACAGCAATGGGCAGATCCTTGAAGGCCTCGAGGATCGCGGCATCAACGTGCCGCAAATCATAGTTGCCCATGACCTGCAGAATGACCGTCCCGACGCTGTTCAAGAGCATGGCGAAAACCACATAGATCAGGAACAGCGCAAACTTGATGCGCCAGTTATGCATATAGCCTCCCTTTCGGCGGCCTTGGCCACCCGTCTCCCGGCATCGATCATATCGGCATTGCAATCGATTGCAAGAACGATATGATAGGGGCCGATTCCATTGCCATGCGGGAGGGAGAGTTCGCGTGCAACCAGCCGGCAAAAAGGCGACGGGCAGTGTTCCGCCGTCCGATCCTTGGTTCATCCGTGAAGAACGGTTCGACGCAGCAGGCCTTGCCGTGCAGGAATCGCTTTTTGCGCTGGCCGGCGGCTATCTTGGCACCCGTGGCACTTTCGAGGAACCGGTGGCCCCGGACATCAAATCCATCGAAGGCACGTACCTGAACGGCGTCTATTTCCGCGAACCCATCCATTATGATGAAGGCGCGTTCGGCTTCGCCACCCACAATAACAAGATGGTGCTGGTGCCGAATGGCAAAGCCATCAATCTTTCCGCCTGCGGCGAAAGCTTCGTGCATGGCACCAGCGAGGCGACTGATTTCAGCCGCAGCCTTGACCTGCGCAGCGGGCGGCTTTCGCGGACCACGCGTTGGAAACTGACGGGCGGTCGCAGCTTCGATATCCGCACCGAGCGGCTCGTCAGCCTCACCCGGCGCGGGCTGATGGCGATCACCTACAGCGTCACCTCGTTCGACTATGACGGCGCCGTCACGCTGACCTCCACGCTTGATGCGGCCTATGGCGGCACCGACCGGGCCGGCGACCCGCGCGCCGGGCAGCTTTCGATCACCGACTGCCTGACCCCTATGGATTCAGGCACGGACACAGACGGCAGCTTCTTCCTGCACCGGATCAAGGATAGCGATACACTCGTCGCCACTGCCGCCTGCCATATGGTTGAAGGAGCGGACGCCACCATAACGCCTGCCGCCACACCGCATGTGGAAGGCCAAAGGTTCGACCTGCATCTGGCCCCGGGCCAGACCGTCACCCTGACCAAATTTGTGCAATATGACCATGGGCCGCTGGCGGAGGCCGAGGCACTTGATACCCGCACGCGCAACGCGCTCGCCGCCGCTGCAAGGGACGGCTTCGACAAACTCGCCGTCGAGCAGGAAGCCGAGCTTGCCACCTTCTGGGCGGACGCCGGTATCGAGATCAATGGCGCGCCGGACCTTGCCGAGGCGCTGCGCTTCAATATGTTCCACCTCTATCAGTCGGCGGGCCGCAATGGCATGAGCAGCATTGCCGCCAAGGGGCTGACCGGCCACGGTTATGACGGGCATTATTTCTGGGATTCGGAAATCTATGTCGTGCCCTTCTTCACCGCGACGCGACCGGCGATTGCGCGGGCGATGCTCGAATACCGTTACCGCCATCTGGATCAGGCGCGGGCACGGGCGCGCACCATGGCGCACAAACGCGGCGCCCTGTTCCCCTGGCGCACCATCGGCGGCGAGGAATGCTCGTCCTATTTCCCGGCTGGCACCGCGCAGTATCACATCAATGCCGCCATCGCATACGCGACGATCCAGTATATCGAGGTAACGGGCGACATGGATTTTGCCGCCGGAATGGGCGCCGAACTGCTGATCGAGACCGCCCGGCTTTGGCTGGAGGCCGGTCATTTCTCGGCCCACGACGGTGGCCGTTTCTGCATCCATGAAGTGACGGGCCCGGATGAATATTCGGCGATGGCCGACAATAACTTCTACACAAACGCCATGGCCCGCCATCATCTGGAAGGTGCCGTGCGGATCATGGGGCGGCTGGCGAAAGACGCGCCTGACGCCTACGCCACACTTGCTGACCGCCTGAGTTTCGCCAGCGAGGAGCTTGGCGAATGGTCGGAAGCGGCCGCGAAAATGAACCTGCCCTATGACATGAAGCTCGGCATCCATGCGCAGGACGACACGTTCCTCAATCGCCCCGTCTGGGATTTTGACGGCACACCGGCAGACAAATATCCGCTGCTACTCAACTTCCATCCGTTGACCATTTACCGTCATCAGGTGCTGAAGCAGGCCGATGTGGTGCTGGCCATGGTGCTTCTGTCCGACCGCTTCACGATGGAAGAAAAGCGCCGCAACCTTGCCTATTATGAACCCATCACCACGCACGATTCCACGCTGTCGACCTGCATCTATGCGGTCGCGAACGCGGAGCTCGGCAACCGTGACGCGGCCTACAAGCTTTTCATGGAAACCTGCCGGATGGATCTCGATAACCTGCATGGCAACACGCATTACGGCGTGCACGCTGCCTGCATGGCCGGGTCATGGATGGGCGTCGCCAATGGCTTCGCCGGCCTCCGGTTCGAGCGTGGCACACCCGCCTTCCGCCCGGGCCTGCCTTCAGACTGGCAGGACTATCGCTTCGCACTTCGCGCCCGCGGCTGCGGCCTTGCGGTTTCAGTGGCCACTGCCGGCACGACCTACGAACTGACCGACGGCGAAAGCCTTACCCTGCGCCATTATGGCAAGGACCACACCATCATGGCGGGCCAGCCCCTGACCCTGCCGAACGCCTGAAGACACATGACCTACCGCGCCTGCATATTCGATCTTGATGGTGTCATCACCGATACCGCCCACTATCATTTCCTCGCCTGGAAAGCGCTGGCCGATGGCCTTGGCATTCCCTTCAACGAGGATGACAATCACCACCTGAAAGGGGTGGGCCGGATGGAATCGCTCGATTTCATCCTCGCGCGGTCAGATCGCACCTTCGATGCCGCCACGCGGGGCCGGCTGGCAACCGAGAAGAACGACCATTACAAGACGCTCATCAAGGGCATAAGCCCGGCTGACCTGCTGCCGGGCATCCTCGAGGCCTTCGACTGGCTGGACGCGCGCGGCATCCGCATCGGGCTTGCCTCCGCCAGCAAGAATGCCCCTGAGGTGATCACCGGGCTCGGCATCGCCGGCCGTTTCCATTATGTGGCGGACGCAGGCGCCATCCCGCGCGGCAAGCCTGCACCCGATATCTTCCTTGATGTTGCCAATGCATTTGGGTTTGCGCCTGAGGACGCTATCGGGGTCGAGGATGCGGCAGCGGGCGTCACCGCCATCAAGGCTGCCGGCATGCGTGCCATCGGCATCGGGGACGCATCGATCCTGAAGGAAGCTGATCTGGTGCTGCCGGATACATCAGCGCTGGCCGCAAACGGCCTCGCGGTACTTGCCGCTCAGGCCTGACCGCAGGACTGGCGGATCACCAGTTCCACCGGAATGACCGAATGGCCGACCTCCTCGCCTTTCATCAGCGCGAGGAGATTGCGGACAAGAAGCCGCCCGCCTTCATGCACATCCTGCCGCACGGTCGTGATACCGGGAATGCTGTAGGCTGCACCCGGAATATCATCGAACCCGACAACGGCGATATCATCCGGCACCCGCACCCCGGCCTCCGACAGGCGCTTGATCACGCCAAGCGCGATATTATCGCTGACACAAAAGATGGCGTCGCAGTTCAAGTTTCCGCCCAGCACCGCCTTGTCGGTTTTCTCGTAGCCGTAGGAGCGTGAAAATTCGGTGGCGATCACCAGTGCTTCATCAAATGGCAGGCCGGCTTCCGCCAACGCTTCCTTGTAGCCGATGAAGCGGTCTTCCATTTCGGGATGGCGAATATCGCCAAGGAAAGCGATCCGGCGGCGGCCATTGCGGATCAAAAGCTTCGTCGCCTCATATCCGCCCGAACGGTTATCGCTGCCGACCGTGACATAGTCATGCCCCGGCACTTCCGAACCCCATACGATGAAGGGCGTCCTGCTGCGGGCAAGGCTATCGAGCCGCGGATCGTTCCGCCCCTGCCCGATCACGATGAGCCCATCAGCGCGTTTCGATTCGACGAAAAAGGCACTGAGGTCAGTCATGTTTTGAGGGTTGGTGGAAAGTAGCAGGTCATAGCCCATATGGGCTGCCTCGTCGGCAATGCTGCCAAGCAGCGCCATCAGGAAGGCATCCGAAAGTTCATGGCCCCACTCGCGGTCCACCAGCAGCACAACGGCCAGCGTCTTGGTCGTCTTCAGGCGGAAGTTACGCGCGGCGGCATTCACCCGGTAATTATTCTCGCGGGCGATTTCCTGCACGCGCTGGCGGGTCTGCTCGTTGATCAGCGGGCTATCCTTCAGGGCGCGCGAAACCGTCGCCTCGGAAACCCCCGCCAGAAGCGCAATATCAGCCATCGTCAATGTCTTGGCCCCACTCATACCTTAGTCATACAAGCCGAGCCCTGCCTCTGTCGAGGGGGAAAGCCCAGTCTTTGCAATCGATTGAAATAGCACTTGCAATCGATTGCAAAGAGGCGTAGCTCTAGTTTCGGACAGCGATGCCCGCGCGTTTCGCCTTTGAGGGAAGGCATGCGGACACTCACTGCGAGGGAAAACAATTGGCACGGGAGGGCCATGCAAATGCGCTCAGTCACAACTACATCCATTTCCACGCTTGCCTTGCTCACGGCACTGGCCGCGGCACCGGCATATGCACAGGACGCAGATGCAGCTGCTGCTGGCGGCGAAAGCGACAATCTGCTTGAAGAAATCGTCGTCCTTGGCACGCCCGGCGGCGCCGGCGTCAAGAAGCAGGACGCGAGCTTCGCCATCACCACGATGAATGACGAGGCGATCAGCCTTGCCGGCACCAAAAGCACCGCCGAACTCTTCACGCTCGTTCCGGGCGTGTGGGCGGAAAGCTCGGGCGGCGTGGCCGGCGCCAACATCGACGTGCGCGGCCTGCCCGGCGGAGGCGACGCCCCGTTTGTCACCATGTCGATCAACGGCGCGCCGATCTATGGCACCGAGATGCTCTCCTTCTTCGAGCAAAGCTCGATCTTCCGCGTTGACGAAACCATCGCCTCGGCCGAAGCCCTGCGCGGCGGCCCGAACGCCGTCTTCTCGAACGGCGAACCGGGCGTGACGCTGAACTTCAACCTGAAAAAGGGTGGCGAGGAAACCGAAGGCCGCGTGAAATACACGACCTCGGATTATGGCCTCAACCGCGTTGATGCCGTCATTTCCGGCCCGATTGCTGACCGCCTTTACTATATGGTCGGCGGCTATATCCAGAGCTCCGAAGGCATCCGCAACGCCGAATTCAACTCGGAAAAGGGCAAGCAGATCACGGCCCAGCTGACCAAGGTTTTCGATAACGGCGAGATCAATCTCTTCACCCGCATCACCGATGACCATGGCCAGTGGTATCTGCCGATGGCGCTGAACTCCGGCAACGACCTGGGCGATTTCTCGCAGCTTGGCAACGCCACGCGCTTCCGCGAACTGCAGATCAACGGGAACGGTGACCGCGAGACGTTCGACTTTGCCGACGGCCGCGGCTGGGACGGCAGCGTGACCGGCCTGAATGCCGATTTCGACCTCGGCGATGGCTGGCGCGTGCGCGATAACATGTCCTACACCAAGGGCAATGCCGACACCTATGGCCTTGTGCCCGATGGCGGCGCGATCCAGGTGCAGGATCTGGCAGCCGGCACCGCCACCACGCTTGGCGGTCAGGTCCTCGCCGGCACCGAATATGTCCAGAACTATGGCCACTGGGTTGTGCAGAAGGACCTCGAATCCTTCACCAACGACCTCAGCCTGAACAAGATGGTCGGCGATCATGACTTCACGGTCGGCTATTACAAGGCCACCTGGTCGTCCGACGATTTCTGGACCATCGGCAACTTCACCCCGCTGCATAACGTGCAAAATGGTGACTTCCTTGATGCCAACACCACCTGCGCCGATCTTGCCGCCGGTGGCTCCAATTCGGGCTGCTGGGCTTACGGGATCGAATCCGCCGGTGACGCCACCGCTGACGCGCTTTACATCGCGGACAGCTGGCAGGTAACGCCGGACCTGCGTTTCGACGTAGGCCTGCGCCGTGAATGGCTGGATATCGACTATATCCTCGACAGCGGCCCGGGCTATCCCGATGGCACCCGCGACATGGCGGTGAGCCTGAAGGACAAGGCATGGTCCTACACCGGTGCTGTAAACTACGACATCAACAACGACCTCGGCGTCTTTGCGCGTTATTCGAAGGGCTCGCTTTTCCCGCACTTCGATGACGTCCGCGAAAACAACCTCAACATCAACGGCGTGAAGCAGCTTGAAGGCGGCGTGAAATACTCGGGCGAGAATTTCGGTCTCTTCGGTACCGTCTTCTACAACAAGAACGACAGCTTCTCGGCCACCGTTGGCGCCGATATCCCGAACGCTGCCTTCAAGACACGGTCGGTGGGTATCGAGCTTGACGGCCACTATACCTACGATGCCTTCAACGTCTCCTTCATCGGGACACTGCAGGACGCCAAAATCACCGACAGCACCACGGCAGCCGACGTTGACAACACCGTCCTGCGTCAGCCGAAATGGCAGCTGCGCATGGCCCCGAGCTACGATATCGAGTTCGGCAACGCGACGGCGACCCTTTACGGCGCCGTCCAGCTGGTCGGCGACCGTTGGGGCGACAATGCCAACACCAACAAGCTTGAAGGCTACGAGAAGATCGATGCCGGTGTCCTTGTGACGCTTGAAAATGGCCTCTTCTTCCAGGTCCATGCCGACAACCTGACGAACAGCCACGGCCTGACCGAGAGCGACCCGCGGACTGCCGCTGCCCCAAACGGCCGCGCAATCCTCGCCCGCTCGGTGAAGTTCAGCGTCGGCATCGACTTCTGATCATAAAGGCCGGGGGCGGGCTAACCCTCCTGCCCGCCCCCAACCATATCCGACTTGGATTGGGCCCCTCGGCGCTGCGACGGATCTCCAGTCGCAGCGCTTTTTTTATGGCCGGGGCCAGAAGCGACAGGAGTTGAACGATGCGTCTTGCGATATCCCTTGTAGCTGCGCTCGGGCTTGCCACTGCCACGATGGCTGACGAATTCAGCGTACTGGAAGGCAATGCCGACAATGCCTTCATCAGCGAAGGCCAGGTTACCGGCCATTTGCTGCTGACCTCGGGCCTTGAGCCGCGCATCATCGTTGCCTTTCCGGCGGGCAACAGCGGCGCCGGGATTTTTCTCGCGAAACCCCAACGCCTCGTTCATTTCACGCGCACCCACGCCCTTGAAGCACTGACGGAAACAGATGCAACCGGCATCACAGCCCGCTTCAGCGCCGATGCGCCCGCGCTCACCATCGCCCGCGCTGACCTTGGCAGCCTGCGCTTCGTGCGGGGAGCCGTGAACCCCGCCAGCATTGCCCCGCGCGGCGAAGCAAGACCTGTTATTAATGGTAGCTCCATCCGCTGGCAGCGCGAGCGCGCCGATGGCAAAAGCCGTTATGAAATGCGCCTGACGCTCGCGAACGGCACGATCACCGAAACGCCAGAGGGCATCGTGCTCGCGGGCGACGGCAACAGGCTCGACCTCACCCTCACAGCCCTGACCGGCGACACACCGCTCACCCCCATCAGGGGCGGTGATCTTCTCACCGACAAGGCCGCCGATGATCCGCGCCTCAAAAACGCGCTCGGCTTTCTGGCAACGCGCGAAAAGCTGATGGCGGGCTCGTGGCGGTTCCTCACCTATTTCGGGCGCGACACGCTCCTGTCCGTGCGGCTCCTGCTGCCAGTCCTTGGCCACCCCACGATCGAGGCGGTGCTGGGTTCGGTGATTGAACGCCTGAACACAAACGGCGAGGTCGCGCACGAAGAAGCCATCGGCGAGCTTGCCGTGCTGATGAACCTGAAGGAAAGCGGCAGTGCGAGCAGCCGCCCGGTGAATGACTATGGCATGATCGATGACAATCTGATGTTGCTGCCGGTGCTGGCCGACTATCTGGACAGACTGACGGACGCGGAGGCCAACGCCTTCCTCGCCCGCGCGACCACAAGCGGCGAACGCTACGGCGATGCGCTTGCCCGTAACGCCAGCTTCGTACTGGCTACCGCGCAGCCCTTTGCTGCCGAACCAATGACCACAAACCTCATCGCGCTGCATGCGGGCGAGCTCGACGGTAACTGGCGGGACAGCGAGGAAGGGCTGGGGCATGGCCGCTATCCTTACGATGTGAACGCCGTGCTGATGCCGGCAGCCCTTGAGGCCATCGCCCGGCTGCAGGCGCGCGGCCTGATCGACGGCCCGTCAGGCGAGGCCACCAGATTTGCCGCCATCTGGCGGCGCGAAGCCGTGAAGCCGTTCATGGTGACCACCACAGACACCCGCAAAAAGATCGAGGCTTACGCGCACGAAACGGGTGTGCCCGCCACCTTACCGGATGGCGATTTCTCTTTCCATGCGCTGGCGCTGGACGCCGACGGCAAACCCATTCCTGTGCAGCATTCGGACGACGGCTTCGACCTTCTGTTCGGCGCACCCGATGCCGAACGGCTTTCCACCGCGATTGCTGTGCTGGAGCGGCCCTTCCCGGCGGGGCTTCTGTCGCCCGTTGGCATGTTTGTCGCCAATGCGGCCTTCGCCGACGACGCCACACGCCCGCTGTTCGGGCCGGGCCATTATCATGGGGCGGTTGTCTGGTCGTGGCAGCAGGCCATGTGGGCCGTGGGGCTGCGGCGGCAGATCGAACGGGATGATCTGTCCGCCACCCTCAAAGGTCGCCTCGGCGCGCTCGAGTGCCAGCTTTGGCAGGCCATCGATGCCGGACGGGATATCCGGAATTCCGAGCTCTGGTCATGGTCCTACGCAGACGGCGAGTATCGCGTCACGCCATTCGGGCAAAGCGCGGGGCACCAGACGGAATCGAACGCCGTGCAGCTTTGGAGCAGCGTCTATCTGGCGGTGACCCCGCCCGCAACCTGCCAGAAGTGACGACCTCGCCCTCAGGCGAAGTCGATATGCTTGGCTAGTGGCAGCTCGCGGATACGCTGGCCGGTGGCGGCAAATATGGCATTCGCGAGCGCGGGGGCGGCAGGCGGTGTGCCGGGCTCGCCGATCCCCCGGATACGGTCACCATTTTCCAGAATGCGGACCGTGATTTCCGGCGCCTGATGGATGCGGATACCGTCATAGGTATCGAAATTTGTCTGCTCCACCCGGCCATCCGCCACCGTAATCTCGCCGGTCATCGCAGCCGAAAGGCCGAAATTGATGCCGGACTGCACCTGCGCTTCCACATTGCGAGGGTCAAGCGCAAGGCCCACATCCACAGCCGCAAAGGCCTTGAGGATACGAATGGCGCCGTCCGCGTAGGCGACCTCGATCACCTCGGCCACCGGCACGCCGAACGCCATGACGAAGGCGATACCGCGCCCGTGGCCCGCCGGCAGCGCACTGCCCCAGCCGGACATTTCAGCCACGGCTTCGATCACCTTGCGGGATGGCACATGCGAGATCAGCTTCAGCCGCATCTCGACGGGGTCGACGCCAGCTGCATGGGCGATCTCGTCCATTGCGCTTTCATGATAGAAGCCGTTCTGCGATGCACCGACCGATCGCCACGAACTGACCGGCAGCAATGCCTTGGCGCGGTAGCCGGTGGAGCGATAGTTGGGGATATCGTAGGGCTGCTCCCACGTGGCTTGGGCGATGGTGGCGTCCGGCCCCGGGATATTGATATCCAGCCGCCCCATCTGCGATTCAATCACCGAAGGGCAGGCGACAGCGATATCGAGCGCGCTCGGCACGCCGTTTTCCACTTTGGCGCGGAAACGGCCGATTCCCAGCGGTCGGTAGCCATCATGGGTCATGTCTTCCTCGCGCGACCATGTCACGCTGACCGGTGTGCCCTCCATCGCCTTCGCCACATGGATTGCATGTTTGATGAAATCCATTTCGGCCCGGCGACCGAACCCGCCGCCCATCAGCATGGTATGGACGGTGATATCCTTTTCCTCGAGGCCGATGATATTCTGCGCTTCGACCACCACCTGTGTCGGCGCCTGATTGCCTGCCCAGACCTGCAGCTTGCCGTCCTTCAGAAGGGCCGCTGCATTCAGCGGTTCCATCGTCGCATGGGCCAGATACGGCACCCGGTATTCGGCCGAGATGACGTCACCGGATGCGAGTGCTTCTTCCACGTCGCCGTCGTCACGCATGCGGCTGTCATGATCGCCTTCGAACGCCGCCGCAACGGCTGCGAAATGGCCATCCGTATCGGCGGGATAAGGGGCGGCGGCCCATTCGAACTCGATGGCCTCCGCCGCCTGGAAGGCATACCAGGTGTTGGTGGCAACCACTGCCACGCCGCCGTTGAGCGGTACGATCTGCTTCACCCCCGGCATGGCGCGCGCCGCCGTGTCGTTATAGCGCGCCAATCCGCCACCGAGCTTCGGGTTCATCTTCACCGTGGCGTGCAGCATGCCCGGCAGGCGCACATCGATCGCGAAGGTCGCGGTGCCGGTGCTTTTGCCGACCATATCGATCCGCGGCATCGATTTGCCGAGATAGCGCCACCTGGAGCGCGGCTTCAGTTTCGGGTTTGCGGGCGGCTCGATATCGCCAGCAAGGGGGGCGAGCTCGACATAGCTGAGGCGAGTACCATCTGCCGCAATCACATGGCCGTCTTCGGTCGTTAATGAGGCTTTCGCGACATCCAGTTTGTTGGCAGCGGCTTCCAGCATCACCTCGCGCGCAGCGGCACCCGCCACCCGCATCTTCTGGTAAGCATCGGCGACCGATGACGACCCGCCGGTGATCTGGAAGCCCATGAGCTTGGCCGGCACATGCATGAAGGCCCGCATGCGTTCCGCCATCGGGCTTGTATCCGTCGGTGCGAAGCCCGCGCCTTCTTCAAGCACGGCCCCATTATAATAGGCCTTGGAGGCCGGGCCGTGCGCCACACGGATGGCATCCCACGCCACATCCAGTTCTTCCGCCACAAGGGCTGCGAGCGTGGTGTGCACGCCCTGCCCCATCTCGGCGCGCGGGGTGATGATCGTGACGCCCGACTGGTCGATCCGGATATAGGGGGTCAGCGCCAGTTCGCCCTCGCCCAATCCGTCTTTCAGCGGATTGTCGTAAGGGCGTTTATATTGCCAGTAGCCGAAGACAACACCCCCGGCGACAACGGATGCGCCAAGCAGGAAGGCACGGCGGGTGATTGATGCAATGCGTCCCATCGCCTTACTCCCCCGCCAGCCGGCCAGCCGCATCCTTGATGGCGGCGCGGATACGCGGATAGGTGCCGCAGCGGCAAAGGTTCCCTGCCATCGCTTCATCGATCGCGGCGTCATCGGGGTTCGGGTTTTCAGCAAGAAGGGCAGCCGCCTGCATGATCTGGCCGGACTGGCAATAACCGCACTGCGCCACCTGATGATCGATCCATGCGGCCTGAACCGCATGCAGGGCATCGGGGTTACCGAGCCCTTCGATGGTCAGCACCTCGCCCGACACATCACCGACAGGGATGGAACACGACCGCACGGCCTGCCCGTCGATCTGCACGGTGCAGGCGCCGCACATGGCGATGCCGCAGCCATATTTGGGGCCGGTGATGCCAAGCTCGTCGCGCAGCACCCAAAGAAGCGGCATGTCCGCTTCCACATCCACCGTGCGGGTTTTCCCGTTCACTGTCAGTTCCATGCCCATCTCCTCGCGTCGGACTCGGTTTTATTTACAATACGACATTTAGTGTAATTTTGTCCATATTGACACATGGACAGAAATTGTCAATATGCCTTCATGGACGAACGCGAGCAGAAAATTCTGGATGCAGCCATCCGGGTCTTCACCCGCTATGGCTACAAACGGACCACGATGAATGACATCGCGGCCGAAGCCGGCATCGTGCGCCAGACGCTGTACAACAGCTATGGCAGCAAGGAAGACGTGCTTCGGGCCGGTATCCGCTATTTTTCGGATACGCTGCTAGCCGAGACGCAGGCGGCAGTGGATACTGCCCCTGACCTCGCCGCCAAACTCGATGCCTTGTTCGCGCATATGATCCTCGCACCCTTCGATATGATGAGCGCGGCACCTGATGCTGAAGACATCGTCGAGGGCTTCAACACCGCCGGGCGCTGCGAGATCGCTGAAGCCAACAGCCGCTTCGAAGCGCTGATCGCCGGGATGATCGCCCCCTATGCCCGGAACTTTGAAACAGCAGGCGTGAAGATCGCCGACATGCCCGCCTTCATCCGCAGCTCGGCGCATGGATACAAGCACAGCAGCCTGACGCGGGAGGCCCTCGTCGGCCTGCTTGAAATCCTGAAAGTCTCGGTCCTGCGGCTCGCAGGCGCCGCCTGACACAAAAACAAAAGCCCGGCGGCCATCACTGGCGCCGGGCTTTTTGCCTGGATAACCGGTCGATCAGAAGACGACGACGCTGCGGATGCTTTCACCGGCGTGCATCAGGTCAAAGCCCTTGTTGATTTCCTCGAGCGTCAGCACATGGGTGATCATCGGGTCGATCTCGATCTTGCCGTTCATGTACCAGTCCACAATCTTCGGCACGTCGGTGCGGCCCTTGGCGCCGCCGAAAGCCGAACCCTTCCAGACGCGGCCGGTGACCAGCTGGAACGGCCGGGTGCTGATTTCCTTGCCGGCTTCGGCGACCCCGATGATGACGCTTTCACCCCAGCCGCGATGGCAGGCTTCAAGCGCTGTCCGCATCACATCCGTGTTGCCGGTGCAGTCGAACGTATAGTCAGCGCCGCCGCCGGTCAGTTCCACCAGATGCGCGACCAGATCACCCGAAACCTTCTTCGGATTCACGAAATGCGTCATACCGAAACGACGACCCCATTCTTCCTTGGCGTCATTGATATCGACCCCGATGATCATGTCGGCGCCGACCATCTTGGCACCCTGGATGACATTGAGGCCGATCCCGCCAAGGCCGAAGACGATTACGTTCGAACCGGGCGTAACCTTCGCGGTTTTGGTGACAGCACCGACACCGGTCGTCACGCCGCAGCCGACATAGCAGCATTTGTCGAACGGTGCGTCATCGCGGATCTTGGCGACGGCGATTTCCGGCAGCACCGTGAAGTTCGAGAAGGTCGAACAGCCCATATAGTGATAGATCGGCTGGCCCTTGTAGGAGAAGCGCGTGGTGCCATCAGGCATCAGGCCCTTGCCCTGGGTTGCGCGGATCGCCGTGCAAAGGTTCGTCTTGCCCGAAAGGCACGATTTGCACTGGCGGCATTCGGGCGTGTAAAGCGGGATCACATGATCGCCGGGCTTCACGCTCGTCACACCTGCCCCCACTTCGCGCACGATGCCGGCGCCTTCGTGGCCGAGGACAGACGGGAAAATCCCCTCACTATCGAAGCCATCAAGCGTATAGGCATCGGTATGGCAGATGCCGGTCGCCATGATTTCCACCAACACTTCACCGGCCTTCGGGCCTTCAAGGTCAAGCTCGACAATCTCGAGCGGTTTCTTGGCTTCAAAGGCAACGGCGGCGCGTGTTTTCATGGGTCTGTCCTTGGGGATATCGGGTGGCACTGCATGAGGATGCAGCTTCGTTCACACTGATAACTGACAGGAGGCCGGGAAGCAAATCAAGCAATTGCCATTTTTCAATCCTACCTTTCAGATGTAACCAAGAGACGCCATAAAGAGCACCAGAGTTTACGGAGGAACCCCATGACCCTTGAAACCGTCTCAACAAGCAAAAGCTTCGGCGGCATGCAGGGCGTTTACCGCCATGCGTCCGAGGCGACGGGCACGGACATGACCTTCGCCGTTTATGTGCCGCCCCACGAACCGGGCACCAAGCTGCCGGTCCTCTGGTATCTGTCCGGCCTCACCTGCACCCATCAGAATGTGATGGACAAGGGCGAGTATCGCCGCACCGCCGCCGAACAGGGCGTGATTGTCGTGTGCCCGGATACGAGCCCCCGCGGCGACGACGTGGCGGATGACGAAGCCTATGATTTCGGCAAGGGCGCGGGCTTCTATGTCGATGCGACCGAGGCGCCATGGGCAAGGCATTTCAGAATGTATAGCTACATCACGCAGGAACTGCCGCGCGTGATTGCCGACAATTTCCCGGCGGACATGAACCGGCAGGGCATAACCGGTCATTCGATGGGCGGGCATGGGGCTTTGACCATCGCGCTGAGGAACCCCGGCCGGTTCAAAAGCGTTTCGGCCTTCGCCCCAATCTCCGCCCCGATGCAATGCCCGTGGGGTGAAAAGGCCCTTGGCGGCTATCTGGGCACCGACCGTGCGGCATGGGCAAGGCACGACAGTGTGGCGCTGATTGAAGGCGGCGCCCGGCTGGATGCGCTTCTGGTGGATCAGGGTGACGCCGACGGCTTCCTCAGCGAGCAGTTGAAGCCCGAACTGCTGCGCAAGGCGTGTGAAAAGGCGGGCATCCCGATGATCCTCCGGCTGCAGGCGGGCTATGACCACAGCTACAATTTCGTGTCCACCTTCATGGGCGACCATATCGAGTGGCATGCCAAACGGCTGCGCTGAAAAAGATCGGACCCCGGGGCCGACACGAACACAGTGTCGAACTCACCCCGGGGCCCGGTTTCTGACAGATACGCTACAGGTCAGAAATTCGCGGTCATATCAAAGAGCAGGACTTCGCTGTCCGTCGAGGCAACGAGCTCGATGTCAGCGACATCCTCGATGGCGGCACCGTCGCCAGCCTTCAGGCGTTTGCCATTCAGCGACACGCCGCCACGCACCACCTGCACCCACTGGATGCGTTCGGGCGAGGCTTCGAACGAGACTTTCTCGCCGTCCGCCAGAAGCGTGGCGTAAAGGTTCACATCCTGATGAATGGTCACCGATCCGTCTCGCCCGGTCGGGCTGCCGACGAGCCGCCATTTGCCGGCTTTCTCGGCCGCGCTGAAATGCTTCTGCTCGTAGGAGGGCTTGATGCCCTGAGCCTGCGGCAGCACCCAGATTTGCAGGAAATGCACAAGGTCCTTCTGCGAATGGTTATATTCGCTGTGACGCACACCTGTGCCCGCACTCATCCGCTGCACATCGCCGGGCCGGATCACCGAACCGGTGCCGAGCGAGTCCTTGTGCTCCAGCCCGCCGTCGATCACGTAGGAGATGATCTCCATGTCGCGGTGCGGGTGCGTCGGGAAACCGGCGCCGCCGATCACGCGGTCTTCGTTGATCACGCGGAGCGGCCCGAAGCCCATATGGCGCGGATTGTAATATTCGCCGAACGAGAAGGTGTGATGGCTGTTGAGCCAGCCATGATTGGCAATGCCACGCTCTTCGCTGCGTCTGATACTGATCATTTTCCGTCTCCGATAAGGTTACTGTGTTGCGACAGAGATGGGGCATCCGGGCGTTGCGCACAATCGCCAGTCTTGCTGACCTGTCGTTACCTTTTTTGCAACACAGCAGGGAAATCGAGACGGTTTCGTTACCGTTTCAGGCGCCAGTGCGGCCTGTGTACATTTCCACCAGCACCACCCCGCCGACGATCATCGCGATCCCCAGAAGCATCGGCAAGTTCACCGGCGACTTGAAATAGAAGATATCGATGAGGGTGAGGATCGAAATGCCAAGCCCCGACCAGATGGCGTAAACAACGCTTACCGGCATCGTCTTCAGGGTCAGCGACAGCATGTAGAAGGCGATACCATAGCCGACCGCCATCACAAGCGTCGGCACCGGCCGGGTGAATTGCTCCGACGATTTGAGCGCAAGTGTGCCAACGATTTCCGAAAAGATGGCGGCACCGAGATAGAGATAATGCATGGCGTCAGACCCCGAATGTTATGCCGCGCCGGAAACGGGCAGCGTCCGTTATCAGAAGGCGTTACCTTGGTCCGGTCAACCGCAATCCATCTGTCACAAAGCCCGGCCACAATGCGCCGCGATGCCGGGCCAGTGTGCTCGGTCCCATCCGCTTGCCTGACCATCCCGAAAGGAACCAGCCCCGTGCGCAAGATATTGAGCCTGCTTTGTTTCACCGCCCTCACGGCGACCGCCCCTGCCCTTGCCGATGCCGGCCCGAAGACCGATACGGTGGTGCTTGTCACCATCGATGGCCTGCGCTGGCAGGAAGTGTTCCGGGGGATCGATCCGGCTTATATGGAGGGCGAAAAATATCTCGCCCACCCCAAGCATGTTGACGGTTTCAAGAATGATTTCGATGCCGCATCGAAGGACGAGCGCCGCACGAAGCTGATGCCCTTCCTGTGGGGCAAGGTCGCCAAGGAAGGGCAGCTTTATGGCAACCGCGACAAGGGCAGCGAAGCCGCGCTCACCAACCCCTATCACTTCTCCTACCCCGGCTATAACGAGATCCTCACCGGCATCCCGGACCCGCGGATTGACAGCAACGACAGCGTCCCGAACCCTAACCGTACCGTCCTTGAATGGCTGAACGGCAAGCCCGAGAATAAAGGCAAGATCGCCGCCTTCGGCTCATGGGATGCGTTCGATGCCATCGTGAACGAGGAACGCGCCGGGGTTCTGGTCAATTCGGGCTTCGATGCCTATGCCGGCAAATCCGGCGACAAGGAAGCCGTCCAGCTGAACCGCGTGCAGGCCATGACCTACAGCCCCTGGACGGAAGAACGGCTTGATTCCTTCACCATGGAATTTGCCCGCAAGGCCCTGAAGGATGACAAGCAGCGCTTCGTTTACATCGCCCTTGGCGATACGGACGAGTTTGCCCACGCCGGGCAGTATGACGAATATGCCCGCGCCGCGCACCGCGCCGATACCTTCCTTGGCGAGCTGTGGTCCTTCCTGCAGTCGGACACCCGCTACAAGGGCCGCACCACGCTGATCGTCACGGTGGACCATGGCCGCGGCAGCGAAAAGCTTGAAGACTTCCGCCATCATGGCCGCTTCCCCTGGACGCTTGAGGACGGCACCGAAATCATCACCGATTTCAAAGGCGACGATCAGGTCTGGATGGCGGTCATCGGCCCGGACAGCCCGGTGATGGGCGAGATTTCAGGTGGTGAGAAGGTCACACTTTCCCAGCTTGCCGCCACTTCCGCGCGGTTCCTTGGCTACAAGGATTATGCGTCCGACCACAAGGAACTGAAGGCCGGCGCGCCGATTGAGACGATGCTCGGCGGCAAATAAACCGGCCATCACAGTCACCAAAGGGCGGGCCATCCGGTCCGCCCTTTTTCTTTGCCCCGCCCCCAAAAAAGATGGGCGGCCGAAGCCGCCCATGAGGGTCACGGATCCACGGGGACCCGAGGGATCGAAGATCAGAATTTGAAGCCGATGTTGGCCGTAATCTGACGCTCGGCACCGATGAAGTAGGCACCGGGTTCACCGCCACCGAGGTAGCGCTTGTCCGTCAGGTTGGTGGCGTTCAGGCTGAAGTCGATCTCGCCAATGCCCTGGATGGTGCCTTCCGGCATCGTGTAACCGACCCAGGCATCAACCGTAGTGTAGCTCGGCACTTCTTCAGTGTTGGCGAAGTTGCCGTAGCGCTCGCCCACATGCTTGGCCGAAACACCGGCGCGCACACCGTCGTTATAGTAGCTAAGCGTACCAACGAGCTGGAACTCGGGGGCCAGTGCCACCTTGTTGCCTTCGGTAACCTGCGCCGTCGTCTCCGTATATTCGGAATCGTTCAGCGTCAGGGCGCCGTAGATGTTCCAGTGTTCAGCAAAGTCAGCCGAGATGCTTGCTTCAACACCTTTCGACTTGATACCGCCGACGTTGAAGTAGGCGCCTTCGCCTTCTTCAAGATAGTCGACACCATCAACCGGATCGCCAGCCGAAACGAAGGTGATGCGGTTGTTGAACTTCACATAGTAAGCGGTGATCGTGGCGCGGACCGCACCATTGCCGAAGCGCAGGCCGAAATCGAAGTTGTCAGCCGTTTCGCCTTCCAGATCCGGGATTTCCGGATTGGTGACGCTGGCAGCACCTTCAATCACGCCGTCCTTGATCGCCGCGAAGTTCTGGGCAAAGCCCGCGAACACTTCGAGGTTATCGGTGGCGGCAAAGAGCGCACCGGCGCTGAACAGGATATCGCTATCCGATTCAATTTCCTGCTGGGCCTGGGTCCCGAAATTGTCGGTACGGGTCAGATCCACCAGATATTTCTTGATGCCGCCGCGCAGTTGCAGCCGACCAAGTTCCAGCGTGTCTTCAGCATACAGCATCAGCGTATCGACATCGAAGTCGCGGTCATACTGGCGCCAGTAAGCAACGTCATCGAACTGAACGCTGGAGCGCGGATCGATGATCTTGTGCCAGTCGCGATATTCGTGACGATCGCTATTTTCCCACCACAGGCCAGCGCGCAGGGTGTTCATTTCACCAAGCCGGTAGGCGCCATCGGCCGTCACGCCGTAGCGCTTCTTGCCATAGTGAGTGTGACGGTAGGAGCTGACCGGGTTGGCACCGGCCGCGTAGCAAGCCGGGTTGCTGGCCGGCGAGCTGCCGCCGTAGGGGAAGGGCAGAACGGCCGTGCAGCCTGCGATCGGGGCAAGCGGCGTGCCGTTGGCATCCACGAAGGTGTAGGAACCTGCAGCCGAACCGCCATAGATGGTGCCGTTCGATTGCTCCTCGCCGCCGGTGACAGCCACGAGGTACGGCGGTGCCCAGTCACCACGACCCCAGTTGTCGTGATAGTAAGGCGCAACGGTGAAGTCGAAATTGTCGCCGTTATATTCGGCTTTCGCGTAAGCGAACCAGTTGCGGCGCAGCGTGCCCCAGACCGGGCGATAAACCTGGTCGATATAGGGAATGCCGGTGATTTCGTCGGTCAGGCGGTCCCAGTTCGGGTTTTCTTCGAACTCGGCGAGCGAAATCTGCTGATAGTTGGCTTCGGTCACATCATCGAACGACAGGCGACCGGTGAATTTCCACTGGTCCATTTCCGACACGATCTTGGCTTCGAAGTGATCGCGCTCGGTGCCACCGGCATTGCCGATCCAGGCATCGTTCTGGGTGTTTGAATAGCTGAAATAGGCACGCGTGCCTTCGGCAAACTCGCCGGTGTCATAGCGGGCGAAATAGCGCTGGGCATTGTTGTTGCCCATGCTGACGCTGCCCCAGAAGCGCTGCTCTTCCAAGGGATCACTGGTGACGAAGTTGATAGTGCCGCCGAGGGCTTCGTGCGAGGGCGAGGCGATATCCGCCGTCCCTTGCGAAACTTCGGCGCGTTCCATGTTTTCGCTGTCGATATAGCGGTTGGCCTTGGCACCACCGCCATAGTTGGAGTTGCCATTCGGCAGACCATCGATGGTCATGCCGACTTGCTGTTCGCTGAGGCTGACGGTGAAGCCGCGTACCGAAACAGTGGTCGACCAGTCGTCCGAACCGAAGGGGCCGCCTTCAGCGATGAACATGCCGGGCAGGCTATCGACAACAGCGAGGACGCTCGAAGCCGCCGGCTTCTGGTCCATCATCACTGCGTCGGTCGCGTTGTTGGCATAGGTGGTTTTGCGGGCCGAAATGACGATCTCGTCGATCGCTGCGTCTGCCGCGCCGCCAACCGTTGAAGTTTCCTCTGCATGAGCTGCTACTGCGAAGGCGAGCAGGCTGCCCGCGCCAAGCAGCGCCTTTTTGAAGTCAGTTTTCATTGTGCTGCACTCTTGATCTGATGAATCAAAAAAACCTCTTCGCTTTGGGAAGGCTTTTTGTGGCCGAAGAGGGTGCAGCGTTAATGCCCGGTAACCATTACGGTTCGGTGACCAAAACTTGAACATTTATGGAAGGTTAAATGACAGGGCCAGACGGTCGATCAAAGCCGCAAATTGCCGGATATCCTTGCAGTCGTTCCCGAAAATTTCGAGGGCACAGCTTCGCCCCTTCCCCGGCCAACAACAATCGCGCATCATGCAGGCATTCGCGGACCAAGGAGAGACACTTCCTGTGCCCCAGCCCCACGCTGCCGACCTCTGGGTCCTGATCGTCGACGACGAACGCCATGCCTTGCAAAATCTGGAACTGGCGCTTGGCAGCCACCCCGATTGGCGGCTCGCGGCAGCGTGCGAGACCTGCGACCAGGCCCGCGCGGCGCTACAAGCAGGACCGGTTGATCTGGTCCTTCTGGATATTCGGTTGCGGCGCGAAAACGGGCTGAAATTTGCGCAAGAGATCGGCGCCAGTGACAACCCGCCCCTCATAGCTTTCGTTACGGCCTATGACGAGCATGCCGTCGAAGCCTTTGACCTGTTCGCGCTGGATTATCTGCTGAAGCCGTTCGACGATGACCGCTTTGCCCAGCTCCTGCAACGGGCACGCGCAATGATCGCCATGAAGGATCGTGCCAATCAGGCCTTCGCCCTCAGCCAGCTGATCGCCGATAGGGAGGCCGCAGAGCGAGGCGCTGCCCCTGCACCAGTGGGCGCATTCGTCGTGCGGTCCATCGGCAAGACGGAACGTGTGCCCGTAGACGATATTCTTTGGATAAAGGCTTCGGCCAATTATGTGGAACTGGTAACCGCTGAGCGCACCATCCTGCACCGCGCCACCATGGCCTCCATTGAAACCCGCCTGAGAGCGGACGACTTCATGCGGGTCCACCGGACTGCCATCATCAGGCGGAGCCTGGTGCGAACGCTGGAAATTATGAACGACGGCACCTACAGGGCGACGCTCGCGAACGGCGACAGCGTCCCGGTCAGTGCGCGCAAGGCCGAAGAATTGCGCGAAGAACTCAAAAAGACGCCGGACTGATCCCCATCGATCATCCGGCGTTCCAGTTGCTCACGGCAGACAGCACAGGCTCGGGAAAAGTACCGGCTACCGTGAAGTGCCCGGATGACCGCAACTGTGGAGGAACACTTTCAGATGCGGCAACCCGGAGCTTGGAACAGAAGCCCTTCAGCCTTTCGGCGCAGCTTTCGCCGCCTCGCTCGCCTGTTTCCAGGCCGCAATGAAGGGGGCATAATCCACGAAATCGCGATGTTCGATCACCTTGCCTTCGAGAACTTTCACGATGGTGACGAAGGGTGTTTCCGATATGACGATCACGCCGTTCACATCGATTTCCCAGTGCAGCACGCCTTCATACAGGCCGAAATCAGCCGAATGGATGGTGCGCAGGGGATTGAAGCTCATGTCCTTGATCGAGGCATAGCCGTTGCGGAAAAGGTCCATCATGGCTAGGCGCCCTTCCCGGGCGACGCCACCGAACACCAGCCGTGCCGTTTGGTCCTCAAACGACGCCGCGTCAGCCAGCAGCGGCTCAAGCGCATCCCAATCCCGCGCGATGTAGGCCTTGAAATAAGCGTCAGCGACCGGTGCGGTCACTTCCGTCGTTCCCGAGTAGGTAGGCCGGGTTTCCTCCGCGCCAGTTGCGGGAACTGCCAGAAGGGCAAAGGCCACGACGCTCATCAACATTGTCCTGATCAACTCTTTTCTCCCTGTCTGCGGCATGTTCTTGCTGGCCGGGCGTCCGCCGCCATCGAAACCCGGCACCTTTCCCGGTATGGTGTGATCGGGATTCTGACAAGCCATCAGGGACGAAGCGTCAAAACGGTGACACGAAGGCTGTGGTTAGCCGACCGACAGTGAGGTACAGACAGCGTATGACCCAACAGACGCCAACCCGCTGGCTTGCGATTATCCTCACCTGCGCCGCCGGATGGGGCGCGGTCGCCATCTTCATGACATTCGCCCAATCGGCAGATGCAATGCAGCGTGGTGGTGCAGGGGCAACCCTCGCCGATCTTAGCCAAAACCTGTTCTATTTTCTCCCGCTGGTGCTGCTGAGCGCAGCGCTGCATCGCCATTTCACTGTGCGGCCGGATACCAGCCTGAAGCCCGCCCGAATGGCCTTTGTCTATGCCTTGACCATACTGGTCTTTCTGCCCGCATTTCTGATTTACGAAGCTGTCGTCACACTGTTTTTTGCTGGCCAGCCCCTCGCCGACATCGGGAACACCATGCTCGTTCAAAGCCGGATGGGCTGGTGGATCGATTTCATGATTGTCACCGGTGCATTCGCGCTCCATGCCGCGATTGCCGCGTGGCTGCAAATTCGTGAACGGGAACGAAGCCTTGCACTGGAACGTGAGGAGAATCTGAAGTTACGGCTTTCGCTGTTGCAGGGGCAGCTGGAACCACATTTTCTGTTCAATGCATTGAGCGGTGTGTCGGCCCTTGTAAGAAGGGGCGAAAGTGCCCCGGCGCTCACGGCGCTTTCCCAGGTGAGCGACCTGCTTCGCTATGCCGTGCGGGCCAGCCGCGACGCGGGTGCCAGTGTTGCGGATGAAATGAAATTCATCGAAGGATATCTCGCCATACAGCAACTGCGCTTTGGGGATCGGCTGAGGCTCGATCTGCAGCAAGGGCCCGCCGACTGGAGCTCTATCCCCTGCCCGCCCTTGCTGCTGCACCCGCTTGTTGAAAACGCGATCCGTCACGGGCTTGAGCCCCGCGATGACGCTTGCCGCATAGACATTCGGCTCAGCCTCGAAGACAGCATGGTGCAGTTCGAAGTGTTCAACGACATGGGGCATAGCGAAGCTGGGAACGGTGTCGGCCACGCCGCCACCCGCCAGCGCCTGACGGCCTTGTTTGGCGAGCAAGGAACCCTGACAGCTGACGTCGAGGACGGCCGATATCACGCCACCCTTCGCTTCCCGGCTGGTGAGATTGCCTGAACTTCCATGGCGCCATCACCGGCTTTCATCCCAGCCGCCTTGAAGCAGATGGGGAGGTTTGCAGAAATGCGGGAATGAAACGGAAGCCATTAGTCAGCCTGATCCTGGGGGCAATGCTATTCTGCCTCGGGGCCATCGAAGCGCATGCCGATGAAAATTGGCCGGCGACCGCGACGGAAGAAGACCGCGCGGCAGCTGAGGCCGTCTTCCGCGAATGGGCCGAGGCGTTCCGGCAAAAGCGCTACAAGGAACAATGGCTCCTCACCCATCCCGCCATTCGCCACTGGATCAATCGCAAGCGACACAAGCGGGGCATGGCGCGGGCAGCGCGCCGCGATGGCCCGATCCTTGACTATGAAATTAGCGCAGTCGTCGCCACAACTGCGGACAAGATCCCCTGCACCGAGCAGGGTCATTGTTTCCGCCCGGGGCTGAAATATATCGTTTTCCTGATCAAGTCGCGTTACGCGCGGGCCAAACCGCCCCAGCCCGAATTCATCGTAATGGCATGGTCGGACGAGGGCTGGCGCATGAGCGGCGGCACGTTCCCCAACCGCCCTCTCGGCGAGACATCCGTGATCATGACGGAAGAGGATGAAGGGCGTTTCAAGCTGGATACCGATGCCTTGCGACAGAAGTTGCGTGCGCTTCAGTGAAGGGGCTTCGACCTAGAGCGTCGCGCCCCAGACCTCGGTCGGGCAGAAAATGCTGCCATCCTTGTAGCTGACGCCGATATCGCGGTCCTTCGCAAGGAAGGACGGGCCGTCGAGGTCGACGATATCGCAGCGCTGTGCGAGCAGGAAACCGGGGGCTGCTGCAAGGCTCGAGCCCGCCATATTGCCGACCATCACCTTCAGCCCCAGCCGCCGTGCTTCCTGTTCCATCAACAAGGCCTCGGTCAGCCCGCCGCATTTATCGAGCTTGATGTTCAGCACCTGAAAACGCCCGAGGATGTTCGGGATCTCGCTGAGGTCGAGGCAGCTTTCATCTGCCGCAATCGGCACGGGGGACTTGAAGCCTTCAAGGTCAGCCTCGTTGCCGCGGGGCAAGGGCTGCTCCAGAAGCGATACATCATGATCGGCCAGAACACCGACGAGCGCATCAAGGCCGCTGGCGGAGTATCCCTGATTGGCATCGACCATCATCCAGACGTCCGGCCGCGCCTTGCGCACGGTGGCGACGCGTTCGGCATCCGCCGCGAAATCACCATCGAGCTTCAGTTTGATCGCTTTGGCGTCCCGGTAGCCTTCCAGATTCCGGAGGATCGTTGCCGGATCATCAGCGGAAAGCGTGAAGGTGGTGACAAGCGGCTTCGGCTCGGCGAGGCCCGCAAGCTGCCAAACGGGCTTACCCGCGCGGAACGATTCCAGTTCCCACATGGCAGCATCGACCGCGTTCCGCGCGCCGCCCGAAGGCATCACCGTGCGCAGCGCCTCACGGCTTTCGCAGGTGACGATACCATCGCGGCAACGCTCGATCTCGGCCAGCATATGGTCGGTATCGTCGCCAGTGTAATAAACGCCGCCCGCCTCGCCCCGGCCAGTGAAGGTGCCATCCTCAAGCGTGACGACAACGGCGGGCAAGGCCTCGAACACATAGCCCGAAATGCGGAAGGGCTGGCGCAAGCGCATCGGGTCCATCACAGCGGAAATCGAGAGGGGTTTCATGAGTGAGAAGCCTTCCGGATGGCGCGCCCGGCAAGCGCGAAGCTGAAGATGGCGATGATGGCGGCGGGCGTGACACAAAGCGTGAGGGCTTTGCCGAGCGAGAGGGGGTCGACGAACACGTTATCGACCACAAAGCCGATCATCGTGACACCGATACCGAGCCCGACCAGAATGTTGCCGAAGCCGATGAAGGAAACGCTGAGGCCGCGCAGCTCATTGGGCACGCTTTCCTGCAGGGCAACGATACCGGTGACGCCTGCGACGGTCGAAATCATGGTCCAGAGCGATACAAGCGCCAGCACCTGATACGGCCCGGTCGCAAACCAGATGAAGGAACAGGGCAGCGCCAGCACACAGGCCGCCACTGCCAGATGGACGCGGCCGATGGCGCCTGAGCGGCGTGTCAGCCGGTCGCTGACATAACCGCCGCCAACGGTGGAGATAACTCCGGCAATGACAATGAGCGTGCCGAGAAGCGCGCCGATCTCGCCCGGAGCCATCGCGAAGTTCCGCGACAGCAGCGCCGGTGCCCAGCTGAGCATCGCGAAATCGCCAACAGCCATCATGGCGCAGCCAAGCACCAGGGGCAGGATGCGCCAGCGCAGGTCAGCCAGCATTTCAAAGGTACGGCGGAGCGGCAGGCCGCCGCTGCCCCCTTCAGCGAGCCCGCGACGCGCGGGTTCAGGGATGAAGGCAAGGCCGATAAGGAGCGGCACGCCGGCAAGGGCCAGCAGCACCAGTGCAGTCCGCCACGGCGCCAGGTCGCCAATGAATGGCAGGCCTTCGAAGGCACCCGCCGTTGCCAGCGTCAGGATGCCACCGCCGATGCCGATGGCAACGCCGCCGCCAACCACCATGCCCATCATGAAAACGCCAAGCGCCACGCCGCGCCGCTCCTGCGGGAACAGGTCACCGATCATCGAGGTGGCCGCCGGCGCAAGCGCCGCTTCGCCGATCCCGACGATCAGGCGGCCCGCGAACAATTCACCAAACGATCCCGCCATGCCGCAAAGAAGCGTGCCGAGGCTCCAGACCACGATCCCGGCCAAGATCACTGTGCGGCGCGCCGTCCGGTCCGCCATGCGGCCAAAGGGGATACCGGCGAAAGAATAGACAATCGCGAAGGCCATGCCCTGCAGCAGCCCGATTTGGGTATCGCTGATCTGTAGGTCGCCCCGGATCGGATCGACAAGCAGGCTGAGAATCTGGCGGTCCGTATAGGAAAGGATCGCCGCCACGCAGAAGGCGGCGACCGTGAGCCAGCCCTGCGTTGCCGAAGGCCAGCCTTTTGTTTCAGCCGGCGAGGCCGGAATGGGGGAATTTGTGTTCATCATGCGTGCAGCATTTCAGAACACCCAAAAATTTTCAAGATATGAAATTTTTTGAAAATCAGTCGTCAGATTCGCCCGAATCCTCGCCGTGTCCGGTGGTATTCAGCACCGCTTCGGCAAGGGCATCAACCCCGGCACCGGCGCAAACCGCCAAAACACGACACGGCGATTCGCCCGCCAGGATATAGGCGTGCGCCATGCCGCTGTCGAAATAAACGGAATCACCCGCCGAAAGTTTCAGGGGCGTATAAAGCTCGCTATGCAGCTCCATTGTGCCTTCAAGCACATAAAGGAATTCTTCACCCGTGTGACGAAGGAGGCCGCCGATTTCTTCCATAGTGCGGGCTTTCACGTCTATAATCATCGGCACCATCTGCTTGTTGAGCAGTTCAGACGCCGGGTAGAAATGCCGGTGCTTCTTATAGAGCACGCTGGTTTCCTTGCCCGCCCGCGTCACACACCGGCGCCCGAGCGCGGACGGCGCCGGCCGCGCCTCCGTATGCGGTGTGCTGAGAAGCCGCCCGAGATCGACCCCGAGCCCGATGCCGATCCGCACCAGCTTGTCGTAGGTCATCGTCATCTTGCCGTTTTCAAGCTTGGAAAGAGTCGATACCGGGATACCCGACTTTTCAGCCAGTTCCTTCAGGGTCATTGCGCGTTCGGTACGGATGTCGCGCAAAGTAATTCCGGGGTGAGCCGCCATGATTTCCCTTATCGTTTCCATATTTGCCCCCAGTCTGCATGTGATGCGCCCGTGTGCAAGCGGCAGCTCATCATTATCACAATGAGAAAAATGTTGCTAATATTGAAAACAGCGATACGCTTAACAAAAATCACACATATTTATGGGAGGTCTTGCCGTGTTACATCTGTCGAGAATGCTTCTTGCCTCAAGTGCCGCTATTGCACTGACCCTGCCTGCTGTCGCGCAAGCGGCTGAAGGCGGCGCAGAGGACGCTTTTGAACTGGAAGAAATCATCGTTACCGCCCAGAAGCGCGAACAGCGCCTTCTGGACGTGCCCCAATCCGTTTCCGTGCTATCATCCAAGGCCCTTGCCGCTGCGCAAGCCGAACGGTTCGACGATTATCTGACCCGTTTGCCAAGCGCGACCTTCACCACAACCCAATCGGGCCAGACGCGCCTGATTCTCCGCGGCATTAACGCGGGCGGCGTTGGCGCAACGGTTGCGACCTATGTGGATGAAACGCCTTATGGCTCGGCCACCGGCCTAGCGAACGGCGCGATCCTCACCCCTGACCTTGACCCGTTCGACGTTGCACGCGTGGAAGTGCTGCGCGGGCCGCAGGGCACGCTGTATGGTGCCAACTCGCTTGGCGGCCTTGTGAAGTTCGTGACTGTAAAACCCTCGACTGAAGGCTTTGAAGCCGCTGCCAAAGGCAATGTCGAAAGCATGAAGGGCGGCGACACCGGTTATGCCCTGCGCGGTGCCGTCAACGTGCCGCTCGGTGAAAAACTTGCCCTGCGCGCCAGCGCCTTCCACCGCAAGGACGCCGGCTTCATCGATGATGTGAACGGCAACGAGCATGTCAACAGCGGCACCATGGAAGGCGGCCGCGCCAGCCTCCTGTTCAAGCCGACCGATAATTTCTCGGTTCTACTTTCGGCCAACTTGCAGGATCTGAAAAGCAACGGCGACAACTCGTTTGATGCTGATCCCGCCACCAACCTTCCGCTGTTCGGTGAGCTGATGCAAAGCCGGCTGCTGTCGCAGAATAACGATATCAAATACCGCATCTATAACGGCACGGTGGAATGGGACCTTGAAGGTTTCACCCTCACCTCGGCCACGAGCTATGGCAAGCTTGACCAGACACAGACGGACGATTTCTCGTCCCTTTATGGCCCGATCCTGACGGCTGTATTTGGCACACCACTTGGCGCCGGCCTTGACGCCACCATGGGCCAGAAACGTTTCACCCAGGAATTCCGCGTAGATTCAACTGGTGACGGCCCGCTGCAATGGACTGTTGGCGGCTATTATTCGGAAGAAGAAAACGCCCTTGGCCAAGTCCTTTACGGGATCGACGCAGGCACGGGTGAAGTTTTCACCGGCCTTGAAGAGCTGATCCTTGTCGGCCTCGATTCCGACTATAAGGAATATGCGGGCTTTGCAAGCGCCACCTACAGCTTCTCGGAAAAGCTCGACCTGACGGTCGGCGCCCGTTACAGCAGCAACGACCAGACGAACCTGCAATCGACGGCTGGCCCGCTCGCCGGCCCGGCCACCAGCTTCGACGGCGACTCTTCGGATACCGCATTCACCTTCTCGGTGGCGCCGAGCTTCAAGCCGAACGAAACCACGACCCTTTATGCGCGCGTGGCACGCGGCTACCGCCCCGGCGGCCCGAATGCCCTGCCCCCGACCGCACCAACATCCGTACCGCGTGATTTCGCCCCCGATTACACCACCAACTATGAGGCTGGTGTGAAGGCGGAGCTTCTGGAACGCACCCTCGCGGTTGATGCTTCGCTCTTCTATATCGACTGGACCGACATTCAGGTGCTGGTGCAGGTCGATAACTTCGGCGTCAACTCGAACGGCGGCAAAGCCAAAAGCCAGGGCGCTGAATTCTCGGCCACCTACAGCCCCGTCGAAGGCCTGACCTTCACCGGCAGTGCGTCATACGTTGATGCCAAGCTGACGGAAGATGCCGACCCGCTGACTGGCGCACTGGACGGAGACCGTCTGCCCTATGTGCCGAAATTCTCGTCGTCGATTGGCGCCGAATATGAATGGCCGCTCTCGGACACGCTGACCGGCTCGGTTGGCGGCACATGGCGCCACACCGGTGCGCGGGAATCGGGCTTTGACTCCACCCTTGGGCAGCGCACCATGCCGTCCTATGAACTGGTGGACCTGCATGCCGGCATTGCCTTCGAGAACATTACGCTTGAAGCCTATGTCCGCAACCTGACCGACGCACGCGGCTTCACCGCACTTGGTGGCCCGTCTGGCGCACCGATGGGCGGGATCGCAGCCTCGATCATTCGGCCGCGTGCCTTCGGCCTGTCGCTCAGCCTGCAATACTGACCACAAGAAAATACAGCGAGGATCATATAATGCGTAAATGGTTGAGCCTTGCCCTGATGTGGGCGCTGGGAACGGCGCCCGCCCTGGCACAGGATACAGAAACAGAAACCGCAGCGGTGCCCGTCGCCGCTGTGGAGACCACCCCCGGTACGCATCCGCTGACGGCGGATGACGTGAATATCTGGCTTGATGGCTTCATGCCCTATGCACTCGCCACCGGTGATATTGCCGGTGCGGTTGTCGTGGTGGTGAAAGACGGCGAAATCCTCACCAAACGTGGTTTTGGCCTTTCGGACGTGGCGACCGGCGCGCCTGTCGACCCCGACGAAACCTTGTTCCGTCCGGGCTCGGTATCCAAGCTTTTCACCTGGACGGCGCTGATGCAGCAGGTGGAAGCCGGCAAGGTGAGCCTTGACGCCGATATCAATACCTATCTCGATTTCGAAATTCCGCCGGCCTATGGCAAGCCGATCACCGTCCGCGATCTTCTGACCCACACGACGGGCTTTGAAGAGACGGTGAAATACCTGATCACCGACAATCCGGCGAGCGCCTTCCCGCTTGGTGAAATCCTCAAGAAATGGACCCCGAGCCGGATTTTCGCCCCCGGCGAGATTGTCGCCTATTCAAACTATGGCGCGGCCCTTGCGGGCTATATCGTCGAGCGTGTTTCGGGCGAGCCGTTCGATGATTATGTCGAGAAGCATATCTATGCACCGCTCGGCATGACGCACTCGTCCTTCCGCCAGCCGCTGCCTGAGGGCCACGCGGGCGTAATGTCGCAAGGCTACCGTGTAGCCTCGGGCGAACCGCAAGCGTTCGAGATCATCAGCCTCGCACCCGCCGGGTCGATGTCCGCAACCGGCACCGATATGGCCAAGTTCATGATCGCGCATCTGGCGGATGGCGGCGTTCTCCTGTCGCCCGAAACGGCGGCCCTGATGCATGCCACCGCCTTCACGCCCGTGCCCGGCCTGCAGGGCATGGCGCTCGGCTTCTATCACAGTGATGCGGGCGGCGAGACGATCATCGGCCATGGCGGCGATACCGTCTTCTTCCACTCGGACCTGACCCTGTTCACCGACCGCAATGTGGGCGTTTTCATTTCGGTCAACAGCGGCGGCAAGAACGGTGCGTCACGCACCGTGCGCAATTCGCTTCGCACCGGTTTCCTTGAGCGCTATTTCTCCGGCCCGCTGCAGCCGAGCGATGCTTCCGTGGATGAAGCAACCGCAAAGGAACATGCGGCCCTGATGGCCGGCGCCTATTACAGCAGCCGCCGCCCGGAAACGAGCTGGGTGTCGCTTTTCAACATCCTCGGCCAAGGCCATGTCACCGTGAATGCGGATGCCACCATCGCCACCGATTTCTTCCGTGATGAAGCCGGCGTACCCAAAGAATGGCGCGAGATCGAGCCGTTCGTCTGGCAGGAAGTCGGCGGCACCAGCCGCCTTGCTGCAGCGGTCAAGGACGGCCAGGTGGTTCGCCTTTCTTCAAGCGACCTGCCGCCCGTCCTGAGCTTCGAACCCGTCCCGACCTCGCTGTCGCTGGAATGGGGCCAGCCGGTCCTTGGGGGCGGGCTCGCCATTCTGGTGCTGACCGCCTTCTCGTGGCCGATTGCCGCCCTTATCCGCCGCCGTTATGGCTACAATTTGCCGGTCAAGGACAAGGCACTTGTCGCCCACCGCCTGACCCGCGCCTTCGCCTTCGTGGCACTCGGCGTGATTGCCGGCTGGTTCCAGGTTGTGTCGCTGACGGACTCGTCGCTTTCCGCCCTTGATGGCCGGCTCGATATGCCGATGCGCGTTCTGCAGCTTGTCACGCTTGCTGCCGTTGCCGGTGTGCCGATTTCGGCCTGGAACGCATGGCTTGTGTGGAACGGCGACCGTGGCCGTCTTGTGAAGCTTTGGGCTGCGCTCATTGTGTTCGGCATGTTGACGGTCGCCTGGATCATCCTGCGCTTCCGCTTCCTGACGCTGGACCTGAATTTCTGACGTCTGCTACCTTTCGGGATGGCCTTCCGGGGCCATCCCCTTTTTCTCCGAGTTTTCACTGCCTGAAAGACCGACCATGGAGCGGACCCTTCCGCCTGCCGACATCCTGACTGCCGACGAGCGCGCCGCGCTTGTCCGCCTTATCCGTGACCATGTATTTCAGGCGCGGATCGAAGACGCGTCCGACGGCAGCCCCACCGGCCTTGTCCGCCAGTTCGTGCAGCGCCTGAAACGCAAACAGGCTTTCAAGGGATGGCGCCCCGTGATCGACCGCGAAAAGATCGGCCTGCCCGTCACCGCCTTCATCGCGGTGAAGCTGAAAAGCCAGCATCACGAGATGCTCAGCTCCTACAGCCGCGACCTGATGTCCTGCAGTGATGTGGCGCAGGTGCATATGGTATCCGGCAAGTTCGACTTTCTGGTCGAATTCTGGGGCCGCGATCTGGCGCAGCTTGAAGCCTTCCGCCGCACCTATGTGAACGGCCACCCGGCGGTGTCCGGCACCGAAACCATGATCTCCTACGGTCGCTCCGCGTCCTGACCTAAAGCACCACCGTTCCCGCTATGAGGTATGCCACGATGGTGATTGCGGCGGCGGTGAGGGCATAGGGGATCTGGGTGCGGACATGCTCGAGATGGTCGCAGCCTGAGGCGAGCGACGAGACGATGGTCGTGTCCGAGATCGGCGAGCAATGGTCGCCGAACACCCCGCCGCCCAGAACAGCCGAGAGGATGAAGGCGGGCGGCAGGCCGAGCGTCTGCACAATCGGCATGGCGATGGGCACAAGGATCGCGAAGGTGCCCCACGAAGTCCCCGTAAAGAAGGACATCAGCGCACCCGCGATGAAGAGCGCCGGGGCGATGAGGATCGGCGCCATGCCGTCGCTGACGATCCCGGCGATGAAGGCCCCGGTGCCAAGCGCCTTGAGGCTGGCCCCGAAGGCGATCGACATCAGGAGGATCAGAACGACCGGCATCAGGTCATTCATGCCCTTGAGGCCGATCTCCACCAGTTCCTTGTGACCGAAGCGCCGGTCGATGACCAGAAGGAGATAGGCAACAAGGCAGCCGAGCACGGTGGCATAAAGGATCGAGCGTGAGCCGCTACCCGCCGCGATGCTCCCGTTCCCGGTCCAGAGCATGAAGCCGACCATCCCGAAGATCATGGCGAGCAGCGGCAGGATCATGAAGCGGGAGCGGGTCGGGGCATATTCATGGCCGCCGTCCGTTGCCTCATGGGCGTCGGGACCGATGCGGCCTTCCGAGGCCTTCACCCGGCCAAGGGGGCCATGGAAGCGCCCGCTTGCCACCGAATAGACGATGATGGCGAGGGTGATGAGGGCATAGAAGTTGAAGGGCACGCTGCCCCAGAGGACCGAGGCCGAACTGACCCCGAGGTCATAACCGCCCAGAAGCGCCAGCACGAAGGCGCCCCAGCCATTCAGGAGAATGAGGATACAGATGGGGGCCGAAGTACTGTCGACGATATAGGCGAGATGGGCCCGGCTGAGGCCGTAGCGGTCATAAAGCCCGCGCGACAGGAGCCCCGAGGCCAGGACGCTGAGGTTGGATTCGACAAAGATGACCGTGCCGGTCACCGCGGTCAGCCCCAGCGCCTGCCGGCGGGACTTCACGAGCCCCATGCCGACCACCCGGTCGATCACCGCAGCCACCCCGCCGGAGCGGTACATGAAGGCGAGGAGCGACCCGATGAGGAGGGCGAACACCAGCACCCGGGCATTATCGGCGTCCGCCACCACGGCGACGATCCGGTCGATGGTGGCCAAGGCCCCCAATCCCACCGACGCCACCGGACCACCAGCGCCCCCCGACACCAGAAGCAGCAGTTCCGACACAAAGAGACCCACCAGCAACGCCGACAGGACCTCCTTCTTCCACAATACCAGTGCCAGAACCAATAATGGCGGTAGCAGCGTCATCCAACCCAAGTCATTTCCCCCGTTTGGGCGGCGCCCTCCCGCCGCAACTGATATCCCTTCAGGCGCCGAAGCGCGCTGGCGCGAAGGGCGCGAGCACGTCGCCCCCCTCGCCGCTAGCGATAAGCCCGGCCAGCAACCGGCCTGTGCCCGCGCTGTGTGTCATCCCCATATGGCCATGCCCGAAGGCAAGATAGAGCCCCTTGTGGCCACCGGCCTCGCCAATCACCGGGCGGGTATCGGGCATCGAGGGGCGGAAGCCGAGCCACTGGTCCCGCTCGTCCGTCGCCATGCCCGGCAGCATGCGTTTCGCGTGCGCCACCAGCCGCCGGATACGGCGATAATCGGGTTTTGCCTCAAGCCCCGCGAGTTCCACACAGGCGGTCATGCGCAGGCCCTGCTCCATGGGGCAGAGGACGAAATAGCGGTTCATATTGACGGTCGGTCGGCTAAGCCCGGCGCCGCCATCGAACATCAGGTGATAGCCGCGCTCGGTTTCAAGCGGGACACGAATCCCGAGCCCCTTGAGAAGCCGGTTGGACCAGGCACCACCCGCGATCACAAGCTCGCGTGCCAGATGGTCGATCCCCTCGCCTTTCACATAATAGCCCCCCTCGGCACGCTCGATATGTGTCACCCGCCCCAATGTGAAGGCTGCCCCGCGTGCCAGCAGATGGCTCGCCAGCGCCGAAACACAGCGCCCCGGATTGCGGATGGCAAGCGACTGGGTCTGCAGGATCGCTTTCGGATAGATCGGCGCAATGCCCGGCTCAAGCTCCGCCAGCGCATCGGGGTCAAGGACGCGGTAGCCGAAGCCGAACCGATCCATCAGCGCGCGTTCCTTGGCGGTTTTTTCGAAACTCGCTTCGGTCTCATAGAGCTTCAACCAGCCATCCGGTCGCACGAGCTCGCTGAGCTTCAGGTCAGTCACAAGCGCCTGCCATGCCGCCAGCGATTCATGGCTGAGTAGCGCGGACGCCTTGGCGCTGGCCTCCACCGTTGCCCGGCCGGAGGCGCGCCAGACCTTGTAAAGCCACGGTGCGATGCGCGGCATGTAGGATATGGGCATCACCAGCGGCGATTCCGGATCGAGCGTCATGCGGATGCCATCCATCACGAAGCCCGGTTTGCCGAGTGGCAACACGTTGCCGATCGAGATCGAGCCCGCATTGCCGTAAGAAGTCTGTGCCCTGTCGCCGGGCGGTACGGCATCGATGATGGTCACAGCAATGCCGCGTTCCATCAGATGATAAGCTGTCATCAGTCCGATGATCCCGCCGCCCACGATTGTCACATTGCGGTCCTGCATGGTCCGCATCCTCCCTCAATATTCTCCGGCGCATCAGAGACGCTGGCCCCGCACCTGTCAAGAATAATATATTCCAAATAATATCGCCAGAATGGGTGGCTTTAGCTGGATTTCGCAGTCAGGTCCGCTAGGATCGATCCCGAATGTGATTTTTTATTCCTGCGACCGCAAGGCCGCGAATAGACGTGAGGGGAATAGCATGAAAAAGCTCGGCAGACGAGGCTTCCTGAAGGCCGCCGGCGCACTTGCAGCTACCGCCGCCACGATGGGCAGCTTGGCGCCAACGGCGGCCGCGAAATCACCGGCACGCCCCGCCAAACCGGGCCTCAAACCGAAACGCCTGAAGCGCGGCGACACGGTCGCGATCGTCGCCCCTTCCGGCGTGCTGTGGGAAAAGACCAACTTGCCGCTTGCCACGGAGTCGCTGGCCGCCATGGGGCTCAAATCAAAGGTATTCCCGCACGCGATGGACCGCTACGGCTATCTCGCCGGCACCGACGAGAACCGCGCTGCAGACCTGATGGCAGCGTTCCGCGATCCCGGCATCGACGCCATCTTCTGCCTGCGCGGCGGCTGGGGCGCGGCGCGCATCCTGCCCTATCTGGATTTCGAGGTGATCCGCGCCAATCCAAAAATCCTGCTGGGCTATAGCGACATCACCGCGCTTCACGCGGCCCTTGCGGCCAAGACCGGTTTGGTCACCTATCACGGCCCCAATGCAGGATCGAGCTGGTACACGTTCGAAGCCGAGATGCTGCAGGCGCTGATGTTTGACGGCGAGAAGGTGGAATATCGCACTGTTCCCCGGAACGACGGCACGCTCGTCGCCCGCGCCAATCGCACACACACGATCACGCCCGGCAAGGCGGAAGGGCGGCTTGTGGGTGGCAACCTCACCGTCTTCACCTCGCTGATGGGGTCACCCTATTTCCCGGACCTTAACGGCTGCATCCTGTGCCTTGAAGATGTCGGCGAGAAGATCTACCGGGTCGACCGGATGATCACCCAGCTGGCGCTCGGCGGTCACCTGAAAGGACTGAAGGGCATCGTGCTTGGCGGCTTCACCGATTGCGGACCGGACGAGGCCGAGCCCTTTGGCGGCTTCACGCTGATCGAAGTGTTCGAACAGCATTTCGCGAAGCTCGGCATCCCGGTTTTCGCAGGCGCCCAGTTTGGCCATATCAAGGAAAACTTCACCCTGCCCCTCGGGGCGCGCGCCATGATCGATGCCGACGCCGGCATCATCCGCCTGGTGGAACCCGCCGTCGCCTGAAAACAGCCGACAACCCCAAAGCAAAGGGGCGCCCGCAGGCGCCCCTTTTTTTTGTCCACTGGAGAATAGTTTCGGAGATCAGAACTTGAAGCCGGCCGACAGGCGGAAGTAGCGCGGCTGTGCTGCTGTATCCGCCGACAGGAAGCCGATATTCTCGGTGCCGAGCGAGGATTCGATCATCTCGTCGTAGGTCAGCGCCTTCTGGGTGTTGAAGACGTTGAAGACATCGAGACCGACATTCACGTCGAAGCCGTTGACTTCCATTTCATAGTCAACCGAGAGGTCGAGTTTGACCTGCCACGGCAGACGGCCGTATTTGCCACGGGTCAGTTCCTCGAACACACGATCAGCCGGGGTCCAGCCATTGCCGGAGTCAAGGCAGTTCTGGACGCAGAGCCAGTTTTCGCGGTAGCGCGTCACGCTCGTGTAGGGGTTGCCATAGGCACGGGCGTTGATCGGCGCACCGGAGATAGCCGTCAGCTTGCCGCCGAAGGTTACCCGTTCGGTCGGGGCATAGGCACCCCAGAGCTTGATAGCATGGCGGTGATCGTTCGCGAGATCGCCCTGGTTACCGATGATGTAGGAAACCTCGTCCCCGATTTCGGTCCAGCCCGGGATATCGTTGCCGGTATCCGAGTTCACGCCGCCTTCATAGTTACCCGACGATTTGGAGAGCGTATAGGAAAGGCGCGCCATCCATACATCGTCCCATTCGCGGTTCACGACGAACTCGAGAGCCTTGTAGTTGCGCTTGGCAACCGGGCTGCCGATATCCTCGCCGTTCAGGCCATACTGGTTGGTCTTGCCGAGATCGACCGTCACGGTTTTCACGGTGCCGTCTTCACAGTTCATATCAACCGTAAGCGGCTGGCCGATGTTGCCGAAGAACCAGTCGTTGAAGAACTCGCCGCAGCCCGGAACCTTGGCATAGACGCGGATGTCCTCGATGGCGTTGCGGAACTTGCGGTAAACACCACGCACACCGACGCTCCAGAGATCGTCAAGCTGGCGTTCGTAGCCGAGGATGAATTCATCCTGATGGCTCGCCTGCAGGTCCTGATCGACGATGAAGGGAATGTCCGCGCCGCGGCCTTCGCCCGAACCGAACTGGACAACAGTGCCAAGCTGCTCGCCAAGGATCGGGGTGACGTTGGTGAGACCAGCCGAGGTTTCGTTTTCCTGAAGGCCGTTGAAGGCATAATAGTAGCGGGTGTCGACCGTGCCACCCCCTTCACGCGCGGCAAGGCCGTTGGCGATCGGGAAATAATAACGGCCGGCGCTTGCGTAAACGCGCGAGCGGCCTTCGTCGTCGAGGTTCCAGGAAAGCGCCGCACGCGGCGACCACATGTTATCAACCTTGATGAAGCTGTCGCCGACGGCGTCCTTGCTGTCGAACCGGTCCCAACGGATGCCGAGGGTGACGGTGAGGTCGTCATTCACCGACCAGACATCTTCAAGATACGCTGCCGAGGTTTTGGCATCGAACGTGCCGCCGCGGATTTCCTGACGGGCAATCACATAGGCATCCACACCGTCCGGCACGCTCACGTTGTTGACGCTGGCGCCCGGCGTGGTGGCGAAGATTTCATAGCTCGTCATATCCGGGCCGACCGAGGCGCGCTCCATGTAGGTGGTGCGTTTCTCATAGTCGAAACCGCCGCGGATCAGGTGATTGCCAAGTTCATATTCGGCATCCACACGAAGCGCATCGCGGGAATTGATGCGATGGTCGCCGCGCAGCTGCGAGGTACAGCCGATCTCGACGTTGGAAGCGCCCCGACGGTCCAGCACGCGGTTACATTCGGACGACACGTTGGTGAAGTCGTCGGAATTCCGCTTGTTGTGGCCGTAAAGGACTTTCAGCGTGAAATCGTCACCGAAATGGCCGGTATAGGTGCCCGCCCAGTTGATGCCGCCCCGCTTGGAAGTCGCGGTCTCGATATAGTCGCCGTCGTCATAGCGGTCGGTGAGCGTCTTGCTTTCATCCGAGAAAGCGAAGAATTCGAGCGAATGGCCGTCAACGATATACCAGTCGACCTTGCCGCCCCAGAAGGCCGAATTATCCTTGTAATCATAAAGCGACGAGCCGCTGGTGCTGTAATAGCTGCCGGTATTGTGGCGCGGCTGGAACAGCGTATAGAAGAACAGCTTGTCCTTGATGATCGGGCCGCTCAGATAGATGTTCCCATTGAGGTTATTCTCGCTGTCGTCGCTGCGGTAGATCGTTGCAGTGCCGTCCTTCGCATAGAAGTCCTTGGCGCTGCCGCGCAGGTCATCGGGCTCCCAGAAGACATTGGCGCCGCCATGGAATTCGTTGGTGCCCGACTTGAGGACGGCGTTCAGCACACCGCCGGTCGTGCGGCCATATTCCACGGAATAACCACCGGTTTTCACCTGGAATTCCTTGAACATCTCGAACGGCACGTCGGAGAAGCCGACGCCGGTTTCAACGTCACTGATATTCAGGCCGTTGATGAAGATATTATTCTCGCCGACCGACGCACCGCCGAACGAAATGCCGCCGAAGGAGGGGCCTTCGTTCACGCCGGGCGCCAGAAGTGCGATTGCATCGGCCGACCGGCCGACCGGGAAGCGTTCGATGGAGGTGGCGTCGATTTGCAGACCGGATTCGGCCACTGCAAGATAAAGCCCGGAGACTTCCTTCGCAGAAATGACGATTTCTTCCATCTCGCCGCCGACTTGCATCTGCAGGTCAAGCGAGGTGGTGCCGCCGATCGAGACTTTCACGTCTTCAATCACGGTGCGCTCATAGCCGCCCTTGGCTGCGGTTACCCTGTATGTACCGATCGGCAGGCGCGAGAAGCGGAAGCTGCCATCCGCGCCGGCGGTAACCGTGCGGGAATAACCGGTTTCGGCATTCGTTACGGTGATCGTGGCACCGGCCAGTGTCTGATTGTCAGAGACAACGGCACCACGGATGGAGCCATCGCTGTTGGCGGCATGCGCGCCACCTGCCGTCAGCCCGATAAGACTGACACCCATTCCAAGCGCCAGGGACGCCCGCCTCAACTGTTGTGACAACATTTCATTTCCCCCCTTGGAAATAGGCCTCGGCGCTATCCACCGGGCCGGAATATAGTTGATGAATAATTTATCTTCGCATTTCACAAGACTGTAAAGAATTTTCTATTCCAAGGCATCATTTCCGCTGATTTAATGGCTTTCCGCATCGTTTCCGATCTGCTAGAACGGACTGTGAGAGGCCGGAAAAGAATAATTAATTCCGAACTCAGCGGCAGCCCGCCAAGGGATTCGCCGGATATCCGGGAGGGACGCATGATCGAAACGGGCTTTGCCTATATCGCCAGCCTGATGGCTATCGGGGGCCTGATCCGGCTTACCGAGACGACGACTCGGCATCGGCTGTTCGATTACCTGCCCGGCGTCGTCATGCTCTATTTCATCGTGATGGTGCTGGCGTCCCTCGGGCTATGGTCATGGACGGACGATGTTTCCGCCGTGAACAGCACACTCAAGAGCGACCTCTTGCCCGCCATGATCTTCCTGCTGCTGGCGAAGGCGGACCTGCGCCGCATCGTCAAGCTCGGCCCCCGCATGCTGCTGGCTTTTGCCGCCGCCACCATCAGCATCATGATCGGCTTCGTGGTCGCCTTCGCGATTTTCCAGAACTGGCTGGAGCCTCACGCATGGAAGGCCTTTGCGGCCCTTTCCGGCAGCTGGATGGGCGGCACCGGCAACATGCTTGCCGTTCAGGCCGCCCTTGAGGTGCCGGACAGCAGCATCGGCTACACCCTTCTGATGGATTCGGTCGATTATGCGCTGTGGGTCGTCATCCTTCTGGCGCTTGTGCCCTTCGCAAACCGCTTCAATCGCTGGTCGGGCGCGGACAGCGGCGTGATCGACAAGGTCAGCGCCAGCCTCGCGGCAGCCGAGACAGGCAAGCCCATCGACCTGACCTCGATCCTTTTCCTTCTGGGCGCGGCTCTTACCGTTTCCGCTGTCTCGCAGGCGCTGGCTGCCTATGCGCCCACCAGTGCCTTCTTCTCGACCGGCACCTGGGTCATCTTCATAGCGACACTCATCGGTGTGCTTGCTGCCATGACGCCGCTTGGCCGCATGCCGGGTGCCATCGAACTTGGCAATGTACTCCTTTACGCCATGATCGGGCTGATCGCCTCGCAGGCTGATTTCGCGGGGCTCACCAAAGCACCGCTTTATATCGCAGCCGGGCTTGTGGTGCTCGCTGTCCACGGCCTGTGCCTGGCCGCTGCCGCCAAGGTTTTCCGGCTGGACCTCTTTTCCTGCGGTGTGGCGTCGCTTGCCAATATCGGCGGCGTGGCCTCGGCCCCCATCCTCGCTGCAGCCTATTCCGAAGCGCTCGTCCCGATCGGTGTGCTGATGGCGCTTCTCGGTTATATTGTCGGCACAGGCGGCGGCCTGTTCGTCGGCAAGCTTCTGTCTCTCATGATCTAGGAATATTCCATGCGACCGCGCAGCCTTATCCAGAGTATCGCCCTTGCCGCCAGCATCGCCAGTGCCGCTGCCGCGAGCGACTATGAATTCGCGAGCGACGTGATCGGCGTCAGTGAAAAGCATCTGGACCCTGCCTTCTGGATCAGGGGCGAGGATGCCGACGCACCGATCATGAACGTGGACGCCATCACGGCGATCAACCGGCAAACCATTGCCGACGACCCGACCATGCGCGATCTGGCCGCCCTGCCGTCACACCTCAGCCGCGCCAGCCTCACCGCCTATATTCGCGGCATCAGCAATCCGCCATCCGTGCCGCGCATCCATGAAGACGGCAAGCCGGTGACGGACGCCGATGTGAAACGCTGGGAAGCGAGCCTCGCGCTTGGCAATGTGAAAGCCCAGAACCCGGTCCGGTTCGGCCTTGTGGTGAAGCGCGCGTCGCTGCGCACCTACCCGACGCTTGAACGCATCTTCAGCGAAGGGGCGACCGACCGCGATATCGACCGCTTTCAGGAAACCGGCGTTTTCCCCGGCGATGAAGTCGCCGTGCTGCACACCAGCAAGGACGGCAAATGGTATCTTGTCGCCAACTACCAATATGTCGCCTGGGTGCCGGTGGACGCTGTTGCCACCGGCAGCCGCGATGCCGTGCTGGCCTATCGCAAGGACGGTGATTTCCTCGTCGTGACCGGGGCCAGGGCCCATACGGTTTTCAATCCGGAAGAGCCCCGCGTTTCCGAACTGCAGCTCGATATGGGCGTACGCCTGCCAGTGGTGCCGGCAGCCGACCGCGGGACCGAGCTATACGGCCAGAATCCCTATCTCGGCTACATGGTTGAACTGCCGGTGCGTGAGGCCGATGGCAGCCTTGCCTTCCGGAAGGCACTGATTGCCCGCAATCAGGATGTTCACATGGGCTACCTGCCCTATACGAACGCCAATATCGTGAAGCAGGCCTTCAAATTCGTGGGCGAGCGTTACGGCTGGGGGCACGATTATAATGGCCGCGACTGCACCGGCTTTGTGGGCGCCGTCTATGCGTCTTTCGGCATCCTGATGCCGCGCAATTCCGGCGATCAGGGCAAAAGCGTGTTTGCCCAAAACACCCGCATCGACAAGGAAACTGGCCGCGAGGCGCGCGTTGCCGAGGCCCGCAAGATTGAGCTTGGCGACCTCATTTATATCCCCGGCCATGTGATGATGGTGCTGGGCTTCGACGGGGCCGAGCCCTTCGTCATCCATGATGTCACCGGCCTTGCCTACAGCAAGGCGGACGGCGCATTCTATCGCGGCACCCTGAACGGCGTATCGATCACGCCCTTGCTGCCGCTCTCCCTATCCAACGAACGGCTCTATATCGATGCTGTTTATAATATCAAACGGGTCCGCCCCTGAGGCGCAATGATCTGAGGTCCATTCCATGAAAATCATCGGTTACAAACTGGGCAAGCTTCGGGTGCCGCTCGTCACACCGTTCAAGACGGCACTCCGGAACGTCGATCATGTCGAGGATATCGTCATCATGATCGAAACCGATACGGGCCATGTGGGCTACGGCGCCGCCCCTGCCACTGCGGTCATCACGGGCGACACCCACGGATCGATCATCGATGCCATCCGCAACTATATCATGCCCATGGTGACCGGCATGGAAGTGAGCCAGCTGAACCAGATCAACGAGATCATCGGCGAAGCGCTCATCAACAATTTCAGCGCCAAGGCCGCGGTCGAGATCGCCGTCTATGACCTGTTCGCGCAGGCGCACGGCGTGCCGCTTTACAAGATGCTTGGCGGCGGACAGCCCCGCATCGCCAGCGATATCACCATCAGCGTCGACTATATCGACAAGATGGTGGCGGATTCGATCCGCGCGGCTGACGCAGGCTATGAAACGCTGAAGATCAAGGTCGGCAAGGACCTTGGCGTTGATATCAAGCGCGTGAAAGCCATCTATGCCGCCGTGAAGGATCGCTGCCTGCTGCGCCTTGATGCCAACCAGGGCTGGACGGCGCGGGAAACTGTGGCTGCCCTGCATGAACTGGAATCGTCCGGCATCGAGCTCGAGCTGATCGAGCAGCCGGTGAAAGGCGCCGACCTCAAGGGCATGAAATATATCACCGAGCGTGTCCGCACCCCCGTGATGGCGGACGAAAGCACCTTCGGCCCGCGTGAGGTGATCGAACTGATCCAGATGGGGGCCGCCGATATCATCAATATCAAGCTGATGAAAACCGGCGGGCTGTCGGACGCGATCAAGATTGCCGATATCGCCAAGATTTATGATGTGAAATGCATGATCGGCTGCATGCTGGAATCGTCGATCAGCGTCACCGCTGCCGCGCACCTTGCGGTCGCGAAATCGAGCGTCATCACCAAGGTGGATCTTGATGGTCCGGCGCTCTGCCAGTTCAACCCGGTAACCGGCGGAGCCACCTTCCGCGGCCCCGATATCGAGCTGAATGAAACACCGGGCCTCGGGATCGAGGCGATCGAGAACCTGATCCCGCTTGATTGATCGCCGTCAGGCGTCGGTCAGTCCGACCGGCGCCTGAAATAGCGGCTGGCGTAATCATCTGCCTGGTTCGGCGCACCCGCCGCGTTATCGAGCGTCAAGGCAACCACCTGGCCCCCGGCATCCGACGGGAAGGCGACATAGATGCGCCCTGCTGCCGTCGGGTCTGTCCATACTGTGCGGAAAAGCCCGTCACGAATAGGGGTCAGCGTGCCCTTCAGCGCCGGCATGCGCGCGAAGGCGATTTCAAGCTGCTCGTCCTGCAGCGTCACGGTCACATCGCCCATCACATCGTCCACATAGCTACCGGCATAGATCGCCAGCGGGCGGGTCAGCGGCAACACTTCGGGCTCCGGCCATTGCTTGGCCTTTGCCTCCGCCTCTTCCTTCGCTTCCTCGGCGGCATACCATGCCACCCAGTCGCGCTTTTCATCCGGCGCCAGCCAGGACTTCAGCAGCCCCTGCATTACCGACTGGCGGGCATATTCGTGCGAGCCATTGTTGAAGAGCGCGATACCGAGATTCTTCGAGGGCACCAGCATCACATAGGCCTGCCAGCCGCCCAGCGTGCCGGTGTGCGACACCGTCTTCACACCGTTCACATCGGCGAGCCGCCAGCCAAGGCCATAGGCACGAAACGCCGTGCCATCTATTTCCTGCATCCGCTTTGAAAGCGGCAGAAGAGCCTGCGACGCCCACATTTCGTCCCGCTGCTTTTCGCTGAAGGGCGCATGGGTGCCATCAAGCTGCGCGACCATCCATTTGGCCATGCCTTCGGCGTTGCAGACACCGCCCCCTGCCGCCACGGAAGCCGTAGGGTTACGGTCGATCCCGTTCCGCACATGGGGCATCAGCTTGCCATCAACCATGTCATAGCCGACGGCTGCATCCTTCAGCGCCTTGGCGGGCACCGGCCCCCAATAACAGGCGATGCCGAGCGGCTTCAGGATGCGGCGTTCCACAAAGTCGGCATAAGGCACACCTGAAACAGCGGCGACCAGTTCACCCGCCGCGATATAGAGGACGTTATTGTAGGCATAAGATGAGCGGAAGCTGGTCAGCGGCTCAAATGTCGCGAGGCTCGCCACGATTTCCGCTGCCGTGAAGCTCGATGGCTCTGGCCACAGCAGCATGTCCCCCGCCCCGTTCCAGAGCCCGCTATGGTGCGTGAGCAGGTCACGAACGGTGAAGGCATCCGTCACCCACGGATCCTTCATGCGGAAGGTCGGCAGATGGTCGGTCACCTTGTCGTTCCAGCCGATCTTGCCTTCATCCACCAGAATGGCGAGCGCCGCCGCCGTGAAAGCCTTGGTGGTGGAAGCCAGCCGGAACAGCGTTTTGGGCGTTACAGGCTTTTTGGCCTCAAGATCACGGCTGCCATAGCCCTTCAGGAAGGTGACCTTGCCGTCTTCCACGATGGCGACCGACATGCCAGGCGTATCGAATTCCTGAAGTGCGGACGTGACGAGCGTATCGATTTCCACTTCCGCCAGCCCGTCGGCACTGGCCGGCAGGGTGAATGCCGCCACGCCCAGCATGAAACCCGCCAGCGCGCGCCGCTGCCAAATTGCCCCCATTCGTCGTCCTCCCTGTCATGACGCTTGTATTCGCCGGAATTATTCCATAGATAATAATTTATTCCAACACCATAAGGCGGCCCGTCATGCCGAGCAAGAAATCACGTCCAGCCATCCATTACCGCGACGATATCCTGACGATCGAGGATATCCCGCTTCCGGCCTTGGCCGAAAGGGTCGGCACGCCAGCCTATATTTATTCCAGGGCCGCGATGCAGGCAGCCTATGCCCGTTACCGCGATGCGTTTGAAGGGATGGACGCCCTTGTCTGCTATGCTGTCAAGGCCAACACCAACCTTTCGGTGATCCGCACCTTCGCCGACATGGGATCGGGCGCCGATGTTGTCTCGGGCGGTGAGCTTCGCCGGGCACTCGCGGCGGGCGTCCCCGCGCGCCGCATCGTCTTTTCAGGTGTTGCCAAAACGCGGGAAGAAATCGATTTCGCGCTGAACGCCGATATCCTGCAGTTCAATGTGGAATCAGAACCCGAACTGAAGGCGATATCAGCCGCTGCCATGGCCTTCGGCCGCCGCGCGCGGATTGCCATCAGGGTCAATCCCGATGTGGATGCCGGCACCCACGCCAAAATATCGACCGGACTGACCGAGAACAAGTTCGGCATCGCGCTCAACCGCGCGCTTGGCGTGTTCCGGGAAGCCAAAACCCTGCCCGGCATCGATATCCAGGGCGTGGCGGTGCATATCGGCTCGCAGCTTACCTCGCTTGCCCCTTACGGCCTCACATTCGACCGGATCGCTGCATTCGTCGGCCAGCTGGCGGCTGCGGGCATCAAGCTTTCCACCATCGATATCGGCGGCGGGCTCGGCATTGCCTACCACGAAGATACGGGCCCGATACCCACGCCTGCCGATCTTGCGAAACTTGCCCGCGAGCGGCTGGGCGGTCTTGGTTGCCGCCTGATTGTCGAGCCCGGTCGGTCGCTGGTGGGCGCGGCGGGGCTGTTGCTCACCCGCGTGATATACGAAAAGCATGGCGGCGATCGCCGTTTCCTGATCCTTGACGGCGCGATGAACGATCTGATGCGCCCGGCCCTTTATGATGCCTATCACCGGATCGTGCCAGTGGTGCGCACGGGGGCCCCTGAATCGCCCGCCGATATCGTTGGCCCCGTTTGCGAAACCGGGGATACATTTGCACGGGCACGGCCGATGCCGCCGCTTCAGCCCGGTGATCTTGTCGCCATTCTGGATGCCGGGGCCTACGGCGCCGTCATGGCCTCCACCTATAACGCGCGACCCCTGGTGCCCGAGGTGATGGTGGACGGCGGCAGCGCAAGCATCATCCGCGAGCGGCCAAGCCATGCCGACATGATGGCGCTCGATAGCAACCGGGCAATCGCCTTTGCCTAGAAATGTTCGGAGACCTGCTGGCTGAGCTCCAGCAGTTCGCGCCCCTGCGTATCGCGGCTCGACATCACCAGATAGAGCGCATCGATCACATGCTGCAGCGCCACCCGCGCCACCACATGCGGCACGGTGAGCGGCGTTTTCTCCATGAAGGTGAAAAGCGTGTGATGGGCCAGCAGGCTCAGGGGATTCACATCATAATGCGTCAGCGAAATGATGGTGACGCCGTTCTCGCGGGCCTTTTCCACCATCTCGGTGATGGCGGTGTTGTTGCCGGAGACGGAGATCGCAAACAGCACATCGCCGCCACGCAGGGTGGCCGCGTTGGCGCGCTGCATGAACAGATCGGATTCCGCGACCACGGACTTGCCCATGATCATCAGCTTCAGCGCGAAGTCCTTGACGATCAGCGCGGAACTACCGGCTGCCACAAACTGGATGCGGTTGGCGCGTTCGAGCGCGCGGACCACATTCATCAGGCTTTCCTCGCTGTTCAGATCAGCAATCCAGCGCAGCACATCGGCCTTCACCTTGGCCAGTTCCTCGAACGGGGTCAGATGCTCGCTGCTGCTTTCAGACGGGGTATGCTGCGGCGCCTTCGCCGGCGTTTCGCCCTGTTGCGGCATCGCACGGGCAAGGTCTTCGCTCACCGCCAGCTTCAGGGCGGGATAACCCTTGAAACCGAGCTTCTGGCTGAATTTCACAACGCTCGACTGGCTCACACCCACGGCCTCGGCCAGCTGCTGCGAGCTATAGTCCCGCAGGAGCGAGGCGTTCTTCTGTATGAAATCGGCAAGCTTGCGTTCGTTCGCCGACATGTCCGCTGAAGCCTGTCGCATTCTTTCCAGACAATCCATCTCTGTACCCGATCCCCCCGATCGTGTGGCGGCCGGGCGGCGCCTTGCGGCATTGCCCCGTCGCCGCGCAGCGGCCAAGTTGTCTCTGACCGGTTTAGGGGGATTCATGGGTCAACTCAAGCACCATCCGATAAGGGATGCATCTGCACCCCTCAGTTGAAGTGGCGAAGCCACCATTTCAGCATCTCTTCCTCGGGCCGATAGAAAGGCGTTTCGCCCTTGTGGGCGGCCGGATCGTCAGCAAATCCGGTCATCAGCGCGATCAGCGCCTTGTCCGATTTGCGGTCAATGAGGAAAAGCCCGAGAAGCCCGTAAGCATCGCCCCGGTGCCCGCCAAGCGCCTGCGCGGGGCCAAGGTTCCAGCTTGCCGGATCAATCAGATCAACCGACAGGCCATAGGAAAGCATCGGGCCAACTTCTCCGGGCGCGGGGTCATCCTCGCCCGTCGTATTGCCGTTCCCTGCTGCGCGGTCGAACGTCCAGACGGGCGTCCACATGGCGTCGACGGTTTCGGCCTTCAGGAGCCTTACGCCATCCACCTCACCCCGCCCTAAAAACATGCGGGCGACTTTGGCCAGATCATGGGCCGAGGCCCTGAGACCGCCCTGCGGCGAGAAAAGGGTCGGATTGTCGCCGGGCACGAAGTCCTCATGCTCGATCACCACCCTTTCCCCGCGCGGGATCGCCGTCATGCCATAGTGACAGGCGACCTTCGCTCCATCGAGCTGGACATGCCACGGCCCGTCCGGCGCGAACGTGTCGCCGCCGTCCCTGCTTTTGCGGAAAAGCGAGGCCAGATGTTCAGGCTCCGGCCCGCTCACGTCGCAGGCATTGTAGCTGGCGGAAAGGCCCAGCGGGCGCAGCACATTGGCTGCCATGTAACGGTCGAACCGCTCGCCCGAGACACGCTCGATCACCCCGGCAACCACACCGAAATTCAGGTTCGAATAGGTGAAATAGGTGCCCGGCGCCTCACCCGCAGCGGCCGCGAAATGCGCGCCGCCATCATAAAGCTCCGTGCCTTTCGTGAAGAAATCGCGGAGGTGCTGACCGCGGGGCAGCCAATATTGATCGCCGTCCCGGATCGAGGACGTATGCGACAGAATCTGGCGAAGCGTGATGGGGGTATCGGGGAAATTGGGGTTACGCAGGCTGAACCCCAGATAATCGGAAATATCACGGTCAAGGTTCACCTTGCCTGCCTCGACAAGCTGCATCAGCCCGACCGTGGCGACAAGCTTGGAGATCGAGGCGATACGCACCTTGTGATCGGTGGTGAGCGGCGTGGCGACACCGTCATCCGCGAACGTGGCCATACCAAGGGCTGTGTCGAACACGACCTTGCCCTGATCCAGCACCACAACCTCGACCCCGCTCATCGCGGGGGAGCCTTCAACCGAGCCATCGAAGATACGGACAAGCGCCTCTTCTGCCGTCGGATCAACAGCACCCGCCGGCGTCGCGATCAAGCCGAGCGGCAACAGGGCGCCAAGACACGCAGCCTTCCAACCCGAACGCCTGACGAAAGCCATATATTCCCCCACTTCCCGTTATTGAATAATATATTCACACAAATACCGAAACGGTACAATCCATAGAATACATTATTCTGAAAGCGGGGATCAGGCCTAGCCGAAGGCGAAGCAGGAATAGGGTTTGCCACCGATCCGGGCGTGATAGACGGTGGTGCCCGGCTCTTGCTCGGCCGCACCCACCGCCACCATCAGGGGGATGAGATGCTCCTCGCGCGGATGGCAGGCACGCGCACCGGGGGCTGCTTCCCAGCCGATCAGGCGCCCTGTGCGCACCTCGGGTGCCGCCTCCGCCGTTTCACGGAGCCACGTATCGAATTCCACCGACGCCGCTTCGCCGCCCCGGAAGATATCGCGCAGATTATGGTAGCTGCTGCCGCTCGCCAGTATCAGCACGCCTTCGTCCCTGAGGGAACTGAGCGCCCGGCCGATGGCAAGATGGGCTTCAGGGTCCAGATCCTGCTGCAGGGACAAGGTGACAACCGGAATTTGCGCCTTGGGGTCGGCGATCAGCATCGGCACGAAAACCGCATGGTCAAAGCCGCGCTCGGCGTCATTGGCAGAGGCAATCCCGGCGCCTGCAAGAAGCGCCTGCACGCGCGCCGCCAGCGCCGGATTGCCGGGGGCGGGATAGGAGAGCTCATAGGTATGTGGCGGGAAGCCATAATAATCGAAAAGCATCCCCGGCGCCTCACCGCTGCCCACCGTCGGCACCGGGGCCTCCCAGTGCGCTGAGACCACAAGCACGGCTTTCGGGCGCGCCGGCAAGCTGTCGATTAGCCCATCCAGAAACACCCGCAGGCTTTCATACGCCTTGGGGCCAAGGGGCGGCGGGAAATCCATCCAGAAACAGGGGCCGCCGCCGTGAGTGATATAGTAAGCCGGTTGACGCATGGGGATACTCCTTCGGTCGCCCTGATATCGCGTGCACCTGCACCCGCTTCAAGGCAACACACAAAGACTTGTTCACGCCAAGCCTGCCCCATGCGCCAAAGGTTTCCGTCAGCCCTATCCGTGCAAGGTCAGGGTCTGCGGTGCGAAGCCGGCGGCGGCCAGTTCCCGCTCTGCCTGCGTGAAGCCATAGGCCGGGACGATCTCGCCAGTCCGGTCGATGATTGCATCCCACGCTGCCATCACCTGCTCCGCCGCGCGCGGGCTGTCGCCCACCTGAACGCCGTTCGTGAGGGTCACGTTGGCGCAGGCAAAGTGGCCGGCACCCGCGCACAGGATGGCGCGCGTCGGTGCGTCATCCGCCACCAGCGCCAGAAGGCCGGGGCTGACGAGTGCGGGGTCGAGCTTGGCGAGCGCGTCGGCAGCCAGCACGCCGTCCGTCATCTGGGTTGCGGCGGTTGGTGCCAGCGCATTGACCCGGATGCCGTAGCGGTCGCCTTCAATCGCCAGCGTCTGCATCAGACCCACCAGCGCCATCTTTGCCGCCCCATAGTTTGCCTGCCCGAAATTGCCATAAAGCCCGGAAGACGAGGTCGTCATTACCACCCGGCCATGGCTTTGCTCGCGCATGATATCCCACACGGCCTTGGTGCAGATGGCGGCACCCATCAGGTGCACATCCACCACCAGCCGGAAATCGGCCATGTCCATCTTGGCAAAGCTCTTGTCGCGCAGGATGCCGGCATTATTGACAAGGATATCAACGCGGCCCCAGGCATTCATCGCCTTGGTCACCATCGCGGCAACCTCGGCTTCATCCGTGACCGACGCCTGCACGCCGATGGCCTCGCCGCCGCCAGCGCGGATATCATCGGCCACGCGCCTTGCGCTGTCGCCGTTCATGTCATTGACGATCACCTTGGCGCCGTGGCTTGCCAGCATCAGCGCATGGCAGCGCCCGAGCCCGCCGCCGGCGCCGGTGACAATCGCTACGCGGTCTTGCAGTTTCATGTCTCATTCCTCCCGTTTCTGGATCGAATTTTTATTCGCTATCTTGTGAGTTAATAAAATGACCAAACAACAATCCACCCATGCCCTGCCCCGACCGGTTCAGTGCATCAACGTTCCGCTTTGCGCTGTTTGCAAACTTCGATGAAGCCGGCGGCCATGAAGGTCGCCATGCGTTTCTTGACCGCGACAAAGTCTTCCGACCGGCAAAGGCCGCCCGACAGCTTGTCGATCCGCCCGGTGCGGGCAAGCGTCAGCATCAGGGCGCCGGTCACGAAATGATAGCCCCAGAAAATATCCTCGTCGGAGCAATCGGGCAGTGCCTTCTTCAGCAGGTCAATCAGGCGCAGCACCACCGGATCGAAATGCCGGTCCATGGTTTCGGCGCCCCATTCGGGCGTGTTGGCGACCTGTGCGCCAAGGGCTGCATAGTTGCGCCAGCCTTCCCCACCCTGAATGTAAAGATCAAGGTCGGTATCAAGGAACGCCCTCAGTGCGCCTTCAACGGTCGGCTTGCCGTTCACTTCCTTCTCGTAGGCGTCCAGCATCTCCATCCGGCGCTGGCTTGTCACCACCGCACGGCGGGCAAAGACGGCATCGAACAGGTTCTTCTTGTCGTCGAAATAATAGTTGAGGAGCGTGTGGTGCACTCCCACGCTTTTGGCGACATCCTTGAGCGTCACCCCGTAAAAGCCATGCTTTGAAAACAGATACTCGGCGGCGTCGAGGATCTGTTCCATCATCTCGGCGCGTTGTTTCGCCTTGATCGTGCGTTTACGTGCTGTTGCTGCATTCTCGGCCACGCTTTCGCCTCTCCGTCAGTCTTCGGTATCGTGACCCTACGGTTTCTGGAACCGCAGGTCTAGTTACCGCCATATATCTCTCTAAGGCGCATTTTGTCTATTTTACCGGTAGATGCCAGCGGCATCTGCGGCAGGCGCACCACCGCATCGGGTATCCACCAGGGGGCGACACGGCCTTGCAGCGGTTTCAGAAGCTCGTCGTCCGTCATCGCATCCGGCTCGCGCAGCTCTACCAAGAGCACCGGTCGCTCCCCCCATTTGGGGTCAACCCGGCCGATAACAGCCGCAAGCGACACCTGCGGCAGCGCACCGATCACCGCCTCGATCTCGGAAGGATTGATCCATTCGCCGCCTGATTTGATCAGGTCCTTGGCGCGGCCGGTGATCGTCAGGTTGCCGCGCTCATCAATCCGCGCGAGATCGCCAGTATCAAACCAGCCGTCTTCATCGGTCGACGCTTCATCAAAGCCGAAATAGCGTTCAACGACAGCCGCGCCCCGCACCTTCAAATGCCCTTCCACACCGCGCTGCTCGGCCAGCGGACGCCCGGCAGCGTCAGCCAGCAGCAGGTCCACGCCGATGGCGGGGCGGCCTGAGACAGACGCCTTGCGATCAGGGTCAGCGGGCGGCGCGAAGGTGCCGGACGGCGACAGCTCGGTCATGCCCCAGCTTGTCTGGATCGTCACGCCCAGCCGTTCCTCGATCCGCGCCATCAGGGCGGGCGGCATCGGGGCGCCGCCCACGATGATCCGCTCAAGGCTCGGCACATCGCCGCCGGTCTTTTCCAGATGATCGATGAGCCCCACCCAAACAGTCGGCACGCCTACGGCAATCGTCACCCCTTCGGCGACAATGAGTTTGGCGAGACTCGCCCCGTCGGCCTGCCGGCCGGGCAGCACGAGCTTGGCCCCCACCGCCGGCACCGCAAACGGCAAGCCCCATGCGCTGGCGTGGAACATCGGCACAACCGGCATCACGGCGTCAGAGGCCCGCAAGGCCAGCACGTCAGCCTGCAGCAGGCGCAATGTGTGCAGGAAGCTCGACCGGTGGGTATAGCTCACGCCCTTCGGCGCGCCCGTTGTGCCGGATGTGAAGCAAAGGCCGGACGGGCTGTTTTCATCAAACTGCCCCCATTCAGCCTCGCCCGTTGCCGCTTCGATTTCGGCTTCCAGCGCGGTCACGTCCGGGCTTGCGCCACCTAGGTGCCAACCCTGCGTCGAACCATCGATCACCAACACATGCTGGATGGCTGTGGCACGTTCGGCAATCTGGCTCGCCAGCGCCTGCAGGTCAGCGCTGATGATCAGCACCCGTGCCTTGGACTGGCCGAGCATCGAGGCAATCTGGTTGGCCGTGAGGCGCGGGTTCAGTGTGTGGCACACCGCTCCCATCCCCATGATGGCATACCATGCCTCGACATGCGCCTGCGTGTTCCAGGCAAGCGTGGCCACATGATCGCCGTGCCCGATACCGAGCCCCGCAAGGATTGTGGAAATACGCCCTGCCCGGCGCCGCAGGTCGGCATACCCCACGCCGGTCGCCGGCCCGTCTTCACGGGCGGTCACGACCTTTGCGTCGGGGTGCCATTTTGCGGCGTGATCGAGAAATTTATCGAGCGTCAGCGAGTAAGGCTGCATGGCGCCGTGTATCATTGGCAATCCGTCGTCTTGGGTGGCAGGGGAGGTGCAATCACGCCGACATTCCAGTTCCAGGCTATGTCACCGGCGGCGCGGCGCCGGCAAACGACTTCTTCATGAAGTTCATACATGCCCGGCAGCAGATGGGTGGCTGCGTGCGGTTTGTCGGCAAAATACATATAGCCCTTGTCGGGGGCATAGCCGGGCCAGTCCGGCTGGCCGTCGGCTACCGGCTTGCCGGTCCGCGCGAAGGAGGACCAGTAGCCCATCATGGCTTCTCTCAAATTCTTTTCGGTGGTCGTGCCCGGAATCTTCGGCCAGGCATCCGTGATGCGCCGCGTGGTGCCGAACACATAGGGAATTTCAGCCGCATGGAAGGCATGAAGCCCCAGCTTGTCAGCCGCCGGATAGCTGTGATCGAAGAGATAGAGATACCCGGGCTGGCCGATCTCGGCCTGCTTTCTCACCAGCCGCTCCGCCGTCCAGCCATACATGGCATCGCGCGTGGCGGCGAGCATGGCTTCGTCGATCAGGCGCGACGGATACTGGCGCAGGAATTCATCCGACAGCTCACCGTAGCCTTTGCGGATCGCTGCTTCATAGGCCGCAGCATCATCCGGCGGGGGCGGCAGCAGGAAACGCAGCGAGCGGATTTCACCGCTATTGAAGCCGGCAAGCAGCGGCACGGGCGCCTGTTCACCGCGGTCAAACACCTCGACCAGTTGATGCGGCAGCACCTTGCCATCGATCGACGGGAACGGGAAATAACCGGCCCGCCCGACACCATCGACCAGCCCCTGCGCGTCCTTGCCGCGCAGTTCGGCCACGGACGTGGCACCTAGCTTGTTCACGATCCAGGCGCCGATAGCCTCGCCGGATTCGGACCCGTAACGTTTTTCCTTCAGGCTGGGTGCCGTGACCATATAGGCGCTTTGCGCGACAGCCTTGGCGAAAAGCCCGCGCGCATCCGGCGCTGCCATCAGATACATGACGCTCAGTGCGCCGGCGGATTCACCTGCAATCGTCACGTTTGCCGGGTCGCCGCCGAAGGCCGCGATATTCTTCCCGACCCAGCGCAGGGCTTCGATCTGGTCGAGAAGGCCATAGTTGCCCGATACCTGATCCGGCGATTCCGCGCTGAGCTCGGCGTGCGCCAGATAGCCAAGGATACCAAGGCGGTAATTGATCGAGACGACAAGGATGCCCTGCTTGGCAAGTGCTTCGCCGTCATACATCGTCTGGCTGCCCGCGCCCGCGATCAGCGAGCCGCCGTGGATCCAGACGAAGACCGGTGCCTTCTCGGCTTTCTCCGGCGCCCAGATATTCAGATACAGGCAGTCCTCGCTCGTCGAGCGCAGTTTTTCGAAATAGATGCTGCCGGGGCGCGAAGGCGGCTGGATGCAGGCGGGGCCAAAATCGCCTGCATCGCGCACCTCTTCCCACACCGGCACCGCTACGGGCGGCGTCCACCGGCGGTCACCCACCGGCGGCAGGGCATAGGGAATACCCTTGAAGATGTGAAGGCCGCTCTCCGCCTTCCCCTTCACCGGGCCTGTGGGCGCCTGAACGACAGGGCCATCAGCGGCAACGGCGAGAGGGACGGCAAAGTGAACCCATGCTGCGGCACATACAGCCGCCACAACATGGGTCAGCCCCCTTGAGAAAAGTCGAGCGCCACCCCGGCCCGGCCCCGCTGCCTCAGCAGCGGAACCGTTTGCGGGAAGACCGTTCGGGTGAAAACTCGCGGGGGTAAAGGCCTTCATGACGCACCTCAGTAAGTATAGCTGAAGCGCAGGCCCACGGTCCGCGGCCGCAGGGTCCCGAACCGGCTGGCCAGGAAGTTTTCCGGGTGGACATAGGTGATGTCGCTATTGTCGAACAGGTTTTCGGCATAGGCGATCAGCATCCAGCTATCCTTGCTCACCCCCACCTGCACGTTCACATTCTCGAACGCTTCGGTGAAGCCATAGGTCGGGCTTTGCTGGTTCGGGCGACCCGGCACATTCTGGAAGAGCCCGGGGAAACTGCCGACATGGCTGATTGTGCCGGCGGCGAAGCCCTGCATGTCATCGCTGACATCGAAGCTGTATTTCACCGTTGCCGAGCCCTGGAAGTGCGGCGACGCCAGCTGTGCCCCTTCAACCGCACCCGAAATGGCGGCCTCTTCGGGCGTCAGGCTGACCACCTTGGAGTCGTTGAACGAGCCATTCAGGTTGATGTCCAGCCCTTCGGCGGGGCTTGCCGCAATCTCGAACTCGATCCCCTTGGAGCGGGCCGCGCCGATATTGGTGGCGAACTGCACCGAATCCGACACGCGGTTTGCCTGCACCTGGATGTTTTTCCAGTCGATGACATAGGCCGCGAGGTTGGCGGTCAGCGCACCGTTCAGCCAGCGCCCCTTGAGGCCAACCTCATAGTTGGTGAGCTTGTCGCTCGATGCGCCGTAAGGAATGATGATGTCGTTCGGGTCCACAACGCTCGAAAGGCCTGCGCGGGCGTTCACGATGGGCGAACGGAAGCCGGTCGAGATCGTGGCGTAAGTCGTCACTTCCTGCGACATGCGATAGGACAGGCTCGCCTTGTAGGAAAGCTTACTGGCCTTGGCCTTGTCACCTTCAGCCGCCACCACCGGCGTGATGGTCAGGGGGCCCGTGAGACCACCCAGTGCCGCCGCCAGATAGTTGCTGTTGTAGCCGCCTTCCTCGGTGAAGGATTGCACGTCGGTGCTGCCATAGCGCAGGCCGCCGGTGAGCCACAGGTCATCCGAAATATGATAGGTCAGCTCGCCGAAGGCAGCGAGTTCGTTCGACTTCGTGTGTGCCCCGAACGACTGGTAGGTGTCGCCGTCAAGCCCGGTGAGCCCGCGTGCGGCAAGGAATTCTTCCGACGCGCGATACTCATAGTCCACGTCCCGACGCTTGTAATAATAGAAGCCACCGATGACCCAATCGATCTTCTCGCCCGGATCGGAAACGATGCGCGTTTCCTGAACGAAAATCTTGTCGTAGGCCGAAGCATCCAGCCGGAACGGAATGGTGAAGCCGAAGGTGTTTGCGAGATCGACGAAGAAGGTCTGGTCAAACTCCGAATAGGTCGACGAGCTCGTCAGTGTCGCCCCGTCGAACTGGTAATCCAGCGTGGCGTTGTAATTGTCGAGGTTCGCATTGAAGAGGTCAGGACGCTCCGAATTGCGCTTGTTGCGGCCAAGCGCCGGGTTCACCAGCGACGAATCCTCGGGCTTGCTATCCTCGTGCGAAGCCATCAGGCGAAGCGACAGTTTCTCGGTCGGCTCCCACAGCAGAATGGCGCGGCCACCCCAGCTTTTGTGGGCGTTGGCGTCTTCAACACCGGTGAGGACGTTATCGACATAACCATCCTCGTCGCGGCGGAAGGCAACAACACGCAGCGCCAGCTCGTTATCGACAATCGGAACGTTGACCATGCCGTTATAGCGCTGGCGCAGGGAATCCGAGCCCGTGAGACCATAATCCACAAGGGCCGATGCCTCGAACTCGTCAAGGTCCGGGTTCTTGTTCAGGATACGCACGGCACCGGCAAGCGAGCCCGAGCCGAACAGTGTGCCCTGCGGCCCGCGCAGGAACTCGACGCGTTCGACGTCGTAAAGGTTCGGGTCAAGGATCGTCGAGTTGCCGTTTGCGGAAATCGGCAGTTCGTCGATATAGATCGCGACCGTGCTTTGCAGGTTGGCGTTGTAGCCGTTGGTGGCAAGGCCGCGCGCCGTGAAGTTGTTGAAGTTCTGGGTCGGGCGGTTCATCACCACGCCGGGCGTTTCGTGCGCCAGCCCCTCGTAACCGACAATGCCCTTCTCGGTCAGCTTCTCTTGCGAGAAGGCCGTGATGCTGAGCGGCACGTCTTGCAGCTTTTCGTTCCGCCGGGTGGCGGTCACGATGATTTCGTCAAACAGCGGATCGTCTTTGGCGGTTTCAGCGGCGCCCGATTGTCCGGCCGCTTGCGCATAGGCATACGTCGAACCGGCCGTCACGGCAGCAGCGCAAGTGACGGCAAACAGAATCTTTTTCATAGATCCTCCCCTCTCCCTAACTTGAAATTCCCCTCCCGCACCGGCCTCCCCTGAGTCCGATGCAGGCTGGATATTGACACGCCGGGGGGCGTCTCGTCAACACTCACTCTCACGCGTGTGAATATTTGATTTGATGCTTTCGAAACAAGGCGTTAGGGGTGTTTTTCAGGGACTTTCTCGGCAATAACCCCCACATTGATAAACCATTGTTGGCCAGCAGCGCGGCGGCGGGAGACCAGTTCTTCCTGCATTTCAAACATGCCGGGCACAGGGTTGCGGCCCGCCACCGGCACGCCGTCGAAGCGCATGAAAGCCTCGTCGTCGCCGTAAGGCCTCCAGGCATCATGGCCGGGGCTTGATGGCACACCGGTTTTCGCGAAGGTCACCCAATACTCCATCATGGCGGCAGACAAGGCTTCGTCCTCGCTGCCCTCAGGCCTTGGCCAGTTGGGTGGGACGGTGCCACCCGCCCCCGCTTGCCCGAAAACAAACGGCAGTTCGCTGGCATGGAAGGCGCACAGATCACGTGCAGCAGCGACCGCGTCGCAATGATCGAAGAGATAGAGATAAGCCGGTTGCCCGGCTGCCGATTGCTTATGGGCAAGATGCTCGCTCGCCCAGCCGTAAACCGCATCCCGCACGGTGGCGAGCATGCTGTTTGCAATGTCATCCGCCGGATAACCCTTCAGGAAAGCGTCGGCGAGGTCGCCGTAGCGTGCCCGGATTTCGGCCTCATAATCAGCTGCGGTTTCAGGCGCCTTCGGCACAAAGATGCGCTGCGAGCGGATTTCGCCGCTGTTGAACCCGATCAGCAGCGGTACCCTTGCCTGCGCGCCTTCATCGAATATATCCACCACCTGCGCCGGCAGGCCATGACCGCCTGCCGTGCCTTGCGGCACGAACCGCGCCTTCATCGAGGCGAGCGTAATGGCCGTCGCATCCAATTCCCGAAGCGCACTCAGGCTCTCCGCACCTACCCCCTTCATCACGGCAACACCGATTGCTTCCCCCGAAGGCATGCCATGGGCAGCTTCCTTCAGATTGGGAACGGCGCGGATATTGGCGCTTTCGACAATCGCCTTGTGGAACAGGCCCCGCGCCTTGGGGCTGGAGAGAAGATAGGTAACGCTGAGTGCGCCAGCGGATTCACCCATCACCGTTACATTGGCCGGATCGCCACCGAAGGCCACGATATTGTCGCGCACCCATTCAAGCGCCCTGATCTGGTCCGTCAGGCCGTAATTGCCGGAAATACCGTCTTGGGATTCAGCGCTGAGATCCGGATGCGCCATCCAGCCAAGCACACCAAGGCGGTAATTCAGCGACACGAAAACCACACCCTTGCGCGCGAGGTTCGCACCATCATAAAGCGGGCTCGAGGTATGCCCCCGCTGCAGCGCGCCGCCATGTATCCACACAATCACCGGGGCCTTTTCCGCTTTTTCCGGCGCCCAGACATTGAGGGTGAGGCAGTCTTCATCCATGGCTGCAGGCGGATCGAAATAGACGCTTGCCTGCGGCATCGGCGGTTGGACGCAGGCCGGGCCAAAGGCGCCAGCATCCCGCACACCTTGCCAGCTTGCAGGCGGCTCCGGGATTTTCCAGCGACGCTCGCCAACCGGGGGCAGTGCATAGGGAATGCCCTTGAAGATATGAAGCGCGGCCTCGGTCACGCCGGCCAGCCGGCCTTCAGCCACCGTCACTTCGGGCCGCGCGGCGCTGGCCGACGCCGCGGTCCAGCCGCAAAAAGCGGTCATCATGATAAGCAGTGGCTTCAGTTTCATGGCAGGCTCCCCCATTGCCGTTGCAGATCGTGCGCTTGTCTCCCCTGCGCATTCATATAAACTCTCATGCGAGTTAATATTTGTGCAAGGCGTGATTTGCGGAACAGGCCCCGCAACCGCCATGAGGGGGAGCATAGCAGTGAGGGGACCAACGAGGCGCGGATTTTTGGCCGGTGGCATGATGCTGCCCTTCATGGGCGGCCTGACGGCAAGCGCCGCACCAACCAAGGCAGACGACACGATCACCGGCAACGTGACGGACGATCTGATCCGGTACATCGGCTTCGGCAGCAAACAGGCCGGCGGCCCCGGCGACAAAGCCTGCGGCGACTGGATGGCAGGCGAACTGGTCAAGGCCGGTTTCGAAATTGAGCGCCAAAGCGTTTCAGTGCCTTCCTTTGCCCCCGCCCGCACGGAGCTGGTGTCAGGTGACGCCAAAGCCAATGTGTGGCCGCAGCCCATTGTGATGCCCACGAGCGCGGAGGGGATAAGTGCCCGGATCGTTCGGGTGGATGCCGCGGGGCGGGCCAGTGCACCGCTCGATGGCGCCATTGCGCTGATCGACCTGCCGCATGGTCGCTGGTCCTCGGCCCTGTCGAAGGCGATCTGGGCGCCGACAAAGGCTGCCTTTGCCGCCGGGGCGGTGGCAGCCGTGATCATCACCAACGGCCCGAGCGGCAAGGTGATCGCGCTGAATACCGATGGTCGCAAGCCGATGTTTGCCGGCCCCACGGCACTGATCGCACCTGAAGACGCCGCCCCCTTCCTCGCAGCCGCCATGGCAGGCGAAACAGCGACGCTGTATCTGACAGGTGAGAGCAGCCGGCGGCCGGCTTTCAACTTTGTCGGGCGGATCGACCGCGGCAAGGGACGCTGGCTGATCGTATCGACCCCGCGGTCCGGCTGGTTCACCTGTGCGGGCGAGCGGGGCGGCGGGGTTGCCGCCTGGCTTGCAATCGCACGCTGGGCAGCCGCGGCCGTTACCAGCCATAACCTCGCCTTCGTCTGCAACAGCGGTCACGAATATGAATATCTGGGCGCCGAGGAATCGATGAAGGCGATGGCACCAAAACCGGCCGAGACGGATTTCTGGCTGCATCTCGGCGCCAATCTGGCGGCACGCGACTGGCACGAAATCACCGGCGCGCCCATGCCGCTGCCGGGTACAGATGCACAGCGTTATCTGGTCACAAGCCCTGCCCTGCTGCCAGCAGCACGCGAGCTGTTCGCCGGCCTTTCGGGGCTTGAGGCACCCTATTCGAGCCAGGATCTGTCGGCGGGGGAACTGACCGGCATCATCGCTGCCGGCTACCCGTCGGTTGCCGGCATCTTCGGGATACACCGCTTTCATCATGTGGCGGAAGATGACGCCCGCTGCGTGGTGGCAGCGGCGGTCGCAGAAACAACGACAGCCTTCCAGCGGTTGCTGGTGGCTGCCTTGAAAATCTGACGAAAGAAGAAGGCGCCGCGCGGGGCCAAGGTCCGAAGCCGGGGGGATAACCCGGCCCCGGCGCAGCGCCAATGGCCTAGTCGTCGATATTCCGACGGAAGGTTTCAGGCAGGAACAGCGCACCAACCACGAAGGTCATGGCCGCAATCGCCACCGGATACCACAGGCCGTAATAGATATCCCCCGTTGCCGCGACCATCGCGAAGGCGGCAGACGGCAGGAAGCCACCGAACCATCCGTTGCCGATATGATAAGGCAGCGACATGGCGGTATAGCGGATCCGCGCCGGGAACATTTCGACAAGCAATGCCGCGAGCGGCGCATAGGGTGCTGTCACAAGGATCACGAGCCCCACAAGGATCAGGATCACCAGCGGCTTATTGATGCCTTCGGGGTCAGCCTTCTCGGGGTAGCCCGCCGCATCAAGGGCCGCTTTCATCTCGGCGCCGAATGCAGCGATGGCAGCGGCCTTTCCAGCGTCTGTCATACCGACGGGGTCAGGTGCCGCGATTTCACGCTCGCCCACCCGCACCATTGCAATCGTGCCGGCGGGGGCGTCCACGTTGCCATAGTTGATGCCGCCCTTGGCGAGGTAAGTTTTGGCAATATCGCAGCTGGTGGCGTCGAACTTGTTGCTGCCGACGGGGTCGAACTGCAGCGAGCATTCCTCGGCATGCGCCAGCACCATGACGGGCGAATTTGCCACCGCCGCCGCAAGCGCCGGGTTTCCCGCATAGGTCAGCGCCTTGAACATCGGGAAGAAGGCAAGGGCCGCCACCAGACACGAGGTCACGATGATCGGCTTGCGACCGATCCGGTCACTGAGCCAGGCGAAGATCACGAAGAAAGGCGTGCCGATGGCAAGGGCCGTCGCGATCATGATATTGGCGGTTGCCGGGTCCACCTTCATCACCTTTTCCAGATAGAAAAGCGTGTAGAACTGACCTGTGTAGCCGATCACCGCCTGCCCCGCGACTGCACCGAAAAGCGCAATCAGGCCGAACTTCAGATTCTTCCATTTGCCGAAGGCTTCGCTGATCGGCGCCTTCGAGGTCGATCCTTCCGCCTTCATCTTCTTGAAGACCGGGCTTTCATCAAGCTTCATGCGGATCCACAGCGAAATGGCGAGAAGGAGGATCGACACAAGGAAAGGCACCCGCCAGCCCCAGTCGCCAAAGGCTTCCTCACCCAACACGGTGCGCAGGCCGATCACCAGCATCAGCGCAGTGATAAGGCCAAGCGTGGCGGTTGTCTGGATGAAGCTGGTGTAAAGGCCGCGCCGGTTGTTCGGGGCGTGCTCGGCCACATAGGTCGCAGCCCCCCCATATTCGCCGCCAACCGCCAGCCCCTGCAACAGGCGCAGGCCGACAAGGATGATGGGGGCGGCAACGCCGATCTGATCGTAATTCGGCAACAGGCCGACTGCGAAGGTCGAAAGGCCCATCAGCCCCATGGTGACAAGGAAGGTATATTTCCGCCCGACCAGATCACCGATCCGGCCGAAGACGAGCGAGCCGAACGGGCGAACCGCAAAACCCGCTGCAAAAGCTGCGAGCGCCAGAATGAAGGCCGTGGTTTCATTCACACCGGAAAAGAAATGGCTGGAGATATAGGTCGCCAAAAGCCCGTAGAGATAAAAATCGTACCATTCGAACATGGTGCCGAGCGAAGAGGCAGCGATAACCAGCTTCTCTTTCTTCGTGGCTTCGTGATGCTTGGGCAGCGCTCCCCCGACCGCAGCCGAGCCGGCACCCTTGTCCCCGTCAAGCGACATGGCTTTCTCCTCTCCCGTATTTTCCCTCAGGGCAGGATGTAGCAGAAAGTAAATTCACTCACAAGCGTGTTAATATCTTTTCAGGCGGATTGGGGAGGCGGCCGAAGCATGCCCGTTGCCATGGCCAAACGGCCGGGACTATGCCCCGGCCGTGTCTTTCTCTTCGCGGAAAAGAAGGGTGAAAAGCGCCAGCACGATGGCGGCGAAGCCCGCGGGCACCCACCAGATGGCCGCCCATTCGCGCGCACCGTCCACCGTGAAATGGTCCACAACCTGCCCGGCAATGCTCGAGCCGATGGCAAGGCCCACGCCGTATGTGATAAGCGTGATGAAGCCCTGTGCGCTTGCCCGGATTTTCTTGTCCGCCTTGCGGTCCACATAAATCTGCCCGGTGACGAAGAAGAAGTCGTAGCAGACCCCGTGCAGCAGGATACCAGCAAGCAGAAGCCCAACGGTGGCGTCGGTCGCCGCGGTGGCAAAGAAGCCATAGCGCACCACCCAGGCCAGCATGCCCGCAAACAGCATCCATTTCACGCCAAGGCGGCGGAAGAAGAAGGGCATCAGCACCATGAAGCCGACCTCCGACACCTGACCTAGGCTCATCTTGGCGGCCACGCCCTCGATCCCCAGCTCGTTCAGATAAAGGTTCGTGAAGGCATAATAGAAGGCGAGCGGAATGGAGATGAGCAGCGACGATGCCGCAAAGATCGCAAACGAGCGGTCTTTCAACAGCGCCAGCGCATCAAGGCCAAGGATTTCGCCAAGGCTTGCCTTCTGGCCCGCCTTGCCCGGCGGGGTTGCGGGCAGTGTCAGGCTCATGAGGCCGAGCAGGATGGAGGCCGCAGCCGCCATCTTCATCGGCAGGTCCGTCGCTTCCACATTGCTGCCGGTGCTCGTCAGCCCGTAGGTGATGGCAAGCCCCGCCACGATCCAGCCGAGCGTGCCCCAAACCCGCACGCGAGGAAACTCGGCGTCCGGCTCCGCCATCTGGTTGAAGGCGACGGAATTGACGAGGGCAAGTGTCGGCATATAGCAGGCATTATAGACCAGCAGCCCGATGATGATTGCGCTCGTGGTCGCGAGGTCCGACACATAGAAAAGTACGGCACCACCCAAAAGGTGCAGTGCTGCCATCACCTTTTCGGCGTTGAAATAGCGGTCAGCCACCAGACCGATGAAGAAGGGCGAGATGATCGCGCCGATATTGTTCGTCAGATACGCGGTGCCGATCTCGGCGCCCGAAAAGCCGAGCCCGGCGAGATAGGTGCCAAGCGTGACAAACCACGCCCCCCACACGAAAAACTGCAGGAACATCATCGCGCTCAGCTGCGCGTAGCGTTTGGTGTCCATCCACCCCTCCCCCTTGGTGACGGTGACGGTCGCGAGGCCCCTCGCCTCGCGCGTCCTTATTCAGCCGACAGGCGGCGGATACGGATATTGCGGTAGGTGACCGGGTCGCCGTGATCCTGCAGGGCGATATGCCCCGAAGGCGAAGCGGCGAAGGCCGGCCATTTGGCAAACTTGCTGGCGGCCACCCGCGCCTTGAAATCGTCAGATGCCATATCGTAGGCGGCGACCTTGTGGCCGTTCAGCCAGTGTTCCACCTTGCTGCCGTCAACCAGAATACGCCCCTCGTTGAACTCGCCAACCGGCTTCGTATAGTCGGCCTCGGGCGCATACAGAATATAAAGCCCGCCAGCCTGCTCGATCGGCGGCTCGCTGCGGCCCTTGTTATCCAGCACCTGATATTCGGGGCCGGAGAAATAGGTCTGGGAAAGATCGGGCGACTCTTGCACATGGAAGAAGACGCCACTGTTTCCACCGGCTGAAATCTTCCATTCGAACGTCAGCTCGAAGCTGCCATAGGTCTCTTTCGAGACGATATCGCCCGCCGGTGATTTCACCATCGAAAGCGTGTCGCCTTCAGCGTGCCAGCCGGCTGGAATGGATTCGCCCTTGTAGGCACGCCACTGGCTGGCATCCAGCGTTTGCCAGTCATCGGCCATGGCGGGTGCGCTGATCAGCGCGAGGGCCAGAAACAGTTTCTTCATGGTCAGATTCCTATCGCTTTCATGCGCTCTTCGAGCATGGCTTTCATTGTCGCGTCCGGCCCCGGATAGCTTTCCATCGGCACGTTGCCGATATAGCCGATGTCGGCAAAGCCTTCGGGGGTGGAATAGTATCCGCCAAGGGTGAGATGGCGGAACCGTTTGAAGAAGGCGTGGGCCGCACTCGCATCCGGCTTCGCGATGGCGGTGACGATGGCCATCTGCACACCCGAATCCGCTTCCACAAAGCCCTTGGCGCCACGGCCTTTCGCTTCTGCGTCGATCCAATCAAGGCCTTCCAAAATTACCTTCTGGTCGGATTTGGTCTGCTCATAGGGGCTTGAGACCCACTCATTCACAAAGTCCGGCACGCCGATGGCGCTCGGTGCCGGATGCTCGCCTTCAGCCGGCAGGATAATATCGGTCAGCACCGCCGTCAGCTGCAGTTGCCGGTCGGTCATGATCCTGTCCCACGGCGATGTGGGGTTCAGCATGTCCGGGTCGGTGCCATAGCCCTTCGGCGTTTTCACATAGGTTGCGGCGCGCGCCATGGTGGGGGCGACGGCAAGCGTGACAGCTGCCGCCGAAAGCCATTTCAGCGCCGTGCGGCGGTCGATTTTCGAAACATAGGGTGACATCAGAGATTCCCCTTCGCGGCTTCGTCGGCAAGATAGTTGGCGTTGCGCATGGCAAGCGACAGGATCGTCAGCGTCGGGTTCTTGTCAGGGTTCGATGGCAGCACGGCGCCATCGGTGATGAAGAGATTCTTCACATCCCACGCCTGCCCCCATTTGTTGACGACGCTGGTTTTGGGATTGTCGCCCATACGGGCACAGCCGACCTCGTGGATGATCTCGCCGCCCGCCGCAATCGCCTTTTCGCCGTCGGTTTCGAACCCGTAGGTTACCTTGCCGCCCAGCCGGTCGATGATCTCGTGGAAGGTCTTGCGCATATGGGCCGCCTGGCCGATTTCATGCTCGGACCATTTCCAGTGGAAGCGCAGCACCGGGATGCCGAACCGGTCTTTTATATCCGGGTCGATCTCGGCATAGCAGTCGTCGTTCGGGATCATCTCGCCGCGACCGGCAAAGCCGATGTCGGAGCCATAATAGTGGCGCATCTGTTTGCGCAGGCCCGCGCCGAAGGGGACGTCGCTATAGTCAGCCAAGTCGCCGATGCCCATGCCCGGCATCCGCTGGCCGCCGCCGACCTCGATATGATAGCCGCGCGGGAACGGCAGTTCCTTCCGCGCCTGCTGCTGGTATCCCCACCAGGGCACATAGATGTGCGCGCCCGACATGCCATCGTCGTTGCGGGACGGCATGCCTTCAAGCATCGGAATATGGCCGCCGCTATCGGTGCCAACCGTATCCATCAGATACTTGCCGGCAGTGCCCGACGAATTGGCGACCCCGTCCGGGTTGCGGCCGTCTTTGGAGTTCAACAGGATGCGCGCCGTTTCAGCCGCACTTGCCGCCAGCACCACGGCCTTCGCCGTCACGCTTTTATGCTCGCCGCTTACCCGGTCGATATAGGTCACACCCTTGGCGCGGCCGTCCTTGCCCATGTCCACCGTATAGACCATCGCATCGGTGATGATATCGAGGTTGCCGGTAGCAAGCGCCGGCGGGATCAGTACCGTCGTCGTCTGGAACATGGCCTTGATCGAGCAGCCCCGCCCGCAGGAGGTGGCATAGAAGCAGGCTGACCGACCATCCATCGGCTTCTGGATCACCGCCGCCCGCATCGGTGCCACGGGGATACCCATCGCCTCGAACGCGCGAGTCATCATGATCTCATGCAGGCGCGGGGTCGGGGTATCATGGAGGATGCCGGGCGGGCTGTCGGGCGTGTTTTCAAGGCCCAGCTGCCCCGCCCCGGTGATGCCGACGATCTTTTCGGTCTTGTCGTACCAAGGCGCCAGTTCGTCGTAGCTGATCGGCCAGTCAACGCCGAGGCCATCGCGGCTGTAGGGCTTGAAATCATAAGGCCCGAAGCGCAGCGAGATGCGGCCCCAATGGTTGGTGCGGCCACCCAGCATGCGGGGGCGCCACCACATGAATTCGCGGTCGCCGGGGGCGGTCGTGTAGGGCTCGCCCGGCACCGTCCAGCCGCCATCGACCGTGGCGTCATAGTAACCGAAGGGCTTGTCCGGCGTGGAAACACCCCGCAGCGGCGCCTCGGCGTTCGTATTGAACATCGGGGTTTCTTCTTCGGGCTTGTAGTCGCGGCCCGCTTCCAGCATCAGGACCTTCAGCCCCCGCTTGGCAAGGACATAGGCGCTCATGCCGCCGCCGGCGCCAGAGCCGACAACGATCACGTCATATGGTGTTGGCTGTTTCACGGACTCCCCCTCGTTGTCCCTGCTTCCCGCAGAATCTGTAACCGGTTACAGAAAAAGCTGTCAATTCAACCGAACGAAAGATGCATCTGCCTCAGCCGCCCGCTGCCGCGAAATCGTCAAACGCACGGGGCGCCGGGCGGATGATATGGTCGGCCACAAACTTGGCACCTTCGCGAGCACCGTCTTCCGGATGCTTCAGGCAGCATTCCCACTCGACGACGGCCCAGCCATCGTAATCATACTGCGTGAGCTTCGAGAAGATGGCCTTGAAATCGATCTGTCCGTCACCGAGCGACCGGAAACGGCCCGGCCGTTCGACCCAACCCTGATAACCGCCATAAACGCCACTTTTGCCATTCGGCCGGAACTCGGCATCCTTCACATGGAAGGCGCGAATGCGGCTGTGGTAATGATCGATGAAAGCCAGATAATCCAGCTGCTGCAAGATGAAATGGCTCGGGTCATACAGGATATTGGCGCGCGGGTGATTGCCGACCGCCTCCAGGAACCGCTCGAACGTGACGCCGTCGTGCAGGTCTTCCCCCGGATGCAGTTCGTAGCAGGCATCCACGCCTGCATCCTCGAACGCGTCCAGAATCGGTTTCCAGCGCCGCGCCAGTTCCTTGAAGCCTTCCTCGACCATCCCGGCGGGGCGCTGCGGCCACGGATAAACAGTGTGCCACAGCAGCGCGCCCGAGAAGGTCGCATGGCTTTTCAACCCCATGCGCGCGCTTGCCTTCGCCGCCAGCTTCAATTCCTCGGTTGCCCATGCGGCGGTGGCTTCGGGCTTGCCGCGCATCTCGGCGGGGGCGAAGCCCGCGAAGAGATCGGCATAGGCCGGATGGCACGCCACCAGCTGGCCCTGCAGGTGGGTTGAAAGCTCGGTGACCTCCACACCTGCCTCGGCGCAAATGCCTTTGATCTCGTCGGCATAATCCTGGCTTTCGGCGGCAAGCTTCAGGTTGAAGATCGCCGGATCGCTTGTCGGGATCTGCACGCCCTTATAGCCAAGGCTTGCGGCCCATTTGGTGATGGCCGGCAGGCTGTTGAAAGGCGCTTCGTCACCCAGAAACTGGGCAAGGAAGAGCGCCGGGCCTTTGATCATTTTCACCGGTCTGTCTCCTGTCCGCGGCGCGCTGCGGTGACGAGCGCGCCGATATCCGTCCATTTTTCGTCGCCCGCCGCGTTCTTCACCACGGCTTCCACAAAGGCCATGGCGCTTAGGCCAAGCTCGATGCCCGGCAGCGGCGCATCGTCCAAAGCCCGCTTGTCACCGCGCACAATGCTGGCGAAATCGCGGTAGAGGTTGGCGAAAGCCTCGATATAGCCTTCCGGATGCCCCGAAGGCGTGCGGCAAGCCCTCCGGGCTGCGAGTGTCAGATACTCGAATTCAGCCCCGGCGTGGTAGGTGGCGACAGGCGCACCCGGCCGGCGCAGGATCAATTCGTTCGGCGCCATCTGGTGCCATTCGAGCGTGCCTTTCTCGCCCGATATCCTGATCCATAGGCCGTTTTCCTCGCCCGCTGAGATCTGGCTTGCCATCAGCGAGCCGTGCGCGCCCTGCTCCATCTGGAAAAGCACCGCAACATCATCATCAAGCCGCCGCCCTGGCACCACGGCGCGCAAATCGGCGCACACATGGCTGATCCGGTCGCCTGTTATATATTCCGCAAGGCTGCTGGCATGCGTGCCGATATCGCCAAGCGCCCCGCCAAGGCCAGCGCGCGCCGGATCGGTCCGCCAGTCGGCCTGTTTGTTGCCGCTGCCTTCAAGGGGGGCAGACAGCCAGCCTTGCGGATATTCAACACTGATCCGCCGCACCGCGCCAATTTCGCCCGCCGCAATCATATCCCGCGCCTGCCGCACCAGTGGATAGCCAAGATAGGTATGGGTGAGGCCATAATGGCAGCCCGAGGCCTTGATCGCGGCTTCGAGCGTTACGGCTTCGGCGAGGTTGAGGGTCGCTGGCTTGTCGCTCATCACATGGAAGCCATGCTTGAGGGCCGCGAGCGCCACCGGCAGGTGCAGGTGGTTGGGGGTGACAATGGCCACAAACTGCATACGGACATCCGCCGGCAATGCTGCTTCTGCCACAAACATCGCCTCGTAGCTTTCATAAGCGCGCTCAGGCGCAAGGCCGAGGGATGCAGCCGTGCGGCGGCAGTTTTCAGCGTCCCGGCTGAAAGCGCCGCACACAAGCTCGATCTGGCCATCAAGCCGCGCCGCCATGCGATGAATGTCGCCGATGAAGGCGCCTTCGCCGCCCCCGACCATGCCCATGCGTATTCTGGCGCGGATCATTCTGCCTCCCGTATCCCTTGCGATATCACTCCCACAGGCCCGACTGTAACCGGTTACATTTCTGCGCGCAAGCCACCACATTCGATTGATCTTTCAATCCGTTGTCGCCAGAATGCAGGCCAATCAGGCGCAAGGCCTTCAAGACCATAGGGAAAACGGGATGACGACGATCAGGGACATTTCAAGGCTGGCGGGTGTATCTGTCGCCACTGTGTCCCGCACCATGAGCAACCCGGACAAGGTTTCCCCCGCCACGCGGGAAAAGGTGGAGGCCGCCATCCGGGAAACCGGCTACATGCCGGATATGTCGGCCCGTAACTTCTCGACCCGCAAGTCAAAGACCATCGTGGTGCTGGTGCCCGATATCTCGAACCCCTTTTTCTCGCGGGTCATTCGCGGCATTGAGCATACGGCGCAGCGAGCCGGCTATTCGGTGCTTCTGGGCGATACGCGCGGCGAAAGCGAGATCGAGGATTCATACGCATCGATGGTGCGAGCCCGGCTGGCGGACGGGGTGATCCAGCTGAATGGCCGCCTGCCGATGGAAAATGGTGCGGTAGCCGATATCCCGCTCGTCAATGCCTGCGACTGTGTTGAGGATGCCCGCATCCCCAAGATCCAGCTTGATAATGCGGGGGCGGCCCGCGCCATGACAGAATATCTGGTCTCGCTGGGCCACAGGCGCATCGGCGTTACCAAGGGGCCATCGGAGAGCCGCCTCACGCGGGAACGCCTGCGTGGGTACCGCGCGGCACTTGAAGCCGCAGGCCTGCCGTTCGATGAAGGCCTGATCGCGCGCGGTGATTTCTCGGCCAGTTCGGGCCGCCACGCGGCAACGCAGCTGATGGCGCTTGGCAAGCCACCGACCGCGCTTTTCTGCCTCAGCGATGAAATGGCCATCGGTGCCATGCACAGTGTCTGGGAAATGGGCCTGAAGGTCCCGGACGATATTTCCATCGTCGGGTTTGACGACATCCTTTTCGCCGAATATTGCAAACCGCCCCTCACCACCATCCGCCAACCGGCGGAGGAGTTCGGCTCCAAGGCAATGGGGATGCTTCTCAGCCTTCTGCAAGGCGCACACTTGGCGGAGACAAGCCAGCATCTCCCCTACGAAATGGTGATCCGCCAGAGTGCGGGGCGCCCGAAGGCCTAGGCCCGTTCCTGCTCCGGCAGGAAGGGCGCGAGATTATCCAGATAGGTTTTGGATACCGGCACGGCCTCGCCGTTCGTGAGCTTCACCACATGACGGCGGCTGTCGCGCACCACGCGGTCGATGGCATCAAACGCCACCCACCATGAGCGGTGCACCTGCGCGCCCGGATATCCCTTCAGCTCGTCAACCGCATCCGACATGCGCATGAAAAGGAGCGTATCGCCCTTTTCCGTATGGGCACGCACATAATGATCTTCCATCGAAAGGCAAACGAGCTTCTTGCCGATGGCATCCGGCAGGCGGCGCAGGAACAGATGCCCGGCTTCGGGCTGGAACGCAGCCGGTGCGTCATCAGGCATTGCATATCGTTCGAGCGCGAGGCCGAGCCCGCCAAACACCAGCACCACGATGATGAAAACCTGAAAATACCAGAAGGCATAACCGAAGAGAATCGAGCCGAAATACTGGACCGGTACATCACCTAGAAAGTGCAGCAGGCTTCCCCAGCTAAGCGAATTCGGATGCTGGGCGCCGAAATAGACCGCTACATCCGCCGCAATCACATAGACAAAGATCGGCACCGAAATTGCCGCACAAAAGAGCATGAAGATGGAAAGCGCCGAGCGGCCCTTCTCGATCAGGCGCGGAATGACCCATTCCGCGATTGGCCGTGCAACCGCAAGCCCCAGCAGCACCGAAAAGACCCAGTAGGCATATCTCAGGGGGACGGGTAGTCCGGCACTGTCATAGGGCGTGATAGTGCCAAGGGTGAAACCGGCCACCAGCATCCCTGCCACCTTCAGGGCAAAGGACTTCCGGTTATCGGGGGCGCCCCACAATCTGAAAAGACGTTCGCCTGTCATCACTCGCTGCTCATGCTTCTTTTGACGGGATCGTAGCGGAGGTTGGCTACATCCTGCCAGCGCAAATTGGCGCGGCCCGCGATGACCCTTTCGCGTTCGCCAAATCAGCACGGACAATGCCCCGGCAAATTCACGAAGAGAAACGGCAAACTCACGCAATTGCGCTTTCTTCGTCCGGTTTTGCCCGCCATTCAGGCCGCGGGGCACCGATGCGGGTCTGCCCCCAAACCCGAGACATGACGAGCGAACAAGGAGCAGTATATGCGTTTCAATCCCGGCACCTCATGGGCGCTATTGCCTGTTGCGGCCATCCTCGCGGCCCTGCCCGCCCACGGCGATGACGACGACGGCGCCGGCGGCCCGCCGCGGTGGTCGGTCGGCGCCATCGGGCTTTATTATGACACCCCCTTCGCTGCCGAAGACAACGAGTTCCAGGCTGTGCCCTATGTTGCCTATCGCGGCGACCGCTTCTTCATCGATGCGACAGCACTTGGCTATCACCTGATCAAGCCGGACGAGGAAGCAGGCCTCAGCTTCGGCCTTGATGTGATTGCCGCCGCCCGCATGCTGCCCGGCGAAAGCCGCAACAAGGTGACCGCCGACATGGGCCTGCGCGCCTCCATCGGTGGTGGCATGGGCCGGCTGGACCTCGTGGCCCTGCAGGATGTGACCGACACCCACAATGGCACCGAACTTTCGGCGTCTTACGAATATGATTTCCAGATCACCGACAAATTCACCCTGTCGCCGTCGGTGGGGGTCACATGGCAAAGCCGCAAGCTCGCCAACCATATGTGGGGCATCACCCAGAAGCAGCAGGACCGCATGATCGAAAAGGACAAGCCTGTCCTGCCCCTCTATGCCCTTTCAGGGTCGGTCGTGAATTATCAGGGTGGCCTCACCACCGTTTACAGCCTTTCGGACAGCTGGACGCTGATCGGCTTCGCACAGGGTGCCTATCTCGACAAGGACATCCGCGACCATCCGGGGATCGACAAGAACTACGAACTGACCCTCGGCTTCGGCCTCGCCTACAATTTCTGAGCCCCCAAAGCAGCATCCTCGCCGCCACCCGCGCCCCTGCGGGCCGGTGGCGGGGCGCGAACCCCGCCGGACTGATCCGCCCCTCACGCGGCAACGAAAGAAGACCCATGACAAGAAGGCTCTATATCCTCATGCTGCTGGCGGCGGCCACAACCGCCGTCCTTTCCTGGCGGTTCTTTCTGGGCACATGGCCCGACGACTGCGAGCCGGCGGGGTTCCACCTTCATCACAACACGCTTGGCGCCTTTTTCCATTTCGTGTTTTCGCCGCTCGCACTTCTGGTCGGCGGCTTTCAGTTCTCGGCCCGGCTGCGTACGCGCTGGCCGATCCTGCACCGGGGCACCGGGTGGCTGTATGTCATCTCCTGCCTTCTTGGGGCAGCGGGCAGCATAGCGCTGGCGCTCAATTCACCGTCGTCAGGGATTGCCTCAGTCGGGTTCCTGTTGCTGGCGGCGGGCTGGATCATCACACCCGTCATGGCGGTGATCGCCATCAGCCGGCGCGACCAGCTGCAGCACCGGATATGGATGATCCGCTCCTTCGCGCTGACCCTCGCGGCCGTCACGCTCAGGCTTTATCTGGTGATTTTCATGGTTGCCACCGGCGGGGCGGAAGGGGCCGCGTTTGACACTGCCTACACCGCCATTGCATGGCTCTGCTGGATACCCAACCTGATCGTGGCGGAATATCGGCTTGTCCGTCCGCTGAAAGCGGGGAAGTGACGGATCACTTCCCCGAAACCTTGATCAGACGTCGCTGCCTTCGGTTGGCCGTTTCGTCTTCAGCATTTTCAGCACGAACACGAAGAAGGCCGGCACGAAATAGATGGCAAGAACGGTCGCCGTGATCATGCCGCCCAGCACCCCGGTGCCGATGGCATTCTGGCTGGCCGCACTCGGCCCCGTCGCGATGGCGAGCGGCAGCACGCCAAGCGTGAAGGCAAGCGACGTCATGATGATCGGGCGGAAGCGGATTTTGGCCGCTTCAAGCGCCGATTCCATCAGCGATTTGCCCTCAGCGAAATAGTCCTTCGCGAACTCGACAATCAGGATCGCATTCTTGGCGCTGAGCCCGATGATGGCGATCAGCCCGACCTTGAAATAAAGGTCATTCGGCATGTCGCGCAGCATCATGGCCATCACTGACCCGACAACACCAAGCGGCACCACAAGCATCACGGCAAGCGGGATCGACCAGCTTTCGTAAAGCCCGGCGAGCAGCAGGAAAACAAACAGGATGCTGAGCGCGAACAGAAGCGGCGCCTGCGAACCCGAGCTGATTTCCTCGAGCGACTGACCCGTCCATTCATAGCCGAAGCCTTCCGGCAGCTGGGCCGCCAGCCGCTCGATCTCAGCCATAGCATCGCCCGAGGATTGGCCGGGTGCGGGGGCACCCGAAATCCGCACGGTCGGATAGCCGTTGTAGCCGATGATCTGCGGCGGACCTTTCTGCCATTCGGCAATCGCGAAGGCCGACAGGGGCACCATATCACCGCTGGCGTTCCGGACATTCAGCCCGAGGATATCCTCGACCTGCATCCGCTTCGTCGCCTCTGCCTGCACGATCACGCGCTGCATGCGGCCGGCGTTCGGATAGTCGTTGATATAGGACGAGCCCATGTTGGTGGTGATCGTGGCGTTGATATCGGCGAAGGTGACGCCGAGCGCGTTTGCCTTCTCGCGGTCAACCACCAGCATCACCTGCGCTGCATCCGGCAAGCCTTCAACCCGCATACCGACAAGAACTTCGCTTTGCGACGCCAGCTGCATCAGCTGTCCGGCGGCGGCGGAAAGGGCGGCCTGCCCCAGCCCGCCGCGATCCTGCAGGCGGAAGGAGAAGCCACCGGTTGCCCCGAAGCCCTCGATGGGCGGCGGGGAAAGCGCGAAGGTACGGGCATCCTTCAGCCCGAAAAGCTTCATGTTCGCACGGTTGGCAATATCCTGCGCCGCATCGCCCTCGCCGCGTTCGGACCAGTCCTTGAGCGGCACGAAGGCGAGGGCCGCATTGGCACCGTTGCCTGAGAAGCTGAAGCCCTGGATCGCAACCACGCTGTCAACGGCGGGTTCCGCCATGAAGATCGCCTCGATCTCCTTGATCGACGAAAGCGTGCGGTTGGCACTGGCTTCCGGCGGCCCCTGGATATCGACGATCAGGAAGCCCTGATCTTCATCCGGCACGAAAGCCGTGGGCAGCTGCATGAACAGGTAACCGAGCCCGACAAGGAGCGCGACATAGACACCCATCATCCGACCGGTCTTGCGCACGATACCGGCAACACGGCCCGAATAGCCGGCAGCCATCCGCTCGAACGTGCGGTTGAACCAGCCGCCAAGGCCCGTCTTGTGATGATGCCCTTTCTCGATCGGCTTCAGGAAGGTGGCACAAAGCGCGGGCGTGAGCGACAGCGCGAGGAAAGCCGAGAAGAGGATCGAGACCACCATCGTCAGGCTGAACTGGCGGTAGATGATACCGGTCGAGCCGGGGAAGAAGGCCATCGGGATGAAGACGCTGGCAAGCACCAGCGTGATCCCGAGGATCGCCCCGGTGATCTGGCCCATTGCCTTGCGGGTTGCCGCTTCGGGCGGAAGGCCTTCCTCCGCCATGATGCGTTCGACGTTTTCAACCACCACGATGGCGTCATCCACAAGGATGCCGATCGCGAGCACCATGGCAAACATCGTCAGCACGTTGATCGAAAAGCCCGTCGCATACATCACGGCACAGGTGCCAAGGAGGGCAACCGGCACCACGAGGGTCGGGATCAGCGTGTAACGCAGGTTCTGCAGGAAGACGAACATGACGATGAAGACAAGCACCATCGCCTCCACCAGCGTTTCAACCACCTTCTTGATGGAAGCCGAAACGAACGGGCTGGTGTCATAGGGGATCTTGTATTCCACGCCTTCGGGGAAGAAACGGGAAAGCTCCTCCATCTTGTCGCGCACTGCAGCCGACACCGCCATGGCGTTGCCGGTGGTGGACAGCTGGATACCAAGCGCTGCACTCGACTGGCCATTGAGGCGGCTGGAGAAGTTATAAAGCTCCGCCCCCTGTTCGACCCGCGCCACATCCTTCAGCTTGACGGTGGAACCGTCCGCATTGGCGCGCAGCACGATATTGCCGAACTGTTCGACCGTGGAAAGCTGGCCTTTGACGATCACTGTCGCGGTCAGGTCCTGCACTACAGGGCTTGGCAGCGCACCGATCTGGCCGGCGGCAACCTGCGCGTTCTGGGCGGCAATCGCCGCATTCACATCCTCTGCCGTCAGGTTGTAGCCGACGAGCCTGTCGGGATCGATCCACACGCGCAGCGCCCGCTGGCTCGAAAAGAGCTGGGCCTTGCCGACGCCGTCCAGCCGGCGAAGCTCGCCGATGATATTGCGGTTCACATAATCGCCAAGCGCCACTTCGTCGCGCGCGCCATCGGTCGATTGCAGGGAAACCACCATCAAGAAGCCGGTGCTGGCTTCATCAACCGCGATGCCCTGCTGCTTCACCGTGTTCGGCAGGCGTGGCTCCACCCGGCGGATCGCATTCTGCACATCCACCGATGCCTGATCGATATCGGTGCCTGCGAAGAAGGTTGCCGTGATCGAAACCGAGCCCGAGGTATCGGACGCGGATTCGAAATACATCAGGCCTTCAACACCGTTCAGCTCGTCCTCGATCGGACGGGTGACGGCCTGATAAATCTCCTGCGGCGACGCACCGGGATAGGAGGTGGCAATCGTCAGCTGCGGCGGGGCAACCTTCGGATACTGGGCAACGGGCAGCTGCGGGATCGCGATGATCCCGGCAAGCGTGATGAAGATGGCGAAGACCCATGCGAGGATGGGCCTCGAGATAAAGAATTGTGCCATTGTCGCTTACTCCGCACGCTGTGCGAGTGTGCTGTCTTCAGGCCGCGACCAGGGCTCGGCCATCACCTTGCCGCCGGGCTGCACCTTCTGGACACCATTCACGATGACGGTCGCACCGTCCGCGAGGCCGCTTTCCACGACCCAGTCGGAACCGCTGGCAGCACCAAGCGAGACGGGCCGCACCTCAGCCACACCTTCGGCGGTCACCACATAAACCTGCGGGGCGCCGGTATCCGTCCAGAACACGGCACGCTGCGGCACGGTGATCGCACCCTGACGCACGGCCTGTTCGATCTTCACCCGCACATACATGCCGGGTAGCAGATCGCGGCTGTCGTTCGGGAACTCGGCCCGAAGCGTCACCTGCCCAGTACCGGGATCGACATTCGCGGTCGAGAACAGCAGCTTGCCCGCCCGGCCATAATCGGTGCCATCGCCCAGCACGAGCGACACGCGAGCGTCGCCTTCCGCCGTGCTTTCAAGCCGGCCGTCGGCCACCGCACGCTTCAGCGCCAGAAGCTCGTCGGCGGACTGGGTGAAATCGGCATAAACGGGATCGACCTGCTGGATAAGCGCGAGGCTTTCAGCCCCTTCCGCCGTCACCAGCGCGCCTTCGGTGACAAGCGCGCCGCCGATGATACCGCTGATGGGGGCGCGGATTTCGGTATAGGCAAGGTTGATTTTGGCTTCGGCAACCGCAGCCTTGGCGAAGGCAACATCGGCTTCTGCCTGCGCAGATGCCGCAACGGCGGTGTCATAGGCTGCCTGGCTCGCCACTTTCTTTTCAAGAAGCACGCGCTGGCGTTCAAGCTGCAGCTTGGCGTTGGCGTCCGCTGCCTTTGCCCGTTCGAGCGAGGCTTCGGCGCTGGCCACCCGCACCGTGAACATGGCGGGATCGATGCGGAAGAGCACGTCACCGGCTTTCACCCGTGCGCCCTGTTCAAACACACGGGCCTTGAGGATGCCCGAAACCTGCGGACGCACCTCCGCCACACGCGTGGCGGCAATCCTGCCCGGAAGCTCGCTGACAACCGGCACGGTCGCAGCATTGACCTCGACAACACCCACCGCCGGCGGGGGCATTTCCCCGCCAAACTGCGCTGACGCTGCTTCAAGGCCTGAAAAAACGATGAAAGACGAAACCAAGCACACCTTGAGGTGTGCCTTTATCCTGCTGTCCATGAAAGTTTCCTTTATTGACGAGTCACTCTCTGGTGACTTCGGGAGTCCACTCTAGTCTTCCGGGAAGGACATGTAAATCTTGCGTATGCCTTCCAGAATCTCCTGCTTCTCAGCTTCATCCCAGCGGTAGAAGCTGAAAAATTCCGTATTGCAAAAGCCTCCGAGCGCCAGATAGGCCATCAGGGCTGCCTTCGGGCGCGGGCCATCGGCCATCGCCTTCAAATCTGCCTCGATCCAGTCGCGGATTTGCTCCTGAACCTTTTGCTCGCCGGACATCGAAGCGCACACGGCCATGGCAACGGCCTTGTCCACTTCATTGAGGGTGCGCTCGGCACCGGCGATGCGGCCGAAAAGTTCAGGATGCGGTGTGCCGGCAGCGGCCTTGATCGCCGCTTCCTGCCGTTCCTGCTCCCGCCCGATCTGGCGCTCGATCAGCGCCTCGAGAAGGCCGGACTTCGATTTGTGATCATAGACAACCCGGCTTTTGCTGACGCCGGCTTCCTGCGCCACCGCATCGATGGAGAGCGCAGCAGCCCCAAGGCGGGCCACCACGCGCTCTGCGGCATCAAGAATATCGTCTGTCGTGATCTTTCGGGTCCGGGACATTTTTCATCCTGTTTTCGGCTCGATATAAATATGAACGTTCGTTCTTTTATGCAAGCGGAATCGTGTGGCGCCATTGTCGGCACGCGAGTTTTTCTGAAAACCGACAGGACCCGGTAGCAGCCATTCGTGACATAAGACCCGGAACTTCCTCGAGAGTTTGGTGGCTCTCCAGCCACAATTCCCCTAGACTAGCCACCCCGGCCACCCGCCAAAGCAGGGCGGCATATGGGGCTAAACCAAACTTGAGGATTGAACGACCAGATCGGGACAGGTCATCCCCCAAACAGCGAGGAACCAACATAATGAAAAAAATACTGCTTATCCTGGCGATAATTTTCGCCCCTGCAGCGGCAATCGCGCAGGAAGAAAAGCCCCGGAAGATACTCATTCTGGTATCCAACGTCGACGATATGGGCGACGCAGAAAAACATGATGCAAGGAACAATTTGTGGGAGGTGGCCCCGCCTTACCATGTTTTTTATTCCCACGGATATCAGGTCGATTTCGCCTCCCCGAAAGGCGGGAAGGTATCCTTCATGATGGATCCACTGGGCATCAGCAGCTACACGATCAAGTATGAAGGCTTTCTGGATAAAGCGAATGCATCGCTATCGCCCGATCAGGTCAATTCCGATGATTATGAAGCTGTCTTCATTGGCGGCGGCTATGGCCCGCTGTTTGATGTCGCCAGCAATCAGGCCTTATTGGCGATAATGCGGGATGTGTATGAAAACGGCGGCATCATCGGTGGCTGCGGGCACGGCCCGGGTGCCTTTGCCAATGTCAAACTCAGCAACGGCAAATTCATGGTGGCCGGCAAAAGGGTTGCGGGCTTCCCCAACTCCACCGAAATCACAAAGTCCTGGGCAAAGGAGGGCACGCTGCTGCCGTTCCTTGTTGAAGATCAGCTACGCGCCAATGGCGCGGCAGTCGTGAACAAGGAAAATATCGCTGACAAGCATGACGTAATTGTCGACAGCCGAATTGTATCGACAATGTTTTTGCCGTCGGCGGCGCTCGCTGCGAAGGAAATGATCATTCAATTGAATGCAAGATAGCGTCGAAAGCAAAACAGCGCGCTCGGCGCTGCCGAAGCCGCGTGGTGCGCCCGGAGGGACTCGAACCCCCGACCAAGCCGTTATGAGCGGCCAGCTCTAACCAACTGAGCTACAGGCGCCTACCACGCACGGGCTACCTAGCAAATGGTCGCCTCTGTGGGTAGCAAAATCTGATTTCGGAAACGGGCCGCCCGCAAGTACCCGGCAGTGCTTCAGGCGGGTGGTTCGGTGACGAACGGCATGATGTCCACGCCGTCGCCGGGGAATATGGTGAAGTGCGGATGATCGGCAAACAGGCGGGCGGCGGCTTCGGCCGTTGCAGCCTCCACGATCATATAGCCGCAGAAATCGTTCGAGGCGGGGCCGATACCGTCGCGGGTAACACGGGTCGTCTTGCCGACCATCCCGCCACGGTCAATGAGGGCCGCAGCGTTCTTTTCCTCCCACGCGGTCCATGCCGGCAAGCCAGCGTTATCGATGGCATCCTGCTCGGCCTTCGGGAGCTCGCGGAAGCGCGCGACATTCTCCGCTTTCATCATATAAACGGCTAGAAATCTGGGCATGGCCCGCCCTCCCGTATCACCAGCCTGAACGGATGCCGGACGCCCTTAAAGGCTGTCGATTTCGTCCGAGAGGCGGGAGCGTTTGTCGGTCGCGATACGCTCAAGCACGCGGATACGCTCCTCCAGCACATTGAGGCGTGCTGACGTTTCAGCATCCGGACCTGCGGGTCGTTCTGCCCGTGCGGCCTGCGTGCGGTGATGGCTGCGGACCATGCCGGCAACCGCCACGACGATCACAATGATCGCAACCATTTCAAACGGATTCATCTGTGTTCCCCTTTTCCTTCGCTGTCAGCCTCGCCTGGCCCGCAATCGGGCTTCTTTGACGGTAAACCATAATATCAAACCGATATAATCCAATTACAAGAGGCAAGGCAGCAATCCGGCGGAAACCGTAAAAGTTTCTCCAAATCTTCCTGCCGGCCTTCTGCTCTGCTATACTCGGCATCGGGTCAATACGGGTGCTGACACGTCGAACCATCTGGTTCCGGCGATGTCTGTTATTTCAGAGGAGAGTGACGCCCCATGGTCAATTCCATCAATACGAACGCTTCGTCGCTTGGCGGCCTTCAGAATCTGAATCGCAGCCAGTCCTCAACCCTGTCGACCAACAACCAGATTGCCACCGGCAAGAAGGTGAACGGCCCGAAAGACGATGCAGCGACCTTCGCCATCGCCCAGAAGCTTCTGGGTGAAGTGGGTGGGCTTGGCGCCTCGGGCGACTCGCTTGACCGCGCGCTTTCAACCGCCAGCGTGGCGGAAGCCGCCGGCAATCAGGTGAGCGACCTGCTGTTGCAGCTGAAGGAAAAGGCCGTCGCGGCGCGCGATCCGGGCCTTGATGATGCCAGCCGTCAGGCCCTCAACAACGAATTTGCTTCGCTGCGTGACCAGATCGGCCAGGTGGTGAAAAGCGCGTCTTTCAATGGCACCAATGCCGTGGAAGGTGGCGGCGGCGACATCGCGGCCATTACCAATCAGGATGGCAGTGAAACCTTCACCATCGCCAATCAGGACCTGAGCCTCGGTGGTGGCAAGGTCACCCTCGCTGCTGACGCCTCGATCGGCACGGCGGCCGATGCAGCCAATGCGGTCGCCGCCATCGAACAGTCGCTCGGCAACGTTTCGGCCAGCCTCTCGACCATCGGGTCGGGCGCGCGGCGACTGGAACAGACCCGCGAATTCAACCAGGCGCTTTCCGATACGACCGAAATCGGTATCGGCAATCTGGTAGATGCCAACCTTGGCAAGACCTCGGCCCAGCAGGCGGCAAACGGCGTGCGCGAGCAGCTTGGCATCGTGGCGCTCAATATCGCCAATCGCCAGCCGTCGTCGATCCTGAGCCTGTTCCAGAAATAAGGAGGACGCTTGATCGCGTCATCACCCCATGGCAGTGGGCAATGTTGATTATCTGACGCTTTTTGCCGCCTATCCGCAAGCGACCGGGCAGCCAAAGCCATTGTATCAACTTGATCCCACGAGCCCTGCGGAGACCGGCACGACCCGCCGGTCTCCGGTCGATACCGTCGGGCCCGACCCTTCACTTCTGGGCGGATCGGGCGCTGTTGCAGGCGTGCGGGAGCGGCTGGACAAGGCCATCGCCACTACAGACGCTGCCCTTGCGAGCGGGGACAAGGCTGCTGGCATCCTTTCGAAACTAAGGGATGTGGCACGCGAGGCGACAGACCCCGAGCTTGCCGACAAGGATCGGGCCAAACTCACCAACGAATTCAACAGTCTGAAAGCGGACCTTAAGGACGCCATCGCCGGCGCCGGGTTCGAAGGCACCAATCTGCTCGCCAGCGACAAGGCAACCGCAGGTGCCGAGACCGGGTTGCTGGGCGGCGGGCGGATCGAGGTGCGTGGCCGCGACTTCAGCCTCGGCGGCGACGTGCTGACCTTGACCGATGACGCATCCGTCACCAGTGCCGACGCCGCGGAAGCGAGCCTCGCCGCCATCGACGATTCCCTTGGCAATGCCGCCGAAGCCCTGACAGCGATCGGTGCAGGAAGCGACCGGCTGCAAAGCGTGCGATCCTTCGCCCTGAATTTTGACGCAGACACCGCGACCGCGAGCACTGATGCGCCGGGCGTGCTGACGCTGACAGACGCGCAAACAGCGGCAGAGCGAGTGCGGGAAATTCTGGGTCAGGCCGACACGAACATCGCGAACGGCACGCCCGGCGCACTGCTATCGCTGTTCGCGCGGCCGGAAGGCGAGCGCTTCTAGTCCTGCTTCTGAGCGGGCGGGCGGATCCACAGGCGCCAATGGCCAAGGTCCACCGCAAAATCCTGCTTGGCGAGGATATCCATCCCCAAGATCATGGCCGGGAATTCGGTTGCGCCAAACAGGTCGAACACCGGCAAGTCGGCCTCGGTCACCCGCACTGTCGTCACCCTATGGTCGCCAATATTGAGTTCGCCAACGTCGCGCAGATAGCCGGCAATATTGCCCGCCCCCGCGCTGATGCCCGGCGTGCGGCGCGGCTTGCCGTTCTTGTTGAGGACAAGACTGTCTTTCCCGAGCGCCTTGCCAGCTGGCGGATTGAAAACACTGAGGCCGGCACCTGTGTCGATGAAGGCGGGGATGGTGACGCCGTCCACCACCACTTCGAGCGCCAGCGAGCCATAACCGACAGGACGGCCATCGATGCGTACCCAGCCGCCATCGCCAGGCGCCGAACCCGGCGGCAGCAGTCGGCCAGCGGGCTTCTTCACATTGAATTCGATCATGGCGCCGCGCAGAATATCGATGCCGAGAACGCCCGCCAGATGACCGGGCGTGCGCTCCGGCAAGGCTGCCATCTGGCCGGGCCGCAAGGTGCGCCCGAAGGCGCTGATCGAAGCAATCGGATAGACGAGGCTTTCCTGCGTGCCGGTCGCCGTGATGATGGTTTGCGTGCGCGGCAGCGAGCGAAGGCCGAGGTCGGCAGCCAGGCTGCGATAAACGGTGGTGCGGCTGGCACCCGTATCCACAAGGAACAGGAAGCCTTCGCGGCCATTCACTGTGGTTTCCACATTGAAGCGCCCGTAACGGTCGCGGTGCAGGGCCGGTGCCGAAGGGTCGGCAAAGGCCGGCAGGCTGACCGCCGCGAGCCCCAGAAAGCACAGAAGGGAGCGCCAGCGGCGCCCCCTCCCATCAGATTTTGTCACAGCGTTCAGCATGCGTGCCTCAGGTATCGAGGAAGCTTCTGAGCTGGCGCGACCGGCTCGGGTGCTTCAGTTTCCTGAGCGCCTTGGCCTCGATCTGACGGATACGCTCGCGCGTTACCGAGAATTGCTGGCCAACTTCTTCAAGCGTGTGGTCGGTATTCATGCCGATACCGAAACGCATGCGAAGGACGCGTTCCTCACGCGGGGTGAGCGACGCCAGAACCCGCGTGGTGGTTTCACGCAGGTTCGACTGGATCGCCGCATCCACCGGCAGGATGGCGTTCTTGTCTTCGATGAAGTCGCCAAGGTGGCTGTCTTCCTCGTCCCCGATCGGGGTCTCGAGGGAGATCGGCTCTTTCGCGATCTTCATAACCTTGCGGACCTTTTCGAGCGGCATCGAAAGACGCTCTGCCAGCTCCTCGGGCGTTGCCTCGCGGCCGATCTCGTGCAGCATCTGGCGACCGGTCCGGACAAGCTTGTTGATCGTCTCGATCATATGAACCGGGATACGGATGGTGCGCGCCTGATCGGCGATCGAGCGGGTGATTGCCTGCCGGATCCACCATGTCGCGTAGGTCGAGAATTTGTAACCGCGGCGATACTCGAACTTGTCCACGGCCTTCATCAGGCCGATGTTACCTTCCTGAATGAGATCGAGGAATTGCAGGCCACGGTTCGTGTATTTCTTCGCGATCGAGATCACGAGGCGGAGGTTGGCCTCCACCATTTCTTTCTTGGCGATACGGGCTTCTTTCTCGCCCTTCTGCACGGTGCGAACGATCTTGCGGAATTCGACAACATGCAGGCCGGACTGGCCGACGATATCGCTGATCTGGTCGCGGATATTGTTGATGGCATCGCGCTCGTCCGAGACAAACGCAGCCCAGCCGCGCCCCTTGAGGCCGGCCACGCGGTCGGCCCAGCCTTCTTCAAGCTCGTTGCCTTCATATTCATCAAGGAAGGCCTGACGGCTGACCTTGTGGCTTTCGGCAAGACGCAGCAGGCGGCCGGAAAGGCTCATCAGGCGCTTGTTCAGGCCATAAAGTTCGTCCACCAGTTCTTCGATACGAACGGCGTTGAACTTCACCGCGCTGACCATGCCGATCAGCTCTTCGCGCAGCTTGGCGAAACGCTTCTCCTGCGGGGAGGAAAGGTCTTCGCTTTGCGCCGCTGCGGCAAGACGGGCTTCCTGCAGCTTCGCATATTTCTTGTAGGTCGCGGTGATCGCCTGGAATTTGGCAATGGTTTCGGGCTTGAGGTGGCTTTCCATGGCCGAAAGCGACATGGCGCCCTCGTCCTCGTCTTCCTCTTCCTCGGCCTGTTCTTCCTGGCCTTCTTCTTCCTCTTCCTCTTCGTCGAGATAGTCTTCGTCGTCGAGGTCTTCTTCGTCGTCATCGTCGTCCGACGAACGGGCCTTGCGCGCGGCAGCCTTCTGGGCCTTCGCAGCAGCCTTGGCTTTTTCCTTTTCAGCCTTTTCCTTCTCGGCCTTTTCCTTTTCAGCCTTGCGGGCCTCTTCAGCCTTCTTGGCTTCTTCGGCTTTCTTGCGGGCTTCGGCTTCGGCTTTTTCGTCCTTTACCGGTGCCTCGGCACTGGCATTGGCGTCGCCGTTTTCTTCGCCCTCGAGCTCGGCCGCACCCGGCTCCTTGCCGATGGTGGCTTCAAGGTCGATGATGTCGCGCAGGAGCATGTCTTCGGCTTCAAGGCGCTCCGCCCAGGTGATGATCGCCTGGAAGGTCAGGGGGCTCATGCACAGCCCTTCGATCATCGTGGCGCGGCCGGCTTCGATCCGCTTGGCGATGGCAATCTCGCCCTCACGCGACAGAAGCTCCACCGAGCCCATCTCGCGCAGATACATGCGCACGGGGTCGTCGGTGCGGTCGCCCGCTTCCTTCTTGTCGGTCGTCTTGAATTCGTCTTCGTCGTCGTTCGAGCCGGAATCGGCGTCAAGCGTCTCTTCAGCCTCGTCTTCGTCGTCGTCGCTGGCGCGCTCGCCGTCCTCACCCTCGTCGGGTTCGTCGCCGTCGATCACATTGATGCCCATCTCGGAGAGCATCGTCATGATGTCCTCGATCCGCTCGGACGACATTTCGTCGGTCGGCAGGGTGGCATTCAGTTCGTCATACGAGATATAGCCGCGCTCTTTCGCGCGGGCGATCATCTTCTTGACGGCGGCCTCGGAGACGTCATTAAGGGGGCTGCCACCCGAATCGTCGCGGCCGCTTTCCTTATTTTCGTCCTGAGTCGTGTCCCGTGCCATCCGTTAAATCTCCAAAAAGCAGGTGCGAATCGCACCTATAGCACATCAGAGCGTGCGCACCTTATTTGATTCGAGGCCGTAACCTGCGATCGAGGCTTCACGTTCCTCAAGTGAGCGGAAAATTTCCTGCGCGGCTACAAACCGCCGGTGATTTTCCTCAGTCATGTCCGCCGCGTAATCAGCTTCGGCCTGCCGGTAGTCCCTCCAGGCGACGGTTATATGCCGATAGCGCGACAGGCTGTGCTCGAATCCCGTCTGGGCATCCGATAAAGCCGCCGCGTCAAAGGCAAACCAGTCGCTCCTGAGGCCGGCTTCGCCCATCAGCGTCCGCACGACCCCGGCCTCCTCACGTCCCGATAGATGGGTTGTCACCGTCTCTCGGTCAAGGGGGTCGCCGGAAGCCGCCATGTCTAGGAGAAGGTTCCGGATCGCGTCAAGCCCCGGCACCGAGAATTCCATATGCGCGAGGTCTTCCTCATACCGCACCAGAAGCTCGGGATGATTGACAAGCGTGAGGACGAGGATCTTTTCCAGCCGGTCGGTGACCGGCCCTGCACCGCGCCCGGCGCCGATCCGCGTGCGCGACAGAAGCCCCGTGGCAAGCGGCGCGCGGTTGAAGCCCTTCCGCCCCTGCCCGCCAAAGCCGCCGCCCCCGCCATAGGATTGGCGTTCCGGCCGCTGCGGGCGGAATTTTTCATACAGCCGGTTGCGGAAGTCTTTCTGATAGAGCGTTTTTACATTCTCGTCGGCAATATCGGCGAGCCGCACGAAGATTTCTTTTTCAAGCCCCGCCCGGCGCTCGGGCGTATCGGCGGGCACACCGTCCGTGAGCGTGCGCCACAGAAGGCTGACGAGCGGCTCGGCCTTGTCAACCAGCCGCTCCATGGCGCCGCGCCCTTCCTTCTGCACCAGCGTGTCGGGGTCTTCACCTTCGGGCAGCATCACAAAGCGCAGCGACTTGCCCGGGCGCAACAGCGGCAGGGCACGTTCCATGGCGCGTTCGGCCGCGCGGAAGCCGGCCTTGTCGCCATCGAAGGCGAGCACCGGCTCGTCCGCCATATGCCAGAGGTGCGAAATCTGTTCTTCAGTGAGCGCGGTGCCAAGCGGGGCGACGGCCTCGTCTATCCCGGCCTGGCCGAGCGCGATCACGTCCATATAGCCTTCCACCACCAGCACCTGCCCTGTCTTGTGCGCGGCGGCACGGGCATTCGCCCAGTTATAAAGGGTGGCGCCCTTGTGGAAGATGGTCGTTTCCGGGCTGTTCAGATATTTGGCCTTGGCGTCTTTCGAAAGCGCCCGGCCACCGAAAGCGATGATCCGGCCCTGCCGATCACCAATCGGGAACATCACCCGGTCGCGGAAACGGTCATAGGTTTCGCCGCCGCCTTCGGGCACGATCAGCATGCCGGTCTCGATCAGCTGGTCTTCGGGGATGCCCCGCGCCCGCATCGCTTCCTTCAGGCTGGTGCGGCCTTCAGGCGCATAGCCAAGGCCGTAGCGGTCGATGGTGGCGTCGGTCAGGCCCCGGCCTTTCACATAGTCATAAGCCATACGCCCCACCTGCCCGCGCAGCTGGGTGGCGTACCAGTCGGCCACCGTCTGCATCACTTCGGAAAGCGAGGCGCGTTCCTTGGATCGTTCGGCTTCAGCCTGTGTCAGTTTCGGCACCTCCACGCCCGCTTCCGCCGCGAGCGTGTTGATCGCCTCCATGAACTCCAGCCCCTGCGTGTTCATCACATAATCGATGACGCTGCCGTGGGCGCCACAACCGAAGCAGTGGTAGAAGCCTTTCTGGTCATTGACCGTGAAAGACGGCGACTTTTCATTATGGAAGGGGCAAAGGCCGGTATGCTCGCGCCCGCGGCGCACGAGTCGCACGCTGCGCCCGATCACGTCCGAAAGCGTGAAGCGATGCTTCAGATCATCCAGAAACTGCGGACTTAGCACCCGATCCCCCGTCCCGGCGAATGCCCGGAAACCTTGTTCTTACCCATTGAAGCGGTGTTCCTTACAAGGATAGACGTTGCCACCGCAACTGCAATAGGCCCGCACCTCATCAGGCGAGATAAGGGCAGAGCTCGGCTTCCATTGCTTCCATCTCGGCCCTGATCCAGTCGGTGAACCATTCGACCTTGGGCGGCGGCGGGCATTCGGCGGTGAGCATATAAAGGCCGTAACCGCTTTTGAACGGCTTGCCCTTCACGCATTTCAGATGCCCGCGCCGCAGGGCTTCGGCCGCAATGGTAAGGGGGGCAAGCGCCACCCCCGCGCCCGTCATCGCCGCCTGCACCATCATGCCCGAATGACTGTAGGCCTTGCCTGCGCTGACAACCGGGCCTTGGATGCCATTCAGCTCCATCCATTCGGTCCAGAAATTCCGCCCCTCGATCTCCAGAAGCGGATAGCGGATCAGGGTTTCAACCGTGATGTCATCCCCGTTCGTAAGGCCGGGCGCATAGACGGGCATCACCTGCTCCACCCGCACCGGCACGGTGTTGGGCGGCATCCGGTCAATCCAGCCCCCCCGTATCGCGAGGTCATATCCCTCCGCCACCAGATCGAAGGGCCGGTCATCGGCATTCAGGCGCAAGTCCAGCTCGGGATGTTGCTGGCTGAAGCTCGAAAGGCGCGGGATCAGCCAGTTGATGGCGAAGGACTGATAGACGGTGATCCGCAGCACATTGGGCTCGTTCCGCCGCTTCAGCCCCGCAATCGTGCTGTTGATGCCGGCGAGCGCCGCCGTCACAGCATCGGCAAGCTCGCGGCCCGCCGGTGTCGTTACGATCTCGCGCGGGCGGCGCACAAAAAGCGGCAGGCCAATCTCTTCCTCCAGCCCCTTCACCTGCTGACTGACCGCCGACTGGGTGCGCGCCAGCTCCTGCGCGGCGGCAGTGAGGCTGCCGTGGCGCGCCGCTGCCTCGAACGCCAGAAGGCCCGACAGGGTGCGAAGCCGGTATTCCATGATTTTTCCTTAGATATGTTAAGGCTCAGACTTAAATGTACGAATTTGTGAGCCACCGCATTTCTATAGTAAATAAAGCTTATAGCGACAGTGGAGAAGCAAAATGACGAAAAAAGTCACCCTCTTCCAAAGCCCAAGCAATTTTTGGGCTCGCATGGCCCTCGGCCTTGCTCCTGCAGACGATATTCTCCCCGTAGCAGGGCGGGCCCGAGCATGCGACAGCGAGGACCTCAGGGGATGCAGGACCGGCCAACCGTCCCTTCATCATACGGCCCGGATCCTGACCTCCTGATCATTGTGTTCCTGAAAAGCAAACGCGCCCGTCACCATCCATGACGGGCGCGTTTTTCATTCTGCGGGACAACAGGCTCAGATGGCGAGCATTGCCGTGCGGCGGCGCGCCACAATGCCCGCCATACCGAAACCGAGAATGAACAGGAGCCAGGCGGCAGGTTCCGGGATGCCCGGCATGACACCGCCTTCACCGGTCAGGCGGATGGCCGGCATGCTCGGCACCTCGGGCATATAGCCCATTGTGCCATTGATATTGTGGAAGATGCCGTCGTCATACGAGGGAAGATTGCCTTCATAATAGGTGAAGACCTGATGGGCCGTCGTATAGAATTTGAAGTTCACATGATAGGCGTGGCCGGCTTCCAGCGTCAGCGGGGCAACATTGAAATCAACCCAGCCAAGGCCGTCGGTTGAGACGATGCCGCTGCCTGACTGCAGGATCGTGCCGCCAAGCGCACGGTTGAACGTGGTGACTTCCATAATGTCCCAAAGGACATTGACCTTCGTGAAATCGGAAAAGAGCCCGATGCTGGACAGGTCGAAGTCGTCAGCCATTTCAAAAAAGACCCCGCGACCATAGCCAAAAAATCCGTTCGATTCTTCAGCCGTCACTGACCCTTCGGGATCGTTAGGCGGGGTGAATTCATAGGTGCTTGCCGCATTGGCACTGAAGCTGAGCGCTGCCGCAGCCAGCAGCCCCCTGAGGAGGGTTTTCATGATGGTGTTCCTTCGCGTTTCTCGCTTGTCGCTTAATTCAGCATTATTGCTGTTATTTCTAATATTCTGCATTTATGCCGAATATCAATAAACATTAAGTTTATGTTAACCATTTGAGCAAAACAGGGCGGAAACCGGCCATTTCCGGCACCAGCATTCCCTCAATCGGCACTTGTTCGCGCCAATCGATGTGCACCAGCCACCAGAATCGACACGGTCGGCGCGGCAAATTCAGGCAAAGAAAAAGGGCGGTAAAACCACCCTTGATCCGTTTGATTTGATTATGTGCCGAGGATTAGCTCAGCAGGCCTTTCACGATGCCGCTCGCCTTGGCGAAATCCATCTGGCCGGCATATTTGTCCTTCAGCACCGCCATGGTGCGGCCGATATCCTTCAGGCCTTCGGCGCCGATCTCGGCGATGGCCGCTTCGCAGGCTGCCTTCATTTCGGCTTCCGACAGCTGGCGCGGCATGAATTCCTGGATGATCTCGATTTCCTCGCGTTCTTGCTCCGCGAGTTCAAGACGGCCACCTTCTTCATAGGCCTTGATGCTGTCCTGCCGCTGCTTCACCATTTTGGCGAGAATGTCGAGCACGATGGCATCATCGTTCCGCTCCGGCCCATCCTGGACGCGAAGCTCGATATCCTTTTCCTTGATGGCCGCGAGGATGAGGCGCACCGTGCCAAGCTTGCGCTTGTCCTTGGCGCGCATGGCTTCCTTCATGGCGTCGTTCAGTTCGTCCCTAAGCATTAGCCCCTGACCTTTGGTCTGTTTTTCGGAAGCGCCGATAATAGCTTAGCACCTGCAGCAGAGCAAACGAGTTTATTTTGATTAAGTCATTGATTTGTAATGAATTTTTTTTCTGAGCTTTTTCTTGACCCCGCCACCCCTTTTCTATAGTGTCCCGACAATTTGGCCGCCCCCCAGCGCGTTTTCGCGCCACCCTCTCGGCTGGCCAGACCCTTGCAAATCCGGGCTTAAACGCCTGTGTTAGCAAGAAAAAGTCAGCACCGATGCCATGGAAGGAACCTGCCGCTATGACCGACTCCACCCGCTCGCCTGACCATTCTTCCTCTGATATTACCGCCGTCCTTGTTCTGGCTGACGGTACAGTGTTCCGGGGACGCGGATTTGGCGTGGAGGGCGATACGGTTGGCGAGGTCTGCTTCAACACCTCGATGACGGGTTATCAGGAAATCCTCACCGATCCTTCCTACGCCGGCCAGATCATCAACTTCACCTTCCCCCATGTCGGCAATGTCGGCACCAACGACGAAGACATGGAAACGAAGAAGCCCGCAGCACGCGGCCTTGTGATCCGCGAGGATATCACGCTGCCCGCCAACTACCGCGCCGCCGAGCATCTGGAAGCCTGGACTGCCAAGCAGGGTCTTATCGGTATCAGCGGTATCGATACCCGCCGCCTGACCCGCATCATCCGCGAGCGCGGCGCGCCCACGGGCGTGATCGCCCACGCCAAGGATGGCAAGTTCGATATCGAAAAGCTGATGCTGAAGGCCAAGCAGTGGCCGGGCCTGAAGGGCATGGATCTGGCAAAAGAGGTTACCTGCCTAGAGGCCTACAGCTGGACCGGCACCCGCTGGACCATCGAAGAAGGCTACGGCGACCTCAAATCCCCGAAAGCCCATGTCGTGGCTGTCGATTACGGCGCCAAGCATAATATCCTCCGCTGCCTTGCCGAAACCGGCGCTCGCGTGACCGTGGTGCCCGCCACCGCCACCTTCGACGAGATCATGGAGCACCAGCCCGATGGCATCTTCCTGTCGAACGGCCCCGGCGACCCGGCAGCCACCGGCGAATATGCCCTGCCTGTTATCAAGAAGCTGATCGACACCGGCCTGCCCATCTTCGGCATCTGCCTCGGCCACCAGCTTCTGGCCCTCGCCTTTGGCGGCACCACCTACAAGATGGCGCAAGGCCACCGCGGTGCGAACCACCCGGTGCAGGACCTGCGCACAAAAAAGGTCGAGATCACCAGCATGAACCACGGCTTCTCGGTCGATGCCGCAAGCCTGCCGGCCGATGTGATGGTGAGCCATATCTCGCTCTTTGATAAAACGGTATGCGGCCTTGCCCACAAAACGAAGCCGATCTTCAGCGTGCAGCAGCACCCCGAAGCGAGCCCCGGTCCGCAAGACAGTTTCTATCTGTTCGAAGAGTTCATGGCCCTGATCCTGAACCATAAAAAAGCCGCCTGATCCCCGAAGCGCCAGACAACAGGAAAAGAACCATGCCAAAGCGTACAGACATTAAAAGCATCCTGATCATCGGCGCCGGTCCCATCGTCATCGGTCAGGCGTGCGAGTTCGATTACTCCGGCACGCAGGCCTGCAAGGCTCTCCGCGAAGAAGGCTACCGGGTCATCCTCGTGAATTCGAACCCCGCGACGATCATGACCGACCCTGAGCTTGCCGACGCCACCTATGTGGAGCCGATCACGCCCGAGGTTGTCGAGAAGATCATCGAGAAGGAAAAGCCCTGCGCCATCCTGCCCACCATGGGCGGCCAGACGGCGCTGAACACGGCTCTCGCGCTCGAAGCCAACGGTGCGCTGAAGCGGCATAATGTCGAGCTGATCGGCGCCACCGCCGACGCCATCGACAAGGCCGAGGACCGTGAGCGGTTCCGCGAGGCGATGGCCAAGATCGGCCTCGATTGCCCGCGCAGCGAAATCGCCCACACGATGGACGAAGCCCTCGCCGCGATGGACAAGATCGGCCTGCCCGTCATCATCCGTCCGAGCTTCACCATGGGCGGCACCGGCGGCGGCATTGCCTATAACAAGGAAGAGTTTGTCGAGATCGCCACGAAAGGCCTCGACGCCAGCCCGACCACCGAAATCCTTGTCGAGGAATCCATCGTCGGCTGGAAGGAATATGAGATGGAAGTCGTTCGCGACAAGGCGGACAATTGCATCATCGTCTGCTCCATCGAAAACGTCGACCCCATGGGTGTTCACACCGGCGACAGCATCACCGTGGCCCCGGCCCTGACGCTGACCGACAAAGAATACCAGATCATGCGGAACGCCTCGATCGCCGTTCTCCGCGAGATTGGCGTCGAAACCGGCGGTTCGAACGTGCAGTTTGCGGTGAACCCCGAAAACGGCCGCCTGATCGTGATCGAGATGAACCCGCGCGTGAGCCGTTCGTCGGCGCTCGCCTCCAAGGCCACCGGGTTCCCGATTGCCAAGATCGCTGCGAAGCTCGCGGTCGGTTACACGCTTGATGAGCTTGATAACGACATCACCGGCGTAACGCCCGCTTCGTTCGAGCCGACCATCGACTATGTCGTCACCAAAATCCCGCGCTTCACCTTCGAAAAGTTCCCGGGCGCGCAGGCCGTGCTTTCGACCGCGATGAAATCGGTTGGTGAAGCCATGGCGGTTGGCCGTTCCTTCCCGGAGAGCCTGCAGAAAGCCATGCGCTCGATGGAAACGGGCCTCACCGGCCTCAATGAAGTGAAGTTCGACGATTATGTGCCGGGTTCGGGCGACTATACGCCGATCCGCAACGACCTGCGCATCGCAAAGCCCGACCGCCTGCTGCGCATCGCACAGGCCCTGCGCGAGGGCATGACGGTTGAAGATATCAACGCCGCCTGCCTTTATGAGCCCTGGTTCATCCGCCAGATCGCCCGCATCGTAGAGGCCGAGAACAAGCTGAAAGCCGAAGGTCTGCCGAAGGATGCGAAAGAGCTTCGCGCGCTGAAGATGCTTGGCTTCTCCGACGCGCGCCTCGCACAGCTGACGGCCAAGCAGGCAACCGAGATCATGGACATCCGCCACACGGTCGGCGTTCGCCCGTCCTACAAGCGGATCGACACCTGCGGCGCCGAGTTCGACGCCAAAACGCCGTATCTGTACTCGTCGTACGAGACCTTCGCCGACGGCGAAGCGGCCGAGTGCGAAGCCCTGCCGACCGACCGCGAGAAGATCGTGATCCTCGGCGGCGGCCCGAACCGGATCGGTCAGGGCATCGAGTTCGACTATTGCTGCTGCCACGCCTGCTTCTCGCTCTCGGACGCCGGGTACGAGACGATCATGATCAACTGCAACCCCGAAACCGTGTCCACCGACTATGACACCTCGGACCGCCTGTATTTCGAGCCGCTGACTGCCGAAGACGTGATCGAGATCATCCGTACCGAGCAACAAAAGGGTAAGGTGAAGGGCGTGATTGTGCAGTTCGGCGGCCAGACCCCGCTGAAGCTCGCCGAAGCGCTCGAGGAAGCCGGCATCCCGATCCTCGGCACCAGCCCCGATGCCATCGACCTTGCGGAAGACCGCGAGCGCTTCCAGGTGCTTGTGAACAAGCTTGGTCTCCTGCAGCCGAAAAACGGCCTCGCCCGCAGCCTTGAAGAAGCGCTCGCCGTGGCAACCGAGGTCGGCTACCCGGTTCTCCTGCGCCCCAGCTACGTCCTCGGCGGTCGCGCCATGGAACTGGTGCATGACGAAGAAGGCCTGCGCCGTTACATCAACGAAGCCGTTCAGGTTTCGGAAGGCAGCCCGGTACTGGTGGATGGTTTCCTCAAAGACGCCATCGAAGTCGACGTCGATGCGCTTTCGGACGGCGAAACCGTTCATATCGCCGGCATCATGGAACATATCGAGGAAGCGGGCATCCACTCGGGCGACAGCGCCTGTTCGCTGCCGCCCTATAGCCTGCCCGTCGGCCTCGTGAACGAGATCAAGCGTCAGGCGCGGCTTCTGGCCAAAGCGCTCAATGTGGTTGGCCTGATGAACGTGCAGTTCGCGGTGAAGAACGGCGAAGTTTACCTCATCGAGGTGAACCCGCGCGCCAGCCGCACCGTGCCCTTCGTGGCCAAAGCTGTGGCAAGCCCGATTGCCGCAATTGCCGCCCAGGTGATGGCCGGTGCCAAGCTTTCGAGCTTCCAGCTCAAGGACCCGATCACCGAGCATGTGGCGGTGAAGGAAGTGGTGATCCCATGGGCGCGCTTCCCGGGTGTCGACGTCCTTCTGGGCCCTGAAATGAAATCGACCGGCGAAGTGATGGGCATTGACCGCACCTTCGCGATGGCCTTCTACAAATCCCAGCTCGCCGTTGGCGTGAAGCTGCCGGAAGAAGGCCAGGTCTTCGTGTCCGTGAAAGACAGCGACAAGCACGCCCTTGTGCCGCTCGTCCGCGACCTTCTGGAAATGGGCTACGGCGTGGTTGCCACCACCGGCACCGCCAAATACCTGAATGACAACGGCCTTGCCGTGAAGTCGGTCTTCAAGGTTGGCGATGGCCAGCGCCCGCATGTGCTCGATGTCATGAAGAACGGCGAAGTGCAGCTGATGTTCAACACCACCGAAGGCAAGCAGGCCATCAAGGACAGCTTCGGCCTTCGTCAGGCCGCGCTTACCATGAAGGTACCTTACTTCACCACGATGGCCGCATCCCGCGCCGCCGTACAAGCCCTGCGCGCTGTGCGTGCCGGCAAGCTCGATGTCCGCAGGCTGCAGGACTTCGCCGACTGACGCGAAGACATCATACCGAAATGCGAAAGGGCGGCCCATCCGGTGCCGCCCTTTTCGTTTCAGAAATGCGCTTTCAGGATCAGGTTCAGCCCCAGCTGGTCGGTCGGGAAGGCGCCACTGTCGGGGATGCCGAATTTGTTGGTCCAGATATCGATTTCAGACCCAAGGTAAAGGCGGTGGTCACCAAGGCCCATCGCCTTTCCCATATCCCATTTCACCTGCGGCACCAGATGAAGGTTGGCCGCCTGCGGCCCCCAGCCCATCACATAGTCGGCGAAGCCGTCGATCACAAACTCCTGCTGCCCGATACTGAAACGTTTGCGCCAGCTGACGGTCACCTGCGCATCTTCAAACCCCGCACCCTTGCCGGTATCCTTGCGTGCATAGACATTCACCTGAAAGAAGGCAAAGCCGGGTACGGCAAGTGACGTGCCGGGGCCGATGAGCAGCGCCTCGACCCCGTTCTTGCCCTTTTCCCATGTGGTGGCAATTGTCAGGTCTTTCAGGAAGCCATCGTCCGGCAGGTTAATGAGCCCCACCTTCTTCAGGCTGAAGCGCGGTGAAAATTCGCCGTACCAGCTGCCACCCCGCACCGGATTGTCGTGATAGTCGGTGACATCGACAAACATGAAAAGATCGCCAAAGGACCAGCCGCTGGCGTGTTCGAACGTCAGTGTTGTGGCGTCGTCGCCTGTCACCTTGAAATTGGTGCCGAAAAGCGCTGTCAGGCTGGTGTCCGTCCATTGCACCAGCTTGTCACCAGCTTCCGCCGCCACGCTGAACGTACAAAGGAGCATTGCCAATGCCTTGCGCACGACCGCCATGCCCGAACCCCTTCTCTTCCGCCTGCCTGCCCCCGGTTACAATGCTAGGGAAGTTGGCTTAAGGAATGGTAAGCAAGCCCTTGGGGCAACCGGCGCAGAAAGGGCGGCCCGTCAGGGCCGCCCTTTCCATTTCCTCGCTGTGGAATTCTTCAGTTGCCGAAGGAGCTTTCGACCGGCGGCAATCCGGCTGCCAGACGGCCGGTGAAAAGCTGCTGGCGTTTTTCTGGCAGCGGATGGAACTGCCCCGCATGCACATCGCGCAGTAGCCGCTCCAGCCCGTGCTTGCGGAAGAAACCGGCACCGCCTGCCACCTCCAGCGCCTTTTCGGTTGCCGCAACCACATGGTTTGCAGCGATCGATTTCCTTACAAGGACCTGGCTTGCAAGCTCTGCACTCGGCGCAAATTTCAGGTCGTCCGCCAGTGCCACCATGGAATCGACGGCAAGCTGGGCCGTGGTCAGCAGGTTTTCAAGCTCGCCCAGCTGGATCGCCGCCACGGCATCAGCCGGCCGGCGAGACGCCTGCTTGCGGGCAATGGCAGCCGCCGCTTCAGCGATCCCGACATAGACGGACATGATCAGCGGCATGGCAACCGATACGATCACTGCGAAGGCCGGGTGGAAAGGCCCACGCGGGCGCTTCATCCCGACGGCTGCATCCGCCACGAACACGTCCTTGAACTGGATGGACTGCGAACCGGTTGCCCGCATGCCCATGCTTTCCCAGTCGCCCATCAGCTTCACACCCTCTGCCTTCAGCGACATCGGGAAGTGAATGACGGAAGGGCCGTCCACCGGGCAATTGAAGGCGCAGGAGGTGATGGCAAGGTCACCCACCGGCGACCCGCTTGCAAACGCCTTGAAAGCGTTGATGCGATAACCGCCTTCCACCTTCACCGCCTCGCCGCCGGAATCGAGCCAGTCATTGGCCCCGGTGCTGACGAGCACCAGTTCGCCTTCCAGCACCTTCGACAGAAGCGCCGCACCCGGCTTTCCGTCCCGGTGGTTCTTGGACGCCGCCGATACCAGATGCTGGTGCATCGACAGGGCAAGTGCGGTTGAAGGGCAATATCCGGCAAGGCCGCGCAGGAAAGCCGCAACCTCGCTATATTTCACACCAGCGCCGCCAAGATCGGTCGGCACCTGCGCGGAAAACACGCCGCGCATCTTGAGCTCGGCATAATTGTCGAACACGAAACTGTCGCTCGCCTCAAGGGCTGCCGAGCGTTCAGCGAACCGGGGGCCAAGCTCGGCCAGGATCGCCTGAAGATCAATCGTTTTGCTTTGATGGTTCATCGGGCTTCCCCCCGTCTGGAACAGACGCCGCTTACGCGGCGCCTTTCGCCAATGCATGGACATCGCGTGCAGCCAGTGGCTGGCCGCCGATGGCCCAATCGCCTTGCTCTACTTCCTGAATACGAACCCAGGTGACCGGGCGCATGGCTTCGCCTTCAATGGCGATCATCGCTTCGGTCACATTCTCGAGCATACGGCGCTTTTGGGCCGGCGAAAACACATCCTTGATCACGTCAATCGTTACGAGCGGCATTTGATTTCTCCTCATGTTGCCTGATCCCGGCGAGCCACCATTGGCCTGATTGCCGGCGATGAAGCGACCTTATGGAAACCGCGGCGCAGTCGATAGTTCACGCATTGAAGTAACGCACTACAGATTCTATAGTAGACCACTTCACTTTTCTGAGTATCGTTGCCATCCCATAAGGGGAGAACCGGTGTGCGTTACGGACAATTTTGCCCGATTGCCAAGGCAAACGAAATACTTGGCGAAAAGTGGACCATCCTGATTATCCGCGAGCTTCTGATGGGGGCGCGGCGTTTCAATGAATTGCAGCGCGGGCTTGGCCTCATTTCCCCTGCCCTTCTGACCACGCGCCTCAAGGCCCTTGAAGATCAGGGAATGGTCGTGCGGCGCCAGATCGGCGGCCAACGCGGCTTTGAATATTTCCCGAGCAAGGCAGCCGAAGAGATGCTGCCCGTCCTTGTCGCCATGGGGGAATGGGGCCTGTGCTGGGCGCGCCGAAACCTCAGTGACAGCGATTATGACGCCGAATTCCTGATGTATTATCTGGAACGCAGCATTATGCCCGAAAGCCTGCCCGGCAATGAAACGGTCATCCGCTTCGAATTCCCGGACTATGAAACCCAGAAGAACTGGTGGCTGGTCGTCAACCGCGACACGGTGGAAGTGTGCATCAAGGATCCCGGCAGGGACGTTGATGTCTTCCTGTCGTCCAGCGTGCGCACCATGGCCGATGTATGGATGGGTGACAGGAGCTACCGGTCTGCCGTCAAGGACGGCGATCTTTCGGTTGTCGGCCCCTCAAGCCTGACCCGCAACCTCTTTGACTGGCTGCGCCCCAGCATCTTCGCCGAAAGCCCGCGCCCGCCGGTTTCCGGCGCCGCAGCCTGATACCCGGCGACGGGCGACCGCCCGAAGCTCTTTTCCTTGCCTGAAATAGCGTTCTGCGCTAGAAGTGTAGTTCTGCGCCGGCCCCTTGGGGTCGGCGCAGTGCTTTATAAGAGACGGATGCGCAGCGGCGCGGGCGGGCGAAGGCCCCCGAAAGCCGCGCGGAAAACATCGCATTCTTGTGCCAGTTGGACGGACCCCTATGAACGAAAAAGTACCGATGCTGCGAGACGGCTATCTGAGACTGGAAGCCGAGCTCAAGACTCTGAAAAGCGTTGAACGCCCCTCTGTTGTGCAGGCGATCGAGGAAGCACGCGCACACGGCGACCTTTCGGAAAATGCCGAATATCATGCCGCCAAGGAACGCCAGGGCCTGATCGAAGGCCGCATCATCGAGCTGGAAGGCAAGCTTTCGCGCGCTCAGGTGATCGATCCGACCTCGCTTTCGGGCGATAAGGTCGTGTTTGGTGCCACCGTGACCCTGATCGACGAAGACGACAAGGAAGTCGTTTACCAGATCGTGGGTGCGGACGAAGGCGACGTGAAGGCCGGCAAGATTTCTTACCAGTCGCCCATCGCCCGCGCGCTGATCGGCCGCAATGTCGGCGCCGAGATCGAGGTGAAAACCCCCTCGGGCGAGCGCTATTATGAACTGACCGACCTGAAGTTCATCTGATCAGGCGACACCGCCGCAGAAACGCAAAAGCCCGCCAAACCGGCGGGCTTTTTGTTTGGGCTGACGGCGCGGCTCAGTCGACCGGCGGCAGGGGTACACCCGGCAGCTGTTTAGAGGTTCGGATCGTCAGCGACGTCTTCACGCTTGCTACATTCGGCGAAGCGGTCAGCGAGCTTGTCAGGAACTGCTGGAACGACGACAGGTCATGCGCCACGATCTTCAGGATGAAGTCGATCTCGCCGTTCAGCATGTAGCATTCGCGAACCAGCGGCCAGCTCTGGCACTGTTGCTCGAACGCCTTCAGGTCGCTGTCCGCCTGGCTGTGCAGGCCAACCATCGCAAAGACGGTCAGGCCATATCCCAGCATCTCCTTGTTGAGATCGGCGTGGAAGCCCTGAATATAGCCTTCTTCTTCAAGCGCGCGCACGCGGCGCAGGCAGGGCGGCGCGGTGATGCCTACCCGTTCGGCAAGATCCACATTGGTGATGCGGCCCTCGGCCTGCAGCACAGAAAGAATCTTGCGGTCAACACTGTCGAGCTTGACGCGCCCCATGGCCAGTGACTCCCTGAAATAAGGTAAAATAACAACAAAAGGCCCCGGATTTTCAGACCCTTCCGAGGCAGCCGGGGTAGCCTCCCCGGAAACAAGGCTATACTAGCGATATGCTTGGAAGAAATAAAGTTCCAAAATTGGATAATTTTGTTTCGGCATGCTATAAGCGCTGGCACACCCGGCCTATTCGTATAGAATACCGCGAGCAGTGATTCGAGCACCCCGGAGAGGGTCTTGTTTCCTGCTGTGCGAATGCAGCCATACCTCATTCTCAGGTCTGTGCCGCATTCCAATACCAGAACATCCGGTAACGGGTGCGGGGCAAAGATCAAGGGACGTTATTTCATGCCATCCGGCCCATAGAAGGCCGGGGGTGCGTGTATCAGTGGATAATGGGCAACAACGGTGGCTAAAGCATCCGCGTTCGACATGAACGCGCTTGATAACCGGATCAGGGAGCTTGTGGCGTACGCCCGGGAACGGGACGGCGAAGACCGCACTACGCTCTTCCGCAATCTGGTCGATCTGTTCCTGACGGGGAAGGCCCCGTCGAGGGAGCCTACACGCACGCAACTGCTTGATGTCCTTGAAGCCCTGATCCCCCACGTTGATCCCGAAACCCGCCGCACCGCTGCCGACCTTCTGGCCGGCCTTTCCGAGCCGCCGATGGATCTGGTGCGCCGTATCAGCCGCGACCGCGCCAATCTGGTCTCCGATCTCTTGCGCCGTGCGCCTTTCAGCGAAGACGACATGATCTCGCTGATTGAAACCACAGGCCGCGAGCACCATCAGGAACTGGCCGCCCGCAACGATCTTTCGGCGAATGTCTGGATCGCGCTTGCCCGCGCCACGCCGACCGCCCGCGCGAACGACAGCCAGTCGACCCTCGCCCTGTGGCGCGACGACCTTGGCATCAAGCGCCCGTCGCAGGAATTTGCTGCAACCATCACCCAGCTTCATCCGGACACCAGTGGCCGGGCGCCAGCACGCCTGCGCATTCTGCGCACCGATGAAGACCTGATCGCCCGCGCCGCCGAAGGCGACGAAGACGCCACTGCCCGCGATGAACTGCGCCTGCTGGATCAGGAAGATGTGGTTCGCGATACGCCGCGCGCCACACCGATCCGCCAGATCGTACGGGAACTGCCGGACCCCGGCCCCGGCGGCTGGGCCTTCATGAGCGACCGTGACGGCCTGATCGCCGCCGTTTCGCCCAAGGGCCTTCAAATCCTTGATATTGAAGCTGACGATGTTGTCGGCTCCTCGCTTCTGGACCTGCTTGGCCTGAATGCCAAGCTTGGCCACCCGATCGCACGCGCCCTGCAGCGCCGCAGCGCCATCCATGATGCGCCGCTTTATCTGTCGAACCTCGACAGTCATCATCGCTACTGGACGCTGGAAGCCACGCCGCTGTTCAGCCCTTGCGGTGGCGTTTTCGAAGGCTACGAGGGTATTTTGACCCCGGTGATGCCCATGGAGGACGACGAACCCGTACGCGGCGACACGAACACTGCCGCAGACCCGCTTTTCCTGGACGAAGACGAAAGCGATACGCCGCAGCCCCGCACCGCGGCAGCCGGCCTGCGCATGCAGCCGCTCGCACGCCATGAGGCGGACGAAGATGCTGAACATCGCCCGGCAGTGAATGCCGAAACTGAGCGGCATGTGGGCGATACCTTCGCCATGCTCAGGGCCGAGCTGAAGCATGACGTGCCACCGTCACGCCCGATCGACACCCCGGCCGCTGAACAGCGTCCCGTGCAGCAGCAAGCGCCGGCCCAGCCGCAGGCACAGGCTCCAGCCCCGACACCCGAGCCGATGACGCAGGACGACCTTCGCGCCACGCTCGATACGCTCGACGATGCGATCCGCCGCCTGAGCGAAGCCGCACGGAACGGCAAGCCGCAGCTGCGCCTGCAGGCCGATATCGCAGCAGCCTGCGCCAAGTCCCTGCGCGAACAACTCGACCGCTAGGTCACCCTGTCAGAATCCGGGGAGCAATCGTCAGCCATGAGCGAAGAGAAGATCAAAGGCCCGGCGTCCTATTTTCCTTCTATCGAGAAGAAGTACGGCCAGCCGATTTCCCACTGGAAAGATATTGTCCGCGCGGCTCAGCCGGCCAAGCATATGGAACTTGTTGCCATGCTGAAGGACCAGCACGGCATGGGGCATGGCCATGCCAATGCGATTGTCGCCCACACCCTCGCCGAAGACAAAGGCTGAGCCTTAACGTCTAGGCGTCTTCCCCCAGCTGTTTCGACAGATACACGACGCCCGGCAGGGGATTGTCGTAATAAGCCCCGCAGTCCTTGAAGCCGAGATCATAATAAAGGGCGAGTGCGGGCTTCAGACGCGTCAGCGTATCCAGCACCATTTCGCGGTAACCAAGTGTCTTCGCGGCCTCGAGGACGGCGATGGCGAGCGCCCGGCCGGCCCCTGTCCCGCGTGCGTCCGGGCCCACATAAAGCCGCTTCATCTCGACCCTGCCCTCGCCGCGATCCTTGAGGGCGACCGTACCCACCACCTTGCCGGAAAGCCGCGCCACCAGAAGCGCTACATAGCCGCCCGGATAATCGGCAAGTTCGGCATCAACGCCCTGGAAACACAGGTTTTCGTCGAGCTCGGCGATATAGTCGACAAGCAGGCCGCGGGCGGCTGCAATCTCTTCTGGCCCGCGCGGCGCGCCAATTTCCAAGGCTGTCATTCCGGTTCCTCACCCAACACTTTTGCGCGCCATTATGGTCAGGCGCAGCTGCCCGCACAAGCCATCAGAAAGGCTGCCGAAAAATCGAGATAATCGATCACACTGATCGAACGAGCACGATTGCTTTTCGGTTGAAAGATCATAGAGTAAGGCGCGCGCGTGGTGGCCCTTCAGGCCGCCGCCGGTGGGCTGTCCGGCATCCCGGAAAGCCTTTCCCCGCCCGAATTCAGATTTCAAGTTCCAACCCCGATGGAGGAAAACATGGCAGTTCTCGCCGGTAAACAGGCCCCCGACTTCACCGCACAGGCCGTGATGGAAGACGGCTCGATCAACGAAAGCTTCAACCTGAAAAGCTACCTCAAAGGCAGCTATGGTCTCGTTTTCTTCTATCCGCTGGACTTCACCTTCGTGTGCCCGTCGGAAATCCTTGCGTTCCACAACCGCATGAAAACCTTCAAGGCCCTGAACACCAAGGTTGTTGCCGTTTCGGTTGACAGCCAGTTCACCCACGCCGCATGGCGCAACACGCCGACGTCCGAAGGCGGCCTCGGCCCCGTTGATTTCCCGATGGTTGCCGACCTGACCAAGCAGATCGCCCGCGATTATGACGTGCTGATCGAAGCCGACGGCGTTGCCCTGCGCGGCACCTTCCTGATCGACAAGGAAGGCCTCGTCTGGCACCAGACCGTGAACAACCTGCCGCTCGGCCGTAACGTGGACGAATATGTCCGCCTCGTTGAAGCGCTGCAGTTCCATGAAGAGCACGGCGAAGTTTGCCCGGCTGGCTGGAACAAAGGCGACGAAGGCATGAAAGCCGACGCCGCTGGCGTTGCGAGCTACCTTTCGAAGCACGCTGGCGAGCTTTAAGCTTCCCGCTGCGGCAAGATCAGACGGGCTCCCTGATGGGGGCCCGTTTTCTTTTGTGCCTTGTCCACCGATGGAGCCCGCGCCAGACTGGCCTGCCAGAAGCGGAGCCGCCCGATGACCCTCGACACGACCTTCGATGCCCTGCGCACCCATGCGCTTTCCCTGCCCGAGGCATGGGAAGACCATCCGTGGGGCGAAACGGTCGTCAAGGTCCGCAAGAAGATCTTCGTTTTCCTGAGCTTCCAGAAAGACGGTGCTCTCGCCATTTCGGTGAAACTGCCGCAATCGGCAGAGTTTGCGCTGCTGCATGATTTTGCCGCGCCCACCGGTTACGGCCTCGGGAAAAGCGGCTGGGTTTCTTGCCGGTTTGCAGAAGGCGATGATATCCCGACCGACATGCTGGTTGAGTGGATCAGCCAGAGCTACCGCGCCGTCGCGCCCAAAAAGCTGGCGGCCCTTGTTGCCACGGATGCGTGAGCCCGCGCCAATTTGGATTGCAGCCGCTATCCGCGAGGCCTAGTCTGATCCCGTCCGGATGGGAGGGTCCAATGCTGCGGTTCAAGCACCTTGCACTTGCTGTCGCCTTTTTTGCCTGCACGCTAGCGGGCGTGCCCGCCATGGCGGCTGACCCGGTGCTGGCGCCGCTCGCGCCGCTGATGGGCAAGACCTGGCGCAGTGTGGAAAACGGCACCAATCCCGATGGCTCCACCTTCAATGATGTGGTGCGCTGGGAATGGCAGGCGAGCGGCCATATGGCGCTGGCCACCCATTCGCTCAACGAAGGCGTTTATGGCGGTGTGACCCTGATCCATCACGACGCCAAGGCCCGCACCATCGTTTTCCGTTATGCCACCACCGGCGGCTTCTATACCGAAGGCACCATCGTGCCGAAGGACGGGGGCTTCGAAATCCTCGAGACCGTCAAAGGCACCACAGGCGGCCCCAGTGACGTGCGCACCTTCATGAAGATGGACGGCCCCGATGCTTACACCGTTGAAAGCCGCATGATGGTGAACGGCGTGTGGGGCGAACCGCAAACCCGTATGTACAGAGTTGATCCCGATGCCGATGTCCTATTCCACCAGTAAGGATACATCCAGCGCGCTGACCCAGGCGATGGACCGCCTGCTGCGCGAGCAGCTGAAGCGGCTGAGCGAGCTTGCGCTCGCGCAAGGTTCGCTCACCACCGGCCGCGTGCGGATCATGGCGACCGACCTTTTCAAAAACTCGCTTGGCGATAAATGGCAGAAGTTCGAGGCCCGCGTCTGCGACCGGCTGGAAGCCGAGATGGAAGAACATCTCGCCCCCGGCGATATCTGCCTGCGTACCGAACGATCCCGCTTTCTGGTGATTTTCGAGAAAACGACCCTTGATGAGGCGAATGTCGTCCTCGGCCGGATCGTTGCCCGTGTGCTGGAGCATTTCATCGGCGTCGAAGGGGTCGACCAGCTGCTTGAGGTGATCACCGAGCAGGTGAAGGGCACGGACCTGATGCGGTCAGCCCGCTTCCTTGAAATGATCGGCGATCTGCGGGACCGGGTTCCCGCCGATGTCGAAGCGCTTGAAAGCGAGGACGACGCAGCCAAAAAGAAGGGTGCCAAGGCAGCACCCGAGATCAGCCACAGTGCTTTCCAGCCTTTCTGGGATTCGGGCCACCAGGCCATTGTCAGCCATATCGTGCAGATATCGGCGGCCACGCCCGATGGCTATCGCGGTTATGGCTATATCGTCATGAGCCCTCGCCTGAAGGGGCTGGACCGCGACGCCATCGACTGTCTGATCGCCGCCGACAGCCTGCATCTGGCCGATGACCTGTACCGCGAGAATGTCATCGCGCCCCTCATCCTGCCGCTCAGTTTCGCGACCGCGAGCCGCGAGGACCGGCTGCAGAACTTTCTCAGCATCATCGAGAATATTTCCCCCGCCGCGCGCCGCACGCTGGGGGTCGAGCTGCTTGAGTTCCCGGTCGGCGTCAACCCGATGGCGCTGAAGCGGATCGTTGACCTGTTGAAGGCGCGTGTCCGCTGGGTGCTGATGCTCGCGGGGCCGGAATATACCCCGCATTTCGCCGACATTCAGTCCGCTGGCATCGGCTCGATCGGGCTTTCTGCGCTCAATATGCGGAACCTGTCGACACCGTCCCTCAAGGACCGTTTCGGGCTTTTCGTCCATGCAGCCCGCCGTGCCCGGCTGCGCACCCATGTGCACGGCCTTTCGACGCTTGAAATGGCCATGGCGGGCTATGAAGCGGGCTTCGATTATCTGACCGGGGATTTCATCGCGCCCCGCCTTAAAACCCCGATGGCCGTCGCCCGCCGGGACTGGACCAGCATCACCGAACACCCCGGGAACTAGCCCGGGTGACGAGCGGCATCCCGCCTTGCATGCTTGGGCATATGATATAGGCTACCTCTTCTGATCGAGATTTGGGGGATTACAGTCATGATGAAACGCCTGATGGCCCTGCTGGTGGCGATGATCTTCGCGGTGGCGTCTCTCGCCGCACCTGCCGCTGCACAAGTTTCTGACGAAGAGGCAGCAAAGGCAAAAGCCGAGATCATTGCTGTCGTCACCGCCATGGAGAAGGCGTGGAACAGCGGCGATTTCAAAGGCTATATGGCCGGTTTTGAAAATCCGGGCGTGCGGTTTGTCTCGGGCGGTCGCATCAAGGGCGGCTGGCAGGATGCGCTCGATAATTATGTGAATAATTATGGCGCTTCACCCCACGGGCGGGGCGAGCTCCATTTCTACGACATCACGGTCGAGGTCTATTCCCCCGACGCCGCGCTGCTGATCAGTCGTTACCATCTGGAACGGGCCGAACGCCCGCAAGAAGGCGTCAACACACGCCTCTTTCGCAAGATTGACGGGCGCTGGGTCATCAATATGAATCATGTTTCCTCGTTCGAAGCTCATGCCGGCGAACCCGGCACAGAAGGCGTGCCCGCCCGCTGATGGCGCCGGGCACCGCCCCAAACCCTTCCTCAAAGCCGTAATTCAGGAAAACCACCATGCTTTCACTCTTCCTCGCCGCCGCTTTGCAGGCTTCAAGTCCCGCTGACGCCTCACCCGTGATCAACCAGATCCGCGAGACCGGCACGCTGACCGCCCCCAAGCCGACCACAGCGGGCGATTTCCCGCCGCCGCTGCAGCCCACACCGGTGCCCGCGCCGGAACGGGTCGACTGGCCGATCAGCGAGGGCGATCATATCGTCCATGATTTCAAGTTCAGGAGCGGTGAAAGCGCGGCCGAGGTCCGTATCCATTATACAACGCTCGGCCAGCCGCATCGCAACGCCGCGGGCGAGATCGACAATGCGATCATGGTGCTGCACGGCACCGGCGGCAGCGGCAAGCAATTCCTTGTGCCGCAATTCGCCAATTTCTTGTATGGCCCCGGCCAGCCGTTCGACATCAGCAAATACTGGATCATCCTGCCCGACAATATCGGCCATGGCGCATCCAGCAAACCTTCGGACGGGCAGCATATGCGCTTCCCGAAGTATGACTATGACGACATGGTGGAGCTGCAGCACAAGCTGCTGACCGACGGGCTCGGCCTCAAGCATATCAGGCTGATTTTCGGCACCTCGATGGGCTGCATGCACGGCTTCATCTGGGGCGAGACATACCCCGATTTCCCGAAGGCGCTGATGCCGATGGCATGCATGCCAACGCAAATCGCCGGCATCAACCGCCAATGGCGGCAACTGGCGATGGATGCAATCACCAGCGACCCGGCATGGATGGGCGGCGAGTATGAAACCCAGCCCATACAAGGCATCCGTACGGCCTCGTCCATCCTCTTCATCGCAGGCTCGCGGCCATTGTTCTATCAGACGCAAAACCCGACCCGCGATCATGCAGTGGCATCGGTGCGGGCGGCAGTGGAAAGCGACATGGCACGCCGCGACGCCAACGATTTCCTGTATCAGTTCGACAGTTCGCGCAACTATAACCCGTGGCCGGGGATCGAGAAGATCAAGGCGCCGACAATGTGGATCAACTCGGCCGACGATTTCATCAATCCGCGCAATTTCCCCTATCCGGAATGGACGGTGAAGCGCAATCCGGCCATCCAGTTCCGCATGATCCCCGAGACCACCGAAACGCAGGGCCACGGCACCCACACCTGGGCGAAATTCTGGATCGAGGACCTGAAGGTCCTGATGGCACGCACGGGGGAATAATCCCCCGACCAGTGATCAGCGAACCCGGCGTGCCCGGTTGCTGTGCTGGATGAAGCCGATGACCTTGCCCCCCGTGTCGCGTTCGAACACGATGGGCTCGGCCTGCGTTCCATCATCCTTGACCCGCACGAACTGGTCCTTGGCCACGAAATACAGTCGCTCGCGGTTCCCGACCGGGTCGGAGGACGACAGGTTGAAGATCGCCAGATCGCCACGCCACAGGCCGACATAGGATTCATCGCCCCACGGCTGGGAATTATAGATGCCGATATAGTCGCCAAGGTCCGGCTTGACGGTAAGCCCGTGGCCGCCCTTTGCCTTCGCCACACGCTTTGGCTCGGCTTTCATGCTGCCTTCGCGGTAGAAGCCCATCAGCCGCGCAGCCACACGCTCGGGGCTGGCGCCGGCCGCATTGATCATCACGGCTGCGGCCACGTCATTGTCGGGGTCCATCAGCAGCGTGGTGCGGTAACCGGGACAGCTGCCGCCATGACCGACCAGATTGCGCGGGCCATCCCGCATGATGCGGAAGCCGAGACCGCGCGCGAAGGTCCAGTCCGGGTCCACCCAGTGCGGCAGCATCATTTCACGCAGCGTATGGCTTTCGATGATTTCCTTGCCCCCGTCCGTCAGCAGGCGGTGCTGCCACTGGGCGAATTTGGCGAGGTCCTTGACGTTCGAGGCAAACCCAGCCGCCGGGCCGATGGCTGCGGCATCGAACACGGGCTGCGCGTCGCGGCTGCGATCCCGCTTCACCGACCCATAGCCCACCGCCATGCGCGTGCCATGCAGCGCGGAGGGAACCGACGTTGTCGTGTCTTTCATGCCAAGGGGATCGAGGATCGTGCGCCGGACGAAGCTGTCATAATCCTCGCCGCTCACCGCCTCGACAATCTCGCCCACAAGCGTGAGCCCGAGGTTGCTGTATTGATACTGGGTGCGGGCGGGATACAGCGTCGTCTGACCGGAGGTAACACTGCGCACCTCTTCCTTCGAGGGGAAGTGAAATTCGGGCGCAGTCCAGTAAGGCGTGTCGACCTCGCGCGGCAGGCCGGAGGAATGCGACAGCAGGCCCTCGATGGTGATCGGGCCGCTACTCGCGAACCCCTGCTTCAGCACGAACCACGGCAGATGTTTTTCCACAGGATCAAGGACTGTAATCTTGCCGGCCTCCACCATCTCCATCGCCGCGACGGCGGTGAACAGTTTGGAGATGGAACAGATGCTGTAGATCGTGTCGGGTGTAGCCTGCACGCCGGTCGCCGGATTGGCGAAGCCGAAGCCGGCCTCATAGACAATCTCGCCCTGACGGATCACCGCGGCTGTCACACTCGGCCAGCCTTCATAGTCGCGCTGGGCGGAAAGCCATTCGCTGGTGAACGCCGCAATCGCTGCATCTGCCTGTTCGTCGAATATCTTCTCTTCTTTGGCGCCGGCCGGGGCGGCGGCCATCTGGACCATGGCCACAAAGGCGAGCGCTGTGGCGCTTCTTCCAGTTCTTCTCGACATGGATACTCCTCCCTCGCTCGCTATAGTTTAAAAAACGGCGCTGCTTTTGTCAGGTCTTTTGCAATTGCCTGCCTCTGATTGGCGCAATCGATCAAGATGATCGTCTTTCCCCATTGGCAAAGGCGGGGTGCTGTCGCTATGTAAACATCAGCAAATTCCAAGGAGGCACTATGAGCAACGCCAAGCATAGCAAGATGCTGATCATCGGGTCGGGCCCCGCCGGCTATACCGCCGCCATTTATGCGGCCCGCGCAAACCTTTCGCCCCTGATGGTTACCGGCATGCAGGCCGGCGGACAGCTCACCACCACGACCGATGTGGAAAACTTCCCCGGTTTCGCGAGCGCCGTTCAGGGCCCCGAACTGATGGAAGCCATGCGCGCGCAGGCCGAGCATGTGGGCACCGAGATCATTTATGACCTGATCACCGAGGTTGACCTGAAGGCCACGCCGAAACGCGCCGTGGGCGACAGCGGCACCGTTTACACCGCAGACACGGTGGTGATCGCAACCGGCGCCCAAGCCAAGTGGCTGGGCCTGCCGAGCGAGCAGAAATTCAACGGCTACGGCGTTTCCGCCTGCGCCACCTGCGACGGCTTCTTCTATCGCGGCAAGGAAGTGCTGGTGATCGGCGGCGGCAACACCGCGGTCGAAGAAGCGCTTTACCTCTCTAATCTTTGTGCGAAGGTCACGCTCATTCACCGCCGCGACGAGTTCCGCGCCGAGAAAATCCTGCAGGACCGCCTGTTCAAGACCGCCAATATCGAGGTCATCTGGAACACGGTTCTGGATGAGGTTGTCGGCACCACCGAGCCCCTTGGTGTAACCGGCGCGCGGCTGAAGAATGTGAAGACCGGCGATACGACCGACCTTGATGTCCATGGCATTTTCGTTGCCATCGGCCACAAGCCCTCGACCGAGATTTTCAAAGGTCAGTTGCCGATGGACGAGGAAGGCTATCTGATCAAGAAGCCGGACAGCACCCAGACGGATATCCCCGGCGTTTACGCAGCGGGCGACGTGACCGACAAGGTCTTCCGTCAGGCTGTCACCGCCGCCGGCATGGGTTGCATGGCTGCCCTTGAAGCCGAGAAATATCTGGCTGGCATCAGCCACTGAGACACGCCGACAAGGCAACAGAAGCGGGCGGGCCAGTGATGGCTCGCCCGTTTGCGTTTCAACCCATCTTTTCCAGAATATCCGCCCGCGCCGTCATGCCGGTTTCAGTGAGCGAAATGCCATTGCGGCCCTCGCCCAGATTGGCGAGCTGGACAAGCCCGGCCCCGCGCCCGACGGCGAGATGGGAGATATGCTTGTAAGCATCGGGTTCTGTCATCCCGAGTGCGCGGGCAACATCCCCCACGGTCAGCTGTTTTTCCGATCCGGCAATGAAAAGGAAGGCGACAATGGCCTCGGGCATCAGGCCGGGATAATGGCTTTTGAAAAAGCCGCTCGCCTGCTTCAGCATTTCACGGTCCGACATGGCATTGCCTCCCCGCCCCGGATACACGAAACTCCTTCGAATCTAAAGATTTCCGGGCCTTCTGCCAAGCCGTGAGCGCGCTATCGCTTGCACACCCGCGCACAGGGTGGCATCGTCCGGCCTATCGGGAGGACAGAATGGACTGGGACAGACTGCGGATTTTCCACACGGTTGCCGAATGCGGCAGCTTCACGAGCGCCGGCGCACGCCTGAAGCTCAGCCAGTCAGCTGTCAGCCGCCAGATTCGCGCACTTGAGGAAAGCCTCAATGTCTCCCTGTTCACCCGCCACGCCCGCGGGCTGGTGCTGACCGAAGAAGGCCTGCAGCTCTATCAGACCGCGCGTGCCGTGGTGCAGCAGATCGACAATACCGAACGCGCCATCATGGAATCGCGCCAGCGCCCCACCGGGGTGCTTCGGGTGACGACCATGGTCACCTTCGGCTCGGTGTGGCTGACCCCGCATCTGACGCAGTTCATGGCCGAATATCCCGAAATTCGCATCGAGCTGACGCTCGATGACCGCGATCTTGACCTCGCGGCCGGTGAGGCGGACGTGGCAATCCGCCTGCACGAGCCTGAACAGGCCGAACTGATTGCCCGGCCGCTCGCCACCTTCCATGCGCATATCTATGCAAGCCCCGAATATCTGGACAAGCGCGGCACGCCGGTGACCGCCAAGGACCTGGACCAGCACGACCTGATCACCATCGGCAACACCACGGCGCCGACCATTCGCGGCCTGAACTGGATTCTGGACGTGGGTGCCGGCCCGCATCGCCGCCAGCCGCGGCTGCTGATCAACAACCTCCTTGGTGTGCTGCATGCGGTGGAAGCCGGCATGGGCATCGGCGTGCTGCCCGATTATCTGGTTCACGACCGCAAAAAGCTCGTCCGCGTGCTGCCGGATGTCGAGGGAACCAGCTTCAACAGCTATTATTGCTACCCGCCGGAGCGAAAAAGTTCGGTGAAAGTCGCCCTTTTCCGGGACTTCATGATCCGCCAGATTCGCGATGCCAGCAACATTCTGTAGGTCTTTGCGCAATTTTATGACAGCGCTGGACACTTAAACAAAAATTTAATATCTCTGCGCCTGAGCCATGCGTTTAACGCATATCTGGATCGCAAAATTAACTATTTCCGGTTTCGCTGCGCCTGCGTATAACCCGTCTCAAGTGCTGCGGCGCAATACGCAAGTGAGTGCACCGCACCTAAAAGTTTGACGGCGTCAGTGATGCCTCCGTCATGAAAGCTGGTCCCGGGAACCCTCCCCTCCCCCCCACTTCCCTCCCGGGACCAGCATTCAAATCCAAGATCGAGATACTCTGATTTACCTCCCAATTCTCCCTGTACGGGCCCGGATTTCCGGGCCCGATTTTTTTGGGGTTGGTATCAGATGCTGGTGGGAAGGTGGCGGGTCAGCCGCCGAGTTCTTCGCCGCGTTTGCGGGCGGCTTCCACGGCACGGGTCAAAAGGCCGGTGAGCCCGGCTTCAGGCATCAGCACGCCAAGGGCGGCGGCTGTGGTGCCCCCGGGGCTCGTCACCCGCTCACGGAGCGTAGCGGCAGGCACATCGGCCTGTGCCTTCATCAGGGCCGCCGCACCGATCACGGTTTGCCGGGCGAGCGTCATGGCGGTTTCGGGGTCGAAGCCTTCGCGCTCGGCGGCGGCTGCCAGCGCCTCAACGAAATGGAAGACATAGGCCGGGCCACTGCCCGAGACCGCCGTCACGCTGTCCATCAGCGCTTCATCGGCAACCCATACCGTTTGGCCCGCCGCTGCCATCAGGGCTTCGGCGAGGGCTTTGTCCTCGTCCGTGACGCCTGTCGACGCACAAAGGCCGCTGACCCCTTCGCCAATCGCGGCAGGGGTGTTTGGCATGGTGCGGACGATGGCGCAGTCAGCCCCGAAGGCTTCGGCGAAGGTCGCGATCTTTACGCCCGCCGCAATCGAAAGGACCAGCGTCTCATCGCCCACAAAACGGGCGAGGCCCGGCAGCACATGTTCCATCGCTTGCGGCTTCACCGCGACCATCAGGGCACGCGGGGTGATTTCCGGCACTTCGCTTGCCGCCGCATAGGTGTGCGCCACCAGTTCACCCGCGGGTGCCGCGGCGAAAACCGGATCAATCACATGAAGGGCGGCAGCATCAAGTCCGGCACGCAGCCATCCATCCACCATCGCGCGGCCCATATTGCCGAAGCCGACAAGGAGAAGGGGCGAAGCGGGCGTGAAGGTGCTGAGCATAAGGGGCTGTTCCGGTGCTTGTTCCACAAAGTAAAATCGGGCGGAGCATAGCCCCGCCCGATCAGTACAGCAACCCGACTCCCTTGATCACACTCGGTACAACTCTGCACCACTCTGTACGCGCGGGTTGCGAACCCTTCTCCAATACTCCCCCGGAGAAGTGGTTACTCGGTACTCAAGCCGTGCCGGCACACTCCAGCATGGCTGATTCAATCGCCTGGTCGGGCGTCTGCCCGCCCCACATCACAAACTGGAACACCGGATAGAAACGGTCGCACTCGCCGACGGCCGTTTCGATGATGGTGGCGATATGCTCCTCGCCGATCGCGCCGATCAGCGGATCATTGGCAAGGCTGGCGTGCCGGTAAAGAAGCGCTTCCTCCTCGGCCCAGAATTCGAAATGGCCGATCCACAGGCGTTCGTTGATGCGCCCGATTGTCTGGTATACGTCGCGTTGCCGCACAGGCGGCACCTTCAGGTCGAAAATGCAGGCAAACTGCAGTGTCTTGAAATCGTCGCGCCAGTAAATGCGCATCTGCAAATCGGTATATTGTGCCGAAATGAACAGGGTCAGTTCGTCATCGCCCTGGCGCTCGTAAGCCCAGTCATTAGCAGCTGCCAATTCTTCGACGATGTCGACAGGATTGTGGAGAATGACTTCGGAGTGTTCTGTATTGAGTGTCGTCATCTCGTTTCCCCCTTGAGAGATGCGACCCGCCGGTCTGGACGTGCCCCGGCAGGCCCAATCGGTGCCGGTCAACGTGTCAATTTTTATGGCTCAGAAGCACGATATCTGGCTTTCTCGTCCACCAACAACACTAGATATAGCGTGCCATCACGGAGTCACCCGATCAAGGACGAATTTGCCGCCAGCCCGGAAAAGCTGTGGAAAACTCCGATTCGGCGAATCGGATGAAAAGTGATTCGGAAAGCAGTTCAAGCCGTTAGGAAACGGCGTTCAGAAACGACTTGCGGGAGAAATTTTTTCGCGCTGCAGCGGATCAGGCGGTCTTTTTGGCCGCCGTCGTGCGCTTTTTCTTCAGAAGTTCGATTTCGGCGCGGAGGTCTTCGTTTTCGGCACGGGCTTTTTCAGCCATCTCGCGCACCGCGTCGAATTCCTCACGGGTGACAAGATCAAGGCCGGCCAGCTGCCGGTCGAGCCAGGCGCGGAAGGCTTCTTCCATCTCGCCGCGCACGCTGTGCATGGCACCAGCCGCCCCGGTCGCGAGACGGGCGAAATCGTCGAAAAATTTGCTGGTCGTTTGCATGGGCGGCTCCTCTCATAAGGCTCCTGCCTCATATGGCGCATCGGCGCGCGCTTTTCAACAGGCAGCAGGGCTTGCGCTCCAATTGCTTGACTTGGCAATCCGCTCGCCCATGATGGCGCCCGAAGCAACCCGCAGGAGCTTTCATGCTGGACCTTATCGGCATCGGCCTTATCGCCTTCCCGGAAATCGACCCCATCCTTGTTGAAATCGGCCCGCTGGCCATCCGCTGGTATTCGCTCGCCTATATTGCCGGGCTGGTGTTCGGCTGGTGGTATCTCAGGCGGCTGATGGCGAGGCCCGGCGCGCCGATGTCACCCACCCATGTGGATGATTTCCTCACCTGGGCCACGATCGGCGTGATCGCCGGCGGGCGGCTTGGCTATGTGCTTTTCTATAACCTGCCGAAATTCATGGCCGACCCCATGGCCATCCTGCGGCTGTGGGATGGCGGCATGTCGTTCCACGGCGGGCTGATCGGCGTTTGCCTGGCAGTTGTTTTCTTTTCGAAACGGCACCGTATCGAAATGATGAAGATGGCGGACCTGATGGCGATCGTTGCCCCCCTTGGCCTGCTCACCGGGCGGCTTGCAAACTTCATCAATGGCGAGCTCTGGGGCCGCACGACCGATGTTTCATGGGCGATGATCTTCCCCGACGACCCGACCGGCCTGCCTCGCCACCCGAGCCAGCTTTATGAAGCCGCCCTCGAGGGCCTCGTGCTCTTCATCATCCTGCAGATCCTGTTCCACAAGACGCGCCTGCCGAAAGACAAACCAGGCGTGATCGCCGGCTGCTTCTTCATCGGCTATTCCTTCGCCCGCATGACGGTTGAATTCTTCCGCGAGCCCGACGCCCATATCGGCCTTGTGGACGGCATCTCGCGCGGCCAGATGCTGTCGGCCCCCATGCTGGTCTTCGCCGGCTGGCTGATCTGGATGGGCGTGACCTACAAGAAGCGCAAGGGTGGACAGGCCTGATGACTGCCCTGAAGGCCGAGCTTGTATCGCGTATTCGCACGCTCGGCCCCATGACGCTTGCCGACTATATGGCGGCGTGTCTGATGCATCCCGTGCATGGCTATTATCAGAAGGAACGGGTGTTTGGCGCCGACGGCGACTTCATCACGGCGCCCGAGGTCAGCCAGATGTTTGGCGAGATGATCGGTCTGTGGCTCGCTGATCGCTGGATCGCGCTCGGGCGCCCTGCCGCCATCAGCCTTGTGGAACTTGGCCCCGGCCGCGGCACCCTGATGGCCGATATCCTGCGCACCGCCGCCCGTGTACCGGGCTTCCGGGCGGCAGCAAGCATCCACTTCGTTGAAGCAAGCCGCCAGCTGCGCGCCCTGCAGGCCGAAAAGGTGCCGGACGCTATATGGCATGACGATATCCTCACCCTGCCGGGCGGTGCGCCGCTCCTGATCATCGCCAACGAGTTTTTTGATGCGCTGCCGATCCACCAGTTCGAACGCACGGGCAGCATCTGGCGCGAGCGGTTGGTGGGCGAAGACGGGGGCAGGCTCGGTTTCGTGCCGGGCCCGGCGAGCCCGATGGCGGGCCTGATCCATCCCGCCGTCACGGCAAGCGCCGAGGACGGCGCCATTGCTGAGGTCTGCCCGATGGGCGTGAGCGTCATGGGCACACTTTCCGCCATGATCGCCGAACAGGGCGGCGCATTCCTCGCACTCGATTATGGCTATGCCGCAAGTGCGGCGGGCGACACCTTTCAGGCCCTGAAGGCGCACGCCTACACCGACCCCTTCGCGGAGCCGGGAGCCGCTGACCTGACCGCCCATGTCGATTTCGCCGCCCTCGCCCGCGCGGCGGAGGAAAAGGGCGCCGCCGCCAGCCGCATCACTGACCAAGGCGCCTTCCTGATGGCCCTCGGCATCGGGGCCCGCGCCGAGGCACTGGCGGCGAGCGGCGATCCCGCCCGCATCCTTGCCGACCTGAAGCGCCTGACGGCCCCCGACGAGATGGGCACCCTGTTCAAGGCCCTTGCCGTGCAGTCCCCGGACCTGACCCCGCCCCCGGGTTTTTGACGCCGCCTTGACGCTGCCATGATTTGAAAAGCAGGATATGGCCATGAGCACCCAGCCAGACCGTTCGATCCTTTCCTCCCCCCACGGCTTTTTCAGCCGCCGGGGCGGTGTGTCTGAAGGGGTATTTGCGGGCCTGAATTGCGGGCTGGGCTCGGGCGACGACCGGGCGCTGGTAGCGGAAAACCGGCGCAGGGTGGCAGCAACGCTTTCCGGCAGCGCCGACACGCCGGTGGTCAGCACCTATCAGGTGCACGGCGCCCATTGCATCAGGGTGACGACGCCTTGGGGCGACGACCGGCCGGACGGCGACGCCATGGTGACGAATGTACCGGGGCTGATCCTTGGCATCCTCACGGCGGACTGCGGCCCCGTATTGTTCGAGGACTTGGATGCCGGTGTCATCGGTGCCGCCCACGCCGGATGGAAGGGTGCCGTCGGCGGTGTGATGGAAGCCACACTCGACGCCATGGAGGCGCTGGGCGCCCGCCGCAGCAGTATCAAGGCCGCGCTCGGGCCCTGCATTCATGCCGCAAGCTACGAGGTCACCCTGCCCTTCCGCGACGCTTGCGACAAAGCAGATACTGCTACGGGTGCCTTCTTCCTGCCCGGCAAGGATACGGATCATCTGCAGTTCGACCTGCCGGGCTATATCCTCGCGCGGCTCGACCGCCTTGGCGTGAGTGCCGGCTTTGTGGATATCGATACTTACCCGAGCGCCGACCATTATTCCTTCCGCCGCACAACCCACAGGGCTGAGTCGGACTACGGACGGCAGATATCGGCCATCATGTTGCCCCGTCCCTGAAAATGGGACACGTGGGACACGTGCCCCACGTCATTTTCCCGCAATATTGTTGTGCAGGGGTCGTGCGGCTTTACAGCGCCGGGCGGCACTGATAAACGGGGGCGAAATCCGATACCGCCACACCCATGACACGGAGGCCAGCCGATGGGTATGAAGATCCTGACCGGAAACGCCAACCCCGAACTTGCGGAGGCGATTGCGGCCTATCTGAACATGCCATTGACGAAGGCGGCGATCCGTCGCTTCTCCGATCAGGAAGTGTTTGTAGAGATTCATGAAAACGTCCGGGGCGAGGATGTTTTCGTCATCCAGCCGACGAGCTACCCGACGAACGACCATATCATGGAGCTGCTTGTCTCCATCGACGCCCTGAAGCGCGCAAGTGCCCGCCGCATCACCGCCGTGATCCCCTACTTCGGCTATGCCCGGCAAGACCGCAAGCCCGGCCCCCGCACCCCGATTTCGGCCAAGCTCGTTGCCAACCTCATCACCACCGCGGGCGCTGACCGCGTGCTGACGATGGACCTGCACGCCGGCCAGATCCAGGGCTTCTTCGATATCCCGACGGATAACCTTTACGCGATGCCGGTTCTGGTGCGCGACCTGAAGGAAAAATACAAAGGCAAGCAAACGATGATCGTATCGCCCGACGTTGGCGGTGTGGTCCGTGCGCGCGCCTATGCAAAACGCCTTGATGCCCCAATCGCCATCATCGACAAACGCCGCGAACGCGCCGGTGTATCGGAAGTGATGCATATTGTGGGTGAGGTCGAAGGCTATCACTGCGTGCTCGTCGACGACATCGTCGACAGCGCCGGCACCCTTTGCAACGCCGCCAAGGCACTGGCCGACGCCGGTGCGGTATCGGTTTCGGCCTATGTCGCCCACGGCGTACTTTCGGGCCCCGCGCTCGACCGCATCGCCGCCAGCACGATGGACGAACTGGTGATCACCGATTCGATCCGCCCGAGCGACGGTGTGAAAGTCCACGACAAGATCCGCGTTGTGACCGTGGCGCCGCTTCTGGCGGAAGCGATGAATCGTATCGCCCACGAAACGAGTGTGTCGAGCCTGTTCGACTAAGCGACAGGTGAGCGCTGGAAATCGAAAGCCCCGGTGGATATCCGCCGGGGCTTTTCTTTTGCCTCAGTCGTCCATCATCCCGAGGAAACGGGCTGTGATACCGATTGTATCGACCGCGCCGTGCGCGATGATCAGCGGCCACATATTGCGCCGTCCGAACCAGAGGTAAACGAGCCCGAAGGCGACCCCGACCGCGCCAGTCATCAGGGCGCCGTGCATGCCCTGGTACACAAGATGCCGGTATCCGAAGAAGGAGCCGGAAAGAACGACTGCAACAAGGAGTGCCACGCGGCTGCCGCCAAGGGCGGTCCCCAGTCGGTTGATGAAAAAGGCCCGGTAGATCAGTTCCTCGAAAAAGGCAGCATGGGTCCAGATGACACCCATGAGGATCAGATAGGCAACAAGGTTGCCTTCCACGTGATCGAACCGGCCGCTGGTGCCTACATCCTCAAAGAAATGGTCGGCCACCCCCTGCATGGCGCTGAGCGCCACGATATAGATGCCGAAAACCAGCACGGCGAGCCCCAGCGTCTTCAACCAGCTTTCCGGGCGCCGGAAGCCGAGATCGGCCCAGCGGAGCCCGCGCCGCCGCAACAGCAGCGTCCCCACGATCATGGCCGATGTGGTGGAGCCAGCCCCTGCAAAAAGCTGGGTATGCGGACTGAGCGCCCATTTTACGGTGACAAGCACCGCCAGGATGATGATGAGATCAAGAAGGGCGCCGATATCGAAATGACCGGTCGCCCGGGGCAGCGACTGGCTGCCGGGGCTATTGTTTTCCATGTTTGTTTCCTCTCTGCGTCCGTGCCTTTGCGGCTTGCTGGACGTCGCTGTCGCCCGTCAGGAGACACAGGAAGAGACTTTCATGTCAAGGAATTGGGCTGCCATTCGGGCTCGCATCAGCATCACCCGGCCACACATAAAGCGGCCCAAGACCACGGGTGGCAAAGAAATGCGGCAGACGCCCGTCATCATGCAACTGCTGCAAAAGTGCCGTCAGCGCCTCCGCACTGATCGGCCCGTCCTTCCGTGTCAGCGCTGGCAGGCGAAATATCTGATCGACCTCGGGACTGACCAGAATGGCATTCAAAAGGGCGGGTCGCTGCAGCATCTCGCCGATCAGGAAGCTGCGCGCCACGATGCCGACTTCTGCCATACCGCCTTCCACCAGGCGCATGACCGCTGGTTGGCTATCCACCAGCTGCAGGTCGAATTTCGATGTCAAAGTTGCCGAATCCGCCTCGAATCCGGCGAATCGATAGTGGAAGCCACGCACCGCCGCAATCCGGTGGTGGGCGATGGTCTCAAAGAAGCCTGGGTTTGATGCCTGCTCGCGGCGGGCGACAAAAATTTCGGCGTCATTCATCAGAACGGGGGTTGCCTCAACCGCCACGCCGCTTTCTGCCCAGCCCCAGCGTGGCATCTCGAAAAAGAGGACGTCAACCTTGCCCGTTTCCATCATCCGGTAGCGGCGCTGCGCCGGGATCACGAGAAACTCGAACCGGTAGGTTGCCTGCGCCTCGTTGAGGAAGGCGACAAGATCGGGCGTCAGCCCACCCGACGCCGTGACATAGGGTTCGAATTCATAGCCCGCCACAACAACAGGAATGGGGGCGGGCGGCGCGGGATGATCGTCTTGCGCAGCGGCGGTGTGCGCTACAGCAAGCGAAAGAAGCGTCAGAAATATGATGCGGAGGGCCGACAATGGCATTGGACTCCGGTACAGCCTTACATGATCTGAATGTGGGCCCGAGCGCCTGACAAATCAAGGACAGGCCGCTGTTACTGCACCCGACTTTGGTCGACACAGGCGTCAAACGCGGCCTTCAGGCGTGGCATGAAACCGGGGTGGGCGGCGGCGAACTCGGGCGATACTTCAAAGCGCATCGGCAACTTTGAATGCAGGATGAGCCCTACCCGGCCAGCGGCACGCCGCTCGATCCCCACGCTCAGGACCGGTCGGATATCAGCCGCCAGAAACGCATCAAACCGTCCGGCCATCAGGTTGATCACCATCGTATCAGGATCGTCCGATCCGTTGACAACCATATTGGAGCGCCGGCGGATATAACGGTCGGGATACGAGCCCGGAAACGCGCTGATTCGCGCCTTGGCCCAGAATTCGGGGTCATCCGGCAGAAGCGCGCTGTCTTTCCTGAGATACCAGTAGATTGCCATGTCACCAAGATGACCCACAACCCGGCCGTCAAGGCGGGGCTCGCCGGTATCGTAAGTCGGGAACCATATGTCGAGCAGGCCTTGCTGTTGCAGCCGGTCCGACCGCGACATGGACGTCGCTTCAAGGGCGTAGGGAATGCCAAGCTTTTCCGAGGCACAGGCGAGCTGGTCTACCCCCGGCCCCTTGATGGTGCCATCGCGCTGCACCATGCCGTAAACGCCCTCGCCATGCGTAAAAACCCGGAGAATCGCCGGGTCAGCCGCAACAACAGGGCTGGCAAACACCAGCACAATAAAAAGACGCCTCAACACGCCAAACACGTCAGTCCCCCAACCAAACGTCCCCGCACACACCGGGGTTACCGATCGGCAGTCGGGCAACGAAGCATGCGCAAGCCGCTCCGTCAACCGGTTTCACGGCCTTTATCCTTGATTTCAGCCCGGAATCGGGATACACCGCGCCCCGACTCGTCCCCTCATTCCGAAGGGCCGGGGAACCCGCCCTTGCATCCCTGGAGGAAGCGGCGGTCGTATGCGGGATTGGCCCGTATGCGCACAACGAATTCGGAGCTAGTGCCATGGCACAAATCGTTTCGCTGAAAGCGGAAGCTCGCGACCGGGTTGGCAAGGGAGCCTCCCGTGCAGCACGCCGCGAAAATATGGTCCCCGCCGTTATTTACGGTGACAAGAAAGAACCCGAGTCGATTCAGGTTGCCCTGAACGAGATCGTTCGTCTGATCAACCGTGGCGGCTTCATGTCGCACACCTACGAGATCGACGTGAACGGCAAGAAAACCAAGGTTCTGCCGCGCGACCTGCAGCTGCACCCCGTTTCGGACGTCCCGATGCATATCGACTTCCTGCGTCTCGCCAAAGGCGCGACCGTCGTTGTTCACGTGCCCGTGCATGTGATCGGCGAAGAGAAGTCGCCGGGCCTGAAGCGTGGCGGCACCATCAACCACAACCGTCACGACATCGACCTCCATGTTCCGGCTGACAATATCCCGGAATTCATCGAAGTGTCGGTTGAAGGCCTCGACATCGGCGAAGCCGCGAAGATATCGTCCGTGAAGCTGCCGAAAGGCTGCACCCCGGTCATTACCGACCGCGACTTCACCATCGTTTCGATCGTGGCACCGAGCGGCATGCGCTCGGCTGAAGCTGCGGCTGAAAGCGAAGAAGAAGCCAGCGAGTAATCGCGGATCGCGGGGGCAACCCCGGCTGGAGGGTTTTGACTCATGCTGCTGTTCGTCGGTCTCGGCAATCCCGGCAGCGAGTATCAGAACCACCGGCACAATATCGGTTTCATGGCGGTGGACAGGATTGTCCGCCGCCATGTTTTTTCGCCCGAACGCACCCGCTTCAACGCGCTTGTTTCGGAAGGCATGATCGGGGGCGAGAAAATCCTGACGATCAAGCCGCAAACCTTCATGAACCGCTCGGGCCAATCGGTGGGCGAAGCCATGCGCTTCTACAAGCTGACACCTGCGGACGTGGTGGTTTTCTATGACGAGCTGGACCTCGCCTTTGCCAAGATCAAGGTAAAGACGGGCGGTGGGGCCGCAGGCCACAACGGTATCCGGTCGATCGACCAGCATATCGGGGCCGACTTCATGCGCGTGCGCCTTGGCATCGGCCATCCCGGCGACAAGTCACGGGTCACCGGCCATGTGCTTGGCAATTTCGCGAAGGCGGAAGAAGACGAGCTCGACAAGCTTCTGGATGCCGTGGCTGCCGAATGCGGCTGGCTGGCAAAGCGCGACCCGGTCCGTTTCATGACCGATGTGGCGCGTCACCTGCAGCCGCCGAAGCCCGAGAAAAAAGCCGTAGCGGCGCCCGAGACGGCGAAGCCCAAGGCAGACTATAAACACGAACAACCCGACGGGCCGCTCGCGGCGGCACTCCGGGCCTTCAAGAACGGAGACAAGTGATGGGTTTCAAATGTGGCATCGTCGGCCTGCCGAACGTCGGTAAATCGACCCTTTTCAACGCGCTGACCTCAACGGCAGCTGCGGCCGCTGCCAACTATCCCTTCTGCACCATCGAGCCGAACGTCGGCCAGGTGCCGGTGCCGGACGAGCGTCTTTATAAGCTTGCCGCCATCGCAGGCTCCAAGGAAATCATCCCGACCCAGCTGTCGTTCGTGGATATCGCCGGCCTCGTGCGCGGTGCCTCGAAAGGTGAAGGCCTTGGCAACCAGTTCCTCGCCAACATCCGCGAAGTGGACGCCATCGTCCATGTGCTGCGCTGCTTCGAAGACGATGACATCACCCACGTTGATGGCCGTGTTGACCCCGTGGCCGACGCCGAGACGATCGAGACCGAGCTGATGCTCGCGGACCTCGAAAGCCTTGAAGGCCGCATCAACGGCCTCACCCGCAAGGTGAAGGGCGGCGACAAGGAAGCCATCGTCACCATGGCGATGATCGAAAAGGCCATCAAGGTGCTGGAAGCCGGTGAGCCCGCCCGCAAGGTGGAACCCGCGAACGAGGACGAAGTCCGCGCGCTTGAAATGCTGCAGCTTCTGACCACCAAGCCGATCCTTTATGTATGCAACGTCGAGGAAGACGCAGCCTCCACCGGCAATGAGTTCTCCGAAAAGGTGAAAGCCATGGCGGACGCACAGGGTGCGGCGTGCGTGGTGATCTCGGCCGCAGTCGAATCCGAAATCGCCCAGCTTGATGATGAAGCCGAAAAAGCCGAATTCCTCGAGACCCTCGGCCTTGGCCAAACGGGCCTTGCCCGCGTGATCCGCGCCGGGCACGACCTCCTGCACCTCATCACCTACTTCACCGTTGGCCCGAAAGAAGCCCGCGCCTGGACCATCGAAAAAGGCACCAAGGCCCCGCAGGCAGCCGGTGTGATCCATACCGATTTCGAGAAAGGCTTCATCCGCGCCGAAACCATCGCCTATGACGATTATATCGCCCTGAACGGCGAGACGGGCGCGAAGGACGCCGGCAAGATGCGCCTTGAAGGCAAGGAATATGTGGTGAAAGACGGCGACGTCCTCCACTTCCGCTTCGCCAACTGAGGCAAGTCACAGACTTTCGATACAGAAAAGGGCCGGGAAATTCCCCGGCCCTTTTGCTTTGGCATGATGCGCTGTCAGCCTGCCTTCAGTGCGGCCAGCATCCTGTCTTCCCAGCCGACCACGGACTTGCCGGTGATCAGTTCTTCCATGATCGCCAGATGCTCCGCCCAGCCGTCGCTGTGGCTCTCGACCTGCTCTGCCCGCACGGCCTCGGCCACCGCGCCCCAGCCTGAATGGGTGAGCGTGAGATCGGTGCCGCCGTTGACGGACGCCAGATCGATTGCCACCAGGGTATCGACGCCTGCGATCTCGGTGAAGGTCCAGTTGAAGACGAACCGGCGGGGCGGCGTCATCTCCCTGACGTGACAGGCGACTTCCCCGTCCCCGCACTGGATTTTTGTCGCGTCATAGACGAAGCGGAAGCGTTCCCCCGCCTTCAGCGGGCCATCGACCCGCATCAGCCAGCGCCCCAGCTTCACGGGGTCGGCGAGGTATGACCAGACGGTCTCGATGGGGGCATCGATCCAGAGTTTGCGTGTAATATCCTGCATGATGATTTCCTGTGCTGTCAGGTGATTTCAGTTTTTCCGGCGGTCGGCGGCCACTTGCCGTACCAGATCCTCAAGCCCTTCGGCCCAGCCGCCGTCGTAATCGGCATGCTGTGCGGCGCGGACGGCTTCGGGCACCTTGTCCCACCCGGCATGGGTGAGGGTCAGTTCGGTGGCGTCGCCGTCGGCCTTCAGATCGAAACTGACAAGGGTGTCGACATTCTGAAGGCCGCTGTAGGTCCAGGTCATGGCGAGGCGCGTGGGCGGCGTCATTTCCGTGACCGTGCAAGGATGGACGAAGCAGGTCGTGCCATCCGGCGTCGGACCGTCATAGATGAGTTGGAACGATCTGCCCGGCGCGATTTCGCCCTCAAGCCGCATCAGCCAGCGCTGCAGCTTTTCAGCATCCACCAGATAGCGCCAGACGATCTCGACCGGGGCTTCAATCCTGATCTTGCGTACGATGTCCTGCATGTCGTGCTTCCTCTTCTGCGAGTGCTTTCAGTGTATCGAGACGGCTGTCCCAATAGCGGTTCAGCGTTTCGGTCCAGGTGATCACATCGCTGAGGCCCATGGGCTTCAGGCGGTTGACGCGCTGGCGCCCCACGCTATGGGTTTCCACCAGTCCCGCGCGCTGCAGGATGGAGATATGCTTGGCAACGGCTGGTCGTGACAGGGCCGGGAAGGCAGCTGCCAGTTCTCCCGCCGTCCGGTCGCTCAGCGCCAGCAGTTCGACAATCCCCCGCCGCGTCGGGTCGGCAACGGCGGCGAAGACATCGGGGCTGGCTTGATCGGCGGCTTGTGACATGGCTTTCCTTATGTGTAACCTTTTAGTGACGTTTTTATATGTCACCATTTAGTTACGCGTCAAGCCAAAAAGAAGCCCCGGCAAGCACGCGCCTGCCGGGGCCGGATTTCCGAAGGCGGATGCCTTCTTATTTCTGCTTCACGACCTTGCCACCCTTCATGACGAAGTCGACATCCAGAAGTTCCTTGATGTCGCCAAGCGGGCTGGCCGAAGTGGCGATGATATCAGCGGCCTTGCCGGGCTCCAGCGTGCCGAGGCTGTCGGATTTGCCGATCAGGTCTGCCGCCGCCACCGTTGCCGATTCCAGCACCTGCATCGGGGTCATCCCGGCTTCCACCATCAGCACGGCTTCGCGCGCGTTGTCGCCGTGGTGCGAAACGCCGCTATCGGTGCCGTAAGCGATTTTCACGCCGGCCTTCACGGCCTTGCCGATATTGGCCTTCATGGCCTCGCCCACTGCCAGTGCCTTCTCTTCCTGTGCGGGGGAGAGGACATCGGTGTTGTTGGCAAGGTCCACAACCGTCTGGCCCGCCAGAAGGGTCGGCACCAGATAGGCGCCGGTTTTCTTGAAGAGCTTGAAGGTTTCATCGTCAGCATAGGAGCCATGCTCGATGCTGTCGACCCCGGCGCGGAGGGCAGCATTGATGCCCGCCGCCGCGTGGGCATGGCTTGCCACCTTGCGGCCCATGGCGTGGGCGGCTTCAACCACCGCCTTGATCTCGTCGTCCGTCATCTGCTGGCCGGTGCCGGTGGCGATATCCGAAAGCACGCCGCCGGTGGACGCGATCTTGATAAGATCAGCGCCATATTTGATGGCGTGGCGGGTGGCGCGGGTGCAATCGTCGGCGCCGTCGCAAAGCTCTTCCTTGTTGGTATACAGGTCCAGCAGTTCGTGGTTCATGCCATCCACGTCAACATGACCGCCGGTGATACCCACATGGCCAGCCGCGATGATGCGCGGCCCCATGACCCAGCCTTTTTCCACGGCATCGCGGAAGGCAAACATCTGGTCGGTATCCGAACCGCAATCCCGCACCGTGGTGAAGCCGGCGTCAAGCGTACGCTGGGCATACATGATCGACTGCATGCCGACGTCTTCTTTCGACAGCAGTACCTGATTGCGGTAGCGATCGCCGCCCAGTTCGCCCTGCAGGTGGACATGCATGTCCATCATGCCCGGCATCACGAACCGGTCCTTCAGGTCCAGATATTTGGCGTCGGCACCGAAGCTGGCGGCATCCTGATAGCCGTCAACCACGGCTTTCACCTTGCCGTCCTCGATCACCAGCGTCTGCGCCTTCAGGGACGCCTTGCCGGGCACCGCCAGAAGCTCGCCGGCGTGGATCACGGTGGTTTCCGCCATGGCGGCGGTCGAAGCGCCGGCCATCAGGGCGACGGCGGCCAGTTTCATCAATTTTTTCATGGTATTTCCTCCCACTTGAAAACTTGCGCGGCAGTCTGCCACAGCCGGTTCGCGAACCAAGGGGTTAAGCGACCGGCCTATTCACAAAGACGTGAAGATTCGTGACGAAAGTTTAGCGCCTAGCGCGAAGCGACGGACTCAGCCCCGGAATCGGAGACTTCACTCGCCACCATGATCATCCGCACCGTTCCCCAGCCGGACCGCATGCGCGCCCGGATCGGCAACCAAAGACCCGCCACCTCGTCGCGCTGCAGCCAAAGGCGAAGGCCACGAAGGTCGCCCTCCAGCGTGCCATCGCGTTCGTCGTCATGCCCCCGGTCCTTGGCGGCCAGTTCCTTGGCCTCGCGCTTTTCGCGCTTTTTGCGTTCCTTCTCGGTCTCGATGGGCTTGCCGGCCACGATCTCGCTCGTCAGGCCGCAAGCCACCGCTTCGCCTGCAATCGGGCTGTGGCGGCTTTCCGGCACTTCGTCCATGCCGTCAAGGCACCGCACCCGGAAATCAATCACGCTGCGGCCTTCAAAGCTGCGCCACACCCGGTCGCTTTCCACGCCGCCCGGCAAGGTGGCACCGCTGACCGCTGCCACCAGCAGCGACAGGGGATCAGGCCCCGTCTGCTGGTCTTCGGGCACGGGCTCGCGCTTGTCGTCCTTCAGCCATTCTTCCGGCCAGTCCTGCTCGATACCGGCCACCCGGCCTGTATCGTCGTAGCGGATCATGCGGCGGTAATCGTCCCCGCCCCAGCGGCCTTCGGAAACATACCGGTCAGGCGCCAGCGTACCATCGGGCAGGATATCGCCGGTGGCCGACGCCCGGCTTTCCCCTTTTGAGAAAAGCGAAAGAAGACCCCGCGTACGGAAGGTCGTTTCGATCTTGTAGCTGTCCTCATCGGTTGTCAGGCGCACGTCGCTTTCACCGATCAGGAGCCCGCCCCAGCGGAACTCGTAGGATGCCTCATGTGTTTCGGCACGCACCGGCAGGGCAGCCATCAGGCTTGCCGCCGCGGCACCGATAAAAAGGGGTCTGAAACTCGCTGTCATTTTTCTTTCCTTGCTTGACGAAAGGCGGGCGCGTCGCCACGCTCTCGCTTCTCAAGGGAGAAGGATAGAATGTTCAAAATCTTTCTGGAAGACCTCGTTGTCGGAAGTGTCGAGACCTTCGGGTCTTATGAGGTCACCCGTGATGAAGTGATCGAGTTTGCTTCCAAGTACGATCCCCAGCCGTTTCATCTGGATGAGGAAATGGCCAAGAAGTCGGTTTTCGGCACGCTGTGCGCCAGCGGCTGGCATACCTGCGCCATGACCATGTCGATGATGGTGAAAAACCTGATGGGCCGGGGGACGGCCAGCATGGGCAGCCCGGGCGTCGAGCAGTTGCGGTGGCGCCAGCCTGTGAAGGTCGGCGAAGTATTGAGTGTGAGGACGACGGTGCTTGATGCCCGTCCCTCCGAAACGCGGCCCAATCTCGGGCTGTCAAAATCACTTATTGAAACGCTCAACCAGAAAGGAGAGGTGGTGATGGACTTCACGGCAACCATGATGATCCTGCGCCGCCCGACACAATCATGATCCGTTTGACCCTTGCTATCAGCCTGTCGCTTTTCTCCGGTGCCGCCCTTGCCAGCAACGAGGAAGCCCTCATTCAGGCCTGCGTTGAGGAACACCGCGACCTTGGCAAATGCCGCTGCGCACACGCAGAAATGAAAAAGGGCCTGTCCGCCAAGGACTATGAAACCTTCACGCTGATGTCCTTGAAGGCGAATGAGCTGAAAGATAATCCGAATGCCATGGCCCAATTCATGATGAGCGGCATCGTTGACATGACGGACATGGGGCGCTTGGCACAGGTCATGGCCGAGGTAGGCATGAAAGCTGCCAAGACCTGCAACATGGAAGTCGTTATGCCGGACTCGCCTTTCGGCGAGTGACAAGACGCGCCTTCACACGCGGCACCATCAGCACCAGATAGATCGCGCCGTACACCAGCGGCTCGATCTGGATGCCCTTTCGCATCATGAAGAAATGGATCACGGCAAGAGGCGTGATCCCGTAAACCGCCATGTGCAACTTGCGCCAGCGCCGGCTGCCCATGCAGCGGATCCAGCCTTTCGTGCTGGTGACGCCCAGCGGGATGAGGAGCAAGAGTGCCGCCATCCCCACGGTGATATAAGTGCGCTTCAGGATATCGGCCCAGATATCATCCCACGCGAAATAAAGATCGAGCCAGACATAGCTGGTGACATGCGCGAGCGCATAGAAGAGCGCATAAAGCCCGATCATGCGACGGAACAGGATCGGCTTCGGGCTTTTGATCAGCTTCGAAAATGGCGTCACCGCTAGCGTCAGCAACAGGAAACGCAAGGCCCAGTCGCCGGTGAAGCGGTTCGATGCTTCCTGCGGGTTGACCCCAAGCCCGTTCGGCAGCCCCTGAAAGGCGAAGTACCAGCTGTAGGCAAGCCACAGAAAGGGGGCGAGCATGGCCACAAACGCCAGTGGCTTAAGCCCGAACCGCAGCAAATTCATTGGCACTTTCGGCATCAATAATTCTTCTGAAGGTCCATGCCGCGATAGAGGTCCGCAACCCATTCGCCGTAGCCATTGAACATCAGGGTCTCACGGCGGCCGAATTCACCGATGCGGCGCTCACGCGCTTGGCTCCAGCGGGGGTGGTCAACCTCCGGGTTCACATTCGAATAGAAGCCATATTCGCTCGGTGCCGATTTCATCCAGGCAGTGCGGGGCATATCGTCTGTGAAGCTGATCCGCACGATCGACTTGATCGACTTGAAACCGTATTTCCACGGCACCACAAGGCGCACGGGCGCACCGTTCTGGTTTGGCAGTTCCTTGCCATAAAAGCCGACTGCGAGGAAGGCGAGCGGGTTCAGCGCTTCATCCATCCGCAAGCCTTCCACATAGGGCCAGTCGATCACCGGCCAACGGATACCGGGCATCTGGCTTCTATCGGCAAGCGTTTCAAAGCGCACGAATTTGGCGCCGGATTGCGGGGCCAGCTTGCGGATGAGGGGGGCAAGCGGCACACCCAGCCACGGGATCACCATCGACCATGCCTCCACGCAGCGCAGCCGGTAAATGCGTTCCTCAAGGGCGTTGTAATCCACGATATCCTCGAGCGCATAATTGCCGGGCTTGTCGGTCATGCCATCGACCTTCACGGTCCACGGCGTCACTTTCATCCGCCAGGCCTCGGCCGCCGGGTCATCCTTGTTGGTGCCGAACTCGTAATAATTATTGTAGCTGGTGACCGCGCCTTCAGGGGTCAGCTCCTCGCCCGGATCAAAATCCGATTTCATCGCCTTCAGGGGGGCAAGGGTGCGAGTCTCACGCGCTGATGCCGCGATACCGCCGAGGGCCGTGAGGCCAAAAAGCGCACCAGCCCCCGCCATGATCTGCCGCCGGTTCACATAAACCGACTGCGGCGTGACTTCACTTTCCTTTTCCTGCCAAGGGCTTGACCGGCGAAACATGACTTCGCTCCTCTACTGGATGACTTGCCCCACCCTAGTCTTCATGGCGCTCAAGGCCAAATAACGAATCCTTTTACTTTTTGTGAGGGATTGGGAGCGTATAACACCCAGCATGTCTGTTTATGTTTAGAGTAGTATCCGAGTTGACGGTAATGACACCGATTGATCTGAGTATCTTATGCAAGGATGAAGCAGCGAAGGCGCTCGTCGACCTTTGGCTTCACCTCAGCGCGGAAAGCGTGGCCGCTACAGGGCGTCGCATTCCCGAAAAGGCTGCTTTCACGCCGATGAAAATCGCGCGGTATCTGCCTTACATCTTCATGCTGGAGTGGACCGACGCGGGCGAACTGCAGATCCGTCTGGCCGGCACTGCCTTCAGCGCCCATTTCGGCCGCAACCTGACAGGCCTCAAGATTGATGATCTGCCGGAAAGCCTGCTCACCAAAGGCGAGATGGATTATTTCCTGGCGCTGCGCACCTTCCGGTGTGCCGGCAGCCATGAAGTCCTGATCAACGACAAGAAAAGCGGGAAAGCGATCCTTTACCGCTCGATCCACCTGCCGCTTGCCGACGCCAGCGGCCAGCCGCGCTTCATCATTGGTGCCTCCCGCGCCCTGCCGCCGCACATGATGAGCAAGACCGGGGTGGAAATGCGCCTCCTGCGGGATGAAGGCGCATCTTATCATTTTGCCGATCTCGGCTTTGGGTCGCCGATGGGCGGTCGGCTGTTCGCCGAAGTCGCCTGAGCCGCCTCTCCGCTTAAAGCTGGAAGTCGTAAACGCTGCCAAGATCGAGAATCTGGGTCAGTTCGTCGAGGGCTGCGAAGCATTCCTCGGCGAGCTTCGGGTCACCCAGGTCTTCCGGCATCAGCCGGTCGCGGTAATGTTTGTTCACCCATGCCCGAAGGTCGCTGAGCAACGCATCATCGATGAGGGCGCGACCGCCCATGGCCGCGCGGTCAGCGTCCGACAGTACAACACGCAGGCGCAGGCAGGCAGGGCCACCGCCGTTACGCATGCTTTGGCGCACGTCCATATAGTCGGCATGTTTGATCGGCCCGCCCGAGGCGATCAGCTTTTCCACATAGGCTTTGGTCGACGGCGTCTCGGCGACTTCAGTGGGCAGGATCAGTGTCATGCCCTCGCGGCCGGACACGCTGACAAGCTGGCTGTTGAAAAGGTAGGATTTGACCGCGTCTTCAAGCGGCACGTCTGACGAGGCAACTTCGACGAAATGCATGGGTGTATCACCCATGGCCTTCTGGATGGCACCGGTGAGCGCCGCGCTATCCTCAAACGCCTGATCATGGAAGAAGAAGACGTCGCGGTTCGACACGGCAACCACATCATTGTGGAAGGCCCCGGCGTTGATCGCCACCGGATTCTGCTTCACCATCAGCACCTTGCCGGGCTTCAGCTTGTGGTGCGTGGCGACCACATGGCAGGCCTCGACCGTATGCCGCCCGGGGAACTGAAGTTCCTTGGCCGTTTCAAACGCGCTGCGGCCATAGACAAACAGCTCCACCCCTTCCGAGCCGTGATCGGCGCAGAAGCGGTTGTGGTTCGCAGCACCCTCGTCGCCCAGATGCGTACCGCCGATCAGCGGCTCATGGTGGGTAAACCGGTCCCCTTCCGGGAACAGGCGTTTCAGCACTCGGGCGGTCGTCGGCGCCTCGATCGACCGGTGGAACATGGCAGCAAGGTTCGCGGGCGTGAAATGGGTGCGGCCGTCTGTTGTGTCAGGTGACGGCGAAACAGTTGCGGCGTTTGCCGTCCACATGGCGGCGGCGGAGGCCACATTCGCCATCAGGATCGGGCTGGCGCGGTAAGCATTCGCCACGATTTCAGCGTCCGAGCCCGTGAAGCCGAAGGCGCGCAGGGTTTTCAGGTGCGGGCGTTCGTGCGGCGGCAGGATACCCTGCACGAGGCCAAGACTTTTCATATGGGCCATCTTGTCGAGGCCCTGCAACGCCCCTTCCCGCGGGTTCGCGACACCGCCCTTGTTCTTGGCCGATGCCACATTGCCGTAGGAAAGGCCTGCGTAATTGTGGGTGAGGCCGACGAGGCCGTCAAAGTTCGCTTCTGTAAACGCCATCATTCGGCCCTTTCAAACACAAGGCCCTTGGGGTTGGCAGCGACCGCCACACGCCCTTCGGCCTGTTCCATCGTCGCCACCGGATAGGCGGCATAGTCCGCAGCATAATAGGCGCTCGGGCGGTGGTTGCCAGAAAGCCCGATCCCGCCGAAGGGGGCCGTGGAGGCCGCACCGGTCAGCTGCTGGTTCCAGTTCACGATCCCGGCACGGGCGCGCGGATAGAAGCTTTCAAACAGCGCGCGGCTATCCGAGATCAGGCCCGAGGCGAGACCGAAACGGGTGTTGTTGGCTTCCGCCACCGCCGCCTCGAAATCAGGCACGCGGATGAGCTGCAGAAGCGGCCCGAAAATCTCTGCGTCCGGTCGGGTTTTCACATCGGTCACATCCAGAAGACCGGGCGACAGGAAGGCCTCGCCGCGCGGCAGTTCAGCGCATTCCACAAGGGCCTTCGCACCTTTTGCGATCAGGTCGCCCTCCGCCTTCAGCACCATGTCGGCCGCTGCCGCACTGACAACCGGCCCCATGAAGACGTCCGCCGTGTCGGACCAGCTGCCAACGCGGATACCCTTCATGGCGGCGATCAACCGTGCGAGGAAACGGTCGCCCGCTTCCCCCACCGGCACAATCAGCCGGCGCGCACAGGTGCAGCGCTGGCCGGAGGAGACAAAGGCCGAAAGGATGGTCAGCACCGCAGCCGCATCAAGGTCATTAACCTCATGCACGATGAGCGGGTTGTTACCGCCCATCTCAAGCGCCTGGATGACCTCGGGCCGGTCTATAAGCGTCCGGGCGATTGACTGCCCGCCGCGCACACTGCCGGTGAACAGAAGCCCGTCGATGCCGGGGTCGCCGGCAAGCGCCTCGCCCACGGCGCGCGCCCCCTGGACAAGGTTGAAAACACCGTCCGGCAGGCCGGCCTTCATCCAAGCCTTGGCCATAAACTCGGCCACCGCTGGCGTCAGTTCGCTCGGCTTGAAGACAATCGTGTTGCCAGCGATGAGGGCGGGCACGATATGGCCGTTCGGCAAGTGACCGGGGAAGTTATAGGGCCCGAACACCGCCATCACCCCGTGCGGGCGGTGGGTCAGGCGCGACCGGATCAGGCCGTTGACCGCTTCCTTGGTGCCGGTGCGTTCCTCGTGGGCGCGCACCGAAATGCCAACCTTGTTGATCATCGCTGTGGCTTCGCCTTCGGCGTCCCACAGCACCTTGCCGGCTTCGCGGGCGATCAGCTCGGCAAGCGCTGCCTTTTCTTCCGTAAGGATGGCGGCATAGCGTTCTGCGGTGGCAATGCGGTCAGCAAGCGGGGTCATGGCCCATGAGTCGCGGGCGTCGCGGGCCGCAGCGACGGCAGCAGCAACTTCGGCTTCGGTCGCGGCAAAACCCGTCCACACCGTTTCCTCGTTCGACGGATCAATCGAGGTGAAAAGCGTACCGCTGCCTTCGATCCAGCTGCCGTTGATAAGATGTGCCATGTCAGTTCCGCTCCCTGTTCACTTTGCGCTCGCCGCGATTGAGGGGCGCGAAGATGAACTCGTCCCCCTTGGCGAGATCAAGGGCCTTCGCCGCCGCGTCAGGCATCCAGAGCCCGCTTGCGGTATCGACCACATTGGTGAGCGTGGCGCGAAAGCCTTCAAGGCTGGGGTTGGCGGCAAGATAGGCGCCCTCACCCGGCTGGCCGTCAACACAGCCGGCAAGTGTACCGCGCTCGGACGCACGCACCGTCCAGATACCGCGCTTGTGGACCTCGACCTCGGGGCCCGCATCGAAAATGTCGACAGCACCCGAGAAGTGGAAGCCTTCCTGTTCCAGAAGCTTCAGCGCGGGGCGCGCCCCATCGTGCGGGCGACCGATCACCGATTTGGCCGATTCCGGCAGTAGCACGGTATAGATCGGAAACTTTGGCATCAGGTCGGCGATGAACTGGCTGTTGCCCTGCCCGTTGATCCGGTCGGCTTCCGTGAAGCTCATGCCGAAGAACTGACGGCCGATGGCTTCCCAGAAAGGGCTGTTCTCGTTCTCGTCCACCCAGCCGCGGATTTCAGCAAACACCCGGTCGGCGAAGCGGTCAAGGTGTGCGGCGATCAGCAGGTAGCGCGCCTTGGCGAGCAGCTTGCCAAGGCCGGGCCGGCGATGCTCGGGGTCAAGGAACAGGGTCGCGACCTCGGTGCAGCCGACAAAATCGTTCGACAGCTGCAGAAGCTCGGTATCGATCCGCATCTCCGGGTCGTTCGACGCCTGCGTGATATGGAGGAGCCGGTAGCAATAGAAGGGCTTGTCGAGCCCGATGCCCGCCACCACCGCGCTGGTGCCGATGATGGCGCCGGTCTCGGTGTCTTCCATCACGAGGAAATATTTCAGCCGTTCGCCAAGCCCTGTCGGGTGGCTGAACGCCATGATCGAATCGGCAATCTTGCCTTCCAGCGTCGGGGCATGGGGCGGCAGCGTCGTCAGCCCCGTCCCTGCTTTGCTCGCGAGGGCCATCAGGCCGTCGATATCCCCTGGCGCTGCCGGTCTGACAACGATCATTCCCTTCTCCCCTTCATATTGGGCGCCGGTCGTTAGCCGCCGGCGCCTCGCTCGATATAGCCATCAAGCCGCCCGTCGGCGATGGCCATCAGAATGAGTGCCGACAGCCGGATGCGTTCGGGCAGGCTGTCGGTCAGCATATATTCGTCGGCGCTGTGGATATTGCCGCCGCGCACACCGAGCGTGTCCACGTTCGGCAGGCCCGCAGCGGCCAGATTGTTCCCCTCGCAGCAGCCGCCGGTCGGCACATATCTGACCTCGAAACCAAGATCGGCGCCGCAGTCGCGGATCAGCTCCATCAGCGCCAGATTGGCGGGGGTAAGGATTTTAGGCGGGCGATTGATGCCGCCGTGCAGATGCACCCGGTAGCCTTCACGGGCGTTCCAGAGGCCAAGGATTTCATCGAACCGGTCCTCGAGCCACTCGGCGTCTTCAGGCCGGGCGAGGCGCACATTGATGCGGCACTGGGCATGGTCCGGCACCACATTGGTGGCCGTACCACCGGTGATGACCGCCGGATTGACCGTGATGCCGGGGCGACCACCCGTGAGGTCCGCGAATTCCCCGATCAGGCTGGCAAGCGCCACCACCGCGTTGCGGCCCTTGTCGAAATCACGACCGGCATGGGCGGCGCGCCCCTCAACCACCAGCGTATAATTGCCGTTGCCCTTGCGCTCCCCGGCGAGCGTGCCATCGGCAAGGGCGGGCTCGTAAGTGAGGCCGATATGCGCGGTGCGGGCACGTTCGGCGAGAAGGCCGGCGCTTGCGAGCGACCCGGTTTCCTCGTCAGGAGAAAGCAGCACTTCCCAGCCCAGCTGGTTTGCGTAAGGGGATTTTTCAAAGGCTTCCAGCGCCGACAACATCACAAGAATGCCGCCCTTCATATCGGCCACGCCGGGGCCGTTGAGGTGCGTTTCGCTCAGGAATTCGGCTTTCTGGAAAGCGCTGTTTTCGGGGAAAACCGTGTCTGTATGGCCGGTCAGCAGCACGCGGCGATTGGCGGTGCCGCGTTTGATCAGCCGGATCGCCCGACCGTTTGGCACATTCGCCACCCGACCATTGCTTTCCACCATTTCGGTGTCCGGCAGGTCCACATAGGAAACCTCGGCGCCAAGCGTTGCCGCATGCGCCACAATGGCCTTTTCCATCCGCAGAAGGCCATAGAGGTTGCGGCTGCCGCTGTTGATTGCCGACCAGTCCGTGAGCACGCCAATGAGCGCGTCCGTGCGGTTGTCCACTTCATCCAGGATGCGGCGTGCTGCTGCCGCCTGGGTCAGGGTCCCGAGCATGAAATTCCTCTCCCGCATCGGGCCTTTGAAGTGGCGCCGATGCCTCCCTTCCTCGCTAGACTATGCCGGCGTGCCGGTCAAGCCGTGCCCGCGAAACGGCTTATAGCGTCGGTTCATCGCGCCCTTCGCACATTTCATCGCATCCCCCGCAGAAACCCTAAGGTTTCCGATACACTTTCGTTGCCTGACACGGGACCGCATCCGGGACCCACCCGGGGCGGCCGGCAAAAACGCCGGACCAAACACGAAAGCGAGGAATTAACGATGCAAGCCCTGATCGCTGATAGCGAAGAACTTTACCGACTGAGCCTGAAAGAAGTGGTGCGGGCCTCCGCCACTTTTGAAAGTGTCATCGAGGTCGGCACCGAGCACAGCTTTGTCACTGCTGCTGCCGGCACGTCGAACATTTCACTGGTCGTTGTCCGCCCGGCAAGCCTTGGCCGCGGCGCTGCCGACTTTATCAAGCTGGTGCGGCGCCTGTACCCGGATGCCGCCCTTGTCACCATCACCGAAGGCCAGGAAATTCCGCTGGATACCGCCGGCACCGGCCTCAGCGTGCCGCGCTCTGCCCCCGTCGGCATGATCATCAAGACGATCCGCCGGGCACTGCAATTGCCGGTCGACCATATCGGCCACACGGCAACACAGCCGGCGCGCCCCGACGTGGGCGCCGCCATGCGCGGCCACCGCACCGGTACGAACGGCTACCGCCTGAAGGAAGAAACGGTCGATCTCGGCCGCCTGTCCTTCCGCCAGAAGCAGATTCTGGCAATGGCGGCCGACGGCCTGCCGAACAAGGAAATTGCCGCCCGGCTCGATATCGCCGAAGGCACCGTGAAGGCGCACATGCATGCGATCTTCAAGGTGCTTGGCGTTTCGAACCGCACGCAGGCGGTGATCCGTTATGGTGCGACGGGGCAGGATAACGGGCGCTTCATGCAGCCCGCCACCGGCTGGATGACAGCAGGCGCCGTCTGATCCCTTAAAGCTTCCCGGCGAGATGCTTGATCACGCCCGAGAAATCCACACCGCCATGGCCGTCCGCGTCCATGGCGGTATATATTTCAGCTGACAGTTTTCCGAGCGGCGTGTTGGCACCTGCCCCACCTGCAGCTTCCATCGCCAGACGCAGGTCCTTCAGCATCAGGGCCGTGGCAAAGCCGGGCTTATAGTCATTATTGGCCGGAGTCGCGGGCACCGGACCGGGTACAGGGCAATAGCTCGTCAGCGACCAGCACTGACCGGATGCGTTCGACGCAATATCGAAAAAGACCTGATCATCAAGGCCGAGCGCGCGGCCAAGATTGAAGGCTTCGGACGTGCCGATCATCGAAATGGCCAGAAGCATGTTGTTGCAGATCTTGGCGGCCTGCCCGTTGCCCGATGCCCCGGCATGCACGATCTTCTTGCCCATGGGGGCCAGCACCGGCTCGGCGCGTTTGAAGGCTTCTGCCGTACCGCCGACCATGAAGGCGAGCGTGCCGGCCGTCGCGCCGCCGACACCGCCCGAGACAGGCGCATCGACCATGTCAAAGCCCTTGGCCACAGCCTTCGCTGAAACCTCGCGGGCGGTTGCCACATCGATGGTCGAGCTGTCGATAAGAAGCGCGCCAGCCTTGGCATGCGCGAATACGCCACCTTCGCCTTCGTAAACCGATTTCACGATGGCGCCCGACGGCAGCATGGTGAGGACAACATCGGCGTCCTTCACCGCGTCGGCAATAGCCCCTGCCGTTTTGCCGCCTGCTTCCGCGAAGGACGCGACCGCCGTGGCGACAAGATCGAAGCCCGTTACGTCAAAGCTGGCTTTGAGGAGATTTCTGGACATGGGCAGGCCCATATGGCCGAGCCCGATGAAAGCAATTTTTGTCATTCTTCTTCTCCGTTCCTTCAGCCAAGGCGGGCGAGATCAAGTTCCGCCGCGCTGCCGAGGGGTTCAAAATGGGCGGCCACCGCCTTGTCGCTGACATCGGCGAGGGTAGCGGGTGACCAGACCGGCTTCTGGTCCTTGTCGATCAGGATAGCCCGCACGCCTTCGTGGAAATCGTTGCCTGCGAGGATGTGGGTGACGATCCGGTATTCCATCAGCATCACTTCGCGGAAGGTTTCGGCAGCCGCACCCCGGCGCAGCTGTTCGAACGTCACTTTCATGCTGGTGGGTGATTTGGTCAGCAAAAGGTCATATTCTTTTACGGCCCATTCGCCGCCATCGGCCTTGAGGCCCGCAATGATATCCTCGACGCTGAAGCCCGCAAAAATCTCGTCAATCTGGTCCATGTGTGCGGCAAGCGGCGCCGGGTCAGGTTCCTTGTGGAATTTGGCGAGCACACCTTTCACGCAGTTGCCGCAGTGGATGTCGGCGTCTGCAAGCGCCTGCACGAGGGCAGGCACATCAGCAGAGGCCACCACATGCGTGGCGATGCCAAGCGCGAACAGGTCTGCCGCCTTCAGGCGTGCGCCGGTGAGGGCCAGATACATGCCCGCTTCACCCGGCAGGCGCGGCAGGAACCAGCCGCCGCCAACATCCGGGATAAGGCCAAGGCCGGTTTCGGGCATTGCAAACAGTGTTTTTTCGGTCGCGACCCAGAAATCGCCGGGGATGGAAACGCCGACCCCGCCGCCCATGCAGATGCCATCCACAAGGCTGACATAGGGCTTTTTGAATTCGTCGATGGCGACATTCATCAGATATTCGTCATGGAAGAAACCGCGCCAGTCGTCGGTGCCTTCCTTGTAGCTTGTGGACACTTTGACCACATCGCCGCCGGCGCAGAAGGCTTTCTCGCCAGCACCCACCACAACGACAGCATGGACGCGGGGATCGCGTTCCCAGTCCTTCAGGCCGGCACGGATGGCGTTGCACATACCTTGCGTCAGGCTGTTCAGGGCCTTCGGGCGATTGAGCGTGATGAGGCCGATCCCGCCTTTGATTTCAAACAAGACTTCAGGTTCGGTGGTCATCAATCAGTCCTTCAGAAGCGCGCGGGAAATGACAACGCGCATGATTTCGTTGGTGCCTTCAAGAATCTGGTGGACGCGCAGGTCGCGCAGCAGGCGCTCGATCGGATAATCCATCAGATAGCCATAGCCGCCATGCAGCTGGAGGGCGGCGTTGCAAACGTCAAAGCCGGTATCGGTCGCCAGCCGTTTCGCCATCGCCGCCGCCATCGTGGCGTCCGGAGCCTTCGCGGAAACCTTCTGGGCAGCGGCATAAAGGAGCAGTCGGGCAGCTTCCAGTTCGGTCGCCATATCGGCGAGCTTGAACTGCAGCGCCTGGAAATCGGCAATCGGGCGACCGAACTGGCGACGTTCCTTCACATAGGCGATGGCTTCATTCAGTGCGCGAGTGGCACCGCCAAGCGAACAGGCGCCGATATTCAGCCGCCCGCCGTCCAGCCCCTGCATGGCGATCCGGAAGCCGCTGCCTTCGCCGCCGATCAGGTTTTCAGCCGGAATACGGCAATCGTCAAACATCACGGCAGCCGTCGGTTGGCTGTGCCAGCCAAGCTTCTTTTCCTGCGCGCCAAAGGAAAGGCCCGGTGTGCCGTTCTCGACCACGAAGCAGGAAATACCCTTGGGGCCATCCTCGCCCGTGCGGGCCATCACGACATACACGTCGCTCGCCCCGCCGCCCGAGATAAAGGCCTTGGCGCCGGAGAGCACATAATGGTCCCCGTCTTTCACCGCCTTGGTTTTAAGGGCCGCAGCATCCGAGCCCGCACCGGGTTCGGTGAGGCAATAGGATGCCATCTTTTCAAGGCTCGCGAGGGAGGGCACGAAACGGGCGCGCTGCGCATCGTTCCCGAAGGTATCGATCATCCATGTCGCCATATTATGGATCGAGATCATCGCGGCGGTGGACGGGCAGCCCTGCGACAGCTGTTCGAACACCAGCACGGATTCAAGCCGTGTCAGCCCGCAGCCGCCATGCTCGTCGTCCACATAAATGGCGCCGAAACCAAGCTCGCCTGCGGCCTTCGCCACGTCGGCGGGCCACACTTTGGCTTCATCCCATTCAGCGGCGAACGGGGTGATCCGGTCGCGCGTGAAAGCGGCCGCCATATCCTGAATGGCGCGCTGGTCTTCCGTCAGTTCGAAATTCATCGGTCCCTCTTACTCCTGACCCTTCACACCCAGCTGCGTTTCAAGGAAGTGGGCGACACGGCGATACATGATCAGCCGGTTCGACAGCTTCCGCACGCTGTGGCCTTCATCGGGCCAGCGCAGGTAATCCACCGTCTGGCCCTTGTCCCGCAGCGCCTTCACCATCCGGTCGGATTCGGTGACCGGATCACGCGGGTCGTTGACGCCGTGGCTGAACATCATCGCGCCTTCGATCTTGCCGACCGTGTTGATGGGCGAGTTGACGGCATAGAAATCCTGCCATTTCTTCTCGCGGATATCGCCGTATTCGATACGGTCGGAGGCCTTGAGGCCGGGGCTTGCTTCCTCCAGCGCGCGGACCCAGTCGGATACGCCAACGATGGAAACGCCGGCCCGGAAGGTGCCCGGATAAAGCCCCATCACGGCATTGACCATATAGCCACCGTAGGAACCGCCCATCACCGCCGCACGGGTGCCATCCACCCGGCCATCCTTCTTCAGCCACGCCACCGCATCGGCCAGGTCGCGGACGCTATCCAGCCGCTTTTCCTGATTGTCGAGCCGTGTGTAGGTTTTGCCGTAACCGGTGGAGCCACGCACGTTGATATCAAGGACAGCGATACCGCGCCCCACGAGATACTGGGTTGCCGACGCCCATTCGGGCCGCGCCTGCGCGGTCGGGCCGCCATGTACGTCCACCACAACGGGCGGCTTCGCGACACCTTGCGGCAGATAGAGCAGCCCGTGAACAGTGACACCATCGCGCGCCTTGAAGGAGATGGCTTCCGGCCGCACCATGCGGGAGGCATCAAGCCCGGCCATATCGGGCGTCAGCACACGGTCCATGCTGCCATCCGTGACACGCCAGACGAAACTGTCGCCGGGGCTCGCCGGGCCGTTCACTGTAATCGCGAGCGCTGAATGATGCCCGAGCGCCCAGTTGAGCGACATCACGCCATCTGGCAGATAGGGCACACCCGCGGCGCGCTGATATTTGAAATCGTAAAGATGAAGTTTGCTGTAGCCGCCTTCATTGGTCGTCCAGGCGAGGTAACGCCCACCGCCGCACATAGCGACCTCGTCGACATCGACACCCTTGGCTGCTGCCGGGGCGAAGGGCACGGTCTTGCCGCTGGCGGGCTCATAGACCATCACCTGCGCATATTCGCCGTCGACATTCGAAGCGAAGTAAAGCTTCTTGCCATCGGGTGTCCAGTTGAAGCCTGTGTAGGCCGCCGCGACCTTCGGCTTGTAAAGCGCCTTCATCTCGCCCGTTGCCACGTTCAGGAGATGCACGTCAGCGGCGTCCTCGCCACGCGTTTCGGCAACCACAACCGTATCGGTGCCGGGCTGCCATGATTGCGGCATGAAGCCGAACTCGGCCTGATACACGAGCTTCGCCGTACCGGTATCAAGGTCGGCGACATAGATATCAAAATCGCGCCCCGTGCGTTCGGTGGAGGCATAGACGATGCGTTTGCCGTCGCCGTCGAAATCACCGAATGCGCGATAGGCATCGGAGGCCGGCAGGATCACCCGTTCGGACTTGCCGTCCGTGCTGATCATATAATAGGCCTCGCGCTCGTCGCCGTTATTGTCAGCGCCGTACAGAAGATGCATGCCATCCGGATGCCAGCGGAAGAAGGTGACGCCACCGCCGAAGGTCAGCTGGTGCGGCTGGCCGCCCGCCGTCGGCGCGATCCAGATTTGCGGCACGCCGGTCACCGAAGACACATAGGCAACAGCGTTGCCATCGGTGTTGGGCGCCACACTGCGCGCGCCGCGCGCCATCAGGAAGCGGCTGATATCGGCTGGATAGTCACCGGCAACACCGACGCTCACCGGTACCGGGGTGGGTGTATCCTCAGGATAGGGCCAATCGTCCGCCCACACTTGTCCGCCGGCAAGCGCCAGCATCATCCCCACAAACCATGCCTGCTTCATATCAATCCCCCGGTCACGCTGGACCCGTTTCCCATGATAAAGAGCCGGCGGCGTACCGCCGGCCCAAAGGCAGATATTTCAGGCCTATTCGACCGGATTACCGTCCACATCGAGGAAGCTGACTTCCCCGAGGCCGAGCTCACGCACGCCTTTTTCGATCTTGGCGCGGTCACCCACCAGCACCCAGGTCAGCCCTTCGGGCTTCAGATAGGTGTCGGCAGCGGCGCGGATGGTTTCAAGGTCCATGCTGCTGAAGCGTTCCTTCAGCGTTTCGGCGTGATTGTACGGACGACCGAAGCGGTCGTTCTGCAGCAGGTCACCCATCACATCGCCCGACGTTTCGATGGCACCCGGCAGCGCATTGATGCGGGTGTCCTTCATCTTGTCGAGTTCGGCTTCGGTAGCCGGACGTTTGCTCGTGTAATCGGTGACTTCCTTCAGCATTTCCTTCAGGCCGTCGACCGTCTTGTCGGTCTGGATCGGCGAATAGGCGATCCACATGCGTTCCCCGCGCGCGGCAAGCGTGGAGGAATAGGCATAGTAGGACCAGCCCTTGTCCTCGCGGATATTCATGTTGATGCGCGCCGTGAACTCGCCGCCGAGGATATCGTTCGCGGTATCGAGAACGAGCGAATCCTCAGCCCCGGTGCCTGGCACCAGCTTGGCCGCCACCACCATCGTCGAGGGGCTATCCGGCTTGTCGATGATCACCACGCGGTTGCCCGTCGGCGCAGCCACATCGCCAAGGTTTTTAGCGGGCTTCGGCACGGCAGGTGCCGCCCAGTCGCCAAAGGCCTTCTCGACCGATTTGATGGCTTCATCGAAGCCGATATCCCCCACAACAAAGACGGTGGCATTATCGGGCCGCAGCCAGTTCTGGTGGAAATTCACCAGATCGTCACGGGTCAGCGTCTTGATCGAATCTTCCGTGCCCGAGCCCGAATAGGGCACCGAATAGGCATGGTCGGCACCGTAAACAAGGCCCGGCAGCAGGCGCAGGGCGATCGGCATCAGGTCAGCCTTTTCCTGCGCAATCCCGGCGAGCCAGCGACCGCGCAGGCGGTCCAGTTCCTCATCCGAGAAGGCCGGGTGGCGCACCACATCGGCGAACAGGTCAAGCGAGGCATCAAGGTTCGGTTTCAGGGCCGACAGGCGCACCTGGCTGACATCAAGGTTGGAGCTCGAGCCGATCTCGGCGCCAAGCTTTTCAGCCTCTTCCGCCACTTCAAGCGCGGATTTGCTTTCGGTGCCTTCATCGAGCATCGACAGGGTGAATTTGGCGGTGCCGAGCTTGGCGCCCGCGTCCGCCGCATAGCCCGCATCGAACTGCAAGGCAACTTCGACGACCGGCACGGTGTGACGCTCGACAAGTACGAGCTTCATGCCGTTCTTGAGCGTTGCCTGCTGGATTGCCGGCAGCTTCAGGCTCGGCATGTCGCCAACTTCGGGCAGGCCCTTCTTGCGGTCCAGATCGGTCGCAATCGTCCGGAAGCTGGTGTCATAGGGCTTCACGGTCAGCTGGTAATAGCCCTTGCCGATCCAGTCGCGGCTTGCTTTCGCAACATCCGCCGTACCAGCCTTGGCCTGCCAGTCAACGATGGTGGCAACAAAGTTCGGGTTGCCGGTGTAAAGCTGGCCTTGGGCCAGCGCCACACCCTTGCCGCCGAAGCCGCCGATGCTTTCGAGCCCGCGCACGGTACCGGCGATGCTGGCGGTCTGCGCACGGGAAAGCTCTTCGCCTTTCGGGCCGTTCTTCAGATACTCGGTCATCACCTCATCGAGGATCGCTTCGGCCTTGGCCACATCCTCGGGGCTGGCGCCCGGCTTCATATCGACCTGGATTTCGAACAGGCTGGTGATTTCGAAGGGCTGCATATGCGCCGAAACGTTGGCGGCAAGCTGGCTCTTGTACACCAGTTCCTGATAGAGGCGACTGTTCTTGCCACCGGCCAGCACGCCAGCGGCGAGATCAAGGAGATAGGCATCGCGGTCGCCGCGACCCGGCACCGCCCACGTACGGTAGATGCGGGTGTTCGGCACGCGGTCGATCATTTCCTCGACCTGATTGGCTTCTTTCACCGGGACGAACGACTTCATCTTGGTGAGCGGCTCACCGGCGCCGATGTCGCCGAAATATTTCTCGACAAGCGGCTTGGCCGTCGCGGCATCGATATCGCCCGACAGCACGAGCACGGTGTTGGCGGCGCCGTAATATTTGGCAAACCACGCCTTCACGTCATCAAGGCTGGCGTTCGACAGGTCTTCCATCGAGCCGATGGTGGAGTGGCGGTAGGGGTGGCCGGGCGGGAACAGGCCTTCAAGCTGGGCATATTCAACCTTGCCGAACGGCTGGGCATCACCCTGGCGTTTCTCGTTCTGCACGACGCCGATCTGGTTGGTCAGCTTTTCCTGCGTCACGGCGCCCAGAAGGTGGCCCATGCGGTCGGATTCGAGGAACAGCGCTACATCAAGCGCCGGGGTCGGCACCGTTTCGAAATAGTTGGTGCGGTCGAACCAGGTGGTGCCGTTCAGGTCCTTGCCGCCGATGCTTTCGAGCGGCACGAAAACCTCGCCGTCGAAGTTTTCCGAGCCGTTGAACATGATATGTTCGAAAAGGTGCGCAAAGCCGGTTTTACCGGCAGGTTCATCCTTCGAGCCCACATGATACCAGACGCCGACCGAAACGATGGGCGCCTTGCGGTCTTCATGCACGATCACGGTCAGGCCGTTCGGCAGCGTGAATTTCTCGTACGGGATATCAACCTTCATGCCCGACAGCGAACCGGCAGGTGCCGCGCTTTCGGACGACGGCTTGTCCGCCGTGGCATTATCGTTGTTGGCGGCGGGTTGGCAGGCGGCGAGTGCCGATAGCGCAACGGCGCCCAGAAGGAGCGTTTTCAGGCTTTTCATAAGGTTCCCCACTGTCGTTCCGGTCTTGTTGATCCGGATGTTGGCATTACCGGAACGGCCCCCCGGCCGTTCCGGACCGCCGCATCTTAGCCGTTCAGTGTGGGGATGACAAACTCTGCGCCCGAGCGGATGCCCGTGGGCCAGCGGCTCGTTACAGTTTTCACCTTGGTATAGAAGCGAACGCCTTCCATTCCGTGCTGGTTCATGTCGCCGAAGGCCGAATTTTTCCAGCCGCCGAAGCTATGGAATGCAAGCGGCACGGGGATTGGCACGTTGACGCCGACCATGCCGACCTCGACGCGGTTCACATATTCGCGGGCGGTATCGCCGTCGCGGGTGAAGATCGAGGTGCCATTGCCATATTCATGGATGGTCGGCAGGCTTGCAGCCTCATCGAAGCTTTCGGTCCGCAGCACCTGCAAGGTGGGGCCGAAAATCTCTTCCTTGTAGGAGCGCATGCCGGGCTTCACGTTATCGAGGAGCGAGCCGCCCATATAGAAGCCCTTCTCGAAGCCCTGCATATTATACTGGAACGACCGGCCATCGACGACGAGCTTCGAGCCTTCCTGCTCGGCGAGGTCGATATAGCCTTTCACCTTGGCGCGGTGCTCGGCGGTGACCAGCGGGCCCATTTCGGCGAGCGGGTCCATCGAGTGACCAACCTTCAGGGCTTCAACGCGCGGCTTCAGCATTTCGATCATCTTGTCGGCTACAGCCTTGCCAACCGGCACCGCTACCGAAATCGCCATGCAGCGCTCGCCAGCCGAACCGTAAGCCGCGCCGATAAGGGCGTCAGCCACCTGATCAAGATCGGCATCGGGCATGATGATCATATGGTTCTTGGCACCACCCATGGCCTGCACGCGCTTGCCGTGCGCCGTGCCCGTTGCATAGACATACTGGGCAATCGGGGTGGAGCCGACGAACGAAACCGCCTTGATGCGCGGGTCGGTGCACAGGGTATCAACCGATTCCTTGTCGCCGTTCACCACGTTGAACACACCGTCCGGCAGGCCCGCTTCTTTCCAGCAGGCGGCCAGCATCATCGGGACCGACGGATCACGCTCCGAAGGCTTCAGGACGAAGGCGTTACCGCAGGCGATGGCAACGGTGCTCATCCACAGCGGGATCATGGCCGGGAAGTTGAAGGGGGTGATGCCCGCCACAACACCCAGGGGCTTGCGCATCGAATACATGTCGATGCCGGTCGAAACGTTATCCGAATACTCGCCCTTGATCAGGTGCGGGATGCCTTGCGCGAATTCAGCAACCTCAAGGCCGCGCTGCACATCGCCCTGCGCGTCCGAGAAGACCTTGCCATGCTCACGCGACAGTGCCTCGGCGAGGGCGTCCTTCTCGCGGTACAGGATATGAACGAGGTTCTGCAGCACGCGGGCGCGCTTGACGACCGATTCACGGCCCCATGCTTCAGCCGCCTTTTCGGCAACCGCGATCACGCCTTCAACCTCGGCTTTCGAGGCCAGCGCCACGCGGCCCTGCACTTCACCCGTCGACGGGTTGAAGATATTGCCGAACCGGCCGGACGTACCTTCGACGATTTTGCCATCGGCATAATGATGAATGTCATACATGGGGAAACCCTCCTGTCATCTGTCGCATCAAGGCTGGCGCCCCACGCGCCACACCCCGGAATGACAGGGACCGTATCGCATGCAGGCTTGCAGGTCATCACGAAGTTATGCAGTATTTAATCTGCATTTTTGCACACAAGGGGTGCCATGTTCGACTGGAATGACCTTCGCTACTTTCTGGAAGTTGCCCGGCGCGGCAAGATGGTGGCGGCTGCCGAACGGCTTGGCGTCGATCACACCACAGTGGGGCGGCGCCTGCAGGCCCTGGAAGCCGACCTTGGCGTCGCGCTGTTTGACCGGCGCAACCGCACCTTCATCCTGACCGAAGAAGGCCGCCGGCTTCTCTATCATGCGGAAGCGATGGAAAACGCGGGCCATGCCCTCGTCAACACGCTGGACGCCAGCCGCTCGACCCCCACAGGCACCATCCGGCTTTCCACGCCTGAGGCCTTTGGCAGCCAGTATCTGGCCCGCCGCCTTATGCCCTTTCACCAGCGCTATCCGGGGATAGAACTGGAACTGGTGGCAGAGACCCGGCATCTGTCGCTCACCCGGCGGGAGGCGGACGCTGCCGTGGCGCTGTCGGAGCCGACCATCGGCCGCCTGAACGCAACCGAGCTTGGCCAATACCGCCTGCGCTTCTACGCTGCCCCCAGTTACCTGAACAGCCACCCGCCGATCGTGCGGCTTGCCGACCTCGCCCCTCACCATTTCATCTGGTATGTGGACGATCTTCTCTCGGTTGGTGAACTGAAGCTTCTGGACCGCTCGGTCAGCAACCCGCGTGTGGTCTTCCGTTCGACAAGTGTGACCGGTCAGGCGATGGCCGCCGAAAGCGGCATGGGAATCGCCCTCCTGCCCTGCTTCCTCGCGGACCGCATCAAGGGCCTGACACCGGTCCTGAAGGAAGACGTGTCCATCACCCGCAGCCTCTATTTCGTGGTCCATCCCGAGATTGCCGATCACCCGCGCCTGACGGCCCTTGCCGGCTTCCTGAAGGAACTTGTCAGGGCGGATACAGCCGTCCTGAACGGCGGCGAGAACCGCAGCGGCCAATAGACAATCGGCACCGGCCCCTGTATCACCTGCGGGTGAGAGACCGGAAAGGACCCGCGATGCCCAGCAAAGCCATCAGCTATGACGACGCCCTGAATACTGCCCGCAACAGGACAGCCTCATGGCAGCACAGCCTGAAGCGCCTGGACGGGCTCGTTTTCCCGGAACTGGCCCCGAGCTTCCAGTTCGGCGCCAAGGACAGCCTTTTCACCATTGGCAGCTGCTTTGCCCGCAATATCGAAGAGAAGCTTGATGTGTTGGGTTACGATATCCCGGTCCTTCGCTTCTCCGTACCCAAAACCGAGTGGAAGAACCGCGCCAACGGCATCCTGAACAAATTCACGCCGCCGGCCATCTGGCAGGAGATCGACTGGGCCGCCAGCCAGTTCGAAAATGGCGACACGTTCGACCCTGCCCTCGCGATGCGGTTTGCGATCCGGGTGGATGAAGGCATGGTTGTTGACACCAACCTGCAGGGCTTCACGCCTGTCACCGAGGCACGCTTTCTGGAACGACGCGCGGAGCTTTACGATGTGTTTCGTACAATGTTCACGGCAGAAGGGCTGATCATCACCCTTGGCCTCATCGAAGCATGGTACGACAAGGAAACCGGCGTCTATATCCAGCAGATGCCGGACAAGCGGACCTTCGGCGACACGCTCGGCCGGTTCGAGTTGCATGTCCTGTCGTTCGAGGAGTCCCGCAAGTTTATCGAGGACAGCATTGCCCGTGTTCGTGCCCTGAACCCGGATGTGAAGGTGATGATCACCACATCGCCCGTGCCGCTGGGGCGCACTTTCGCGAGCCATGACGTCATCCTCGCCACAACGCATGGCAAATCGCTCCTGCGCACCGTCTGTGCCGATGTGACGGCAAAGTTCGACAGGGTCGACTATTTCCCGAGCTATGAGGCAGCGACCATCACCAAGACCTGGGATATCTGGCAGGAAGACAAGCGGCATGTTTCCGACGAGTTCGTCGGTCAGATCGTCCGCAACCTGATTGCCGGTTATTTCCCGGAATCGGCCAGAGACTCGATCCTCATGCATGTCCATTCGCGGCATGGCACGCGGCCAAGCGATGAAGTCCTTCAAGACGCCTACCGGCAGATTGAGGCGGCAACCGATAATCCGGACCTCGTTGCCCGGCTTGTGACCCTCTTGCAGGAAACTGAGGACAGGGCTGACCTCGAACCGGCCATCGACAGGGCGCTCGCGGCCCATCCCGCACATCCTGCGCTGAATGGTATCAAGGGCCAGTGGTTGTTCGGCGACAAGAACACGCCTGCTGCCGAGCGGCACCTGAAACTGGCAGTGCAGGATCCGGAAACGCCAGTCGAGATGAAGCTCAATTACGTTCGCTGCCTTCTGGCGAGTAACGATTTGGCCGGGGCGGAAAACATGCTGGCGATCCTGACTGTCGAGGCCCCGCATCGCATCTATACCCATGTTCTGCTCGGGCGCCTGCGCATGGCACAGAAACGGGATGAAGAGGCTTTGGCCGCGTTTGCGGCGGCCCTCGCCATTGCCCCCAACAATCCGGTAGCTCTGAAGCGACATGCCGAAATCCAGGAACGGCTGGCGCGGCGGGCGAGCGCCGGGTGAGCGGCCCGCCAATGACCGCCACCCCTCACAAGGGACCAGCCCATATCGGGCTCCACCTGGCGAAGACAGGCGGCACCACCCTGCTCGCACACCTGCAAGCGCATCTCGGGCCAGAAAACTGCCGCACCTACGGCCCTGCCGCATGGGTGGACCGGTTTTTTGCCCCTGCAAGCCAGAAAGGCCCGAACCTTACGTCGTTCAGGCTGATCGCCGGCCACGGCGTCGACCACCGGTTGCTTGCGCTTGATTGGCCAAAAGTGCCAGTCCTTTTTTGTGTCCTGCGCGACCCTTTCACCCATCTGGTTTCGGAATATAAACATCACCTGCGCGGCCTTGCCCGCACCGGGCGAACTGTTTCCTTGCGCGACTATTTCAGGACCCGGCGGCCGGACCCGCTGGCGCAGACCCTGTACCGCCAGTTCGCGCCGCTCGCAGGCGATGACGCCGGTTACGGCATCGGGGCGGTGGAAACGATCCTGCGGCATTTCCGGTATGTGATGAATACCGCGAAACTCGATACGCACGCCGGTCTCCTGTTCGGTGACCTCGGTGTTCCCCTGCATGCCGAGCGGCGCCGGGTCTATGAAGAAGCGGTCGACACCAGCGACCTGACACCCGCGGAAGTCGAAGCTGCCAATCCGCTTGATGCCCGCCTCGCCCGCGCCACGCTGGAGCAAACAGTGACCGTTGGCGCACCGCTCAACCCCTTCGGCTATGATCCTGATCTGCTTGCCGCAAGCATGCAGGGCCTGAGGGAAAACAGTGACAAATCCCATAGCCAGGCAGAAGCCGAAGACCTGCTGGTGGATGCATTGGTCGCCATGCGCCAGATTCGTGCCGCAGAGATGCATGCCGCTGCAACTCCCGGCATGTCACCCCGGCTTGCCAGCCTGATCACCGACGCTGCATCCCAGAAAATGCCGGACTATGCAGCCGCCACCAATCGCGCCAACGCCGCCCTCTATCTGTTGCGGAAGGATGATGTGCCAGGCGCGCGCCAGGAAGCCGAAGCCTGCCTTGCACTGGTGCCTAAGCATGCTGACGGCCTTTTCATTCTGGCGCGGATCGAGGAACGGTGTGGAAATGGCACGGTCGCAGCGAAGCTTTCAGCCCGTGCGGCAGCAATCAATCCCTTCAACTGGCCAGCCTTCAAGCTGACGTTCGACCTGAACCGGAAACATCTGGGTGATGCTGCAGCGGCAGCACTTCTGGACAATGCCCCAGCCCAAACCCGGCGCCATCCGAAATTCAATGAACTTGCTTCGCTGCTGACGGACGCTGGCACACCTCAGCGCTAATCGCGCCACCCGACGCGCCTGTAGGCTTCGATGAGGGCAGTATCCGACCGTTCGTTCAGAAGGGGGCCGGACCTGTCTTTCTTCCAGTTCATATTGATATTGCAGAAATGGCGGACGAACATTTCTTCACGGGGCACGAACTGGTTATCTTTCCCCGTGATGAAATGCGTGCACCATTGCTGCCTCGGACGCGTCTTGCGGGGCACTACTGCCCATTTGCCGGAGAAGCTGTCATCCCAACTATCACCGCCCATCAGGTCATAGTCCCGGTGGCGTCGTTCCTCGACCGGCCGCGCCATATCTAGCTCGCGCGCGCCTGTGACCCAATTTCCTTCAAATCGCAGGAATCCGGAGGGGGTTTCTTCCAAGATGTCGAAAATCGACCGGTGGTCATGTGTGACCAGCAACTCGTCGATATCTGTGTTCAGGACGCCTGCGGCACGCACCAGGAAACGCCAACGGGCATGATCGAAGACGCCAAACTGGCAAAAGTTGGAATCCCATTTTGAATCCTTATAGGCGCCCGGCCCATAGGGAAATGACCACTCAACTACAGCCGCCTCCCGCAGCCCCGGAATATCCGCTATTCCTGCAGCTATCTCTTCGGTGGTGTAAAGCGGTGAATCGTTGTTGTAGAGCAATACAGCATCGGCGCCATGGTAGCGGATGTTGAACTCGACCCAGTCCCGTATCCATGCCAGCGGCTCATACTTGAACAGGGTGAAAAGCACCTTCCGGCCAGTGAACGCAGGGACACGGTTAAAACGCACCTGTACTTCATGGGTGCCAAGACGGGCTGATTCCAGCTTCAGGAAAACATCTCCCGCCTCATTTTGAGGCAAAGGCACATCCATGCGAAAAATCTTGCGCAGCGAAACGATATCATCTTCTTGGACCACATGTTCCAAATAGGTGTCCCCGCGCGTAACCGTAATCCGGCTGCCGACAAGCTCACTTTCCAGGTTCAACAACGATGGCCCCAGAAGACGCACTTTGCGTCCGCCGGCCGGTATGAACGTATCGTAGAAAAGCGTCCTCTTGTCGAAAGCTGCATCATATCCGGGCTGTTGCAGCTCCGGCGGGCGCGGCGCCTCCCGCAGCACGGGGCCATTTTCTGCAAGGATAATCGGCGACAGATGCTTCATTGTAAGCAGGATAGGCGACATCGAGAATCCTTTGGCCCCGGACAGACGACAAAACGCCGCGGACCCTAGCCCAGCTCCATACATCTCGCAACATCAAAGCCCCCGCCGACAAAAGCCCCTCAACTAAACTTATTGTCATGCGCGGGGCCTTGACTCCGGGCCACCGGTGGCATTCAACCTTGGAGACTGAATGTTCAGACGATCACATAATCAAGTGGGGGAACACATGATCAGAAGCTGCATCGTGGCGCTTGGCCTTTCGGCCATCAGCCTGACAAACCCGGTGTTCGCGGAAGAGGCCAAAACTGCCGCCGCACCAGCCATCCCGGAGCCTGCCGTTTTCAGCTCGTCGAAATCGGGCACATTCAACGGCGTTAAGGTCGCCTACAAGGCGGTTGCGGGGGACACCTATATCCGCGACGCCAAGGGCAAGCCCGTGGCCACCTTCTTCACCTACGCCTACCTGAAGGACGGCGTGAAGGACCCGTCGACCCGTCCGGTCACCTTCGTTTATAACGGCGGTCCCGGTTCGGCCTCCATGTGGCTGCATATGGGCGTGTTCGGCCCGCGCCGGGTGGTCGTGCCGTCGGACCCGGCTGACGATGGCGCTGCGCCCTACCGGATCATCGACAACCCGGAAACCGTCCTCGATGTGACTGATCTTGTCTTCATCGATCCGGTCGGCACCGGCCTCAGCCGCCCGCTCGGCGACGAAGACCCCAAGAAACACTGGGGGGTTCTGGAAGACGGCGGCTCGATCGCCGAATTCATCCGCACCTGGATTGACGAAAACAATCGCTGGAACTCGCCGAAGTTTCTGGCCGGTGAAAGCTACGGCACGCTGCGCTCAGCCGTTGTTGCCGACAAGCTGACCAACGATCATGATATCGGCCTCAATGGCATCATGCTGATCTCGGCGGTGCTTGACTATCACCAGAGCCGCTTCCAGCCGGGTGCCGTGCAGGCTTATGTGTCCTTCCTGCCGAGCTACGCGGCAACCGCCTGGTATCATAACCAGCTGCCGTCGAAGCCCGCCAACCTTGAAGCCTTCCTTGATGAAGTGCGCGCGTTTGCCAGCACCGACTATGCCGCCGCCCTCATGGCCGGCAACCGCCTGAGCGCGGACGAGGAAGCCCGCATCATCGACAAGCTGCACCAGTATACCGGCCTTGAGAAAAACTACATCAAGGCAACCAACCTGCGGATCGAAGTCTTCCGCTTCTTCAAGGAGCTGATGCGCGACGAACGCAAGGTGGTCGGTCGCCTTGACAGCCGCTATCTCGGCGACGAGCCGGATTCAGCCGGCGAGTTCTTCGAAAGCGACCCCTTCTCGGACGCCACCGGCAATGCCTTCACTGTCGCCATCAACGACCAGCTGAAAAACTTCTTCGGCGTGAAGCTGACCGATCGCCGCTACAACAACAGCGCACGCGGCGAAAAGGACTGGGGCTGGAACTGGAACGTTTGGGGCAAGGAGCTGCCGAACGGTGGCCGCTTCGTGAACGTGGTGCCGATGCTTGGTTCCGCCATGCGCCACAATCCGGACATGCATGTGCTTGTCACCCAGGGCTATTATGACTTCGCGACCCCCTTCTACGGGGCCGAGAATGCGCTGGCCCAACCCGAAATCGTGAAGGACCGCGTTGCTTTCACCTATTACGAATCGGGCCATATGATGTATGTGCATGAGCCGTCGCGCCTGAAGTTCCTGGATGATATCCGGTCCTTCATCGAAGCGTACGACAAGCAATAGGAAACAGCCTGAAGGACACCATGCCTCGTCTTCTGAAACTCCATCTGTGGCCGGGCTGGCTTCTCGGCCTCCTCGGCGAGGCAAAGTCCTTCAAGGCAAACCCGATCCTCGGCGCACGGGTCCTCAATCTTCTGGGGCTCCATGCGCTGAGGGTGCTTCTCTCCCACGCCGCCACCAATTTCCGCTGGTTCATGCTTCGTGGCCGCATGCCGAAAGAGCTGCGCGCCCGCTTCCACCGGGACGGCGTTGTGGCCGTCGAGGATTTCATCGGCGCTGAAACAATTGCCGCTATCCGGGCCGACCTTGCCCGTGGCCCCGGCGAGCCGCGCCAGATGGTGCAGGGCGACACCGCCACCCAGCGTATCCTTCTCGACGACGAAACACTTGCCTCGGCGCCAGCGCTTGCTGCAACGGTTTCGGACAAGCGCTTCACCGACTGGCTGGCATATACCGGAGCCAAGGCAACGCCTTCGATCCTTTATGTGCAGCGTATCCGCAACGGATCGCTGAGCGGCACCGCCGACCCCCAGAAGGTGATGCATTCCGATACCTTCCACCCGACGATGAAAGCCTGGCTTTTCCTTGAGGATGTGACGCCCGAGAAAGGCCCCTTCACCTATGTGCGCGGTTCGGCAGCGCTGACGTGGCGGCGCCTGAAATGGGAATATCGCCGGTCGCTTGTGGCCGCACGGCTCAACGACGGCTATTCCGAAAAAGGCTCCTTCCGGGCCAACCCGGAGGACCTAGTCGAGCTTGGCTTGCCCGCCCCTGAAGGGCTTACCGTGAAGGCCGGCACGCTCGTCATCGGGCTCACCAACGGCTTCCATGGCCGGGGGCAAGCCGAGGAAGGCGCCAGCCGGCTCGAAATCTGGGCCTACAGCCGCCACAATCCCTTCAATCCCCTGCCCGGCCTGCCGGTTGCCGCCTATGCGAAGGCGCAGAATGCCGCCCTCAAGGCATGGTGGCGCCACCAGGACAAGAAGGCCGCAGCCAAAGGCCGCCGCGCAACATGGCACCGGATTGCGGCGGACAAGATGTTCGATAATCTCTGACCCTTGCCCCGATCCTGTCAAAAAGCCCTTTTAGAAACAGGCTACCCAAGCATAGACTGCCCCCGGAATTATCGTTAATTTTCGGAACATCATGTCCAAAAACCATACTGCCGCCATCATCCTCGCCGCCGGAAAAGGCACCCGCATGAAATCGGGGCTCCACAAGGTGCTGCACCCGATCGGCGGCCTGCCGATGGTGAGCCACTTGCTGGGCACGCTCGACGGCCTGTCGCCCGAACGCCGCATCGTGGTTGTCGGCTCGCTGCAGGAACAGGTGGAAGCCGCCCTGCCGGGGCTCGAGTTCGTAACGCAGGCGGAACAGCTGGGCACCGGGCATGCCGTGATGGTATGCCGCGAGGCGCTGAAGGATTTTGCGGGCGACGTGATCGTCCTTTTCGGTGATGTGCCCTTCACCCCGCTGAATGTGATGCAGGAAATGATGGCCGCGCGGGCGAGTTCGGCGAATCCCGGCATCGTCGTCCTCGGGTTCGAACCCGCAGACCCAGCCCGTTACGGCAGGCTTGTCCGGGGCGGCGACGGCACGCTTGAACGCATCGTTGAATATAAGGACGCGACGGAGGAAGAACGTGCCATCACCCTCTGCAATTCCGGCATGATGGTGATCGACGGCAATAAACTGTTCGGCTGGCTCGACAAGCTTTCCAACGCCAATGCCGCCGGCGAATATTATCTGACCGACCTAGTCGCCGCCGCGCGCGGCGATGGCCGCAATGTGGCGGTGGTGGTGGCCGATGAGGCCGATGTCCTTGGCATCAACGACCGCAACGACCTCGCTGCTGCCGAGGCCGCCTTCCAGGCCCGCAAGCGCCGCGAGATGATGACGAACGGCGTGACGCTCGTCGCCCCCGAAACCGTCTTTTTCTCGCACGATACCATCATTGAGCCCGACGTGACGGTGGAGCCGAACGTGGTGTTCGGCCCCGGCGTGACGGTGGCCACGGGTGCCGTGATCCACGCCTTTTCGCACCTTGAAGGCGCGACCGTGGCAGCTGACGCCGTGATCGGCCCCTTTGCCCGCCTGCGGCCCGCCGCCCATATCGGCAAGGGCGCCAAGATCGGCAACTTTGTCGAGGTCAAAAAGGCGGATATCGAGCCCGGCGCGAAGGTCAATCACCTTTCCTATATCGGCGACGCCACCGTGGGCGCCAAGGCGAACATCGGTGCCGGCACCATCACCTGCAATTACGACGGCTATTTCAAATACCGCACCGAAATCGGCGCGGGCGCCTTCATCGGCTCGAACACGGCGCTGGTGGCCCCCGTCAAAGTGGGTGACGGCGCCATCGTCGGGGCTGGCAGTGTGATCACCAAAACGGTAGAAGCCGATGCGCTGGCGCTGACCCGCGCTTCGCAAAACCAGATCGAGGGCTATGCGGCCCGCTTCCGCAAAAAGTCGGAAGCCCGCAAAGCCGAAAAGAAGGGCAAGTAACCCATGTGCGGCATTATCGGCATTCTCGGCAAGGCATCGGTCACCGGCGGGCTTGTGGAGGCACTCTCCCGGCTTGAATACCGTGGCTATGACTCCGCCGGCATCGCGGTCGTCAAGGGTGGCAAGCTGGAGCGCCGCCGCGCTGTTGGCAAGCTCGCGGCCCTGCGCGACGTTCTGGCCGCCGATCCCCTGGAAGGCAATGCCGGCATCGGCCACACCCGCTGGGCGACCCACGGCGAACCGACCGAGGTGAATGCCCACCCGCACATGACGCACAAGGCCGCCCTTGTCCATAACGGCATCATCGAAAACTTCCGTGAGCTGCGCGACGAACTGACCGCTGCCGGTGTGACGTTCGAAGGGCAAACCGACACCGAAGTTGTTGTCCGCCTTTTCACCCGCTATCTGGATGGCGGCTTGCCCGCCGAGCAAGCCTTCGCCGCCACGCTCGAACGCCTTGAAGGCGCCTTCGCGCTTGCCGTTCTCGTGGACGGGGAAGAAGACCTGCTCCTTGGTGCCCGTCGCGGCAGCCCACTGGTTGTCGGCCTCGGCGACGGCGAGGTTTTCCTCGGCTCGGATGCGCTGGCGCTTGCCGGGCTTTCCAGCCGCCTCATCTATCTTGAGGAAGGTGACTGGGTGATCGCCAAGCGCGGCAGCCTGAAGACATTCGACGAGAGTGGCAAACCGGTCGAGCGGCCCATCGCCATCTCGCACCTCACCGGCGCGCTTGTGGACAAGGGCAATCACCGCCACTTCATGCAGAAGGAAATCTTCGAGCAGCCGACCGTGGTGGCCCAGACCCTTGGCCGCCTTCTGGACCCGAATACCGGCAGCGTGCGCCTGCCCGACCTGCCGTTTGATCTTGGCAGCGTGAAGCGCATCACCATCGTCGCTTGCGGCACCAGCTTCTATGCCGGGATGGTCGCCAAATACTGGATCGAGAAATTCGCCCGCGTTGGAGTGGACGTCGATATCGCCTCCGAGTTCCGCTACCGCGACCCCGTGTATGAAACGGGCGGCCTTGCGCTTTTCATCTCGCAGTCAGGCGAAACGGCGGACACGCTCGCCGCCCTGCGCCATGCCAAGGCCGGTGGCCAGCATATCGCGGCGGTCGTCAACGTGCCGCAATCGACGATGGCGCGCGAGGCGGACGTAGTGCTGCCCACCTATGCCGGCCCGGAGATTGGTGTCGCCTCCACCAAGGCCTTCACTTGCCAGCTTGCGGTGCTTGCCTCCTTCGCCGTGGCACTTGGCCGCGCCAAGGGGCATGTGAGCGAAGCGGAAGAGGCCAAGATGGTCGCGGACCTCGAGCGCATCCCCTCGCAGATGGCGAAGATCCTCCATCATCAGGAGGACCTTGTGGATATCGCCCGCAAGCTCGCCAAGGCGCGGGATATCCTGTTCGTCGGCCGGGGCATCCATTATCCGATTGCCATGGAAGGCGCGCTGAAGCTGAAGGAAATCAGCTATATCCATGCCGAGGGCTATGCAGCGGGCGAACTGAAGCACGGCCCCATCGCGCTGATTGACGAAAATGTGCCGGTGATCGGCCTTGCGCCGTCTGACGGCCTCTTTGACAAGTCGCTGTCGAACCTGCAGGAAATCATGGCCCGCAAGGGGCGGCTGATCCTTGTCTCCGATCACCTGACTGCCTTCACGGAAAACGAGATGCACGGCAGCTTTGCGATGCCATCGGCGAGCGACCTGACGAGCCCGTTCCTTTATGCCCTGCCGGTGCAGCTGCTGGCCTACCACACGGCGGTCGAAAAGGGCACCGATGTCGACCAGCCCCGCAACCTGGCGAAGGCTGTGACGGTGGAATAAAAAACGGGGCGGAATGTCCGCCCCGTTTTTCATCGGATCAAAGCCCCAGGTCGCTGAGGCCCGGATGGTCTGCCGGGCGGGGGCCCGCCATATCCCAGTGGAACAGGCGTTCGTCGGCGCTGATTGCCACATCATTGATGCTGGCGTGGCGTTCGCGCATCAGGCCGTTTTCGTCAAACTCCCAGTTTTCGTTCCCGTAGGCACGGAACCAGTCGCCGGCCTCGTTGCGCCATTCATAGGCAAAGCGCACGGCAATGCGGTTGTCCGTGAAGGCCCAAAGCTCCTTGATGAGCCGGTATTCAAGTTCCTTTTCCCACTTGCGGGTGAGAAGGCCAACGATGGCTTCGCGGCCCGAGACAAACTCGCTGCGGTTCCGCCAGCGGCTATCGGGCGTGTAGGCAAGCGCAATGCGTGCCGGGTTGCGGCTATTCCAGGCGTCCTCGGCGGCACGGATTTTCTGGATTGCTGTTTCTTCGGTGAAGGGCGGCAGGGGCGGCCGGATTTCGGGGTTCGCTATCATTTTATGAGTCCTTTTTGTTATGTTTTGAGCGCTGCCCTGAGGGCAGCGTTTTCGGCTTCCAGCGCCTCGATCCGCGCATGGACGGGGGAGAGCAGTTTTTCTAGTTCCGCTGTCGTGAATCGGGGCGTGATATGCTGCGGGCAGTTCCAGTCAAACGCATGGAGATGCAGCACAAAGGCGCGTTCAGGCAAAGCCTTGTAGCCGGGCTGCGCCAGCCGGGCGGCAAGGTCGGGATCGGCGGCCAGATCCCGCACTTCCATATGCGCGAGAATCTTCAGCCGGCGACGGTTCGGATAGTCCATCAGGATCAGGGCTACCCGGTCATTCCCGGCAATATTGCCGAGCGTGATATATTGGCGGTTGCCGCGATAGTCGGCGAATGCCAGCGTGCGTTCATCCAGAAGCGTCAGGAAGCCCGCCGGGCCACCCCGGTGCTGCACGTAGGGCCAGCCGCTTTCCGACACACTCGCCATATAGAAGCTGTCCCGCCGGGCGAGGAAGTCGGCCTCGGCGTCCGTGAAAGCATCAAACTGCCGGTCGCCCTTGAAGGTCTGCCAGAAGTTGCCAGCGCCGTTTGCATCCTGCGCGGCCTGCACCGTCGAGGTCGATAAGGTCTCGAGAAACAGATAGCCCATTTGCCTTCTCCTTCTCCGATTGGCTTTTCCGTTTGCCGATAGATACGTCATTGCTGAATGGATGATAATTATGCCATTCTGAAAATCATTATTGTGATATTCGGGATAATATATGGACCGGCTGGAAAGCATGCGGGCCTTTGCGGCCGTTGCGACCCACGGCAACTTCGCCGAGGCATCCCGGCGCCTGCGGTTATCGACCTCCGTCATCTCCCGCGCGGTTGCGGCGCTTGAAGACCATCTCGGCTTCGTGCTTTTTCACCGCACCACACGGACAGTGCGGCTGACCGAACGCGGCGAGGCTTATCTCGAAAGCTGCCGCCAGATTCTCGAAGATATCGATCTGGCCGAAGCCCGCGTTCGCGGCGTGAATGCAGCCCCGCAAGGGACATTGACGGTGGCGGCACCCATCGTTTTCGGGCGCCTGCATGTGTTGCCGGTGGTGAACCAGCTGCTCGCCGAGCATCCGGCCCTTTCGGTGCGGCTGATCCTCTCGGACCGCAACGCCCACCTTGCCGAGGAGGCAATCGATGTCGCCGTCAGGATCGGGCCGCTGCAGGACAGCAGCCTGACCGCCACCCGGCTTGGTGCCGTGAACCGCATGCTGGCCGCAAGCCCCGCCTACCTGCGCGCGCGCGGTGCGCCGCAAACGCCCGAAGAGCTGGCCTCGCACGATCTTATCGCCTTCGACGGGATCGACGGCAGCAGCAGCAATGAATGGCGCTTCGGGAAATCGGCCGCAACGGTGCGCGTACGACCGCGCCTGCTGGTCAACAGCGCCGATGCGGCGGTTGCCTCCGCGGAAGCAGACCGGGGCATCGTCAGGGCCATGTCCTATCAGTTGCACGAAAGCATCCGGGCCGGGCGGCTCATCCCCGTGCTGACCGAACTTGCGATGGAGCCCCTGCCCGTCAGCGCGATCTACCCGCCTCGCCGGATCGCGTCCGCCAGCCTGAACGCCTTTCTGGACGCAGCGCGCACGCGATTCAAGGCCCATCCCGTGCGCCTTTTCGAGGAATGGGACCTTCCTCCAAGTCCTTGATGCCGTTCCCTCTCGGACCCTATGGCACTTTCCTTGATCATCCTTTATGGTGCTGCAACATGTTCGTTCGATCATGGTGTCCCGAGTAAAAGACAGCTTGCACAAAAGCCGCAGAAGAGCTTGAATGGCAACGTTGTCATTTACAGACTCAAGGGAAGTGAGACCAATAATGTTCACGATGGATTTCGGCAGCCGCCCGCTTGATGACCTTCTTGATGACGTGGGGCTGAAGCACGCGTTCGACAAGAATCTCGAAAAGGCCTCGGCTTATGCCCGGGCGCTGGCCATGGATGCCCTGCCCCCGTTTGCCCGCCGCACCGGCGAAGATCAGGATCATGCCGCCATCGAGGCGCTCGCGCATGAAATCCAGCGCGGCTTCAAGGAGCTTGTGGTGCTGGGCACCGGCGGATCGAGCCTTGGCGCGCAGGCAGCGCTTGCCATTGCACGCTACCGTCCCTCGACCGGTGTGACGGTCCATACCCCCGACAGCCTTTGCCCGTTCGAGATGGACCGCCTGTTCGCGACGCTCGACCCGAACGAGACGCATGTCCTGTCGATCTCGAAATCCGGCACCACGGCGGAAACGCTCGCCCAGCTTCTGGCCTTCCGTGCCTGGCTGGAGCCGCAGACGAAACGCCCGCTGAAGGATCATTTCAGCTTCATCACCGAGCCGAAGCCGAGTGCGCTGCGTGCTTACGGCGAAGCACTGGGCTCGCACATTGTGGAGCATCCCTTGGATGTGGGCGGCCGCTTCAGCGTGCTGACCACCGTGGGCATGGTGCCTGTTGCCGCCGCGGGCCTTTCGGTGAAAGGCTTCCGTCACGGCGCGCACGAGATTTACAAGGCTGTCGGCAGCGTGCCGGAAACGACCGCCGCCGTCATCGGCGCTGCGCTCACCCATACGCTTGCCGAGCATCGCGGCGTGACGCAGGTGTTGCTGATGGCCTATGCCGATGCCTTGCGCGCCTTCACCCGCTGGCACGGCCAGCTCTGGGCTGAAAGCCTTGGCAAGGACGGCAAGGGCACGACGCCCATTCGCGCTGTCGGCCCCGTGGACCAGCACAGCCAGTTGCAGCTGTTTCTGGATGGCCCGGACGACAAATTCTCGACCTTCATTGTGGTGCCGAGCTACGGCAAAGGCCCGCGGCTGGACCCCAAAGCCGCCAAGGATAACGGCCTTGATTACATGGCCGGCCGCACCATCGGCGATACGGTCACCTGTCAGGCGCGCGCCACGCAGGATGCCCTGCGCGCCCGTGGCCGCATCATCCGCCAGCTGACGATCAACGCGCTGGACGAAGAGAATATCGGGGCCTTGTTCATGTCCTTCATGCTGGAAACCGTGGTCATGGCACACCTGATGGGTGTGGATGCCTTCGACCAGCCAGCTGTGGAGGAAAGCAAGATCCTGACCCGCAAGTATCTCGCTGAACTGGAGTGACATATGCCCCGTCCCGTCCGCAAAATTGTGCTTCCCGTTGCCGGCCTCGGCACCCGCTTCCTGCCGGCCACCAAGGCCATCCCGAAGGAAATGCTGCCGGTTCTTGACCGGCCGCTGATCCAGTATGCGATCGAGGAAGCACGGCAGGCGGGGATCGAGGACGTCATTCTGGTCACCGGCCGCAACAAGCAGGTGATGGAAGACCATTTCGACCATGCCTACGAGCTTGAGGATATCCTGCGCGAGCGCGGCAAGGATGAAGCGTTTGAAGTTGCCCGCAGCATGCTTCTGGAAGAAGGCCGCATCGCCTATGTCCGGCAGATGCGGCCGCGCGGCCTTGGTCATGCCGTATGGTGCGCGCGGGAACTGGTGAATAATGAACCCTTCGCCGTTGCCCTGCCCGATGACCTGATCAAGGGCAAGGACGGCGCCCTGAAGGAAATGGTCGAGGCGTACGAAACGCTCGGCGGCAACCTTGTGGCGACCATGGAAGTGCCGCGCGAGGACACCTCCAAATACGGCGTCATCACCCCCGGCGACCAGAAAAGCGACCGCTGCATCGAAGTGACCGGCCTTGTGGAAAAGCCACTGCCGGAAGCCGCCCCTTCAACGCAAGCCGTGGTTGGCCGCTACATCCTGCAGCCGGAGATCATGGGCCTGCTGTCGTCGAAGGAAATCGGTGCCGGCGGCGAAATCCAGCTGACCGACGCGATGGCCAAGCTGATCGGCAAGCAGCCCTTCCACGCCGTGCGCTTCTCGGGCACCCGGTTTGACTGCGGCAGTATGGTCGGCTGGCTGATGGCCAACCTTTCGATGGCCATGGACGACCCGAAGCTCGCCGCCCGGCTTGCCCCGCTCGTCACGCTGAAATAACTGAAAGCCTGTTTCGGCCGCCTATTTGTCCTTCAGGCGGCCGAAATCGTCCTCGAAGCGGACGATATCATCTTCACCGAGATAACTGCCCGACTGGACCTCGATCAGCCTGAGATCGATTTTGCCCGGGTTTTCAAGCCGGTGGCGACACCCGAGCGGCAGATAGATCGACTGGTCTTCATGCAGGGTGAGGATATCCTCGTCGCGGGTGACCGTCGCCGTCCCCTCGACCACCACCCAATGCTCGGCGCGGTGATGGTGCATCTGCAGGCTCAGTTTCTTGCCGGGCTTCACGACCAGTTCCTTCACCTGAAACTGCGGGCCGACTGCAATCGAACGGTAGCTGCCCCACGGGCGATAGACGGTGGTGTGCAGGTCGACAAGACTGCGGCCTTCGGCCTTGCAGCGTTCCACCAGTTTCTTCACATCCTGGTCCTGCCCCTTGTGGGCGACAAGGACGGTATCTTCGGTGGAGACAACGATCAGGTCTTCAAGCCCGAGGGCGGCAACCATGCGGCCATCGGTGTGAAAATAGCTGTTACGGCAGGCCTCGGCAATCACATCGCCGTGCGTCACATTGCCGCCGGCATCCTTCTCGGCGATATCCCAAAGCGCGCCGAAACTGCCCACGTCCGACCAGCCGAAACTGGCGGGCACCACAGCCGCCCGCGCCGTTTTTTCCATGATGGCATAGTCGATGGAATCGGCGGGAATCGCGCCAAACTCGGATTCGCCAAGTCGTTCGAAATTTAGATCATGCCGCACACTCGCAAGCGCCTTGACGGCTCCATCAAGAATAGCCGGCGCGTGGGCACGGAATTCATCAAGGATGAGGCCCGCCGGGAACATGAACATGCCGCTGTTCCAGCTGTAGCCGCCCGATTTCAGATAGCCTTCAGCCGTCTTCGCATCGGGTTTCTCCTTGAAGGCGTCAATCGCGAAGGCCCCTTCATGACCGGCGACCGGCTTGCCTGCCGCGATATAGCCGTAGCCGGTTTCGGCCCGCGTCGGCGTCATCCCGAAACAGACAAGGCGACCCTCCGCGGCGACGGCAGCAGCCTTGGCAACCGCCTTGTGGAAGGCCGGTACGTCGGCAATCACATGATCGGAAGGCAGCACCAGCAGAAGCGCCTCGGGATCGCTTTCGGCAATCCTGAGGGCCGCGAGCGCAATGGCAGGCGCCGTATTGCGGCCAACGGGTTCCAGCAGGAACGGCCCAAGCGCCACATCGGCCTTGGCGGCCTGCTCGTTGACGATGAAACGGTGATGCTCGTTCGCGATCACCATCGGATCGCGGAAACCGTAGGAATGCGACACCCGCTCCAGCGTTTGCAGGAAAAGGCTCTTGTCGCCATAGAGCGGCAGGAACTGCTTGGGATAGTGCGTGCGCGACAGCGGCCACAGGCGCGAACCCGACCCGCCCGACAGGATCACCGGCTGGATCTTCCCCACATGGTCCGACAGTCTGGTCACGCTTTATTCTCCCGGTCGTCCGACGGCAGCAGTCCTGCCGTTTCTAGCATGGCGAAGAATCGCCTTGAAACAGATTCTGGTGCGAGTCGCGCCGCCCATTCGAGCAGCTCGGCTTCCAGTTCGGGCCGCGCTGCCGCCTTCACCGCCGCCAACGTCGCCGTCACGAATGTATCAGGCGCCGAGGGATCAAACACCGATACCGCACCCGGAATGTCCGGCAAGGTCGGCTGCAATCCGGCGGACGCCACCACCGGGCGACCGAAACTGATGGCCGTTTGCGCCACCCCGGAATTGAGGCCGCGCGGATAGGGGCACATCACTATGTCCGCCGCCCTGAACCATGTCTGAACGGATTGATCATCAACGGCTTCAGCATGAAGGCGTATATCATTCCGCTTCCGTACTGTTTCTTCAACCTCGGCCAGAAAGTCCTTGTCGGACGGTCGCCCGGCAATGAGCGCCCGCACACGCCCGCCAAGCCGGTCCTGCAGTGTATCGAGGGAGGCAAGGAAAGTGCGCAACCCCTTGTAGGGCTCGATCATACCGAAGAACAAGAGCGCAATTTCGCCGTCCTTCAGCCCCAGCGACCGCCGCGCCACCGGGCGCGCCTGATAGGCCGGATAGACACCGAAATAGCTCGGGTGGGGCACATGCTGTACACGCTCGGGGTCCAGCCGGTAGAGGGGCCCGGTCATCGCCGCACTATCCGGGTTCATCACATGGATGATATCGGCCTTCGCAGCGAGCGCTTCGCGCACCATCAACTCTTCTTCGGGCCAGCGGCTGCGGTGCGACATTACATTATGAAGTGTCCAGACGATACCGGTGCCGACCGCCTTTTGCGCATCAAGGTGCGCGATAAACTGTTTCGCGGCCTTCGCCACCGCACGGGGTGATTTCATACCGTCGAACAGGCTATGGACCCAGTGATAATGGGCGATGGCAGGACGACCCGCAGCGATGGCTTCCAGTTCATCGGGGCGGGCGAGCATGATGATATCAACATCATGGCAGCCCGGATCAGCATAAAGCATCCGCTGGAAAGGGTTTCGGCGGGCATACGGATAAACGCCCAGCACCGTCGCGCCGGGTGTTGCCACCGGCGCGGAGGCCTTGGCCACCGGCTTTTTCCTGAGTTTGCGTTTGAGCATCCATGCCTGCCCTGTCGAGGTCCCTATCTCATAAGTTGTCGCCGCGCGCGGCGCAAGGCCCTTGCCCCCTTTCCTTCCCCCGCGGCATCCCCTATAAAGTCCCGAACCCCTTGTCACCAAACGCTCTTGGAGGCTCAATGACCGTCGAAGAACTGGCCCTGCCCGGCGTCCTTCTCTTTACCCCGAAACGCTTTGGTGATGATCGCGGCTTCTTTTCCGAGACTTTCTCGACCCGCGTGTTCAACGAGCATGTACCGGGCGTGACCTTTGTGCAGGACAATCATTCGCTGTCGCGCGATGTGGGCGTTGTGCGCGGGCTGCATTTCCAGACGCCGCCGCACACACAAGGCAAGCTTGTCCGCGTTTCTCGTGGCCGGGTGCTGGATGTAGCGGTCGATATCCGCAAGGGGTCGCCCACATACGGCCAGCATGTATCGGTGGAGCTGTCGGCGGACAACTGGCGCCAGCTTTGGGTGCCGGGCGGCTTTGCCCACGCCTTCTGCACCCTCGAGCCCGATACCGAGTTTCTCTATAAGGTTACCGATTTCTACGCGCCAGGCTGCGACGGCGGTATCGCCTTCGATGACCCGGACCTTGGCATCGAGTGGCCGATCGACCCCGCAAAAGCGATCCTTTCTGACAAGGACAGGAAGCTGCCGCGGCTGAAAGACCTCGACAATCCCTTTGTCTATAAAGGCTGACCCCACATGAAAATCATCGTCACCGGCGGTGCCGGCTTCATCGGTTCGGCGGTTTGCCGCTATCTTGTCAAGGACCTCGGCCATCAGGTCGTCAATCTAGACAAGCTGACCTATGCCGGCAATCTGGCGAGCCTGAAAGAGATCGAGGACAGCCCGCTTTACACGTTCGAAAAAGCCGACATCTGCGATCGTGCGGCGCTTGACGAAATTTTCGCCAAGCATCAGCCGGACGCCGTGATGCATCTGGCTGCCGAAAGCCATGTGGACCGCTCGATCACCGCAGCCGGTGATTTCATCCAGACCAACATCGTCGGCACCTACCAGCTGCTGGAAGCCGCACGGGCCTATTGGATGGGTCTCAACGAAGCCGACAAAGCCGCCTTCCGCTTCCTGCATGTCTCGACGGATGAGGTATATGGCTCGCTCGGTGCAGACGGTCTTTTCACCGAAACGACACCCTACGATCCTTCAAGCCCCTATTCGGCATCGAAGGCATCGGCTGACCATCTGGCGAATGCCTGGCACGAGACTTACGGCCTGCCGGTCGTGATCTCGAACTGCTCGAACAATTACGGGCCGTATCACTTCCCGGAAAAGCTCATTCCGCTTGTCATCCTGAATGCCCTTGATGGCGCCCCGCTGCCGATTTACGGCGACGGTTCCAACGTCCGCGACTGGCTGTTTGTGGAAGACCATGCCCGTGCGCTTTACACCATCATGGCGAAAGGCCGGCTGGGCCAGAAATACAATGTGGGCGGCCGTAACGAGCGTACCAACCTGCATGTGGTGAAAACCATCTGCACTGTCCTCGATGAAATCCGCCCCAAGAACAAACCCTATGCCGAGCAGATCACCTTCGTGACCGACCGGCCGGGCCACGATGCCCGCTATGCCATCGATGCCACCAAGCTTGAAGACGAGCTCGGCTGGCGCGCCGGCGACAATTTCGAGACCGGCATCAGGAAGACCATCCAGTGGTATCTCGATAACGAATGGTGGTGGGGCCCGCTGCGCGAGGTGGCGCAGGAACGCCGCGGCCTTCTGAAAGGCAAGTAATCGCATGCGCATCCTTGTGGCGGGAAAATCGGGTCAGGTCGCGCTGGCGCTTGAAGAACTGGCGAAAGGCCGTGAGGACCTGACGCTTGAAACCTTCGGCCGCCCGGATTTTGACCTGAAGTCCCCGACCTCGATGGATGCAGCTGTGGCTGCCTTCCGTCCCGACGCCATCATCAATGCCGCCGCCTATACGGCGGTGGACGCCGCCGAGACGGATGAGGACGAGGCAACCGCCATCAATGCCGATGGTGCCGCCGCGCTTGCCGCCATCGCCCACGCGCGCGGGCTGCCATTCCTGCATATCTCCACGGACTATGTGTTCGACGGCACCAAGGATGCACCTTATGTGGAAACCGACCCGACAGGCCCCACAGGTGCCTATGGCCGGTCAAAGCTCGCCGGCGAGCAGGCAGTGATGCAGGTGAACCCCGATGCCCTCGTCTTCCGCACGGCATGGGTCTATAGCCCCTGGGGCAAGAATTTCCTGAAAACCATGCTGAAGCTTGGCGCCACCCGCGACACGCTTGGCGTGGTGGCCGATCAGGTCGGCAACCCGACCTATGCACCGGATATAGCCGCCGCCCTTGTCGCTGTCCTTGAAAAGGGCACCGAGGGCAAGGCCGGCATCTATCATCTGGCAGGCACAGGCAGTATCAGCTGGCACGGCTTTGCCACCCGCATCTTCGAAGCGGGCGAACACATCGCCGGTCAGAAGGCGCCAACGGTGAATGCAATCACCACGGCTGACTATCCGACACCCGCCAAACGCCCGGCCAACAGCCGGCTCGATTGCGGCAAGCTCGAAACCGTTTTCAGCGTCCGCCTGCCCGCATGGGAGGCCAGTACCGACGCCTGCGTCAAACGCCTAGTCGAGACGGGCGAAGTCGGCTAGTCTCGCGTCGGCATTCAATTTTCCGGAGGGAAGCATGAAGGGCATCATTCTGGCTGGCGGGCTTGGCACGCGGCTTTATCCGATCACCAAGTCGATCAGCAAGCAGCTCTTGCCGGTTTACGACAAGCCGATGATCTATTATCCGCTGACCACGCTGATGCTGGCCGGTATCCGCGAAGTCCTGATCATCTCGACGCCCGAACATACCCCCCTCTACCGCGACCTTCTGGGCGACGGCAGCCAGTGGGGCATTCGCCTTGAGTATGCCGTGCAGCCCGAGCCCAAGGGGCTGGCGCAGGCTTTCCTCATTGGCGAAAAGTTCGTGGACGGCGATGCCTGCGCGCTCGCCCTTGGCGACAATATCTTCTATGCCGCCGGCTTCACCCAGTATCTGAAGCAGGCTGGCAAGGTGGAAAAAGGCGCCTATGTGTTCGCCTACCCGGTGGGTGACCCGACCGCCTTTGGCGTGGTGGAAATGGATGCCTCGGGCCGTGCTATCTCCATCGAGGAAAAGCCCGCCAAGCCGAAGAGCAACCTTGCTGTTACCGGCCTCTATTTCTACGACAAGGATGTCGTCGATATCGCCAAGACGGTAGAGCCCTCCGCACGCGGCGAGCTTGAAATCACGAGCGTGAACGACGCCTACCTGAAGCGCGGCGACCTGCATGTGATCAAGCTGCAGCGCGGCACCGCATGGCTCGATACCGGCACCGTCGACAGCCTCCTGCAGGCTGCCACCTTCGTTCAGACGATCGAAGCCCGTCAGGGCCTGAAGATCGCCTGCCCCGAGGAAGTAGCGTGGCGTTCCGGCTTCATCGATGACGCCACGCTCGAAAAACTGGCGGCGAGCTACAAGAACAGCTACGGCGAGTATCTGAAGTCGCTCCTCAAGTTCGGCCCGGCAGCCGGCTTCTGAGGGCCAGGTTCCTTCCATGAAACGCTGGTTCAGAGGCCGCCGGAAGCTTGGTCCGGACGATGTCCGGTATCTCTATCTCTGGTGCCTTGGCAGGGAGCCAAGCGAGAAGGACTTCGCCCGGATCAACGGTGAAGAGGACACCCCCTTTGGTGTCGCCAAACGCCTGATCGCCACAAACGAGTTTCGCGATGCTGTCCTTCTGGCACTGGAGGAAGGCCTGTCCTTGCCCCACGAATGGCTGCCCATCACTGCCCGCAGGATGGTGCTGAAGGGACTGGCGCGGCATTTCGATGCCGAAGACGCTACGCCCGATCTCGGCTGGGCCGATCTCCTTGCCGCTTCCTTCGAAGGCGACAGGGCAAGGCGCGCCTTCGTTGCGGCGCGTGACGGCAAGGCCTATGCCCGGATGATGGACCGGCTCGCCCGTCATGGAGACAGTCAGCCCGCGACCCTCGCCCGGATCGAGACGGTAAGCGGATCGACCGTGCGTGGCTGGGCTGTGGCGACCGATGATCCGGACCTTGTGCTCGAACTCGATTTCTTCCTGAACGGCGCCTATGTCGGCACCACGCGTCCTGACAGGATGCGGCGTGACCTGCAGGATATTCACGGCGGCCACGGACGTTTCGGTTTCGAGAAGACTGTCGGTGTCCCGCGCCGGCTGGACGGGGCGCCCACTCTGCTGCTGACAGCGCACGACCGCCGCACGGGCCGCCCGATCATGCCGGCTACGGAAATCCACCGCGACGAGATCACTACCATTGGCCATCTGCAGCGCCTGGCCGATATCGGACAGACGCTACTGGCGCAGAAAGACACCCGGGATGCCGCTTTTTTGGAGCTGCTGACCCATATCACCGGGGCGCTGCCGGGCGTTGACCAGTTTCGCCGCTTCCCGCTCGCGAACTATGATCTGTATGCGGCCCTTTACCGCCCGGAGCTGGCCGCTGGTGGCGATGCCGGCTGGATCGCCACCCTGCCGGTTGGCGATGTGCCCGACTGGGAGGCCCTTGCGAACGCGGCCGGCGATATAGCCGCCGACTGGGTGATGCCCCTGCATGCGCAGGATGAACTGGAGCCCGGCGCGCTTGCCCACCTCGCCGCCATGATCGAACGCCAGCCGGATGCGCTGGTGCTTTATCCCGATCACGACCATATCTCCGCCGACGGGCGCTATATCGCCCCTCGCCTGTTCGCGGCGTTCGACCATGACCTGCTGCTTTCACGCAATGACAGCGGCCGCGCCCTTCTGGTGCGTCGGGAGTTTCTGGTGAAGCAGAAGGGGCTGACGAGCGGGCAAGACCTGATGCTGCGCGCGTTCGAAGAAGGCGGCGCCCAAGCGCTGGCCTCCGCGCCCGGTGTGACGTGGCACCTTGGCACAGCACCGCGCGCCGAGGCAGACCCGGCGGCAGTGACCGCACACCTCGCCCGCACGCGCCGCAAGGCCACAGTGCACCCCCATAGTGACATTTTCGGCGGTGCTATCGACGACTGCCTGACAATCGAATGGGAAGCAGACCCCGCCCTGCCGAAGCTTGCGATCATCATCCCGACCCGGAACGGGCTTGATCTCGTGCGCCCCTGTGTTGAAAGCCTGCACCGCACGCTTGGCCACGACGCCCATACAGAGATCATCATTGTCGACAATGGCAGCGACGACCCGGCCACCCTCGCCTGGCTCGCTGAAGCTGCCCGCAAAGGCAGTATCAAGCTGATCCGCGATGACCGGCCCTTCAACTGGTCGGCGCTCAACAACGCAGCCGCAAAGGCAACCGATGCTGATTATCTGCTGTTCCTGAATAATGACACGCTGGCGCTGACGGAGGGCTGGGACCAGACTTTGCGAGGCTATCTCGCCCGCCCTGAGGTTGGTATCGTAGGCGCGCGGCTTCTCTATGAAGACGGCACGATCCAGCATGCCGGTGTGATCTTCCATTCTGTGGTGGACGGAGCGCAGGAAGGCATGGGCGACACCTGCGATGATGGCCTGTATCTGGACCGCACCCGCCGCCCGCATCGCACGCTTGCCGTCTTCGGGGCATTCCTCGGCTGTCGCCGCGATGTGTTCGACCGCATCGGTGGATTTGACGAGGATGACCTCGGTATCGGTTACAGCGATTATGAAATCTGCTTCAAAGCAGGGGCCGCCGGCCTTGCCACCCTGTACGTTCCTGCCTTGACCTTGTCGCATTTTGAGTCGAAAAGCCGGGGGTATGACGCGCAGGACCGCGCCAAAAGCGCCCGCGAGGAAGCAGAACGCGACCATATGAGGGCCAAGTGGGGCGCCACCTTTGCCGGCGACCCCTGGTATCCGTCGCTTTTTGCTCGTCAGGGCAAGGCATTTCAGGCGATCGAAGCGCCAATCCAGCCAAAAGAGTAACCAGTCAGCCATGCATCCGTCCGACAGCCCGCTCAAGAAACTGCGCCGATATTTCAAGCGGGCGCGACTCCGTCGTCAGGTCATCGCGACCGGCCTTTTCGACCGCGACTGGTATCTTGCCGAGAACGCCGATGTGCGGCGTTGCGGGCTCGACCCCGTTTTTCATTATGTCGTCTGGGGTGAAGCGCAGGGTATCCGACCGAACCGGTGGTTCGATCCGGTATGGTATGCCGACCGCTATATGAAAAACGGCAAGGCCGGTAAGGGCCGTGCCCTCAGGCACTATGCCCGGCACTGGCGCAGCAGCAGCAAAGACCCGTGCGCCGAGTTTTCGGCGAGCTGCTACCGCACGCTCAATGCAACCATGATCGGCAAGGATGAGGACCCGCTCGCCCACTATCTGGCCAAAGGCAGCACGGCGGGTGCCATCGTACTCGGCCAGGCCTTTTCCGGCAGCTATGGTGCCGCGAAGCTTGAAGACTATCTCGCCATCCGCACCTCCGGGCTTTTCGACAGTGACTGGTACACGCGCCGCAACGCTGACGCCACAACGGTCGATCCGGTTGCCCATTATGTTGAAAAGGGTGTGCCTGCCGGGCGTTGGCCCAACCGGTATTTCGACACCGCCTGGTATCTCCAGACCTACCGGTTGGAAATCGGCGGCCGCAATCCGTTTGCCCATTTCATCCGCGAAGGGGCCGCCAAAGGCAATGCGCCGAGCCGCCGGTTCAGCCCGTCCCTATACCTGAACCATCGTCCCGAAGCGGTGGAAAGCGGCCTTGCCCCCCTCAGCCACTTCATGCGCAATGGTGCTGTGGCCAACGCGGCGCTCTATTGTCCGGCCCTCACCGAGGGTGCATCAGATCAAGTCAGGCGCGATTACGAATTGCTGCTCGCTTCCGATCTTTTCGATGCGGAATGGTATCTTGAGCGGTATCCCGATGCTGTCTGGGCGAAGATTGATCCGCTCGTTCAATATCTCCTCCACGGCAGCAACGAAGGCCGGCGCCCGAACCCGCATTTCGACAGCCGCTGGTACAAGGCCCTGCATGCCAGCGAAATCGGCGACGAAAACCCGCTGGCGCACTATATCCGCGAAGGTGCCGCCAAGGGTTACCGCCCGAGCCGCATTTTCGACCCTGGCCTGTACCGCGCGAAGAATCCCGATATCGGCGCTGCCGAGCCGCTCGCGCACTATCTGACGATCGGCATCCACGAAGGACGCGCATTCCCCACAGCCGCCGATCACATGCAGGGAAGCGGAGCAACGGACCCGTCAGCCCAGCTGCCAGGGCTGGAGCCGATGCGCGACATGGTTCGCTATCCCGTACGGCCACTTGCCGAGCCTGAAGGTGCCTTCAACCCGATGGCGCTTGATATCCACTGGGTGGTGCCCGATTTCGCGATCGGCGGCGGCGGCCACATGACGATCTTCCGCATGACCCATCTGCTGGAGCTGATGGGGCACCGGGTGACCATTTGGGTCAACAATCCGTCCAAGCACAAAACCCCAGCCGAGGCCTACGAGACAATCGTCAAGCACTTCCAGCACTTTGCCGGCGAAGTGCGTTTTATTGACGGCAGCTTTGCCGAAGCCCGGGGCGACGCCCTGATTGCCACCGATTGCTGGTCGGTATGGCCGGTCATGTCGGCCACCCATTTCAAGCAGCGTTTCTATTTCGTGCAAGATTTCGAACCGGCCTTCCACCCGATGGGGGCACGCTATCTGGCGGCGGAAGAAACCTACCGGCAGGACCTGTATTGCATCTGCGCGAGCCCGTGGCTCGCTGGCCTGATGGGCGAACGCTATGGCCGCAAAGCCAGCCATTTCTGGCTGGCCGCCGACCGCAGCGTCTATTACCCGCCTGCCGCGCGGACGCAGAACAAGGTGCCCCGCATCGCCGTTTATGCCCGGCATTTCACGGCACGGCGCGCAGTAGAATTCGCGATGCTGGCGCTTGAAGAACTGGCGCGCCGCGGCATCGCGTTCGAGGTGGATTTCTTCGGTGCCGACCTGCAGCTTGACGCAGCGCCTTTCGTGTTCCGAGATCATGGCGTGACGACGCCCGAGGCGCTCGCCGACCTGTTCCGGACATCCGATATCGGCCTCGTCTTTTCGGCGACCAACTATTCACTGGTGCCGCAGGAGATGATGGCGTGCGGCCTGCCGCTTGTGGAACTGGATGTGGAAAGCACGCGGGCGATCTTCCCGGTCGAGACCGTCTCGTTCGCGGCCCCGCATCCGGCGAGCATCGCCGATGCACTGGAGCGCCTGATTGACGACCCGGCCGCGCGTACGCAGCAGGCTGCGGCGGCAATGCGCTGGGTCGAGCATTTCTCTTGGGAAAATGCCGCCCGCGAAGTGGAACAGGCCATCTGTGCGGGCCTTTGGGAGCGCACGAATGGTGTTGCCGTCCAGCCCCCGGCAACCATGATGCCGATGAAGGCATCGGTGGTGATCCCGACGCTCAACCCCGGCCCGGATTTCGAGAAGGTTCTGAAAGCCGTGCTTGAACAACAGGCGCCGTGGCGGTTCGAAATTCTGGTGATCGACAGCGGATCGAAGGACGACACGCTGAATATCGTGCGTAAATATCCGACCGTGAAATTGCACCAGATCAACAAGCAGGATTTCAATCACGGCGATACGCGCAACCTTGGCGCCGAGCTGACAAGCGGCGAATTCATCGCTTACCTCACCCATGATGCCCTGCCCGCCTCGACCCGCTGGCTATTCAATCTGGTGACCGCGCTTGAACATTATCCGGATGCCGCAGGCGTCTTCGGCAAGCATCTGGCGTGGCCTGATGCCACCCCCTTCACGAAGCGGGACATGAAAGCGCATTTCACGGGGTTCGACCGGCTGCCGCTCGCGCTCGACAAGGCGACGGATGCCAACCGTTATGCCGCAGAAGACCCATCGTGGCGGCAGAAGCTGCATTTCTACAGCGACAACAACAGCTGCTTCCGCCGTACGATCTGGGAGAAAATCCCCTATCCACGCACCAAGTTCGGCGAAGACCAGCTGTGGGCTGAAGCCATTATCAAGGCAGGCTATGCCAAGGTCTATGCGCCGCAAGCAGTGGTCTATCACAGCCACGATTTCAACGAAGCGGACACCGAAGAACGGCATTTCATTGAAAGCGCCTTCTTCAAGCATTTCTTCGGCTACGAACTGATGCGGTCGCCGGAGCAGCTGGAACAAGCCATTGCCGGATTCGACAAGGCGGATACCGCATGGGCCGCCGCGAACGACGTGCCGGAAGCAGCACTGGAGCATCAGCGTAAAATCACACGCGCGCGGCTTGAAGGGATGCTCCGGGGCACGCTCGCCGATACGAGCGAAATGTTCTAGGAAAGATCAGGCTTACCAGCTGGCGTACTGGCGGGCGAGGACGTCCGCTGCCTTTGCCTCGTCAAAAGGCTCGCCCAGAAACTCGAAAATCGGCGCAAAGGCGTGTGCTCCTTGCGAAAAGTCCTCGTAGCGGGCGTGATAGCAGATGTCGGGATGCGCAGCCATGTAGCGGCTGAACTGGCCATCGGCTTCTGCGATGGTCGCCCGCACCTTGTCTTCCGGCAGATCGGCCCACCATTTGGACTTGGCCACATCGTCCGCACTACGCGTATTGAAGATGAACTTGGCCGGCGCGAACACACGGGTCATGAAATCAAGAAAATGGTCGAACTCGTCGCCCTTGGCGTTGGTGAAACGGATTTCCTTGAACCCCAGAACCCGCTGCCCCGCCGGTGGCTTCAGGATCTGATGCACAAAAAGCTGCGCCAGCGCCTGCCCGTATTCCTCGGGCACTATCTCGTCGGCACCGTACCATGGGCGGCTTGGCTCCAACGGCTTCTGGCCCTGCCGGACCTTCGCATGGCGCGCCAGCTGGTAACTGCGATACAGCGGAAACAGGGTGTTCCAGTTTTCGCCCCTGATAAAATAACCGTCGATCGATTGCAGCATCGCCTGCAACAGGGTCGAACCCGTACGCCCGTACGAAACGATGAAGACAAAGCCCTTGGATGGCCAAAGGGGATCGTTGGGCGTGAGGTTTGCAGGCATCATTCGTTTCCGGGCGCTATCAGTCCTGCCCCTTCATAGACGCCACCACGCCTGATGACCACAGCAATTCACACGCTTTGGGTTTGCCCGTCATCGCCGGCAACTGTATGGTGTCGCCCTGTTATGAACTGAGGACTGCCCGAAGAATGCAACTGCCTGAACTGCCGGCCAAGAAGATCATCCTGTGCGCCACCCAGCGCTGCGGCTCCACCATGATCTGCGAAGACATGCGCAATGCTGGCGTCCTTGGGCAGCCCGAGGAATATTTCCTGCCCTGGAACCCGGCAAAAAGCGACGCCAACTGGCCGCAAAGCCTTGGCGGCATCATCAAGCGCGCGACGAGCGAGAACGGTGTCTTCGCCGTGAAGCTGATGGCAAATCAGATCGGCAAGGTCGACGCCTGCCTCGCCGGGCTTGAGGGCGCCCCCGTGCATACCGACGGGAAGGCGTTCCCGCATGTGCAGGCGATGTTCGGAGACGCAGTCTGGGTATGGCTGCGGCGTGACGATCTGGTGCGGCAGGCCATTTCCCGCGAGATGGCGACACAGACCGGCGTCAACCATGCCACCGCCAAGGCCGACGACAAGCATTTCGCCGGCAACCTGATGAAGGGCTACAAGGCCGATTATAACCAGCAGGCGCGGTTCAACGAACATGCCCTTGCTGCCAAGATCACCGCCATCGTTGAAGAAAACCTGCTGTGGCAGCGCTTCTTCCACGATTGGGGTATCGAGCCCCTGACCTTGCATTATGAAGAGAACTGCAAAGACTTCCCCGGCTATCTGCAGCGGCTGGCGGCCTTTGCCGGGATTGAGCTGGCAGGTGAGTTTGCTGAACGCAAGATGGTCCGCCTGTCGAACGCGCGGAACGATGAATGGTTCGAAGCCTATACGAACCGCATCATTGCCGACGCTTCGGGCAAGTGACGTTCAGCCTCATTCGCTGAGGGGCTGAAGCCCCCGATGGACTGAGGTGATCTTGCCCCCCGGTACGCCGCCCGCGATAAGCGCGTCGCGCACATCCTGATCATCTGTCCAGATACCCGCGATCGCATGCTCAAGCGCGCGAACAACCGCAAGGCTGCCGTCCCCGTCGGCCCCGACGACGGCCAGTTCGGGATCAAGATAGACATAACCCGGCACGCCTTGCGACCGGACAAGGCCAAAGAGCTCAAGGCTGCGGACGGAACCGGCGGCGATCACCGCATCTGCCTGCTGGAAGGGCACGGCAAGTGTGCGTACGATGCCACCCTCGTGAGGCAGGCGTTCCCCCATATAGAGGGCATATTCATCCGGCTCGTCGCTCCATTTCATCGGCAACACTTCGGTGAAAGGCCTGAAATGATCCAGCTTGCCAAGATGACGGATATCGAACGTGCCCGAGCCTTCAACCGCCAGCACCAGATCCGCCTTCGGTGACAAGGCCTCCACCAGCCGTCCCCAGCCGTTCCAATAGCGGCGGGTGATGACATCGCCGATATCCGCCACCACCACCACGCGCCGCCGGTCCTCGACCAGACAGGGATAGGGATGATGGCCAGCCGAGAAACTCGCCAGTTGCTGCAGTTCTTCCCTGACAGTCTGGGCGAACGGGCCTGAGAAACGACGGCCACGCGCATGCAATTGCTGCCTCTTCGGCAGAAGCGCCTTGAAAAGCCCCTCCAGATGCAAGTGGAGCCCATCCTGTGTCGGAAGCTCCACCTCAAGCCCTTCGGGTGTTGCGACGATGCCGCCAGCCGATGGGCCGGTCATCACGCCCGCCGCAACGGCTTGCCTAAAGGTATCCATTGCCCATACGGCAAAAACCGCGCGTTCCGGTGCTGCCCCACCGCGCATCAGGCTGAAGGACGCCGCATTGCCGAACCTGTAATAGCGTGGTGCATCGCTATGATCCCTGATCTGCCAGAAAAGCAGGCGGAGCATCCGGCTGGTTGTCCGCAGCGTTTCCCATACGGCTGCGTCCATCGCGATCAGATGTGTCGGCACAAAGGTCTCGTCCGGCTTTTCGAGCCAGGCGCGGCATTCATCCTGAAATGCTTCAAGACTGACCGTACGGCCCTTGGCCATCGGGTCGCTGGTCAGAATCACTTCGCCAGTGTCAACAAGCCATATGGCGAAGGCCGGCGCCTCCTCATGCTCCAGCTTTACCAGCATCCTGGGTGTGGTGAGCGACGCATGTTTGGATTGAAGTTTATCGAGCCAGACCGAGCTGTGGCGCTGCGCGTCGGCAATCATGCTTTCAGGCCGGCGGCGATAGAAGAAGCCGCAGTCCCGCGCCCTTACGCCCGTGTATCCGGCTTCCACAGCTGAAAGCCAGAAGTCCCAGTCTTCAAGGCCGTATTTCATGGCCTCGTCGAAAAAGACACCATCACGGAACAGGCTGGCCCGCACCATGGAACCCGCTTCACAAAGATTGCTGACGAGATGTTTGAGCCGGGAATATTCCGGCGCTGTTTCCCGGATATCGACGCCGCCATCCACACGGTTCATGCCGAAGAATGCAATATCCGGATAAGCCCAGCCAACCGCCGGATCATCCCCTAGAATGTCGCGGTAGCGCTGCAAAGCCCAGGGCGCGAGCCTGTTGTCGGCATCCAGCAGGAAGATCGCGTCCAGGTCGGGCAGCAAATCCATCAGGAACCGGATACCGGCGTTGCGCGCGCCGGGCAGCCGCGTATTGGGCTGGCGCAGATAGAACAGACGGCCCGGATAAAGTGCCATCAGCTCCTGCGTGACGCGGCGGGTATCTTCGTAGCGGCACTCGTCATCCACCACGACCACATAATGATCAAACCTGCAGGTCTGCTCGCACGCACTGGCGATCGTTTCTGCCAGAAACTGCGGGTGCCCGTAGGCAGGGATCACCACCCCGACGGGCAAGGTTTTTTCCGATCTGGTGAGGGCGGCTTCCTGCATGGGCGCTCAGGCCAGCTGTGTAGCGGGGAGAGATTCGATATCGAGGCTATGCCAGCGACACCAGCCATAGGCAACGCCGCCATCTGTCGGCAGGGCCATGCAGACGATATCGCCAACTGCACCGCGGCCCGCAGGTTGGCTAAGAATTAGCCGTCCATGGTCGCCGCCTTTCAGCACTTCCGCTGCCCAGATAACGTCAGGCACAACACCGCCTTCCGACGCAGCTGCCGCGATCCGGCCCATCAGCACCGTATCTCCGCCTGCACCGTGCGGCACATGGGCAAGCACGAAACGGTAGGCGGGTGCTGCTGTGCTGGCATTTGCGATGCGCGCTGTGATCTGCATCCATGCGGACGGACAAACGGCGGTAAAAGCAACGCAGGACGGCCGATCGGGCGCCGGGTGGAGTTGCAGGAAGCCGGCATCTTCATGAAAGCGCACAGCCATGATGCCGGATTTCGCATGCGCTGCCACCATGGCTTCCCGGCCACCGGGGATGACGACGCTGTCCATAACCTCGGCGAAGCGCACCGGTGTGATGCGGCGAACCGGCATCACCGCCGGCGAGGCAGGAGGCATTTCACTATCGCCGTCGAGCCGCCGGAAAATGCCGAGGCCAAGCGTGCGCCCGTCTGCGCCGAAGCGGTTGGCGTGCGCGGTCGCGAGGCGGAAATGGGGCACAGCTTTACCCGCCGTCTTGCCCGCAGGCTGCCACTCAACGTTCAGGATCAGGTCCCCGTAAACGACCGGCCCCGCTGTCGGCAGGTCAAGCGTGATGGAATCCGTGTCCACCGCCGCAAATTCAACCTCATGGCTGGCGAGGCACGCGTCATCCGCCGCGCGCAGGACCCGCACGACAAGTTGCCCCGCAGAAGGCTTTTCTTCTGGCGCAAAGACCGGCAGCACGATGCGGCCCGCTGCCCCGATGCCCACCGGCAATATCTGGCTGAAGGAAAGGCAATCAACGTCATGGCCGGGGCCAATGCTTTCGCCGTCGGCGGCAGCTTCAAAAACCGGGAAATGGCTATCGATGCCGGCGCCCGCCAGCATGCGCCGCGCCAGTTCCACCTGCAGCGCGCGGTCTTCGGATTGCTCGCGCAGGAAAACGATCTGTCGGGTCAGGTCTGCTGTCCGCTCCCCGGTATCCCGTACCGCGGCGGCCTGCGCCTTGACCAGGGCACGATACAGGCCAACCCATGCGAGGGGCCAGAGGCGCAGCGAATGGAAGACCGGGCGCAAGTGCGCACCGGCTTCTTCATATGCATCTTCGATCCTGCCAAGAACACGCCGGAAGCCGCGTCCGGCAACCACCAGCCGCAGGTTGGCGGGAACGCCGTAAAAGGCCATCGTGGCATCCGCCGGCTTCTCGTTCGCCAGGTAGAAGCGACCGTCAGACGTGCCAAGCACGACAGCCATCCCCGCCATGCGCACTAGGCGGCCATAGCGGGCAACCATCCCGTCATCAAACAGGATGGTCTGCTGATGGCCATACAGTACCGCTGCGGCAGCCGCCGTGAGCTTCAGCTCTGTCATACCCCCGTCGCCCCCCAAGCGACCATCAACCCTTGAATGTCCTGAAGGCAAACCGGGTGATCGGTTCAAACATATAGGCAAAGAAGGTCTTCGGCTCGGTCACGAAATAGACCTCGGCAAGGTTGCCGGGCAGGATATCCTGATCGGTCTGGCCGGGGTCCACCTGAACGTGGGCGATATAGTTGCCGGAAGGATTGGCCTCGGTAATCACCGCATCCGCCGAAAGATAGGTTACCTCGCCCGGGATCGTCTGGCTGGGGTTCAGCCGGTTCGACGGGAAGACGACATTCACCTTCTGCCGGTTATGAATCTGCTCGATATCCCGCACATTGACATAGGCCTCGATCGTCAGCTTGTCGTTATTCGGGAAGATTTCCATGATCGGCTGGCCGGGCTGGATAACGGCACCGAGCGTGCGGGCCGTGATCTTGAAGACGGTACCATCAACCGGCGACTTGATCCGGGCGCGTTCGACCGAATCCTGCAGGCGGGTGATTGCTTCGTCCAGCGTGTTGAGGTTGCGCTGCAGCTCGCTGATCTGGCGGCTCGCCTCTTCAACATATTGCAGCTGGACCTGCCGTTTCTGGCTCTCCAGACCATCGATATCCTTGAGGATCTGGTTGCGTTCCAGCTTCTTGATCGCGATATTCGCGTTCATTTCCGTCACCTTGCGCTCGGTGGCGTAAACCTGCGTCCGGCGGATCAGGCCCTTGTCCAGCAGCTCGCGGAAGTCATTCAGTTCCTTGTTGTAAAGAACGTTCTGGCTGTTCAGCGCGCCGATCAGTTCGTCCGTCGAGACAATATCCTTGCGCAGCGACTGGATTCTTGTGTCGATGATATCAAGGTCCGCCAGCATGGAATCGCGCTGTGCTTTGAACTCGCCCTGCTGGCTGGCGATCGCTTCCTGAACGCGCGGCTGCAAGGCGATCGTTGTCCCTTCGATCTTCGCGAAGTCAATCGTATCGGTCAGGTTCACCTCGGCGCGGCGGCGCGCCAGCTGTGCTTCCAGAATGACCCGCTGGACCAGATAGTTCGCAAGATCAGGCGCCGAGCGGGTGTCATCCAGCTGGGCCACAACCTGCCCTGCCTTGACGATATCGCCCTCGCGGACATCAAGGCTTTTCAGGATGCCGCCTTCAAGGTGCTGGACAACGCGGTTGCGGTCCACGGCGATAACGCGCCCCCCGGAGATGACAGCCCCGCCGATCTTGACCGTGGAACCCCAGATGCCGCCAATCACCACGAGCGCCAGGAATGTGATCTTGGCGACCGTCACCAGACCGCCATGGGTATCCTGCACGTTCGCCGCCCAATCGGTGAGGCCGTTGCGATCGAACTGATCCTCGATTGTCGCCGGCATCGGCACCATTTTCGCGACTGTATTGTTGCTTGTCGTCATCTCAGGCTTGTCCTTCCGCCTCGTTGGCGGCACTGACCGAAATGCGCTGTGCCTGTTTCACGCCGTTGCGTGCCAGCACTTCGTCTTTCGGGCCAAAATCCTTGATCTCGCCGCCCTGCATCATGATCACCTTGTCCACATGCTGGACAAGCGACGGACGCTGGGTCACCACGATCACGGTCATGCCGCGCCGCTTGGCGCTCTTGATCGCATGATGGAGGATGCGTTCGCCCATCTGGTCGAGCGCTGCGTTCGGCTCATCAAGTACCAGAACCGAAGGGTTGCCATAAAAGGCGCGGGCCAGCGCAATAAGCTGCGCCTGACCGCCCGACGGCCAGAAGACACCCCGCGCAATCGACGTGTCATACCCCATCGGAAACTGCATGATCATGTCATGAATACCCAGGCTTTGCGCCGTGGAAACCGCGAGGGTCGGATCATCATCAAGGCGCAGGCGCGCGATATTCTCGCGGATTGTCGCCTCGAAGAAATTGACCTGCTGCGGCATATAGCCAACGTGCAGGCCGCGCGCCACAGGATCCCAGACGCCAAGTTCCTGTCCATCGAGCGCAATGCGCCCGAGGGTAGGTTCCAGATAGCCGACGATCAGGCGGGCCAGCGTCGATTTGCCGGCACCAGACGGACCGATCATGGCGACGGTATCGCCACCGGCGATCTGCACCGAGGCGCTTTTAATGATCGGCGGCATGCCAGGGCGCGGGCTGTAGATCACACGGTCGAGGGTGATGCGACCCTTGGGGCGCGGCAGCGGCGTGCGGTTTTCAGGCAGACTCAGTTCTTCAAGACGCGCCTGCAGGCGCTTCCACGATTCGTGACCGCCTTTAAGCTGACGCCACTGGGCAATCAGGGCTTCTACGGGCGCGAGCGCTTTGCCGCCGATGATCGAGGTGGCGAAAATGATGCCGGCTGACGCTTCATTGCTGAGAACGAGCGCGGCACCGGACCCGATGATCAGGATCTGCAGGATCTGACGGCCGGCCTTGGTGGCCGACGCGAAGACCTGGTTGGTGACGACAGTATCAAGATAGCTGTTCAGGATCTTGCCATAACGCCCGCCCCAGCGCCGCACACTTTCGCGGTAGAGGCCCTGGGCACGGACGAGTTCCTGCGAATTCAGCTGGTCATCAAGGGCGCGGCTGGCTGCCTGCATCTCTTCCGTCAGCTGCTTGTTCAACGGCGTAGTCCGTATAAGTCCGAAGGCGGAGACCGCAATGAGTGCCGCCCCGCCCAACAGGACAACCACGCCCAGCACCGGGTGGATGAAGAAGATGAGGATCAGAAGGATCGGCATCATCGGCAGGTCAAAAAGCGACCCGAAACCGGAAGAAGCGATCGTTGAACGCACCGTCGAGAGATCATTGATCGTCTGGCGGTTGGTATCCATCTGGCGAGCCATTTCGCCCGCGAGAACGAGGCCTGCAAGCTGGCCTTCGAATTTCACAGCGGCCCGCGCCAGATAATATTGCCGCGCCGCATCGAAAATGGCGTAGCCGATGAGCACGACGATCACAATGAAGGCGAGCGCAATCAGCGTCTCCATACTGTGCGACGCGATGACCCGGCTATAGACCTGAAACAGGAACAGCGGCATGGCGAGCAGGCAAAGGCTCCCCACAAACGAATAGCCGGCAGCCAGCTTCAGGCCCTTTTTGAGGTCAACCTGTGCTGCCTGGAAGTCTTCTTGCAAACTCATGAATGGTCCAGTCCTTGCCGTTGGAGGCGGCGCACCAAAGCGCTTTCACAAGCCTTGCCCAACATAATGGCCAAACGCCCGGCCCGCGCATCTGGCGGGGCGGATCACACCGGTACCTATCACAGGGTTTTGCCGCTGTCGATGATCAAGACCGGTGTCAGGGAACTTCAAATAGTCCCCAAAAGCAGAAAGGGGACCCGTGGGTCCCCTTTCGAAAGTCGTATCGTGTTTCGCTTAGGCGAAGACGAAGTCTGCCGTGGTGAGCGAACCAAGCGTCGTTGCATCGAGCACGAGGATGTCGCCGCCACCGAAGTTGAGGATAACGTCGCCGCCGGATTCCGTCGCGATTTCGAGGATTTCCGACAGGTTGGCAATCCCGAAGGCCGAAACGTCGATCACGTCGTTGCCGGCATCATCGAAGTCGAGGATCACGTCAGCGCCCATGCCAGCTTGGAAGATGAACAGGTCGTCATCTGCGCCGCCAACCAGGGTGTCGTCGCCAGCCGTGCCGAGGATGGTGTCATCGCCTGCACCGCCGTTGACGCTGTCGTCGCCCGAACCAGCACCGAGATAGTCTTCGTCGTCGCCACCACGGAGGGTGTCGTCGCCTGCACCACCCCAGAGGGTGTCGTCGCCAGCACCACCGAAGATGGTGTCGTCGCCGCTATCTGCACCAGCGCCGCCGTATACAACGTCGTCACCTGCACCTGCGTCAACCGAGTCATCACCGGTGCCAGCACCGATTTCGTCGTTGCCTGCGCCAGAACTGATGGTGTCGTTATCAGCACCGCCCCAAACAACGTCAGCGCCGGTGCCGGTGGTGATGTCGTCATCACCTGCAGCGCCGTAAACAAGGTTCGCGCCGTTGCCAGCATCGATCTCATCATTGCCAGCGCCGCCGCCGATGGTGTCATCGCCGGTGCCTGCATTGATGGTGTCGTCGCCGGTGTCGCCTTTGCCAGCCCAGACCACGTTGTCGCCGTTGCCAGCTTCAACCGAGTCATCGCCGTCGCCAGCGTTGATCGTGTCATCGCCTGCGCCAGCAAGGATAACGTCGTCGCCACCACGACCGTTCATGAGAACGTCGTCGTCGTATGCAACAGCGGTAAGGGTGTCGTCAGCGTCGGTGCCGAACAGGTCGGTGTCGCCTTCACCAGCAACGAAGTTATCAGCATCAGCCGTGTTGGTGATGGTGATGGTCGCGGTGTAGGTGGTAGCCGGGGTGCCGCCGTCCGAGAAGGTAACCGTGAAGGTTTCTTCGGTGTCTTCGAGCTCGTTACGAGCCGAATCCGGCATGTCGACATCAACTTCGCCGTTTGCGGCGTCGAAGGTCAGCACGATACCGCTGGCGAGGGTGATTTCGTCGCCGTCAGCAACAGCTTCACCGTTGATCGCGGCAACAGCGAATGCGCCCGGAGCCGAGATGGTGGTGCCGTTCCAATGGAAGACTTCGCCAACCGAGAAGTCGGTGTCGTCAACGCCATCGGTGATGTCGATGTTGATGTCGTAGGTGAAGTCCAGATCGGTATCAGCGATTTCGATGGTCGCACCAGAAGCCTGCACGAACTCAACGCCATCCAGCAGGATGTCGCCAGCCGTCAGCGTGCCGGAAGCGTCAGCGTCAACGACGACCTGGCCGCCGATAACTACGAGGTCGCCAGCACCGAGGGTGTCCGACAGAACATAGGTGTCGTCGCCGTCGCCACCGAGAATGGTGTCGTCAGCATCGTTAGCAATGCTACCGAAGATGGTGTCGTCGCCAGCACCGGCGTCGATCGAGTCAGCACCAGCGCCGCCGGTGATTTCGTCGTTGCCGTCGCCGCCGTGCAGGGTGTCTGCACCAGCGCCACCAAGAATGGTGTCTTTGCCCGCGTCGCCGGTTACGGTGTCGTTACCGTCGCCGCCGAGAAGGCTGTCGTCGCCCGGGCCGCCAGCAATGTTATCGTTGCCAGCACCGCCACGCGCGATGTCATCTGCGTCCGTACCGTTGAAGACGTCATCGCCCAACGTACCGTTCCAAGTTGCCATAGCTTTCCTCCTGAAAAAGCATCTCGTTTTTTCAAACCGAGGCCGAATGCTTACACAAAGCGGTTCGCTTTCATGCCCCCTACAGCCACCTCTAGCGAGAGGGAGCCGTTGATGTCAACTGCATAATTCCTAGTCGAGAACCATTTGTCATGAATGGTGCCCGGCATATGCCGCCTGAATCGACACGAAGATGACCATCGTTGACGGCAATTTTCAATATGCGTTGATCACGACACGCACATTTTATTGCGCTGCCCCCTGAAACTGTGACCCATTTGCAACAGATTGAATCAATTGCGCATATTTCGGCAGTAGTTGGCGGGTGTCATAGCGTTCAAGGATGGTCTGGCGAGCCGCTTCGCGAAGCGGCGCGAAGTCCTTTTGCCGGTTCAGAACTTCCTCAATTGCTGCAGCCTGCGCTGCAGGATCGCGGAAGGGCACAAGAAGCCCGTTCTGACCGTGCGTGATAACCTCCTGCACCGGGGCGGTTTCAGAGCCGACGATCAGCGCGCCGGTGCTCATGGCTTCCAGCATCGACCAGGAAAGCACGAAGGGCGCGGTCAGATAGACATGCGCTTTCGATATCTGCATCAGCGTGCGGAAGATGCCCAGGGGCTGCAGCCCGAGGAAATGGATGCGGGAAAGATCAAGCTCGAAAGTCTCGAGCGCCCATTGCTTGAACGTCTTGCCGTCCTTCCGCTTGGCGCCGTATGCCACCCGGTCGTCACCCAGCAGCACGACCTGCAGGTTGGGCCGGCGCTTCTGCAGCATCGACACCATTTCCATGAACTGCGGGAAGCCGCGATATTCTTCCATCCCGCGCGCAACATAGGTGATCACCTCGTCGTCGGCGGTGAGGCGCAGTTTGCCCACCTGCAGCACGGCCTTGGCGTCCGGCGCGAAATAGTCGGTATCCACCCCGTCATGCAGTTGCGTGATTCGAGAGTGGAAGACAGTCGGCAGTTGTGAAAGCTGGAAAGCCGTGGGGCACTGGCCCCAGTCCATGGACGCAAGCTCGGTCAGGAGCGGCGTGTTTTTCATGCGCAGGCGCAGCTCGTCATTGGCGTCGATGCCTTCGTTGCCGCGCATATATTCAAAGTCTGACCCATGGGCGTGGTAGAACCATTCGAAATAGCTGAGCTGTTTGGCATCCGGGAAGGCGTCCTTGGCAAACATGCCGCTGCCCCAACCGGCGTGCGACAGGATGATGTCCGGCTGCCAGCCTTCCTTGCGGTGGTTCAACATGGCGGAATAGGCGGCCTGCCCCATCAGGACCGCCTGCTCGGTCGTAAGGACCGCCGGGTGGATGCCCTTGGTGGCGGCCCGGTGCGGCTCGAACCGCGACTGGCGCAGCTTGATATCCTGCTTGTTGGCCTTCAGCGTCACCGTGCGCATGTCAACCGACTTGTCATCCTGAAAATATCGTTCAATCCGCCGATACTGGCCGGGGAAATTGTTATGAATGAACAGGATGCGCATCTGTATGGAGCCCTTCCTTCTCTGCCATGAGCCGATCTTCTGCTGGCTCGTAGCCTACATTCCGGCGACACGCAACGCCTTGCGTTCATCCCGGCTGCCTGATAGGCCATGCAGCAAGCAGGCATCGGGCCTGAACGGCAGGAGACCCCATGACAACCATCCTTGTGACCGGCGGCGCAGGTTTCATCGGCTCCCACACGCTTCTTGCCCTGAAGGCTGCGGGCTACGCGCCTGTCGTGATTGACGACCTTTCAAACGGCCATGCCGACGCGGTGGGCGACGCGCGCCTCATCAAGGGCGATATCCGCGACCGCGCCCTGCTGGACCGGGTGTTTGGCGACCATGATATCGCCGCCGTCATCCATTTCGCGGCATCGATCGAGGCGGGCATCAGCGTCCGCGAGCCGCTTGCCTTTTACGACAACAACGTCAGCGGCAGCCTCGCGCTCCTATCCGCCATGAAGGATCACGGCGTGGGCAGGCTTGTCTTTTCCTCCACCGCTGCCGTGTACGGGCAGGCCGGTAACGCGCCGCTCAGGGAAGACCTGCCAAAGGCGCCGGTCAACCCTTACGGCCAGACCAAATGGGCGGTCGAATGCATGATCCGCGATGCCGCCACCGCCCACGGGCTGAAGGCGATTGCCCTGCGTTATTTCAATGCAGCAGGCGCCGACCCGGAGGGTCGCGCGGGCGAAAGGCATGAGCCCGAGACCCACCTGATCCCGCTGGTCTTGGAAGTCGCATCTGGCAAGCGCGATGCCATTCGTGTGTTCGGCACCGACTATGCCACCCCTGACGGCACCTGTGTGCGCGACTATGTGCATGTGGCCGACCTTGCCACCGCCCATGTGCGCGCCCTGCAGCGACTGGAAGCGGGTGGCGAACGCCCGGCGGTCGAGGCCTTCAACCTTGGCAGCGGCAGCGGCTTTTCGGTGCGGCAGGTGATCGAAGCCGCCCGCCGCGTGACCGGCCATCCGGTCCCGGTGATCGAGGAAGCCCGCCGCGCCGGTGACCCGCCGGTGCTGGTTGCCGACCCTGCCCTCGCCCACACCCTGCTTGGCTGGACACCCGACTGGCCCGCGCTTGACGATATGATCGCCCACGCCTGGCGCTTCCTGCAGGCGCAGGCGAAAGCAGCCTGAGACGGGGCAGACATCCTTGCATATCCTTGTCACCTCGCCCATTCCCTCGCACCCGCAGAACCACGGCAACCGCGCCCGGGTGTTCCGCCTGCTGAGGGCCCTGAAGGAACTGGGCCACACGATCCATTTCGTGCATGCGACCCTCGAGGGCCTCACGGCGGCACAGGAAAATGCGATGCGCGAGGCGTGGGACCATGTCCATATCATCGAAGCCAAGGGCAAGCGCCGCCCGCCGCGCTGGCGCCACCACGGGCTTGATGAATGGTATGTGGACGAGCTGTGCGCCGTCACCGCCCGCATCATGGACCGCTGGCAGATCGGCGCCTGCCTAGCCAATTATGTATGGTTTTCGAAATGGCTAACCGGTGTGCCCGCCGGCATCCCAACCTTCATCGACACCCACGACCTGTTCGGTGGCCGCCACAAACGCCTGCGCGACGGCGGCATGGAGGCGAGCTGGTATTCAACGAGCCCGGCGCTTGAAGGCAAAGGCCTTAACCGCGCCGGTACGGTGCTCGCCATCCAGGATGTGGAGGCAGCCGAGCTTGCCCGTCGCACCAAGGCGCGCGTTGAAATCCTCGGCCATATCGAAAGCCCCCGCTTCCTGCCGCTTGAGGCCCCCGCCAACCCGAAACGGCTGAAGATCGGCTTCATGGCGAGCGACAATTTCGTGAACCAGCATACGCTCGCTGAGTTGAACCGCGTTTTGGCCGTCCACCCGGCACTCACCGCCGCCCACGACTTCTGTCTCGCCGGCGCCATCGGGCAAACAGCACCGGGGGAAGCCAGCGGCTTCCGGCGGCTCGGCTTCATCGCCGACCCCGCCGACTTTTATCGGGAGATGGACCTGATCCTTAACCCCAATATCGGCGGCACGGGGCTGAAGATCAAATCGGTCGAGGCGCTCGCCTTCGGCAAACCGCTCCTCGCCACCGAAGATGCCATGACCGGCCTTGGCCCCGTCCATCCCGGCCACCGGCTGGCCGATATGCAAGCCTACGGCGCTGCCCTCGCTCGCCTGGTGGATAAACTGGATGACATCATCGAACTCGGCCTCGCCGGGCGGCAGCTGTTTGAGACTTACGAAGGCCGCCAGTGGGAAACCCTGATCCGCCTGTTCGGCGACGCACGGGGGAAAGCCGCATGACCAGCGCCCTTGTCCTCATCGGCAGCTTCGACAGCTCGGGCAGTGAGGCCGCCTCACGCAACATAGCCCTTGGCGAAACCCTTGCCCGTCATGCCGATGTCTGGTGCGTGGGGGACGATCTGGATCTCCTGCCCGACAGCCCTGAAGGCGGGCCAACCTATATGCACTGGCGGCACTATCTGGCTGACGAAACGCTCAGCCGCCTGTCCCGCCTGCATCTGGCCGACCGGGACACAGCCGGGGGCATTCTCTTTCAGGCGCTGCGCGCCCGGCCCGGCGCGCTAATGATTTTCACCGACACGCTTTTCGAAGCCTTTGTCGATGATTTCAAACGCCGGGGTGAGTGGCCCCACGGCTTCGCCAACTTGCTGGTGGCGACCTATGACGAGGAAGGCGATGTGCTCGCCGAAGCGCTCGTCAATCGGCGCCGCTTCACCGATGGCCTCGCAGCGGCCATGCCGGCGCTGAAGCCTGCCGCTGACCTTGCAGATGGCGTGTTCACTGCCAGCCCCCATATCGCCAGCCTGCTGGCAGCAGAGGGCGTTTCCACAACAGTGCTGAAGGCGCCACCGCTGGCGCCGCAAAAAAGGCGCGCGCCAAACGCCGTCCGTGAGATCGTGATCGCCTGCACCGAAACATCATCAGCCCTTCAAGCCGCCGTCGATGCCATTCGCCGTCTCGGATGGGCTGTACGCCTCACATCTGCGCCACATGCACCCGGGCTGGCAGGCGCAACTATTGCTGTCCATCTGCACGCCGATCCGGCCCCTGCATGGTCGCCCTTTGTCCGCACGGCAGCGGAGGCTGGCGTCCCCTTGGTGCATGCTTCACCCCATATGCCATCGGATGTGGGGGTCAGAATTGATCATGCGGATGCCCACCACCAGCTCGTTGCGGCCATCGGCGCGCTCGCCAGCGATGCCTCACTTGCCGAGGCACGCGCCACCACCCTGCATGCGTGGCTGAGCGGCCTGACAAATACGGACGATGTGACCCGACTTCTATCTGCCCTCAAAACGCCAGCTTCAACGCAAGCCGAAGCGCCGGTCGCGGTGAAGGCAACCGGTGCCGTCACGCTTTCCCAAGTACCGCCCAAAGGTCGCACAATGCTGATCGGTGCCGCCCCCGGCCCGGCCGTGATGGCCAATATCTGGCCAGACGCGGATGCCATCACCTCGCCCCGTTTCGCTGCGGCGGCGCTTGCGAAACGGCTGGGGGAAACGACGGGGCTTCCCGTCCCCGGGTTGCTCGCACGGCTCGGCTTCGAGGCACCGGTCATAGGAACGGACGCCGACCTGCAGCATCAGAGAAACGGGCTTCGCGCGATTGATACCGTTTCCTGTGCCGCTGCGCCGTGGCAAGGCGGCGCAGTGCTGTTACTGCAGCCCAGTGTGGCAACCGGTGATGCCTCGTGGCGCGCTTGCGCGGAAGGCGGCACGCTCTGGATGCTCGATCACCGGGGCCTTGCCATCCGGTGTCTGCTGCTTGCCGGTGGCGACCGGCCCGTTTACTTTGAGAACAGGGGCGAGACCAGCGTACGGATCGCCAGCATGGACCGTACATTTGATCTTCCGCCAGGCACACAAGACACCGTGGCAGTAGACACATGCGGCCTGGCTGAGTTCAGACTGCGGCTGATACATTCAGCCGAAGGTCAGGTCTCGCCACAGGCACAGATGACCCGATGGCTGGCCAATACCGGGCTATGGATGACACGATGACCGAAGACAAAGACAATAGCATGAAAATGCCCTACTCCGCCCTCAGCACACCAACGCTGAAGCCGCGATTCCCGAAGGCGGCCCTGGCCTATGTCGACGCTACACTCGGCATTCTTGCCCGGCATCATGATCGCGCGCAGGCCGTTGCACCGTTTACGGTCACGAATGAAGCAGCCCTGCCCGGCGTTGCCGATATTCTGGCCGAGGCCGACACTTTTTTCGGAGCCGGCTGGTCGGTGCTGGAGTCCGACGGACGGGGTAACCGGCACCGCTGGATGGACCGCATGGCGAGCCTCATGCTGCGACTGGATCTCTCTGCTGGCGCCCGGTTGCGCATCACCGGTACCGGTCTGGTGCGCGGGCGGTGCCTGAAGGAAGCCAGTGTATGGCTTGATGGCAATCCCGTGAAGGGAGCCTTTCGCCGGAAGGGGCTGAAAGGGTGGACCTATGACGGTGCAATTGCCCCGACCCGAATGCCTCCCGGTGCCGCGTGCCACCTTCTGACTATTCAAACGGACCGATCCGGCCTGAAGGGTGATGATACCGAAGCCGGTCGCAGCCTTGCTGTCAGCCGGGTTGAGGTCATCGCAGCCTGAATTACGCGCGACCCTAACGGGTCTTCCGCCACCTTTTCACAGTGTCCGGCTTTCGTCCGAGCCGTCGTGGCTCGGCTGGCATTGTTTTGCCGAATTTGAACAATTCATCTGCCAGCCCAAGTACCGAACCCGCTTCGTTGATATGCAGGCCAAGGCGGTCAATCAGTTCATAGCGAAAACCGACGATGCTTCGCAGCATGTTGGGCATCGAATTATAAACGCTCGCATAAGACGGCAGATCGTCGGCAATGCTAACAGGCCGTCCAAGGAACATGCCAATGTCTTTCAACACGTCCGTCGGCCTGGCAATCAGGTCTTCAAGCGTCAGCATCTTCACGTTATCGAAAGGCTCAAGGCGCTCCTCAAGTTCCGCTTCATGCTCCATGATCCGGTTCAGCAGCCGGTTCGTCGCTGCGAAGTCCACAGATTCGCCGTCGAACTTAAGTCTCTGCGCCGGCGGCATCTTCCACACCGAGCGGAAGTGACTATCGGCGAGCGCACCCACAAGGCCCGCCTGCATCAGTTTGTCCCGACGCACAAAATAGATGACCCGCGCCTTGGTCGAATTCAACCATTTCAGCATGCGTTCCGTCGACAGGGCTCCAATATCATAAAGCGCATCGAGAACGTCTGTTTGCACCAACATCTGGAACGGGCCCTGCTCGGGCTGGCGCATCACCGACCCCATCAGGAAGCGCGGCAAATGAAACCGCCCTTTCAACATGGGAAGCAGATTGACAAGCGGGCCACCCAGATATTCCGGGAAATCTCCAAGCCCGCCAACCTGCAAGAGGTTGATCAGATATTCCGCATCACTGCCAGGGCTGGACAGAATGACAAGCGGCGGTGCCTCCATATCGACATTGCTTTCGGGAAGCGGCCGCTGACGAACCGGCCGCAAAGCGCCAGCAGGCCCCAGATCATACTGGACAGAAAGCACAATCTTCCCGGGGAACCACCCCCGCAATTTCCTTACAATGGCCCACTCGTCAACCAGCGAAAAGACGTAGGCACGCCGCATGCGTCCCAGCGCCTTTTTCTCGACCAGCTCTTCAGGCCGCACAACCCGGCAGGTCAGTTTCGCACCGACAAATGCCTCAAGGGCGCTTTGCAGCTGCTGATCGATGACAAGAAGGTCGATCGATTCCAGCCGCCGGAAAAGGCTCGGCACACCCCATGCCTGAAGGCTCGCCATCAGCGCATCGAACTGATCGCCAACCACCGCCGGCTGTGCTCGTTTCCCCGCTTTCATCAGATGCCGAAGACAACGCCGGCCGACAGCGCAAGCTGATACAGGACTTCGATAATATCCTTGGCAATCTGGACATTCTTCGTCGCAACGCGCGGCAGGACGAAAATTTCATCGCCCGGCTTCAGGCCCAGCCGCTTGCTGTTCAGGGTGCCCCGGTCCAGCTTCACGAATGTGCCGTCACGGTGCAGGAGAAGCACGTTCGAGGCACTTTCCTTCTGCGTGAAGCCGCCAGCCTGTTCGATATAGTCGGCCGCCGTGAAATTGTCGCGCCACGCGATCGCCGTCGGGAACAGAACGTCGCCGTGCACGAGGATTAGCTCGCTCTTGCGCGGGATACGGATGATATCGCCGGACTCCAGAAGGATCTGGTCCCGCACCGAAGACCCTGCAATCGCCACCTGGCCCTTGGGTTCAATGTTGCGGGCCCGCTCCACCCACTGGAGGATCAGATTGGCTTCTTGTGCGCGTAATGCCGCTTCTTCTACGGTATTGGAGCGAGCCGTGAGAACGCTGCTCTGAAGCGCCACCAGCTGCGCTTCCAGCATCTCTTTCTGACGCTTTTGAACGCTCTTGCGCATCAGCTGGATGGCATCCATTTCCGCGTCGGAGCCGTAATGGACCTGCTTGAGCACATCGCCAAGGGTCGCCCCATACGGGAGGATAAACTCCTTCGAAGAAAGATGTTCGCCTTCCACCCGGACGCTGATCGTACCCGGATTCTTGTCCGAAACGATATCAAGCACATCGCCCGGGTTGATGGTGCGGCCGGCTACTTCGGCCAGCGCAAAATATTCCACTTCAGCCCGCTGCAGATTGTTGCGGCTGATACGGATGTGGGTTGCCTGCGGGAAAGGACGTGCGTAGGCGAGCAGCTTCTCGACAGGAATGGATCCGCCATTGAATTCGAAAAGTGCCGGGTTCTGAACCTCGCCGAAAACCCCGGCCTGCCCCTGCACGGCATTCACCACCACGGTATCGCCGTCGTGAATCTGCATGGCCGGCATGGCGCCTGACAGGATGAAGTCATAAAGGTTGACCGTGCGAACAACGCTGCCCCCCCGAAGAATATCAACCTTCAGGAAGGATCCCCGTGTGGGGTCGATGCCGCCGGCTTTGTCGAGGAAGTAGAGAACGCTGTCCGACGCGTGACCTGCATAGAGGCCCGGCTGGCGGACAAAACCGGTGACAAAGACTTTCACCGGTTCGGCACCTTCAAGGCTCGCATAGACATTCACATTCTTGCGGTAGACTTTCTTGATCGCCCCTGTGATGACCTCGTTCAGGTTTTCGTTGCGCACACCTGCGATCTTCACCGGACCGACGCCTGGCAGGAACACGTTCCCCTGTGCGTCAACAATCAGCCCGCCGGCGAACTCATAACCGCCCCAGAGCCGAACCTGGATCTTGTCGCCAACAGCGATCAGATAGTTCGGATTGAACCCGATGAAGGACTGCTGCGCAAACATGCCCTTGAAAATCCAGTCCCCGAAGACCGTTTCATTCGGATCGGAGATCGTTTCAAGCGACTGCTCGGCCACCTGCGCCGCCTCGGGCGTGGTCGGCGCTGTTTGCGCTGTCGCGATTGTACTGGAAAGACCGAAAACCGAGAGGAATGCGAAGAAGACAAGAAGGCGTTTAAACATCCCGGTGCTCCCGGATCGTGGCAATCGTCATCATGATAATCCCGTAAGCCAGGCTCAATAGGACGAACAAGGTCGTCAGATTGTAAAGAATGCGCGGATAGAGGGCCTCGTCGGGCCGGGCCGGCGCCTGCACCACCACCAGGTGTTTGAGCTTCCGGTAAGCTTCCACACGGGCCTTTTCATAGCCCACGAGGGTCGCCTGATAGATATTGGTAGCCAGTTGCAGATCGATTTCCATTTCCTGGTAATCGGCCGTCAGTTCGTTCAGCGCCCCTTCGGCACCGCTCGTCAGTTTTGCTTTCTCGGCTTCGATCTGGGCCTCGATTGCGGCAATTCTGTTACGCGTGCTGATCAGTTGGGTCGCGTCATCATTCAGGTAGTCGGCGTAGGCGCGTTCTTCCGCCTTCAGCTGGACAAGTTGCGCACTCAGTTCATTCACCACGCCCTGCAGCGCCTGCCCCGAAACCACAGGGCTGATGATCTTGTTGGTTGACTGGAAGTCGAGCATGCGCTCGCGCGCGGCATTGAGCCTCTCTTGCGCGCGCTTCATCTCGCCTTCCACAAAGTCAATTTCAGCTCGCGCAACCTGATGGCCGACATCGTTGATGAATGTTTCTGCCTCGGCGATGATTGTCTGAAGAATGAGGAGCGCTGCATCACGGTCAAAGCCCTGCACCTCGACGGTGAGAACACCGCTGTCGCCGCTCAGCTGTACAGTGACATGATCCTGATAATACTGAAGGAAGTCCTCGACCGTCGCATCATCATCAAGCCGCGAGATGAAGTCCCAGTCGCGTGAGCTATAGTGCGCGCGCAGGCCCACTTTCTCATCCAGTTTCCTGAGCATGTCCTGCGAATGGATAAAGTCCTGCAGGAGGGTCGAATCCTGATGGTTGCTACCAAGACCGCTCAGAAGGCCGATCTGGCTAACGTCGCCGCCTTCGGACTGAGAAGCCTTCACATAGACCCCGGCCACGGCGACATAGCGATTGCTTGCCATCGCCACATAGTAAAAGGCAGCAATGGCAAAAAGCACAAGAACCCAGCGATAACTGCCAAGGCCGATCATGCGGCGGCGGATATCGGGCACAACGGAACGGCGCAGCGCCGTTTCGCCGCGCCGATCCAGCCGCTGTGCGACCGCACCCTTCAGTTTCTCGAGCGATGACATCATGAATTCCCCATCGGGCGTCCGGTTACGCCTCCGAACCGGAGGCTGCATCCCTACAGACGCTGGTAACGGTAGAGCGCCCGCTCCACACTCTCGTAAAATTCCACCCTGCCATATGCAAGCAAAATTGCCGCATTGCAGTGTTCGCGAATACTCTCCTCGGCGTGTGACACAAGGATGATGTTCGAGCTTTCCCGCTTTGCCATCAAAGCCTCGCGGCATTTGCGCCGGAAGGCTGCGTCACCCACTGCCAGAATTTCATCCATCAGATAAGTATCGAAATCAAAACCCATGGACACGGCAAAACCGAATTTCGACCGCATCCCCGACGAATAGCCGCCAACCGGCAGCTCGAAATTCTCACCGATCTCCGCGAAATCCTTCACGAATTCCTCGATATCGGTCGTATCGCGGATGCCATGGATGCGGCACACGAAACGCACATTCTCGCGGCCGGTCATGGAACGATGGAAGCCGGTACCGAGCGCCAACGGCCAGCTGACAAACCGGTCGCTGACGATGCGCCCCGAAGAGGGAAAATCGATCCCGCCGATCAGGCGCAACAGCGTTGACTTGCCGGCACCATTCTGCCCGAGAATGGCAACATCCCGATCATCGGGAATACGCAGGTTGAGGTTGCGGAAAATATATTTCGGGCCGTAGCGTGTCGGGAAATATTTGGAGACATTCTCAAGCTGGATCATGAGGCGATAACCCGTCGCCAGTTAAGCCTGTATGTCGCCATCGCGAGGGCCATGCAGATGACCGTCCAATCGATCAGATAGCCCGGATCTGCCATCGGGCTCACATAGTTTGCGAACCAGCCTTCGCGGATCATCTCCACTGCATGCGCCAGCGGGTTCCATGAAAGCAGCTTCAGGTACGAATCCGGCACGGCGGTCATCGGGAAGAAGACACCTGAAATGAAAAGCAGCGGCATCGTGATAATGCCGATCACCTTCTCAACTTCCTTGGCCACACTGCTGGCCATGCAGGCAATCATGCCGAAACTGGCAGCAAACAGCCAAAGGACAAAAGATACGGCAAGGACCTCGAGGATATCATCGGGCCAAGGGTCGAAACCGACCCACCAGAAACCGGTGATGAGAAGAAGGCCAACAGCACAGAAAAGCCCGGCTTCGGCAAGTGCCCGCGCCATGAAAACATCGAATAGCCGGACCTGGCGGAAGCCCATCAGGCCCCGCGCCTCGCCAAGCGCGCTCAGATTTTTCCTCATGGTGGATTGCCACAGCATCCGGAAAGGCAGGAAGGTCGCCATGATGAAGACAGGGGGTTCCGCATAGCCGAATTCGCCGCGCCCGCGTGCACCAAAGATCATGATGAAGATGATCATCATCATCAGCGGCTCAAGCACAAGCCAGACGGCCCCGAACGCATATCCGCTGAAGCGCGAAACAATTTCGCGCACGAATATGGCGAAGATGACGTCCTTCTGGATTGAAAGGGCGGAACGCTTTCTCATGGGCCGACAGTCGCTTCCGGATCAGCCGGAGGCCTTCACGCGGCTATCACGGCTCTTCTTCGTGCTTGTAAAGGCCAACATAACGACCTTCAGCATCGATCACCACAAGGAACTTCACCTCGTCGGCACGCATCATGGTTTCAGCATCATCAACGAGCTGGTCCTGCTGGATCGTGGAGAATTCCTTGCTCATGCACTGGAAGGCGGAAACCTCGCGCACACGCCGCGTCACCCGCAGCGCAACGGCCAGCTGGCCTTTGGTGACAATCCCCACCGGGCGGTGGTCCTCATCGACCACCACGGCGACGCCAGCCGGGCCACCGGCCATTTCGGCGGCAAGCTCGATCAGCACCATCTGCGGGGTGACGACAGGCACCGAATTTGCCAGCATCACATCACCCACCTTCTTCAGAAGGCGGCGACCAAGCGACCCGCCGGGATGGTAACGGGCAAAATCTTTCGCATGAAAGTTGCGCAGGGCCATCAGGGCAATCGTCAGTGCATCCCCGATAGCAACAGTGACCACGATCGAGGTCGTCGGCACGAGATTGTTCGGGCAAATTTCTTCAGTGACCGGAATCTCGAGCACCACGTCTGCGGCGCGGGCAAGCGTCGAATTGCGCACGCCGGTGATGGCGATGATCTTGTTGCCGAACGACTTGAGCGACGGCAGCAGCTGGACGATCTCGTTCGTCTCGCCGGAATAGGAAATGATCAGGAGCGTGTCGCCCTTGGTCACCATCCCGAGGTCACCGTGGCTCGCCTCTGCCGGGTGCAGGAAGAAGGACGGCGTGCCCGTGGAAGCCAGCGTCGCGGATATCTTGCGCGCCACATGGCCAGACTTGCCCATGCCGACAACGATCAGGTGGCCTGAGGTATTCAGCATCAGCCTTACGGCATCGCGGTAGGCATCCTCGTCATATGCCTGTGCGAGCCTTTCAAGGGCCTGTCCTTGCTTGAGAAATGACGCGCCGATATTCTCGATGGTCATCCCGAAATCGGCTTTGATGCTGTTCGGAAGTTCTAAAACATTATGATCCGCGGAGGTCTTCATAAAAGATCCCTAAGCCTTTATTATTTGGCAGATCGTCCCATCAACCTTTTGTTTTTCAGGTCTTTTATCTACCCTGTTGAGCCCTTGCCTTTCGGGCGTGGGCCGAGCGATTGGCACGCTACCACAAGCGATTCTGTTTAACAACAGAAGGCAAATATTTGCAGCAATTGCCTGTCGACTTTCTATTCTCGCCTTCATGAACCTCGCCTGAATGAGATATTCACTGAGGCAATATGCTTAAGATGACAATTTTTTTGCAGTGCAGCAAGCGCTAATCCGCGAGCAATTTTGCAGCAACGCGTGCTGCTGTCACATTGTCTCTACGGTAGAAGCTGCCCGGCACCTGCGTTTCTGCGATCAGGTGCGAAACAAACGCCTGCACTGCACCTGATTCCACCTTTAGTTGTGACGTCCAGAAGGTGTCCAGTCCCCCCGTCTGCGCCATTCCCGGCACTGCCATCATCGACCGCCCGAGCGCTACCGTCGGCACACCTGCTTTCAGTGCCGAGAAACCGACCGTGCTGTTGATGGTGACGCAGCCCTTCACATGCGGCCACAGCCGGTCCAGATCAAGATCGAAGCAATAATGCACGCGGCCCTCAAGCCCATGGGCACGGATCAGACGCCGGATCAGGCGGCCATAGTGCGAAAAGCCGCGGTCCATCGGGTGGTGCTTCAGCACAAGGTGATCATCGCGGCCCGCATGCTGGGCGAAACTCGCGACAACCGTCTCGACGAAAGCCCCAACCGATGCGAAGTCGCTGTGATAGAGGACCTGCGCATCAATGGCGACCTGCAGCGGCACCAGAAAGAAACGTCCCGACAGGTCGCTGTGCAGGCGCGCTTCGAGCCGTGCATCTGACCGCCGGTAAATTTGTTTCCTCAGTGCGGCCATCCCCCAGCAATAGACTTCATAGGGCCAGGCACCCGGGCGGTGGTGGACATAATGGGGGAACAGGTCGCCGCGAAAGAACTTGCCGCCATAGTACCTGTAAGCGTACCCGGCTTGCGACCAGAAGGTGGAAGGGCCGGCATCCGGCGCCGGCATGTCGGCAGCACTCGTCTCGCCCGCCGCGAAGCGTTCCGGAAAGCGCGAATTGCCATTGTTACCGCCCTCTTCAAGCGTCACATAGCCCGGCCGGATATAGCCTTCCTCCAGTCCGAAGAAGCGCAAGTCCTGAGCCGCACAAATCTCGCGCGCCACCCGGTGGTAGAAACGGCAATCGCCGTAAGCAACCACCGTGCCGATCCTGTTATCGGCAAGGAAACGGGTCAGGAAATCGGGCCAGTCCTCGGCCCTTCCCCGATAAGGCGCGGCGACCTCGTAGCCGCCGAAAAAGCCGCCATAAAGCGCGTCGCCGCCATTGAGGTTGAGGCGAAAAACCTCGGCCCCGGATTTGCGCAGTTCGGCAATCAGGTAGGCGGTGAACGGCCCCAGTGGCCCCTGCAGCAGGAGAATGCGTCGAGGGGCCGGTGTGGTCATGGGGCGGTCAGGCCTTTCAGGTCGATTTGCCGTTGGCGCTCAGATAGCCGTTTGCCTCAAGGTACGCAATAATCTGGTCGGCGCAAGCCTCGGCCGACTTCTCGGCTGTCTTCACATGAACTTCCGGGACTTCCGGCGCTTCATAGGGGCTGTCGAAGCCTGTGAAGTTCTTGATCTCGCCGGCCTTCGCTTTTTTGTAAAGGCCTTTGGGGTCACGCTCGGCGCAAATCTCGATCGGCGTGTCGACAAACACTTCGACAAATTCACCGCCCGCCACCAGCTCGCGCACCATGCGGCGTTCCGCCCGGAAGGGCGAGATGAAAGAGGTGAGGACCACAAGGCCCGCATCCACCATCAGCCGCGCCACCTCGCCGATCCGGCGGATGTTTTCCACGCGGTCGGCATCGGTGAAGCCAAGGTCCTTGTTGAGGCCGTGGCGGATATTGTCACCGTCCAGAATGTAGGTATGGCGGCCACGGGCAAACAGGCGTTTCTCGACGATGTTGGCAATCGTCGACTTACCTGACCCCGACAGCCCGGTGAACCACAGCACCGCCGGGCGCTGGTGCTTCATCTCGGCGCGGGCATCCTTGTTCACATCCAGTGCCTGCCAATGGATGTTCGACGCACGGCGGAGCGCAAAGTCGATCATGCCAACACCAACGGTGTTGTTGGTTAGGCGGTCGATGATGATGAAGGCGCCCATGTCGCGGTTCTGTGCGTAGGGGTCGAAAGCGATCCGGTCGGAAAGGCTGACGTTACAGACGCCGATCTCGTTCAGCTCCAGCTTCTTCGCAGCCGTATGCTCAAGCGTGTTCACATTGACCTTGTATTTCAGGTCGCTGATCTGGCCCGGCAGTGTGCGGTTCGCGGTCTTGATCAGGTAGGGACGGCCCGGCAGCATCGGCTCGTCCGACATCCAGATGATCTTGGCTTCGATCTGGTCGGTTACTTCGGCCGGATGGTCCTTGCCGACGATCACGTCACCGCGGCTGGCATCCACTTCATCGGCAAGCGTCAGGGTGACAGCTTCGCCAGCGACAGCTTCGTCCAGATCGCCGCCATGGACGACGATAGATTTCACGGTGGTTTCCACGGCCGACGGCAGGATTTTCACCCGGTCACCCGGCTTCACGGTGCCGCCCGCGATGGTGCCCGAGAAACCCCGGAAATCGAGGTTCGGACGGTTCACCCATTGCACCGGCAGGCGGAACGGGCCGGATTGGCGCGCGTCTTCCACCTGAACGGTTTCCAGATGATGCATTAGCGTCGGGCCGTTGTACCAGGGCATCTCGGGGCTCGGGGTGAGGATATTGTCACCCTTCAGCGCCGACATCGGGATCGCCGTGATATTGAGATCGCCGAGCTCCGCCGCGAAGGTGCGATACTCCGCCTCGATATCGCGGAACACGATCTCGGAATAATTCATCAGGTCCATCTTGTTGATGGCCAGCACCACATGCTTGATGCCCAGAAGCGACGCGATGAAGCTGTGGCGGCGGGTTTGGGTGAGCACACCCCGGCGCGCATCGATCAGCAGGATGGCGAGGTCGGCGGTCGAGGCGCCCGTCGCCATGTTGCGGGTATATTGTTCGTGGCCGGGCGTATCGGCCACGATGAATTTGCGCTTGTCGGTCGAGAAGAAGCGATAAGCCACATCGATGGTGATGCCCTGCTCGCGCTCGGCGGCGAGGCCATCGACCAGAAGGGCGAAGTCGATCTCTTGCCCCTGTGTGCCCATCTTTTTGCTGTCGTTTTCAAGGGCTGCCAGCTGATCCTCGAAGATCATCTTGGAATCATAGAGAAGCCGCCCGATGAGGGTGGATTTGCCATCATCCACAGACCCGCAGGTGATGAAGCGCAGCAGGGATTTCTCTTCCTGCGCCTTCAGGTAGGCATGGATATCGGTGGCGATCAGGTCGGACTGGTGCGACATCAGAAATAGCCCTCCTGCTTCTTCTTCTCCATGCTCGCGGCGGCGTCATGGTCGATCATACGGCCCTGACGCTCCGATGTGGTCGTCAGCAGCATTTCCTGAATGATTTCCGGCAGCGTCGCCGCGTGGCTTTCAACGGCACCCGTCAGCGGATAGCAGCCGAGCGTACGGAAACGCACCGTGCGCATCTCGGGCACCTCACCTGGCTTCAGCGGCATACGCTCATCATCCACCATGATCAGCGTGCCGTCGCGTTCAACGACGGGGCGTTCCTTCGCCAGATACAGCGGCACGATCGGGATCTGCTCCAGATGGATATATTGCCAGATATCCAGCTCGGTCCAGTTTGACAGCGGGAAGACGCGGATGCTTTCCCCCTTCGACTTGCGGGCATTATAAATCGACCACAGCTCGGGGCGCTGGTTCTTGGGGTCCCAGCGGTGCTGGGCCGAACGGAAGGAGAAGATGCGCTCTTTGGCGCGGCTCTTTTCCTCGTCACGGCGCGCGCCACCGAAGGCGGCGTCGAAGCCGTATTTATCGAGCGCCTGTTTCAGCGAAGCCGTCTTCATGATGTCGGTATGAACCGCCGAGCCATGCGTGAAGGGACCAATACCCTGTTCCACACCTTCCTGATTGATATGAACGATCAGGTCGAGGCCAAGTTCGGCCGTGTAACGGTCACGGAACTCGATCATCTCCCGGAACTTCCAGGTGGTATCCACATGCATCACCGGAAACGGCGGCTTGGAAGGATAGAAAGCCTTCATCGCAAGATGGAGCATCACGCTCGAATCCTTGCCGATGGAATAGAGCATGACGGGGTTTTCGGCCTCAGCCACGACTTCCCGCATGATCTGGATGCTTTCGGCCTCGAGCCGCTTCAGGTGTGTCAGCGTCTTCATGTGCTACCCGGTCTTACTGAGAGGACGCGGCCCGGAAAGCCGCAAAATGTTCGGGGGTTGTAGCGCAGTGCAGCAAAGTGAAGAAAGCGAAAAAATCTTTATGGGCCGCCAACCTTTGCTGCCTTCCATCACACAGGCGTGACAATGGCTGCGGCGGACGCATCAGGGTCATCCGCCCCGCGCACGATATCAGCCGGCACCGGGAACGGACGCCCGGCGGGTGGGAAGGGCAAGCGGAGTGCGGCTATGTCAGCCGACGCATGCCAGTCGGTGTGGGTCTGATGGTAAAGCGCGCGGTTGCCATGAAGCGTGCGGTCCAGCCGCATGCCATCGGCTTCCCATGTGAAGCCCGAGCCCACGCCCGTCGTCAGTGATCCCGCGCGCAGCAAGCCGGTATAAAGAACGTGATACAGGTTATGGACGGCACCGTAGCCAAAGAGCTTCCGCAGCCGGTACTGAAATTCGGTGTCCGCCGCGATCCGCACACAGTCAAAGAAACCGGCTTTCTCAAGCACCGGCTGGCGGCGGATCATGGTGGAAATCACTGCATTGCGGTCCGTCTTCCCGTCAACGGTGAATAGCCGGCCATCCTCGTCCACCCGCTGCCAGCGCACGGTGCAGGCCATGGCTTTCGGGTTGCCGAGCATATAACCAAGCTGGATGCGGATACGGTCGGGGTCTGACACATCGTCGCTGTCGTGGAAGGCCACGAAATCGGTGTCAGCCTGTGCGAGACACCAGTTTTTCGACCAGTAAGTACCGTGATTGCGGCTGGACCGTACAACAATGAGGCGCGGGTCGCCAGCCGCCAGCTTCAACAGGATATCGGGCGTTTCGTCGGATGAGGCGTCATCGATCACCATCAGCCGCAGGTTCGCGTGGCTCTGGTCAAGTACGCTTCGCACGGCTTTCTCGATCAGGTGACCGGTATTGTAGGCCGTCATCACCACGGTGACCGACACATCAGCATTTGCGGCCCCCGCCGCCAGCAGCCGCGCCCGTTCGCTATCGCGCATCCGGGCCCCGAGCGCACGCAAGGGCGCGAAGCGGCTATCAAGGCAATAGCCGACCGGATGCGTCATCAGTTTGCGCCAGCGGGTGGAAAGGTTGCCCGGCACCGAGTGTTCCTCTGTCTATTTAAGAAGCGCGGAGAGGAGATAGCGCAGCTTGCGCCCCTTGCCCAACAATTTGTCGACCGGCCCGCGCGCCGCCACCCGCTTGCCCTTCTTCGCGGCTTTGGCCATCGCCTCGGTCAGCGCTTCGGGGCTTGTCGAGCGTCCGGACGGCCATTCCACATAACGCGGATAGGCAACGAGCGCAGCATATACGAGCGCCTCAAGCGGCAGACCGCGACCCCGCCGCACAAGGGAAGCCGCCATCCGGTCGGTTGTCAGCCCCCAGCCCGCATAGAAGGGCATGCCATAGGTGACAACCGGCATGCCGCGAAGGATGGCTTCAAAGCCCGTCTGGCTCGTCATCGTGTGCACCTCGGCCGACGCCTCAAGGCAATCGATGATATCGGCCGCATCCACGATCTCGTCCGCACAGGAAGCCAGAATTTCGGGCGCCACCGCACCCTCGCGGTTGCCGCTCACCACGTCCGGATGGGGCTTATAGACGATATAGGCCTCAGGCTCTGCCGCCCGCACCGCCTGCAAAAGTGCACCGTTCGCAGAGACCTCGGGTGACCCGAAGCGAAGCGAGGCATCACCCTCCACCTGCCCCGGCACCAGGATCACCTTGCGGCCCGCGGCCTTCGCCTTGAAATCGAGGCTGCCGCGCGAGCCTACATTATATTTGGATAGCCGCAGCGACAGGATCTTGTCCGTCAATGCCCGCCCGCGCGCCAGATCGCGGTCCGAAAATTCGTGGGTGGAGAGGAAGGTTTCGAGCAGGCTGACGCGCCCGCCATCATAATAGATGCCCTCTCCGTCAACGACGAGCGACGACGGACGGCGAAGATCGCTGCCGAGCCCCACTGAACGCAGGAAGCCATCCTCGATCCGCCAGACCGGCACATGGCCCGGCAGGGTTTCGACCAGCTTGTCAAGCTTGCGCCCCCAGACCGCAATTGCGTCATCCGGCGCAAAGGTCATGCTCGCCAGCGCCACCTCGGAAACGAAGCGCACGCGCCCTGCCCCCGGCTCCAGGAAATTGCCAATGAAGCCGCGCTTCCACAGGCTGAAATCAACGGCATAGGTCGTCTTCGCCGTGATGCGGGGCACCTGGCGCTCGGCAACAAGCAGATCAAGCACATGCTCAAGCTCAACCGGCGTGCGGGTATAGGGGTCGATATAGCGGCAGTATCCGATGCAGGCGGCGGCGAAAAGCTCGGCCCTGTTGCGCTTCGCCGTGCGGCGCGCGATGGGCTGGCGGTCATCGGTGAGGCCCCAGCCGGCATAGAAAGGCTGGCCGAAACATACGACCGGCTTTTCGGCGATCAGCGCCTCGAACCCCATCTGGCTGGTGGCTACATAGACCTTCGCGGCACGTTCGATAAGCGCGAGCGGCGCGCAGTCATCGGCAATCAGCCGCACATTCGCAACATTCGATTCAGGTCCGAAATGACCCTTCTTCTGCCCTGCCAGCACGTCGGGGTGCACTTTCACAAGGATCAGCGCATCGGGGTTCTCGGCTTTCGCCGCTTCCAGCATCGCCGTGAAGGTCTCGGCGGAGGCCCCGCCAAGCCCGATCGACAGGTCCCCCGCTGTCTGGTCCACCACCAGCACCATCGGGCCCTTGTGGCTTTCGATCAGGGCTTGCGTTTCAGGACTGACCTCGAACCGGCCCTGATTATATTTCGACAGTCGCCAGCGCCGGATAAGCGCCATCGCTGCCTCGGCGCGCCCCAGAAGGCTCGCCGGAAAGGCGTCACCGGCATTCAGGATGGCTTCCAGTTCGCTCGGGCGGCTGGCGTCATAATAGATGCCCTGCCGGTCCACGATCAGGCTCAGGCGGCGCGGATCGCGGCTCGGGTGCGTCAGATAGCCGATGAAACCATCTTCAAGCGTGATGTAAGGCAGCCCGGTGCGGGCCGCCTTCGCCCGGATATGCTGGCCGTTCAGCTTCACACCCCAGCCTGCGAGTGTGTCGCCGGCCCGCGCACCCCAGTGGCCGCGCCGGACAGGCGCGCCCAGAAGCTTCCGGATCGCCTTGTCCTTGGCCATCGTGGAAGTGATGGGGGTGAGGATACGGCCTGTCATGCGTTAGCCCGCAAGAAGGCGGCGTACCGCTTCAAGGTCTTCGGGCGTATCCACGCCCGGCGGCGGTGCCTCCGGGATCACTTCCACCCGGATCGCCATGCCATGCCAAAGCGCACGAAGCTGTTCGAGCATTTCAACCGATTCTGTGGGTGCCGGCGGCAGCGCAGTCAGTCGCTTCAGCGTCGCGACACGGTAGGCGTAAAGCCCGATATGGCGAAGGTAGGGGAAGCGGGCGAGGTCGATGCCGCCGCCGTCGCGGTCGAACGGGATTGCTGCACGCGAGAAATAGCTGGCATGGCCGGTGCCCGCCATCACGATCTTGACCATGTTGGGGTTGGCCACATCAGCCGCCGAAGTGAAGGGGCAACCGAATGTCGCCATATGGGCGGTCGCGTCCGCCTCAAGCGCTGCACCGACAAGGCGGATGAAGGGCGAAGGCAGCAGGGGTTCGTCGCCCTGCACATTCACCACGATCTCGTCTTCAGCCCAGCCCAGCGCGGTTGCGACTTCCGCGATCCTGTCCGTGCCCGACACATGGTCGGCGCGCGTCATCACGGCCTGCCCGCCGAATGCGGCGACAGCGGCAGCGACGCGGTCATCATCGGTCGCGACATAGACGTCAGCCGGTGCTGCCACCTCCAGTGCGCGGTCGACCACATGGCGGATCATCGGCTTGCCCGCGATATCGGCAAGGGGCTTGCCCGGCAGGCGGGACGAGGCGTAGCGGGCAGGTATGACAACTTTCATCAGGCGCCCTCAGTTCGTTGCCTTGCCATCGAAAAGTGCGGCGAGGCTGGTGCCTGCGAGCCCGGCCAGATACTCGCACGCGTCGCGTGCCGCGCCCTGCCCCCCGCATCGCTGCGTGATATGATGGGCAATCGCCTTCACCTCGGGCACCGCATTCGCCGGCGCAATGGCAAGCTTCACAGCCTTCATCACGGCCAAATCAACGAGATCGTCGCCCATGAAGGCACAGTCGGCAAGCGTGACGCCCGTGTCGGCACAGATATCGCCGAGCGCCGCCACCTTGTCCGATGCCTTCAGGCGCCGGCGGCGGATACCCAGATCGTCAAGCCGCCGTTCGAGCGCCGCACTCCGGCGCCCCGAAATCACCGCCACCTCGATACCAAGCTTGGCGAGCAGTTTCAGCCCCAGCCCGTCTTCCACATGGAAGACCTTGATGATCTCGCCGTCCGCGCTGTAATGGAGCGTCCCGTCAGTCAGGACCCCATCAACATCAAGGACGAAAAGCTTCACCATCCGGCTCAGTCCGTCACAATCGGCGCGAAGCCTTTGACGAGGTCGTCAATGGCTTTCATCTGCTGCAGATAGGGTTTCAGCTTGTCGAGCTTCAGCGCACACGGGCCGTCACACTTCGCTTGTGTCGGGTCCGGGTGGCTTTCGATGAAGAGCCCGGCGATACCAAGCGCCATGCCGGAACGCGCAAGGGCGGTTGCCTGGCTGCGGCGACCATCAGCGCTGTCCTCGCGCCCGCCGGGGCGCTGCAGGGCGTGGGTCGCGTCAAAGATCACCGGCGCCATCGATTTCATGCTGTCCATGCCCAGCATATCGACGATCAGGTTATTGTAGCCAAAGCTGCTGCCGCGTTCGCAGAGAAGGATATTCTCGTTCCCCGCGTCCTGGATCTTCTTGATGATATGGCGCATCTCGTGCGGCGCCAGAAACTGCGGCTTCTTGATATTGACGACCGCACCCGTCTCCGCCATCGCCACAACAAGATCGGTCTGGCGGGCGAGGAAGGCGGGTAGCTGGATCACATCGGCAACTTCAGCCGCAGGCGCCGCCTGATGCGGCTCATGCACGTCGGTAATGACAGGCACGCCGAATTTCGACTTGAGGTCAGCCAGAATCTGCAGGCCTTCATCAAGCCCCGGTCCGCGGAACGAATGGATCGACGACCGGTTCGCTTTGTCGAACGACGCCTTGAAAACATAAGGGATGCCAAGCTCCCGGGTCACAGCCACAAAATGGGCGCAGACCTCGTGGGCAAGCTCGCGACTTTCCAGAACATTCATTCCGCCGAACAGCACAAACGGCCGTTCGTTGGCGACGGCGATTTCCTCGCCAATCATGACAGCGTGACGCATGGGGGCATCAATCTCCTTCAAGCTGCATGGCTATCCTGTCAGGCGTAAAAGCGCAAGCGTGCGCTACGCCCTGTCCCCGGGCAAATGCCATGCGACCGATCTTTCCTCAGGCCCGTCAACAACCAAGCTACACGTCAGCGGCAGCGGCGAAAGCCTGCGGGTCACCGACCAGACATCTGCGGGCACCAGGGCGGCAAGGGTTGGCAAAAGCTTGCCATCGCGCAGCTTCACCAAGGCTTCCTTCTGCGTCCATAAATCAAAAAAAGCTTGCCGGGCTTCGCCTTCGGGCAGGCTTGCAAGCCTCTGCATTTCATCCGGATGATAGCGCCGCGTGGCGGTGCGCCGCCAATCAAGCGCGCGGCCCGGCGCTTCGATATCGATGCCGACGGGCAAATCCCGGCTGACCGCTACTGTCACCCAGGCGCGGCCTTCATATTGCGTATGGCTCACCGAGAAATGCGGCCCTGCGGCCCCGGCAGACACCAGCGCCACGCGCCCTGCCCCCGATTGCGTCAGCATCACATTTTCAGGTGGCAGCGCCAGCACCGCGCCAAGCATCTGGCGCAACAACGCCCGCCCGCAAGCAAAGGCTCGGCCCGCGCCCGGGTCCATGCCGACATGCCGCTCCCGCTCCGTCGCGCTCAGAAGCGACAGGTCAGCGGGGCCATCCGGCACGGGCGCAAGCCTTATCTCGATATCAGCCAAACGGGTCATTCCCCAGATAAAGCGCTGCCTCGGCAGCCCTGCGACGAACCAGCCCCGGCAGACGCCTGCCGCCCGCAAAAATCCAGCGGCCGAACTCCATTACAGCGGTTGCATCATTCTCCTTTACCTTGCGTCGCAAGGTCGAGGCATGAAAGGCCGCCGCGCCCACGTTATAGACAAAGGAGCCAAGCGCAACAATCTGCGCATTCGCCAGCTCAGCAGGTTGTGAAAGCCTGATTGCCATCTCGGACGCGGCGCAGAAATCCCGCTGAAGCAACACTTCTGCCTCGTCCCGCGATATTGCCGGTGTCGCCACACCCACCCGGAAGCCCCGGATATCGTAAATCGACCCCCAGCCGAGCGTCCAGATTCCGACCGGGTCACGCATCGGCTCAAGAAGCGGCGTGCGTCGGTCGCCGTCATGTAAGCCTTCAAACCGCTTGATGAAATCAGGCCCCTCCGTCACCGTAGATTGCCCTGCCGCCTGAGCGCGCGGTCCACGAACCAGAAAGCTAGGATGGATGAAAGGATCGCCATGTCGGCCTCCGTCCATGCACCCAGAAGTGTGGCAACAACGCTGCCCTCAGTGCGGTAGGCGGCGATCAGGGTTGCCGCCTTGTACGCTGTGTAAAGGAGCATCCACCAGTAAGTGACAAGTGGGCGAACGAGCGCTGACAGCGCATCCGCGATCCAGATACCGGTTCGCTTCCCTTGCGCCTTGATCGCTTCCATCATGGCATTCAGCTCACCCGTCCGTTCGGTCACGGCAAGCTCGGCCATCCGCATATCAACCTGCCGCTCGGCAGCATCATAACCGAGCTTGGCCATTCTGAATTCGTGTTCCCGGTCGGCTTTCGAGCGGAAAAGGCCGATGATTTCAGGGGCAAGACGGGTGAGCGCTCCGCCGATCAGGCTTTCAAGCACCATGTCATTTGCCTCCGAACCAGCCGCTGTGGGCGCTCATCACCGCGCCAAGCGCGATGAAGGCCCAGAACAGCACCCGCCCCAACTGGCGCATGAAACCCGCCCGCACATGTCGCCAGTCGGAAAGCATACTGCGCAGATCGCGCACATCCTCGCCGGCGTCGGCGTCATGCAGGCCCACCCCTTCAAGCGCGCGGCGGGCGCCCAGCGTGGCGGCACGTTCCAGCATGGCCTCAAGGCTTTCGGGGCTCAGCACCACCAGCCCGTCGGCATTTTCGAAGGGACCGGATTGTTCCATTTTTCATTTCCTCAGATTGCGGATTCTGGCCAGACGATGGCATTCACGAGTGTCTTGACCTCAGCGGGACTTAAAGCAGTTGCCACCGCCTGTTTCGCAGCAATCCTGACGGCCTCGACCGCTGCATTGAAGCCATGCCATTCGGCTGCCATCGCCAGATAAAGTGTCGCCACGCCGGCGGGTGTGGCCGCATCGATGCCAACGCCTGCGGCGATATAGGGATAGTCAGCCAGATGCGCGTCGGGGTTCCCGCTCGCCTCCACTTCAGCAGCATAACGGCGGGCTTCTTCTTCCTTCGCCTTATAGGTCGCGTCGATCGCATAGCCGGGGCTGCCGATCTGCCGCCTCGCCTCGCCTGCTTCCACATCGATCCGGTCAAGCGCCTCCCGTTTCGCGGCGGCCAGAAGCGCGCCAGGGTCTTCAACCACAAGCACAGGCACTGGCGGATCAGCGGTGATGTCAACGCGTTCCCGGTAGGGGTCAACGAAACGCCCGGCCAGCAATATGCCAACCCCGGCGGGTGGCGTCATCGGCGCAGGGTATGGCCAGGGTTGGCACAGGGCGATAATCCCGGTTGCCAGATCATACTGGATCTGGAATTGCGCTTCGCTCATCGACGGTACTCCTCAAGGAAAGTGGAGCCGTCCACCGCCGTCAGCGTCGTCGATCCCGAACTGGGCGTGATGACGATACCGTAGGACGACTGCGGTTCGGTCGCATTGCCGCCCGCCGCGCTGTCGATCCCCGTGAACAGATGGAAGGTCGGCGTTGTGGTGAAGGTCACCGTCTTTTCGAAAATGACGGCGCCCTCGAGGAAATCGCCGCCCGTGCTTGGCACCTTGCGGTAAATCTGCACCGTGCAGGTCTTGGACGTGCTGGTGCGGAAATAGCCCGAGAAGGCCCAGCGGACATAAGACCCGAGCGGATGAAATGCCTGGATCACAGCTTTCGGTGAACTGGTCGAAATCGGGCCGGAAAAATTGATCGGCATCATCACCACGCTGGTGGCAGCCCCGGCGACGAGTTCGTTCCAGGTGGCTAGATCCTTGTCAGCGAGCGACCCCGTGTTGCGGGTGGCGCCTTCTTCCACATCCGACCGGGTCGGCAGCGGCGGGCGGGGCTCGCTGCCCTTGCAAAGGAACGGTCGCCGTCCGGCAACCGTACCGGTCAGCTCCACCCCGTTCTGCCGCTGAACACGCAGGGACGCCGACACCGCATTTGCCGGCACGGTGATACCGCCACGCGAGACGGTCCGCCACGCGCCACCCGTATCCACAACACCTGAAGACACAGCCTTGACCGCATCGCCGCCGCTATCATGGAAAACCATGTAGCAGCCGCCCTTGCGCGCACCACCCGTCAGCACATCACAGCCAAAGCTGATCGTGTCGCCAGCTGCCAGTCCCTCGGCTGCGAGCGATATCGAACCGAAATTGCTTTCGGCCTCGCTGTCCACAGGCGGGAAGGCGGCGGTGTAATATTGATCAAACAGATTGCCAACCGCAGCAGCGTCACCGGCACTGCCAAGCCCCACCCGCCCGACAGCGATATAATCGATCAGGAAGGCGTCCTCGTTCGGGCTGCTATCAGGCTCGAACCGCAACTGGCGGATTGTGTGCCCGGTCCAGTCCGGATCGAATGACAGGTCGAACACATAGGTCGTCCAGCCATCGGGGCTCACCAACGGTCGCGTTGTCAGCGTATAGATACGGTCTGAATAGCTGAAATTGGTGTCGCCCGTTCGCTTCCACAGAAGCCGTGGCCGGGCATTGGCAACCGCCGAGCCTTCCGGTCGCCGCACACGCACCTGCACCAGTGGATAGGTGCCGCCGTTGATCTTCAGGTCGCTGTCGCTGTCGATACCGCAGGAATTATTGTCCGCAATCCGCGCAAAACTCAGATACCGGCTTTCCAGCGTGAGCGTCGCATTGTGGCCGGTCCAGTCGATGTCCGCACCGCTCACGCCACCGAAATCCCACAGGGCATCGGGGTCGGGGAAGAACTGGTTGTCGGCTGTCACGTCCGCCCAGTCGTCTGGCTTGCCGTCGCCATCAATATCTTCCCACACGACCGTACCGCTGCCTGCCACATCGGGGCTAGTGACCGTGCCACTGGCCGCCGGGCCGATGAGCCCGTTACCCAGTACGTGGCGGGCACGCACCTCGAGCGCCATTTTCTCGGGCACTTCCAGAAGCACGTCATTGTCGCCGCGCAGGGCCGACCCGCCAGCCCGCCAAACGCTCGTACCCACTTTGCGAACATCGACAAGGGTGGAGGCAACCGCCGGCCCCGGCGCGTTCCAGCCAACATTGATCGCCGCCGTTTCGCTGCCATCGGTGTTGGTGAGGGTAACGGGGCTGAGCGTAAGCCCGGTCACCGCCGAAACTTCCCGGCCGCTGATGCTGCGAAGGGAGGGATTGGCATTCTTGTCCAGTTCCTCGGTCGCGGCATTCCAGCTGTAGATCGCTGCGTCCTCGGCAATAAGCCCGAGCCGCACAGTGAGCGGCTTGCCCGCAGCAGGGGGCATTGTTTCATGTTCGACCACACGGAAATCTTCGCTGCTGGCATCGAACCCGAGCCCGGAATGGTGCACGATCACCACATCCATCGGCTTGACAAGCAAGCCCTTGGCGCCTGTCTCCAGCGTCATCACGGCTTGCCGGGCCTGCCCAAGCGCGATCTTGGCGTGGCGTTGGGCTTCGCGGTGATCCTGGCAAAGCGGCAAATGCAGGTTAAGGACAACCTCGCCCTCCATGGCCTGTGCGGCGCTATCCACAAAAGCCGGAAACTCGGCGGGCTCAAACCCCGCTGTCGGATCGATGAAGGTGCCGCGCACCTCGTTGTAGCGCTGGCCGGACGGCAGCATCGCCGAAAAGGTGGCGGCGATGATATCATCGTCACCGAAGGTCACGGCAGTGGCATAGCCGGCGCTCCCCGCATGGATCACCAGTTTGCCGCCCAGCCACTGCATACGCCCGCTCATGGCCGTCAGCATCAAACGCAGGTTTTCAAGCTTGGGCCGGGCGCTGTCGATCAGGCCGTTGAGGCTGTAGCGAGGGATTGCGCCACCTACCTTCACGCCGATGCTTGTATCGCAGATCGATGCTGCTGCCACGACAGCCGGGATATCGATTTCCTCCGAAGGGACGGCATTACCGAGCGCGTCGTCGGGATCAAGGAGGAAATCGAGAATGCACAGCGCCGGATTGGTTGAATATTCCCATGTGGCGGGATCGTTCAGCCTGTGGGCCCCCGATCCGCCCGCGACACTGCTGTCCTTGCGCGGGTCATAGAGCCGCTTGCCAAGCACATCGATGGAACAGCGGCGCAGCTCCCCCGCGCCGTATGGGAATTTGGCGTTATCATAGAGTGCCTTGACGGCATAATAGGCGATACCCTGCTCCTTGTGCGCGGCTGTCCAGCCTTGGCTAGCCGCCACCAGCGCAGGCTCCGCCACCGTCTGGCGACCGTCATGGGTATATAGCCACAGGTTCCCGGCAAGGTCGCCGGTCGCAGCACCAGCACTGAAGCTGACAGCCTGATCCCCCAGCATGAACTGACCAAAGCCATGAACGGGATGATCCGCCACCGCCCGCACAAAAACGAGCGTGTCGTTCGGGATGTCGTTGCCGGCAGATGTGTCATATTCCTCGATAAAGACTTCGGCACCCCCCACGCGCACCCGACCGTAAATCGCCTTGCGGGTATCGACGCTGTTGGTGATCGGGGTTTTGGCATCGGCCTGTTGGCCCATGTCGCGCGCACTCGGTGCCAGCACGCTCGACAGCAGTCCAAGCCCTGCGCCCAGCACGGCGCCCGATGCCGCAATCGCTGCATAACCGCTGAGACCAAGGAACGATGCCTTGCCAAGCTCAACCCCGAGCCAGGGATTATTTGTCGCAACCGTCACAATCGCGACCGCCGCCACGAACAGCGCGGTTTTTACAATCTTTCCCATCTCTCAAACCCTCCAGGCGGCAATGCAGGCGCTGACAGGCAGCGATATCCAGCCGGCCTCACCGGGGAAGAGCGCACCAGCGCCGATACAGATGCCAAGGGCTTGGCCCCTGCAGGCGTCATGCTGCGCCTTGTCGGTCAGCACCAGATCCCCGGCTGTTGCCATCGCGGGCGGGATGGGCGCGGCACCCGCCGCCCCAAAGACTGGCGCGACGGTTTCAAGGAGGCTTGCGCCCCCCATCACGCGCGCAGCCCCGGCTGCACTCCGGTAGCGGCCACGCCAGCCTTTCATGAGATCAGTGCCGGTGACGGCGAGGATGACGCCCGCCGCCGCCGTGCAGCAGTCATGGCGCCCATAATGAAAAGGCTGCCCCTCGGCAGCCTTGATGGCGGCGCGCAAGCGCACCGGCCAGTCAGCATAACGTTGCATGGAGTGCCCCTAGCGAAGTTTGACAGCCGGATTGAAACCGCCGCCGTAGATGCCGGCGGTCTTGGCCCCGCCACCGGTCGCGGCTTTCGAGGCCTCAAGCCCCCAATAGATGGTCTTGTTCAGGACCGCCGGCACGAACTCGAAAAAGCGGTCACCCGTATGACGCCGCACCTGATCGGCCTGCGTCCGGTAGCGGGTCATCTGCCGGCTCAGCAGCGCCATCCGGCTTTCGATCTCGACCGTGATGCGCGCTTCCTTTGGCCCGCTTGAAAGGTTCATGGCGCTGATTTCGCCCGCAAACATCAGGGCCGCATCACCGTCGAGCATGGCGAGCGTTTCAGGATCAAAAAGCCCGAGCCACACATAACCGCGCCGCCCGCGATAGGCCGCCGACCTGGCATCCGCCAGCAGGTTCGCCGGCAGCCCGTTCAGGCTGAGCGACAGGCCCGGCATCGCATTCTTCACCCCGGTCTTGATCGGCCCGATATCGCCCATCTGGCTGATCCCGGTCCAGGTCTGGCTATTCCACTGAAGGTCCCCGATGCCACCCCATGCGCGCACCGGGTCGCCTTCGATATCGAGCCACACGATGGGGATAAGCATCACTTCCGGCCCGCCAAGTGCGGCTGTGCCTTCAACGCCAAATCGCGGATCGGTCATTCCAGCGCTCCTTCCACGGCGAAGCTGAAGGTGAAAAGGTTCATCTGATCGCTCGTCGGTGCCACAAACCCCGCTGCCAATCGGAACAGGCCTTTGGGACCATCGGTGACAACCGCGCTGTTATCCGCAGGAGCCGTGTAGATGGCCGGCGCGATATCAAGCGTGGCATTGCCACCGCTATCGCTCCCCACATCCTTCGTCACCCTGTGCAGATGATTACCGATCTGGATCACGTCGCCGCGGCGTAAAAGCCCGGCAACATTCGCTCCCCAGCCGTCCGTCACAATCCTCGCGCCAAGCTGTCCTGCCCCCTTCACACGGCCACTGGCGATGCCACCCGCCCCACCGCTCGCCACAGTGAAATCGGGATGCGGCATCCAGAAGGTGCCGACGAAGCCATCAAGCGCATCGAAAAAACCGAGCCAATCGGTCGCCTGCGCCTTGGTCATCGGCGGCATCGTCAGTTTTCCCGTCCAGCGATCACCGGGGGCGCGCTGTACCTGCAGCAGGCGGCTGTAGCTTTCTGTCTTTGTCTGGTTCCGGTCGATATAAAGCTCCACCGCGCTCGGCGTCGGTGACGAGGGCATGACGAGGGGATATATGATGCTCATCGGCTCACGCTCCGCGCCGCAGGGAGGAAAGCACCGCCATTTTCGATGCCTCCACAATGGCGGGCATGGCGTTCTCGATCATCGCGCCAATCGTCGGCGCCGGTACGAGGTCGAAATTCAGCGTCTGTTGCACAGTCACACCCGGTCCAATGGACCCGCGTGTGTCGGCGGCATTTATGACGGTTGCCGGACGGTGGGCCACAACAAGTTCCGGCCCGCGCTCGCCAACCAGCGTCGGTGTGCCGGGCTGCAGCCGGCCGCCACCGGCTTTGCCGAATCCAAAAAAGCCCGGAAGAATTGCCTGCAGAAGCCTGTCGAAGGCCTTGGACGCGAGCGTCGAGATTGCCTGATTGACCGGTTGCACCAGTGTTTCCAGAACAGACGTACCGAGCTTCCGGAATGCCGCCTGCAGGTCATCAATCAGTTCCAGCACGTTCAGTTTGATCTCAAGCAGCCCCTTCTCGGTGGACCGGGTGGATGCTTCCTTTTTCGGCTGCTCCTGTGCGGCGTCATCCGGCGTTCCGGTGCCGGACTGGTTGCTGCCACGCGCCTTATGTTCCGCGATAGCCGATGACGCGCCCCCACTGAGACTTCGGGCAAGGGTCGAAAAAACGGCACTTGCCTCTGCCAGCACACGCGCTGCTTTCTCAAGCTCTCGGGTCACAAAGCCGTTCTCCAGCATTTCGGCAATGGTCTGCCCAAATGCACCAATTTCGATGCTGTCATTCATGATCTCGTCCTCGTTCTGATGGCGACATGTGTTCGCTCTATGTTCTTTTTTCTTGAATGGCGGGAAGTCCACCGCTAACACTATTCAGGATTGCATATTGCTGTAGGGGAGACGCTGATGCCGTTCCGCTTGTTTCTCACCGCCCTTGTCGCGGGCTGTCTGGCTGGCTGCATGGCACGAGGTGAGTATGTTGCCGAGCGCGCGGCGACGGACCCTGCGCTCGTCCTCAAGCATTCTTCCGTGGAATTCGATGCACATCAGCAAACCACGCATCTAAAAAGTGCGATCATTTATTCGAACGGCTTCGGCAACTATGATCGATATTTTCTGCGTGCTGATCGCGGCCAAACCGATGCAGCGGCACGGCGGGACTATATGCAGCTCTATTTCATCCTCTGGAGCGACAACTGGAACTATTTTGATCGGGCCTACGTGAACGGCGCTGAACTGCCGCTACAAGTCCTCAGCCGAGATGCCGTTTCATGCACGGCTCGCGACGGCGGCAAATGTACTGAAGCCGAGATTCAAGCCTGTGGCCGGAATCTTATCCAATGCTCAGTCAATGAGGATGTGGCCCTGAAGCTCACCGAAGACGATCTTGCCCGCCTTGGCGGCACGGGCCTCTCAATCCAGATCGCAGGGCGCAGTGGTACAAAGAATTTCGACATCCCTGCAGGCTTTTTCGAAAGCTTCCAGATGCTGCTTGCACAGCATCGGAACACACCTGCCAACTAAAAGCCATGACCTGCCGGCATTGAATTCCCGCCCTACTGACGTTATGGTCCGCACAGTAGCGCGGCCAGGGGCCGCAGCCAGGAGCGCAACGTGGCAACTCTCGAAAATCTGATTGGCGAAACCGGCATGGGGATCGCTGTTTTTGTTCTGATCATGGCGGCTGTCTTCTGGGCATTCGCTCCGTTCGCCATCTTCGGCCTGAAGAAACACCTTGAAAAAGTTTCGTCAGAAATGACGGCCCTCGTCGATGAGATCGCAGCCTTGCGTGAAGCCCTCGAAGGACGCCGCCACCAACAGCCCGGCGCCACCCTGCCACAACGGCCTGAAGCGCCGCGCAATCAACCCGCAGCCTTTGCTGAAGAAGCAACGGCGCAACCCCAGCCCGGCCGCCGCGAGCCCATCCTTGGCGCGCCCACCCGCACAAGTGCCTCCGGCCTGCGTGCCAATCGCGACGAATAGCCTCTAAACCCCGGAACCCGCGCCAGCGATCAGGGCCGCTAGCTCCGCTTGCGTCAAAGGGGATGGCTGCGCGCGGATCTGACATCCTGCACCCAGCCCTATTCCCCGCGCTCTTTGCCAACCGGCAATGGCGTATAGAAGCTCGGGCAGTGTCGCAGAGAAGAACACATCAGGGGACCAGCCAAGATAGCCCATAGCCAGCATCATGTCGGGTGTGATGGTGCTCTCCGGCCCCGTACCGGCTTTTTTCCGACGCTCTCCTCAACCACTGGCGAGCATTCGCTTCCCGAAAAAGTAAGCTCGAGACATCGTGCAATGGCTTTTGCGGCTGTCGCAATACCCGCTTCATGGATGTCAGCTGCTGCCGTCCGGCGGGCGCCTTCATCCGCTGGCGCGCCGCCCGTCATGGCAACAAGGAGCGCCGCCAGATCACCAAGGCGGCACTCCGGCAGACGGGTGGTCAAGAGCGGCACCAAACCCATATCGAAATGATCTTCAAGGTCCAGAATACCGCCGATCTCAAGCCGCAAGCGCCTTACCTGCCGCCCGACCTTCAGGCTCACTTCGCCGGAAATCTGCCGCGCCATCACGCAGCCTCCGCTGTGAATGCAACGACACCGGCGCTGTCGAGGCTGATTGAATAGGTAACCTCCCCGTTATGTTCGCCGCTCATTTCCAGCGATTTGATGGCGAACATGCCGCTGTAGCTGCCAAGGCCAGGCACAACGAGTTCGCAGTCAACAAGCTCGCCGGCAGCGATTTTGGTATTGAGCATCTTGACGATATCGTCTGACACGAAAACGCCGGAACCGGATGTGGAAAGTGCCCGGGTGCCGCCTGCCATCAGTGCGCGGTAACCACCCGAATCCTTCGAAGTCACGTCAATTGTCTCACCCGAAAAGGTGAAACTGTTGGTGCGGAAACCACCTGCGGCCTCGTAGGTCGCGCCGTTCCTGATCTTCAGCAGCAGAAGCTTACCATAAATGCCCTCAGGTCTGCGTCGTCACCCTTCCGGATGAAGCCGTCGAAGAAGGCGGTCTTGTGCGCCGTAGCGGCTTCGGTTGCCGCTTTCACCTCCGGCACGGCGCCGGGGCGCGCCAGTCTGGTTTCAATCTGGCCAAGCCGCGTTTCGAGCGCAGCGAGGCCGGTTTCGGCGGCGTCCGCATAAGCGTCAACTGCCGATTTAAGATCGGTGAGTTCCATCTATCTGTCCTTCAATGTTGTTCGGAATGACAAGAGCCATTGAAAGCGACATCCCGTCACACTCGCCGGCACCGGGTCCGTCCACTGCTTCGCGCAGGCAACGGCAAGCCCGGAAAACAAAAAAGGCGCCCGGTGGGGCGCCCTCGTTCAAATCTGAAAATGTTGTTTCAGTCAGGAAGAGTCTTTGGTCCGCTGCCGGATTGAAACCAGCATCACAATTGCCCCCATGAGGGCCGTCAGCATTTCCGGCGTCACCAGCGTGAACAGCACTCCCTGCCCCATGCCCGGGCCGTAAAAGACCGTCCATAGTGCCGTCGGCAGGCTGCGGATCAGCCAATAAAGGCCCAGGAGAAACGCGCCAGCCTTGAGGAGGCGATCAGGCGTTGCCTCAATGTCCGGCGCCATCACTCCGCCTTGCATCAGGAGCGCGATACGGGGCGCCAGAACCCAAAGGGCAATGCCAAGCGCGAGCTGGAACAGATCAAATTGCGGCTGCCAGCTGTACTGGCCAGCTGCAGCATCATGGCCAACCCTGATAAGCAAACCGGAGACAAGCCCCTGGAATGCGAGCAGTGAAAAGAACAGCGCAATAAACCGCACAAGTGTTGTCGCCAGAGCCTGCAACTTCATAAGTCCCCCTTATCCCGAATAGGTCACCCTTATATTCTGGCCGAATGGTGCAAGGCTTCGGGCCCGCACCTGTGGTTCCTGCCAGCTACCACCCGGCAGGCGCAGGGTGAGGCTACCGGAAGGCGCACTCAACCCTCCGGCGATAGTGCGGGCAGTAGCCGGGCCATGCAAGCCCTGATAAGCCACCTCCAGCTCGATCGCGCCTACAAGTTCGCCAGCGCCGGAGAAATTGACCAGATAGTCGAAATCCTCACGGCCGAAGCCGGTGGCCGGCAGCCGCACCCAGGCGCCAAATTGGCCGGGTGGCGCTTCAACGCTGACCACCCCTGCATCCTTGCGCGCAAGGCGCGCCATCATGGTTGCAATCATGGCGCTCTGGTCGTCAGACGAGCGGGCCAGTCCTTTATACCCTTTCGCCGTCACCGCCTTGGCCTGCATGCGTGTAAGGCCGGCTTCCCTCAAAAAATGCTCCAATCCGCGCGGACTGCTGATCTCCGGTGCTGATTTTACTGCAGCCACACGGGCAAGCTCGTTCGCGGGAAAGGTGACGAGGGAGATTTCCATCAGATCGGCCTTCAGGATGGTGCGGACACCGGCCGCAACGTCGCGGCTGGCTTCGCGGGTCACAAATCCGATGGAAAGCCCGTCGAGCGCACCCATTTTCAAAAGGTCATAGGCTTCCTTGCCCCGCCCCTCCATGGAAAGGCGCCCCTTCACATGCAGGCCGCGGGCATCTTCCGCCACATGGTCAAAACAACCGATGGGCTCCTTGGCATTGTGCTGCCACAAGAGCGCCGGCATGCGCACTTTCAGGCTTTCGGCGAAGGCACCCTTTGCCAGACGGTCCCCGTCCCTGTCCACATTGCCGAACACGGCGCCGTAGCCCTCGAACGTGCCGGCCGGTCCCGCTGCCTTCGCCTCGAGCTTCAGATCGATCACATCATGCATCCATGTCTTCCTTTGTGTTGGGGCCATAGCCAAGGGCAGCACGCTTCTCGTTGCGGGTCAGGAAATCGGCCCGGGTCAGCCGGTCGAACTTTGCTTGCCGTTTCGGCTCCAGCGCCGGAATCTCGTCCAGATCCATTATCAACCGAACGTTCGGTCCATATTCTGGTGCGAGCCAGGCATTAAGCTCACCGACCAGTTCCGAAGCCAGCGGAATGATCGTGTCTTCCCACACGGATTGCCGGGCCTCGGCATAGTTGGAATAGGTCTGGGCATCCGGGATACCGAGCATCTGGGGCGGCACGCCGAACGCGAGCGCGATTTCCCGCGCGCTCATATTCTTGGCGGCCTGCCAATCCATATCCTTCGGCGACAGCCCCATATGCTGCCATTTAAGCCCGCCTTCCAGCAGCAGTGGACGACCGGCATTCACCGGCCCCATGTGGCGTTCTTCCACCTGTGTCTTCAGATGGGCGAACTGCGCCTCGGTGAGCGGCACCCCGCCGTCCTCCTGATAGAGGACGCCAGAGGGGGTTCCGCCATTCTGGATGAGGGCGAGGTTCCAGCGGCTGCCTTCGTTGTGGGCATCGATCGCCATCGCCGCCGCCTCCAGGGGCGCCATGCCGTACCAGTCCGACAAGGGATTGAAGCTTTTCCAGTGCAGCATCGCCGACGCCTCGAAGGATTGCCGGCGCCCGAGAACGGTTTGCCGGTATCCGCTGGCGACCCCGTCTGCGCCCTCAATCACCGACATGGTGTCGGGCCGCATCAGCCAAAGTTCGCCCGGCGGGCGGCCATCGGGGCCGATCTTCAGGGCATAGCTGTTGCCGGCGATCAGGTAGAAGCCGACCATCTGGTACAGAAGCCCTGCCCCCTTCAGCTTCGGATTGGGGCGCCGCAACAGATCAAGGAGCGGATGTCGGTCCATCGGCACATCGCCCACCATCACCTCCAGCGGGATCGATGCCATCCCGCGCGCGACCAGATTGATCGCCCGGTAGGCGACGACATTCTGCTGATAGGCTTCGCTCGCCAGACGGTCATATCGGCGCGGGGTCGCGACGGCATCGCCCGGCAGTGTCCGGGCCAGAAGGGGTTTCGGCGCCGCTTTTGCCTCGGGCCGCAGGGCGCGCAATCGCGAAAGGAATCGCATCAAAGCATCCTCATGTTCAGGTTGACGGGTTGGGTCAGCATCAGGTCGGTCAGCGCCCAGACCAGCGCATCCAGCCGGTCAGGGCTCGCGCCGCCCGGCAAGCTGCCGGTGAAATTGGCCATCTGGTCTTCAAGGGCGGGGAAACAGGCGGTGTGGTGCACCCTGCCCTGTTCATAAAGGGCCGCCACGGGTTCAGCCCGCAGCCGTTTGCCAACGCGGGCATGCACCCGCTTCACCGGCACGCTCGCGTCCACCTGTCCGATCAGGGCCGGCACAAGATCGCCGCCCTGATTGCCTTCCGCGACAATCCGGTCGGCCTGCAATTCGTGGTAAAGATCCACCGCCCTCGCCGCCCACTCAAGCGGCGTAAGCCCGCGTGACGATTGGTCCGCAAGCACATAACCATGCCCATCCACCCCGAGCCCGGCGGCCACAAGTCCGCACTCGTCCGCTGTCTCGCCAGACGTGACAGGCGGGTCGAGCGCCACGACAATCCGCTGCATCTCGGGCACACCAGAAACCCGCAGCGTCTCGATCCGGTCGCGGGCGAAAAGCGCGCCCGGCGTATCTTCCAGAATTTCAGCGTCCAGTTCCTGCCGGCCCAGTCGCGTGCCGCCATATTTGCGGGTGATTTCATCCAGGAACCCGGCAGCAAGATTGGCGCTATTGTCCCGGGTCCGCCCCCGCGTCACCGCTGTCGCCCTGTCCGCCATCAGCCGCTTCAATAGCGGCATGGGGCGGGGTGTGGTGGTAACAAGCAGCCGGGGGGCATCTCCCAGCCGCAGTCCGAACCGCAGCATGTCGAGCGTCTCGTCCGCCCGCCCCCAGGCGCAAAGCTCGTCGCACCACGCAGCGTCAAACTGTGGACCGCTCAGCCGGTCAGGCTCTTCAGCACCGAACAGCGTAGCAACCGCCCCGTTCGGCCAAGTCAGCAAACGTTTCGAGGGCTCGAACACCGGGCGAGCCCATGGCGGCGAAATCGCGAGAAGGCCACTTTCACCTTCCACCATCACCGCTCGCGCATCACCCAGCGTCGGCGCCACAAGCGCTAACCTTCGCGCTGCACCGCCCTCGACAAGGCCGCGCACCCATTCGGACCCTGATCGCGTTTTCCCGAAGCCTCGCCCGGCCAGCACCAGCCAGCACCGCCAGTCACCCGCCGGGGCAAGCTGTTCGGGCCGCGCCCAGAAGGGCCAATCGTAAAACAGGAGGGCAGTTTCCTCGTCACTCAGCCCCCGGATCAGTTTCTTCAGCGCCGGGCGCGAGAATCTGGCGAGCGAGCTTTTCATAAAGGGCACGTCTCAGCCTTTCCATATCCTGCAGGCCGGTGCGTTGCCGCGCTGCTCTTTCAGTCTCCCGCTCAGCCCAACGCTGCTTCAGAAGAAGGGTCAGCAGCCCGTCAGAAAGCTCGGTTACCGTCGCCACCTGCTCACCGCCCCGAAACACCGGCTTTTCGACACCGTGAAGGGCGCGGCGCACCGCTTCCGCCTCAAGGGCATCGAGCGCGCCGGTGGTAACCGCCGTCTCGGCGTCCCTGAAGGCGGGATCGGTGCGGGACCACCGCCGGACGGTTGACGGAGACACGCCGGCAAAGGCTGCTGCCCCCGAACGGGTTTCGCCGGCGGCGCGGGCGATCAGATAAGCCTGTCGCCGCGCCGCCCGGCCCGGTGGTGACGCTGCAGGGGGGAGGGTCATGGGAATGTCACCACCGGAAGCAAAGTCGGAAAAGGAAACGCCCGCCGGGAGCTATCAGGCTCTCGGCGGGCGCACATTTCCAATCTGATAATCACTATGTAGCAAAATGCCGCAAAGGGTGCAAGATAAATTTTCGAATTTCGTATTTTTTATTGAACTGCGCCAAAATCACTGACGACTCGATACCAAGGCAGAATTGCACGCGGAAAGCGTTCAATGAAATCTTTGATTGTATATTTGGGAGACTGCGAGGCCGAAATGGCTGAATCGGGGCCGAAAAGTGCCGGATTCCACAAAGAAAAGCCCGCCTCAGGGGAAACCCCTTCGGCGGGCGCATTCGGTCACTATGGCTTGACGGATGGTGCCCGATGGGCCGCGCCTACGCAAGCCTTTTTTTCCGAATTCGTTAACGTGTCCGTGATGCTACCCGTTTCCGCGCGGATGAGCAGCCGGGCGATCCAGCCAAGGCCATCGTCATAACGCCTCTTCAACGTCCAGCGCGACAGGCCCTTTGCCCTCTCCGCCCCCAGATGCCCGGACAGGCTGCGCCGAACTTTGGCCCAGGGCATACGCTCCTGCCGGACGCCGTCCTGATGCCAGGCGCCCCAGAAGACGATCCTGCGATCTTCGACATCCGGCAGCAGGCGCAACAGGTCCAGCACCGGCTGCATCAGGTCGATTGACCGCGGCTCTGCCGGTATCCGTTTTGCAGCAGCTACACGCCCCAGCGCTGCCGGCACTGCTGTATGACGGTCCACCTTCATGTCCGGCCACAGGATCTGGCGGGAATAGAGAAGACCGGCCTCCCGGTCGGGCATCCGGCGCAGCGTCCAGACCGCATCGATCATCCGCACCTCGAGAAAGGCGGCTGTCAGGCTGGCATCGGTTTTAACGGGCATGTCGTGCGCCAAGGCACGGATGGCAGTGTCGATCAGATTCTGCATGGCTGTCGGTCCTCATTCTTGATCCGGGCTTGATTTGATCAATTATTTTCGTTATTCGTATTTTTATTATCGTCATTTACGACCATAGTAAATGACATTTTTTACGAGAACCATAATTATAGCGCCATGCGCACCCAGCCCTGGATCAAAGACGCCCTCAAACAGCGGGGTTTCAAGTTGAAGGACTTGGCCGAGACCCTCGGCCTGCCACCGCCGCGCATTTCGGATATCGTTAATGGCACCCGCGAGGTCCAGTCGGATGAAGTGATCCCGATGGCCGAGATGCTGGGCATGAGCGTACGCGCCCTGCTCCTCAGCCTCGCCGCCGGTGCGCCCGTCCCGACGCAGGAAGGCGCGCATGCCACCTTGCCGATCCGTGGTCGCCTGACAGGCAGCGGTGTGCTGGAGCCCCTGCCCGATGATATGGCCTTGCGCGAAGTCGCCGTCCCCCTTGATGCGACAAGCCCGGAGGGGCTTTCCTGCTATCTGATGGGGGACGATAGCCTGGCGCAGGAAATCCGGCCCGGCAGCCTCATCATCGCTGCCGACCCGCGCAAGCATTTCTTCCCGATGACGCCGGGCGTGATCCTGCTGGTTTCCCGCCCGGGCGGCCGCATCGCAGCCCGCCAGTATCACCGCACCGCGAGCGGCGAGGACTGGCTCGTGCCCCTGCCCGAGAAACCGAACCCCGCTTACGAAAGTTGGCCTTTCCGCCTGATGCCCGGCGCGCGCGCCGACAGCACAGGTGCCGACAGTGTCGGCACCGGCGATATTGTCGCGGGGGTATTGTGGGTAACGCGGCGCTATTCGGACTAGCCCAGCACCTCACGCCGCCGGGCGGGCTTCCTCGGCAAAGCAGGAAATTCCCTGAAGCGACGCCACAAACTGGCGGGCAACCGTCTGCCAACTGAACCGGCGGGCAAGATCGAGGCAGGCGTCACGGTCAAAGACCAATGCGCCGCGAATGGCGGTGGCGAGATCATCATCAAGGCAGGCCGCAGGCCGCGCCGCCGGGCTGACCCCGACTGGCAAGGCACCGCCACCACGGCCTTCGGGCCCCAGCACATCAACGGGCCCCTGCACGGGGTAGGCTGCCACCGGCGTGCCGCAGGCGAGCGCCTCGATCAGCACAAGGCCGAAGGTATCGGTCTTGCTCGGGAACACGAAAACATCGGCAAGGCTGTAGGCGGTTGCGAGATCATCACCAAACAGCGCGCCGGTGAAGATGGCATCAGGGAAACGCTGCTTCAGCGAGGCAAGCGCTGGGCCGTCGCCGACCACAAGCCGGGTACCCGGCACATCAGCCGCCAGAAAGGCCTCGACATTCTTCTCGACCGCCACCCGGCCCACATAGAGCTGGATCGGGCGCGGCAGGCTGGCAAGGTCGACGCCCGGGCAAACGCGGGCGATCATTTCTGCCGCCTCGGCATCACTGCGCGGATAGAAAACTGATGTGTCCACCCCGCGGCTCCAGGGCACCAGCCGCTCGAAGCCATGATCTGCAAGGTCGCGGCGTACCGAAGGTGTGGCCACAAGCACGCCCTTGCTCGCCCCGTGGAAACGCCGGAACAGCGGGTAAAACCACGACGCCGGCAGATGGGTCCGCGCGGCAATATAATCGGGGAAGGCCGTGTGATAGGCCGTGGTAAAGGGCAGGCCGTGCTTCAGGCAATAACGCCGTGCGGCCCAGCCAAGCGGACCTTCGGTCGCGATATGGATGGCGTCCGGCCGGAAGCCCTCGATCATCGCCGCCACGCGGAACGGGATATTCAGGGAAAGCCGGATCTCGGGATAGCTCGGGCACGGCACCGTCGTGAAATGCCGGGGCGACAGCATGAAAACCCGGTGCCCTTCAGCGCGGAGCGTGCGCCGCAGGGTATCCAGCGTGCGAACCACGCCGTTCACTTGCGGGTGCCATGCATCAGTGACGATACAGATACGCATCGCCGCACGTTTCACCCCATCGGGGCGCGGGGCGAAGGGGGCCGTCATGCGGCAACCTTGTCGCGCGCGGCGCGGCGCTTGCGGCCTTCGCGCGGCGGGCGGGCGGCTTCTTCGGCGGCCACTTCATCGGCGTAGCGGATGATATCCCACTCGCCTGCATCGGTTTCGACAAGAGCCGTGCAGCTTTCCACCCAGTCGCCATCGTTCAGATATTCGATGTCGCCGATCATGCGGCGTTCGGCATGGTGGATATGGCCGCAAATCACGCCCTGCACACCACGGCGACCGGCCTCGTGAGCGACCGCCTCTTCGAACTTGCCGATATATTCAACGGCATTCTTCACCTTGTGCTTCAGGTAAGCCGACAGCGACCAGTAGGGGTAGCCAAGCGAGCGGCGCACCCGGTTGAAGGCGGTGTTCAGCTTCAGCAGCAGCGAATAGGCATGATCCCCCACATGGGCGAGCCAGCGGGCATATTTCACCACGCCGTCAAACTCGTCGCCGTGGATGACCCAGAATTTGCGGCCATCAAGGCCTTCATGCACGGCTTCCATCTGCAGGCTCACACCCGCCAGATTGTGGCCAACGAAGCCGCGCAGGCCCTCGTCATGGTTGCCGGGGATATAGATCACATCGGTGCCGGATTTCGCCATCTTCAGCACGCGGCGGATCACGTCATTGTGGCGCGTATCCCAGTACCAGGATTTTTTCAGGCGCCAGCCATCGACAATATCGCCCACCAGATACAGTTTCTCGCAGGTGATGGATTTCAGGAAATCATGCAACAGGTCCGCGCGCGAGGAGCGGGTGCCGAGGTGAACATCCGACACGAAAACCGCCCGGAAGTGGCGCTTGCCCTTGCGGCGGATATTGCTGGCGTGATTGTCATCCGCATCGTGCGTATCCTCGTGGCCGGCGCGGTCGCCGTCGATGCCCCTCAGGAGCGCGCTGGCGCCCAGGGCTGCAGCGAGCCCGCCACCTTCGATGGCGGTGAAGGCCAGGATATCGTCATCGTCAAATCGGGATTGAGCCGGCTGGCCGGCAAGGGCGGGGAAACTGCTATTCGAACCATGCGCTGCTTTCATGGCTCCCGTATGCCAGAGCGCCATTACATATAGATTTCAGCGAGTTGACAAATTTATGACGGTGAAAATCTTGAGTCGCCGCCGCAATCAAGCCTTCCATTCCATGAAAGCGGTACGGACCCGCAACGATTCGTCTTTGGAACTTCGATTCTGGAGAAATTTTTATTCTTTCGGAATCAATATGTTGGGGCCTTTTAACCGGTCCTCAATAATTCGTGAGCTAGGCTGATCTTGCATTTGCCTACCGAGATTCTATCTTAGTAGGTGGCGGGGTGACCCGCTAATGCCCTCCGTGGGCGTTTCCTCCCTGAGCCTGGGCCACGCTTCGCGCGTGGCCTTTTTTTTGGGCTTTGGCCATGGAGTTTGGCGGTTTCGCGCGGCAAGCCTTTTGCCGCCACTGAAGCCGCCAGCACCATATACGCCAGTTTCACCCAAGGGAACAGAGGCCCTTCACCCCGCGAACACCACATCATCAAGGTCGCCCATCGTGAGCCCCTTGAGCGTCAGGCTGTCACCCCCGCCGAGGTCAATGGTAATGCCGCCTGATACGCTGCTGGCAGCGGCCTTGAGCGCGGCCGTCGTGGTTATGGCGGCGCTGGTGCCGGCAAGGTCCAGTATGTCGTCGGCTGTCTTGAAGTCGGTGATGGTGTCACTGCCGGTGCCGGACTGGAAGACGAAGGTGTCGTCCCCGCCGCCGCCGGTCAGCGTATCATTGCCAAGCCCGCCCCAGAGCTGGTCATTGCCGGTGCCACCATCAAGATCGTCAGCGCCGACGCCGCCATAGATCGTATCGTTGCCGGCCCCGCCCTCGATCACATCGTTGCGGCCGGTGTCGTTGTCGTCACCCTTGCCGCCATAGAAGATATCGTTTCCGTCGCCACCGATCAGGGTGTCATCGCCCTTGCCGCCGGCGAGCGTGTCGGCGCCTGCCCCGCCATGGATACGGTCATTCCCGTCCCCACCCCATGCGGTGTTGGATGTGGTCTCGGACTGGCTGTTCTCGTCCCCCACCCAGATGGTGTCGTCCCCGATGCTGCCGAAGATCAGATCAGTACCCGATCCACCGACCAGCAGGTCATTGCCTGACCCGCCACCAAGGGTGTCGTTGCCCCTGCCGCCGAGCACAATATCAGCCATGTCGTCCCCGGCCCCGGCCCAGAGCTGATCATTGCCGTCGCCGCCTTCCATCCGGTCGGCGCCGGCCTTGCCGACCAGCACATCATTCCCGGCACCCCCGATCAGCGTGTCATTGCCGGCGTCGCCGTTCAGGTTGTCATCGCCCTGCATGCCATAAAGCGTGTCGGCTCGTGCGCTGCCGATCAGCCGGTCGGCCTGATCGGTGCCGATGGCACTGGTGATCACCGCACCCGCCGCCACCTTGAAGGCAGCTTCCCCGCCAATCAGGCTCGTCTGGCCGGGTCTGAGGTCGATCATCACGCCTTCCATCAGGGCCGCCGCATTGATGGCATCCGTGCCGGCCCCATCCCCGATCACGGCGAGCTTGCCCGTATAGGCCTTCATCAGCCGCCAGTCGTCGGTAAAATAATAGGTGTCGTTGTCGCTGGCCGTGTCGCCCTGCAGCATCAAGGTCAGTTCCGATACCGCGCCGCCATTGCCGTTATCGACCATATCCTCGACGATTACCGTCCAGGTGCCTGCACTCTCCTCGCCCCAGAAGGCACGGCTGGTGGCCTGCCAGTCAAAGTTTGTCTTTTCGTGGAACTTGTAGGTGTCGCCCGAGGTGAGGCCGGGGGTGTCAATGAGGACAGATTTGGTGCCATCCGGCGAGACGAGGGTGATCTGCAGTTCCCGCACGTCATCGTGCCTGAGCGTGAAGGCAAGCTGGGCGACATCCAGATCAAGCGACTGGCCCGACGACACCGTGAACTCGACACTCACCGGCTTGCCGTAGCTGAAGCTGCTGCTCAGATTCTTGGATAGCTCCACCGTCTTCTGGTTGCTGCTCGTATGCGTCATGCCCCAGGTCTCGGCCAATCGCACCGCTGCATGGGCATCAATGATCCCGAAGCCATAATCATCGGAATGATGGAGGCCAGCACCGTTCACCATATCGGACCCGTTCACCGTCCATGGCCGATGTTCGTTCCCTGAGGCCGCCTTGCCGAGCCCGCTGCCGGTATGCTTGCCCGTGATGGCGAGGATCTCCTGCACATCCCGCCAGCCGAGTTCGTTGCCGAAGATATTGTTCTCCGACGCTTCCAGCATCAGCGCCACAACGCCCGAAACGATAGGGGCCGTGGAACTGGTCCCCGTTCCCCACATATAATCGCCGCTATCGAGGCCAAGCTCGGAGAGGTCGTAACCGGCATTCACGAAACCGGAGAAATGCACATCGGCCGATTGCCGGCCTTCGCTGCCCGCCGCCATACCGCCGACGGAATAGACATAGCCGCCGTCCCCGCTGATATCGGTGGTCAGGACAGCCTGATCTTTGAAGCTTGAAACCAGAGGGGCCGTGATGTGGAGGTTGGAGCCGAAGTTGGACTGAAAAGTAAGACCGCTACCATTCACCCGGCCTACCAGAATCTGCTCGAAGGAGAAGGCGTCAATACCGTCATTCAACGAGCTATCCTGGTCACCCTCGTTGCCGGCGCTATTGACCAAAATACTGCCCAACCCATCTCTGGCCTTGGCAATGATCTGATACGTTTCTTCGGCAAAGTCGAGACTTACGTTAGCGTTCCATGCGCCAGAGAAGAATCCCAATCCTTTGCTTGAATAGTTTACAACATCAGCTACGCGCACGTTGAATTGATGAAACCCGCTGCGATCATCAAATAGCTCTGGTGAGTTTGTGCCACCGATTCCGGCTTCGAAGGCAATACCAACAGCACCTATGTCGTTGCTCGCGGCTGAGCCATACACCCCGGTTGTCATAGAGCCATGGTAACCGAGGGCGTCTCCTGCACTTTTAAAGGCAAGGTTTGCGTTCAAGTCTGAATTTGTCATGTCGGGCCGTTCGTGTGTTCCAATAAGGACACCCTTGCCCGAATATTCGTCCCATACAGTCACGACGTTGATGTGGGCTACTTCCTTGACGCTACCGTCGGTTTGGAGCGCGTAGCCGAGCACATTCGCCTGAAACGGCAATAGCGGATCGTTGAAGGGCAGTACCGTTCCGGCGAAGGGCCCGTGGGGGATTTTGAAACTGGAACCAGCCATACGATGATCCTGAAACATGCCCTGACCAAGTCGGGCATCTGTAACAATCTGCATCTCAAAATTGCAGAAACATACAATCAGGACAAGTGGCGGCGCTTGTCACCCTTTCGAGGGAAATGGTAGCGGGATGTTATTCGGCGGCGAGGCGCAGGTCGGTGTCGTAGGTGCGCACCAGTTCGGCGAGGCCGTTGCCAAGGCGGGCTGCCACTTCGGGCATCGCCGGCAGGGGTTCGAGGGTTGCCTCGTCCATATAAAGGCCGCGGCACAGTTCGATCTGCAAGGCATGCACACCGCTGCGCGGGGCGCCGTAATGCTGGGTGGCATAGCCGCCCGAATAGGGCACGTTGCGGCGTACGGTGAAACCGGCCCGCAGGAAGATATCTTCGGCAAGCGCCGTCAGTTCGCGGTCGCAGGCCTCGCCCCAGCAATCACCCAGCACGATATCAGGCCAGGACCGCGCCGGTCCCCAGCCGAAGCGACGACCGCCGCTCACATTCTCGGCCGATGGCATCGAATGGCAGTCCACGAGAATGGCACGCCCATGCCGGTCACGCAGCTGATCCAGTGTCGAGCGCACCTTGGCGTGATAGGGCGTATGCACGCTCCGCACCCGGTGCAGGGCTTCACGCGCCGGCAGCGGCCCTGCATAGATCGGCGCCCCGCGCGATACGATAGCCGGAATGGTGCCGAGCCCCGCCTTCACCCGCGGCGTGCGGCGCACCGTGGCCTCGTCAAGCACGGGGTGGAACATATCAGGGTCCAGCTCGTCCGCCGCCCGGTTGAGGTCGACATAGGCCCGCGCATGCGTCGCCACGATCATCGTGGCACCCGTTTCAGGCAGACCTGCAAAAATATGGTCGACATAGGCATCTTCGCTCTGGCGAAGGCCCGTACCGTCAAGCGGCGAAGCGTCCACGAGGGAAGACGGATAGAAGCGCCCGCTGTGCGGCACAGCAATCAGAAAGGGGCGTTCGGCATCCTTCGGGCGATGCAAATGGAAGGGTGGTGGAACCTCGCCCCCCCGGATCGCCTCGAACTGCAATGGATCGCTGTTTGCCATGACGGCGAACGGTACGCCCGTTCCACCCTAAAGTCATGAATTAAATGAAAATTGAAAATGATTGACGATTTCGGTCCAAATTCTGTGTCAATTGGAAACAGTCAGTCACTTCAAGGACATGGTAGCGCAGTTTTGAGGCGCACAATCGCACACAGATTTGGGCTTGCATCCGGATGCCCGATTGTGTAGACACCGCTTCGTCCTGCGGGCCTGATGGCTCACAGCAGCCCCAAGCCGGGCGCCTGAATGGCAAGGTCGGTTAGCTCAGTTGGTAGAGCGTTACGTTGACATCGTAAAGGTCGCTGGTTCGAGCCCAGTACCGACCACCATTCTCCCTCCCCAATCACACTTCAATCTGAACTTGCATACTGCGCAGGAATTCCCGCGCAGCCTGTAACTCATCAAATTTTAACAAAAAATCAATTCCTGAAGCCTAGTGTGGCGCCAACAAACAGATGGCCGCCGGCAACAGTCGCGACGGTCAGGCCTACACGTCCAGAGATACGCATCCAGCATCCATGTCACCGCCATGAGGGAGGGGAACCATGCGTTATTTCGACAATATGAGAATCGCCGTCAAACTTCCGGCCGCCGTCGTTCTCTTCCTGCTGCTTCTTGCCGCCAGCATCACCGGCGCCGGCTTCATTGAAATACGAAGCGAACTTGATGTCATCATCCGCGACAGGCTGCAGGCCGTTGTCTCCTCCAAACGGGCCTTCTTCGAGCATTATCTGAAGACGACCGAGCAAGAGATTTCGGTAACCGCCGAAAGCCCGCTCGTGGTCGATGCCCTGAAGGCAATGACCGCCGGCTATGGCGCGTTTGGCAGCAATGCCGAAAGCACGCTCCAGTCGCTTTACATCACCAACAACAGCCAGGGCGCCGGCGCACGATCGAAACTTGTGGAGGCCGGTGATGGCTCGCCCTATTCCGAAGCGCACGGCCAGTATCATCCCTGGTTCCTGAGCCTTCAGGAAACGCGCGGCTATTATGATGTTTTCCTGATCGATGCCGCAGGCGAAGTTGTCTATACCGTCTTCAAGGAAAATGATTTCGCCACCAGCCTGAGCGCCGGTCGCTACAGCAGCACAGGCCTCGCCCGCGTTTTCAAGGCGGCCATGGCCGGTGGCAACGATGCCGTCAGCTTCACGGACTTCGAATCCTACGCCCCCAGCAACGGCGCCCCCGCCAGCTTCATCGCATATCCGGTGATCGACCCAGCGACAGGCGCCAAGATCGGTGTCCTCGCCTTCCAGATGGCGATTGATGTGATGAACGGCATCCTCCAGTCATCCGAAGGTATGGGCCAGTCCGGCGAAACCTATGTGGTTGGCGCGGACTATCTGATGCGCACCGACAGCCGCTTCGCCAAGGAAAGCACGATCCTGAAGCAGAAGATCGATACCGCTTCTGTCCGCGCCGCCCTGCAGGGCGAAAGCGGGGTCGCATGGATCGAGGATTATCGCGGGGTCGAGGTTGCCTCGGCCTATGAGCCTATCACCTTCCTTGGCGCCAAATGGGCCATCATCGGCGAGATTGATGCGGAAGAGGCCCGCGCCGCCATCGTCTCCACCGGCACCATGATGATCCTGATCGCCTTCGGCGCCATCGTGCTGATGGCCGCCATTTCGCTCTTTGTCGTGCGCGGCCTTACCCGCCCGATCAGCAACATGGTGGATGCGACAAAGGCACTGGCCGAGGGCGATACATCTGTCGCTGTCCCCCACACCGCGCGGGGCGATGAAATCGGCGACATGGCAAAGGCCGTCGATGTGTTCAAACGCGGCATGATCGAACGTTCCCGCCTGCGCGACGAGGCCGACAAGGCCGAGAAGGAGCGCCTCGCACGGGAAGCCGCCGAACGCGAGGCCGAGATGGAGCGCGAACGCGCTGCGGCGCGCGAGGAAGCGGCCCGCGCCGAAGCCCGCGCCGCCAAAGCGCAGGCGATGGCAGACGCCATCCGTGCGTTCGAGGATCAGGTCCGCGAGCAGCTGGCCGGTGTTTCCGGTGCCGCCGATGACCTCAGCCGTACCTCGGAATTCATGTCGCAAACCGCGAAGGAAACGAATGCCCGGTCCGCCGTTGTTGCGTCTGCCGCCGAAGAGACAACAGTGAATGTGCAAACGGTCGCGGCGGCAACCGAAGAACTCGGCGCCTCGATTGTCGAGATCGGTCGACAGATGGCAGCCTCCACGTCCGCCAACATGCAGGCGTCCGAAAAGGCGACCTCCACCGCTTCCATCATGGAAGAGCTTGCCGCCGCCTCGCAGGCCATCACCGATGTGATCGACCTGATCAATGACATTGCCGAACAGACCAACCTTCTGGCGCTCAATGCCACCATCGAGGCCGCCCGTGCGGGCGACGCTGGCAAGGGCTTCGCGGTCGTCGCCGGTGAAGTCAAATCACTCGCCAGCCAGACGGCCAAGGCAACCGAGCAGATTGCCGAACAGATCAATGCGGTCCAAAGCCAGAGCAAATCGGCATCCGATGCGATGAACGAAATTCGCCGGGCCGTCAGCACCACGGCAGAACTTGCGTCCGCCGTGGCGGCGGCGGTTGAGGAACAACAGGCTGCCACGCAGGAAATCGCCCGAAGCGTTCAGGACGCCGCCCAGGGCACCAATGAGGTCAGCGCCAATATCTCCGGTGTCGCAGCGGGGTCGGAGCGTACGCAGGAATCGGCGAGCACCGTGGCAGGTGCGGCGACCGAGCTTGCCTCCAGCACCGCACTTCTGAAGCAGGAAATCGAGGCATTCCTCACGCGCATTCAGGAGATTGCGAACAGCTGAGCGGATATGTTTCAGTTCCGTTGCATTTTAACGGAATCTCAAGGGGTCCGGGCTATAGCTGGCCGCATGTTCATGCGCGCACTCAATCAGGCAACAGGGTTGCTCATGCTATTTGCCGCCGCAGGAGGAAGCACCTCTTCTGCGGCGGTCGCCGATTCTGCGCCGGTCGTGTCGGCGCACGCCAATCACCCGGCCCAGCATCTTTATGCCACGGGTTGGGGGCTGACACTGAAGGCAGATGGCACGGGCTTCTATAATGAATTAATGAAATTCGTGCTCTCGGAGGCCGGCTTCGGTCCGGACTATCGAGTGATGCCCTACAATCGCGCCGTCGGCAGCCTGAAGGGCGATGAAGACGGATGTCTGTACCCTGCCTACACGCCGATCATGCGCCCGAACGGGCTTGATGAGCAGCTCGAAATCAGCCTCGAGGCGTCCGAACCCCTCCTGCGGGTCGTCACCCATCTGTTCTCCCAGCCCGGACGCGCCCCGCTCGCACGGCTCGAAGACCTGCAAGGCAAGCTGATCGGGCACCCGATGGGCTCGCGCATTGCCGAGGTGCTGGCCCCCTATGGGGCCCGCTACATGGCTTCGCTTGATGAAACGGCGAAGGCCAAGCTCTTGCTCACCGGTCGGGTCGACTATATCTCCGCCTCCCTGCCCGATGCGGCCTTTGTGTTTCAGGCGCTCGGCGAGGAGCTGCCGCCCTATAATCCCGACCTGATGCTGGTGTCCGCGACCATCGGTGTCGTGTGCCGCCCCTCCATGCAGGGACGTGCCTTCATCGCCGCCATTTCTGCTGCACTTCTGCGGCTGCGTGAAAATGGCCGCCTCGCCGAATTCTTTGAAGGCCGAGGAGTCCCGGTCGATATCCATCTGCCGGTGGGCCGCCCCTCCGACGGCATCGCCGTCAAACCGCAGCGCTAGAAAGCAAAAGGCCGGACTGATCAGCCCGGCCTTTTATCATTCAGAAGTATCGAGCGCCCTCAGGCGAGCTTCACAGCCATCCGGTTGCGGCGGCGGAACGTGGTGCCGGCAAGGCCGAAGCCGAGCATCACGAGCAGCCAGGTTTCCGGCTCCGGGATCGCCGAAACAATCACGTTATCGATGAACCCGCCATATTCGTTGGCATTGCCAAGGGCTTCGAAGCTGAGGAGATAGTCACCACCGGTGCCGATAGTGAAATCCAGAAGATACTGTTCCCACGCCGTGCCCTTGGAAGCCGCCGTGTTGGCGCTGACGTCAAAACCGTTGATCGAGGCGAGGATGCCATTGTCGCCCAGCACCGACGTGCGCGGCCGATACCAGAAAGAAAGCTGGTACGAACCCTGGCCGAGCGTCAGCCACTGGCCCATCGTCGTGTTGGTGGATTCGCCCGGCAGGCCACCGTTCGTGGTGTCGCTATCCAGCTCGACATAGAAATTGCCGTCTTGCGCCGTCGTCACGACGCCGCTGCCCTGGATCTCGATCCCGGCGCCATCAATGGTTTCCCACGCACCGACCGTGTTGAACACATGCCAGTTGGCGCCCACAACGGTGTGGCCGGCCTCGAAGCTGCCATTCGTCACAAAATTGGTGGCTGCATGCGCTGCCTGACCGATCAGGAGGGCTGCTGCAAGGCCGAAGGTCGCAATCTTGTTCATCTCGGTATCCTTTCCGCTTACGCGGGGGTTACAACACATCCGGGGCTCACGCCGATCCGGCACACACTTCTCGTCTCTTGCGCCGTGCCATCGCACATCGCAGAGCCTGATCTCACATGCCTGTTCTTGGGAGCGCCGCTTCAGCGGGCTTGTTCGTTAACTTCTTGTTAACGTCAACTGATCGCCTCTGTCAAATCGCCGGGTCATCACCCGCCGTTCAGGTTGGCGCGATTCATATGCTGCGCATGCGAACAAGTCAATATTTTGCTTTAATTTTAGCTATTTATGCCGATCAAATGGCGGAAATCCGCCCTGTTTCAATATGAAACGCTCCCCTAAAGCGTGTATCTCTGCTGCGCTGCACCGTGCGAATCGGCCACGAGGCCATCAGGGCTTGCCGGATGGGGCCAAGGCGCGTATAAGGCGCCGCAAAGCATAAAGGGGAGGCTCCGGCTGTGACCGGGGCCTTTCCGCATTTGAAAGACCTCTCCCATGAGCAAGCCGATCCGCAATATCGCGATCATCGCCCACGTCGACCATGGCAAGACCACGCTCGTCGACAATCTCTTCCGCCAGTCCGGCACCGTCCGCGACAACCAGCGCGTTGCCGAGCGCGCCATGGATAGCGGCGATCTGGAGCGCGAGCGCGGCATCACCATTCTCGCCAAATGTACCTCGGTGGTCTGGAACGATACCCGTATCAACATCGTCGACACCCCCGGCCACGCCGACTTCGGCGGCGAGGTGGAGCGCATCCTTTCGATGGTTGATGGCGTGGTGCTTCTGGTGGACGCCGCCGAAGGCCCGATGCCGCAGACCAAGTTCGTGACCATGAAGGCCCTCGCCCTCGGCCTGAAGCCCATCGTGGTGGTGAACAAGGTGGACAAGCCGGACGGAGATCCGGATGCCGCCACCGACGCCTGCTTCGATCTGTTCGTGGCCCTTGGCGCCAATGACGAGCAGCTCGATTTCCCGATCCTTTATGCGTCGGGCCGTGATGGCTGGGCCGTCAACGACCTCGCGAGCGACAAGCGTGAAAACCTCAATCCGCTGTTCGCCAAGATCGTCGAGCATGTCGAGCCCCCGAAGCCGACGACCGACGGCTCGGTCGACAAGCCCTTCTCGATGCTTGTTACCCTGCTGGACCGCGATAACTTCGTGGGCCGTGTACTGACCGGCCGTGTGCAAACCGGCCGCATCAATATCGGCGACCCGATCCGTGCGCTCAATGGTAACGGCGAGGTTGTGGAAACCGGCCGTATCACCAAGCTCCTGTCGTTCCGCGGCCTTGAGCGCGTGCCGGTCGAGCAAGCCGAAGCGGGCGACATCATCGCCATCGCCGGCCTGCAGATCGCAACCGTGGCCGATACCATCGCCGTGCCGGAAGTGACCGTGCCGCTGCGCGCCCACCCGGTGGACCCGCCGACCCTCGCCATGACCTTCGCCGTGAACGACAGCCCGCTCGCTGGCCGTGAAGGCAAGCATGTGACGAGCCGCGTGATCCGCGACCGCCTGATGCGCGAAGCCGAAGGCAACGTGGCAATCAAGATCACCGAAGCTGAAAACAACGATGCCTTCGAAGTGGCCGGTCGCGGTGAACTTCAGCTTGGCGTCCTCATCGAGACCATGCGCCGCGAAGGCTTCGAGCTTGCCATCTCGCGCCCGCGCGTTCTCTTCAAGATGGACGAAGACTGCAAGCGCCTCGAGCCTTACGAAACCGTCCAGATCGACGTGGACGAAGCCTATCAGGGCGTTGTGGTGGAAAAGATGAGCCTGCGCAAAGCCGAACTGAAGGGCATGGCCCCCTCGGGCGGCGGCAAGGTCCGCCTCACGTTCGATGCCCCGGCTCGCGGCCTTATCGGTTACCACGGTGAATTCCTCACCGATACGCGCGGTACGGGCATCATGAACCGCATCTATGATCGCTACGACGCCTACAAGGGCCCGATCGCCGGCCGCCAGCGCGGTGTGCTGATCGCCAACGGCGCCGGTAAGGCCGTTGCCTATGCGCTTTGGAACCTTGAAGAGCGCGGCGTGATCATGATCGAAACCGGTGACGAGACCTATGAAGGCATGATCATCGGCGAGCACAGCCGCGACAACGATCTGGATGTGAACGTGCAGCGCGCCAAGCAGCTGACCAACATCCGCGCCGCCGGCAAGGACGAGGCCGTCCGCCTGACGACCCCGCGCAAACTGCCGCTCGAGGAAGCGCTCGCCTATATCAACGACGACGAGCTCGTCGAGGTGACGCCGAAATCGATCCGCCTGCGCAAACGCTTCCTGAAGCCGCACGAGCGCAAAAAGGCGAAAGACGCCTAAGCGTCAAGGCAAGATCAGAATTGAAAAGGGCGGCCCTCGGGTCGCCCTTCTTCTTTATCCCGCCACTTCCTCAAAAAGCTTCATCACCCGCCGGGCGAGCGGGCTTTGCGGGCGGTGACGGCGGCGGATGATCTGGGGGCGCGTGGTGGCGGAAAGGAAATCGAGCGGCACGATAGCGAGGCCCGTTTCCGCCTCATCGCCTGCCAGATGCGCCGCCACGCGTGCAGGCGTGAGGACGGCGAGGTCGCTGGTTTTCGCAGCTGCCACCAGCGCCACATAGCTGTCGCACTCCAGCGTCATGCGCCCTGCCGCACGCGCCGGGCCGGTCAGGGCATCTGCCACCCCTTTCAGCCCCGGCGGGGCGGGCACGCTGCCCATGGGGCAGACGATCAGGTCAGCCGCCGTTTTCGGCGGGTTGGCAATCAGCGGATGGTGGCTGCGCACCAGCGCTACGATAGGGTCAGCCTTCAGGGGGGTGGCCACGATATCGGGGTCGTGCGGGTCTACGGTGAAATCATAAACGGCGAAATCGAGCGTGCCCGCCATCAGGCGGGGCAGCAGGTTTTCGGCGTGGCCGGTTTCGATCAGCAACGAGCCTTCGATGGCTTCGGTCGACAGGCGCCGCAGCACCTCGGGCACATAGCCTGCCTGCACCGCTGGTCCCACGCCCACCGTCACCCGCCCCGCCTGCCCCTGCCGCCACAGGCTCGCGCGGCGCTCCACATCGTCGGCCTCGCGCAGCAGCCGCCGCCCGTCCCCCAGGATTTCAGCGCCGATGGGGGTCAGCACCAGCCGCCTTCCCGCGCGCTCGAACATCGGCACGCCCAGAAGATCTTCCATCCGTCGCACGCTTTTGGTCAGCGCAGGCTGCGTAAGGCCCAGCGCTTCCGCTGCCTTCTCAAGCCCGCCATGATCCACGATGGCGGCCAGATGTTTCAGGTGCCGCAGTTCCAGCATTCATATAACCTATAGTTATTTATACTGTCTTTTTTATCACTAATTTTCATCTGATGGCAGCGCTATTCTATCCTTTAAGGGAGAGTGGGCCTTTCCGGGCCCGGGAAGGGATAGATGTGATGGACGAAAAGATCGTCATAATGCTGATATTCGTCGGCTTCGGGATCGCCGAAATCATCGCCGGCCGTTTTCTCAACAAGGATGTAGCCACAAGCCGTGACTGGATCATGGAGGTGATTTCCACCACCATCATCATGGCTGTCACTGTGCCCGCCACACTGTTTGCGGTGGACTGGATGGGCCATCACTGGTTCGCGGAGTACGCTGGCGTCCTTTCCACGCTACCGATCTGGGTAATGGTGCTGCTGTTCCTCGTGGGCGACGACATGACCCAATATTGGTGGCACCGCCTGTCGCACTCGGTGCCCTTCCTCTATAACCTGCACCGCGCCCATCACAGCGCACCCTATATGAGCATCCGGATCGTTTACCGGAACAATATCTTCTATTATGCGCTGATGCCGGGCCTCTGGATTTCCGCGGCCCTCGTCTTCCTCGGCCTTGAAGCCGTTTACCCCTGGTATCTGATCGTCAAGCTCAGCGTCATTTTCGGTGCGCATTCCAGCGTGCGGTGGGACGAGTGGCTCTACAAGATCCCCGCGCTCGACAAGGTCATGTGGATTGTGGAACGCACCATCTCCACCCCTGCCACCCATTCCGCGCACCACGGGCTGCACAAGGAAGACGGCGTCACCAATTACAAGGGCAATTACGGCAACCTGCTGTTCTTCTGGGATGTGCTTTTCGGCACCGCGCACATCACCCGCCGCTATCCCAAACAATTTGGCATCGAGGGTCTGCCCGATGTCAGCTGGCAACAGGAACTGATGTGGCCGGTCGTCGGCGCCAGCAACGGCGTTAAATCGGAAGCCCCTGCGAATTCTTCCCCGCAGGAGGCCTGATGAAAGGAAAGGGCGCCCCGAGACCCCGCGGAGCGCCCTTTTCGATTCCTATGCAGTAGCGGATCAGGCGACCTTGCGGTCGCTTTCTTTTTCCTCGTCAGCGCCGCGCAGACGCACGAGGAACCGCTGCAGCGAGCGTTCCAGATTGCTCGACTGCTCGATAAGCGTATCGGAAGACCGCGAAACGACCTCGGCCGCCCCGGTGCTTTCCTCCGCCATATCCTGCACGCGGCCCACGCTCACCGACAGCATCTCGGTGCCGTCGCTGGCGCTTTTCGCGCTGCGGCTGATCTCGCCGGTGGAGGCTTCCTGCTCGACGACGGCGGCAGCAATGGCGGAGTTGATCGAATTCACCCGCTCGATTGCCGTGCGGATGCCCTGAACGGCGTCCACCGTGTCGCGCGTGGCGGTCTGCATCGCTGCAACCTGTGCCTCAATCTCCTTGGTGGCACCCGCCGTTTGCGTGGCAAGGTTCTTCACCTCGCTCGCCACCACCGCAAAGCCACGGCCTGCTTCCCCCGCACGCGCGGCCTCGATCGTGGCGTTGAGGGCCAGAAGGTTCGTCTGCTCGGCGATATCATTGATCAGTGTAATGACCTCGGCGATGCGGCCTGAAGCGCCCTCAAGCGTTTCAACGCGCCCGCGTGCACCTTCGGCGGCACTCACCGCTTCGCTCGTGATGCCGTTCGCCTCCTGCACCTGGCCACGGATTTCACCGATGGCGGACGACAGGCCTTCGGCAGCCGAGGCCACCTGCCCCATATTGTCGCGGGCCTGATCGCTGGCGCCAGCCGCGGTGCCAACCTCGCGCTGGGTTTCGCCCACCGCACTTGCCATCGTTTCCGATGCCGATTGCAGTTCGGTCACTGCCGTTGCCAGCGCCTCAATCACATGGCTGACTTCGCTTTCGAACGAGTCCGCAAGCTGCATCTGCAGGCGGCGGTTTTCCTCGGCACGGGCCTTGGCTTCCGCTTCCTTGGCAAGCCGGTCGCGTTCCTCGCGGGCGCGCTCCATTTCCTGCTGGGCGCGTTCTTCGGCCTCGCGCTCCTCGCGCATGGCTTCGGCGTCGGCGGCCAGCCGGTCGGCCTCCAGCGCACGCTGGCGCAGCTTCTCGACCGCACGGGCCATGCCGCCAAGCGCATCCTGCTGGTCGATCCCGTCGACTTCCTTGGCAATCCGCCCTTCGGCAAGCGCCAGAAGGTCTTCCTCAAGCGCCGCGAGCGGTCGCAGGAAGCTTTGAGTAATCAGATAGCCAAGCCAGGAAATCATGCCGACCATCACGGCGGTGACGCCGTAAACGATGATCTTGTCCTGATCGAACAGATCGACGGCAACCTTGCCAGCGCCTTTAAGAAGGTCTTCAATCGCCCAGTTATAAAGGACGACCATCGCGAAAATACCGAGAATACCAAGGCCAGACATGGCCCAGATGCGGTAAAGCAAGCGGACACGCCGCATCAGATTGATCATTTTCCCCCCGATCAACTCAGTGCTTTTTTATGACATTCGCGTGAATCTTATTGGCTCCGCGCCGAAAGGCAAGCCTCTTGCACCGTCCGACACTTGGAGGCATCCTGTCATCGCACGACAGCAACATCATAATCAGGAGACAATTCATGCGGCTTCTGCTCGCTATCCTTATTCCACCGCTCGTCTTTTTCACGATCGGTCGTCCGTTTCAGGGCATCTTCTGCTTGATCCTGTGGCTCACGCTGATCGGCTGGCCGGTGGCGGCAATCTGGGCGGTTTACAGCCTCAGCCAGTACCGGAACGAGGAAATGCGCCGCGAACTCGGCGGTCGTTACTGACCGGATTGGACCACGGATTTTAATCAAGGGGGAGGAGAATAATGTTGTACGCGCTTCTACTCGGCGGCCTTGCAGGTTTTCTGGCCGGCCAGTTCATGAAAGGTGCCGGCTACGGCATCATCGTCAATATCATCCTCGGGCTTTTGGGCGGCCTTGTCGGCCGTTTCCTGTTCAGCCTGATCGGCTTTGGCGCCAGCGGCTTCATCGGTGAACTGATCACCGCCACCGTCGGCGCCGTTGTACTGATCTGGCTATCGAGCAAGATCAAGGCGAAGGGCTGAGGCCCTTCAGAACCTTTAGGGAATGAGCCGCGCGGGGGCATAGACCTCGGGGTCGACCCCCGCCGCCACAAAGGCATCCGGCAAGGGCACACCGCGCAAGAGGCAGGCCGCAGTCGCCGACCATGCCGGCGATGTCTGGATGCCGAAACCGCCCTGGCCGGCGGACCAGAAAAAGCCTTCAGCCCGCGGATCAAAGCCGATCACCGGTGCACGGTCGGGCGCAAAGCTCCGAAGCCCCGCCCATTTCGACCGCAGCTTTGATACACTCGCGCCCACCGCTTTCTCGAAACTGTCGATGGCAAGCGCAACGTCTTCCATTTCGGGTTGGGCGTCGCACGGTTCGCTTGGCGTTTCATCGGCGGGGGACAGAAGAAAACCTTCCCCTTCCGGCTTGAAATACCAGTTTTCCCCGATATCCATCGTCACCGGCGCCGCGCGTCTGAAACCCTCAAGTCCGGGGTTCTCGATAGTCACAATAGTGCGCCGAAGGGGCATAATGCCAAGAGGAGCAAGCCCCGCCATCGCCGCCACCTTGTCAGCCCAGGCACCTGCCGCATTCACGATGACCGGGGCCGCAATCTCGCCCGCCCGCGTTGTGGCGATCCAGCGTCCGCCTTCACGGCGCAGGCTTTCGACCCCCGCGTCCAGCAGGATGTCGCCGCCCGCTTTCCGCAGCCCACGCAGATAGCCCTGATGCAGTGCCGCCACATCCAGATCGCGGCATTCGGGATCATAGATTGCGCCGGCAAACCGGCTGCCATCAAGGAACGGCGCCAAGGCCAGCACTTCGTCGCGGTCGATCATGCGGACAGCAGGCAGCGCAGCCTGCTTGTCGGCAAAGGCCTTCAGGGCCACGGTGCGTTCGTCTTCCCGGAACAGCTGGATTTCACCGCGCGGTCCCACCAGCGGCACATCCGTGTAACCTTCGGGAGGCGCCACAAAGAAGGGCTTCGAAGCCGTCGTCAGCGGCTGCAGTTTCGGCCCGCCGTAGGTTTCGGCATAGAAAGCCGCCGACCGGCCCGTCGTGTGATATCCTGCCTGTGCCTCGGCCTCTACAAGCGTGACCCGCGCGTGCGACGACAGGAAATAAGCGGCGCCCGCCCCTGCGATGCCGCCGCCGATGATCAGGATATCCGTTTCACGCATTTTGTAACTCATAGTTCCCGTGGCCATTCTTGTGATCTATAGAGAAGGCGAAATCAAGTCACCCCCCTGTGACGCCCCAAGCCCGGAGCCACCCCATGACCGCATCCCCGTCCGCCCAACTCATCCAGGAGCTTGCCGCTTTCGCCGGGGAGACGGCCGACGCCGCAGCGAAGGTGACGATGGACTGGTTCCGCCGCCCAGTTGATATCGTCAACAAGGAAGACGGCGCCCGTTTCGATCCCGTTACGATTGCCGACCAGAATGCGGAGGAAGCCATCCGCGCCCTGATCGAAGCGCGCTACCCCGATCATGGCATCATCGGCGAAGAGCACGGCGTGAAGGAAGCGCGCTCCCCCTTCACCTGGGTGCTGGACCCGGTGGACGGCACCCGTGCCTTCATCTCCGGCCTGCCGACATGGGGCACGCTGATCGGGCTTCTCTACGAAGGCGAACCGCTGATTGGTGTGATCGACCAGCCTTACCTCAAGGAACGCTATCTCGGCACGCCCGGCGCTTCTTTCCTGAACGGCAAACCGATCCGGACGCGCCCGTGCGCCAATGTGAAGGAAGCAACCCTTTCGACGACCGACGCTGCCCTTTTCAAAGGCAAGGACCGCGAAGCCTATGACCGGCTTCTAGCCGAATGCCGGCTCGTGCGCTACGGCCTCGACTGCTACGCCTATGCTATCTTGTCGCTCGGTTATATGGATATTGTCGCTGAGGCGGGCCTGAAGATTTACGACATGGCAGCCCTTATCCCGGTGATCCGGGGCGCAGGCGGCCATGCCAGCGACTGGGAAGGTGGCAACGACTGGGCCGGGGGGCGCCTTCTGGCCCTCGGCAACCCCGACCTCCTCGCGCCCGTCAGCGGGCTTCTCGCCCGCTAGGCCGGGAACTCGTTGCCAAGATCGAGGAAATCGACGATAGCGGCCCAAAGCTCGGCCCGCACCCGGTCGGTTTCCTTGTACATCTCGTGCATCGCGCCTTCGATCCGCACCAGACGGCAGTCCGGCATGCGCGCCGCAAAGGCGTTCATCGCCTTGTTGTCAACGATCTGGTCTTCACCCGCCTGCAGCATCAGCACGGGGTTCCTGATCGCTTCCGGATATCCGGGGCTGTTCAGCACATCGGTTGATTTGACGGCCTCCAGAAGCCACCGCCATGTGGCGCCGCCCACCGCAAGGTCACGGTCAACGGTCTGGATGAAGTGATCTTCATCCAGAAAGCGTTCATCATCATGGGTCAGCTTGGCGCGCCAACCCCAGCGACCCTCCTTGAAGGCCTCATGGCCCGGCACATAGCCGTTCTCGTTGCCCATCCGGCACATCAGCCCAGCAAGGCCGCGCATCATGAAGACCGGCAGGCCGCCGGAGAAAATCCGCACCATCGGAGATACTGTGACAGCCCTGTCGATCCGGGCCCCATGGTCATGCATATAGCGCAGCGAGGCATGGCTGCCCGCAGAATGCGCGGCCAAGAAGAACGGCCCCGGCGCACCGGCAGCGACCAGTGCATCAATCACCGCGTCCATATCGCCGACATGCATGTCGAAGCTCGTCACATAATGCTTTTCGCGGTCCGCGCATTCGCGGTGCGAAAGCCCCTGCCCGCGCAAATCCATCCCGGCCATGGCATAGCCAAGGCTGTGGAACAGATGCATGTCCTCGAACGCTTTTTCGATGAATTCGGTCCGCCCCGGCACAAAAAGCACGGTGCCCCGCGCCTCGGGCCGCAGCGCCGGCGCGAGACCGTAGCGAATCTGTGCGCCATCGGGTGCCGTCGCGAAGGTGAGCGTGAAACCCTCAGGCGCGGTGCGGCGCAGCGGGCGGGCTGCAGCCAGGCGCTCGGCAAGGGAACCACTCAACCCAAGGTCACCCGAATGTATATGAGAAGTATTCATTTTTAACAGATTCTCCCATTTTGGAAAAAATTGCTACGATCTGTTTACTTCATCGCAAGATGATGAACCTAATATCGGCTTGATCAAGCGCAATGGCAGTTGAGCTTCGAGGCAGGCAATGTATCAAGTAGAAAATAGACCATCCGGTTTGGTATGGCTTCATAAATTTCTTCAGGCCGATTCGGGCGGCACCCTTACGATGACGGCGATCATGATGCCGCTCATCTTGGGTTTTGCCGGTCTCGGGCTGGATTTGTCCTACTGGTATATGGAACGGCGGCAGGTCCAGAACCTTGCCGACATGGCGGCCATCGATGGCGCCCATTCCCAAACCTATTTCGACGACACCGACCTTGACGATCAGGTCGAGCATTTCCTCAGCCAGAACGGCCTGGACCCCGCCCGCGACACGCTGAGCCTCAGCATGCCGCCGGTAAGCGGCGACTATGAAGGCAGCAATGGCTATGTCGAAGCCGTCATGGCGCGGGAAGCCCCGCTTTACTTCGTGTCGGCGCTTTATTCCTTCATCGGCAGTGAATTCACGCTGACAGTGCGCGGGCGCGCCGTGGCAGCAGCCTTGAAGATCGGCCAGAACTGCATCATCGCGCTGGACCCGAGCGCCAAATATGCGCTCGATTTCCTCGGCGACTCTGATGTGACCGCCGACTGCGGCGCCATCGCCAACAGCACCGCCAACCCCGCCGTGCGGGTGACAGGCAACGCCGAGCTGATCTCGAACTCGCTGCAAGCAGTGGGCGAGATCAATATCCAGCATGAGGAGAATGTCACCATTCCGGTGATCGAGCCCTATGCCGCGGCCTCAAAAGACCCCTATGAGGATCTCGTGGTGCCCGACGTTTCCGGCTGCGACTATCCCGGCAAGGTGGCCGAGCCCTACGAGACCCTTTCACCCGGTGTTTATTGTGGCGACATTGTTATAAAGGAAGCTGGCGTGACCTTCGAGCCTGGCGTGTATCACCTGTACACGACCGGCAATCAGGCGGCCGACTTCATCGCCAACGCTGGCGCCGAAATATTCGGCGAAGGCGTTACCATCATCCTCAGTTCGCAGGGCAGCTACAAGGCCGGCAGCGTCACCGTCAACGGCGGCGCAATCGTCGACCTGACCGCGCCGACATCCGGCGACTGGAACAGCATTCTCTTCTTCCAGGACAGGTACAATAACGATTCCAATTCGCTGCTGAAATTCAACGGCGGCGCGACGATGAACCTGAACGGTGCCATTTATGCGCCAAGCGCGAAGGTCAGCTTCACGGGCGGTGCATCCACGGAAGACGCCTGCCTTCTGGTCGTATCGAAGAAGATCGAATTTACTGGTAACTCGAACCTCGGGAACAGCGAAGAAGCCTGCGCCGCCCTCGGCCTTGGCGCCCTGCAGCGTCAGGAACGGGTCCAACTGGTGGAGTGATCGACATGCAAAAAGAAAACTCCCGGCTGATGAAGGCCATGATCCGCAGGCTGCGGCGCGACGAGAAAGGCGCCATCGCGGTTGAAACCGGCATGATCCTTTCGATCCTTCTGGTGGTGGGGCTTGGCGTGTTCGACTATGGCCTGCTTGCTGCCCATAATATGGGGCTGGCGAACGCCGCGCGCTCCGGCATGCAATATGCCCTCGTCCGCAAACCGCAGAGCGGCGACTTTACCGCCATCATCAATGCCGTGGAAAAAGCAGCGCCCGCAGAAACCACGGCCGGCGACCGGCAGATCGATGTTTCCATGTATTGCCGGTGCCCCGATGATGACACCGATGTGGAATGCACAAGCGAAGAGGGCGAGGACCTGAGCTGCCCCGATGCGACGCTCCGCGCCGCCTATATCAAGGTCGCAATCAGCGAGACTTATCCGATGATGTTCAACATCATGGGCATCGCCGATGACATCCATCTCAAGGAAGACGTTGTAGCGAGGCTGAATTGACCCGGAAGGCCGACAGAAAATCAGCGTCCAAATTCCTGCGTGACGAGCGCGGGGTCGCCGCAATCGAATTTGCGCTGACCCTGCCCATCTATCTCGCCATGATCATTTTCCTGGTGGAAGTGGCCCGCATGGCGATGACCCAAAGCATCATCTCCTTCGCCGCACAGGAAGCGACCCGTTACGCCCTCGTCAATTACGATGCGACCACGGACGATGTCACCGCAACGGCGGCAGACGCCCTGATCGGCCTCTCGCCTGAGAATCTGAACGCGATCATCGTGACGGCCCCTGTCGACCCGGTCGATAACACCCGCCTTGTCTCGGTCGAGATCCAGTATCAGTACAAGCCGATTCTGCCGGTGGACGCCTTCCTTGCCGGTGATCAGGGAGGCTTTCAACTTACAGGACAGTCACAGGGCTTCATCACCGAAGAAATCCCCGAGACCTGACAATCGGTTACCTCGCCTTGCCCTGCTGATTTCTCGCATTTGATTACAATTATATTCGTTCCTTTACGTCCTCCGGTTGCTGCACCACACTGACGGCACGGGATTCTCTGGCAGGAGGACCCGAAAGGCAGGACGAACCATGGCAGAGTTGAAACGACACTCGTTTCGCAGGAAGCTCCTATCGCTCGGGCGGGACGAACGCGGCAGTATGATGCCGATTATCGCAAGCGGGATTATCACCTGTATTGGTGCGGCCGGGCTCGCGATCGACGCCACCCGCATGTTCTACGTGCACGATGTGCTGCAGAAGTCGCTCGATTCCGCCGGCCTTGCCGCTGGTCACGCCATGTACGAAGACCAGATGGAATCCGACGCCAACGATTTCTTCTATGCCAACATGTCCGCCGCCGGCGGTGTGGCAATCGACCCCGATTTCGACATCGACATTTCGCCGAACAACAAGGTCATCACGGTGACCGGCACGGCGAAGGTCGCCACCACCTTCATGCGGCTTTTCGGCTACGACAAGATCAACGTGAATGCGAGCACCGAGATCACCCGCGAAACCCGCGGGATGGAACTGGTGCTGGTGATGGACAATACCGGCTCGATGCGCGGCACCGCCATCACGGCGATGAAAAATGCTGCAGCTGACCTCGTCGAAACCGTCTACGGCGACAATGACACCAACCCCAACCTGTGGGTTGGCCTTGTCCCCTATACGGCAATGGTCAATATCGGCTCCCAGCACAGCGACTGGCTGACCTGGGACAGCCGGAATGATATCGCGAACGGAAAATATTCCCCGTCCTCCTGGAAAGGCTGCGTCATGGCCCGCGAGGGCGACGGTGACGAGACCGACGAAACGCCGGATGATGCACCCTTCACCTCTATGTACTGGGCAAACAGCACGGACAATATGTGGAACCCGTCGTCGGGAAAATATTTCCTCAATGAAGGAAACAATGCCCAGAATGACGGTCGCGGCCCGAACCTTGGTTGCGGCCCGGCGATCACGCCGCTTGTTGCCTCTAAAGCGACAGTCCTTGCAGCGATCGACGAAATGCTGCCCTGGCACCGCGGCGGCACGGCCAGCAACCTCGGCCTTGTGTGGGGCTGGCGCGTGATCAGCCCCGGCTGGCGCGGCCTGTGGGGCGGTGATTCGCCGGCGAACCTACCGCTTGCTTACAATACGCCCTTCATGAACAAGGTTGTGGTGCTGCTCACCGACGGCGCCAACCAGTTCTATGACTGGAACTACCGCTACTATATGGATGGCAGCAAGTTGAGAACCACGACAAGCGGAACCGCAGGCCCGGACGGGTCGGACTATACCGCCTACGGCCGCCTCAACGACATGGGTGTTTACAGTCTGCCGGACGGTCAGACCATTCTCGACACCAAACTGGCGAACACCTGCGCCGACATGAAAGCCGAAGGCATCATCCTCTATACGATCACCTTTGGCTCATCGCCAAATAGCCAGACCAAATCGCTGTATCGGACCTGTGCATCGAACACGAGTTTCTATTATCATGCACCGAATGATGAAGAACTGGCCGAGGTGTTCGATACCATCGGCAAGCAGCTTTCGAACCTGAGGCTTTCGCAATGATCCGGCTTCGCCGCACCCTCACGGCCCTGAGGCAACAAGACGACGGCGTCGCCGCCGTCGAGATGGTGCTGGCGCTGCCTGTTGTCCTGTCGCTGATCGTCGGCACGCTCGAGATCGCCAACTATTATTTCGTCGCCTCGGCGCTTGAGCATGCCGTGCTCAAGGCATCGCGTTTCGGCATCACCGGTAACGAGACCGAGGGTGTATCGCGCGACGATGTGGTTCGCGAGATGATCGCCACCCAGACCTTCGGTCGGGTAGACATGGATGCCGTCGAGATCAACACCCTCGTCTACGAAAACTTCGAAGACATCGGCGAATCCGAGCCCTATCTCGATGAGAATGCCAACGAGGTTTACGATGAAGGCGAACCCTTCACCGATATCAATGGCAATGGCGAGTGGGACGAAGACGTCGGCACGGTTGGCCTCGGCAACGCCGGCGACATCGTGCTTTACCGGGTGCAATATAGCGTGGAAAGCCTGACCGGGATGATGCCCTGGATCGCCAAGGCCCTTCCTGCAGAAGCAGCTGTGGCGGTGCGCAATGAACCTTATTGAATGCACCCGCAATTTGCTGCGCCGCCTGCGCGTCGAGGAAGGCGCCTCGATCCTCACCGAGACAGCGCTTGGTATCCCGCTTTACCTGACGCTCGCATCCGGCACGCTGGAAGCCAGCAACTATCTTTTGCTGCACCTGAAGATGCAGCATACCGTGGTGGCGATCGCTGACCTCACCACGCGGGATGAAAAGATCTACGAAAGCGTCGTGACCGACATTTTCGAAGCCGTCCCGCAGATCATGACGCCCTATCCGGTGGCCGATGAATCAAAGATGATCATCACCGCGATCAGCGAGGTGGAAGGCGAAACGCCCAGCATCTTCTGGCAGCGTGAAGGATCCGGCACACTTTCGGTGGAAAGCACGCTCGGGGAGGAAGGTGACCATATCACCATGCCTTATGACATTGAGGTCAACCCGAATGAAACGGTGATCATCACCGAGTATTTCTACCGGTATGAACCGCTCATCTTTGATGTGTTCGGAGCAACGACCCTGCACCGCATCGCCTATTTCCGCCCGCGGATCGGCTCGCTGCAAGCCGTCCTTCCCTGATTCCATCCCTGAATCTATCGTTGTTTCTGCGCGAATCGCTGCCTGCAACGTCAGGCGATTCTCCCTATTTATCCATCAGATAGTCGCTTTCAGATACCGAGTCGCGCACTGGCGGGCTCCCTGCCCCCTGCCGCAGCATTTTCGCCAGGCTCCGGCCGCAGGTTGCCACAGGCCTTGATTTGACAAGCCGGTCCTGCACCCACCCTCAATTCTCCTTAGTTCGTAATGGTTAACCAACTTGTCTAAAATTTTCCTTGTTATTTACACTAAATGCTGGCTAACTATTTGATATCGAAGGGGGGTTTTTAAACGCATTAACCTTTTGTTTAACTCTCCCTCGCATAGTGGGGCTATCCAAACTTGGCAGCTGGAGACCAAACATGACCAAACTTATCCGCAAGCTTCGCAAGAACGAAGAAGGCGCCACCGCAATCGAATACGGCCTTATCGCCGCCCTGATCGCAGTAGTACTCGTCGGCACCCTCACCGCTCTTGGCACCGCCCTCGACGACCTCTTTGGCGACGTTGGCACCAAGATCGAAGGCGCTACCGAAGAAGCCGCAGCTCCGACGCCGTAATAATCGGCCGGCGCATCAGGCAATGCGTTTCGCTTTCTAAGAACGGAAGGCCGCTGGAGATAAAGGTCTCCGGCGGCCTTTTCCTTGAGGACCGGAACAAGCCCTTGAAGGGCAGGCCGGTCCCCATCAGGGGAAATCAGGCAGGCATGGACGGGATAATCATATCCAAGCTTCTCCTTCAGGCTGCGGTCGGCATTCTATTGCTGGTCGCCGCCTTCGGAGACATTCGCGAGCGGCGCATACCGAACAAGTTAACGCTTGTTCTGGCGCTGCTTTTCCTCCCCTACGCTTTCCTGAACTGGCTATCGGGCGTGCCCGCCCTTGAAGCTTTCCTCATCCCTGTTGCTGTGGCAGCGGCATTCTTCCTTGTCACCCTGGCGCTTTTCGCGGCCGGTGCAATGGGAGGCGGGGATGTGAAGCTGATTGCGGCGACCGCGCTTTTTGTGGGCAGTGGCCAGGCCTTCCTGTTCGCCTTCGTGATGGCGATGACAGGCGGCCTTCTGGCGCTGGTGATGGCAATCCGCTCATGGATGCGTCGCACCGGTGTGGCTGTGGACCCGCGGGCGGCGCAAGTGCCTTATGGCGTTGCAATTGCCTGCGCAGGCTTATGGGTGGAGATCGGCGATGTTCGCGCGCTTTTTAGCTAATTCCCAACGCAATGTTAACTATATGGGGCGCATGATTTCGGCAATATCCGTGCGATATGATAGCCTTGGGGGCGGTCATGGCAGCGCGGCAAGAGCTGAAAGAGCATTGGCAGATGCTCTCCGGCATGCCGGACCGAGGAGGTTCCTATCATGAATATCCGCGCGATCTTGTTTCTGGCCGTCGCGGCACTGGGTGTGCTTCTGGTGGTAATGGCCACACGGTCCTATCTGGCAGGACAGACCCAGCGCCCCGTCGAAGAGGCGCCGAAGGTGCAGGTTCTGGTCGCTGCGCGCGACCTGCCGCCGGGCACCATTCTGGCCGCAACCGATGTCATCTGGCGCGATTGGCCGGATAGCGGCATCGACGTCAATTATATCTCGAAAGGCAGCACCAATGCTGCCACCGCGCAAAAGACGATCGAGAAAGCCAAAACGGACGAAGAAAAAGCCAAGCTGCGCGACCGCGACAAGACAAGCGGCAAGGTCGTTCGCATGGGCTTCGCCGCAGGCGAGCCGATCACCCGGACCTCGCTTGTGGCCCCGGGCGAGCGCGGTTATGTGGCAGCGGCCCTGACCCCGGGCATGCGCGCCATGACGGTGCAGGTCAATAATTACACCGGCGTTGGCGGCTTCGCCCAGCCTGGCGACCGGGTCGATGTGATCCTCACTCATGATGTGCAGCGCACCGCCTACGAAAACGGTCGCCAGATTCGCCGCATGCATACGGTCAGCGAAACGGTGATGGAAAACATCCGCATGCTGGCCCTCAATGATGCAAGCGAAGCCCGTCCTGTTGAAGGCAAGAAGAAGAAAGCGCCGAGCTCGGCAACGCTTGAGCTGCCGCCCGCAATGGTGGAGCGCATTCTGGTGCTTGATGAAATCGGTGACCTGTCGCTTTCGCTGCGCAGCCTTGCCGCCAACGGCGTGCCCGATGGCGACCAGCCCCGCGATGTCAGCGGCTCCTACGCCGTCGATTCGGATATCGGCAACTTCATGCCGAAGATGGGGGATGTCGCCAACGACAACATCATCACAGTTTATCGCGGCAGCACTGCTACCCGCATGGTTCCGCTCGATTCCGGCGAGGGCATGCCCGTGAAACGCACAGGTTCGAGTGGCGCTTCGCTTGTCGGTACACCGACCGAAGGTGGCCAGGAAATCAACGACGGCGACGCGCCGGCAGATGACGAAGGAGCCAACTGATGCGTACGCGGCTCTCTACCCTCAAACTCGCCTGCAAGGCCGCGCTCGTCGTGCCCTTCATGGCCCTGCCCGTCCTCGCTGACGGCGACCAGACCGAGCGCCAGCAAGGCGCCTCGATCGTCGCCCCGGCGGCAGGCTCCAAAATCTCGCTCGAAATCGGGCGCGGCCGCCTGATCCGGCTCGACCGTCCCGCGACCGAAATTTTCGTCGCTGACCCGACCGTCGCCGACATCCAGGTGAAATCGCCCCGCGTGGTCTATGTTTTCGGCAAGAACCGCGGCGAGACCTCGCTCTTCGCGCTCGACAGTGAAGACCGCACCATCTATTCGGCGCATATCGAGACGACCCAGAATCTGGAATCGCTCAATGTCGCGCTGAAGCGGATGCTGCCGAAATACAGGCTCGCAACCGCCATCCTCGGCAACAGCCTCATTCTCGAGGGCACGGTTTCGAGCCCCGAGGAAGCGGCACTGGCCGAAAACCTCGCAACCTCGTTCGGCAGCGGTTCGCTCACCATCCTCAACCGGATCGGCGTTGTGCAGCCGACGCAGGTGAACCTGCGGGTCCGCATTGCCGAAGTCTCGCGCTCTGCGATGAAGCAGTTCGGCGTGAACTGGGAAAGCCTCTTCGGCACCGACTTCCTGTTCGGCATCGCGCAGGGTGCTGATTATGTCAGCACCATCGCTGACCCGGTCACCGGTCTGCCGGTGCAATCCTTTGCCTTCCCGCAGTCGGGCACCCGCACCGTCTTCAATTACGGCGCCCACGGGATTGACCTCAATTTCGCCATCGACGCGCTCGACCAAAACGGGTTCCTGCGCGTGCTGGCCGAACCGAACCTGACAGCCCAGTCGGGCCAGCAGGCAAGCTTCCTCGCTGGCGGCGAATTCCCGATCCCGGTCCCGAGTTCCACGGGCGGCGCCTTCGGTATCCAGTTCCGCCAGTTCGGTGTGTCGCTTGCCTTCACGCCGACCGTGCTCGACAGCGGCCGCATCAACATCGCGGTCTCGCCTGAGGTCAGTGAACTTTCAACCGCCGGCGCCATCGATATCAACGGCATCAGCGTACCCGCAATCTCAAGCCGTCGGGCACAGACCACTGTCGAACTTGGCAGCGGCCAATCCTTCGCAATTGCGGGCCTCCTGCAGAACCGCACCACGCAGGACGCCACCAAATATCCGGGCCTTGGTGATATTCCGATCCTTGGTGCCCTCTTCAAGAGCGACGATTTCCGCCGCAACGAGACCGAGCTTCTGATCGTCGTCACGCCCTATCTTGTGGAGCCGGTTTCGGACCGCCAGATCGTTCTGCCGACCGATGGTTTCGAAGCCAAGGGCGATCTCGACCGCATCACCAGCGGTCAGGCCTACATCGCCAAGCCCGGCGACAAGGCTGCCCCGATGGACCAGCAGACCGGCGTTTCCCGCAAGGAACGCGCTGGCTTCCAGATCAATTGAGTGAGGAAGGGACAGGGAAATGACCATGATCCATAAAATCGCCCGCCTCGGAATGATTTCCGGCTCGCTCCTGGGCCTTGCCGCCTGCGGCGGTCAGGAACAGGTGCCCCACGCAATCGACGCGCCCGTCCGCGCCGAAGTGCAGATGGTGCGCCTGACCCATGTGATCAACGCGGAAAGCGATGGCACGGCAACACCGTCCAACGTCACCTATGTCGCCCTTGGCGCCTTCCTTGATGGCATCAAGGCCGGGTATGGCGACCGCCTCTTCCTTGATGGTGCCGCCGCCGCATCACCAGACCGGATCGGCGCGATTGCCGATTTCGTTCGCGCCCGCGGCCTTGAAGTTCAAGGCTTCGCAGCCTTCGGCGCAACACCCGCTTCCGGCGACCTCGTTCTCTATGTCGAGCGGCACGTGGTCACACCGCCCTCGTGCAACAACTGGGTCGATACAAAAAGCGACAACCAGTTCAACAACACCTCGTCGGGCTTCGGCTGCGCAACCAATGCGAACCTTGCGCTGATGGTGGCAGACCCTGCCGATCTGGTCGGTGGCAGGAAACCGGACGGCGCACAACCGAACCCGCAGGCAACCGGTCGGGCGAAGACGCACCAGCAAGCGGCAGCAGATGGTGGCAACAACACCACCGTTTCGCGCGCGCTGAATTCGCTCTTCGGTAACTAGGGGAAAGCGTGAGATGCAGAAAGCAGGCAACAAGAAAGCAGCCCTCGATCGCGAACAGTTTGGCGCGTGGGTGTGCGATGACCTGACCGGCAAGCTCCTTGCCCCCATCGCGGGCGAACAGGGTCTTGCGGTCGACATGATCTTCGGCGGCGGCATCGCTGGTGCCGTGCGTGCACTTGGCGCCATGCCGGTGCCCGAGTTCCTGATCGTCGACCTGTCCGAATCGGTTGATCCGCGCGCCGACATGCAGGCGCTGGCTGAAGTATGCCAGCAGGAAACCATGGTTCTGGCGCTCGGCACACTCAACGATGTGACACTTTACCGCGACCTGATCGGCGCTGGCGTGCACGACTATCTCGTCAAGCCGCTTGACCCGGCGCAATTGCGTGAATCGGTCGTATCGGCCCTGAATGCACTTGCGGTGGCTGAGGAAGAGCCGGCACAGGCCCAGAAAGCCCCCGGCGACAAGCATCAGATCGTGGTGATCGGCGTGCGCGGTGGCCTTGGTGCCAGCACGATTGCGGCAAACCTCGCGTGGGACCGTGCCCAGGGCGGCGAACAGACCGTCCTTCTCGATATGGACCTTTATTTCGGCGTCAGCGCGCTCCTATTCGATCTGGAGCCCGGTCGCGGCCTTGCCGATGCGCTGGAAAACCCGAGCCGGGTGGATGGCCTGTTCCTGGAGCGCGCCGTGGTGAAGCCGATCGACAGGCTTTCGATCCTCGGCACCGAAGCCCCCGTTGGTTCCCTGCGGGAACCTGATGCGGGCGCCCTTGACCATCTCGTGAAGGCGCTTTCGGACAATTACAACACCGTGGTGGTGGATCTGCCGCGCGGGGCGCTCGCAGACCATTCCGATATTCTGAATTCGGCGACCGACATCGTGCTGGTGACCGACTTCAGCCTGCGTTCGGCCCGCGACTGTATCCGCCTGATGTCCCACATCAAATCGGTGAAGCCCGATGCGACCCTCCATGTGGTTGCGTCCATGACCGTGCCGGGCCAGAATGAAGTGGAAGACAAGGACTTCGAAGCTTCGATCGAGGCATCGGTGGCTGTTTCCATCCCGCTTGATGCAAAAAGCCTTCTGATGGCTTCGCGCAAAGGGACGGTGATCATGGATGCGGTGCCGGGCTCCAAAATGTCGCAGGCGCTGGCCGCGCTCTCCCGTCGTTTCGATGCGGGCACCAGCGGCGATAAGGCCAAGAAGGCTTCGTGGATCGGGAAATTGCTGAAACGGTGATGGACTGACGGTTCGTCTGTGGCAGTAGACGGTAGGCAGGTATGAAAGCAACGGCATTCGGGAAAAGACAGCGGACATTCGGGCGGCCCGGCGGCTTCGGCAAGGGGCAGCCCGGACAATCCGACGCGCCCGCGTCTTTCGATGCTTCTGCATTGCTCGACGAACCGCAGGAACCCGTTTTCGACACACCCGCCGACGACCTGCCGCCGCCTCCGAGCCCGTCCGGCGATATCGTTGATTATCTCGCCGCCCTCGCCGAAGGCCGCCTGCGTGATCTGCTGACGGCGGACGAAGTCCGCATGTCGACAAAGGCCGAAATCACCACACGGCTGAGCAAATTCGTGGCGGAGCTCGCCGCCAATGCCGGGCTGGAGCCAAGCTCGCAGGAAAGCGCCGATATCGTCACCTACCTCCTCAACGAGGTGGAATCGACCATCGGCTCCATTGGCGACGAGATGACCGCAGCCCCTTCTGCCGCGAAGGAGAAGGAAGGCCGCAAGAAACAGACGCTCATTGAGGCCAAGGAAAAGGTCCAGCCGCTTCTGATGGAGCATATCGACCCCGCCGCCGCCGCCGAACTGCCGCGCCCCGAGCTTGCCGAACAGGTCGGCGAAGTCGTCGGCGAGTTGCTGGTGCAGGAAAAGATCCACCTGAACTTGACCGAGCAGCGCGACCTCGTCAGCCTGCTGCTTGACGATATGCTGGGCCTCGGCCCGCTCGAGCCCTTGCTCGCGGACGAGCTTGTCACCGATATCATGGTGAACGGCCCAAGGCAGGTCTACGCCGAACGCAAGGGCAAGCTGGCGCTGACCGACGTCACCTTCCGCGACAACCAGCACCTGCTGAACATCGCGCAGCGTATCGTGTCGGCTGTTGGCCGCCGCGTCGATGAAAGCTCGCCGATCTGCGACGCCCGCCTGATGGACGGCAGCCGCGTGAACGTGATCATTCCGCCGCTCGCCATCGACGGCGCTTCGATCTCGATCCGGAAATTTGCGAAAGACAAGATCACGCTCGACAAGATGCTCGATTTCAAGAGTATCTCGCCGCCGCTTGCAAAACTTCTGAAAATCGCCGGCGCCTGCCGCCTGAATATCCTGATCTCGGGTGGTACGGGTTCGGGTAAGACCACCATGCTCAACGCCCTGTCACGCATGATCGACAAGGGCGAGCGCGTCGTCACCATCGAGGATGCGGCCGAGCTGCAACTGCAACAGCCGCACGTGGTGCGTCTTGAAACCCGCCCTGCGAACCTTGAAGGCCAGGGCGAGATCACGATGCGCGACCTCGTGAAAAACGCCCTCCGCATGCGCCCGGACCGTATCATCCTTGGCGAGATTCGGGGCGGCGAGGCCATCGACATGCTGCAGGCCATGAACACCGGCCACGACGGCTCGATGGGCACCATCCACGCCAACCGCCCGCGCGAGGCCCTGACCCGCCTTGAAAACATGGTCAACATGGCAGGCCTTCACCTGCCCACGAAGGCGATCCGCGAGCAGATTTCCTCGTCGCTCGACCTGATCGTGCAGGTGCAGCGGATGCGCGACGGTGGCCGCCGCACCACCCACGTTACCGAAGTGGTGGGCATGGAAGGCGACGTGATCACCACGCAGGATCTGTTCAAGTTCGAATTCACGGGCGAGGACGAAAGCGGTCGTCTGGTCGGCGATTTCAAATCCACCGGGGTTCGCCCTCATTTCCTGCCGAAGGCAGAATATTTCGGCCTTGGCCGCGCCCTCATGGACGCGATGAACGGGTAAGGGGGCGCTATGGAAACCATGAACTCCCAAATCATGCTGATCGTCATCGGGCTTACCATGCTCGTGCTGGTGGGCGGCGGTCTGCTTTTCACCATGCTCCTTGGCAAGACGCGCAAGGAAACGCAGGCAAAGCTTGATCGTTTCAAGGCGCGTTTCGTGGCAGGCGCGCGCGGTGGTCCGCAGTCCGGTCGTTCGATCCGGGTCGGACAGGAAGAAACGGGGCTAGCCGGCATCCTTGCCGACATGATGCCGAAGAAAGAAGAGCTGCAGGCCCGCCTTGTGCGAGCCGGCCTCACCATCACGCTCGGCCGCTATGCCATGATCTGCGGCGGTATCGCGATCGGCACGCTGCTTGTCGCCCTCATTCTTGGCATCAATTTCGTGCTGGCCCTCGGGTTCGGCGTGGTTGCCGGTGTCGGCGGTCCGCACTTCGTGGTTGGCATCATGATGAAGCGCCGTATTGGGCGCTTTACCGACCAGTTCCCCGAAGCCATCGACCTGATGGTCCGCGGTCTGCGGTCCGGCCTGCCGGTCAATGAGTGCATCGCCAACATCGGGCGCGAACTGACGGCACCCACCGGCACCGAGTTCCAGCGCATCGCGGATTCGATGCGCGTCGGTCGCACGCTTGAAGATGCCCTTTGGGATACAGCCAACCGGCTGGATACGGCCGAGTTCAAATTCTTTGTCATCAGCCTTGTCGTGCAGCGCGAAACCGGCGGCAACCTTGGCGAAACGCTCGCCAACCTTGGTGGCATCCTGCGCCAGCGCCACGCCATGAAGCTGAAGATCAAAGCCCTGTCGTCAGAAGCCAAGGCCAGCGCATGGATCGTGGGGCTGTTGCCCTTCATCATGTTCGGCCTCCTGATGACCGTGAACGCCGGCTACGCGATGGAACTGTTCATCAACCCAAAGGGTACGATTGCCCTGATTGCCGGGCTCGTCTGGATGGGTGTCGGGGTCTTCATCATGGCCCGCATGGTCAATTTCGAGGTGTGAAGCGTGCAGGCGATTGAAGATATTCTTGGCATCAACATGATCGACCTCCTGTCGATCATGACAGGGCTTGTCGCTTTCGTGGTGATGTTCGCTGTCTATCAGGCAGCCCTTGTTCGCGACCCGATGAAGGGCCGTGTGAAAGCCTTGCAGGACCGCCGCGAGATGCTGAAGGCCGGCCTTGTCACGACCAAGCGCCGCACATCACAGGTCAAGAAGGCGGATTCGGGCGGGCTGATGCGGGTCCTCGCCGACAAGCTGAAGCTTCTGCAGAACGAACAGGCCAAGAAGACCCAGGCCCTTCTGGTGCAAGCCGGCTACCGCTCGAACGAGGCGCTTGTCGCCTATCAGGTGGCGCGGCTGGTGCTGCCGATGCTCTTCGGCCTGCTTGCCGTCTTCTTCTTCTATGGCCTCGGCGTCCTGCCGGACAAGAAAGCCTTCTATCCGCTTTATTCCATCGGTGCCGTATTCGCGGGCTACAAGCTCCCTGACCTTCTGGTGACGAACGCCAAGCTGAAACGTACCGAAGCCCTGCGCAAGGGCCTGCCTGACGCGCTTGACCTCATGGTCGTCTGCGCGGAAGCCGGCCTCACGCTCGATACCGCCCTGCAGCGGGTCGCGAAGGAAATGGGCCGTGCCACGCCGGAGATTGCCGAAGAGTTCGGCCTCACCTCCATCGAGCTCGGCTTCCTGCCCGAGCGCCGCACGGCACTATTGAACCTGGCCGAACGGGTTGACCTGCCGGCACTGCGCGGCGTGGTCACCACACTGATCCAGAGCGAGCGGTACGGTACTCCGCTTGCCACGTCACTTCGTGTGCTGTCGGCCGAGTTCCGGAACGAGCGCATGATGAAGGCGGAAGAGAAAGCCGCGCGCCTGCCGGCCATCATGACCGTACCGCTCATTCTCTTCATCATGCCTGCGCTGTTTGTGGTGCTGATTGGCCCTGCGGCCTGCCGGATGTCGGATAACTTCATCAACCGGTGACGCCGAAGTGGAGTTTCGCGCGCAATGCGCACAATTCCGCCACATTAAACATGGTTAATCCCCTGTTCAGCACAGAGAATCATTGACCCGGCGATACATAGATGTAAATTTAGAGGTGCGAGCGAGCGCTCCTTGCGCTTGCTCCATATTGCGGACGCGCTTCGCGTGACCGCAATATCCTCGCTGTCGTGACTCGGGCCGGGTTTTAATACCCGGCCATTTTTTTTGCAAAAACCGTGGGAATTCTGGGGATTGGCCGGGAAAGCATCCGGGGCGGCAGCGCCACCGGTTACCCGGTGACGCGCCGCCCCGGCTGTGCCGGACCCCGGGCTAGCAAGGGGGCAAACGGGTCCGGCTGGGGGGCTGTTGATTCTTACGCAAATGTCGGCGAACGGATCACTTTGCTGCAGCGCTTGTATACTTTGCCGCACAAATTTCCTGTCCTCCGCCGCCCTCGGCCGCAGTGCCTTGGTCCTGCCGTGGCCAGCGAGGAAGCCTTTTCAGGACATCCCGGCACTGCGCTTCATCACCCTGCGTCCTGTGCTGCAGGGAAGCTCTGGTCTGATCGTCTTGTCGCTGTCGTTGATCATCGACCTGTGTTTGTCTTCTTGTTGGCAAGTATGCCGGACCTGCCTATAATCGATCCAACGAATTGAACCTCTCACTCTGATCGGTAAAGTCGATGATATTTCCGCCCACCTTCAAACAGCTCAAGTATCTGACGGCGCTGCACCGCACGAACCATTTCGGCAAGGCCGCCGCCCTTTGCCACGTCACACAATCGACACTCTCTGCCGGTATCCAGGAGCTCGAAAGTCTCCTCGGCGCGCAGCTTGTGGAGCGCACGAAACGCAACGTGATGTTCACAGCCATCGGGCAGGAAGTGGTGCGCCGCGCACAGAAGATATTGAACGACGTGGAGGACCTGACCAGCATGGCCGCCGCCGCCAAGGATCCGCTGACCGGCATCGTGCGCCTCGGCATCATCCCGACAATCGCGCCCTTCATCCTGCCGCGGATCATGCCGGCGATCCGGGCCGACCTGCCGGGGATCGAGCTGCATCTCCGCGAGGATAAATCGTCCGAGCTCTGCGAGCTGATCCGCACCGGCGACCTCGACCTCGTGCTTTATGCCCTGCCCTATGCCTGCGGCGAGGTTGTCGAGATGCCGCTTTTCGAGGACCCCTTCGTGGCGGCCTATCCACCGGGCAAGGCGCCGGGGAAGACGATCCGCCGCGACCAGATTTCGCAGGAAAAGCTGCTGCTCCTTGAAGAAGGCCATTGCCTCCGCGATCACGCCCTTGCTGCCTGTGCCCTGATGGGCAAGTCGGCAGAGGCCGCCCTTGCCGGCACCAGTCTGCACACCATCGTTCAGATGGTGGCAGCAGGCCACGGCATCACGCTGCTGCCCGGTATGGCCGTGGAAGCCGGCCTGGCAGCAGACGCGGGCGTCGAAGTGGCAAGCTTCTCGGACGCTACGCCGGTGCGCACCATCGGCCTGATCTGGCGGCATACCAACCCGCGCGCCACCACGTTCGAAGCCCTTGGCCGCACCATCCAGCGCGTTATGCGCCCGTCAGAGGCGAAAAGTGATCGCGCCCGGGGGGCCGCATGATACCGTCATCCACAATCGAAGCTATTGGCCTGCACAAACCGGGAATTTCCATGACCGCCACTCTCCACCGTTTCCGCCTCGCCGCTATTCTGGCACTCAGCGTCCTTGTCCTTCTTCCCGGCCTCGCGCGCGCCGAAACGCCGGACCGCGAGCTGGATGCCTACCTGCGCCTCGCCATCGAACGCTACGGCGTTCCGGGCATGAGCCTTGCTGTACTGGTGGACGGCAAAACCTCCTATGTGCAGACCTACGGCACGGCCAGCATCGAACATCAGGTGCCGGTGAACCGTGACACGCGCTTCCCGCTCGCCACCATGACCCGCTTCTTCAATGCGGCAGCGGTGCTGGAACTCGTAGAGGACCGCAAGCTGAAGCTTGACGATTCTATCCGGGTGCTGTTGCCGGCCCTGCCCGCCAAATGGCAGGCCATCACGGTGCGTCACCTGCTGACCCGCCGGTCCGGCCTCGCCGACTATGCCAACCCGTCGTTCAATGGCGGGCGCGCACCGGCAAGCGCCGATGAAGCTGTGCTGGTCGCCGCGCGTGCCCCGCTCGCGTTTGAGCCCGGCACCCGAGCCGGCATCAGCCGCACTGAAGACCTGCTTCTCGCCGCTGTCGTTGAAAAAGCATCGGGCCGCCCGTTTGAAGGCTTCATGAAAAGCGAGATTTTCGAGCGCTACCAGCTGACGGATGCGGCCTATGGCGGCAGCCGCGTGCTGATCCCCAACCGGTCCGAGATTTATCAGGCCCTGCCGCCCGGCCCCGAAGGCCTGACGCTCGAGCGCCGCAGCGATCTTGACCTGCCGCGTTTTGAATTTGCGACCCTTGGCCTCAATGCCTCCTCAGCCGAAATCGCCGACTGGATGCGCCTGCTGCTGTCCGGCAAAATCCTTTCGAAGAAGACGCTGAAGGCTGCCATGACGCCCGAAACGGACGGCGACCGGCCACAGCCCTTCACTCCGCTGTTCGAATATGCTGCAACCCCGCGCTTCGAGGTCTTCGGCGCGAACGGTGCAGGCCTTGGCGACATCCGCCATTTCGTGCCGCGCGACGGCAAGGCCAAGGAAGTCACCATCATCCTGCAGATCAACGGCTCGCACCTGCCCTTCCAGCTGCCGACGCTGGCGCAAGGCATCGCCTCCATCTACGACCCGCAGTTTGGCAATCCGCTCGAGATGATCGGTGACCGGCTCTATGTGCTGATGCGGTCGGGCCAGACGAAAGACGCGCTGGCGCGCTATGACGCCTTCCGCGCCGACCCCAATTTCCAGACGCTGTCGACCGAACTGATCATCAACAAGGTCGGCTACGAGCTGCTGTTCAAGGGCATGACCGCCGAGGCGCTCACGCTTTTCGAGCTCAACACCCGCGACTATCCGAATTCGGCCAATGTGTGGGACAGCCTTGGCGAAGCCAAGCTGGCCTCTGGCGACAAGGATGCCGCCATCGCGAACTATCAGAAGTCGCTGCAGATCGATCCGACGAACATGAATGCGGTGCGGGTACTGGAGCGTCTCAATGCGCCGATCCCGCTGCAGGCGCCGACAACTCCCGAAAAAGACAAGAAGGAATGATGAAGGGCGGGAGCCTCAGGGCTCCAGCCGCATCCGCCAGCAATCGATATCGCCGCCCCGGCCGAGTGAGGTGAAACTGCCTTCGCCGTTCGGCGTGAAGCCTGCTTTTTCAAGCACCCGTCCGCTTGAGGGATTGTCCTTGGCATAGGCGGCCACCAGAAGCCCCGTGTGCCCGAACGACCGGGCAAGCGCGATGGCGGAGTGGCAGGCATAGGTGGCGATGCCACGGCCCCGCCAGTCGGCATGCACCAGATAGCCGATCTCGATCTCACCCGCCTTGTTGCGGAAGAAGGTCGCCATGCCCACAAGCGTGTCACCCAGATACACACCCCGATCCACCATCTCGCCGGTTTCCGCCTCGATACGGCGGCGATCGGCAAGGCGCTGCAGCGTCCAGGCCATGTCGGGATGTTTGGGGATGCTGCCGGTGTTGCGGGCCACTTCCGGCTCATCCAGCATGGCGCGGAAGGCTTCCGCGTCCTCATCAGGCACCGGCTTCACATGCAGCTTGCTGTCAGCTTCGCTCATCGTTCCTCCCTCCACTGAAAAAAGGGGCCGCCGCAGCAGCCCCTTCTTGTCAGCGCAATCGGACCTTCGTCCTCAGCGCTTGTATTCGGGCGCGCGGCTTACCGGATGATACCGCGCGGCAAGCTTGGTCTGGCGGCTCACCAGCGGGATTTCCTCGCCTTTGATCAGCACGTGATCGGGTGCTGAGGAAAGCTCCAAGGGATCACCGGACCAGACAACCACATCGGCATCCTTGCCGGCTTCGAGCGTGCCATAGCTGTCCGCCACGCCGAACATCTCGGCCGGGTTCACCGTCATGGCGTCCATCGCAGCTTCCCACGGCAGGCCGTTCGCCACCGCATTGCCCGCATATTGCGGCATCAGGCGCGCATTGTCTGTACCAAGGCCGACAAGCGCGATCTTGACACCCGCCTTATGGAGACGCGCAGCATTTTCCTGCGTGGCACCGAGCGTATCGAACGACCCCGGCAGGTTCTGGACCGGATTGACGATCACCGGAATCTGCGCGGCGGCCAGTTCATCGGCCACACGCCAGGCTTCGGCTGCACCCACGAGGATGACCCTGACGCCATAAGCCTTCTTCAGCTCGATCACCTTGCGGATGTCCGAGGCGCGGTCAGCCTGAACCAGAAGCGGCTGCTCGCCCTTCAGGACGCGGGTCAGTGCATCCTTCTCGGGGTCGGGCTTGGCTTCCTTCTTGTCCTTGTCGTCCTTGTCCTCTTTGCCGCCAGCTTTGGCGCCGTCGAGCTTCGAGCGTACCGAGTACCAAAGCGCCACACGGCTGCCGCCGTTGCTGGACGCGGCGCCCTCGTCAAGCTCAAGCCCGAGGGCTGCATGACGCTTCACCACAAGGTCCGGGCCGTTGCCGAGATGGATCACTGCCCCCTGGCCAAGCCACATGTCCTTGGAGCCTTCAAGGCCAGTGTAAGCGCGGGTCACGCCTTCGATCCGGGTCACCGGAATAAGGACGCTGTCGGGGTTGATGCCATCGGCGGCGTCCAGCGGGATCGACGCGTCGCCCTTGGCGCTGCCATCATCGATACCGGCCGAGAAGCCGACCTCGGTGAGGCCAAGCGTGGTTTCGGAAACCATCAGGCCAACCGTGACGATCTTGCCCGCGGCATCGATCACCTTGTAGCCCTCAGGCACCTCGCCAGCGGCGGTCACCGACTGGATCTTGCCGTCAGCGATCAGCACGGTTGCGTTTTCAACCTTGCCATAGCCACCCTTGGTGTAGGCGGTGCCGCCGGTCACTGCGATATTCTCGGCCATGGCCGCCGCCGAAACCCCTGCCAGCAGCGACAGGGCGAGCATGGAACGGATCATCTTCATTTCATGTCTCCTTCACCGGGCTGGCCGAGCTCAAAGTCCGAAACCGGACGCTTCGCCGGGTCATGGCGGTCATAGGTCACGGCGCCGTCCACAAAGGTGACGTCCGCCTTGGCATAAACGCTGTAGGGGTTGGCCGACCACAGCACGACGTCGGCATCCTTGCCGACCTCAAGCGAACCGGTCTTGTCACCAACACCGAGCGACTTGGCCGGGTTGAGGCTGAGCCACTGCCAGGCTTCTGCCTTGGTCACTTTCACGCCGGCCCGCTGGCCGTCCGCAAGTGCCTTGGCGGCTTCCTGATTGAGGCGCTGGATACCGATGTCGTCGTCCGAATGGACAATGGCGCAGGCACCGGCTTCATGCATGAAGGGGATATTCTCGCGGATGCCGTCGAAGGCTTCCATCTTGAAGCCCCACCAGTCGGCCCACATGGCGCCGCAAATCTTGTTCTCGGCAAGCTTGTCGGCGATCTTGTAGGCTTCCACCGCATGCTGGAACGACGCGATCTGGTAATTGAATTCCTTCATCACGTCGATCATCGTCACCATCTCGTCGGCGCGGTAGCAGTGCATATGCACCAGAATCTCGCCGTCAAGCACGCCCGCGAGCGTCTCGAGCTTCAGGTCGCGCTTCGGCGGCAGCACGTTCTTACCGGCTTTATAGTCGGCTTCGTACTTCTTCCATTCGCGCGAATAATTCTGGGCATCCGCCCAGGCCTGACGGTAACCCGCCACGTTGCCCATGCGGGTCGAAGGCCGGTGCAGCACATTGTGGTCGCCGCTGCCATAAACCCGCTTCGGGTTCTCGCCGCAGGCCATTTTCATGCCATAGGGCGCACCCGGGAACTTCATGTCCTGCCCGGTGCGGCCCGGAACGTTTTTCAGCGTGACCGAACGACCGCCCACAAGGTTTGCCGAACCCGGCAGCAGTTGCAGCGCGGTGATACCGCCCGCTGCCGCGCGCCAGAAGCCCGGGTCCTGCGGCCAGTTCGAATGCTCGACCCATGCGTCAGCCGTCACCGGCTCGCCTACTTCGTTGCCGTCCGAATGCGACGATACGCCGGGGCTTGGATAAACGCCGAGGTGGCTGTGCACGTCGATGATACCGGGCGTGACCCAGCGACCGGCTGCATCGATCACCCTGGCGCCGTCGGGCGCTGCGATGGACTGGCCAATCGCCTTGATCTTGCCGCCTTCCATGAGGATAGCGCCGCCTTCGATCTCGCCGCCCACACCGTCATAGATGTTGGCATTGACGATCAGCGTCGTCTGGCTTTCAAGCGGGGTATAGGTGGACGGGAACGGGTCCTTGTCGATCCCGACAAAGGGTTGACGCTCGCCTTCCGGTGAGCAGGCCGCGAGGGTCGCAGCCACGGCGGCAACGGCAATACCGGCAGCCAGTCGGCGGTGCGCCGACGCTTTCCAACGTGTCATTTTCTAGCCTCCCTGTGAGGTCCCTTTCCGGGCACTTCGCGGTGCAGCGTAGCAATGGCACGAGCGGCCTGTCACCTACTTCCGTGGTAAACATTGGTTTACCGCACGCAGATTTGACACATGCCCAAAAACAAAGCGGCGGACCCAAAGGCCCGCCGCCGGATTTTCGCATCAAAACGCCACTTAGTGGACGCCGTGCATGCCCTTTTTCAGAAGGGGCGTCATCACGAAGATGAAGGCGCCAACCCCGATCGCGATCAGGCCGATGGTCGTGTAAACATCCATCGTTGCCGTCATATCAAGGAGGCCTGCGTCAGCACCGTGTTCGGCAGCACCGGCAAGCGAGCTGATCCAGCCCGCCGCATAGTTGCCCATGGCGGTGAACAGGAACCAAGTTCCCATCACCATGCCGACGATACGGGGCGCGCTCAGCTTCGTCACCATCGACAGGCCAACGGGCGACAGGCAAAGCTCGGCAAGCGTCAGCGAGAGATAGATGAAGACCATCCACAGGAAGCTCTTCTCGGTGCTGTCATCCAGCCCCATGCCCCACGCAAAGACCACATAGCCAAGGCCGATCAGCAGCATCGAGATGGCGAATTTGGCCGGGGTCGAGGGCTCGGCATTCTTGTGGTTCAGCTTCACCCAGAGCCATGCCATCACCGGCGCAAACATCACGATGAACAGCGGGTTCAGCAACTGTACCTGCGATGCAAGGAAAGTGATGCCAAGGAAATCAAGGTCGAACTGCTGATCGGCAAGCAGCGTCAGGCTTGCGGCCTGCTGCTCGAACAGCGCCCAGAAGAACATCTGGAACACGATCAGGAAGGTGGCGACCCACAGGCGCTGCCGGTCTTCCTTCTCGCAGCTCATGATGCTGTACAGCACAAGGATGCCGACCATCACGAAGCCCGAAACGCCCAGAAGCTGGCCAACGAAGTCCTGATAGTGCATCAGGAACCATGCAAGGGCGACCATCAGGATACCGCTCAGGTAAATGGTCCATTCCTTGTTGATGCCAATCGGCGACTTCTCTTTCAGGATCGCCGGATTGGTAGGTTCGGCGCGGCCTTCCAGAAGCTTCTGGCCGCCAAGGAAGACGAGCAAGCCAAAGAGCATGCCGATGCCGGCAAGGCCAAAGCCGTAGTTCCAGCCGTATTTCTCGCCCACATAACCGACAAGCGCGGTGGAGAGCACCGAACCGAGGTTGATCCCCATATAGAAGATCGAGAAGCCACCGTCGCGGCGCGGGTCTTTCGGGCCATAAAGCGCACCAACAATCGTCGAGATATTGGCTTTCAGGAAGCCGACACCGGTGATGATCAGCGCGAGCGCAAGGAAGAAGATGCTCAGATATTCGCTGTGCTGCTTGATACGGATGTCATAGTCAGCCGTCGCGATCAGGCGGGTATCCTGCCCCTCGGCCACGAGATTGATCCCGGCCGAACGACCGCTTTCGTCCTTCACCGCGTCCACGCGGTAACGCGTGCCGTCCATGGTGATGAACTCGGCTTCGCTCGTCTTGTTTTCAGCCGCTTCGACGAACTCGACCTGATATTCGTTGCCATCAATGGTGAGATACCGTTCGGCGTGCGGGCCGTGGGCGGCCATCAGGCTGTGCCCGGCCACCAGCAGGATGGCACCGTAGGTCACCGCCTTGCGGCTGCCGAGATACCGGTCGGCAAGGTAGCCGCCGATGATGGGCATCATGTAAACGAGCCCGGCGTAGGCGCCGTAAATCATGCTCGCCTTGCCGGCGTCGAACAGGTGATATTTTACAAGATAAAGGACCAGGATGGTGCGCATGCCATAGTAGGAAAAGCGCTCCCACATCTCGGTCAGGAAGCAGACCACAAGGCCGATCGGATGCCCAAGAAATTCGCGTTCCTGCGAACCGGCACGTTCGGAAAGGTGAGTTTCAGCCATATCATCCCCGAAAGTTATTTTGATTGTCGCCGTGGTCTCGCTCCGTCCGCCCCCCGCGGAATCGGTCAGCCGCCCGGCCTGAGCTTTAAAAACCACAGAAGCCCGGCGGGTAAAAGCGGAATCGGTAACGATCTGGCAATAAACCCTGATTCAGGGCCTTGTTTCGCGCCACATGCGCCACATGGGCGGGCAGCCCGCAGCCGGCACCACTTCCTCGATCACCTCGAAGCCATGGGCGCGGTAGAATGGCACGTTCGATGCCTTCGAACTTTCAAGGTAGGCCGGCAACCGGTCAGCATCCGCCCGCTTCAGGCCTTCGCGCATCAGGGCGCCGCCAAGGCCCTGCCCCTGCCGGTCGGCACGAACCGAAATCGCGAACAGATAATGATAGCGCGCCTTGGGCTTGCGGCTTTTCATGAAGGCATCGAGCTTCAGGATATTGGCGACCGATCTCATGCCGCCATGCTTCAAAAGCGTCGCGGCCACCTGCACCGACGGCCACAGGGGCAGGTCGAACGAGCTGTCGGGCGGCAGCCACAGGGCACCCGCCGATCCGTCAGCCGTTTTGTGGCCGTAACCGCGCGGCAGATACAGGTGACGGGCGAGCATGGTGAACACAGGCCGCATGCCCGATGTGCCCTGATAGGCCCAGAGATTGACCGGATCATCGGCAAAGCCGTCCGCGATGATATCGCCGATCAGGTCATGCTCGTGCTGCCCCAGTTCCACAATCGCCGACGACATTGCTGGACTCCCCCGTCTTTTTATTCTGGCCAGCATTGCCTTCCTTTGCGACAATGGCAACGGGGAAATGGAGAGGGAAACAAGCGTATGTCAACTCAGTGGCAAACCCTCAAGCCGTCGGACATCCTGACGAGCGAACAGTCGCACCGCCTGCGTCAGCGGTCAGACCTGATGGGTTTCTGGCTTCTTGTACATTGCTGGGGTGTGATCATTGCCGCCTGGGCGCTTTATGCCTTTGTCCCCAATCCGGCCACATGGCTCATTGGCTGGCTCCTCGTTGGCGGGCGCCAGCTGGGCCTTGCCATCCTGATGCATGAAGGCAGCCACGGCATGCTCTTCCGCACGCGGCGGCTGAACGAAACGCTCGCGGTATGGGCAGCCGGTGCCCCGGTGCTTGTTGATATGGGCGCCTACCGCAAGCGGCACATGGCGCATCACCGCTTCACCCGCACCGATGACGACCCCGAAAACTTCCTGTACACGCCCTTCCCGGTGAGCCGCACCAGCATGGGGCGGAAATTCCTGCGCGATATCACCGGCATCGCCTTCTGGCGCGGCCAGATCGGCCTGTTCCGGTTTGTGAAAGCGAAAGCCGGATGGGCCGGCGTGTGGCACTATTACAGCCGTCCGCTCGCCTTTCATGCGCTGCTGTTCGTCTGCCTCGCGGGGCTTGGGCGTATCGATATCTTCCTGCTTCTATGGCTGTTGCCGCTGATGACCAGCTATCCGCTGGCGCTGCGCGTGCGAAATATCGCCGAACATGCCACCGTGCCGGACCTCGCCGACCCCTTGCGCAACAGCCGCACGACGCTTGCGAACCCCATCGAGCGGGCTTTCTTCGCGCCTTACTGGGTGAATTATCATATCGAGCATCACCTGATGCCTTACGTGCCCTGCTACCGCCTGCCGGAGCTGCACGATATCCTGAAGGCACAGGGCATTACGGAGCGGATGGAAATCCGTAAAGGCTATCTCGATATCCTGCGCCTCAATGCCGGGCTGAAAACGGAAAAGGCGGCCTGAAGCCGCCTTTCACCCTGTTCGCCTGAGGCGTACGCTCAGTTCGGGCTTGGTGCGTTCAGCGGCTTGCAACCGTAGGCGTCTGCCGTGCCGTCGGAATTCTTCAGCACATAAGGCTCCATATCCTTCTGGCAGCCGAATGTCTCGGTGTCGCCGTTTTTCAGCGTCACGGTCATATAGCCGCCGGGATAGCGCTCTGACTTCCAGTCGCGGCGGTAATCATGGCCGTCACCGGCATTGATCACGCAGCCACCAAGCGCAAGGCCGATTGCGGGCAGAATAAGGGCGTGGGCAAGTTTCATTGTGTCCTCCTGTCGTCGTCACATCGTTTGAACGATTGTTATATCGAATTGATATAGGGACGATAGAGACAAAGCCCGGGAACGGCAAGCCCTAAAAACGCAGCTCCACCCCGGCCCGCACAAGGCGGCGGGCGGCAAGCGTCTCTTCGCCGGCTGCCGAAAGCGCCGAGACGACCCGCGCGTCAAAGAGATTCTCGGCGTCCAGCCGCAAGGTCACGGCCTCGCCCGCCTGCCACGCCGCACCTGCATTGAACAGGAGGGTCGATTTCAGCCGCCGGGTCGCAAGGTCGTCGTCATACTGGCCGGAGGCATAGCGTCCCTCAACGGTCAGCCGCACGTCCCCTTCGCGCCACACGGCCCGGCCGGTCAGTGTATGCCGCGGTGTCAGCGGCTGGGGTTTGCCCACAATATCGGGGCTCGTGGCCGCCGCCGTCACCCGTGCGCGGGCATATTGGTAAGCGCCATACAGGAAGAGATTGGTGTCGAGTGTCATCTCGCCCGATATCGCCACGCCGTCCGTCACGCTGCGGTCGATATTGGTGCGCTGGCGCAGCGTCCCGCCCTCGGGAATGAATCCGGCAACCGGGAAGGTGCCGGGGCCGACCCCGATGGTCACATTGCCGACCCCGTCATGGAGCCAGGTGCGAAACAGCGTCACTTCTCCCCGCACAGTGGCAAGCGGCCGCCACGCCACACCGGCCTCAATGCCATAAAGCGTTTCGGGCGTCAGGTTGGCGTTGGCTTCCGTGATATCGTTCCCGACCCGAAACGGACGATAATATTCATTGATCGTCGGCAGGCGCCAGGTGCGATAGGCCGACGCCTTCATCTCGATCGCGTCGGTGGCGGCGTAAGATGCCCCCAGCCGACCTGTCCAGACCCAGCCGTCCTTGTCGGGCACATCCAGCGTCAGGACCGGGTCACCGGTCGCCAGGTCACTTTCCACCCGCTCGCCGTTATAGGTACGCCAGCGATCCAGCCGCGCCGTGGCACTGAGCGTCAGCTTGTCCGCCACATGGGTCGCCTCACCGTAAAGGCCGAGGATCGATTGCTCGCCGCCCGCCGTGCGTTCACGGGTGAAGCCGCCGCCGAGGTTGCGGAAATATTCATTGACCGTGCCCTCCATCAGGCGGGCATCGGCACCGATCTCCAGCCCCGGCATGCGATAGCGCACGAGCGCGCCATAGCCACGGGCGGGCACGTCATACTGGTCAAGCACGGGCCGCGAAAGTTCGCGCGCGTCATCCAGCACGGCCACGAACACATTCTCGAAGTCCTTGCGCTGGGCATAGACCATCGCCTCGATAGCGCGGCCTTCCGCCATGCCATGCACCAGCCGCAGCGACCCCGCCCAGCCCTCGGTGCGGTTGGTGGCACCGGCAAGGCCGTTGAGCCGGTCTTCGGCTTCATAGCGCAGTGCGAAATCAAGCGTTGTGGCAGGGCCGACATCGGCACTGGCACGGAGGGAGGCGTGATCGGCTGAATGCTCCGCCCGTTTGTCCGCTTCCCCGCGCCGGTCGGCATCCACCAGATAGAAGCCATCGGTCGCCAGATGCCCGCCGGTGAGGGTCAGGCTTGCCCGCTCCCCCGCAACATCAAGCCTGCCGCCGATATCCTGTGTATCGAAACTGCCGTAGGAACCCGCGACGCGACCGCCAGTTTCTTCAGGCCGCCGCGATTCCATCAGCACCGCCCCCGAAAGCGCCTGCGCGCCGAACACGCCGGGCGTGCCGCCCGCCATCACGGAAACAGACTGCAGGTCCGCCGTATCGATGGCCGACCAGTTGACCCAGCCACCGAACGGATCGGATAGCGGCACACCGTCCAGCATCACAAGCACACGGCCCGCGCCGTTCGCCCCCACGCCGCGCATGTTCAGCCCCTGCGTTGTCGGGTGTGCACTGAGGCTGCCCGCGGGGCGGAAAAGCCCCACACCCGGCATGCTGCGCAGCAGGTCATCAAGCCTCAGCGCCGGCATTTCCTCGATTTCCGCCGCCGTGAAGCGCGTCGCCGTGATTCCGGTCGTCTCCACCGGTAGCCTGAGGCCGACGACTGCCACGGTATCGATCTCGCTTGCAGCCGCGGGGACCACGGATACGGCAAGGCTGACAAGGCTCGGGAAAACAAGGCGCTGCACGCGGCACTCCATGATACTGGCGATATTCTCGCCACCTTAAAGCGCACCTTCCGCCTGTCAATCAAGGCACGCGGATGCCACGCAATTTCAATCGCCCCTTTTCTGCGAAGGGAAGGTAGCCTAGCTATAGTAACAACCGCAGACTGCCAGACCGACGAAAGCGAGCCGATGAGTTTCAACCAGCCCTGTTCCGCCACCCTCGAATTCCTGATGCGCCGCCGCTCGGTCAAGCCGCGCGACATGGTCGGCCCCGGCCCCGACCGCGCCGAGATGGAAGCGATCCTGAAGGCGGCGACCCGCGTGCCGGATCATGGCAAGCTCACCCCATGGCGCTTCATCGTGCTCAGTGGCGACGACCGCGCCCCGCTTGGCGACCTCATCGCCCGCGCGCTGGTGCTTGAACAGGAAACGAGCGAAACGGTGGCCGAAAAGATGAAGGGCTACGCGACGCAGGGCCCGACGCTTGTGATTGCCATTTCGTCGCCGCGTGACACGCACCGCATTCCGCTGATGGAACAGGATATGTCGGTGGGCGCTGCCTGCCAGAACCTGCTGGTGGCCGCCCACGCGGCGGGCTTTGTCGGATCGTGGCTCACCGGCTGGGGCGCCTACAGCCGCACCGTTGCCGATGGCCTCGGGCTCGAACCGCAGGAGAAGATCGCCGGCTTCATCTTCCTTGGCCGCCAGGATGCCATGCCGGAAGAACGCCCCCGCCCCGATCTGGACGAGGTCGTCACCTGGGGCTGGCCCACAGCATGACAAAAACCCCCTACCGCCCCGATCCCGCTTTCCTCTCGCTTGGCGACGGCTTTGCCGACCCGGTGAAGGCGGCGGATTTCCCGAAGACGGTCCTGCGCTACAGGAACGACCGGGCGGCGGCGGAAGTGGGGCTGGATCACCTGTCGGACGAAGACTGGCTCCGCCATTTCGGGCGTTTCGCCCCGCTTGAAGGCAACCTCGCCGAGCCGCTGGCCCAGCGCTATCACGGCCACCAGTTCCGGGTTTACAATCCCGATATCGGCGATGGCCGCGGCTTCCTTTTTGCCCAGATGCGCGACACACAAGGGCGGCTTCTGGACCTTGGCACCAAGGGCAGCGGCACCACACCCTACAGCCGTTCGGGCGACGGGCGACTGACGCTCAAGGGTGGGGTGCGCGAGATCATAGCGACCGAAATGCTGGCAGCACTCGGCGCCAACACCAGCCGCACCTTCAGCCTCATCGAGACGGGCGAAAGCCTGCACCGGGGCGACGAGCCCTCGCCGACGCGCTCGAGCGTGCTCGTGCGCCTCACCCACGGCCATATCCGCATCGGCACCTTCCAGCGCCACGCCTTCTTCTCGGATACCGAACGGCTGGAACGGCTCGTTGATTACAGCCTCAAAACCTACGCCGGCATTGAACCCAAGGGCAGCGCCACCGAGCGCGCCTTGGAGCTCCTCGCCTACGCCACCGCGCGCACGGCGGAAAACGCCGCCGACCTGATGGCTGCAGGCTTCGTGCACGGCGTGCTGAACAGCGACAATATCAACATCACGGGCGAGATTTTCGATTTCGGCCCGTGGCGGTTCCTGCCCGAAATGGACCTCGGCTTCACCGCCGCCTATTTCGATGAAAGCGGGCTTTATGCCTATGGCCGCCAGCCCGATGCCATCCACTGGGACCTTTACCAGCTGGGCGGCGCGCTCGCCGATATCGCGCCCGAGGAAGAGCTGCGCAGCGTGCTCGCCGCCTTCCCGCAAGCCTATATGGAAGCCCTGCGCACCCGCCTCACCCGCCGCCTTGGCCTGAAGCCGATGGAAAACAGCGTGGCCGACGCCCTGTTCGCCGCCATGAGCGATTTCATGGTGTCCGAGAAATGCCCCTACGAGCGCTTCTTCTTCGACTGGTACGGCGGCCCCTTGAGCGAGGCCCGCGCCAAGGCGAGCCCGATTGCAGCGCGCTACGACACCGAAAAGTTCGCCCCCGTCCGCGCCGCCCTCATGACCGCCACGCCGCGGCGCGCAAATGTAACGGGGCATGAATATTTCCGGGGCGAGCCCTGCACCATGCTGATCGAGGAAGTGGAAGCCATCTGGGCCGAGATCGCCATTCATGACGACTGGCAGCCGCTTTACGACAAGATCGACCGGATCAGGCTGATGGGGGAAGCCCTCGGCAACTGAAGCAACAAGGGGAGACGCGCGATGCCGGCCACGAAAATCATCTTCAAGGGCAGCCAGGACCATGATCTCGCCGCGAAGCTCGACGCGCCCGAAGGCACACCCCGCGCCTATGCGCTGTTCGCCCATTGCTTCACCTGCGGGAAAGACCTGAACGCCATCAACCGCATCGCCCGTGCGCTGAACGCCGAAGGGATCGCGCTGTTCCGGTTTGATTTCACCGGGCTAGGCCTATCGAACGGCGATTTCGCCAACACGAACTTCTCGTCAAACGTCGCCGACCTGATCGCGGCCGCTGACCATATGCGGGCAGAGCTCGCCGGCCCCGCCATCATGCTCGGCCACAGCCTCGGCGGCGCCGCCACGCTTGTCGCCGCCGGCAGCGTGCCCGAGGTGAAGGCGGTCGCCACCATCGGCGCGCCGGCGGACAGCGAAAATGTGCTCAAACAGTTCGGCCAGCATCTGGAGACGATCGAGGCCGAAGGCGAAGCCGAGGTGAACCTGTCAGGCCGGCCCTTCCGCATCAAAAAGCAGTTTATCGAAGATGTCCGGGCGCAGTCCGTGCACGACCATATCGCAAGGCTCAAAAAGCCCCTTCTGGTGATGCACTCGCCCATCGATGCCACCGTCAGCGTCGATCACGCCCGCCGCATCTTCGATGCCGCCAAACACCCCAAAAGCTTCGTCTCGCTCGACAAGGCCGACCACCTGCTGATGGACCGCGCCGAGGACGGCATCTATGTCGCAAAAATCATCTCGGCATGGGTGAGCCAGTATATCGAGTGAGCGCAGTATGTGATCTAATCTCGGGGATTAGTGCGCTAACAATCAGGACCATCGTGGGATGACTAATTTTGAGATATTGACTCTGGTCGCTATTCTTGTCGGACCAATCGCTGCGGTTTGGGTGGGACATCACCTGCAAGACCGGCGTGAGACAAAACTTCGTCAGCGAGAAATTCTCAAGGGACTCATGATTGGTCGAATTGACATAACGTCGGGTGATTTTCTTAGAGCCATCAATATCATAGAGATCGATTTCAACGACGACGAAAAGATCATGAAATCCTTTAGGGAGTTTATGAGAGTCATCAACAATAATCAGTCGTCTGAATTTCCCAGGGTCTTCACAGACCTTTACATACGCATAGCTGAGTCCATTGGTCTAAAATTTGACCAACTTGACATTATGCAAGGCGGCTACCTCCCCGGCGGCGCTGCTGAACGGGCCGCACTTCAAATGGAAACGCTTAAATTTATTGATGCCCTCTCAAAAGGGGAAAAAGTTGTACCGGTCTTCGTTGTGCCCCCAGCGAACGAACAACCACCTCAGCTGCAAACAACCGCACTGCCTGACGAGCAACCGAACCCAGCCAAACAAGGATAAGAATGGGTTGAGCAATCAACCAATCCAAGGGCGAAAAGCTTAGAACTTGGAAGCTTGCTAAACCCCAAACACTTCCGCCAGCACGTCGAACGGCAGCATCACGCTGCCCTTGCGGCCGGGGTGGTCCTTGACGGGGGCGAGGAGGGCGAGGTCGGCCCATGCTTCGGGGAAATCGGCTTCCCCTGTGGCGACCATATGGCGGAAGCGGGTGTTGATATCCTCGAACGTGGCTTTATCGAGCCCGATCACGTGGCTCCCGACGATGGCGGCTGTGGCCTGGCCGAGCGCGCAGGCCTTCACCTCCTGCCCGAAATGGGTGATCACCCCGTCCTTCACGTTCGCGTCAGCGGTGAGGCGGCTGCCGCACAGGCGGCTGGTTTTCACCACCGTGATATCGGGCGCCGCCAGACGCTCGGTCAGCGGGATGCGCGTGGTGAGGCGCAGGATTTCCTTGGTGTAAAGCTCGGCCATGGCCAATCCCTTAAAGCCGCTTTGAGCCTTGCACAAGGGCCATCCGCCCCCATATATGAACACACTTGTGTGTGCCGCCGCTTGGAGGCACACTCAGGGCAGGTAGCGCGCTGCTGCCTTCGGCCTGTTTCGCCCGGCCGGTCATCCATCGTCGGATGGCCTGCGTAAAAGGGGAGACAGGCATTTCGGTCTCTGGTTCAACGCACCGCCAACTTCCCATTTCGGAAGGCAGGCGGTTACCACGAGGCCCTCCGAAGACGAAAGGATATCCGAATGGATGCCGTACTTGAAAGGGTCGAAGACCCTGAACTGAAGGTATTCCCGCAAGGAACCGTATCTCGCCCCAGCCGGGCCGAGGCGGAAGCCGCGGTCCGTACCCTGATCCGCTGGGCGGGTGACAACCCCACCCGTGAAGGCCTTCTCGATACGCCCAAGCGCGTGGTGAAGGCCTATGAGGAATTCTTCAAGGGCTACAAGGAAGACCCTGCCGAAATCCTCGCCCGCACCTTTGCCGAAGTCGAAGGCTATGACGACATGGTGGTGCTTCGCAACATCAAGGTCGAAAGCCACTGCGAGCATCATATGGTGCCCGTGTCCGGCACGGCCCACGTGGCCTATATGCCGGATGGTTCGGTCGTCGGCATCTCCAAGCTCGCCCGCGTGGTGGAGGCTTATGCCAACCGCCTGCAGACGCAGGAGACGATGACGGCCCAGATCGCCAATGCCATCGAAAAGCACCTGAAGCCCAAGGGCGTCGCGGTGGTTGTCGATGCCACCCACCAGTGCATGACCTGCCGGGGTGTGAAGCACGGCGACGTGTTCACCACCACCCGCCAGTTCCGCGGCGTGTTCAAGGAAGAGCGTGTCGAGCGCCAGTTCTGGGATCTCGTCCGCGCGCAACAACCGCGTGGTGGCGCCTGAGACGCCTGATGGCCATCAAAAACGCTGACAGAAGCGACCGTGCTGCGGTCGAAAATGGTCTGACGCTCGCGCTCAAATATGATGAGCGCGGGCTCATTCCCGTTGTCACCACCGATGCCGCATCGGGCACTGTGCTGATGCAGGCATGGATGAACGAGGAAGCGGTCGAGCGCACCATCGCCACCGGCGAAGCGCATTACTGGAGCCGCTCACGGGGCGAGCTCTGGCACAAGGGTGCCACCTCCGGCCAGATTCAGCGCGTGATCGATTTCCGCACCGATTGCGATCAGGACAGCCTTTGGCTGGTCGTCGAGCAAGCTGGCGGCGGCTGCTGCCATGTCGGCTATGAAAGCTGCTTCTACCGTGCCCTCCCCGTGGGTGAGGCCGTGGACGGCCCTGTAGTGCTCACCCAGAAGCTGACGAAATAGCCGCTTCCGCACCGATCTGGCGCCGGATATGATCGCGCCCATGATTGCCGACCATCTTGCCCGCTTCATTGCCTCTGCCGTGCCCGGCGCGCGGGCCCTGGGGCTTGTCGACGAAGCCATTGGCATTCAGGCGCGGCACCGTCGGCAGGCCGAGGCATGGGCACCGCACCTGACCCGCACGCGGGATATCATCACCAGCCACCTTGAGTTCGCCGATCCGGCCGAGCCTGTTGTCGTGCTGGGCGCCGGGCTCGGGCTCGATCTGCCGCTCGGTGCCCTTGACGCCCATCCTTCAGGCGCGCTGCTGATCGATGCCGTGCGCCTGCCCGCGATGCGGAAAGCGCTCAAAGAATACGACAATCTCGGCTTTGAACTGCATGACGTGACCGGCCTGATCCGGCCTTACGCCAAGGCGCGGGACGGCGCTGCGGTCGAGGCACCCGCGCTTGCCCCCGTGCCGGTTGCGGGGGCTGGCATGATCGTCAGCGTCAATCTGCTGTCGCAGCTTGCCCTGCCCTTCATCGACAGCCCGCCCGAAAGCGAGGAGGACAAGAACACCCGGCGCGCCCTCATCGCCGCGCATCTCGATGCCCTGAAGGCTGCCGATTGCCCGGTGCTGCTGATCACGGATGTGATGCGGGAAGAAGCCGATGCGCTCGGAACCCGGGCTTATGAAACCGTCCCCGCGGACCTGATCGCCGACTGGCCGGGGGCAGAGGTCGCCCGCTGGGACTGGCATCTGGCGCCCAAGGGAGAAAACCGCGACGGCACGACCATCACCCTGCAAGTCGGCGCCTGGTTCAGGCGCTAATCCCCATCCGCCGCCGCCAGCGCCACCAGAGCGCCCCATAGAGCATCGCAGCATAAGGCAGCAGCCAGATAACCCGCGCCTGATAGCGGTGATGGGGTTCCGACAGCATGCCGCACAGGGCCCCGTTCATCAGCAGCCCGCACACCAGAAGCCCGGCAAACAGCCGGAACAGCCTGTCATCTTCCCCGCCGCCATCGCGCGGACGGATGGAAAGGCACAGGATGCCGACAAGCGCCCCATAGACGATCCACAATTGCAGGCGGGAAAGGCTGGCGAGCAGCGGCTTCGATGTCACGATCCGCTGGGCGCGGATGTCGCCCGCAAGTGGCCCGAAATTCTTCTCGATCCCCGGCACCATCTGGCCATAGTAGAAATCTTCAACCGTGAACATATCCAGCTGGCGCTGCCAGTTATGGCCCGCGGACGCCAGCACCGCGCCGGGCTCCGCCGCGATGATACGGCCAACGAGGGTGAACTCTTCCTGCTCCAGCTGACGGCGCTCGGCACGCGTCATCGCGGTATAGACCCGCCGGTCTGGATGGGCCGACCACAGGAACCAGTCGATATTGATCGGCAGGTTCTGCATGTGATCGCACATCACCCAGCCTTCCTCGGGGCAGTTGGCTTTCAGGTACCGGTAGCCCGGCCCGTCGGCGATCATGCGGCCAAGGATGAAAGGCCGGCGCATCGGAGCCTCACCCTGGATGCCTTCCATCCCCACGCGAAACGCCACGTCTCCGCCGATCCCGGCAAGCACGACGATCACAAGCGGCACCAGCCGCACCGTGAAAGGTTTCAGGCGCTTGATCCGCCGGGAAAGGCCAAGGGCCGCAAACCCCAGCAGCGCGATGGCCACAAATCCGCCAACGAGGATGAGGTGCGTCTGGTGAAAGAGAACGGCAAGGATCATGACCGTGACAGCACCCGCCCGCTGCACCCTGCTCATCCGCTCGCCGTACACAAGGACAAGCGCGACGCCGAGAACCGCAAGCCCCGTATAGACATCCGGCATCGCGTTGATCACGAAGAAGGGCAAAGGTGTCAGAAGCGCCACAACCGCCGTAATGACAGCCGCCACCCAGGGCCGGTCACGCCCCAGCATCACGTCTGCCGCCAGCGCCAGCATATGGGCGGTGCTCAGGATCTGCACGGGGGCGAACGGCGCATGGCGCAGTTCCCATTGCATCAAAAGACCGTAATAGATCGACCGCCCGAGGAAGGAGAGGCCGCCCGTCAGGTCCACCCCGCGCAGATGCTTGAACAGCACCTCGGCACCACCGAAATAGCCCCAGCTATCGAAAAAGAAGATGAGCCCGCCATTCACCCCGAGGAACAGGAAGAAAGCGATTGTCGCCGTCAGGAAAGCGGCGAGGAAGGTTGGGCTGACCCTAGAAAACATGACGGCGGCTCATGGTAAAATTCCAGCCAAGGGCAGTGAGCGTTCCGGCCACCACCCCGATGATCGGTAAGGCTGCCACCACGGGCAGCGAGGCAACAAGCAGCGAATAGACGCTGAAATTGATCAGCCCGCCGATGCCGGTCACCACAAGGAACCGTCCCCACTGGTGGTGGGCCGCCATTTCGCGGCGCGCCTCGAATGTGAAACGGCGATTGAGCCACCAGGTGACGCTCGCCGCCGCAAGGATCGACCCCACCCGCGCGAGATAGAAACCGCAGAAAGGCAGCAGGGCATAAAGCATTCCGGCATCCACCACAAAGCCGATACCGCCGACGATGGAAAAGCGGAAAAGCTCGCCAAGGACGGCGCGTTCGTCCGTTGTCATGCGCCCCGGCCTGCGGAAGGCGCGTCACCGAAGCGCGGCACACCAAGGTAGGCAAGCGACCGCACTTCCTTTCGCGCCATGGCGACCATCGCGAGGATCAGGCCGGTGAAAAGGCTCAGGAGCCCCGTCATCATCAGGCCCATGCTGGCGATGGCGGTCGGCAGCCGCGGCACAAGACCGGTTTCCAGAAACTCCATCAGCACCGGAATGCCAAGGATAACGGCAGCCGCCACGAAAATGGCAGCAAGCGTCGAGAAGAATTGCAACGGCCGCTCGGCGCGCACCAGCCACTGGATGGTGCGGAGGATACGAATGCCATCCCGGATCGTGTGCAGCTTCGACGCCGACCCTGCCGGACGCTCCATATAGGGGGTGTCCACCTCGATCACTTTCAGGTCCAGCTCCATCGCATGGATCGTCAGCTCGGTTTCGATCTCGAAGCCTTGCGACAGGGCCGGGAAGGATTTCACGAAGGGACGGGACATGACCCGGTAACCGGTGAGCATGTCGCGTAGGTCCGCCCCGAAGACCGAGGCGACAAGCCCCGTCAGCATGCGGTTGCCGAAGCGGTGGCCGAAGCGGTAGGCCGCTTCCTCGTCGCTCACCCGCGCGCCGCACACCATATCGGCCCGCTCGCTTTCGAATATCTCGAGCAGCTTGTGAACCGACGGGGCGTCATAGGTCGCGTCACCGTCGATCATGATATAGATGTCGGCGTCCACTTCGCGGAACATGCGGCGCACTACATTGCCCTTGCCGCGCTTGTAAACCTTGTGCACCACGGCGCCGGCCTCGGCCGCCACCTCGCGGGTGCGGTCTTCCGATCGGTTGTCGAACACATAGATGGTGGCGTCAGGCAGTTCGCGCCGGAAATCCGCAATCACCTTGGCAATGGCGGCTTCTTCATTGAGGCACGGGGCCATCACGGCAATACGGGGCTTGGAAAGGAAGGCAGGGGCTGTCATCAAAATGGCATCCGCTTGAGGGTCCGGCAACCGGCCGGAACGTTCGGTGCAAGCTATCCGTTTCCCCTTTGGGGGTCAAGATTGCCCCCTTCGTGAGCGGCGCTATCACATCGGGTTTATCCCGTTGCGCCAGGGGGCTTTTTGCCCGTAGCATGCAGGCCCTGTGGGAGGCTCTGCGAAGGAGTTCGGTGTGCTTGAGATCGTCCAGATTCCCGTCCTAAGGGACAATTATGTCTATATTTTGCATGACGCGGTGAGCGGCGAGACGGCGGTGGTCGACCCTGCGGTCGCCGAGCCTGTGGAAGCCGCCCTCACGGAGCGGGGCTGGGCCCTGACCCATATTTTCAATACCCATCACCACGGCGACCATACCGGCGCCAACCTCGCCCTGAAGGTGGCGCATGAGGCCCGCATCATCGGCCCGGCCGCCGAACGCGACCGCATCCCGGGGCTTGATATCGCGGTAGGGGACGGTGACATTGTCGCCCTTGGTGACCACGAAGCCCGTGTTTTTGACGTTCCGGGCCATACTTCCGGCCACATCGCCTATCATTTCGGGGATGACGACGCCCTTTTTTGCGGCGACACCCTGTTTTCGATGGGCTGCGGGCGCCTTTTCGAGGGAACGCCTGACCAGATGTGGGCTTCATTGTCGAAGTTTATAACTTTGCCCGACAAAACCCGCGTTTTCTGCGCCCATGAATATACTGAAGCCAATGGCCGCTTCGCGCTGACCATCGAGCCGAATAACGCCGCCCTCAGCCGCCGCATGGACGAGGTGAAGGCGCTGAGGGCCGAGGGGCGCGCCACCGTGCCCTCAACGATTGGTATAGAGAAAGCGACCAATCCCTTCTTGCGCGCCGCAAGCGAAGAATTGCAGGATACGGTCGGCATGATCGGCGCGCCGCTGCCCCGCATCTTCGCGGAAGTCAGGACGCGCAAGGATCACTTCTGACCGCTCGACCATAAGAATATTTGGGGGGACACCAATGACCATCGCACGCCTGCTGGCCGCCACCGCCGCCGCATGCCTCGTCGCCGCCTGTGAACCGGCTGCCGACACCAAAAAATCCGAAACGCCGGAGACTGCCGCCATGACCGAGGCCACCGATCCCTATCTGTGGCTGGAGGAAGTGGAAGGCGAAAAGGCCCTTGAATGGGTCACTGAAAAGAACGCCGCCTCCGCCAAGGTGCTGGATGCCGATCCGCGCTATCAGGGCTTCGTGGATGCCCTGAAGGCCGATTACGAATCGTCCGACAAGATCACCCCGGCGAGCCTTTCGCACGGCAAGGTCTATGAGCTGTGGCAGGATGACAAGAATGTCCGCGGCCTGTGGCGTGTGGCCGATTGGGCAAGCTACAAAAGCGGCAGCCCGGCATGGGAAACCCTTCTCGATCTCGACGCGCTGGCGGAAGCCGAGCATGAGAACTGGGTCTGGAAAGGCAAGAGCTGCTTCGGTGACCGTTGCATCCTCAACCTGTCGCGCGGCGGCAGCGACGCGACCGTGCGCCGCGAGTTCGACCTGAAGGCCAAAGCCTTTGTCGATGGTGGTTTCGCAACCCCCGAAAGCAAGGGCGGCGTAACTTGGGAAGACGCCGACACATTGCTCGTTTCCGTCGATTTCGGCGAAGGCACGCTCACGACCTCCGGCTATCCGCGCCAGGTGCGCCGCTGGAAGCGCGGCACCCCGCTCGATAGTGCTGAACTGGTGTTTGAGGGCAGCGTCGACGATGTATCGTCGCAGGCCTATTCGTCGCACCGCATGGACGGCGAGCATATCGGCATCGTCTCGGCACCCGACTTCTTTACCGAAGCCCATTGGCTGCTGGTGGACGGCAAACCGCAGGAACTGAAACTGCCCCACACGATCGAGCTGCAAGGCTATGTCGGCGATTGGGTGATCCTCACCCTGCGCGCTGACTGGGCACCTGAAGGCGCATCGGCCAAGGCCGGTGATCTGGTCGCGCTGAAGGTTTCGGATGCCCTTGGCGGCACCGCCGGCAACAGCCTCACCACCATCTTCTCGCCTTCCGAAAAGGAATCGATCAACAGCATCGCCCTTGGCCGCGACCGCATTCTTGTCTCCGCGATCGAGGATGTGAAAGCCCGGTTGAAAGTCGCGCGTCTGGAAGGGGACGGTTTCGCGCTCACGAGCGTTGACCTGCCGGATAACGCAGCGATCACCAGCCTGACGAGCGATGAAGATACCGATGCCACGCTCTTCACCGTTGAAAGCTTCCTGATGCCGACGACGCTTTATGCGCTCGACGCTGAAGGCGGTGACGCGGTGGCAACGGTGCAAAGCCTGCCAGCCCGTTTCGATGCCGCCAATCTGGTCGCCGAGCAGCATTTCGCGACCTCGAAGGATGGCACCAAGGTGCCCTACTTCCTGATCCGCCCGAAAGATGCCCCGATGGACGGCACCACGCCGACCCTGATGTTCGGCTATGGCGGGTTCGAAATTTCGATCACCCCGCAATATCTGTCCGGCGTGTCGAAACTGTGGGTCGAAAACGGTGGCGCCTTTGCCTTCGCCAATATCCGGGGCGGCGGCGAATATGGCCCGGCGTGGCACCAGGCCGCACTGAAGGAAAACCGCCAGCGCGCTTATGACGATTTCATCGCCATTTCGGAAGACATGATCGCCTCGGGCCTCACCTCCACCCCGCATCTCGGGATTCAGGGCCGCTCCAACGGCGGGCTCCTGATGGGAGCGATGCTGACCCAGCGGCCTGATCTCTTTGGCGCCATCATCTGCGGCGTGCCGCTTATTGACATGAAGCGCTACAACAAGCTTCTGGCCGGTGCTTCGTGGATGGGTGAATATGGCAACCCCGATATCCCGGAAGAGTGGGACTATATTTCCAAATATTCCCCCTACCAGCATATCGAGGCCGGCAAGCCATACCCCGAAATGTTCGTCTATACCTCGACGAAGGACGACCGCGTTCATCCAGGCCATGCCCGCAAGATGACCGCGAAGCTCGAAAGCCTCGGCTATCCGGTCCTTTATTATGAAAACATGGAAGGCGGCCATGCCGGCTCCGCGAACCTGCCGCAACTGGCGCGCCGCGAAGCCCTGCAAACCGTCTATGCCCTGCAGAAACTTAAGGACTGACCCGTGTATAAAAGCCTGATGCATACCGCCGCCATCGCCGCCCTCCTCATCGGAGGCGGCGCGCAGGCGGCAAGCGATGCCGACATCGCCAAAACCAAGGAAATCCTTGGCACTGCCGTTTCCTTCGAAACCTCGAAAGGCCTTGGCAATGTGCCGAAGCTTGCGGCCTATCTGGCCGACGAGCTGAAAAAGGGCGGCTTCACCGATGAAGACATCACGATCATCCCCATGGGCGAAACCGCCGGGATGATTGTGCGCTACAAGGGCGACGGATCGTCCGGCAAAAAGGGCATCGGTTTCGCCGCCCATATGGATGTGGTGGACGCCGACCCCAAAGACTGGGAGCGCAGCCCCTTCACGATGGTTGAGGAAGACGGCTATCTGTTCGGCCGCGGGGTGCTGGATTGCAAATTCGGCGTCTCCACCCTTGTCGCCACCTTCCTGAAACTGAAGGCCGAAGGCTTTGTGCCGACCCGCGATCTCGTGCTTGTTTTCACGGGCGACGAGGAAAGCGGCATGGAAACCACCAAGGCGCTTTCCTACGATTATCACGACAAGATCGATATCGAATATATCCTGAACTCTGACGCCGGCGGCGCCGCGCTCGCGCCCGATGGCACCCCGGTCGCCTATGCGATCCAGGCGGCGGAAAAGACCTATGCCTCGTTCGAGATGACCGTCACCAATCCCGGCGGCCACAGCTCGCGTCCCCGCAAGGACAATGCGATCTATGATCTCGCGACGGCGCTGAAAAAGATCGAGGCCTTCGAGTTTCCGGCCGAAGTGAACGAAATCACCACGCGCTATTTCGCCACGCTCGGCCCCATCGTCGGCGGTGAGGCCGGCGCGGCCATGACGGCCTTCGCGAAGAACCCGAAGGACAAAAAGGCCCTCGGCGTGCTGCGTTCAAGCCCTGAATATGTCGGCACCACCGGCACCACCTGCATCGCCACTATGCTGAAGGGCGGCCACGCTGAAAACGCCCTGCCGCAGGCGGCAACCGCCACCATCAACTGTCGCATCTTCCCCGGCACCAAGGCCGAGGAAACGCTCGCGACCCTCAAGAAGGTCGCCGGCAACGATGCGATCCAGTGGAAGCTTCTGGGGGATGGCACCGCCTCGCCCGCCTCGCCGCTGCGCGATGATGTGGTGGATGCGATCACCGCTTCGGTGCATGCGGCTTATCCCGGCCTCACGATCCTGCCGCAAATGGAATCGGGCGGCACCGACGGCAAGCACTACCGCGCTTCCGGCTGGCCGACCTATGGCGTCAGCGGCATCTATATGAAGATGTCCGATATGTTCGCCCACGGCCTGAACGAGCGGCTGCCCGCCGCCACGATCCCGCTCGCGCTTGATCACTGGCATCACCTGATGACCGATCTCGGCAGCAAGAAATAGGATAATCTCATGATTTCGACCCTTCTGAAGGCGGCCTCAGTGGCCGCCCTCCTGTCTTCCTCGGCTTTCGCTGCCGACACGGACTGGAACGAACGTTTCAAGGAAATCCTTGGAAAATCGATCACCTTCCACACCGCTGAAGGCCACGGCCAGGTCCCCGCTTATGCCGCCTACCTCGCCGACCAATTGAAGGCCGGCGGCTTTGCAGCCGAGGATATCCATATCCTGCCGCACGGTGAGACGGCGGCCCTTGTGGTGCGCTACCGGGGCGATGGCTCGGCGGGCAAGAAGCCGATCCTCCTGGCTGCCCATATGGATGTGGTTGAGGCCAAGCGCGAGGACTGGGAACGCGATCCCTTCACGATGGTGGAGGAAAACGGCTATCTCTTCGGTCGCGGCATCGTGGATAACAAGTTTGGTGTCACCTCGCTTGTCACCACCTTCCTGCGCCTGAAGGCCGAAGGCTATGTGCCGAACCGCGATCTGGTTATCGCCTTCTCAGGCGACGAGGAATCCTCGATGGTCACCACCAAAGCCATCGCCAACGAGCACCGCGACCTAACGGACGCCGAGTTCGTGCTGAATGCCGATGCCGGTGGCGGCACCATCGGCGAGGACGGCAAGGTGCTGAGCTACAGCCTGCAGGCAGCCGAGAAAACCTACGCCACCTTCCATCTGACCGTCACCGATCCGGGCGGCCACAGCTCCCGTCCTACGGGGTCGAACGCCATCTACCGGCTGGCCAAGGCCCTGACGGCGATCGAAAACTACAGTTTCCCGGTCAATACGAACGACATCACCCTTGGCTTCTTCAAGGCCCAGGGTCCGCTCACCGGCGGTGAACTGGGTGCGGCCATGACCGCCTTCGCGAAAAACCCGAAGGACAAGAAAGCCGTTGCGACCCTCCGCAAGCAGGCGAGCTATGTGGGCGTCACCGGCACCACCTGTGTCGCCACGATGCTGGAGGGCGGCCACGCTGAAAACGCCCTGCCGCAATCGGCCGTGGCCACCGTCAACTGCCGCATCTTCCCCGGCGAAGGCGTGGCGCTGACGCAGGAACGCCTCCAGAAGGCCGTGAATGACGATCATGTTGTCTTCACCCAGCGGGGTGAAAGTACCGAAAGCCCGGCCTCGCCGCTGCGGGATGATATCATGACGGCGGTTACCGATGCCGTGCATGCCAATTTCCCCGGCCTGCCGATCATTCCGGCCATGTCGCCGGGCGCCACCGATGGCATGCATTACCGCGCTGCCGGCATGCCGACCTACGGGATTGAAAGCATCTATATGAAGAACAGCGACGGTTTCTCGCATGGCCTGAACGAGCGGGTGCCGGTCGCCACAATTCCGGTGGCGCTGGACCAGATGTACCGGGTGCTGACAACGCTGACCAAGTAAGGCTTGTCGGATTAGCTTCTCTAAAGCCGTGGGGTAACGCCCACGGCTTTTTCGCGGAACCTCGCCGCCGCCGAACCGATATCCTGAGTCGCTTCATTGCGGTGATATTTCTTTTCGTTTTTCCATATTTTATAGATTTTAATTCTTTCAATTCGCAATACATCACGGTTTCGCGATAAATTTTTTCTAGCGAAGCCCCCAATATCTTCTCGTTTGCGACAAAGCAGGGCACGGCCTACATAGGGCAGTGTCGGGGCAAGTTATGCTTTCCTGAAGGCATGCAAGCCGCCCCACAAACGGAACCCGAGTGACGACAGCGCTCAAACCTGTTCAGCGAGTGACGCCGCGATGGCCCGAACGGCAAGCGGCACCGAGGAGATGAAACCATGGCCAGCATTCCGGTTTTCCTGACCGCCAGTGCCCAGCGAATCCTGATCGTCGGATCGGATGCCGCCGCCATGGCCAAGGTCGGCCTCCTGAAGGATACGGGCGCCCGCCTCACCGTGATCGCGCCGGGCGCAACCGCCGCCATCGAGGCCGCCGGCCTTGCCGGTGACGCCGTCACGGCCCACGACCGCCTTTTCGAGATCGCCGATATCGAAGGCCATACGCTTGTTTACATCAGCCCCGAAGACGACCTGACGGCCGAGCGCGCCCGCCGCGCTGCCAGTGATCGCGGCCTGCCGGTCAATGTGATCGACGTGCCCGCGAAATCGAGCTTCACGACCCCCGCCCGCTTCAGCCGCGGCAGCCTTGATGTTGCCTTCTCGTCGGGCGGCGCTGCCCCCGTTTTTGTGCGCCGCCTCCGGGCCGCGCTTGAACGCCTTCTGCCGCCGTCCCTTGGCACGCTCAGCCTTGCTGCTGGTGCTGTGCGGGCCCGCGTGAAAACCATCGTCACCGATGCCACCGCCCGCCGTCTTTTCTGGGACGATATCTATGACCGCGCCGGCGAATTTGCCGACCTCGATCAGGCCACCGTCGAACGCTGCCTGATCGATGCCGCCCACCGTGCCCGCGCGACCGAGCTTTCCAAGCCAGCCGGGGCCGGCCGCGTCCAGCTTGTGGGCGCAGGCCCCGGCGATCCGGACCTCCTGACCATCAAGGCGCACCGCGCCCTGCAACAGGCTGATGTCATCATCTATGACCGGCTCGTCTCCCGCGATGTGCTAGCCCTCGCCCGCCGTGACGCTGAACTGGTGTTCGTCGGTAAGCGCGAAGGCGACCATGGCATCGGGCAGGAAGGCATCCATGCCGCGATGATCACCCACGCCCTGAAGGGCCGCCGCGTTGTGCGCCTCAAGGGCGGCGACCCTATGGTCTTCGCCCGTGCGGGTGAAGAGCTTGAGGCCCTCCGCGCGGAAGGCATCCAGGTTGAGGTGATCCCCGGCGTGACCGCGCTTTCGGGTATCGCCGCGCGCACCCAGATCCCGCTCACCGACCGCGACTATGCGGCGTCGATCACGCTCGTCACCGGCCACCTGAAAGACGGCCAGTTCAAGGATTGGGCGCGTCTCGCCGGCGAAGGCCGCACGCTTGCCGTCTATATGGGCCTCAAGTCCGCATCCGAGATTTCGGCAGGCCTGATCGGTGAAGGTGTTTCCGCCGCCACCCCGGTTGCCGTCATCGAAAACGGCACCCGCGCCGATGAACGCCGCTTCTATGGCACGCTCGCCAATCTGGCCGAGATCGTGTCCCGCCACGGCGTCGCCAGCCCGGCGCTCCTGATCATCGGCGAGGTCGTCTACCGCGCCGCCGATCTCAACATTGCCGCGCACGGCATCGGCTATGCAGTCGACGCCGAACGCGCCACGGCCTGAGAAGGAAAAAGACCATGGCTAAAAAGCTTTCCGGTCCGCAAATGATCGTCGCCAACCGGCTAACGGATGGCCGCGCCCTGTTCCTGACAGCTGAAGGCTGGGCGGTGGAGCCGACCCATTCCATCGTCGCCCATGACGAGGACGAGGTAACGGCCCTTCTCGCTGTCGCCAACGCCGATGTGAAAGCCAATCTGGTGCTGGCGGTTGAAGTTGTCGCCGCCGACGTTGGCGAAGGCGGCGTGCGCCCCGGCCATATCAAAACGCAGATGCAAGCCAAGGGGCCGAGTGTACGCACCGACCTCGGCTATCAGGTTTCGCCTTTCTGGGAAAATTGAGATGTACGCTTACGACACTTTCGACCATGCAATGGTCAATGCCCGGGTCGAGGAATTCCGCGATCAGGTGGCACGCCGCCTTTCGGGCGAACTGACGGAAGAAGAATTCCGTCCGCTGCGCCTGATGAACGGCCTTTATCTGCAACTGCATGCCTATATGCTGCGCGTCGCGGTGCCCTATGGCACGCTGAACAGCCGCCAGATGCGCCGCCTTGCCCATATCGCGCGCAAGTATGACAAGGGCTACGGCCATTTCACCACGCGCCAGAATATCCAGTATAACTGGCCGAAGCTGGTCGACGCGCCCGATATCCTTGCCGATCTGGCCGAGGTCGAGATGCACGCCATCCAGACAAGCGGCAACTGCATCCGGAACGTGACGACCGACCAGTTCGCCGGTGCGGCGCATGACGAGGTTGCCGACCCGCGTGCGACGGCCGAAATCATCCGGCAATGGTCCACCTTCCACCCCGAATTCTCGTTCCTGCCGCGCAAGTTCAAGATCGCCATCACCGGCGCGCCGAAAGACCGCGCCGCCGTGAAGTGGCACGACATCGGCCTTGTGCTGAAAAAGAACGAAACGGGCGAGCTGGGCGTTGAAGTGCTGGTCGGCGGCGGCATGGGCCGCACGCCCGTCATCGCCAAGACAATTGCCAACTTCGTCCCCGAAAGCGAGATGCTGTCGTATCTCGAGGCCATCCTGCGCGTCTATAACGAGCAGGGCCGCCGCGACAACAAATACAAGGCCCGCATCAAGATCCTCGTCGAAGATACCGGCACCGAGGAATTCAAGCGCCTTGTCGAGGAAGAGTACGAAGCCATCCGGGCCGGCTTCATCGACGTGCCTGCCGAAGAAGTGGCCCGTATCCGCCAGTTCTTCGCGCCGCCGCCGCTGCCCGTGCTTGCCGACGAAGACGCCGGGCTTGATGCGCTCGCCGCTGCCGACTTCCGCTTCCGCGCCTGGGTGAAGAACAACACCTTCGCCCACAAGGTGCCGGGCCATGTGTCGGTGACGATCAGCCTGAAGCCGCATGGCGGTATCCCGGGCGACGCAACCGACGCCCAGATGGACCTCGTGGCGGACATTGCAGAAGAATATTCACAGGACGAAGTCCGCGTCAGCCACGAGCAGAACCTGATCCTGCCGCATGTGGCGAAGCGTGATCTTGTCGCCATCTGGCAGAAGCTGGATGCCGCTGGCCTTGGCGCCGCCAACGTCGGGCTCCTTACCGATATCATCGCCTGCCCCGGCCTTGATTATTGCAGCCTCGCCAATGCCCGCTCGATCCCCATCGCGCAGGCCATCACCAACCGTTTCGACGACCTGAAGCGGCTCGAAGATATCGGCCAGCTGAAGATCAAGATTTCGGGCTGCATCAACTCGTGCGGTCACCACCATGCAGGCCATATCGGCATTCTGGGTGTGGACCGCAAAGGCGAGGAAAATTACCAGCTGCTGCTTGGCGGCTCGGGTGAGGAAGACGCGTCGAAAGCCGCCATCCTCGGCCCCGGCTTCGACGAGCATGGCATTGTCGACGCGGTTGAAAAGGTGGTTACCGCCTATATGGGCGAGCGCAAGGAAGGCGAGACTTTCCTCGCCGCCTATCGCCGCCTCGGCCCCGATGTATTCAAGGAGGCCGTTTATGGCGCACGTTGATCTTCAAACCGGCGAAGATGTGACCGTCTGGCGCATTCTCGAGGACGGCGCCCTGCCCGACGAGGCAGGCGAGTGGCTGGTGCCGCTCGGCCGCCTGAAGGACGAGGCCGGCAGCCTGCTCGAAGAAAAGGGTGTCCGCATTGGTGCGCTCATCGAAACCGATACGCCGCACAGCGATCTTGCCGGTATCGGCAATTATGCGAGCTTCGCAGCCATCCGTTTCCCCGGCTTCGGCGACGGTCGGGGCTTCTCGCTCGCGGTGCGCCTGCGCAAGGACTATGGCTTCAACGGCGACATCCGCGCCATCGGCCATGTGATCCCGGATCAGGCCCAGTTCCTGCTGCGCGCAGGCTTCAACACCAGCGAAGTGCCGGAAGAACGCCGCGAGGCCTTTGTCCGCGCCGTCAACCGTTACAAACATGTCTATCAAAGCGACACGCAAGGCGGCATCAGCGTCCTGCGCCAGCGCCACGATCAGGCCGGGGCCCGGAGGGTATCGTGACCGCACTCGCTGCCATAGAAGCCGCACCTTTCGATGCGGATGCCGAAGCTGCCTATATGGCAGACAAGGTGAAAACCGAAGACCCGCGTGAAGTGATCCGCGCAGCGCTCGCCCGCTACGGCGACCGTTTCGCCCTCGTTTCGTCCTTCGGGGCTGAATCGGCGGTGCTCCTGCATCTGGCTGCCGAAGTCTCGAAGGACATCCCCATCCTGTTCCTCGATACCGGCAAGCTTTTCGGGGAAACCAAGCGCTACCGCGATACGCTGATTGCAAGCCTTGGCCTCACCAATGTCATCACCCTGACACCCGAAGCATCCGATCTGGCTGAACGCGACCCCAAGGGCATTCTCTGGAGCCAGAATCTCAACGGCTGCTGCTTCATCCGCAAGGTTGTGCCGCTTGAAAAAGCGCTCGAGGGCTATGACGCCTGGGCGTCGGGTCGCAAGCGCTTCCAGGGTGGCCTCCGCGCTGCTCTCCCGCATTTCGAGGCGGGCGACAACCGCGTGAAGGTCAATCCGCTCGCCTACTGGACGAAGGACGATATCGCCGCCTACATGAAGGCGCATGACCTGCCCGAGCATCCGCTCGTCGCTGAAGGCTTCCGGTCGATCGGCTGCATGCCCTGCACCGACCGCGTGGGCGAAGGCGAGGAAGACCGCGCCGGTCGCTGGCGCGGACAGGCCAAGACCGAGTGCGGCATTCACCTGAGCTTTCAGGAAAATGCAGCTCTTGCGAGCTATGATTCAAGCGGCCTCTGACCCCGAAGGGGCCGCTACATCAAGCCTTTGAGAGCACCTCATTTCCCCGCTGGACCTCGCTTCGGCAATTTCTTATGATGGCCTGGAATAAGAATATCTAATCCGAAACGACAAGCTCGCGAGAAGGCCAGCACCTTATGAAACGCTCGATGTTGCCCCTCAACGCCCTGCGTGCCTTCGATGCCGCTGCCCGTCACATGAGTTTCAAACGCGCCGCCGACGATCTGGCCGTTACCCCGGCCGCCATCAGCCAGCAGATTCGCTCGCTCGAAGATGTGCTCGGCGTTGAACTGTTTCGCCGCACCAACCGTTCGCTGGTCCTGACCGAAGCTGCGCAGCTTTCCCTGACCCCGCTCCGCGAAGCTTTCGAAAAGCTCGAGGAAGCGGTGAGCGTGCTGACAAGCTCCAAATCCTCGACCGTGATCAAGGTGGCCGTGTCGCCGTCCTTCGCCTCCAAATGGCTGGTGCCGCGACTGGCGAGCTATTATGAGCGCCGCCCCGATGCCATCGTGAAAATCTCGGCCTCGCTCGCGCTGACCGATTTCAAGGCCGAGGACGTGGATCTCGCGATCCGCTACGGCGCCGGCAAATATCCGGGGCTTGTGGCCGAGGAAGTGCTGAGGGAAACCGTGTTCCCGGTGTGCAGCCCCGATCTCCTGAATTCCGGGATCAGGCTCGATGAACCCGCAGACCTGACCGCCCAGACCCTGATCCACGATGACAGTTTCAGCGAGGACGACAGCGCCCCTTCGTGGGCCATGTGGCTGCGCGCTGCCGGCGTGGAACTGATGGACGGCATGCCTGCCCTTCACTTCAACACCCACTCGCTGGCGATTGAGGCAGCGGTTGCCGGGCGCGGCATTGCGCTCGCCCGGTCCGCCATCGCCGCCGAGGACCTGAAAGCCGGCCGACTTGTCCGCCTGTTTGGCGAGGCGGTGCCTGTGGGCTTTGCCCATTATATTGTCTATCCCGCCGACAAGGCGAAAAGTGAACGTGTCCAGGATTTCATCGACTGGCTGAAGGAAGAGACCCAGCGTCCAGATGAAGACGGCAATTACGCGGCGTAACCTACCCTCCCGCCCTTTGACGACGGTTCCGAAATCGTTCCTCGGCAGCCTGCTGTTTTGCCTTTCCCTGCTGGCCTCGCCGGTGAGCGCGGCAGAAGAGGAAAAGCCCTGCTTCCGCATCGCCATTCCCGCGGAAGCCCATGTCGAAGCCCGCACCGTGAGGCGACTGGTGAGCGAGCTCTATGCCGAGGCCGGCCTTTGTGTCACCCTGATCGACGCACCCCTGCCGCGCAGCGAAATCGGCCTGGTCACCGGCGCATTCGACGGCGAGGCACTGCGTTTCTCGGGCTATGCCATCGGTCACCCCAAGATAGTGGCGGTTTCGACGCCGCTCCTCAACGTTGAGATCTATTGGGCCGCACTGAACGCCGATTCGGTGCCCCGGACTGCCAATCTCGAAGCCCTGATCGCCGACAAGCGGGTCGCCATCCCGAGCCAGATAATCGCCTTCCAGAATATCGCCCGGCAATTCCGGCTGAAGCCCGTCACCTACGAAAAGCCCCGCCAGCTACTGCCGCTGCTTGAAAGCCACCGCGTACAATATGCCCTGCTGTTCACAGGCGCGTTCGAGGCCCTGACAAACCACGATCTCGCCCGGTTGGATATCCGCACGTTCCGCTCTCTACCCTTCCAGCATGTGATAAGCCGCGATATGGAATGGGCCTTGCCGCAACTGGAGGCAGCGGCCAAGCGCCTGCATGAGGCAGGCCGCCTGCGTCGCCTTCCCGAAGATGCCACGCCTTGAGCAAAGCTTCCGGCTTTGAAAACTGCCCGCTTTGCGGTCGGCCTTTCGGTGAAAAGGTGGAATGGCATCATCTGGTGCCAAAATCAAAAGGCGGGCGCGACATGGTGCCTTTGCACCCGATCTGCCATCGCAAAATACACACAATTTTCAGCGACACAGAGCTCGCCCGGCGTCTTTCTTCCATCGAGGCCTTGTCAGCCGAGCCGGATATCATAGACTTTGTTTCGTGGGTCGGCACAAAGCCACCCGACTTTTACCGGCGGACCGAGCCCCGAAAGGGGCGCCGCTGAAACTGCAACCATCAGGGGATTTCCATGACGCCGCCACCGATCGATCTCGACACCTGGGCCGAAGGGGGCGAGCGGTTCAAATGGCGCAGCCACCGGATCTTCTACCGGGTGAGCGGCACCGGCCCCGCACTTCTGCTCCTGCACGGCTTCCCGACCTCTGGTCACGACTGGGCCTGGGTCGCGTCCGCGCTTGAAAGGCATTTCACCCTGATCATCCCCGACATGCCGGATTGCGGTTTCAGCGAAAACCCGCGCGGCAGTGCGGCGAGCGTGCGGCAAACGGCGGAGGCGATGGATGCCCTTCTCCAGTCGCTTGGCCACACCAGCTATCACGCCCTTGGCCATGATGTGGGTGCCACCATCCTTCAGGACCTGATCGCCCGGCAGCTGGAGCGCACCGCCACCTGCAAACTCTTGTCGGCCTGTTTCCTGAACGGCGGCCTGATCCCGGCATTGCACCGGCCGGTCGAAGCGCAGATCAAGCTCGCCTCGTGGCTCGGCCCCATCTATGCCCGCATGGTGGCGAAGGAGAAGTTCCTTGAGGCCTTCGCCAATGTCTTTGGCGCAGAGACCCGCCCCACGGAAGAAGAGCTGAATATTTTCTGGAAAAGCATGATGGGCCGCAACGGACGCGGCGCCATCGCGCGGCGCATCCGCTATATTGCCGAGCGGCGCGAACAGGCAACCCGCTGGGTCGGCGCCCTGAAAGGCACCACGGTGCCGATGGCCGCCATCTGGGGGCTTGATGACCCCGTATCGGGCCGCCACATGATCGAAGGGCTGGAACGCATCCTCGTCAAGCTCCGGGTCACCAAGCTTTCAGGCATCGGCCATTATCCGCAAGTGGAAGCGCCGGACGCGGTGGTCCGGCACTTCCTGGCGTTTCACAAGATCGAAGCCTGATCCCGTCAGGCTTCCTGCGGTTTGTGGAGAAGTGCCAGCACCACGCCGACAAGTGCAAAGATCACCACATCGGTAATCAGCTGGGTGACCATATATTCGGTCGGCCATTTGAAGGACATATACATCACGAAGCTGCTTGCGGCGACATAGATGCCGAACATGCCCCCGAAGACAGCCCCCTTCATCAGGTCCTTCGTGCCGAAGCCTTTTTCAAAGAACCAGACAAGCACGATGGTCTGCACCATATGGCCGAGATAAGCCCACATCATCATCGGGTCGTCCTGCGGGCGCATCAGATCGGCAAAAGCGATCATCGCACCCGGAAAGACGAAAGTCATCGCCACGGTAAAGAGCACCGCGAAGGCGACATAGGCAGCTATTGTTGACAGGATAAAACGTCCGATATTCATTCAGTCCCTCCCCCTCTTGAAAGACCGGGTTGATATAACGTCTGTCGTAACCCCTTACTCGCCAGCCTCTTTTCTTAAATCCACAACCATATGCGGATAGGGGAAGCTGATCCCTTCCGCGTGGAACTTGTCCCAGATGCGCATCATCACCGCGCTCGAGATATTGGCGACACCGTTTTGCGGGTCATTGATCCAGAAGCGCAGCTCCAGATCCACCCCGCTTTCACCGAACCCGCGCAGCAGCGTGCGGGGTTCAGGCACCTTCAGCACGCGGTCTTCTTCCATCGCGGCCGCCGCCATCAGGCTCATGGCGAGCGGCAGGTCGGATTCGTAAGACACCTGCAAGGGTACCCGGCGCCGTACCAGAAGGTCGCTGTGTGACCAGTTGACCACCGGCTGGGTGATCATGTCCTCGTTCGGGATCAGATATTCAGTGCCGTCCCGGGTGATGACCGATGTGTAGCGTGCCGCCAGCTTGTTGATGATGCCGTAGGTGCCAGAGACCTCGATCACGTCACCCGGCTTGATCGACCGGTCCATCAATAGAATGAGCCCGGAAATGAAGTTCCCGACCACTTTCTGCAAGCCGAAACCGATACCGACCGACAGCGCACCGCCGAGAACCGCAAGGGCCGTCAGGTTGATGCCGCTGGCATTCAGCGAGGTCAGGACCGCGATGGTCAAGAGCACGATCCGGCTTGTCTTGCTCATCAGCACCCGCGCGCTTGGCGGGACGCCGTGGATTGCCTGGATACGGCCATCGATCAGGCGAGACAGCACCAGCGCACCCCAGATAAGGAGCGCGAAGGTGGTGATGCCGGTGATGATATCAAGAAGGCTGATCCCGCCGTCGCCCAAAGGGATGACCGCCGTATCAAGGACCGTCGCAATGGGGGTCAGGAGCCCGACGATATTCAGCGCCGCCACCGTCCAGGCAAGGAAGGCGACAAGCCGGGCAATCTCGCGGCTGCGGATCACGCTGACCGCAATGCGGATCACCACCCATGCCGCAATCAGGCTGGCAGAGAGATCAAGCACATAGGTATGTTTGATAAGCTGCCCGAGCAGCAGCTGCGCCGTCCAGATCAGCAACAGCGTCAGCGCCATCGGCGCCACGGAGCCAAGCTGCAGATGGCTCAGTTTCTGGACAAAGGCATGGTCCCCGAAGGCCTTCATCACCGCATTGCGGGCGAGCCGCCACAGGACAAAGGCAAGGAGCACAGCGGCAACCACAGCTGCCGCCTCGATGATCCGGTCCAGCTTGAAGACGCTTTCCCGGGCGAAGGCCCATGCCTGATCGATCAGGCCGGCCAGGTCATCGCCCAAAGCATCGATTCCCCCGGAATCTTCTGGCGTTTCCCCTTGCATGACAGGAGTTTAGCGCCGCGCCTTGAAAAAGTCTTTCAGAATTTTGGCCGCCCGTGCCTCGCCGATGCCGTCATAGACCTCGGGCCTGTGGTGCGTGGTCGGCTGGTTATAGATGCGCGCCCCGTGCGCCACACCGCCACCCTTGGGGTCGGATGCGCCATAATAAACCCGCCGGATGCGGGCGAATGCGATGGCCTGCGCGCACATGGCGCAGGGCTCCAGCGTCACATAAAGGTCGCAGCCCTCCAGCCGCTCGCTGCCAAGCGCTGCCGACGCCTCGCGGATCGCCAGCATCTCGGCGTGGGCGGTCGGGTCATGGTCGGTGACGACCCGGTTATGGGCGCGCGCAATCACCTGCCCGTCGGGGCCGGTGACAACGGCCCCGACCGGCACCTCGCCAGCTTCCGCTGCCGCTTCGGCAAGCGCCAGCGCGGCGTCCATATGGGGTGATGCAAAGCTCATGGCCGGGAAGGTGCGGGCAACGTCCCGTGGCGTCAAGCAGATTAAGTTGCGACAATACCGGCAAAAGCATATGGTGCGCGCCATGAACGACAGGGACGACATCTCGCCGGAAGACGGCACCGAAGACGCAGGCGGCGAACGCATTGCCAAGGCACTGGCACGCGCCGGTGTCGGCTCGCGCCGCGATATCGAACGCATGATCGGCGAAGGCCGCATCGCGCTGAATGGCCAGACGCTGAAAAGCCCCGCCCTCAATGTGATGAGCCTCGAAGGCGTCACGGTGGACGGCGAAAAGGTCGGCGAGGTGCGCGAAACCCGCCTCTGGCGCTATAACAAGCGCAAGGGCACGCTGACGACCCACAAGGACCCGGAAGGCCGCCGCACGGTGTTTGACCAACTGCCCAAGCATATGGGCCGGGTCATCTCCATCGGCCGGCTGGATATGAATACCGAGGGCCTCCTTCTTCTCACCAACGACGGCGAACTCGCCCGCTGGCTGGAACTGCCTGCCAATGCCATCGTGCGGCGCTACCGCGTGCGCGCCCATGGCCGGGTGGACGAAAAGGCGCTGGCCAAACTTGCTGACGGTGTCACCATCGATGGCATCCATTACGGCGCCATCGACGCCAAGCTGGAAAAAAGCCAGGGTGCCAATTCGTGGCTGACCGTTGCGATCAGCGAAGGCAAGAACCGCGAAGTGCGCCGGGTGATGGAGCATCTGGGCCTTGCGGTGAACCGGCTGATCCGCACCCACTATGGCCCCTTCACGCTCGGCACCCTGCCGGACGGTGCGGTGGCGCAGGTGACGGACGCCCAGCTCCATGACGTGCTGTCCGATTTCTTCAAAACGGAAACCCGCAGCGTGGTCGCCCCGCGCAAGCCGCGCGACCCTTCGAAATGGGCGAAAGCCAAGCCGAAGCCGGTGAAGCCGGGTGCGAAGAAATGGGCGAAAAATCGGGCGCGTGACCGCGACGAGACCGAGCGTCCGAACCGCGGCAAGGGCAAGCCCGGCGTGCCGAAGTCGGCCACCAAGCCGGCACCCGCCCGAGGTGCGCCCAAACGCGACGGCCAGAAGCCTGCATCCGCGCGTAGCACCGGCCCCAAGGCTGGCCCCGCCAAAACAGGCCCGCGGCCTGACCGGAAGCCCAAGCCGTGACCCGCATCATCGCCGGGCGTTTCCGCGGTCGCACGCTTGAAGTGCCCGAGGGCAAGGACGTGCGCCCGACGACCGACCGGATGCGCGAGCGCGTCTTTTCAATGCTGCAACACAGCCGCTATCCCGACATGCTGGAGGCCCGCGTGCTGGACCTTTACGCCGGCACCGGGGCGCTGGGGCTTGAAGCCCTGTCGCGGGGGGCCGCCCACACCACCTTCGTTGAAAAAGCCCCAACGGCGCTTGGCTTCCTCGCCCGCAATATCCGCGCGGTGAAGGCCGACGACATGACCGCCATCATTCGCGGCAGTGCCACCGCCCTGCCGCCCGCTGGCGCCGCGTGCGACATCATCTTCATGGACCCGCCCTACCGCGAAGGCCTCGTCCGCCCCACGCTTGATGCCATCCTCAAAGGTGGCTGGCTGGCGGAGAAAGGCGTGATCGTGATCGAGCAAGCGACCGACGACCCGATGGACCTGCCGGACACGCTGACGCTGATCGACGACCGATCCCAAGGCCAGCAGCGCACGCTTTTCGTAATGCGCGCCTAGCGCCGCCCGAACAGCTTCTCGATATCGGAAAGTTTGAGTTCCACATAGGTGGGGCGGCCATGGTTACACTGGCCGGAATGCGGGGTGGCTTCCATCTGGCGGAGGAGCGCGTTCATTTCTTCGACGCTCAGGCGACGGCCGGCGCGCACGCTGCCGTGGCAGGCCATGGTGCCGCACACTTCACCAAGCTTTTCTTTCAGCGATAGGGCTTCGTCCATCTCGGTCAGCTCATCGGCGAGGTCGCGGATCAGGCCTTTCACGTCCATCTTGCCGAGCATCGCAGGCACTTCGCGCACCACGATGGCACCCTCGCCGAAGGGTTCGATCACGAGGCCCATTTCCTCAAGCTCAGCCGCCCGCGCCACAAGCCGCGCCGCCGGGCCTTCTTCAAGCTCCACGACCTCCGGCAGCAGCAGCGCCTGCCGGGCCACGCCGGTCGCCGCCATTGCTTCCTTCATGCGCTCATACACCAGCCGCTCATGCGCGGCATGCTGGTCGACGATCACGATGCCGTCTGCCGTTTGCGCGACGATATAGGTGCCATGCACCTGCCCGCGCGCCACACCGAGCGGATAATCAGGTGCCGGTGCCTCGGCCTGCATCGGCGCGCCTGCTGGCACCTCGGGCGCACTTGGCCGCATTACCGGGTCGCTCGCCTTGAAACTGAACTGGGCGGCGGGCTCATTCAGCGCGAAGCGCGGCGCCTGCGCGTCGAAGGCGGCGGCAAAACCCGATGGCAGCGAAGGCCGCTCCGCCGCCCGCCCCCACGGCAGGGCATCAACGGGCCGCAGCGAGCCAAGCGCTTGGCCCGCAACGGTCGTGGAGGCCCGGTGGCCGGCATCTGCCAGCGCATGACGAAGGGCCGAGACGATCAGCCCGCGCACCAGTCCGGCATCGCGGAAACGCACCTCGGCTTTCGCGGGGTGCACGTTCACATCGACAAATTCGGTCGGCACATCCAGAAACAGCGCCAGCACCGGGTGCCGGTCCCGCGCCAGATAATCCTGATAGGCGCCGCGCACCGCACCCGTCAGCAGCTTGTCCTTCACCGGTCGGCCATTGACGAACAGATACTGGTGCGTCGCCTGCCCGCGCGAATAGGTGGGGAGGCCCGCATAACCGGTCAGGCGCAGCCCTTCGCGCTCGGCATCGATCTCGATGGCGTTTTCCTGAAACTCGCGCCCGAGAATGGCACCCAGCCGTTCGAGCCGTGCGTCGCCCGCAAGCGCGCCGATCGAAGGTGCCCGGAAGGCCACCCGGTCACCGTCCGACAGGCTGAAGGCGACCTCGGGGTGCGCCATCGCCAGCCGCTTGATGATATCGACCGCCGCCTGAAATTCGCTGCGGTCGGTTTTCAGAAACTTGAGCCGCGCCGGGGTGGCGAAAAACAGGTCCCGCACCTCGATCCGTGTGCCAGCGGACAGGGCCGCGGGCGACACCTGCCCCTTGCGACCGCCTTCCACCAGCACCTTCCATGCCTCCGCCGCCCCTTGGGCACGGGACGACAGGGTAAGCCGCGCCACCGCGCCGATAGAGGCCAGCGCCTCGCCCCGGAAACCGAGGCTCATGATATGGACAAGGTCATCGTCCTTGAGCTTCGAAGTCGCGTGCCGCTCCACCGCCAGCGCCAGTTCACCGGCGTCCATGCCGATGCCATTGTCGCTGATATCGATGAGGCTGCGGCCGCCTTCATGAAGCACCACATCCACCCGCGTGGCGCCGGCGTCGATGCTGTTTTCAACCAGTTCCTTCACGGCACTCGCCGGGCGTTCGATCACCTCGCCCGCGGCGATCCGGTTGATCGTGCGTTCGGAAAGGAGGCGGATGATCCCTGCCTTCTCGGGCAGGCTGGTGCGGGATGTGTCAGGCATGGCGCGACCCTAGCAAGCCGCAGCGGGCTCGGCAAAGCGAAAGAATGTGAGGCATGAAAAAGGGCCGCCCCATCGGGCAGCCCTTGTTTCGGAAACATTGGTGCTTGGGGCTCAGTTGCCCTGCACGCGCTCCACGGTCACATTGTCCGGGCGGTAGGTGCGGTCGTCGGCGTCCAGAAGATCGGCAAGCAGCAGGCGCTTCTTCACCACGTCCAGATCCTTCTGGGCCACGTTCGAGCGGATATCCGGGTCACCGCCATCGATACGGCGCAGGAGCGTCAGCTCGCCGCCCGATTTCGGCGGTTGCGGCGTCAGGGTCGCACCGGGGAAAAGCGCTTCATAGGCCTGGCGGCCCGGATCGATTTCCTGGGCGCGCGGCTCGCCGGGACGCGGCGGGCGCAGATCGGATTCAGGCGGAATCACGAGCGGGGCGCGATCCACAACCTCGAACTCATCCGGGGAAAGCTTGCCGTCGCCGCCAAAGATGCCGCACCCGGCGAGGGTCGCACCACAGAAGGCAATCGCGACGATGGAACCGAATTTCATGTATCTATCTCCCTCGGACGTCCCGTGATCGGGCGTCACGTTCCTTTTACTGAGGACCCGCAGGTTTCCCGTTCGCTTTTGTAGGCGCTTCGGGCGAGCTCCGCAAGCCGTCGTAGATCATGAAGATCACCCCGAAGGTAATGGCGGCATCGGCAACATTGAAGACATAAAAGCTGTAATCTTCGACATGCAGGTGCACAAAATCGACAACCGCGCCATGAATGAAGCGGTCGAGAAGGTTGCTGATGGCGCCGCCGATCACAAGCGACAGGCCGACGACTTCAAGGATTCGCTCGGTTTTCGTCAGCCACCGCAAAAGGATCGCGGTGATGATGAGCGTCAGGATGATGAGCCCGCTTTTGCCGACCCATTCATCAAGCCCGATGCCGAGCGAGATGCCCTTGTTCCAGATCATGGTGAAGGACAGGAACGAGGTGACCTCGACACTGCCTTTCGCGGGCAGGTCCAGCCCCTGCAGGATCCAGATTTTCACCAGCTGGTCGATGACGAGCACGGCAAGGGCACCAAAGATGGCACGGCTGAAATAGACGGTCGATTTCATGCGGCGGTGTTCCTTGCATCATGGGCGGCCACGGCCTCATCGCAGCGGTGGCAAAGATCGCCCTCTTCCGCGACTTCCGGCTTCACGCTCCAGCAGCGTCCGCATTTCTCGCCGCCGGCGAGCCCGGTGACAACCGCGATGTCGGTCACGTCCTCAAGCTTGAAGGCACCAGCAGGCGCGTCGGCGAGCTTCAGGTCGGCTGCCGAGGTGATGGTGATCTCGGCTAGATCAAGCCCCTTGAGCGCGTCCACATAGGCCGCATCCGACACATAGGCGGTGGCCGATGCCTGCAGGCTCGATCCGATCCGTTTCTCGCGGCGGTCAACCTCGAGCGCGCCGTTGATGACCCGGCGCAGGCGGCGCACCTTCGTCCATTTCTGGGCCAAAGCCTCGTCGGCCCAGCCAGTCGGGGTTGCCGGCCACAGCTGGCGGTGCACGCTCGGTGCAGCCGTGCCGAAGCGCGACAGCCACACTTCCTCAGCCGTGAAGGAGAGGATCGGTGCGAACCAGGTGACAAGCCGCATGAAGACTTCATCCAGCACGGTGCGGGCCGCCCGGCGGCGCGTGCTCGCCGGATCGTCGCAGTAGAGGCAGTCCTTGCGGATGTCAAAATAGAAGGCCGACAGATCGACAATACAGAACTGATAAAGCGCGGTGAAAGCCGGCGTGAATTCATACACAGCCGATTTCGAGCGGATGAGCGTATCGAGCTCCGCCACGCGGTGCAGGATGAAACGCTCAAGCTCCGGCATCTCGGCATGCGGCAGACGTTCCTCTTCGGTGAAACCGGCGAGGTTGCCGAGAAGGTACCGAAGCGTGTTGCGGATCTTGCGGTAAGCGTCCACCTGACCCTGGATGATTTGGTCGCCGATCCGCACGTCTTCCTGATAGTCAACGGACACCGCCCAAAGGCGCAGGATATCGGCGCCGTACTGGTCGATGATCGTTTGCGGCGCCACGGTATTGCCGAGCGACTTCGACATTTTCCGGCCTTCGCCGTCCATCGTGAAGCCGTGGGTCAGCACGCCCTTGTAAGGCGCCGTGCCGCGCGTGCCGCAGGATTCGAGAAGGCTCGACTGGAACCAGCCGCGATGCTGGTCCGACCCTTCGAAATAAAGGTCAGCCGGCCACGCGAGATCGTCGCGGCCTTCAAGCGTGAAGGCGTGCGTGCAGCCGCTGTCGAACCAGACGTCGAGAATGTCGAAGACCTGATCGAAATCAGCGGCGTTATAATCGTTGCCGAGGAAGTCCTGCGCGGGGACAGCCACCCACGCGTCGGCACCGCCGCCCTTCACGGCTTCGATGATGCGGGCGTTGACGGCCTCATCCTTCAGGATTTCACCGGTTGCCTTGTGGACGAAGATGGTGATCGGCACACCCCAGGCGCGCTGGCGGCTGATCACCCAGTCCGGGCGGTCGGCGACCATGGCCTCGATACGGTTCTTGGCGATGGCCGGATACCAGCTCACATCCTCGCGGATGGCTTTCAGCGCTTTGTCACGCAGGCCGGTTTTCTCCATCGAGATGAACCATTGCGGCGTATTGCGGAAGATGAGCGGCGCCTTGGAGCGCCACGAGTGCGGGTAGGAGTGCGACAGCACACCCTTCGCCATCAGCGCGCCGGCCTCGGTCAGCAGTTCGCAAACGCGGTCCGCGACCTTGTAAACATGCTCACCCGCCAGCATCGGCACATGCTCATAGTAGCGACCGTCGGCATCCACCGTGTGCGGCACCGGGATGCCGAACTTGACGTGCGCGACCAGATAGTCGTCGTCACCGTGGCCGGGGGCAGTGTGCACGAAGCCCGTACCGGCCTCGGTCGTCACATGGTCGCCGGGCAGGAGGGGCACGTCGAAATCATAGCCCTTGCCACGCCACGGGTGCGCCAGCATGCCGCCAGCCAGCGCCTCGCCCTTGAAGCGGGCGATGACGAGATAGTCCTCAAGATGGGCGCGCTTGACGAATTCGACCATCAGCGCCTCGGCCACGATCAGGCGGTCGCCTTCCTTGGCAAGGGTCGCTTCGCCCGCCTTCGTCACTTCGATCACGGCATAGTCGATCTCGGGACCGAAGCAGACAGCGCGGTTGCCGGGCATCGTCCACGGGGTCGTCGTCCAGATCACCACCCGCGCGCCTTCAACGTCAGCGCTCGGTGCCTTCACGAAGGGGAAGGCCACATCGATCTGGGTCGAGGTATGGTCGTGATATTCAACCTCGGCTTCAGCGAGCGCCGTCTTCTCGATCGGCGACCACATCACAGGCTTGGAGCCCTGATAAAGCGCACCCGACATCGAGAACTTCAGGAGTTCCTCGACGATCTTGGCTTCCGCGCCGAAATCCATGGTGAGGTAGGGATTGTCCCAGTCGCCGAACACGCCAAGGCGCTTGAATTCCTCGCGCTGGACATCGATCCAGCCCGCTGCAAATTCGCGGCATTCGCGGCGGAACTCAACGGGGTCAACCGCGTCCTTGTCCATCTTCTTCTTGCGGTATTTTTCCTCGATCTTCCATTCGATCGGCAGGCCGTGGCAGTCCCAGCCCGGCACATAGGGCGCATCCTTGCCCTGCATCTGCTGCGACTTGACGATCACATCCTTAAGGATCTTGTTCATCGCATGGCCGATATGGATGTTGCCGTTGGCGTACGGGGGGCCATCGTGCAGCACAAACTTGGTTTTGCCTTTGGCATCCTTGCGGAGCTGGCCGTAGATATCCTCGGCGGTCCATTTGGCCAGGAATTCCGGCTCGCGCTGCGGCAGGCCCGCGCGCATCGGGAAGTCGGTGGTCGGCAAGAAGACGGTGTCCTTGAAGTCGCGTTTGGTGTCGGCGGACATGGTCTCGATATTCCTCTGGGTCACAGGGCGCGCCGGCCAACGGCCACGCAGCCCGAAAGTCACTGGTTTCGGTGAAAAAGCATATTACCCGGCCGCCCTCAACGGAGCGCCGGGCCAATAATTCGCGTCGCGGCACGGACTGCGGCGTCCGGGCGGCTGCACCATCTGGCAGGGCCGGTCAACATGGCGGCTTTTGTAACAGTGCGCGCGCGGGGTGTCGAGCGGAAAGGACGCCGCAAAGCAAGGGGCTGGCGGGCCTGTTTCAGCCTCCCGCGGCGCCTTCAAAATGCCATGCTCGGCAGGCATGACTATCCCCCTGATAAGGAGGATACCGATGCAACCCCGCACCCTTGCCTTGATCGCCGCCCTGTCCCTTTCGCTGACCGCCTGTGATGGCCCTGAAGGCGAGAAACTCCCCGACGAAAAAGCCACCGCGACCTGGGTGCTGAACTGCGATGGCGCCGGCCGCATGGTGGTGCGTGAAGTGCCGGGCAAAATCTGGCTTTTCCTCGACAGCGAGACCCTTGAATTGCCGCAGGCCGAAGCCGCGTCGGGCGTGCGCTACACCAACGACCAATGGACAGCCTGGGCCAAGGGCCGCGACATCATGATGCTGAAGGATGGCAACCGGCTTGAATGCGTGAACGATGCCCGCGCCGCGGTGTGGGAACATGCCAAGCTGAACGGGGTCGACTTCCGCGCGACCGGCAACGAGTCCGGCTGGCTTCTGGAGATCAGCAATGGCGACCAGCTGCATCTTGTGACCGATTACGGCGCCACCGTCATCGACGCCTCCCTGCCGGTTTTCGCCGAAAGCCCGGAAGGCCTCGCCGCGCGCTATACGGTCGAAACCGATGATCATATGATCGATATCGAGCTTGTATCGGCGAGCTGCACCGACACAATGAGCGGCGACGCCTTCGAGACCGCCGTGACCATCATGCTCGACGGCCAGAAACTCACCGGCTGCGGCAGACCGCTGCACTAGAAGCTTCTCCGGCTCGCATTCAGGGTTTGGCAATCATTTTCGGGTAAATTCCGCGCAAACATGATGCAAGTCACGGTTTTTGGGGAACCCTGATTGCGTATTCGCAGTCTATTGAAACGGTACCTGAAGCCCCATGATTGACCAGATCTGGCACCCCAGTATCCTTTTGTTCCTGACGCTTGCGGCAGTGCCCGTCATGTTCCTGCGCAAGCGGGCAGCTTTCTCGCGGATTGATAACGGCTTCCGCTTCATCCTATTTGGTTCCCTTATTCTCGTGCTGGCCTCGTTTGTGGATTACGCCAAGGTGATGCCGTGGGGGATCGCTGTCACCGAGTGGGCCTTCGGCACATCGGAACTGAACCCCGACTGGCTGATTTTTCTCTATTCGCCTGGCGCCATCGTTCTGGCCGTCGGCCTTCTCTCGTGGCTACCGGCGGTTCACGCCGTGAGCGTGGAAGTGGAACGCCGCCAGCAGGCCGAAGAAGAATTGCGCGCCATGTTTGCCGAGATGCGCACGCTTGCCATAAAGGCCGAGGAAGCAAATCAGGCGAAGGCCGATTTCCTTGCGACCATGAGCCACGAACTCAGGACCCCGCTCAATGCCATCATCGGCTTTGCCGAGGTGATGCAGCTGAAGGACATACCGCTCGAAGAAGGCCGCCGCGCCGAATATATCGATATCATCCGGCGCTCCGGCCACCATCTTCTGGAACTGATCAACGATATTCTGGACCTCTCTCGCGTCGATGCCGGCAAGCTGTCGGTGGAGATGGCGGATCTGAACGTGCAGGCGATGACAGAGGAATGCATTTCCTATATCGAGCCGCTTGCCGACCGGCGCAGTCTGACGCTCGAAAACCACACGAATGCCGACCTCACCTGCTGCACGGACAGACGGCTCCTGCGACAAATCTTGATCAATCTTCTGTCGAACGCGGCCAAATTCAGCAATGAAGGCGGCAAGATCAGTGTCACCAGCGAGACGCTGGGGCGCTGGCTGAAGGTCTCGGTGGCCGACAATGGCATCGGCATGACGGACGATGAAGCCCGCCGCGCCCGCGAACCTTTCGTGCAGATCCAGACAGGCCTTGCCCGGCCCGTTGAAGGCACGGGGCTTGGCCTCGCACTCGTCGAACGCTTCGCCGGGCTACTCGGCGGCCGGATCGAAATCGAATCCGAAAAGGAAAAGGGCACGACCGTCTCGCTCTACCTGCCCCGCAAGGAAGAGTGCGTGACGATCTGATCAGGCCGGATGCTCGGCCAGATATCGCGCGAGCGTGGGTACACCCAGATGCGAACGGGCATTCTCGGGCTCGGCCAGAACGGTCCGAGCGGTGCGGGCATCTTCCAGTATCTGGGCCTTCAGGGCATCAAGGCCTGAAAACTTGCGCTCTTCCCGGAGGAAAGCGACGAGCTCGACCCTGACATGGCGGTCATAGAGATCCCCGCTGAAATCGAACAGGTGAACTTCCAGAAGCACGTCGCGCTTGTCGAACGTGGGGCGGCGCCCGATGTTCGCAACCCCCTGATAGAAGCCGTCCTCGCCTTCGACAATCACGCGCACCGCATAAACGCCAAGCTTCGGCTCCAGGCTGTCGCCAAGCTCGACATTCGCTGTCGGGAAACCGATGGTGCGACCGCGCTGGTCGCCCTTTGCGACCCGCCCGTTGATCGACCACCAGTGGCCGAGCAGGGCGGCTGCCCGGCGTGCCTCGCCCGCCTTCAGGGCATTGCGGACAAGGGTGGAGCTGTAAATCTCGCCGGCAAAGCCTTCCAGCCCGACAGTGACAGGCTCCATGACAGTCAGGCCGAAGCCTTCCATCTCGCCCATCCAGCCGAGGAGGGCGGTGTCGCCGCCGCGCTTCTTGCCAAAGCGGTAATCGTAGCCAACCACCACATGCAGGGCACCAAGGCCCTTGATCAGGATATCCTGCACAAAGTCCTGCGCGCTCATGCCGGCCAGATCCTTGTCGAACGGCAGGACAAGGAGCGAGTCGACACCGAAATCTTCCAGAATCTGCACGCGCTCCCGGAACGGGGTCAGGCGGAAGGGCGGTGTATCGGGGGCAAAGAAGCGCACAGGATGCGGCTCGGTCACCATCACGGCAAGCGGCACCCCCATGGCGCGCGCAAGGCGCCCCGCTTCGCCGATAACCGCTTGATGGCCCCGGTGGAAACCATCAAAATTGCCAAGCGCCACGACACAGCCGCGGGCTGCTGCCGGGATTTCATCCGCATGCCGGATCAGCCGCAAAACGCCCTCCCCGCCTCAGGCCGCGCGGCTGGCGACCATCAGGGTCGCTTCGCCGGTCACCACTTTTGTTTCGCCAACGAAACAGTCGGTCGTGAATGTAACGCGTTTGCGTGCAAGGTCGATTTCCTGAACGGTGACGATTGTTTCCACCGTGTCGCCGATCTTCACCGGCGCCCGGTATTTCGTCGTCTGGCTGACATAGATAGCGCCGATGCCGGGAAGCCGGGTGCCGAGCACCGCCGAGATGAAAGAACTGGCAAGCGCGCCGTGGGCGATCCGTTCCTTGAACTGGGTCGTGGCGGCGTAGGCGGCGTCCAGATGGACCGGATTATTATCCCCCGAAACCTCGGCAAAGGCACCAATCAGCGCTTCGGTGACGGTGCGACTGAGCTTTTCAGTTTGGCCCACAGCGAGGTCTTCGATAAAATACTGGTTGATCGGCATACCGGCTTTTCCTCGATCATCGTTCCCGACACCCATGCCTGCCTGAATTGCATAAAGTTGGCCGGAATGAAAGGGAAGCGATTGCGGAAATGATTTCTTTGAGTTAACCGTTTCTTCACGGGGACGGCGCTAGGGTCCGATCACCAGACATTTCGGGGCGATCCCGGACGCGCTGAGCGCGGATCGTCCAATGGGCCATTATCTGTGATCTAAAGGGAAAAATCATGGCGGTTGATTTGAATATGCCAATCCTTATCGTCGACGATTACAAGACGATGCTCCGGATCGTGCGCAACCTGCTGAAGCAGCTCGGCTTCGACAATGTGGACGAGGCAACCGACGGCGCCGAAGCCCTTTCCAAGGCCCGCGCCAAGGCATATGGCCTGATCATTTCCGACTGGAACATGGAGCCGATGACCGGCTACGAGCTTCTGAAGGAAGTGCGCGCCGACAACCAGCTGAAGAACACGCCCTTCATCATGGTTACTGCCGAATCCAAAACCGATAACGTGATCGCCGCCAAGAAGGCCGGCGTGAACAACTATATCGTTAAGCCCTTCAACGCTGCGACGCTGAAGCAGAAACTGGTTGCTGTCCTTGGGGACTTCTGATGCTTGCTGATGAACTTCCGCGGCAAATCGAGCTTCTAGTCGATAACCTGCGGAAGAACCGTACCTCTTCCCTTTCGCTCACCGATGTCGCATCGGTGACCGAAGTGCTGATCGGCACGATGAATGCCTTCTTCCGGTCGATCGATACCTCGATCTACCGCGAATGCCGCGCACTCAGCGAATATATCCAGAATGCACGGGTGGAAATCGCCTCGCTGCAGCCGGGCGACCTTGAAAACAGCCGCATCCCGCGCGCCGGGCTCGAGCTTGACGCCATCGTCCAGCACACTGAAGAAGCCACCAACACGATCATGTCGGCGGCTGAGGAAATCATGGCGCTCGATACCAGCGACATGGATGCCTACCAGAATACAGTCAATGACGCCGTGATGCGCATCTTCGAAGCCTGCAGCTTCCAGGACATCACTGGCCAGCGCATCTCGAAAGTCGTTGAAACCCTCGCCCATATCGAACAGCGCGTGATGGAACTTCGCGGCCTTCTGGGCGTTACCGAAGACGACGTGAAACGCGTGGTCGAGCCGGAAGAGACTGGCGACAAGGGCCTGCTGCATGGCCCTGCGCTGCGCGGCGAAGGCATCGACCAGTCTGCTGTGGACGCGCTGATGTCGCCGACTGCAGCCGCACCGGCAGCTGAACCCGAGCCCGCACCTGCGCCCGCACCGAAGCCTGCTGCCGCCAAGCCGGCAGCGCCGAAGCCCGAACCGCCGAAGCCGGTGCCGCCGCGTCAGCTCGACAAGATGTTCGAGGAAGATTTCGATCCGGTTGCCGACCTCGCCGCCAAGGAAGAGGCGAAAAAGGCCGAGGAAGAAAAAAAGGCTGCCGCGGCCGCCGCAACCGTTGCTGCTGCCACCGCAGCCGCAGCTGCTTCCGACGAGGAAGAAGAGATCGACCTGCCGGCCGGCGAAGAGGTCAGCCAGGACGATATCGACGCCCTGTTCAGCTAAGGGCGTCGCCACTCCATCATTTGCGAAGAAAACCTACCAGGCGAGCTGCAGCATCAGCACGTCGGGCACTGCCTTGCCGCGTCCGAACACCTCTTCGAACGCGGTGTGCGGGATAGGCTGCCGGTGGCGCAGCGCCTGCGAGAAGGGTGCCATCTCGTCACGGTGGATGCCACCGCCGATCAGTACGGAACCATAGCCAGCCGCACGGGCACCGGCGATATCTGTGACCAAACTGTCCCCCACCATCAGGATCCGTCCGCCCGGCGTTTCAGCAGGCATCCCGGCTTCGGTGAGGCAGGCCTGCATCGCTGCCACGGTCGGCTTGCCGAACCAGTGAACAGGACCGCCAAGGTCTTCATAAAGATCGGCCACCGCCCCGGCACAAAGGTAAAGGTCATTGCCCACATGCACGATCCGGTCGGGATTGGCGCACAGGAGCGGCACCCCTTTTTCAGCAGCAGGCCTGAGCCATGCCTTATGCGGGGCAAGGTCATTGAAATCGAGCGCCGTTGCCAGAATGACATCGGCCTCGCCCGGCTTGTCGACAAGCGTCACCGGCAGGCCTTCGATCGTATTATGGTCGCTGCGCGGCCCCAGGTGATAAAGCTTCGCCCCCACCCAGTCGCGGCGTACCTCGTCGCGGGCAAGCCCGCCCGACGTGACGATGAAGTCGCCAAGTTCCTTCGGCAGCCCCATCGAAATCAGATGTTCGCGCACATGGGTGCGCGGGCGCGGCGCGTTCGACAGGAAAACGGTATTGATACCCTCGCGGCGCAGGTTGGTGATTGCATCCACCGCCGAAGCATTGAGCGCGATGCCGTCATGCATCACCCCCCAAAGGTCCGATATCACCAGATCCAGCCCGTCAGTATGGCCTTCCAGCCCGTGCCAGACGTCCACCGCCTGTCCGTTCGTCTTCGTCACCCGTTCGTCCTCAGAAATCGCGGTTAAAATCAGCAGCCGGGCGCGGCTCGCCGAACAGATAGCCCTGCGCCAGTTCCATCTCGCCGTCGAGCGCCATCAGGACGGTTGCCTCGTCCTCCACCCGGCTGGCGATCAGCTTCAGCCCTTCGCGCTTCAGCCGCGCCTTCACGCCCGGCAGGTCGCCGATTTCATACTGGGCGGAAAGCGCCTGCATGTCTGCCTTGATGAATTTGAAGCCATTGTCGGCAAGGCTTGCGAAATCCTCGTCGAAATACATGACCTGATCGAGCGAGAAGGCGAAGCCCCGGCGTGCGAGCAACGCCAGCCGCCCGCGCACTTCGCGGTCCAGCGTCTGATAGTCCGACTGGTTGATCTCCAGCACCAGCCGCTTGGTAAACTCGCTTGAGGACGTCATGAAATCCACGAACTGCGGGAAGAACTCGGCGTCCGCCATCGAGAAGCGCGACATGTTGCAGAAGAAGCGGACCTCGGGCCGGCGCGGCCCCAGCCGCCGCACCAGCTGGATAAGCCGGAACAGCAAGAGGTTATCGATGGTGCCGATAAGGCCTTTCTCTTCAGCGATACGCAGATACTGGGCCGGCAGCACCACGCGGCCTTCCTCGTCCCGCACGCGAGAGAAGCATTCATAGAAAGTGTTCTGGCGACCCGGCAGCGCCACGATGGGCTGCAAGTAAAGGTCCACCCGGTTTTCAGAGAGCGACGAACGGATCACACTGAGGAGTGTTTCCTCGCGCCGGATCAACCGCACCTCGGGGCCGCCGCGCGCCGTGCTGAGCGCAATCTCGCCCGAAAGTTCGGCCTTCACCTCCTCGGCATCCTCCTCATCGAACCAGGGCTCAACGCGCCCGCCATTGTCTTCTTCCGGCTGGGCGGCGGCGATACGGTCTTCATTGACCGACAGCTCATCCAGTTCAAGCACGGGGCCGGCGTCTGTTTTGGCAGCCACAGCGCGCATCTGGCTTTGCAGGGCTTCCTCGCGCTTCATGACCTGATCGAGAAGCGTGTGCAGGATGCGCAGTTCGCTGACCAGTTCCTCGCTTTTTTCGCTGGTGCCGTCGCGCTGCATTTCAAGCCGGCGGCGGGTGCGTTCCAGATCGTGCCGCAGGATGGTCGCGTTATCCTCCAGCCGGTTGATCCGTTCCTTGTCGGCGGTTTCGAGCCGATGGGCGATGAACCATGCATGGGCCTGCCACGCGCCGAAGAAAACGAAAACGCCAAGGAGGGTCGCGACCTGTTCGTCCACACCGGCAAGCCGGGGCGGCAAAAGGGCTGCAGCGAGCCCGAGGACGGCGTATGAAATATAAAGCAGAACTTGTGTTACCGGAGCCATAAGCGCCCTTCCCCCGATGGGTGCCCCCTGCATCGGGGCGACTTGTCGGTGTCATGCTGGCATAAAAGCCCCGGCGCGTTAAGGCCTTTATCCGGCGCGATATCACCCCGCGCTGTCATTCAGCCTTAACAGCGCCCCAAAACAATGCAACCATGCGTGCGGACAACAAGGGAGCCTGATCATGCTCAAGAAAATCATCATCGGCCTTGTCGTGATTGTCGCCATTGGCGGCTTCATTCTTTACCAGCGGATGGGCGCGATCGCGAAATCTGGGGCTGAAACCTACGGCTCCGAAGCCCTCACGGTTTCGCTGACGGTCGATAGCGTCAGCCTCTCCCCCTTCACCGGCGGCGCCGGGGTTTCAGGCCTTGCCATCGGCCAGCCCGAAGGCTTCCGCGCACCCGACTTCCCCGAAGGCCCGATGCTATCCGTCGGTGACTTCAAGATGAAAGTCGATACCGACACGATCTTCAATTCCCATGTCATCGTTGACAGCATCAATATCGATAGCCCTGTGATCGACGTGCGCATGATCGGCAAGAAAAGCAACCTGCAAGCCCTTGCCGACAAGCTGACCTCCGGCAGCAGTTCAAGCCAGAGCGATATCACGCTGACAGTCCGGGAATTCACGCTGACCAACCCGAGCATCATCGTATCCGCCAAAGACGGCCCTGTGCCGCTTGACGAAACCATCAAGCTCGCCGACATCCGCCTCACCGATATCGGCACCGACGAGAAAGGCCTCAGCCCTTCCGAACTCGCCCGGCACCTGATGGCGGTAATTGAGCCGCAGGTAACCAAAGCGCTTGTGAAAGCAGGGGTCGAAAAGCAGCTTCAGGGCGCGCTCGACAAGAACAAGGACAAGATAAAGGACAAGCTCGGCGGCCTTATCGGCGGTATCACCGGCAAGAAGGAAACGACGGAAACCACGGAAGAAGAAGGCAACTGAGCTTTCATATTGATTTCTGGACCCCGGCGTCCAATATACGTCCATACTATTTCCAGCGAGGGAGGAAACCATGACTCTGGAACAGATCACCGACAATATCCGCGGCAAGGTCGGCAGCCATTCGCCGCTCGCCGCCATCATCAAGTTCGACTTCGGCGATGACGGCGTTGTGCGCATCGATGGCAAGGCGTCGCCGACCGTTGTCGACAATGCCAACTCCGAGGCCGATTGCACCGTGAAAGTCTCGAAAGAGAATTTCATGCAGATCGCCGATGGCAGCCTCAATCCGCAGATGGCCTTCATGATGGGCAAGCTCCGTGTCGAAGGCGACATGAGCCTTGCACTTCAACTCGGCAGCATTCTCGGCTAAAAGGCTTTCAAGCCAATCAAGTCTCGACCCGGGGCCGGCAACGGCGCCGGGTCTTTCATTTTCAGGACGTGCCCATGATCGACCGATTTCGCCAGATTGCCATCTTCGTCAGCCTTATCGTCGTCGTGGGCCTCGTTGTCCTTTACATGATGGTGCAGATGGGCGGCGGCGACACGCTGTTCGGCGACCGCGAGGGCAACCTTGAACCCGTCGATTTCGCGACGCTTGCCTACATGCCCGACCAGAACGGTTTCCTGATGTGTGACGAGGCCACCTGCACGGCTGCCGCTGCCGACGGCCCGACACTGCGGTTTGAGGCCGATGCTGCGCGCCTGCGCCAGGTATTGGCCGATTTCACCGATGATAACCCGACCGTGCGGACCCATCGCTTCGATCTCGCCACCAGCCAGTTCGATTTTCTGGAGCGCCTGCCGGGTGCCGATTTCCCGGCGGTCGTGACCGTGCAGGTGATCGATATGGGCCCGGGCCTTTCGGGCCTCGTGATGTACAGCCGCCAACCTATCGGCGACAGCAGCAAGGCCGACCATGCCGACCGCATGGCCCGCTGGTCGCGGATGCTGAACGAGCGGCTCGCCCGCTAGCCCCCTCAGCCGAGGCCGAAGCCAGACCGGATGGTCGCGTCCACCTGCGCCTGCGCCGACCGGTAGGCGCCGAGCGCTCGTCCTGCCGTTGCAGTGTCGCCCGCTTCCCGGAAACTCCCTGATGGCAACAAGGCAACGGTCGCCTTGGCGCCCGCTTCCCGCGTGCGGGTTTCAGCCAGCAGTATCTGGGCGGAGGTTGACAGGAGCCCGCCGCCGGGGCGCTGTTCCAGATAGGGAAGCTCGACGGATTCGGCGGTTTGCAGCGAGGCCTTGTAGGCGATTTCGGATGCCGCCTGGCCGAAGCTTCGATGGAAATCGGAAGGATTGTGCCGTTCGGGCTCGGCGCGCCCGAGGTCAAAGATCGAACGGATCGCGCCGACACTGCGATCACGTCCGCTCGATGCGCCTGATGGCACATTGAAATTCTGCTGCCCGGCCAGCACAGACCCGGTCATGGCGCACCCGTAAATTTTGACCCGCACCGAGTGTACAGAAGCAGCCGTCACCGTTCAACGCCGCAGATTCCGCCGAAAAGACCGAAATCGCGGCTGGCCTTTCCCCTCGGGCCTGTGCTATCGCTCATCGACCATCGGGCAGGCGGCCACTGGGAAGAGCCGCCGCTTAAGATACAAGGGGAATACCGGCGCCCCCATGAGGCGCCGGCGACGAGCTGAAAGAAAGTCCATGGATAACAATACGCTTGCCATCTACATCCACGAGCTTCGGAACCAGATCATGCATACCGAAGCCTCGTTCAATCTTTTCAACCAGGCCATGACGAACCGCGCCGGTCCGGGCGTCCTGTTCGCCGGCCAGATGATTCTGATGCCGGGCAGCCAGATCGCCAGCCTGCTGTGGCCGGCACGTGCCCGCGCCCGCGGCCGCGGCGAAGCGCTGCGCAAGGTTCTGGGGCTGGATGAAAAGCATCCGCTGAATGACCGCCGCCTCAGCGAAATCTGGGAACATTCCGACGAGAAGATCGAGGAATGGATTGCCGCCACCAAGGGCAAGCGCGTTGTCATCGATTTCGTCGGCAACCCGTTCCAGGATGGTTCGGGTGTGACCGAAGACGTGATCTACCGCGCCTATAACCCCGATACCAAAACCTATTATTTCCGTGGCGTCGGCTACAATCTTGAAGCTGTTGCCAAGGCCATCGGCGATGTGGCGAACCGCGTGAACGCCATCTTCCGCCAGATGTTCCCCGAGCGCGCCAAGGCTGAAGACGAAGCCCGCGCCCGCATGATGGAAGCCATGCAGGCACAGGTCGCAGCAGCGCAAGCCGAGGCCGGCGAAGCCGCAGCACCTGCCGCGGATGCCAAGGAAGAAAAAGCCGACGCCTGAGCGGCGGCTTGAAAAGTCAGTCCGGGGCGGCTCGCATCTCTTGCCGCCCCGACCATCCGGCGATAAAATGCCGGTCTCCGTTCGAAGACAGTATCCGGGATACAGCCGCATGAAGCGTTCGACCTTTGCCTTCGCCCTCCTCGCCGTCAGCCTTGGCGCCGTGCCCGCTGCCGCTGAAAATTGCGGAGAGCCGCCGCTCACAGTGCCTTCGATTCCGGGCGATGGCGGCGCGCTGACCACGGACGAACTGCGCGACGCCCGCGACACCGTGATTGCCTATTCGAATTCCGTCGATGCCTATCTCGCCTGCATGGACGAGCGCATGGTGAAGCTTTCGCCCTATATGACGAAAGACCAGTATGCGCGCTGGACGGAAGATTCGAACGCCCTGCACGATGGTCGCCGTGATCTTCAGATCAAGCTGAACGAAGCCATCCGCGCCTATCGCCGCGCGCAGGGCTGATCACCCGCCCCACCTGCAATCCTGCCAAACGCCGCCTGTCTGTTTGACGGGGCGGCGTTTCTCGTGCTAAGTGGCGCGCCGCAACGAGAGGATAACAGGCATGGCTAAGATGAAAGTGACCCTGCAGGCCGAGCTGAAGCGCGGCACCTTCTATTGGGTGACGACGGTAGAGGCCGACAGCGAGGAAGAAGCGCTGGTTGCTGCCGAAAACCTGTTCTCCGCCGAGATGGAAACGGCCAGCGAGTGGGAATTCAGCGACTACGACGTCGAGCCCTTCTGAGCCTCCGTCGCCGGGGCCGCGCACCCCGCGCCGCTGTCCTGAAGCCAGCGGTCAAGTGCCTCGAGCGAAACCTCGAGCCGCGCTTCATCATCCCCCGACACAAGGAAGGACATCACCCTGTCCGTATAGGACGAGGGGCGAATCTGTTCGGTCACCGTGACCTCGGTCTGGCAGTCACCTGCCGGCGCCAGTTCAACCCGCTGGATGCGCGTGTCGGCATCCGACTGCTGCACCGTCCTGTACAGCCGTCCGGGCAGTACCTCACGGGTTGCCTCGATCGCTGTCCAGTGGCGATAGCGTTCACGCCAGAACAGCATGCGAGTGCTGTCCACCTCAGCGGGGTCGCCCATCAGCGGGGTCATGTCCACCAGCTTGGCCTGCCAGCGCGTGCGGTTCTCGGTCTGCGTGACCCACGGCCAGATGGCCTCCGGAGACGCTGCCACCGTACGGGTTGCCGTCACCTCATAGGTGCCGCCATCGATTGCGATGACCGCACGGGCAACGGCAAGCGCGCCGAAACCCCAAAGGGCGAAAACCGCCGACTTGTGATACAGGTTCCAGCCGTCAAGCATCTGGTGTCTCTTGCCTTTCATTGACCGTATGCCAGTTGCGGCATAGGCTTTCCCCACACATAACGCAACCGGGACCAGAGGGGGAGTCTCTCATGCCTATCACCACCATCAGCGCCGGCTTCATCGGCCTTCTATTGCTCATTCTGTCTGCCAATGTCACCAAATGGCGCGGTCGCACCAAAACCTCGATCGGCGACGGCGGCAGCAGCGATCTCCTGTGCGCCATCCGCGCCCAGGGCAACCTTGTTGAATATGCGCCGGTCCTGCTGATCCTGATCGGCCTTCTCGAATATGGCCATGCCAGCAAATATATCGTGCTTGCCGTTGCGGTGATGACCGTGGTCGGGCGCTACCTGCATGGCTGGGGCCTGACCCGTGGCCAAGCCCCGAACATGTCGCGCTTTGTCGGCACGCTCCTCACCTTCATTGCCCTTCTGGTTGGCAGCGTCGCCGCCCTCCTAAAAGGCTACGGCGTCATCTGAGGACGATGGCGCTCGCCGCCGCATCGAGGATGGCGTCAACGCCAAGCCGGTAGGTGGCGTAAAGATCGGGGATATCGCCCGACTGACCGAACTTTTCGAACCCGAGGGGCAGCACCCGCTGCCCCCGGACCGACCCGAGCCACGATAGCGCCGTCGGCGCACCGTCGATCACCGTCACAAGGGCGGCATCCTTCGCGAGGCGCGACAGCAACCGGTCCACATGGCTTTCCTCACGCCGGGCTTCTGCACCAAGCGCGCGCACACTCGCCGTCCAGCCACGATGCAACAGATCGGGCGAAGTTACGGCTAGAAGGCCAGCCCCCGGCACGTCTTCCAAAAGAGCTGCGTGCGCCTCGATCGCTTCCGGGGCCAGGGCGCCTGTGTAAACGATGGCCAGCTCCGCCCCTTCCGCCGGTTCCTTCAGCCAATAGGCGCCTTTCAGCATGTCAGCAATCCAGCCGTCACCATTGCGTTCCGGCTGCTCCAGCGGCCGGGTCGACAGGCGCAGATAGACCGATTCGCCCTCGGGCTTCTGCATATGCTCGAACCCCCAGCGCATGATGGCGGCCAGCTCGTCCGTGAAGGCCGGCTCGAAATAGGCGAGGCCCGGCTGGCTCATCCCGATGAGCGGGGTATGGATCGACTGGTGCGCCCCGCCCTCGGGCGCCAGCGTGATGCCCGATGGGGTCGCCACCAGCATGAAGCGGGCATCCTGATAGCAGGCATAATTCAGGGCATCGAGGCCACGGTTGATGAAGGGGTCGTAAAGCGTGCCGACGGGCAGCAGCCGCTCGCCGAACAGCGAGCCCGCCAGCCCCATCGCGGCAAGCGCGATAAAGAGGTTATTCTCGGCGATCCCCAATTCCATGTGCTGGCCGCGTTCGCTGGATGACCAGATCTGCGGCGACAGGACCTTTTCCGACTTGAAACGGTCCTCGCGCGCGGTGCGGCTGTAAATGCCGCGCTGGTTCACCCAGCCACCAAGGTTCGTCGATACTGTCACATCGGGGCTCGTCGTCAGGATACGGTCAGCGAGCGGACCTTTGCCGCGGCCAAGGTCGTTCATGATCTTGCCGAAGGCCACCTGCGTGGACATTTTGGCGCGCTCGACGGTCGGGAAATCGTCCCCAACCGGAATGACCGGCGCCTTCAGGTGCCGCTCGCCTGAACGGTTGAAGGCAACCTGATCGATAAAGGCCTGCAAGGCTTCGGCCTTGTCATCCTTGCCCGCAAAGGGTTCCCACTCGCGGCCTTCGGGTACGCCCATCTGCTCGCGGAAGGTGGCCATCTGGGTAGGGTTCATCAGCCCCGCGTGATTGTCCTTGTGGCCCTGCAGCGGCAGGCCGTGCCCCTTCACCGTATAGGCGATGAAGCAAACCGGCTGGTCGCTGTCGATCCCGAGGAAGGTCTCAAGCAGAAGCTCAAGATCGTGCCCGCCAAGGTTGGTCATCAGCGCATGCAGGCCATCGTCGTCATGATCATCAAGGATCGCCTTGATGCCGCGCTTGCTGCCGATATCGGCCTTCAGGCGTTCGCGCCATGCCGCACCGCCCTTGAAGGTAAGCGCGGCATAAAGGTCATTCGGGCAGGCGTCGATCCAGTCCCGAAGCGTCTGGCCGCCGGGGCGCGCGAAGGCAGCCTCCAGCTTCTTGCCATACTTCAGGGTGATAACGCGCCACCCTGTTGCCTCGAAAATGTCCTGAAAGCGGGTGAACATACGGTCGCTGGAGATCGCATCAAGGCTCTGGCGGTTATAATCGATGATCCACCAACAGTTACGAAGGCCATGCTTGCAGCCCTCGATAAGCGCCTCATAGATATTGCCCTCGTCGAGTTCGGCGTCCCCCATCAGGGCAATCATGCGTCCTGCCTTGTCGGCGGAGAGAAGCCCCTTGTCGAGCATGTGATCCTGCACGAGCGAGGCAAAAGCCGTGACGGCGACGCCAAGCCCTACGGAACCGGTCGAGAAATCGACCCCGTCCTGATCCTTGGTGCGGCTCGGGTAGGACTGCGCGCCGCCAAGCGCCCGGAAGCGCTGCAGCTGATCAAGCGACTGGCGCCCCATCAGATACTGGATCGCATGGAACACCGGGCTCGCATGCGGCTTCACGGCAACGCGGTCCTCGGGCGTCAGCACACCGAAATAAAGGGCACTCATCACAGCGGCGAGCGAGGCGGAAGAGGCCTGGTGGCCACCAACCTTGATACCGTCGCGGCTTTCGCGAATCGTGTTGGCATGATGGATCGTCCAGGCCGAAAGCCACTGAACGCGGTCGTGCAAATCCAGAATATGGCTGAGCGTATCGCGATCAATTTTCGGAGAATTCCGATCAACGATTGCTACATTTTGCGCTTTCATAGACATTATTTTCTCGTCGCCTGTGAAGGATTGGGACTGGTTGACGGCCTGTATCGAGTGTCAGATAAGGGCCCTGTTCAACAAAGTCCATCCGGAAGCGACAGCGGGCCCAGCTTCCCTGTTGCCTGTCTCCAGTCAGTATGCCCGCGAAAATCATGGGATCCAAAAACTTGATACGGCCACTCGACCTGAGATCGGCGCCTCTGGTGCTGCTGGACGATAGCCGCCCGTTTCACCGGGCGGGGCGCTCGCTTGCATTCATACAACCGGAAGAGGTTATCGTCGCCGAGCGGCTGGATGAGGTGGCGGCGGCGCTTGCCGCCATCGACAAGGCCTATGCTGCCGGCCTGCATGTAGCCGGCTGGATCGCCTATGAAGCCGCGGCTGCCTTCGAGCCGCGCGTGGCAGCCGCCACGAAATCCATGCCCGATGAGCCGCTCATCTGGATGATCGCGACAAAGAACCGGATCAGCCTCGATTCGCGCCATGTGACGGATGCCCTGACCGCCGCGCGGCAAGGCCCGGCCCGCCGCAACCTGATGCGCCCGGATGCCGCCCCCTTCGCGGCTGTCAGCCACAAAGCCGCTGTCGGCCGCATCCAGAACTATATCGAGGCAGGCGACGTTTATCAGGTGAACATGACCTTCCCGATGCACGGGGATCTCGCCGGTGACCCGCTCGCGCTTTATGAAAAGCTGCGTCGTCGCCAGCCCGTGCCTTATGGCGCCTATATAGATACGGGTGACCTCGATGATGCCGGGACCCGCTACCGTATCCTTTCGCTGTCGCCCGAGCTGATGATCGCCCGCGACCATAACGAGCTGGCGAGTCGCCCCATGAAAGGCACGGCACCGCGTGGCCGCACCCCTGACGAGGACGCCGCGATCGCCAATGCGCTCGCGCACGATGAAAAGAACCGGGCGGAAAACCTGATGATTGTCGACCTGATCCGCAACGACATGAGCCGCATCGCGGCCCCAGGCAGCGTGACGGTGGACGATCTCTTCTCTGTTGAACGCTACCGCACCCTGCATCAGATGACATCGACCGTGCGGGCCACGGCGGACGCGCATCTCACACCGTCGCGCCTTGTGCGGGCGCTGTTCCCGTGCGGTTCGGTAACGGGTGCCCCGAAGATCAGGGCGCAGGAAATCATCGGCGAACTGGAGGCCGCACCGCGCGGAGTTTACTGCGGGGCGATCGGCCATTTCAGCCACCGGATGGACGGCGGCGCGGACTGGATGCTGAATGTGCCGATCCGCACCATCGTGATGGACACGAAAGGCCGCGGGCGATTCCCGGTGGGCAGCGGCATCGTGGCCGACAGCGACCCCGAGGCCGAGTTCGAGGAATGCCTGCTGAAGGCACGGTTCCTCGAAACCCCCTCGCTTACGTTCGACCTGATCGAGACGATTCGCTGGGAAGCCGGGCATGGCTATGCCCTTTTGCCCCGACATCTGGCGCGGCTCGCCGCCAGTGCGGCCTATTTCGATTTCCGGTTCGACCGCGACGAAGTGATGGCCTCGCTGGATCAGCATTCAATCCTGATGACAGGCCGGGGTGGCCTGCACCGGGTACGGCTGCTCCTCAGGGCTGACGGGGCCGTGAGCGTGACGAGCGCCCCCTTCACGCCAGCACCGGAAGGTGTCGTCCCGACCGTCGCGCTTGGCGCCGAATCGGTTAATTCAGCGGACCCGTTCCTCTTCCATAAAACGACGCATCGCTCCTTATATAATAAGGCGACGAGCGAATCCGTCGCGGCCGGGCACGCCGACACGCTGTTTTGCAACGAGCACGGGCGCCTGACCGAAGGTGCCATCAGCAATGTTTTCATCGTCAAGGACGGCGAGTGGATCACCCCGCCCGTGGAAGAAGGCCTGCTGCCCGGCGTTTTCCGCGCTGCTTTCCTTGATGACCGTGCAGCCGACGGCCACCCGGTGACCGTGCGCCCCATCAGGCGCGATGAGCTTTACGCGGCTGATTCCTTATATATAGCGAATGCGCTGAGAGGCCTGCGCGCGGTGCGGCTGGCGCCATGAAATGGCGGATTTCTGCGCCTCTTGTCATAAACGTCATAAAAGCGATTCGCATTAACCGGAAATTTAGGTGTTCGCCGCTACCTTGAGACCAAGCAAGCGGGGTCAAATCCCCCGGATTCGGTAAGATTTTAGTTTAGCCGCGAGTGCGGCCTGTAACGTCAAAGGCTGGTCAATGCGTTCAGTACAAAAAGTGTCGCAGAACCTTCACGCGGACTTCGATGCGAGCAACATCTCCGATCATACGCGGACCCTCGCATCCAATCTTTCCCGCCACCTCGGGTTTGATCAGGCGCTGCAGATTTGCGAAGAAAACCAATGGCATGGTGTTCTGGCAGCGCTGATTGACATGGATCGCCGCAAGCACTGATTGCACTTCTATAGAGTTTCATCCTCCTAAACTGGCGTCCCTCGCGGGGGGCGCCTTTTTGTGCTTGCCCCCATCCGGCACGCCCCCATCGGCCTGCGCGCCATTCATGCCAAATCCCTCCCGCGACTTAAAATTTCGCGGAACCCCCCTCTCCGGGCAGGAAAATAAAATTTTTGCTTGGAATCGCAGAAGATTCTTGGATGATAGGCCCCGAGCCGGTCCACCCGTCTCGGTCCCGGAGGCTGGAGCCCCATCTGCCACCAATTGGTTTCACCAAGGCCTGGTTGATACTCTGCCGAAGGGATGTTAACGAGCACAGTCGCTACCAATGAACCTACAAAGGTGGCGGATTGATGACGGGGTGACAACGATCACTCCACGGGTCATCGGCAGTCAAAGGGAGAGGGTACGGGAAAACCTTTAGGATGATAAAACGGTGTTCAGGCAGGAGCCTTCCTGCCGGAATCTTTTTTATCGTCATACTCCCCGAGCATAACCGTGAGGGCGCCCCCGGAGGGCAAACAAGCGGTATCGTCTAAACCGTCGCAATTACGCGGCTCAGTGAAGAACCCAAGTGGGCAGAAAATGGATAAGGCTAAAGTGAAACGTATAGCTGTCTCGACGGCTGCAGTAGCCTCGGTCCTTCTGGCAGCATCCGTGGCCAACGCGCAGCAGGATGCTCGTCTGAAGTCGATCGTCGACGAGGTGAACCAGGCCAATCAAATCGCTCAAGCTTCGCAACAGAAGATTGATGGCATTGCAGACGCGACGGCAAAGCTCGCCGGCGACTATCGCAGCGTCCTGAAGACCAACGCCGGTCTGCGCGCATACAATGCGCAGCAGAAGCGTGTGATCGACAACCAGATCAAGGAAATCGAGCGGATCAAGAATTCGATCGGCCAGATTGACGAGATCAAGCGTCAGATCACCCCGCTCATGCTGGAAATGATCGAAAATCTCGACGAGTTCGTGAAAGCGGACGCGCCCTTCCAGGCTGAAGAACGTGCTGAACGCATCACCGCGCTGCGCGACCTTATGGACGACCCCAACGTGAATGATCCGGAGCGTTTCCGCCTCGTTCTCGAAGCCTACAAGGCTGAAGTCCAGTACGGCCGTACCGTGAACGCCTATGAAGGCCTCGACGACACTGGCCGTTCGGTCAACTTCGTTCGTATCGGCCGCGTCGGTTTCTACTACCAGACCAAAGACGGTAACGAGACCTACGCCTGGGATTCGAAAGGCGGCAAGTGGGATCGTCTTGACGGCGAATACAACAACGCCGTGAAGCAACTCCAGAAAATGGCCCGCCGTCAGGTTCCGCTTGACGTTCTCGTTCTGCCGGTCGCAGCACCGGAGGGGAAATAACAATGAAGAAGATTCTTACTGCAGCAGCCCTGATTGCCGGTTTCTCGACCGTCACCCAGGCGCAATCCGCAGACCTCAACTCGCTGCTCAACAAGGTTCGTGAAGGCCGCGTAGCCGAATCGTCCGAACACAAGCAGCGCGAGGCTGAATTCGCCCAGCGCCGTGCCGAACAGCAGCAGATGCTGGACGCCGAGCGTCGCACGCAAGCTCAACTCGAAGCCGAATCGGCTCGTCTGGAAGAGCAGCGCCGTGCCAACGAAACCGAAATCACCGCCCAGGTTCAGATCCGCCGTGACCGTCTCGGTCAGCTGCAGGAACTGTTCGGCGTTCTGCAGCAAGCTGCGGGCGACGCCAAGTCGGTGATCCAGACCTCCCACGTCTCCGTTGACCATGCTGATCGCCTCACCGGCATCCAGACCCTCGTTGACAAAGCTTCCGACACTGCTGAACTGCCGAGCCTGGATGAAATCCGCGCATGGCCGACCCAGATGATGCTCGAAGCCATCGAATCCGGCAAAGTCGTGACCTTCGACAAAGAAGTCCGCGGCGTTGACGGCAACACCTCGACCATCAAGCTGACCCGTATCGGTGACTTCGGTCTCGTCGGCGAAGGCAAATTCTACACCCTGAAAAACGACGGCGCGGTTGAAGAACTGCAGCGTCAGCCGGCCGGCCGCTTCATGTCGACCGTTGACAGCTTCCAGTCGGCTACCTCGGGCCTTGCTGCTATCGGCGTTGACCCGTCGCGCGGCCAGATCCTGAACCTCGAAGTCGAAAAGCCGACCCTGATGGAACGCGTTGACCAGGGTGGTGTCGTCGGTTACGTGACCCTTTCGCTTGGTGCCGTTGGCGTCTTCCTCGCAGTGGTGCAGTTCCTGTATCTCTTCGCTGTGAAAGCCAAGGTTTCGGCCCAGATGAAATCGTCGACCCCGAACACCAACAACCCGCTTGGTCGTGTGCTCGCTGTTTACGCCAACAACAAGAATGTTGACGTAGAGACCCTCGAGCTGAAACTCGACGAAGCGATCCTGAAGGAAACGCCGGCTCTCGAGCGCTTCCTGACCATCATCAAGCTCATCTCCGCCGTGGCCCCGCTCTTCGGTCTCCTCGGTACCGTGACCGGTATGATCGCGACCTTCCAGGCGATCACCCTGTTCGGCACCGGCGACCCGACCATGATGGCCTCGGGCATCTCGCAAGCCCTCGTGACCACTGTGGAAGGTCTCGTTGTTGCTATCCCGACGCTGCTGCTGCATGCGTTCGTGGCTGGTGCTTCGAAATCCGTGATCCACGTGCTCGAGGAACAGTCGGCTGGCATCATCGCCGTCCACGCCGAGAAAGAGCACGGGCATGCTGCTTAATCAGGCATTCGGCGCGATTGCACAGTTCATGGAACGGGGCGGCGACGTCCTGTACATGATCCTGGCAGTCACGTTCATCATGTGGGTGCTGATTATTGAGCGCATGTGGTACTTCACGCTGGAGTTCAAGAAACAGAAACAGCGTGTGGTTGATGCCTGGGAACAACGTCACGAACGTAAATCATGGTACGCACACAAGATCCGTACGGCCATGATTTCGGAGATCAACAACAACCTCACGTCGGGTGTCTCCATGATCAAGACCCTCGTTGCCGTGTGCCCGCTTGTCGGGCTTCTCGGTACCGTTACGGGCATGATCGAGGTATTCGACGTGATGGCCTCCCAAGGGTCGTCGAACGCCCGCGCCATGGCGGCGGGTGTTTCGAAAGCAACGATCCCCACGATGGCCGGCATGGTTGCTGCGCTCTCTGGCGTGTTCCTCAGCACCTACATTGAACGGCGTGCAGCCCGTGAATCCGAACGGCTGGAAGACAGCCTGACGATGGATCACTAGTAGAGAGCGGAGAACCAACCCATGCGTAAATTTACCAAGGGGTCTCAGGAGGCCGAAGTCGACCTCACTCCGATGCTCGACATCGTGTTCATCATGCTGATCTTCTTCATCGTAACGGCTTCTTTCGTGAAAGAATCCGGTATCGAGATCAACAAGCCCGAGGATACGCCTGCGAGTGACAACCCGCCGCCGCCCGATGATGAAAAGCGCGCAATCGCTTTCACCATCGACAACAACAACCGGATTACCCACGACTTCCGGACCGTCGATATCTCTTCGGTATCGTCGATCATCAAGAAGGAAAGTGTGGAGCGTCCGGAGGCAGCAGTCGTCATTCAGCCGATGGAAGGCGCGCATACCGGAAACGTTATCCGGATTTATGACGCGGCTCTCGCGGTTGGCATCCCTGGCCAGAAGATCGTGGTGACGCCCAAGAAATAGCATGGCCCGGCGGCGCCCCCGGGTGCCGCCGCCCAGCTGGGCGATATGGAGAAGTTTGATGAGAGACCACGCACAGAAGAACAGCCAGGAAGCCAACATCGACCTCACCCCGATGCTCGATGTCGTCTTTATCATGCTGATCTTCTTCATTGTCACCGCGGTGTTCGTGAAAGAATCCGGGACTGATGTACTGAAGCCTGAGGCCGAAATGGGCCTTACGCAAAAGCAGGTCAGCATCCTGATCGCGGTCAAGCCGAACGATGAAATCTGGCTCAACCGCCAGAAGATCGACATTACCGCCGTTCGTACCAACGTCGAAAAACTGCATGCCGAGAACCCGAAAGGGACTGTGGCCATTCAGGCAGACGTCGCATCGAAGGCCGGTCTTGTGCTAAAAGTATATGACGCGGTGCGTGACGCCGGCGTCGAACGCATCGCGATTGCAACGGAGGCTCAATGATGATTACACGCGTCGCTTCCTCCCTGGTGATCGCTACCGGCGTGACCTTTGCCCTCTTCTTCCTGATGCAGGGTCTGGTCAGCTTCCGTGACGACGTTAACCTCGGAGAAGAAAAACAGCTCCGCTTCATCGACGTGGTGGAAGACATTCCGGACCAGCCGCCTCAGCGGATGGAACGGAAAGTCGAGAAGCCGCCTGAAGTCGAAAAAGCTCCGGAGCAGATGACGACCGAAGTGCAGACTTCTGGTCCGAACACTCTCAACGTCGGCATTGGCAAATCCAGCCTTGGTGCCGGTGTGGACCTTGGTTCGATCGATCTGGGGCCGAGCTCGGACGGCGACTATCTGCCGCTCGTCCGCGTGCAGCCGCAGTATCCGCGTCGTGCCCAGGAACGTGGTGTCGAGGGTTATGTGATCGTTGAACTGACGGTGAATGAAGACGGCACTGTGCCGGAAGAATCAATCGTCATCATCGAAGCAGAACCCAAGGGCTATTTTGAAACGGCTGCCAAGAAAGCTGCCGTGAAATTCAAATACAAGCCCAAGGTTGTGAACGGCAAGGCACAGCAGGTGACTGGTGTGAAATACCGTTTCACCTTCGATCTTGCAGACAATTAAGGCACGGGAGACTGTCATGCGTATGATCAAGACGATCAAAACCCTGCCTTACACTGTAGCAGCCGCTGCCCTTCTTGCAGCCCTGCCCGCAGCGGTTCCGGTTATCGGTTCCTCGGCCGCGATGGCCCAGGAAGCTCCGAAGCCGGCAGCCAAGTCGCGCAAGGTACCGGCCCTGAGCCTGGATGTGCACAAGCAGATCCAGAAAGCCCAGGAAGCCATCGATGCCAAAAGCTATGCCGAGGCAGAAGGGATCCTTCGCGAGGTTCTCGCCCGCGAAAAGATCAACGACTACGAACGTGCGGTAGCCTGGCAGATCAATGCCATGCTGGCGTTCGAGAAGGACGATACCAAGGGAACCATTCGTGCTTACGAACAGATCTTGAAGTATGCCGAATCGATCCCCGAAGCACTGGAGCTGCAGATCATGTTCGGTCTGGCACAGCTCTATTTCGCCGAGGAAAACTACCCGAAGGCCCTGCAATTCGTGAAGCAGTGGGAAACCCGTGCTGAGGTTGTGGGGGCGACCCAGATCCTCTTCATCGGTCAGCTTCACTATGCTCTCAGCGACTACAAGAAATGCGTGGAATATGTGAACCGCGCCATTACCGATGCCCAGAATTCGGGCGGCGGTGTTGAAGTCAAAGAGAGCTGGTACCAGCTGCTGATGAGCGCACAGTGGGAGCAAGGCAATCTCAAGGAAGTCCGCGACATCCTCGAGATCCTCGTGATCAACTGGCCGAAACCTGTTTACTGGACCCAACTTGCCGGCATCTTCGGCGAACTGGGACAGGAAACTGTTTCGTTCTCGCTCACCGAAGCTGCCTACAAGCAAGGCTTCCTCGACGACAAGCCTCAGCAGATTGTCAACGTTGCGCAAATCCAGATCGCCCGTCAGGCTCCTATCAAGGCTGCCTGGATTCTTGAAAAGGGCTTCAAGGACAAGCGTATCGAAAAAACCGGCGACAATCAGAAGCTGCTTGGCCAGTCCTACATGCTGGCGTCGGAATGGCGTAAGGCAGTGGCCCCGCTTGAAGCTGCTGCAAAGGCAGGCAACGACGGTGATCTTTGGCTGCAGGCTGGCCAGGTGCTGATGCAACTGGACAAGTATGCCGAAGCCCTTGAAGCCTTCGACGGTGCGATCAAGGCCCTCTCCGGCCAGCGTGCCGGCGAACAGCGTGATCGCAAGCTGCTGACGGCCCAGATGCAGTCTGGCCAGGCCCATACCGAGCTGAAGCATTTCAAGGAAGCCGAAGCATCTTTCGGTGCTGCACTGAAGCTCGCCAAGGCCGACCGTGACCGCAAGACTGCAAATCAGTGGATTGCCTACATGAAGGCCGAAAAGGCTCGTGAAGACATGCTGGAAGGCAAGGGCTGATCGGTTTCGATATTGCCATAAAAGTTTATGGAAACGGTGCCTTCGGGCGCCGTTTTTTTTGTTTGGGCCAAATACCCGGTTCTTTGTCCAGATCATGCGCGTTCGATGAACACAAAATAGCTGGCAGGATCAGTTGCAATCAATTATCATTATAGTCTGCAGTGCGAGACGCTGCCGTCAAACGCACTGCTCTTTTTGAGAGGAGGCCTTATGACAGTTGCACGTCTCTCTTCATCCATGATCGGCGCATCCGCGGTAACCTTCGGCCTTGCATTCCTGATGCAGGGCCTTGTTGTATTCAGGGATGATCTGGGCTTGAACGACAGTCCGGCGCGACCTATGCCTCGGATTCTTGAGGACATCGATGAAACGGAGCCCGTCAAAACGGACTGGTCCGTGAAAATACCGCAGCAACTGGTACCGCCAAAAATTGAGCCGGAGCCGATTCCCGGCGTACCCAATGACCCCACAAAGGTCGGCATTAGTCCACCTCATGTGCCGTCAGCAACGGAAGACTTGGGGCCTACCTTGAGCGGACTTGCGGATGGCAATGCCCTTCCAATCGTCAGGGTCCAGCCTGTCTATCCACGTAAGGCACTTGCACTTGGTATCGAGGGATATGCTGTCGTCAGCCTGACCGTCAATCCCGATGGGACCGTTGATCCTCGGTCCATCATCATCCTGGAGGCTGAACCCGCCGGCTATTTCGAGCGAGCAGCGCGGGACGCGGCGATGAAATTCAAATACAAGCCCCGTGTCGTTGATGGCACTGCCGTACCAGCTACTGGTGTGCAGTATAAATTTACTTTCGCACTTGGTAGCGATTGAGGCTGGCCGTCGGCCGGGTGACCTATAACCGTAAGCAAAGAACCAAAAAGAAATCGGGCGCCTGTTGGCGCCCGATTCACAAATTCTAATTGCCGGCTAAAATCAAGCCGTAGCAATTGCCGAACGACGGCGAGCAGCGAGACCAACAAGGCCGAAGCCCATGATCATCATCAGCCAGGTTGCCGGCTCAGGAACAGCCGAAATGAACTTGGCGAGAATGATGATGTCATCGTGGTTGTCGTCGATGCCGCTGTCACAGCAGGTATCATCGAATGCAAACAGCAGCTCGTCATGACCCAGAGTGCCGCCCATGCTGATGATGCCGAATTCACCATCTACGCCAACATCTGCGGTATTGCCGCCCGAAAAAGTTCCTTTGGGCGCCGAGAAATGGAGATCGGTAATCCAACCTGCACCTATCGCCATCGAGCCTACCCAAGTGGCCGGCCCCCAACCAGAATACGATTCGGTTTCTGTATAATTTACCGCACCACCGTCAGCCGTAAACGTGTCGCTCCAAGCGCTCTCCGCAGCCATAAAGTAGAAATGGAGCGTACCGGCGGACGTCGAGAAAAGACCCGCGCCGCCATAGAAGTCAGCAAGACCGCCAGCCCATGCGTTGATATCGTCTTCGTAGTTGTTATTCCATGCAACCGTAGTTACCGGCTCGTTGGGAACGATATTGATAGCTGCCGAAGCCGGCATCGCCAGCCCAGCGGAGAGTGCCATAGTGGCAATCAGTTTTTTCATCTTCAGCCTCCTTGAAGCATTTTAATTTGAAGCGCCCTTCTATCGACCGGACCATCCGGATCAGATCACGAAGCGCAGGACACCAACACAATGCGACACGCGACGCGCGCCGCTTGTCTTCATGCCTGATGATGGGGGGATGCCCGTCCCCTCTACTCGATACCGGGAGCTTTCAGTAAATTTGCACCTGATTATCTGTCAGGTTGGTCGCATCCTAACAGAAAAAATAACCCTAGACCAATCAGGGATTTATCCGCACTGGCCACAAAAAGTTAACAATTCGTTAACTGCTTGAATAAGCTTAAAATTTTATGAATCACCCGTTTTTGCCCTACCCGCAACTCTGTCTCATTCTGGGACGGGAGCATGCCGGGTCCTGGCGAATCGGCCATTCGACCTGTATCAGGAGTCGCTCATAGCTGGCCGTTCCAGCCCTTCCCGAAGGTCTCAACTGAGGCGTGCTTCATATGTAAGGTATAATTCGGAAAGTTGTTTGGTGCCCCCGGTCCGACTCGAACGGACACGTCCAAGGACACTTGATTTTGAGTCAAGCGCGTCTACCGATTCCGCCACGGGGGCACACCCATGAAGGTCGCGGCATCATAGCGGCAGACCTTCCGGCGTCAAGCTGAGTTTGGCGTGTCCCAGCCTTCATGAGAATCGGCAAATCGACCGCGTCCGGCAAGCCATGCCGGGTTGCCCGGAAAAGGTGGCCACGGATAAAATCGCCTGAGATCAAACATCTGCCTGCCTGCGAGGCCACCACTTCCCGGACGTGAACGACCAAGCAGGTTGTGTGCCAACGATCCGGCCAAAAAAAAGAAAAGGCCGAACGACCCAACCGTCCGGCCTTTTCATAACATCAAGCAGAAGCCCGTCAGGGCTTGATCGCCGCCGTCACCAAATCATGGAACTCCGCCCGGATCGGATAGGCACCGAACGGCACATAGTTGGTCAATACGATGGCAACCACATCATGGTCCCTATCCACCCAGAAGAAGGTGTTGGCCATGCCGCTCCAGTAGAACTCGCCGCCCTTCACAGCAAAATCGATCCCGAAGCCCACTTGCTGGCCAACATCGCTGATCGAGGGGATCGAAGGCGGCAGGTGGTTTTCGGTCATCAGGGCCACGGTTTCAGGTTTCAGAATGCGCACGCCGTCCAGCTCGCCGCCATTCAGCATCATCTGGGCAAAACGCCAATAGTCCGAAATGGTGGAGACAAGGCCGCCGCCGCCCGAGGGGAAAGGAGGCTTTGCGGTGTAGTCCCGCAACAGACCGCCGCGCGCAGGCACCACGCCAGCCTTGCCTTCTTCGCGGGTATAGATTTCGGCAAACCGGTCCACCTTGTCGGCGGTTACCTGGAAGCCGGTGTCCTTCATGCCGAGCGGCCCGAAAAGGCGCTTCTGAAGGAATTCCTCGAACGGCATGCCCGAAAGCACTTCAACGAGATAGCCCTGCACGTCCACTGCCAGCGAATAGACCCACTTTTCACCAGGCTGATAAAGAAGCGGCTGTGCCGCCAGCCGCTCTGCCCACAGGGCAAAATTGTCGCCGTCATTGGGGAAGGTCTCCGGGTTGAACATGCCGGATTCCTTGTACATCTGGTCAACCGGCGTGTCGCCGAACACGCCATAAGTAAGTCCGGCCGTATGCCGCATCATATCGAGCATTGTCACCGGCCGGTTCGCGGGTTCGGTGACCACCTCGCCGGCTTCATCCTTGCTCACAAAGACGCGGGCATTCCTGAAGCCGGGGATATATTTCTCCACCGGGTCATCCAGCCGGAACTTGCCTTCCTCATGAAGCATCATCAACGCCACACCGGTGATCGGCTTGGTCATGGAATAGATACGATAGATCGTATCCGCACGAACCGGATCCTCCGCCGCGACATCGCGGTCACCGTAGGTTTCGAAATGGACGATCTTGCCGTTGCGGGAAACAAGCGTCGCGAGCCCGCCAAGCTTGCCTTCCTTCACATAGGCCTCGAAATGCGGCTTGATGGCCGCCAGCGCCTCGGCAGACATGCCTTCACTGGCAGGTGCGGCGTTCGGCACGCCTTCAAGGGTGGCCGCACTCGCGGCCACGGGCGCCCACAAAAGCAACAGAATGAAACGGACAAGACGCATCGATCTTCCTCCCCCTGTATGATCACCAAGTCCCGATATGGTTAAGGCACGATAGTGTCGATTGACCATGGGAACAAGCCGCCTTAGGGTCGCGCCAGACGGCATATTCATCGCCACATCAAAGACGGGACACTTCATGCTGAAACGCCTTTACGACTGGTCGATGGACCGTGTCGCCCGCCCCTCGGGGGAAAAATGGCTCGCTGGCCTGAGCTTCGCGGAAGCGAGCTTCTTCCCGATCCCGCCCGATATCCTCCTGATGCCGATGATCATCGCCGACCGTAGCCGCGCCTGGCGGCTGGCGCTCATCGCCACGATTGCGTCCGTGATCGGCGCCGGCCTCGGCTATCTGATCGGCCATTTTCTCTACGAGGCCGTCGCGCTGCCACTTATCGAGCTTTACGGCTACGCTGAAAAGTTCTCAGCGTTCGAAGCCTATTATGCCGAATATGGTGTTCTCATTGTTTTGATTGGCGGGCTGACCCCTATCCCCTTCAAGGTGATCACGATTGCAAGCGGTGTGGCGGGGCTTGATCCCTTGTTGTTCATGCTGTCCTGCATTCCGGCCCGGGCGCCGCGCTTCTTTGCCGAAGCGTTGCTCCTGTGGAAGTTCGGGCCGCCCATCCGTGCCTTTGTCGAAAAACGGCTGTCGCTTGTCTTCACCCTTTTCGTGGCGCTGCTGATCGGCGGATTCGTTGCCCTGAAATTTGTCTGAGACCGCCCATGTTCGCCTTCGCTGATCGCTACCCTGTCGCCGCTGCCACACTTGCTGCCATCATCGTGCTGGGTTCCGCCTACGGCTTCCAGTTCGCGGGCTATCCGCCGTGCGAGATGTGCTGGTGGCAACGCTATCCCTATATGGCCGCCATTGCCTTCGGCCTTGTGGCGCTCCTATTAGGCCGCGCGGGCGACCAGCGCCTGATGTGGCTTTTCGCGCTTCTTTTCCTCACCACCAGCGCCATCGGCGCCTTCCATGTGGGGGTGGAAAACAAATGGTGGGATGGTCCGGCCCATTGCAGCGGCGCGCTGGATCTGACCGGCAGTGTCGAAGATGCCCTTGCCGCCCTGCAGGATGCACCGCTGGTACGCTGCGATGCGGCAGCATGGCGCTTGTTCGGCATTTCCATGGCGGGCTATAATGCCATGGTCGGCCTTGCGCTTGCCTTCTTCAGCCTGCGTGCGGCCCGCCGGAAGGACTGAAGCATGACCGAAAAACCTGACACCATGACGGATGACACACCCTTCGACCCGCCCCGCCCGCTACCCGGCGACAGGTCGATGACGGCAGAAATCGACCGTATGGTGCGGGTGGATCATGCCGGTGAGTTTGGCGCGGTGCGCATCTATCAGGGCCAGCTTGCGGTGCTCGGCGACCGTCACCCAAAATCGGCGATGATCCGCCATATGCTGGCGCAGGAAGAGGTGCATCTTGACCGCTTCAACAAGCTGATCAAGGACCGCGGCGTTCGCCCGACTGCCCTTGCCCCCTTCTGGGATGTAGCCGGTTTCGCGCTTGGGGCAGCCACCGCGCTGATGGGCGAAAAGGCCGCCATGGCTTGCACGGCGGCTGTGGAAGAAGTGATCGACGGCCATTATCAGGCCCAGCGTGACCGGCTGACCGCCACAAACGCCGACCCGGATTTCGAAAAGACCATCGCCCAGTTCCAGGCGGAGGAAGCCGAACACCGCGAAACCGCCATCGAACATGGCGCCGCGGAAACCCCGGGCTACGCTGCCCTCTCCGGCGCCATCAAGGTCGGGTGCCGCGCTGCCATCTGGCTCGCCAAACGGGTCTGACATTCCACAGGCAGCACGGCGAAGGCCTGATCAGGCTTTGGTCGAGAATAGATCGCCCGCCACACCGGTCAGGCCCGCATCGGCAAGCGCCTTGATGATCGTGGCTTCATCCTCGTCGCTCAGATTTTCAAGATCATAGCTGTCGAGGATATCCTGCAGTGTCTGCAGGCCTTCGGTGTTAAGCGACGTTTCTTCGCCCTCAGCAGGTGGCGCCGGCGGTTTTCCACCCTGCGGGCCGCCTTGCGGCGGCTTCAGCCCCGCCGTATCGGCCACACTGCGCAGGTCAAAACCCGCATCCGAAAAGGCGGATTCCAGATCCTTGCCTGGCCGGATGCCCGCTTCCTTCAGCGTTTCCAGGATGGTCTTGGCATCTTCTTCCGAAAGATTCTCGGAATCATACGCCGCCAGCAGGTCTGAAACCTGCTGTTTCTGGTCATCCGTCAGTGGTTGGTTGCGCGGGGGTTGGGGCGGTGCCCCGGTCGGGGAATTCCCGATACTGCCGATCGTCATGGTCGTTTCCTTTCATCCCATGATGCACCCTTACCCATGCCTCGATACGGGGCACGGCAGGGCAATCCTTCGCGGGTGTGGGAGAAAGGGGGGAAAGGCTCAGGTTTCGAGCTCGACATCCCAGTAAAGATAGTCGCGCCAGCTTTCGTGCAGATAGTTGGGCGGGAAGTGACGGCCATTTTCATGCAGCTGGCTGTTGGTCGGGCGGACCGGCCATTCGTGCGGGATCATATGGGCTTCCTGCGGGGTACGCCCGCCCTTGGCGAGATTGCAGGGGGCGCAGGCCGTGGTGATATTCGTCCAGCTGGTGCGCCCGCCCAGCCGCCGCGGCAACACATGGTCGAAGGTCAGGTCCTCGATTGCCCCGCAATACTGGCAGGAAAACCGGTCCCGCAGGAACACATTGAACCGCGTGAAGGCCGGAAATTTCGGCGGACGGACATATTTTTTCAGCGCGATGACGCTCGGGAGATTGAGGCTGGTGGAGGGGGAGTGAACGGCGAAGTCATATTCGGAAAGGATGGTCACACGATCCAAAAAAACGGCCTTGAGAGCCGTTTGCCAGTGCCAGATACTGAGCGGATAGTAACTGAGCGGCCTGTAGTCGGCATTCAGCACCAGCGCCGGGCAACTGTCCGGTGACATCGTGCGGGGCAGAAAGTTGACACCCATTCCCTGTTCCCCCATCAGTCGGAACAGAGCCGGCGCCGATCGCCGGCTTTGGCGCCTCGCTCCGGTTCTGGCGAGGCCGTTTCCGACATCTTGAGAATCAAGATACAGTGTTACACGGTCATTACAAACAACTATATTCAGTAGCTGAATGTTCGATTGACCTGATGATATTAGCATGAATTTGGCCCAACACGACACATCCCTGATCACCCGTTTCGCGCCGAGCCCCACGGGGCATCTGCACAAGGGCCACGCCTATTCAGCGCTCGCCGCATGGAAGCTTGCGGAGGCCGGCGGCGGCACTTTTCTGATGCGGATCGAGGATATCGACACCACCCGCTGCCGCGATGAATTCGTGGCGGCGATCCACGCGGATATGGCGTGGCTCGGCATCCGCTACCCCGCCCCTGTCCGCCGGCAAAGCGAGCATATGGATGACTATGCCGCCGCCCTTGAAAAGCTGAAGGCGATGGGGGCGGTTTATCCCTGCTTCTGCACAAGGAAGGAAATCGCCGAGGAAATCGCCCGGGCCCCGTCGGCTCCGCACGGGCCGGACGGCGCCCTGTACCCCGGCACCTGCAGGGGGTCGAGCGCTGATGAACGGCAAGCCCGCCTTGCGGCAGGCGATGCCCACGCCTGGCGGCTGGATGTTGCCGCCGCCAGTGCCATGGCTGGCAGCGATCCGCTTCGCTGGCATGACGCACACGCAGGCTGGCAGGATGCGAAGCCCGAAATGCACGGCGACGTCGTCCTCGCTCGCAAGGATACGCCCACGAGCTATCATCTCGCCGTCACGCATGACGATGCCCTGCAGGGTGTCACCGACGTGGTACGCGGGGTCGATCTTTTCGAGGCGACCCATATCCATGTGCTGTTGCAGCGGCTTCTGGGCTTGCCCACACCGCGCTATCATCACCACCCGCTGCTGCTGGATGAACACGGCCAGCGCTTCGCCAAACGCAACCTCTCGGTTACGCTGAAATCGCTCCGCGAGGCGGGCGTGGACCCTGCGACACTTTGGCCCGGCACCTAGCTTTCGCCTTGCCAGCCCTGAGGTGCCGCCTATAGTGGCCGAAAAGCCAGTCTGGAAAGTATCGAACCATGAAATTCCTCATCATCCTCGCCCTCATTTTCGCGCTCATCACGCTCGGCATCCTGATCTTCGGGGTCACGGCGATGGCCAAGGGCGGCGACTTCAACAAAAAATACGGCAACAAGCTGATGCAGGCGCGGGTCGCCTCACAGGGCATCACCATTCTTCTCCTTTTCATCGTCGCGCTGATGGCGTCGGCAGGCTGATCCGGCATGGTGAAGCTGACCAAGATCTATACCCGCGGCGGTGACAAGGGCGAAACCTCGCTCGTCGATGGATCGCGCCTCAAAAAGCATGACATCCGGATCGAGGCTTACGGCACGGTCGATGAGGCAAACGCCACCATCGGCCTGATCCGGCAGGCGCTGGAAACCGGCGAATCTGCCGAGGCCGCGGATGCCATGCTGATGCGCATCCAGAATGACCTCTTTGACCTCGGCGCCGATCTCGCCACACCGGGCGATGATTTCACGCCCTCCGAAATGGTCCTCCGGATCATTGAAGCGCAGGTTGAACGGCTGGAACGCGAGATCGACGCGATGAACGAAGGCCTGAAGCCGCTGACGAGCTTCATCCTGCCCGGCGGCACGCCTGCTGCTTCCTTCGCACACCTCGCCCGCACCGTGGTGCGCCGCGCCGAACGGCTGACGGTGGCAGCCGCCGAAGAGATGCCGATCAACCCGGCGGCGATCCGCTATCTCAATCGCCTGTCGGACCATCTTTTCGTTCTCGGCCGGGTGCTGAATGGCAACGGCCACAATGATATCCTGTGGGTGCCCGGCGCCCATCGGTAAGGGCCCCTAACTAATGTTTGCTGCACTGCATTGACAGAGCATGGGCCTTGGGATAACGCTGTTGGTCCCATTTCTTTTGAGGCTCTTTCGTGCGGCTTCCGGGGGGAAGCTTTGAAAGAGGTACGGGCAGAAATGCTGCCCCGCACAATAATTAGGGAGAGGCAACTCCATGAAGATCCTGGTCCCCGTTAAGCGGGTCGTTGATTACAACGTCAAGGTCCGTGTGAAATCCGATCAGTCGGGCGTCGAGCTCGCCAACGTCAAGATGTCGATGAACCCCTTCGACGAGATTGCCGTTGAAGAGGCCATCCGCCTCAAGGAAGCCGGCAAGGCTGAAGAAATCATCGTCGTTTCGGTTGGCCCCAAGGGCGCCACGGAAACGATTCGCACCGCGCTCGCCATGGGCGGGGACCGCGGCATCCTCGTCGAACATGACGGCGAGACCGAGCCGCTGGCCGTTGCGAAAATCCTGAAATCCATCGTTGAAGCCGAAGGCCCGGGTCTTGTGATCCTCGGCAAGCAGGCCATCGACGACGATTGCAACCAGACGGGCCAGATGCTCGCCCAGCTGCTTGGCTGGCCGCAGGGTACTTTCGCCTCGAAAGTCGTGGTGAATGGCAGCGATGTCGATGTCACCCGCGAAGTGGATGGCGGCCTCGAGACCGTGAAGCTCACCCTTCCGGCCATCGTGACCACCGACCTCCGCCTCAACGAGCCGCGCTATGCGTCGCTGCCGAATATCATGAAGGCGAAGAAGAAGCCCATCGACGAGAAGACCCCGGCGGACTACGGCGTGGACATGACCCCGCGCCTCACCACCCTCAAGGTGGAAGAACCCGCCAAGCGCTCGGCTGGCATCAAGGTCGCGAGCGTTGAAGAACTCGTCGCCAAGCTCAAGGAAAAGGGAGTGATCGCATGACCGCCCTCATCATCGTCGAACATGACAATGCGGCCCTGAAGGACGCGACCCTCGCCACCGTCACCGCCGCCAAGGCCTTCGGTGAAGTCCATGCGCTTGTCGCCGGCTCAGGCTGCGCGGCTGTCGCCGACGCCGCCGCCAAGATCGAAGGCGTTTCGAAAGTTCTCCTCGCGGACGATGCGGCCTATGCCCATCCGCTCGCCGAGGAACTCGCGAACCTCGCCATCTCGCTTGCCGGTTCCTACGACGCGATCATCGCGCCGGCCACCACCACCGGCAAAAACTTTGCGCCGCGTGTGGCTGCTGCCCTTGATGTGGCGCAGATTTCGGACATTCTCGAAGTGATCGACACCGATACCTTCAAGCGCCCGATCTATGCCGGCAACGCCATCGCGACCGTGAAATCGTCGGACGCCAAGAAGGTGATCACCGTTCGCGGCACCGCCTTCGCCAAAGCTGCCGCCACCGGCGGTTCGGCTTCGGTTGAGAAAGTTGGCGCGGCTGAGAAAACCGGCAAGTCCTCGTTCGTGGGCGCCGAGCTTTCGAAGTCCGACCGTCCGGAGCTTACCTCCGCCAAGATCATCGTATCGGGTGGCCGTGGCATGGGCTCGGGCGACAATTTCGTGCTCATCGACGCTGTTGCCGACAAGCTCGGCGCTGCTGTCGGCGCCAGCCGTGCTGCAGTGGACGCCGGCTTCGTGCCGAACGATTACCAGGTCGGCCAGACCGGCAAGATCGTGGCGCCGGAGCTTTATGTCGCGGTCGGCATTTCGGGTGCGATCCAGCACCTTGCCGGCATGAAGGACAGCAAGATCATCGTGGCGATCAACAAGGACGAAGAAGCACCGATTTTCCAGGTTGCAGACTTCGGCCTCGTCGCCGACCTCTTCGAAGCCCTTCCGGCGCTCGAAAAGGCTCTCTGAAAAAGATAGCGGGGCTGCCCTCATGGGGCGGCCCCGTTTCATATGATATAAAACATACCAGGGTCCGGAACAGAGATTTAGCATGGTTGACAAGGTTGGGATTATCGGCGCCGGCCAGATGGGCAGCGGCATCGCACACGTAGCAGCAGTCGCGGGGCTCGAGGTCGTCCTTTCCGACGTCACGATGGACCGCGCCAAAGCGGGCCTCGAGACCATCGACCAGAATCTCGGCCGGCAGGTCGCCAAGGGCAAACTGAGCCCCGAAGACATGAAAGCCGCACTCGGCCGCATTGCGCTTGCCGACAATATCCCGGCCCTGTCGGACTGCGATCTTGTGATCGAAGCCGCCACCGAGAACGAGCAGGTCAAGGTTTCCATCTTCAAGGAGCTGTGCAAGACCCTGAAGAAGGATGCACTGATCGCCTCGAACACCTCGTCCATTTCCATCACCCGCCTCGCCGCCACCACCGACCGGCCCGAGCATTTCATGGGCGTTCACTTCATGAACCCCGTACCGGTGATGAAACTGGTGGAGCTTATTCGCGGCATCGCAACCACCGATGAAACCTTCGAGCGTTTCAAAACCTTCTGCGACAGGCTGGATAAAACCACTGCCGTTTCCGAAGACTTCCCCGCCTTCATCGTGAACCGCATTCTGCTGCCGATGATCAACGAGGCGATCTACACGCTTTATGAAGGCGTGGGGAATGTGGAAGCCATCGACACCGCCATGAAGCTTGGCGCCAATCACCCGATGGGCCCCCTGCAGCTCGCTGACTTCATCGGTCTCGATACCTGCCTGTCGATCATGCAGGTGCTGTATGAAGGCCTCGCCGACAGCAAATACCGCCCCTGCCCGCTTCTGGTGAAATATGTGGAAGCCGGTTGGCTTGGCCGCAAATCGGGCCGTGGCTTCTATGACTATCGCGGCGAAGGCGAGCCGACCCCGACGCGGTAATCCAATCGCCTCCTTCCCTTTTTAATCAAATGCGTTAGGGTTGCCTCCCTGTATGAGGGAGGCTTCCATGGCGCTTACGATCGTTATCGGCAACAAGACCTATTCCAGCTGGTCGCTCAGGGGCTGGCTTGCGGTCCGGCACACCGGGCTTGCCTTCAAGGAAGTCTTGCTGCCGCTCGATACGCCCGAATTTCACGAGAAGATCAGGGACTATAGCCCCTCGGGCTTCGTGCCTGCCCTTATCCACAATGGCACCACCAAGGTGTGGGATTCGCTCGCCATCATCGATTATTGCGCGCGGCTTGCCCCTGAAAAATACTGGTGGCCGGAAAATGACGCCGCCTTCGGCTTCGCCCGTGCGATGTCCGCCGAGATGCACTCGGGCTTCATGGCCCTACGCCGCGCCGCCCCCTTCAACACCAAGGCGAAATACACCGGCCTCAAGCTCTCGCCCGCTGTGGCGGCAGACGTGAAACGGATCGATGCGCTTTGGTCCGAAGCCATCGACAAGTTTGGCGACGGCGGCCCCTATCTGTTCGGTGGTTTCTCGGCGGCAGACATGATGTTTGCCCCGGTTGTCGGCCGTTTCCTCACCTATGGCATCAGCCTCAGCCCCACCGCCATGGCCTACGCCATGGCCGTTCGCTCGCACCCCGGTGTCAGCGAATGGTATGACGCCGCCAGGGCCGAAACGATGGTGGTGGCTATGGATGAAATCGACCCCGCCACCAATATGCTGGGCAGCGAGTAGCGGTCTTCGAGACGGGCCTTGCGGCCCTCCTCAGACCGAACGTTGATCTATGAAGCACCGCTCGCCCTGAGGAGCGCGGCAGCGCGTCTCGAAGGGTGCCCCTCAGACCGTGCCGGCCTTCAGGGCCTCAAACAGTTTCACTGCCTCGGGCGCATCCCATTTGAGGGGGCCGAGGAAATAGGCGCGCACATTGCCGTCGCGGTCGATGATGAAGCTCGTCGGCAGGGCACCGTTCGCCAGTTCGATGGCCGTCGTCATTTTCGGATCGGCATAGAAGGCAAGGCCCTCGACGCCCCATTCGGCCAGCGCGTCCTTGGCCGCCGGGATACCGCCACGGTCCACGTTCACCGCCACCACTTCAAACATATCGTCGCCCAGCTGGGCCTGCAGCGAGGCCAGTTCGTGCATTTCGGCGCGGCACGGGGCACACCAGCTGGCCCACAGGTTGATCAGCATCACCTTGCCCGTCATGTCCGAAAGCTTGATGGGGCTGCCATCTTCGCGCATCACGATATGCTCGCTCACCTTGCGGGGGGTTGCCTGCAATGTCAGGCGTGACATCTCGCCCGTCATATAGGTTTGAAGCGGATCAGAGATTGTCGCGGGCATGAACTGCCGATAGGATGCCCAGCCAAGCAGCGCCAGCACGCCCACCAGAAGGATGCCGCGCACCAATTTGCCATTCGATCCCATCGTCTACTCCTCTATCGGACCTGAAGTCATGAGCCACGATCAAACCCATAAAGCGCCCGCGCCCACCCCGCAAGACCACTCGCAAAAAGGTGAGGGCGACGCGCAGTCGATGTGGGGTGGCCGCTTCGGCGCCGGCCCGTCTGCCATCATGCAGGAAATCAACTCTTCGATCGGCGTCGACAAGCGCCTGTACCGCGAGGATATCGCGGGGTCGAAGGCGCATGCCAGCATGCTGGCTGCGAACGGTATCCTCACCGAAGCCGACCGCGACGCGATCCACAAGGGCCTCGATCAGGTGCAGGCCGAGATCGAAGCCGGCCGGATGGTCTGGGATGACGTGCTTGAAGATATCCATATGCATGTGGAAAGCCGCCTCCGCCAGCTGATCGGCGATGCCGGCGCGCGCCTCCACACTGCCCGCAGCCGCAACGATCAGGTCGCAACCGACTTCCGCCTGTGGACCCGCGCCGCGCTTGACCGCATGGACGCAGGCCTCAAGGCCCTGCTGACCGCGCTTGTCACCCAGGCCGACAAATATGCAGATGCCGTGATGCCCGGCTTCACCCACCTGCAAACCGCCCAGCCCGTCACGCTGGGTCATCACCTGATGGCCTATGCCGAGATGCTGGGGCGGGACCGCGCCCGGCTGGCCGATTGCCGCGCCCGCATGAATGAAAGCCCGCTGGGTGCAGCCGCCCTTGCCGGCACCAGCTTCCCCATCGACCGGCACATGACCGCCGCATCGCTCGGGTTCGACCGGCCGATGGCCAACAGCCTTGATGCCGTCTCGGCCCGCGATTTCGCGCTTGAAATGCTCGCGGACCTCGCGATTGCCGGCGTGCACCTGTCGCGCCTCGCGGACGAAATCGTCCTCTGGGCCACCGCACCCTTCGGCTTCCTGAAGCTTTCGGACGCCTTCTCGACCGGTTCGTCAATCATGCCGCAGAAACGCAACCCGGACGCCGCCGAACTGGTGCGTGCGAAGGTCGGCCGCATGGCCGGTGCCTTCACCGGGCTTCTGATCGTCATGAAGGGCCTGCCGCTCGCCTATTCGAAGGACATGCAGGAAGACAAGGAACGCGTTTTCAAAGCAGTAGACGATTTCGAACTGTCGCTTGCCGCCATGACCGGCATGATCGATGACCTGAAGCCCAACCTTGCAGCCATGAAGGCAGCAGCGGGCGGTGGCTTCTCCACCGCGACCGATATTGCCGACTGGTGCGTCCGCGTGCTGAACATGCCGTTCCGCGATGCGCATCATGTCACCGGCACCATCGTGAAGATCGCCGAGGAGAAGGGCATCACGCTCGATCAGCTGCCGCTTGCCGATATGCAGAAGGTTGATCCGCGCATCGATGCCAGCATCTTTGATGTCCTGTCCGTTGATGCCTCGGTTTCAAGCCGCATGAGCTTTGGCGGCACCTCGCCCGCCCGCGTGCGCGAGGCTGTGGCGGCCTTCCGGGAGAAACTGCAATGATCCGCACCGTCACGCTCGTGCTCGCCGCCACCCTGATGCTCACAGCCTGCGGCAAGAAAGGCGACCTTGAGCCGCCAACCCGCAGCACGCAGATCTCGCAGGGCCGCTGAGCATGGATCATTTCAACAGCCGGAACGGCGTCATGTTCGCCGAAGACGTGGACCTGCGCACCATCGCGGATGCCGTCGGCACGCCCGTTTATGTCTATTCATCTGCGACGCTTGAACGCCACTTCAACGTCTTCCACGAGGCTTTCGCGCCGCTTGATCCGCTTGTCTGCTTCGCCGTCAAGGCCAACAGCAACCAGGCGGTGCTGGCGACCCTCGCGAAAGCCGGTGCGGGCGCCGACGTTGTATCGGGCGGCGAACTGAAGCGCGCGCTGGCCGCTGGGATCGCGCCTGAAAAGATCGTCTTTTCCGGCGTCGGCAAAACCGCGGATGAAATGCGCCTCGCCCTTGAGGCAGGCATCCTGCAGTTCAATATCGAAAGCGAACCGGAGCTCGAGGCCCTGAACGCCGTGGCCGCAAGCCTCGGTGTTGTCGCCCCCGTTTCAGTGCGGGTAAACCCGGATGTGGACGCCAAGACCCACGCCAAAATCTCCACCGGCAAGGCTGAAAACAAGTTCGGCATCAGCTGGCAGAAGGTCGACATGCTGTATGAACGCATGCGGACGATGGCCAACATCAAGGCAACCGGTGTGGACGTGCATATCGGCTCGCAGCTGACCGAGCTTGAACCCTTCCGCGCCGCCTTCGCGCGCGTGGTCGAGCTTGTCAAATCGCTGCGGGCTGCCGGCCACGATATCCATCATATCGACCTCGGCGGCGGCCTTGGCATCCCCTATGACCCCGATGTTGCCGCCCCGCCCGCACCGGCAGCTTACGGCGCCCTCATTCGCGATGTGCTTGCCGGGCTCGATTGCCGCATCATTCTGGAACCGGGCCGCCTGATCGCGGGCAATGCCGGCATCCTCCTCACCCGCGTGCTGTACGAGAAGATCGGCGACAACCGCACCTTCTATATCCTCGACGGAGCGATGAACGACCTGATGCGCCCCGCCATGTATGATGCCTTCCATCATATCGTGCCGGTGGAGGATCAGGCGGGCGACAGCTTCGCCGCCGATTTCGTGGGGCCTGTTTGCGAATCTTCGGACGTGTTCGGCACCGGTCGCGCCACCAAGCGCCTGAAGGCCGGTGACCTTGTCGCCATCAAATCGGCAGGCGCTTACGGCGCCGTCATGTCATCGACCTACAACTCACGGCCGCTTGTGGCCGAAGTGCTTGTAAAGGGTGATGCCTATGCCGTGGTGCGCCCACGTGTCGAGGTCGAAGACCTGATCGCCATGGACAAGGTGCCGGACTGGATTTGACGTCTGCCACGGTCTTCGAGACGAGGCTATGCCTCTCCTCAGACCGAACGGGCCACTCAACCGTTCGCCCTGAGGAGCGCGACAGCGCGTCTCGAAGGGCGCCTGAAAGGCTCAGGCCCGGCCCATTTTCCCGATGAAGGGCAGCTCGCGGTAACGGTAGGCCACGTCCATCCCGTAGCCGATCACAAAGATATCCGGGCATTCGAAGCCGACGAAATCGGGCTTGAACACGGTCTGCCGGCCCTGGCTTTTATCCAGTAGCACCACGCTCGTGATATTGGCAGCCCCAAGCGCCTTGAAATGCGCATGCGCGAAGGCGAGCGTGTTGCCGGTCTCGTAGATGTCATCGATGATCAGCACTTCGCGGCCATCAACCGGCAGATTCGAAGCGGCCACAAGGTCAACCGTGCCCGCCCGGCGGTTCTTGGCGACCTGGATGAAATCCATTTCCATCACGGTGCCCCGGGCCGACATGGCGCGGGTAAGGTCAGCCGCGAACATCATGGCGCCGTTCATGATCACCTGTGCGACCGGCTCTTCCTCGAACCAGCGGTGCAGGCTCGCCGCCAGCTCCTCAACGCGTTCAATGATCTCGTCGGAAGTGAAAACCGGCTCCACGCCGTGGTGGGCTTCACCGGCGCGGTCCCAATCGAAGAAAAACTCGGCGCCGCTTCTTGTTCTTTTACCCATCCCCGTTTCCCCTTCGTGGCTCAGTGGCCGCGTTCGTAGAGATTGCTGGTATCGGCCGCCTCGGTCGACCGGGTGCCATCGAGAACCCGCACTTCGGCGCTCGCGGCACCGGCCGGGATCGGGCTGCGCGGCGAGGAGAAATGCACCTTGCCGCCTCGTGCAATGATCTGGCCCGGCGGGTTCACCACCCATTGGTCCACCACCTGCCCGCTGCCGTCGGCAATGCGGATTTCAACTTGCGGCACCGTGGCCGCCCGCGCGCCCTGGTTTTCCACATAGCCCTTCACCATCAGGACCTGTTCGCCGTTCACTTCCTCGACACTGCTGGATTCGAGGAAAGCCCCGAGCACGGTCACCGCCTCGGTGATCGGCTTCGACAGCGGCTTGCCTTCGGCCTCCAGCTTTTCCTTCAGCGCTTCCGCGTCATTCTGCCCTTCGATCCAGCTATAGATCGCGGCGGACTTGGGCCAGATTTCCTTCACCGTGTCCTTCATCAGGAAGATGGCGCCGGCGAGCCCGCCCCAGAAGAGGAAAAGAAGCACCCACAAGAACAGGATGAAACGGCGGCGGCGACCGGCACGGTCCACTTCGGACTGGCGGCGCTGCTCTGCCCGGCGGCGGGCGAGGAAATCATCCTCGTCATCGTCGCTTTCCACATATTCATCGCGGATTTCGGGCACATCCTTGCGGCGCGAAGCGAAGCCCTCTTTGGTCAGGCTTGGCCGTTCCTCAACCTCGCCGCCCGCTTCCTTCATGGCAGCGGCGAAGGCATCAGCCGAGAAAAGCGGCTTGTTGTTCGCTTGTACAGGCGCACCCGGCGGCGGCAGGTTGGGATCGTCCACCACTTCGGCGTCGGTTGTATCCTCGTCCTCGAAATCCATCGGCGAGGAGGCCGCCGCCATCGCAGTTTCGGCTTCATCGGGCGCGGGGCGCGAAGCAGGCGCAGCTTCGGCGGCACGCGGGGCTTCGGGCTGGCGGGGCTGCGGCGGCGTGGCCGGGCGCTTCGGGGCTTCCTTCAGTTCACCCGGCAGGGCGTGCCATTCGTGCATGCACCGCGCACAGCGTACCTTGCGTCCCGCCGCCGGAATCGCACCGGCCCCAACCTTGAAGCGGGCGTCGCACGAAGGACACTGCAGGATCATAAGGATACTACCCCTTGGCAAATCGACCGGCAGGCCAAACGCGAAACACACCCGCCTCTTGCCTTTAGGCATACCCTATTCGCGGCTATACTGTCCATGCTCCAACTGCCAGAAACTGCATGCAAAAAGGGCAGCAGCCGGGGCTTCTCGGTACCTCTCTTTACGCCAGCGTCCCCATATGCAATTCTCCGCGTCTGAAGTCGCCGTCCTAGGGCCTTCAAGGGAGCCTTGTGTGATCAGTTTCGAGAATGTGGGCATGCGTTATGGCATGGGCGGTGAAGTCTTGTCGGACATCACCTTCCGCCTTGAGCGCGGCTCGTTTCATTTTCTCGTCGGGCCTTCGGGCGCTGGCAAAACCTCGCTTCTGAAGCTCCTGTATCTGGCGCGCCGCCCGTCGCGCGGGCTTATCCATTTCTTCGACAAAGACCTTGCCCGGATCGAGCGCGAGGAACTGCCGCGCCTCCGCCGCCGTATTGGTGTCGTGTTCCAGGATTTCCGCCTGCTTGATCACCTGTCCGCCTTCGATAATGTGGCCCTGCCCCTGCAGATCAAGGGCGCCAAGCGCATCCAGATTGCCGATCATGTGGAAGAGCTTCTCTCATGGGTTGGCCTGAAGGACCGCATGCACGCCCGCCCCGCCACGCTTTCCGGCGGGGAAAAGCAGCGCGTTGCTATCGCCCGCGCCGTGATCAACAAGCCCGATCTTCTGGTCGCGGATGAGCCGACCGGTAACGTCGACCCCGAAATGGCCATGCGACTGATGCATCTCTTTGTCGAACTGAACAAGATCGGCACCACCATCGTGATCGCCAGCCACGACCAGCATCTGGTGGAGACAATCGGCGCGCCTGTCCTGTCGCTCGACAAGGGCAATATGACCTATCTCGCCGGCGGCAAACCGCGCGACCCCGACCCCGACGAAACGGGGGCACAGCCATGAACCTGCCCTTCTTCGGCGAAACCCCGGTTTTCCTGCCCAAGGATCAGGCGGGCGACGGCCTGCTGCCGTGGGTGATTGGCGTCATGCTTTTCCTCACCGGCCTTGCCACCGCCATGGGCCTCGCTTTGGGCCAAGGACTTGATCGCTGGTCCGAGGGGCTGGCCACCACGCTGACCGTACAGATCGTGGACGCCGATGCCGCCGTCCGGGCTCGCCAGACCGAGGACGCGCTGAAGATGCTGCGCGCCACGCCCGGGGTGACCAAGGCCGAAGTGATGGCGGACGCCGATGTGATGGCGCTGATTTCGCCGTGGCTTGGTGACCTGCCCATCGATGCCGGCCTGCCGGTACCGACCCTGATCCATGTCGAACTCGACAAGGCCGGTGCCGTGAACACGGCAGGGCTGGCCGAACGCCTGCGGGCAACCGCGAAAGGCGCGCGGCTTGATGATCATCAGGCCTGGATGGCTTCGATCCTCGAGCTTGTCACCGCCCTTCGCCTGCTGCTTGTCGGGATCGTGGTGCTGATCGTGCTGTCGACCGTCGCCATTGTCATTTTCGGCTGCCGGGCCGGTCTTGCCACCCACCGAGACAGTATCGAGATCATGCATATGATGGGCGCCGAGGACAGCATGATCGCCAGTGCCTTCGACCGGCGCTACCTGCTTCACGGCCTTGTTGGCGGGCTTGGCGGGATCATCATGGCGATCCTTGTGATCCTCGCCCTCCTGCATCTGGCGGAAGAGATGGGTCAGGGCCTTCTCACTGCATCGCTGCCGGGCTCCGGTGTGCTGTGGTGGCTTTTGCTGTTGCCGGTGATCGCCGGTGCCGTCACCATGGGCACGGCCCGTATCACGGTGCGGCGGGCCCTTTTGGAACTGGTGTGAAACCCTCGCCATGACCCGCAACAGATCCGTTTTCTCCCGCCTTGTCGGCACAATCCTGTTCGTGGCGCTGGTTGCCTGGCTTTCGGGCTTCCTTTATTTCCTCTCTCGCGCGCTCGTTGACGAACCCGCTGCCATGCCCGACGCCCGCGCCGTGGTGGTGCTGACGGGCGGTGCGCGCCGTATCGATGTGGGGCTTGCCATCCTCAAGGCCAATCCGGGCGCGCGGCTGCTGATATCGGGCGTCAACCCCGCCGTCCTCCGGGCCGAACTCAGTGCTATCTCGGGCGAAGAAGCCCCCTTGTATGAATGCTGTGTCGATCTTGACCGCACCTCCACCGACACCCTTGGCAACGCACGCGAAACTGCGCTTTGGGCGCGCAAGAACGGGTTCGACCGGGTGGTGCTCGTTACCGCCGCCTATCATATGCCGCGCAGTCTGATCGTCCTCAGGCGCGCCATGCCGGAAGTGCGCGTGGAGGCCTATCCCGTGCAGGCCGCAGTTTCGACAACTTATCTGCTTAAAGAATATCACAAGTATCTCTTCACACTGGCGAGCGACGCCGCCGGCATCTGATCGCGCCGCAAGGAGACCGCCCCATGAACCGCCTGAAATATCTTATCGGCGCCCTCTTTTTCCTCATCCTCGGCTATAGCGGCCTGTGGTGGACCAGCGCCATGGGCGCCGCCAAATCGGTGGAAGCCACCTTCAACCGCTGGTCATCAGAAGGGCACGAGGTGAAGGCTTCGGACGTGGTCGTCACCGGCTTCCCCTATCGCATCGTCCTCGATACCAAGGATGTGGAAATCACCCGCAAGGGCAAGGCAGTCCTTTTCCGGGCGCACAAGGTGACGCTGATCAGCCATCTCTGGACCCCGCGTCACTGGATGGGCGAAGCCGAAGGCGTGAAGGCCTCGGTCGGCGGCGGGCGGATCGCTTTCACCGATGACAAGATCCGCGGCAGCTGGCGCAAGGACGATGACGGCAGCGAGATTATCGCCATCGATTCGAGCGGCGACACCAGCGATTTCAGCCTCGTCGAAGCGCCCTATATGGTAACACCAGCAACCCTCACCAACTGGCTGATCTCGGCGCGCCTGCATGCACCGCAAGCTGACGCCGCCACCGGCCTGCATGAAGAAAAAGGCACCGATTTCCGGATCACGGCAGACACCGCAAATGGTCGCCTGCTTCTGCTTGGCACCGCATCCGGCACCCCGCCCGAAGGCTGGTCGAAGAAGGATCTTGAAGGCTGGGGTAACGCCGGTGGCCTCATCGACTTCAGCGAGATCGATCTCACCATCCCCAAAGGCCGGATTCAAGGCAGCGGCAGCATCACGCTTGACGAAAATGCCATGCCGCTTGGCAGCTTCAGCCTGAAGGTAACGGATGGCCGTAGCGCCGCCGCAGCCCTCGCCGGTGCCGGCCTCCTGATGAAGGGGGCTGAAAACGCCTTCGCCGACCAGCCGGCCGTCCGGCCCGTTTCGGTGATGCTGCAAGGCGGGGGCATCAGCGCCGACGGGGTGCTCGTCGGCAAGATGACGCCAATCGCGAAATAAGCCTTATTCCTCGTGCGGGCGTCCGAAATCGGGCGCCGCACTATCCTGCCCGGCATCGATGATGCGGCGGCGGATTTCGCGGGTGCGGGTGAAAAGCTCGAAAAGCGCATCGCCGTCGCCCCAGCGGATCGCCCGTTGCAGGGCTGTCAGGTCTTCGGTGAAGCGGCCAAGCATTTCAAGCACGGCTTCCTTGTTGTTCAGGAACACGTCCCGCCACATGGTCGGGTCCGATGCCGCGATCCGGGTGAAATCCCGGAAGCCGCCTGCCGAATATTTGATGACCTCGGAATCGGTCACCGTTTCAAGGTCCGAGGCCGTGCCCACGATATTGTAGGCAATCAGGTGCGGCACGTGGCTGGTGATGGCAAGCACCAGATCATGGTGCGCAGCGTCCATCATCTCGACCTCGGCGCCGATGGCGGCCCAGAAGCCTTTGAGTTTCGCAACAGCCGCGGCATCCCCGCCTTCAGGCGGGGTGAGGATGCACCAGCGGCCATCAAAGAGGCTCGCGAAGCCGGCACCGGGGCCTGATTTCTCGGTTCCCGCAACCGGGTGGCCGGGGATGATATGGGCGTGGGCCGGCAGCGTGGCGGAGAGCGCCTTCAGGACACTCGCCTTCACCGAGCCGACGTCAGAGACAATGGCACCCGGCTTCAGCGTCGGGGCCATGGCTTTGCCGATCGCCTCCATCGCGCCCACAGGCACGCACAGGACCACAAGGTCCGCGTCCTTCACTGCGTCTGCCACATCGCTTTCATAAGCCTGGCCGAGGCCCAGCCGTTCGGCTTCGGCGAGCGCCGCCACGTCGCGGTCGGCGATGACGATGCGGCCCACAAGCTTGCCGCGCGCCACGGCACGGGCAAGCGACGAGCCGATCAGGCCGATGCCGACAATCGCGACGGTATCAAAGTGGCTGTCGCTCATTCAGGCGATCCGTTCAGGAACGCCCGCAGCAGTTCCACCACCGTGCGGTTCTCGTGCGGCGCGCCGATCGTCAGGCGCAGGTGATTTGGGAGGCCCATGCCGGGCAGCCAGCGCAGCAGATAGCCGCGCTCGCTCAGATATGTGTTCGCCTCGCCCGCCGTGAAGGGGCTCTCCTCGGGGAAGCCGAGCAGCAGGAAGTTTGTCTGGCTCGGCACCACATCAAGGCCAAGGGCGACGAGTTCCGCCGTCAGCTTGTCGCGCCATTCAGCGTTGTAGGCCACGGATTCGGCCAGATGCGCCTGATCCTTCACGGCTTCAACCGCCGCTACCTGCGCCGGCAGGTTGACGTTGAAGGGCATGCGGATGCGGTTGAGCGCATCAATGATCGCCGGGCCGCCGTAGCCCCAGCCAACCCTGAGGCCGGCGAGCGCATACATTTTCGAGAAGGTGCGGGTCATGATCACATTGGTCGACCGCTCCACGAGCTTGGCGCCGGCGTCGTAATCTTCAGCCGTCACGCACTCGGCGTAGGCGCTGTCCACCACCAGCACCACATGCTCGGGCAGGCCGGCGTGCAGACGCTCGATTTCCGACATCGGCAGATAGGCGCCGGTCGGGTTGTTGGGGTTGTCGACGAACACAAGCTTGGTCTTCGCCGTCACGGCTTTGAGGATGCCATCAACGTCCGCCGCCCATTTCAGGTTCGGCACGGCCACGCCGGTGGCGCCCACTGCCTTTGTCTGGATCGGATAGACCATGAAGCCATACTGGCTGAAGATCACCTCGTCGCCGGGGCCGGCGAAGGCATGGATCAGCACGGTGAGGATATCGTCCGAGCCCGCACCGCAGATGATGCGGCTGGCATCAAGGCCGTAAACACCCGCAATCGCCTCGCGCAGCTCGGTAGAGCCGCCATCGGGGTAGCGCAGCAGCTGGCTCGCCGCCGCCGTGTAGGCCGCCACGGCCTTCGGGCTCGGGCCGCTCGTGCATTCGTTGGCCGACAGCTTGACGGTTTCCTTGACGCCCTCGACCTTCGCGCGGCCGGGCACATAGGCAGCAAGGTCCATGATCCAGCTGTGGGGCTTCGGGGCGCTCATGTCGGGTCTCCTCAAGGTGTCCGGGCGTCAAAACGCCAATAGAACTAGCCGCCATACCCAGCCTTGGCAAAGACAAAGTGAAGCTCCGCGTTGACTTTTCGCCGCGCCCCCGCTTTATGGAGGCAAGCTTTCGACACCATCAAGGATACCGGCCCCGTGCGACCCGCAGCAGGCAAGACAGCGACACTCTTCAAGGACACGCCCCTCGCGCTCGATGGCGGCGCGATGCTGTCGCCTGTCACCGTGGGCTACGAGACCTACGGCACGCTCAATGGGGCGCGCTCGAACGCCATCCTCATCTGCCATGCGCTGACCGGCGACCAGTATGTGGCGAGCGACCATCCGATCACCGGCAAACCCGGCTGGTGGGAACGCATCGTCGGCCCCGGCAAACTGATCGATACCGACCGCTATTTCGTGATCTGCTCGAACGTGCTTGGCAGCTGCCTTGGCACCACCGGCCCGTGGGAAGAAAACCCGGCAACCGGCAAGCCCTGGGGCACCGATTTTCCGGTGATCACGATCCGCGACATGGTGCGCGTGCAGGCCGCCCTGCTGGATCACCTGAATGTCGAAAGCCTCATGGCCGTCATCGGTGGATCAATGGGCGGGATGCAGGTGCTGGAATGGATCGCAACCTACCCGGACCGGCTGCATGCAGCCGTGATGCTGGCAACCGCCGCCCGCCATACCGCGCAGAATATCGCCTTCCACGAGGTCGGGCGTCAGGCCATCATGGCGGACCCGAACTGGCAGGACGGCCGCTATTACGATACCGGCGCGCGGCCTGAAAAGGGCCTCGCCGTTGCGCGCATGACCGCCCATATCACCTATCTTTCGGAAGACGCACTGACCGCCAAGTTCGGCCGCAACCTGCAGGGCCGTGAGGCCGTCAGCTTCGGCTTCGATGCCGACTTCCAGGTGGAAAGCTATCTGCGCCATCAGGGTTCGACCTTCGTGGACCGGTTCGATGCCAACTCGTACCTTTATGTCACCCGCGCGCTTGATTATCTCGATATCGCGGGCCGGCATGGCGGTCGGCTTTCCGACGCCTTCAAGGGGGCATCCCATGTGCGCTGCTGCGTGATCAGCTTCACCAGCGACTGGCTGTATCCGACGATTGAAAACAAGCGCATCGTGCATGCACTGAACGCTGCCGGCGTGCCCGTCAGCTTCGCCGAGATCGAAGCGGCGCACGGGCATGACAGCTTCCTTCTCGATGTGCCGGAGATGGACCATATGCTGAAAGGCTTCATCGCCGCCGCTGCCCGCACCCGCGGCCTGACCGGGGGGACAGGCGCATGACGATCAGGAAAGACCTGCAACTGATCGCCGATCTGGTGCCTGCCAACGCGCGGGTTCTGGATGTCGGCTGCGGCGACGGCGAGCTCCTTGACTATCTGGTCAACGAGCGCGGCATCGACGGGCGCGGCATCGAGCTCAGCCAGAAGGGCGTCAATGAATGCGTCTCGCGCGGCCTGTTTGTCGTGCAGGGCGACGCCGACAATGATCTTGAGGAATATCCGGACCAGAGCTTCGATCTGGTGATCCTGTCGCGCACCCTGCAGGCGGTTCACCGCCCGCGCGAAGTGCTGCTTGATCTGTTGCGCATCGGCCGGCAAGCCATCGTCACCATCCCGAACTTCGCCCAGTGGAAGGTCCGTGCCGACCTTCTATTCCGGGGCCGGATGCCGGTCACCAAGTCCATGCCGCAAACATGGTACAATACCGACAACATCCATTTCTGCACGATCCTCGACCTCTTTGACCTCGCCGAGTCCGAAGGGTTGAAGGTGCGTTCCTTTGTGCCGCATATGCGCAACGGCCGCCGGCTCGACATGGGGCCGAAACTCGCCAACCTGATGGCCGAGCAGGCATTGTTCCTTCTGGAAAAATAAGCGATCCCGTCAGAGTGACGGGATCGACTTCGTGACGACCACGCCGTCCGTGTCGGCGGTGAGCCACATGCCGGGCTCGATGATCACGCCGCCCATGGTGATGGCTACACCGGTTTCACCGCGGCCGAGCTTTTCGGACTTTTTGGGATAAAGCCCCAGCGCCTTGATGCCGATATCGGCGGCGATCAGTTCATGGGCGTCGCGCACAAGGCCGTTGACGATGATCCCGGCCCAGCCGTTCTTCACGCCAAGCCCGGCAAGGTTCCCGCCCACAAGGGCCGACCGCAGGCTGGCGCCGCCATCCACCACCAGAACCCGGTCCTCGCCCGGTGTTTCCAGCATGGATTTGACGAAGCTGTTGTCATCAAGCGTGCGGACGGTGGCAACGGGGCCGGCGAAATCGAGCCGGCCGCCGTAATCGCTGAAAGGCAGGGCAACGACCTGAACGGCGTCGCCCATCGCATCGCACACGTCAGCCGTGGCGAGGCGCGGCACCGGCAAGAGCGGCCTTTGCTGCTGCTTGCCAGCCATGCCTCAGTCCTTCTTGTGGATGATGGGCACCAGCATGTCGCCCCAGGCGCCAGCCTCGTTGTGATAGCGCGAGGCGCGCATCAGTTCGACGGTGACACCCTGCTGGACCGCGCCGATCACCGCATCATTGAGCCGGTGCAGAGCGTTTGCCACGCGGCGGATTGCGGCTTCCTGATCGGTGCCCATGCTGGGGCCGTCATTCAGATCGTCGCTTGTCATCGTCGTCTCCTCGTCCTCTGGCGCCCGACCATCCGGGCAACCCTTCCTGTCCCGACCTTATGGGCCGCATCAGGCGCTTGCAAGAGCCTTTCGGAACTTGTGATTCCACTAAATGCCGGAGACGGCCTCAACCCCTGCCCTCACAGCCTTGCCCTTCGGCAGCGCCCCGTAAACATGCTTGCGGGCGTGTACGATCAGCGCGCCGCCAAGGTTCTTTCCCATCAGGCGAAACGGCTTTTCCCCGAGCCGCAACAGCCGACCGATGCCGGGCAAAGCAAGCGGCGGCACCATCAGCGCCGTTGTCCAGCCATCGGGCGGCAGCATGTGATCTTCCATCAGGGTATAAAGCTGCCCCTTCGAATAGGGCCGCCCATAGCCGAACGGCGTGCGGTCCAGCGCCGACCACATGCGGCGGCGGTTCGGCACCACCACCACGACCTGCCCGTTCGGCACCAGCACCCGCCATGCCTCCCGCAGAAGCTGGGTCGGCAGCTGCGCATGCTCCAGCGCATGGATCAGGATCACCATATCGGCGGACGAATCGGCAATCGGCCAGCTTTGGGTATCGACAAGCACGGTGCGGCTTTTCGCGTGGCTCGGCCAGTGGCAAACACCTTGGCGGGCCGGCATCAGGGCAACGGTCCGGGCATGATCCTCAAACCGGGCAAGGACTGGCGGCGCGAATCCGAGACCGACAACAGTACCGCCTTCCGGCACGTCCGACAGGCGGGCAATCGTATCGCCCAGCACCTGCGCAGCACTGAGGCCAAGCGGCGTGCGGTAAAACCGCGAAAGGCTGAGGACATCAGGCCGCACCATCGATCAGCCCTCCTTCAGCCAGTCGGCGAGCGGCGCCCAGAGGCCGGCCTTGGCCCGGGAGCCCACCACCATGCCCACATGCCCCGCACCCGGATCATGCGTCACCGCGTTCGGCAGGCTTTTCGCCACCGCGAGCGCGCTTTCCTGCGGCACCAGCCGGTCGGCCTTCGGGGCGGCCACGAAGACAGGCGCAGTTACCTCTGCCGGGTCCACCGGCCGGTCTGCCACCATCCAGTTGACGCGCCCCGGCGCGTTACCTTCGTACCAGGTGCCAAGGCATTCCTCGGCCACCGGGCGTGCGAGAGACGCGCCGCTGTTGGCCCATGTCTCCAGCGTCACGAAGAAGCGGGCGGCATCGCTGTCCTGATCCATCGCAGCAAACTTGCGGAACTTGTTGTCGCCAAGGGTGGGGTCAAGACTCGCGAAAAAGACCTGCAGATAATCCACGCTCACCGGCGCCTGCAGCGGCATGCCCTGCACCATGGCAGTCAGCGTCGGTGCCATGCGGCGGCCAGCGTGGGCGCGGCTCACCTCGAAATCCCAGGGCGCCGCCAGAAGCGCAAGCTTCGACAGCATCCCGCCCGCCCGCGCGGCCAGCCCCATGGCGAGCGTGCCGCCCATGCAATAGCCGATCACCGGCACCGGTCCGCCCGCCACCGCCGCCACAGTACCAAGCGCCGGCATCAGCCGCGCCATCACATAGGTGCCGGTATCGAAGCGGGTCTCGTCATCGCCCGGTTCGTTCCAGTTAACAAGGAAAGGCCGGAAGCCGCGTTCCTTCAGATAGGCCGCCATGCTGCGGCCCGGCATCAGGTCCAGCACATAATGGGGATTGATCAGGCTCGGGATCATCAGGACAGGGGTGCCGTCCCCGCCATAATCCAGAAGCTGCATGGTGCCGACTTCCGCCGCCACCGCCACGTCGCTTTCGGGCCGGTTATAGGGATGGGTGAGATAGCGGTTCACCCCTTCCAGAAACTGCGCGGTGCGGGTGGACGATTCCATGGCGACCGCCCCGACGAAGGCCGGCCAGCCACCGCTTTTCTCGACCATGGCACGCAGCGAGGCAAAACCGTCTGCGAGGCTCGGGTGGATCATCAGGGCACCTGCGGAAAGCGCACCCGCAGCGGGCGTGGCGCCGGCCCATAGCCCGAAGGCATTGGCAAGATGCAGCGGCATGGGGCGCGGCCCCCGCGACGCCCGCGCCATGATGGCTGCAAACTCAAGGCCGTCGGTCATTGCCCGCTCTCCTTCGCAGCCGCATCACCCGCAGCATCGTCATCGCGTTGCTGGTCCAGCGCGAAGGCCTTGAGATTGGCCTGCCAAAGGTCGAGGAAAAGGGTCGCCAGCACCGTTTCAGGTGCAGCTGCATCGCCCGAATGCCCTTCGTCCCTGTCGCCTTTCTTCGCCATCGCGTCCTCCGGCTAACACTATAGGAAGCCAAGCGTCTCTCCGCCACCGCGATATTTGTGCGGTCGCACAATTTTTGTTGCGGCAGTGCGGCGAAGACCGGTACACTGGCCGCAAATTAATCGGCCGGGCGCAGCATTCGCTGCAGCATCGAGCCGAAGGTACAGGAAGAGGAATGGTTATGGCACGCAAAGGGCGGCAACCGGGCGACCCGATCATTATCAAGAAATACGCGAACCGCCGGCTGTATAACACAGCGACGTCGAGCTATGTCACGCTCGATCATCTGGCCGATCTCGTGAAGGATAACGAAGAGTTTGTCGTGGTTGACGCCAAATCGGGCGAAGACATCACCCACAGCGTACTGACACAGATCATCTTCGAAAAGGAACAGAAAGACGAAAGCACCATGCTGCCGTTGCCGTTCCTGCGCCAGCTGATCTCCTTCTATGGTGATGGCCTGCAGGCTGTGGTGCCGGGCTATCTGCAACATGCCATGGAAAACCTGACCCGGAATCAGGAACAGATGCGCAAGGCCTTCAGCATCGAAGGCGGCTCCGCGAACTTCATGCCGGTTGTCGAGGAAATGACCCGCCAGAATATGGCGATGTTCCAGCAGGCGATGCGCATGTTCTCCCCCGGCGCCTATGGCACCACCGGCCCTTCGATGAAGGAAGACACCAACGCCCCTGTCCCGCCCGCCGCAGAAGAAACCGGCGAGAAGGACAAGGAACTGAAGGATCTTCAGGCCGAACTCGCTGCCCTCAAAAGCAAGGTCGACGCGCTGACCCGTTAAGGGTTATAGAAGGCCATCCGGCCCCATGGGGCCTTGTGAACCCCGGGGGCCGTGCGCGCTTATGATCGTCATCCTTCTCGCCATCTTTGTCGATCTGGTCGGCTTCGGCATGATCGTGCCGATCCTGCCGTTCCTGACGCTCGAATTCGGCGGCGATGCGCTCACCGGCACAGCCCTTCTCTCGATCTATTCGCTTTGCTCTTTCGTGATGGGCCCGGTCTGGGGGCACCTCTCGGACCGGATCGGCCGCCGCCCGGCGCTTGCCATCACTTTCTTCGGCAGCCTTTGCGCCTATGTGCTTCTGGCTTTTTCAACGAACCTCGCCATGGTTTTTGTGGCCCGCGCCCTATCGGGTGCGATGGGCGGCAACGTGGGGATTGGCTCCGCGGCCCTTGCCGATATCACGAGCCACGAGGACCGAGCCGCCGCCATGGGCAAGCTTGGCGCCGCCTTCGGGCTCGGCTTCGCCTTCGGCCCCGGCCTTGGCGGGCTTCTTTCGGGCCTTGGGGGCACCGGTTCGGTCTTCCTGCCGGCGCTGGCTGCCGCTGCCCTTTCGGGCATTGCCGGTATCCTCGCCCTTGTCGTGATGCCGGAAACGCACCCCTCCAAACGCAAGGACGCACCGGCCAAGGCTGCAGACGCCGCCCCCACGCCCAAACCGTCGCTATCAAGCATACTGAAGGGGCCGGGCTTCATCCTGCTTGTTTCCGTCTTTCTGGTGGCCTCCATGGCGCAAAGCGCCAACTTCTCGATCAGCCCCTTCTGGATGGAAGCGGCCCACGGCTGGACCCAGCGTCAGGTCGGTGGCTTCCTGATGTTCCTTGGCCTGTCGATTGCCATCTTCCAGTCGGGCACGCTTGGCCGCCTGTTCAAGCGCTACGGCGAGCGAAAGGTGGTGGAGACGGGCGCCCTGATCGCGGTGACCGGCACGCTCGTTGTGCTGATCTCCCCGCCGCATGTGATCGCCACGCTCATCGGCCTCAGCCTCATCACCTTCGGGCTCACCGTCGCTTTCCCCGGCATCAACGGCATGATCTCGCACAGCACCCCGCCCGAGGCACAGGGCACCGCGCTCGGCTTCTCGAACGGGGTCGCGGCCCTTGGCCGTGTCGCCGGGCCGCTGGCGGCAGGCCTCCTTTTCTCGGACGCGCACCCGGCACTTCCCTATGCCTTTGTGGGCCTTGCCGCCTTCACCCTCGCAGTGTGGGGCTGGCTGACCGTCAAGCGCAGTGCGCAGCGCATCGAAACGAAGGGCTAAGGGACGAAGGCGATGAATACCTGCTACCTGCATATCGGCATTTTCAAGACAGGCTCATCGGCCCTGCAGGTCTATTTCGCGCGGAACGCCGAGAAGCTTGCCGCTGCCGGCATCCGCTACCCCGATACGGGCAACCGCAAGCGCGCAGAGGCCGGCCTTATCACGTCCGGCAACGGCGTGTGGCTCGCGCGCAGCCTGCTGCCCAAAAGCAATTTCATGCAGCGCGCCGATACGCGCGACGCCCAGCTGAAGCTTTTCGCCGAGATGCTGGGTAATGGCGCAGGCCGGGACCTGCTGCTTTCAAGCGAGTTCTTCTCTGATATCGAACCCGCCGAGATGCAGCGATTGGCGGACGTCGCCGCCGCGCAAGGATACGGGCTCAAGATCCTTCTCTATGTGCGCGACCAGGCGGCCTATCTCGAATCGCTTTATGTGCAGCATGTGAAACGCCGGGCGCTGACGGCAGACCCCGAAAGCTATATCGGCGCTATCTACAAGGATTTCCTGCACCTCCATTTCGGCACCTTCGTGAAAGGCCTGCAGGCCATCGCGGGGGAAGATAATGTGCGCGTGCACCGCTATCCGGCGGACGACCTGTTTGCCACCGCCTCGGCCTACCTCGGTGTTGACCCCGCCACACTCGAGCAGCCCGCGGAGACAATCAACGCCAGCCTGCCGCACAAATATCTGCCGCTGCTGCTGCGCCTGAACCGGCTAAAGCCCCCTCAATCCTTCTCGGACCAGATCGTCGGCGCGCTTGCGGCCCTTGAGGAAGATGTCCGCCTTTCAGGCACGGCGCGCACCCTGTTGCCGCCGGCCCTGACTGCAAAAATCGCCGGTCATTTTGCCGCGGAAAACGATGCTCTCGCCCGCCAGCTTTGCATCGATGGCCCGCTCTTCCCTGCGCGGGAAAAGCCCTATATCAGCCTCGAAGAAGCCGCCGCATCGCTCGATCTCGACAGTATCACCAACCTGCTTGGTGGCCTCTTGGTGGAGCAGGAAAAGCGGCTCGACCGGATGGACCGCCAGATCAGCGCCCTCGCCGCCCGCCTACGCTGACAGCCATACCGCCTGCAGAAATTCAGCCTGCCGGTGCGGTTTCCACCCCGCAAGCCGCGACCTTGTCTTTCATGCCTTCAGCAAGTTCGCCCGAGAGGCCTTCCATCGCATACTGGAAGGCGGCAACCACGGTAGATGGCTCGTTACCGGTGATATCGGCCGTGCGGTCGAACCGGTTGCGGAAAAGCATCTCACCGGTATCAAGGTGAACGAGCGATAGCTCGAGGCCGACCACGGCCTTGTCCGGCGTGCCGCCCGCGCCCGGCACCATCTCGAAATGCCAGACGGTGATATGGGTGCGGCAGGCGGCATTGATATCAAGCCCGCCTTCGCCGATCATGCGGGCACCTGTGTGGTCTTCCAAAGCCTGAACGAGATAATAGCGCACCATGTCGCTCGCCGGTGCCGTCCAGCGACCACCCTTCAGCACGCTCTGGCTGCCGTCGGCGCCGCGCACCACAATGTCGCGCCCGCCAAGGCCTTCGGTCATCACCGGCTCGTCGACATAAATGACCGGCGCCCCTTCGGCCGCCAGCGCCCGCCCGCCGGGATAGCGCAGTCCGTATGCCGTCGCCGGTTCGCTGCCACCAAGGTTGATGAGCGGGGCGCAGGCACCCAGCGCCAGAAGGGAGACAAGCGAAAGCGTCCTGAGGCTGGTCATTGATCGTCCCCTTCCTGTTTCGGGCGATTCTTCATGTCATATTGTTCCGGACCCGGTCCGAACAGCACATCGCCGGGCCGCTGTTCGATCCGCCCGATGAGGCGCGAAAGGTTGCGGCTGGCACGGCGCAGGTCCATCACCATGCGCGATACCTCAGGCAGCGTGCCGCCCACAAACTGGGTCACGGTGCCTTCGTTGGCAGCCACAAGCCCGTCGATCCGGGCGAGCATGGCGCGTGCCGTTTCCATCGTGGCGACGGCCTCGTCGACCATCCGCTTGCCATCGGATTCAAGGAGCGCATTGCCGCTGTCCGCCAGCTTGCCAAGGTTTTCAGCCGCCACTGCCGCGGCCTGCAGCGTGGCGCGGGTATCGACCAGAAGGCCGCCGATATCCTCGCTTGCCGCGGCCACATTGCCGGAAACCTTGTTGAGGTTGGCCAGCGTGTCCCGCACGCTCGCCAGATTCTCGTCCGACAGCAGCATCTGCAGGCGCACCACGGTCATGATCGCTTCGTTGATCAGGTTCGGCGCGCTTTCGAAAAGCTCCTGAAAGGCCGACGCTTCGGACGGGATCACCGGGCGCGGCGCGCCGTCCATCGCCTCGATCACCGGGCGGCTCGGGTCCCCGCCCTTGATTTCCACATAGGCAACCCCCGTGAGCCCCTGAAACTCGAGCCGCGCGGTCGCCCCTTCATTCACCGGCACGTCACCATCGAGCCGCACCCAGACCCGCACCTTGCGGGGGTCGTTGGGCGCCAGCGTGATATCGCGCACTTCACCGACCGGGATACCGAGATAGTAAACGGTCCCGCGCTTGTAGAGGCCCGAAACCGTGCCATCGAAATAGATGTCATAATCGGTATATTCCCGGTCCAGATCCACCTTGGCGAGCCAGATGGCAAAGCCGATGAGCCCCGCGATGAAAAGGAGCACGAAGCCGCCAACCAGAACGTGGGATGCGCGTGTTTCCATAACGTCAGACTTCCTTCGCTTTGCCGGAGGTGATGCCGGCGGCACGGGCACGGGGGCCGGAGAAATAGTCCCGCACCCAGGGATGATCGAAGCGGGCGACCTCATCAAGCGTGCCGATGGTCAGCACCTTCTTCTCGGCGATCACCGCCACCCGGTCGCAGATCGTGTGCAGCGTATCAAGATCATGGGTCACGAGAAAGACGGTGAGGCCAAGGGCTGCCTTGAGGTCGAGAATGAGCTGGTCGAAAGCCGAGGCGCCGATGGGGTCAAGCCCTGCCGTCGGCTCATCGAGGAAGAGGATCGACGGATCAAGCGCCAGCGCCCGGGCAAGGGCCGCACGCTTGCGCATGCCCCCTGAAAGGTCGGACGGATATTTGCACGCCGCATCAAGCGGCAAGCCCGCCATCGAGATTTTGGAGCGGGCGATATCGTCCATCAGGTCTTCCGCCAGCCGGAAATGCTCGCGCAGCGGCACCTGCACATTCTGGGCAACGGTCAGCGAGGTGAAAAGCGCCCCGTCCTGAAAGAGCACGCCCCATTCGCGCCGGGCCGCCTGTGCCGCATCACCCACCAGCCGATGCTGGTTCACGCCGTTGATCTCGATCTCGCCGTCCATCGGCGTGATCAGTCCGATGATGGCCTTCAGAAGCACCGATTTACCAGTGCCCGAGCCACCGACCACGCCGAGGATTTCGCCGCGTTTCACGTCAAGGTCCAGATGGTCATGCACGATCTGCGGGCCGAAGCCCGTGACCAGTCCGCGCACGCGGATAGCCGGCACGTCGCTCTCCGCTTCAGGTTTTTCGATCAGGTCGGTTTCGGTTGTCATGCCCTGCCCCTCACAAATCGATAGCCGTGAAGAAAATCGAGAAAAGCGCGTCGAGGACGATCACCAGAAAGATCGATTCGACCACCGCCCGCGTGGTGTGGCGGCCCAGCGAATCGGCGCTGCCTTCAACCGTCAGCCCCTGATAGCAGCCGCTGACCACAATCACGGCGGCAAAGAAGGGCGCCTTCACAAGACCGACGATGAAATGGTCGATCGAGATCACCTCGCGGAAATAGATGAAGAAGTTGGCGGGGCTGATGCCAAGCTGCACCCATGCCATCAGCGAGCCCCCGGCAATCCCCACCATGTCGGCGTAAAAACCGAGGAGCGGCAAGGCCAGCATCAGCGCCATCAGGCGCGGCAGCACCAGCACATCGATCGGGTTCATGCCGATCGTCTTCATCGCGTCGATTTCTTCATGCAGCTGCATCGAGCCGATTTCGGCGGTGAAAGCACTGCCGGACCGACCGGCCACGATGATGGCGGTGAGGAGGATGCCAAGCTCGCGCAGGTGCGAAATGCCCAGCATGTCGACCACAAAAATATCGGCCCCGAACTTGGCCAGCTGCACCGCCCCCTGGTTGACCATCACGGCACCGATGAGGAAGGAAATAAGCCCCACAATCCCCATCGCCCGCACGCCCACCACATCGATCTGGTGAACAAGGGCCGTGACCCGAAGCCGGGAAGGATTGAGGAACAGGCCAAAGAAGCGGACAAGCACGTTGCCGATGAAGGACAGGAGGTTCGCGGTTTCGTTCGCAAGCCGCATGCTCGCGATGCCCACATCCTCCAGAAGGCGCAGGTGCCACGGCAGCATGTCGGGCGCGATGGCAACAGCCGGCTGGCGGCAGTTGATAACTTCCAGAAGCCGCTTGTGGCGCGCCGCAATGCCGGTCACCATCGCCGGTGCTTTTTCCTCCAGCGATGCGGCGAAACGGCGGATGAGGACGGCGCCGGTCGTATCCAGCGTGTCGATACCGCTGCAGTCGATCATCATCGGTCGCTCCCCGGCCTGCCGCGCGGCATAGCGGAGGGCTGCCCGCACGTGCCGGTCGATCACTTCCGCATTGGCGAGCGTCCATGCACCGTTCAGGGCGACGACACATGTCGGCCCTGCATCGCCCACGCACACGAAGGTGTCGGGCGGCGGTCCGGCATCGGCGGCCGGGCTAGTGGCATCCACTTCCGGTGCGGCGGCGATGATGATTCTCCTCGAAAGGTTTCTGCCAACGCGCCATCAGTGTGCGTGCGGCCTTTATTCCTTACCCGCAATGGACTAAAATCGGACTGCTTCACGCATCATAACGAACAATCAGAAAAATCCTATATATTCCATGACATTCGATCCAGATAACCCGCTGCACGCGATCGCCCGCTGGACGGCAGAAACGCCTGATGCCTGGTCGCCGCTCGCCCGCACCCGCGCCCGCGATGCTTTCATCGATGTGATTGCCTGCATGGTGCCCGGCGCCCACGAAGACGTGACCCGCCGCCTGATCCCCTTGGCGGCCGACTGGGGCCGCGGCGATTGCCGCACCGTCGGCTACGGGCAAGGCCTTTCGGCACCGATGGCCGCCCTTGTCGGCGGCACAGCCGCGCACGCGCTCGATTTCGATGACAATTTCGATCCCGCCAAGGCACACGCCACCGCCGTGCTGGCCCCGGCCCTTCTCGCTGTGGCCGAAGCGCGCGGCATGACGGGTGCGGCGCTCATCGACGCCTATATCGTCGGCCTGCAGATCATCGGCCGGGTGGGGCAAGGGGTGAACCCGTTCCACCGCAGCCGCGGCTGGCATGCCACCGCCACGGTCGGCGCCGTCGGGTCAGCCGCCGGGGTCGCCCGTCTGATCGGGCTTGATGCCGAGCGCGCCGCGCACGCCGTCAGCATCGCCACCAGCCTCGCCGGCGGCTTCATGAGCCAGTTCGGCACCATGACAAAGCCCCTGCACGCCGGCCTCGCAGCCCGCGGCGCCGTGGAAGCCGCCCTGATGGCAGAAGCCGGGATCACAGCGGGCGCCAACACGCTGCATGGCCCCCACGGGATGGGCGCGCTGATGGTCGGCCCCGATGTGGCTGAACTCCGCGAGCGCATGAAAAACATCGATGAATATGGCCAGAAGGTCGAATTCAGCGCCAGGGACATCGGCAATCCGCTGATGATCGAGAAATACGGCCTGAAGGTGAAGCGCTTCCCGAACTGCGGCAGCGTCCACCGCGCGCTCGATGGGCTTCTGGAACTGCGCGCCAAGCATGGCTTCGGCCCGGCGGATGTGGACCATATTCTGGTCCGCGCCCCTGCCGCGCACCTCCGCAACCTGATGTATGAGCGCCCGGTGACATCTGCCGAAGCCAAATTCAGCCTAGAGTATGGCCTCGCGGTCGGGCTTCTCACCGGGAACGCCGGTCTTGGCGATTATGAGCTTGAGGCCATCGCCCGCCCCGAGGTGACGGCCCTGTTGCCCCTCGTCCGGAAGGATTATGTCGAAAAGCTCGAATCCGAGTTTTCCACGCAGGTCCATGTAACACTCAAAGACGGCCGCACGGTATCAACTGAGGTTGATTTCCCTGTCGGCAGCACGATCCATCCGCTCACAGAAGCGCAACTATGGGACAAGTTCGATGCCTGCGTTGCAGGTTTTCTGGACGCCGACCGCCGGGACAAGGTGAAGGCCATGCTGAAAGAGATGGACAGCGACATGCCAGTGAGGGAACTTCACAAACAACTGGTTTGACCCATGAGGGGCAGGGAGAGAACCGAAATGAGCAAAAATGGTACCGTTACCGCGCTCGTGCTGGCGGCCAGCCGGCGGGGCGCGGAAGACGCTGTGGCGAAACTGCAGGGGGTCAGCCACAAATGCCTGATCAGCCTGGACGGCAAGGTGATGCTGGAACGGGTTGTCGAAACCCTGATCGCGGCGCAGTCCGTCGGCCGCATCTTCGTTTCCATCGAAAGCAGGGAACTTCTGGAAAGCGTGCCGCAGTTGAAGGCATGGCTTGATGAAGGCCGGATCGCCTTCGTGCCGAGCGCCGACAATCTCTTCGCGTCGGTCACCACCGGTGTCGCCGTGATCAGCAATCCCTATCCGCTTGTCATCACCACGGGCGATAATCCGCTGCACACGCCGGATATGATCGATCACTTCTGCGCTGAACTGGCGCGGGACCCGGCAGACGTCGGCGTCGCCATGACACCGGCGGCAGACATTCTGGCAGCCTACCCCGAGGGCAAGCGCGCCTTCCACGAACTGAAGGACGGCGGCTGGTCGAGCTGCAATCTTTATGCGCTGAATTCGGTTCGCGCGCTCGGCGCCGCCAAGGTGTTTGAAGGCGGCGGCCAGTTCGGCAAACGGCCGGAACGTATCCGCAAGGCGTTCGGCCTGTCGTTCATGCTTCTGTACCGCTTCAGGCTCGCAACCATCCACGGCCTTGCGAAGCTTCTGTCGCACCGCTGGCACGCCACGGTGAAAGTGGTACGCATGCCTTATGCGGATGCCCCCATCGATGTGGATAATCCGGGTGACGTGAAGCTGGCCGAGAAAATCCTGACAGCGCGCCGGATGGCGGCCGAATAGGCTTTTACGTCTTGTAGCGGATCTTGCGGCCTTCGAGCGCAGCTTCAAACATGAAGCGCTGACGCTCGAGGCTGCTTGCAATCACCGATTCGACAATATCGCTCTGCTCATAGCCGAGCAGTTTGGCCGACTGGCAGATCGCCCGCTTGGCGCCAAGGTTGCACGAGACGTTGAACTCGAAGCCCCAGACCTTGCCGGTCGGATCGATGCGATAGTCGAACCGGGCATAATCATAGGGCCAGACCATCGCATTGACCCGCTGCGTATAGTCGACGAGGGCCGGGTACTTTTCATGATCCTTGAAAAACTCGATGGGCGGCACCGAGGCAAAGCCGCGCTTCTGTTCGTAGGTCACCACGAACTCGCCTTCGGTGGCCGGGTTCATCATCGGATAGAGGATCCACGGCTTGCCAGCCGCTACCACAGGCACCGAAACATCGATGCCGGGCACATATTCCTCGACGATCACATCATGGTTTTCAGCGAGAAGCGCCAGCACCTGCGGTTTCAGCTCTTCCCAGTCGGTGCCCTGCGCGAGCCCATAGGAGGCCGAGCTGTTGTTCGGCTTCACCACATAGCGTTCGGCCTTGAAATCCGGGGCCGGGGCCGACTGGTCGGCGGTGCGGTAAATCTGCCACTCGGGCGTCGGGATACCCTGATCGCGGTACATGGTTTTCACCAGATGCTTGTCATCGGCAAAACCGCGCATCGAAGGAGCGGCCCCCATATAGGGCACGCCCAGATATTCGCACAGGCACGAAGCCAGAATCTCGCTGTTGCGGAAGCCGCCGCGGTTGAAAAGCGTGAAGACGTAATTCTGGTCGATCTTTGAATGGAACAGCGCTTCATAGCTGTTCGACGCCACCACATCGAGCCCGAGCCCCTCAAGGCAAGACTTGATTTCATCATGATACATCGAGTGCGTGCCGTCGGTTTTATCGAACTGGCCGCCGGCGAGCGCATGCTTGGCCAGGAACAGGACCTTCAGGCGTGCCTTGTCTTCAGGCTTGAGACGGAGGGGGGCACCCCCTTCGAAAAGCAGGTGCTCGAGCGCAATACCGGACAAATCGGCGTTCCTTTGTGTCATGTGTGTCAGCCAGGCCACAAAATTTGGCAAGCATAAGTCACTGGAGGCTAAGGAAAGCGCAATAGAGCTTGCCCTTCACCCTGTCAAGCACTAGGAAAGTCCCAAAAAAGGGACAATAGGACAGCCAGAATGACCACCCTCCGTTTTACAGCGCTGGTGCTTGCCGCCCAGCGTCCGGGCATCGTGAATGCCCTCGCTTCGCACTTTGGCGTCAGCCACAAATGCACCCTGCCGGTCAACGGCACCCCGATGCTTGACCGCGTCGTCGGCTATCTCGCCGATGTGCCGGAGGTCGACCGCATCGCCGTTTCGATCGAGGACCCTGCCATCGCCCTCGCGCTCCCCGGCGTGAAGAAGCTGCATGATGCGGGCCGGATCGTTTTCACCACCAGCCGCCAGACCCTGTCGCAGAGCGTGGTGGGCGCGATTGACGAACTGGGCGGCCCGTCGGCGCTGCCGCTCTTTATCACGACCGCAGACAACTGCCTGCATTCGGCCGAGATCGTGTCCTACTTCCTGAAGGACATCATCAACACCGGCGCCGAAGCCGCATGGGGCATGACGGATGACGCCCTCATCCAGCAAACCTATCCCGGCACCGGCAAGATCACCGGCCGCCATGTGCTCCGCGATGCCATCTGGTCCAACTGCAATATCTATTCAGTGGTCACCGAAAGGGCGCTTGGCGCCATCGAGCTGTTCCGCGCCGGCGGCCAGTTCGGCAACAAGAAGAAGCGCCGCGCGCTGCTGCCGATGGTCGGCCTGTGGTCGTTCCTTCTGTATCGCTACGGCCTCACCACGCTGTCGGGGCTCGAGAAGCGCGCCGGCAAGGCATTCGGCATCAAGGCCCACTGCGTGCGCCTGCCGTTCGCCGATGCGCCCATCGATGCTGACGACCTTGTCTCGTACGAATTTATCGAGGCCCGCCTCAAGGAACGCGAAGGCGACCGCAGCGTGGCAGCCTGAAGCGGCGACGCCCCCAATCAGCCCGCCCGGCGCTTGAGGGGCGCGCAACGCACCTAGAGCCCGCCCGGCAATTGAGGGGCACGTCATGCAGATCAAGGGTCGCAAGTGCGCTTGCGCCCCGCCTTCCCCGCTTTTATGCTGCAGGATAGACCGCAGCGACAAGGAGCAGGGCTTGGACGCCTTCACGCTAGAAGAGAGACGCCCCCTCTATCCCGCCATCGAGCCCTTCGCGCGGGAACATATCCGCACGCCCGATGGCCACGAGATTTATGTCGAGCAGTCCGGCAACCCGGATGGCTATCCGATCCTTTTCGTGCATGGCGGCCCCGGCGGCGGCACCAGCCCGATGCAGCGCCGCTTCTTCGATCCCGCGCGCTACCGGATCATCCTGTTTGACCAGCGCGGCTGTGGCCGCAGCCGCCCGCATGCGAGCCTTGAAAACAACACGACCTGGCATCTCGTCGCGGATATGGAACTGATCCGCGAAAAGTTCGCGATCAAGCGCTGGGCGCTGTTTGGTGGCAGCTGGGGCTCGACCCTCGCGCTCCTTTACGCCGAAACGCACCCCGACCGGGTGACGCATCTGGTGCTCCGTGGCATCTTCCTGATGCGTCAGCGCGAGCTCGACTGGTTTTACGGATACGGCACCCGCGCCATCTTCCCCGAGGCGTGGGAAAGGTTCAGCGCCCTGATCCCCGATGACGAACAGGATGACATCATCGCGGCCTATCACCGCCGCCTGACCGACCCCGACTATTCCGGCCAGCGCCTGATGGCCGCGAAGGAATGGAGCCTTTGGGAGGCCAGTTCGGTGACGCTGATCCCCGACGAAGGCCAGCAGCGCCTGTCGGTGGACCCCGAGTTCGCCCTCGCCTTCGCGCGGATCGAGGCCCATTATTTTGTCCACAAGGGCTTCCTTGAAACCGACAACCAGATCCTGCGCGATGCCGACCGGCTGGCCCATGTGCCGACCACCATCGTGCAAGGCCGGTACGATGCCATCTGCCCGCCGGTTTCCGCCTTCGAGCTGGCACAGGCCATGCCGTGGGCGACGCTGAAAGTGGTGCCCGCCGCCGGCCATTCCGCCTTCGAGCCCGGCATCCGCCATGAGCTGATCAAGGCGACCGACAACCTGATCCTTCCCTGATACGCACCTTTGAGGAGCCATCCCATGCGCCGTTTCCTTGCCCCCCTTTTCATGAGCCTTTCGCTCGCCGCCCCCGCCCTCGCGCACGAGGACGGCCATCATGACGGCGTGATGGTGGAACATCCCTGGGCACGCACCACGGGCACCATGACCCGCGCCGGTGCCGTTTACATGACTGTGAAAAACGGCAGCCACGAAATGGTGACGCTGACCGGCGTGGCGACCGAGCGCGCCAAGGCCGCTGAAATCCACCAGTCGAGCGAAGAAGGCGGCGTGATGAAGATGCGCATGCTTGAAAGCCTGCCCATCGCGCCGGGCGAAACCATCGAGTTCGCACCCGGCGGCTATCACGTGATGCTGATCGGCCTCACCGAGCCCCTGAAGGAAGGCGATGTCTTCCCCGTAACGCTGACCTTCGACAAGGCCGGCAACGTGCCGGTTATCGTCACCGTCACCGGCATGGACGGCATGAAGGGCGGCCACGGCGAACACGGCGACCACCACAAGCACTAAGCAAAGTTCAAATGACCGATAAAGTGACCCACACCGGCGGCTGCCACTGCGGCGCCGTCCGGTTCGAAATCGACGCGCCCGCGACGATGGAAGTGCATGCCTGCAACTGCAGCATCTGCAAGAAAACGGGCTTCCTGCACCTGTTTGTCGAAAAGGCCGATTTCCGCCTGCTGACCCCGTGGGAAAATATCGCGGAATACAATTTCGGCACCCGCACCGCCCGCCATTTCTTCTGCAAGACCTGCGGCATCAAAAGCTTCTATGTGCCGAGAAGCCACCCGCACGCCTACAGCGTCCACGCCGGCTGCCTTGAAGGCGACACGGTAACCGAGATGACCGTGGTGCCCTTCGACGGCGCCAACTGGGAGCAGAATGTGGAAAGCATTCGTTGACACGCGTCCGCAGGCAATTCCGCCGTTCGCCCTGAGGAGCCCTGCGCCATGGCGCCGGGCGTCTCGAAGGGCATGGAAACTCGCCGCGGTCTTCGAGACGGGCCTCACGGCCCTCCTCAGACCGAACGGAGCCAGAAGCTCTCCCCGATAGACACCACCCCTGTGATTACCTATGCTCGCCCCACGGGCATAAGGGGGATCAGGGATGAAACATCTGTTTCTGGCCGCCGCCTTTGTGGCGGCTTTTTCGTTTCCGGCACGCAGTGACGACTGGCCCACCACGGTCGAGATCGACACAAGCACCCTCGCGTGGGTGCCGGCGGGCGCCAGCGCCTTCCCGCCGGGCCTGACCCAGCGTTTCATCTTTCAGGATGCCCCCGGCACGCCGGGTGTGGCCATCGTGAAATTCCCGAAGGGCTATCTGGAGCCCCGGCATTATCACACCACCAGCGGCCACACGGGCTTCATCCTGAAAGGCAAATTGAACTCGGGCGGCAGGATCGTCGGCCCCGGCGCCTTCGTTTATTTCCCGGCAGGCACCCCGCACGGGCCGAATGACGCATTGGAGGAAACCGAGCTGCTGCGCTGGGCCGATGGCCCCCTGGACCTGCATCTCGGTGACCCCGCCACGCCGGGCGCCCCCATCGTGGCGGTGGATACGAGCACTGTCGAGTGGCAGCCGGTGAAGGCCGAAGGCTTCCCCGAAGGCATGATGGCTGCACGCCTCTATAGCTACCCGGAAACGGGGGGCGGTATTGCCCTGCTGAAATTCCCGAAAGGCTTCCGCGAGCCCCGCCACCATCACACCAATGGCGACCACGGCACCTACCTGATCTCGGGCCGGATGCAGTTCGGCGACACCATCGCCGCCCCCGGCCACTTCAGCTACGCCGCGAACCACACCCCGCACGGCCCGAACGTGGCCCTTGAAGACAGCCTGCTGCTGATCTGGGGCAAGACAAAGCTCGATCTGGTTTTGGAGGAGTGATCAAAAGAATGGACAATGAACCCTTAGGCCGTCGCCCACTCGACATTTCATTCTATATAGGCATAGCCCTGATAATTGGGCATTGGATCGGCGCCGTAGGCTTCCAATGGCCTTGGCAGTCTTGGGATGCCGATAAACTAGGGTCACTTTCGGACTGGGCACAAGTCCTCGCGACCGTATTGCTAGCCATATACGCGGCGCGTTTGGCGGACCTTCGATTAAACAGAAAGAGCCGCATGGAGCAAAATGAACGTAAAATTGACTTGGCGTGTCGGCTTTCTGATGAACTTTATTCAATGTCCAGATCCGCCCGTCTTCACCGAGACCCAGACAAACTTTTGAACGAATTAAATAGATGTGCAAACGATATCCGTAAACACTATCCTATCTACAGACAAATTAGCTCCGAATCAGATGAACTATTTAATCATAAGATGCGGAAAAATATTGAAAAATTATTTAGAATTATAAATCACAATAGAATTAATCACTGGTTTTTGACAGCCCCTCCAAATGAAAGAGGGCTTATGTGGCCCGTTTTACCTGACCCCATTGAACCGGCAATTACTGAAGTCGAACAGAACTATCGAGACTTAATGGACGCCATATTCAAGCTGGCCCATGATTTTGACTGTTTTGCAGATCACGGACGCCCCAGACGCTCGCCTAATGAAGTAAGCGAAGAGATTGCCCGGCTAACAACTGCCGTCGATCAAGAGCCGCCTGCCCCTCGCGCAAGATAAACATGCTTCTCTGTCAATATCTAAACCATGAAAGCTAATAGGTGATCCCGATTACTACCCCACCAGCCGCTCGATAACGCCCTCGTAAATCTTGGCGAGGGCTTCGATGTCGGCGACGGCCACATGCTCGTCGATCTTGTGCATGGTGGCGCCCACGAGGCCGAATTCCACGACCGGGCACATATCCTTGATGAAGCGCGCATCCGAGGTGCCGCCGGTGGTGGACAGCTCCGGGGTCTGGCCCGTCACGGCCTCGACCGCCGCCACGACGGCGTCGGTCAGCGGCCCGCGTTCGGTGAGGAAACTGTCGCCCGAAACCCACCAGTCGATGGCATATTTCACGCCTGCGCGGTCCATGCGGCGGGTCAGTTCCGCCTGCAGGGCATCGGGCGTGAAATCGGACGAAAAGCGCACGTTGAAGCGCGCCGTCGCCTCGGCGGGGATCACATTGTGGCTTTCGTTGCCGACATGCACATTCACGACCTCGAGGTTCGAGGGCTGGAAATGCGCATTGCCCTGATCGAGCGGTTCGGCGGTAAGCTCCGAGAGGATTTTCACCAGATCAGGGATCGGATTGTGCGCCAGATGCGGATAGGCCACATGGCCCTGCACGCCCGCCACCCGGATGATGCCATGCAGGCTGCCACGCCGCCCGATCTTGATCATCTGGCCGAGCGCCTGCGGGTTTGTGGGTTCACCCACCACGCAGAAATCGATGCCCTCGCCGCGCGCCCTGAGCCAATCCAGCACCTTGCGGGTGCCATTGATCGCCGGGCCTTCTTCGTCCCCCGTGATGAGGAAGGAAATGCTGCCCTTCAGGTCACCCCTCGCCAAACGCCGCGAAACGGCGGCGGCGAAGGCGGCGATGGCGGATTTCATATCCGCCGCCCCGCGCCCGTAAAGCTGGCCGTCTTTCACGTCTGCCGCGAAGGGGTCGACCGACCACTGGCCGTGCGCACCCACGGGCACCACATCGGTATGCCCGGCGAAGCATAGATGCGGGCTACCCTCGCCGATGCGGGCATACAGGTTGGCGACCGCTTCCTCGCCTTCTTCCTCAAACACCAGCCGGTGGCAGGTGAAGCCGAGGGGCTCCAGCGCGCGGATCAGCACATCAAGGCCGTCGCCCGTATCGGGCGTGACGCTCGGCTGGCGGATCAGGGCTTGCGAGAGCGCAACCGGATCAATCATTTTTCGGCCTAGTCGCGCAGGAGTTCGTTCGGCGAGGTTTTGGAACGGGTTTTCTCGTCCACCCGCTTCACGATCACCGCGCAGTAAAGATTGGGGCCGGGCGTGCCATCCGGCAACGGCTTGCCGGGCAGCGTGCCGGGCACGACGACCGAATAGGCAGGCACGCGGCCCATGAAGACCTCACCGGTATTGCGGTCAACGATCTTGGTGGAAGCGCCCAGATACACGCCCATGGAAAGGACGGAACCTTCCTCGACAACCACACCTTCGGCAACTTCGGCGCGCGCACCGATGAAGCAGTTATCCTCGATGATCACGGGGCCGGCCTGCAGGGGCTCCAAGACGCCGCCGATGCCCGCACCGCCAGAGAGGTGCACATGCTTGCCGATCTGCGCGCACGAGCCGACGGTCGCCCAGGTATCCACCATCGTGCCCTCGCCCACATGGGCGCCGAGATTCACGAAGGAGGGCATCAAGACGGCACCCTTGCCGATGAAGGCGGAGCGGCGGACGATGGCACCGGGCACGGCCCGGAAGCCGGCCTTGGTGAAGTGACGATCGGACCAGCCATCGAATTTGGACGGCACCTTGTCCCACCAGTAGGCGGCCTCGCCGGGCGCGCCCTTGATCAGTTCCATCTCATTCAGGCGGAACGACAGCAGAACCGCCTTCTTGAGCCACTGGTTGACCACCCATTTGCCGTCCTGTTTCTCGGCCACGCGCACTTCGCCGTTATCCAGCAGCGTCAGGGCAGCCTCAACCGCTTCGCGCACGGCGCCGCGGGTGTGGGAGGTGATGGTGTCGCGCTCGTCGAACGCGGCATCGATGGTGGCTTCAAGCTCGTGAAGGGACATGGGCGTCTATCCTCGGCGCACAGGGATTTTCTCAGGGTGCGACGACAATAGCGATGCTGCCCCCCAAGTCAACGTCACCTTGGGTTTTCAGGCTGGCAAGCTGAGCTTACGCTTATGGTCAGCTATGGTGCTTTTCAACCGCGCGGCTATAGGCATCAAGCCAGCCGGTGAGGCCGTCCGTTTCCGCATGGATAAGGGCCGGGTCATGATCCGCGCGGCTCCAGGGGGAGCCCGTGTCGATCCAGACAGTCCCCATCCCCAGCGCATGGGCGGGGATCAGGTTGCGCGCCATATCCTCAAACATCACAGCCCGCGCCGGGTTCACACCGTGGTCCTTCAGGAACTGGTGATAGGTCTCGATCACCGGCTTCGGGTGCAACTCGGCATCATGGATATCGAAAAGGCCGCTGAAGGTGTCAACGAGCCCCAGGCGCTGCAGCACCTCTTCGGCGTAAGGCCGGTCGGCATTGGTGAAGACATACTTTTTGCCCGGCAGCCGGTCGATCGCCGCCTTCAGGTGCGGGTCCGGCCGGATCGGCGAGAAATCGATATCGTGCACCGCCGCCAGATAATGATGCGGATCGACGCTATAGTTTACCATCAGGCCCTTGAGCGTGGTGCCATGCTCAAGGAGATAGCCTTTTTGAACCTTGCGGGCATCTTCGGGCGACAGCTTCAGAAGGTCCGCCACATAGGTGCCGATATTGCGGTCGATCTGCGAAAAAAGATCGCACTCGGCAGGATACAGGGTGTTGTCGAGATCGAAGACCCAGGTATCGCGCTGGTCGGGGTGCAGGGCGGCGTTATATTCGTTCATAAGTTCCTCGCGTCTCGCATCAGGGGCTTCTATGGCATTGATTTGCCCTCTAGTATCTGATCCTATCGCAGTGCCGATTAAGGTGCACTTAACAATGGGACGGGAAGCAGAAGGCATGACCCAGACCGCCGGAAACAGGCAAAATCCGGGGCCGAAAGCTTTGAAATCGGCCGACATCATCGCGCTCAGGCTCGCCGCTGACGGCCGCCTTGTCGAGCGCTCGGCCTCTGCTGATATCCTCGCTTTTGCCTATGCCAGCCAATCCGAACCCGTGATGCGGGTCATCCGCCGCGCGATGGAAACCGGCCTGCCCGCCGAGGACCGCCTGACCGGCGAGGCAACCGGCAACTATTGGCTTGTTGCTATCCCCGAAGCCGAAGGCGTGCTGCTGGTAGCGCGCGAAACCACGCTCGCCGACCGCACAACGGACGCGCTCATCCACAGCCGCGCGCTCCTCAAGGGGCTCCTTGACCGCACCGTCGATCTGTCGTTCGAGGTGGATACCGATGGCCGCTTCCGTTTCGTGAGCCCGGCCCATGCTTTCGGGCAGGAAACCGACGACTGGATCGGCGCCGACGCACGGCCGATCTTCTGGCCGGATAGCGCCGGCCCCGCACACAATCCGTTCATGAGCCGCAGCGCACGCACGTTCGAGGCACTTCCCATTGATGCCTTCGGTGACCGGCTTTATGCCGATTTCGCGGTGGAGCCGGTGACCGACAGCGACGGCCGCCCGGCCGGTGTGCGCGGTACTGTAAGAAACGTCAGCGAACGGGTGGACGCCGACCGCGCCATGCGCGTCACCAACCTCCGCCTCACCATGCTGCAGCGGATTGCCGAACTATTGAACGAGGTCGTCGGCGCCGATGAACTGCGCGACCGCGCCGCCCGCCTCTGCGCCGATCTTTTCCGCGCCGATACCGTGTGGGTGTTCGAACAGGTTGGCCGCACCTTCCTCCTCGCCGGGGTGGCCGGTGAAACGCAGGTCGAGCTTTCCGAAAACTGGATCGCCGCCGCGATTGCCGCCAAGCCCGACACAGCAGTTTTCGAGCTGGATGCCCCTGGCCGCAGCCATCTTTTGCTGCACCTGTCGCAGGGCAGTAATGCGCAAGGGGCGGTCGTTCTGTCGCGCGACACAGGCGTAAGCCCGTGGGCCGATCAGGAACGCGAGCTTCTGGCCGGTATCGGCAGCATGCTGACCGCCGCCCTCGCCAAGGCCGACCTTGTGGAGAAGCTTTCGCGGCTGTCATCTTCGGACGAGCTGACCGGGCTTCTCAACCGCCGCGCCTTCCGCGACATGGTGAACCGGCGACTGACAAACCAGTCCCGCACCGGATCGGACGGGTGCCTTGTCTTTGTCGATCTTGATCACTTCAAGGAAGTGAACGACACGCTCGGCCACGCAGCGGGCGATCAGGCGCTGGTCGCCTTCTCGAAGGCGCTGACCGCCATCATCCGGCCAACCGACCTTGCCGCCCGCTACGGCGGCGACGAGTTCGTCATCTGGCTTGAAGGTGTGGGCGCAGACGTGGGCGCCGAGAAAGGCCGGCAACTGATCGACTGTATGAAGGGCGTGAAAGCCGCGCTCGGCCAGCCCGATCTGGCGCTTGGTGCCTCGATCGGTGTCTGCGAAAGCAAGCCGGGCGGCGGGGCCGATTTCGACCGGCTGGCGGAAAAGGCCGATCATGCACTATATGAGGTCAAGAAGGCGGGCCGCGGCGAAGTTGCCGTCGCTGTCCTCGATTGAGCTAGGGGTTGGGGTTTATGGGTCTGTTTGACCGGTTGAAATCACTGATGGGGCAGGATGGCGGCAAGGGCAAGGCCGAAGCACCCGCCGTGCTGCCGCCCGCACTGACGTCTGAAAAGGAACAGCAGATCCTGAAGGACGGCAGCCTTGGCGAACGCAAGGCGCTGGCGGCACGCACCGATGCGCGGCCCGAAGTGCTTTATTATCTCGCCGACGATGCCTCGCCGCAGGTCCGTCAGATCATCGCTTCGAACCCCTCGACCCCGATCCATGCCGACGAAAAACTGGTGGCCGACGAGGACGACGAAGTCCGGCTTGAACTTGCCCGCAAGATTGCCCGGCTGGTCCCGGGCCTTGCCCCCGGCGAGCAGACGGCGATCCGCGAACGCGCCATCGATGTGCTCGAAGCGCTGGCGGCTGACCAACTGCCGAAGGTCCGCGCCATCATCGCTGACGAGATCAAGACGAGCCCCAATGTCCCGAAACCGATGGTCGACAAGCTCGCCCGCGATATCGAAGACATGGTCGCCGCCCCGATCCTCGAATATTCGCCGCTCCTGAATGACGATGACCTGCGCGAGATCATCGCGGCAGGCGCATCAAGCGCGGCGCTATCTGCCATCGCGCGCCGTGCCGTCGTGTCGGAAGGTGTGTCGGAAGATATCGCCGCCACGCTCGATATTCCGGCGATTGCTGCACTGCTGACCAACCAGAATGCCCAGATCCGCGAAGCCACGCTCGACCAGATCATCGATCAGGCGAAGGGTGTGGAGGCGCTGCACCAGCCGCTAGCCATGCGGCCGCAGCTGTCGATCCGTGCCATGAAGCGCATCGCAGGCTTTGTGGCCTCCGCCCTTGTCCATGCGATGGTGGACGGCAGCGCGCTGACCGAAGCCGACGCCGAAGACCTGCTGGACCGCGTGCGCGAGCGTCTGGCCGGCGAACGGGTCGGCGAGGACGAGGAAGCAAAGCTTTATAAAACGGCGCTTGATCTTTATGAACGCAGCGCGATCAACGACCAGTTCGTACACCAGCAGATCGAAAGCGGGCGGCGCGAACTGCTGATCCAGTGCCTAGCGCTGGCGTCCGACCTGCCGGTTGCCACCATCCGCCGCATCATCCATTCGAAATCCGGCCGCGCTGTCACCGCCCTCGCATGGCGTGCCCAACTGTCGATGCGGACGGCTTATGAACTGCAGGTGAAATTCGCGCTGGTGCCTTCAGCCCAGTTGCTGCATCCGAAAGACGGACGCAATTATCCGATCGATGCCGACGAGCTAGATTGGCATCTCAGCTATTTCCTCGACCAGCCCTGAAACCCGCGCCTCAGGCGCGGATCATGGTGCCGGCGCCGCGTTCGGTGAAGATTTCAAGAAGGATCGCGTGGGTCACGCGGCCATCAAGGATGACCGCCCCGCGCACCCCGGCTTCAACCGCCATCAGGCAGGTCTCGACCTTCGGGATCATGCCGCCCGAAATGGTGCCGTCCGCGATCAGCTCTTCGATATCGGTCTGGCCAAGCTCGGTCAGGAGATTTTTCTCCTTGTCCATCACACCGGCCACATCCGTCAGCAGGAAGAAGCGACGGGCCTTCAGCGCCCCCGCGATGGCGCCCGCCATCGTGTCGGCATTGATATTGTAGGTCTTGCCGTCTTCGCCCATGGCAATCGGCGCGATCACCGGGATGATGCCCGCCGCCATGCTCGATTTCAGGAAGGTCGGGTCCACCATGCAGGGCTCGCCCACGAAGCCAAGGTCGATCACCTGTTCGATATTGCTGTCCGGGTCGCGCTTGGTGCGCGAAACCTTGCGCGCCAGAACCATGTCGCTGTCCTTGCCGGAAAGCCCGATGGCGCGACCGCCTGCTGCGTTCAGATCCGCCACAATCGATTTGTTGATCGAGCCGCAAAGGACCATTTCGGCGATCTCGACGGTTGCGGCGTCAGTCACGCGCAGGCCATCGATGAATTCGCTCTGTACGCCGAGCCGCTTCAGCATGCTGCCGATCTGTGGGCCGCCGCCATGCACGATCACCGGATTGATGCCCACCTGTTTAAGCAGCACAACATCTTCAGCAAACTGCCTTGCGAGGTCGGCATCTCCCATGGCGTGGCCGCCATACTTGATGACGAAAGTTTCGCCGGCATATTTCTTCATATAGGGCAGCGCCTCGATGAGGGTTGCTGCCTTGCGCTGCAGGGTTTGCTGGTCGGTGGTCACGGTGATCATGGGTCCGGTCTTGATTTTGGCGCCAATAAGTTGGCGACTATGCGACCCTGTGGCGCATTAGTCAAATCTGTAGCCGCCACGAACCTCGGTCGGCGCCTGCGCGCGCAGCACGCCGATGGCCATCAGAAGCTGGCCGCCATAATAGGTGACCCAGATGGCATGCGGGAAGGGCGGCGGCACCTGCAGGAAGCGGTCCATCGCGATCATCGTGTCGGACGACAGGAAGAGAAGCGCGCCGATCCCGGTGAGCCAGAAGGGATAGCGGCTGAGGATGGCAAGGGACGCCATCAGCGTGATCACGCCGCTGTAGGCAACGACCGGCCAGCGCATCTCGCCAAGCGAGGGCATCAGGAAATAGGCAACCGCGCCGCTGGCGAGCCAGACGACCGCCACGATCGCCACACGAACAAGCCCGGTCTCGCCCTTGCCGCGCAGGTTGCGGGCATAAAGAAGCACATAGATGATATGGCTGACAAGGAAGGCGCCAAGGCCGCGCAGGAACGATCCTTCGAGAAGCACATCGCCGAAGGTGGAAGCCACCAGCGCCGCCGCCAGTATCCAGTGATCGCTCGCCCGCGCATTCAGGGCCGCATAAGCGGCAAGGAAGCCAACACCGGTGGCTTTCATGATCAGATGGATGAGCGGATCATCGGCAAGAGGGTAGGTACCAAGGCCATAAAGCACGGCGCCGATCAGAGACAGGCCAAGCACCAGCTGGATGGCAACAGAATGGAACGCGGAACGTTTCTTGGCAAAAATCCTGGTCACTCGCAGGCCCCCTTTTGCGGCGGATTGTGTCAGCCACGGCGCGCGGTTGCAAGACCTTGATTTAAGGCCATTTGTAGGCAGCCCAACCGCAGGTTGCCCGTCAGGCCTGAAGCCGCTTGTCGAGAGGCTTCAAGGGCAGGATCGCGAGGAGGCTGCCTGCGGCCGTCGCGATCAGGATTCCGAGGCTGTCGAGCCCCGAAGCGGCCAGAAGCGCGGCGATGCCTGCCGAGCCCGCCATGAAGCCGCTGTTGACGATATTATTGACCGCAATCACCCGCGACCGCCCTTCGCGCGGGGTGCGTTCCTGCAGAAGCGTGTAAAGGGGCACAATCACAAGCCCGCCCGCAAGCGAGGTGAGGGTGACAAGCGCAAGCACCATCCAGCCTTCGGGAAGCCCAAGGAAGCCGGTGAAATCAAGGGGGGCGGCACCGAGCGGCGGCATGGCGGGCACCACAAGCGGCAACAGCAGCGAGAAGGCGGCCAGAAGCCCGAGGCCCGGCAACGCGAGTTTCGCCGAGACATTGCCTCGCAGAAGCTGGTTCGAAAGGAATGATCCGACCCCGATGCCGAGCGAGAAGACGGCAAGGAACAGGGTGACGACCGTTTCGTCCCCGCCAAGCCTGTCGTGCACCAGCACAGGAAGCTGGGTCAGATAAATCGAGCCAAGCGCCCAGATCCAGCTGATGCCGATGATGGCGGGGCGCACGATATCGCTCGCCCACGCTGCCTTCAGCTCACGCCGGGTGGAGGCGAAGATATTCGGGGTGATGCGGATATGCGGGGCTGCTGCCCCCATTTTCGGGACAAGGGCACCGCTGATGGTGCCAAGCACCGCAACCACCAGCACGAGGGTGGTGACAGATTCGATCCCTTCATCGGTAAGGATCAGAAGCCCGCCCACAAGCGTGCCAAGGAGGATCGAAATGAAGGTTCCCGCCTCGATCAGCGCGTTGGCGGCAAGAAGGTCCTCGCGTTTCACCAGATCAGGCAGGATGCCGTATTTGATGGGGCCGAAGAAGGTGGACTGCAGCCCGAGGCCGGCCAGCACCGCCATCAGGAATGGCAGGTTCGCCATATGAAAAGCAACGCCGCCGAAAAGGGCGAGCCCCACTTCCCATAGCTTGATGAAAAGCACCTGCCGCGCCTTTTCAAACTTGTCGGCCAGTTCGCCCGCGAAGGCGGAGAACAGGAAATAGGGCAGGATGAAAAGCCCGATCGCCAGATTGTTGAGGATCGCCGGCGCCACATCCACATCGTTCGCCAGCCGGAAGGTGATCAGCATGATCAGCGCCGACCGGAACAGGTTATCATTGAAGGCGCCCAGGAACTGGGTGACGAACAGCGAAAGGAAGCCCCGTTCTTTCAGAAGATGGAAAGCGCTCCCCGCCACGATGCTGCGGGCCTATTCCGCGGGGGAGCCATGGCGGTGGCCATGGCCTTCATGATCGTGCCCGTCATGCGGCGGCTGTTTGGCCGCGCGGGCGGTTGCCATGTCTTCCCGCGCGTGGCGCACGACGGCGACCGAGCCCGACAGGAAAAGGCTCGCCATCAGGCCGGCGACGATCAGGTCCGGCCAGCCGGTGCCGGTCGCCCACACGCCCGAGGCAGCAAGGATAACAGCCAGATTGCCGATGGCGTCGTTACGGCTGCACAGCCACACCGAGCGCACATTGCTGTCGCCGTCCTTGAAGCGGACGAGCAGCAGCACGCTTGCCACATTGGCAATGAGCGCGGCAAACCCCACTGACCCCATCACCGGGGCCACCGGTTCGTGGGTCACGAAAACCGACCAGGCGGTGGCGACAAGCACACCGATCCCCATCAGGCCCATGCTGATGCCTTTGGCCAGCGCGGCGGTTGCCCGCACCTTCAGCGATTTGCCGATAACAAGAAGGGAGATCAGGTAGGTCGCGGTATCAGCTGCGAAATCGAGCGCGTCGGCCTTCAGCGCATGGCTGTTGCCGATGAAGCCAGAGGGCATCTCCACCGCGAACATCACGGCATTGATGACGATCACGGCGACAAGCGCACGGCGATAGGCCGGGCTCATCCCGTCGAACTTCACCTCGGCCGAGCAGCAGTTGGCGCCCATGGGTCCTTCCTGAAAATCCAGTGTCTATGGTTCATTAGGCACGCGGGCCGCACCCAAGGCAACCCCAAAGTGGGTCGTGCATACTTGCCATGCAGCGCTTTCGGGCTACCATGGACGGGAAACCTCGAAAGCCTTTTCATGACGATACGATATCTGATCGCCCTTCTGGCCCTTGCCGCCGCCTTCGCCGCCCCTGCCCGCGCTGCCGCTGTGCCCGGCAAGGACGTGCCCGTGGTCGATAAAATCGAGGCTGCGGGCCTTCCCACCGGGCGTCATGATTTCTATCTTTCCGTCGCGGCGCGCGCCTCCGGCCAGCCGTATCTGGTGCCGGTCATCGTGCTGAAAGGCGCCGAGCCCGGCCTGCGTCTCGGGCTCTTTGCCGCGATCCACGGCGACGAGCTTGCCGGCATCCGCGTGATCCATGAGCTTGCCGCAGGGATCGACCCCAAAACACTGAAAGGCACGCTTCTGATGGTGCCGGGGCTCAATCAGCCGGGGCTCGAGGCCGGCAACCGTCATTTCATATCGGGATCGGGATCGGGCTTCCGCACCGACCTGAACCGCACCATGCCCGGCGAGATGAAGGGCGACGCGGCCGAGCGTTACGCCGCCGACCTCTGGCACGGCGTGATGGCCGGTCAGGTCGACCGCGTGGTGGACCTGCATACCCAGACGCGCGGCACCGCCTATCCGCTATTCGTGTTTGCCGATTTTTCAAACGCCGTGGCGCGCCAGATGGCGTTCGACCTGATGCCCGACATGATCAAGAACGATCCGGGCGAAGGCGGCACGGTGGAAACCACCTTCATGAAATCGGGCATTCCCGCCGTCACTTTCGAGATCGGCATGCCGGAACGGTTCGATCCCGCGCTTACCACCCGTGCGCACGATGGCATCATCAACTTGATGCGCCGCGCCGAGATGATCACCGGGCGCGCCATGCCGCCCGCCCGGCAACCGATTGTCGGCTCCAGTTACAGCAATGTAACGACGGATGAGGGGGGGCTTGCGGTCATCCATGTGGCGCTTCTGGACCCGGTGAAACAGGGCCAGCTGCTCGCCACGCTTTACGACCCGTTCGGGCGTGAAATCGCGACTTACCGGGCGCCGCACGAAGGGCATGTGTTGTCGGTCGCGACCGACCCGCGGCGCGAGCCGGGCGCGATGCTGGTGCGCATCCTGCGCTAGTGCGTCAGGCGTCAGTGAATCTGGCGCAGCTCTTCCTGGCGGATGATCTGCATGGCGCGGCGCACGCGCTGCCAGTCGGCAACGCCCTGGTCGTCCGATACCTTGTCGAGCTCTTCGATCTTCTGGGCGACATAGGCTTCGGCCCGGTGGCCCATCCGGTCAAACAGGCGGCGGGCGAAGGTGTGAGCATTCTGTTCTTGCATATTGGTCCCTCCTTTTTTCTGCTGGTCCTGATGGATAAAGCCTATCATATCGGCACGCGGCACGCGAATCTGCGGCCTGAAATGTGATCCGGCGCTGGCCTTCAGGCCGTAAAAGCCGTAAAGAAATCCGCACGATACTCAGCCCGGAAAAGTTTCATGACCGACCCTCTCCGCCCTGCCGATCATCCCGCAAACCCCCAAGGCAAGGTGGGTGTGCTGCTTGTCCATCTGGGCACGCCGGACGCGCCGACCTACGGCGCCGTACGCCGCTATCTGGCCGAGTTCCTGTCGGACCCGCGCGTGGTGGAAATGCCGAAACCCTTGTGGCTGCCGGTACTTTACGGCCCGATCCTGACCTTCCGCCCGGCGCGGTCGGCGCGCGCTTACGCCAAGGTCTGGAACCGGGAAGCGGACGAGTCGCCGCTTCGCACCATCAGTCGTGCACAGGCCGAAGGGCTGGCCGCCGCCATGGGCGACGACGCGCATGTGGTATGGGCAGCGCGTTACGGCAATCCTTCGATGGAAGGGGCGTTTGAAGAACTGAAAGCCAAGGGCTGCGACCGTATCCTGATTTTCGCGCTCTACCCGCAATATAGCGCCACGACGGTGGCCTCTGTGCACGACGAAGCCTTCCGCATCCTGAAAAAGATGCGCTGGCAACCGGCGATCCGCACCATGCCCGCCTTCCATGATCACGCGCACTATATCGGCGGCCTGAAAGCGAGTGTCGAAACCGCGCTTGCCGGCCTCGACTGGCAGCCCGAGGCGATCCTCGCTTCCTATCATTCGATCCCCAAGGCCTATTGGGACAAGGGCGACCCCTATCCCTGCCAATGTTTCAAGACAACACGGCTGCTGAAAGAGGCCCTCGGCGCCAAGGGCGAGGGCCTGATCTCGACCTTCCAGTCGCGCGTCGGCCCCACCGAATGGGTTGGCCCCTATACCGACCGCAAGGTGGAGGAACTGGCCGCGAGAGGCGTGAAGCGCATCCTGGTGCTGGCCCCGGCCTTCCTGGCCGATTGCCTTGAAACGCTTGAGGAAATCAATATGGAACTGCGCCACACGTTCCTGTCGGCAGGTGGCGAAAAGTTCGATTATGTGCCTTGCCTGAATGCCGATCCTGCCGGGATTTCGCTGCTGGAAACGCTGACGCGGGAAGAACTCGCCGGCTGGATCTGACCCGGCGGCCAAGCCTGCCCCGAAACCGCCCTCCTTTCGCCCCACGCCCGGTTCAGCCTGAACGGGTGATGGCAAAGGGAAGGCTATGTCATGCGGAAATTGCTGAAGCCGACGGACGACCCTTGCTGTGTCATCACTGGCGGGGCCATGCCCCTTTATCCAACCGATCCGCGGGCGCGGAGTGCTGCAGCGAGGGTGCCATCGTCCAGATAATCCAGTTCCCCGCCAACCGGCACACCGTGGGCAAGGGCCGTGACCTTCACGCCCGACGCCTTCAGGCGTTCAGCCAGATAGTGGCTCGTCGTCTGGCCGTCGACCGTGGCATTGAGCGCGAGGATAACCTCGCTGACCCCACCGACGTCCACCCGGGCGAGGAGCCCGGCAATATTCAGGTCCTCCGGCCCCACCCCGTCAAGCGCCGATAGCGTGCCGCCAAGCACATGATAAAGCCCCCGGAAGCTTTCGGAGCGGTCGAGCGCCCAGAGGTCAGCGACATCCTCGACCACGCAGATAGTGGCGCGGTCGCGGCGCGCGTCGGCGCACACATGGCATGGATCGTGGGTATCGATATTGCCGCAGGTGCCACACGTGACAACCCGCTCGGCCACATCGGCCATCGCACGGGCCAGCGGCACCATCACGCTGTCTTTCTTCTTCAGCATCTGCAAGGCCGCGCGCTTGGCCGACCGCGGCCCCAGCCCCGGCAGGCGCGAGAGCAGCTGGATCAGACCATCAATGTCGGCGCCGTGGGAGCGGGGCATGCTGGCGTCAGGCCTTGTCCGAGGCCGGCTTGGCGTTCGCCGAGCCGAGTCCGAGGAAATAATGGATCAGCAGGAAATTGATGCCGGTGATCAGCAGCATGATGAAGACCCAGACGAAGCTTTCAAACATGCCGTCGAACTGGGTGAAGGGATTGGCGCCGGTGCCGGAGATTTTCGGCAGCACGATAAAGCTCATCAGGAGCGAAAAGATGGTCGCCGCCACGATCCCGAAGATGGCGATGCGCATCTGCACGGGTTTTTCGAGCGCCGTCTTTTCCCGCCGCACGAAAACGAGCCCGGTGCCGAAGGCCGCAATGATGACGGTGAGCAGGCCGCCCAGCACCCCAAGATCAAGCCCGAGCCCGAAGGCGAGGAAATTCACGAGGACGAGAAGCGCGATATAAAGCCCGGTGAACCAGCCGCCATAAATCAGGACAAGCGGCCGCTTGCGTTCCGTTTGCTGCGTGTAAACGCCCATCGTTCTTCCCCCTCGTCTTCGCCCCTTTTAGAAGGGCATCTTGAAGCCCGGCGGCAGGCCGAGCCCGCCGGTCAGTTCCGCCATCTGGGCCTTCATCGCTTCCTCGGCCTTGGCCTTGGCCTGCGCGTGGGCGGCCATGATCAGGTCCTCAAGGACTTCGGCTTCCTCGCCCGAGAAAAGCGAGGGATCAATATTGATCGCCTTCATGTCGCCCTTGCCCGTAAGGGTGACCTTCACCATGCCGCCGCCGGCCACGCCTTCAACGGTCAGGTCATCAAGCCCGGCCTGCATGTCGGCCATCTTGGCCTGCATTTCCTGGGCTTTTTTCATCATCTGCGACAGGTTCTTCATCTGCCTACTCCTCAGAAATCGAACTCGCCGGGTTCGTCTTCGACCCCCGGCATATCATCTGCTTCCTCGTCGAGCACATCAAGGTCCGCGAGGCGCGTTTCGCGCACAGCCAGCAGCTCGGCATCGGGGAAAAGGCCAAGGAAAGACCGGATAAGGGGCTCGGCCAGCGCCTCGTCCTTCATGATCGCAGCCTTGACCTGCTCCTGTTCTTTCACCGTCTGGGCGCCGCCTTCACTCGACGTGCTGATCATCCAGTCGTTACCCGTCCAGCGCTTCAGGCAGACCTTCATCTGGCTGAACAGCGTCGGCGGCACATTGGGGCCTAGATTCAGGACAACCTTGCCTGGCGCATAGTCCACAAGCCGTACCTGATCCTTCAGCGTTACGGCGATCACCGGTTCACGCTGCGCTTCGAAAAGCGCGATCATCTTCTCGAAGCTGATCGGCATCGGATGCTGCGGGTGGTCGCCGTCGCTGCCCGGCTGGAAGGCAAGGATCGTTGCCGTGCGGCTCATGGTCGGCCCGCCGTTCGCAGGGCCACCGACGCTCGCACCCGCCATTGCGGTCACATTGCCGCCGCCGACCGGGGCCTGAGGGCCGCGCACGGGGGCGCCACCGCCCGACTGCATCTGCTTTACAAGGTCAGCAGGCGACGGCAGGTTGGCGGCGTAAGCGAGGCGGATCAGCACCATTTCGGCCGCCGCAATCGGCGAGGGCGCCATTTTCACTTCGCCAAGGCCCTTGAGAAGCATCGTCCATGCCCGCGTCAGGTGCGGCATATCGAGCCCTTCGGCAAGCCGCCCACCGACCGATTTTTCCGCTTCCGAAACGAGTGTGTCGGCGCCTGCCTCTGGTGTCACTTTCAGGCGGGTCAGCCAGTGGGTGACCTCGAGAAGATCGGACATGACGACCGCCGGGTCGGCGCCGCGATCATACTGCGCGCGGAGCTGGCCGATGGCCGCTGCCACATCGCCCTTCATGACGGCTTCAAAGAGATCAAGCACCAGCGTGCGGTCGGCAAGGCCGAGCATGGACCGAACCTGATCCTCGCTCACTTCACCCGCGCCGTGCGCAATCGCCTGATCAAGGAGCGACAGGCTGTCGCGGACCGAACCTTCAGCGGCGCGCGCAATCAGCTTCAGCGCGCCTTCATCGATCTTGCTGCCTTCAGCTTCGGAAAGCTTTTTGAGGTGGGCAACCAGCACATCCGATTCCACCCGCTTCAGGTCGAACCGCTGGCAGCGGGACAGCACCGTGACCGGCAGCTTGCGGATTTCGGTGGTCGCGAAGATGAATTTCACATGCGCCGGCGGCTCTTCGAGCGTCTTCAGAAGCGCATTGAAGGCGTTCTTCGACAGCATGTGGACTTCGTCGATGATGTAGATCTTGTAGCGGGCCGACACCGGCGCGTAGCGAACGCTTTCGATAATCTCGCGGATATCATCGACGCCCGTGCGGCTGGCGGCATCCATTTCCAGCACATCAACGTGCCGCGATTCGGCGATGGCGGTGCACGATTCGCACTTGCCGCAGGGGTTGATCGAGGGGCCGTCGGTGGCCGTGCAATTCAGCGCCTTGGCGATGATCCGGGCGGTGGTGGTTTTGCCCACCCCGCGCACCCCGGTCAACACAAAGGCATGGGCGAGGCGTCCGCTTTCGATGGCGTTCGAAAGGGTCCGCACCATCGCTTCCTGGCCGATCAGCGCATCGAAGTCGCTTGGCCGGTATTTGCGCGCCAGAACGCGGTATTCTGCGGTGGTCGGTGCCTTGGCCATACGGTCGCGAGGTCCCCAAGCTGATGATCGGACGGACGGGTTCGGGTCATGACTAGCAGCTAATCGCGCCCCCGCAAAGGGCGGATTGCAGCGTGGCCGCGTGATGTGATTTCGGGGGATGGGGTGGGAGGGCCAAACGACCCCGACCTTACTCGTTACGGCTGCTACCTTTCGGTCCTGACCGGATTGGCGAGGGGCCAGTCCGCTGGCTCTCCCGAGGGCTTATATGGGGATTGATAACCCCGCTTGCAAGGAGAATCTTCAGGGCCTAGGCTCGCGCCCGACAAGATTTTCTGTTCTCCCCGCCGAGGTGCCCCCATGTCGCTTGCCGCCATCCAGACGCTCTATTCCGGCAACCCGCTCGACCGCGCGGACCAGCTGCGCGGTGACCCTGCGCTGATGAGTGACGGGCCGAAAGAGATCGGCAGCCGGTTCACCGTGATGGCGGGCGACCGTTTCCTCACCCTCGATGCCGGCGGCCTTGCCTGGCTCGATTATATCGGCATCGGGCTTTATCCGGCGGAAGAAACCCTGTTCCTCGGCATCGCCGAAGACGGCACCAAACGCTACGCCATCCTATGGCCGACCGAAGCGATGGACGCTGACCTGCCGCTCGCCGGCCTCAAGTTCCGCGACGTGCGCGGCATCGGCCTCAAGGCCGGCTGGCCGGACCCCGAGCTTGGCATCCTCGCGCAGGCCAAATCCATGCTCGACTGGCATCAGCGCCACCGCGCCTGCGCCCAGTGCGGCGCGCCCACCGATATGGTGAAGGCAGGTTACGAACGCCAGTGCCGCGGCTGCGGCGCCAGCCATTTTCCGCGCACCGACCCCGTCGTCATCATGCTGGCACTCCATGGCGGCAAGGCGCTTGTCGCCCGCAACGCCAAGATGCCGCCCGGTTTCTTCTCGGCGCTTGCGGGCTTCGTGGAGCCCGGCGAAACGATCGAAGAGGCCGTCGCCCGCGAACTGATGGAAGAAGCCGGCGTGAAAGCCACGTCCGTGCGCTATGTGGCGAGCCAGCCCTGGCCCTTCCCTTCAAGCCTGATGATCGGCTGCATCGCCGATGTGGCGGACGATAAAGTCACGCTCGATATGACGGAACTGGTGGAAGCACGCTGGGTGACGAAAGCCGAGGCCAAGGAAGGCCTCAAGGGCATGGACCCCACCTTCATGCTGCCCCCCACCATCGCCATCGCCCGCGACCTGATCACCGCGTGGGTGAAGGAAGGCTGAGGACCGGCCCTTCAGTCGTTGCCCGATTTCAGCTTGCCGAATGCCACCTTGGCCTGCCGGTAGCGGTAATACATGGCGAGGAAGACAGGCAAGATCACAAGGAAGAACGACATCAGGGCACCATTCGATCCCTTTGCGTTGCTTCCGGTCAACGCCAGACCCGCGCCGATTGCGAACAGAAGGAAGGCAAGCCCTGTGAGCGCGCCAACAAAGCCCGTCCATTCGGCCTGCACCTTCAGGTCTTCCTCCGTTTCCTTCAGGATTTCCGTTCGTGTGGCCGCATCAGCCAAGGCCTGCTGAAGTTCGAAATCCATTCTCAGCGCTACTTTGCGCCGGTAATTGAAGAGGTCGAAGAAAAGCCCGATCGTCAGATACCCGCCGATCAGGGCGCCGACGATTGCGAAAATCACCCATCCTTCAATGAATCGCTCGTATTCGATTGCCTCGACGATCCCCCCGACAACAAAAAAGAAGGCTACGAGCGTCAGGAGCGTACACCAGTAGAGTTCCTTGAACGTGGCCGGCCTTTCGGTTGCCCCAAGCTGGTCTTCCTTCGGCGTCGGATCGGGCTCAACCATCGTGGTGCCCGAGGGATTGATCAGAACGATCCGCACCTGCACAGGTTCAAACGGCAATTCGCCATGCTTGAAGGTTGCGTCTTCCCCGTCTTCAAGCCGCAGCACGGTGCCACCCGGGAAATGGCGAACGGGCGTTGCCATATGATAGTCGCCCAATGTGCGACCGTTTTTGTGGGGTTCCGGCAGGGGCACGCTTCCCCGATCGAACAGTATCCTGAGGACATAGTAGCTACCCGGCAGCCCGAGCCAGAGTGCCGCAAAAACCTCGAAGTCCCAGTATCCGCTGGTTGTACCAATCAGGCCTACAAAGAACCCCGCCCCAAGATAGCCCGCGATACGGATGATGATCCAGGCGCCCTGCTCTCCAAAAATGGACGCGAGGAAATAATATTGCCTGAGTGTGGCCAGAAATTCGTGATTCCGCTGCCAGTCGTTCGACATTCACGCCCCCAATTCACTTGTAACGAAAGTCGATTGGAAGCCAAGGGGTCAGATTCTGTCAATGATCATATAAAGTTGGATCTCTTTTTTCCCGGCGTGGCGACGGCTTCCCGACAGGGACAGGCAGTTCAGTCGTCGAACGCCACGAGGATCGGGCACGGGCCTTTGTCACTGCCCGAGCAAGCTGTGGCCAGCCGCTTCAGGCTGTCGCGCGCCCGCGCCAGTTCCGCAATCTGTTCGTCCAGCTTGGCCATTCGCGCCCTCGCCAGTTCCCGCGCCCGCTGGCGGTCCTCGCCAGCGTCGAGGTCGATCAGTTCCTTGATCTCCTCGAGCGTGAAGCCAGCCTTCTGCGCCTTGCGGATGAACCGCAGGCGGCGCACGTCCTCAGGGCCATAGCGGCGCATGCCACCAAAGCCTTCCGGCGTTTCCAGAAGGCCCTTGCGCTGGTAGAAGCGGATCGTTTCCACGCCCACGTCTGCCGTTTTCGCAAATTTTCCGATGGTCAAATTCATGCCTTGACTCCGTACCATAGTACGGATGTTACGCTCGTCCCGTATGAAGCTCAAGCCATCATAAGAAAGCCGAGATCATGACAGCGAAAACACAGAAACCAACAGCCACCCTTTACCGCATGGTGATGGACCATCATGTTTGCCCCTACGGCCTGAAAGCCCTACACCTGCTGAAAAGCCAAGGCTTCGAGGTCGATGACCGCTGGCTCACCACCCGCGACGCCACAGATGCCTTCAAGGCCGAACACGGCGTGCGGACCACGCCGCAAACCTTCATCGGTGGCCAGCGGATCGGCGGTTATGACGACCTGCGCCGCCATTTCGGCAAGCATGTCCCCGACCCGGACGCCAAAAGCTACACGCCCGTGATCGCGCTTTTCAGCATGACGGCACTGATGGCGCTGGCGGTCAGCCATATTGCCTTTGGCAACCCTTTCACCCTGCACGCGCTGGAATGGTTCATCGCGATCAGCATGATCATGCTCGCCATGCTGAAGCTGCAGAATGTGGAGACTTTCTCCAGCATGTTCCTGAATTATGACCTGCTGGCAAAGCGCTGGGTGCCCTATGCCTATATCTATCCGTTCGCAGAAGGGGCGGCGGGTGTCCTGATGCTGGCAGGTGTCCTGACATGGCTGTCGGTGCCGGTAGCGCTTTTCATCGGCACCATCGGGGCAGCTTCGGTGTTCAAGGCGGTCTATATCGACCGGCGGGACCTGAAATGTGCCTGCGTCGGCGGCTCGGGCAGTGTGCCGCTCGGCTTCATTTCGCTGACCGAAAACCTGATGATGGTCGCCATGGCCCTCTGGATGGGGGCCCGCTGGACGGGAATTGGCCTTCTCGCTGGCTGATCAGCCGGCAAAGGCATCCATCGCAGCCGCAAGTTCGATATCAAGGCGCGTGACGCCATCGGCGTCATGCGTCGTCAGTTTCACCTCGACCCGGTTATAGACATTGAACCATTCGGGATGGTGATCCATCACCTCCGCCTTCAAGGCGGCGCGGTTCATAAAACCCCAGGCCTCGCTGAAATCCTTGAACTTGAAGGTTTTGGAGATGGCCTTGGCGGGCGCGTCATAGGTCCAGCCGGAAAGGCCCTCGAGCGCTTCCTTGCGGGCGGCATCGGGCAGAAGGGTCGGGCGGGTCATGGCGCTTCTCCTTTGAGCAGGCTTTCGACAAAGTCGGGAACAATTTCGCCCGCCTTGCCGTGGCGACGTTCAGCGAAGTAACTGACCCCCGCCGAAGGTTCAAGATTGATTTCAACCGTATGGGCATAACCCGCACGGCGCACCTCGGCCACGAAGCCGGCAGCAGGATAGACATTGCCGCTGGTGCCGATGGAGACAAACAGGTCACAGTCGCCAAGGGCTGCGTAGATCCGGTCCAGATGATAGGGCATTTCCCCGAACCAGACGATATCAGGGCGCATGCCGGGTGCCGCGCCACACGCAGGGCAGCGCGTGGCCTGGGTGCAGTCATCCCGCCAGCCATGCACGGTGCCGCAAGGGACGCAGCGAACTTTCAACAGCTCGCCGTGCATATGGATCACGTCCCGCGCACCGCCGCGCTCCAACAGGTCATCCACATTCTGGGTCACGAGGGTGACCTGCCCGTCAAATGCCTGCTGCAACCGGCCAAGCGCCCTATGCGCCGCATTCGGCTGCACGTCCGCGAGCTTCGCCCGGCGTTCGTTATAGAAGCGCTGTACCAGATCGGGGTTGCGGGCATAGGCCTCGGGCGTTGCCACGTCCTCGACCCGGTGACTGTCCCAGAGCCCGCCATTGTCGCGGAAGGTGGAAAGGCCCGATTCAGCGCTGAGCCCGGCCCCCGAAAGCACCACGATATGGCCGTAGCGTGGCACGCTCATTCGCCCTCGTCTTCATCGTCATAATCGTGGCCAAACCGTTCCTCGACAGCATAGAAGCCGCCTTCGCTGGTCCGCCGGCTGGAGAAAAGCACGAACTGCGAGACAAGCTCGGTATCGGACCTGAGGAGCTCGTTGTTCGAAAGCCATTCGGCCACACGGGCATGGCTGCCCTTGCCGAAACGCGCGATGGTGGCGTGCGGCTTGTAGCGACGCTGGTCGACCGTCACGCCGATCCGCTCCAGCGCGTGGGCGATCTTTTCATGCAGATGGATGATTGGTGCCGGGTCACGCACCCCCGCCCACAGGGCCTTCGGCTGGTTGGGCTTGCCAAACACGCCAACGCCTTCGAAGGCAAGCTCGAAAGGCGTGAAGCTGATGCCACTCAGCGTATCGATAATCTCGCGGTATACATGGCCTTCCACCTCGCCGATGAAGGCAAGCGTCATGTGGAACTGATCGTCCCGCTGCCAGTGCGCGCCCTCCACCCCGCCGCGGGCAATCTGCAGGGCGGGTCGCAGGCGCGCCGGGATTTCAAGGCCGACAAACAGGCGGATCATGGCGCCTCCGTCAGCAGCTTGAGGACCTCGGGGCCGATTTTCGAAACAATGATCGCTACGCCTTCCTCGTTGGGGTGCATGCCATCCGACTGGTTGAGCGTGGGGTCCGCCGCCACGCCGTCGAGGAAGAAGGGATAGAGCGTCACGCCGTCCTGCTCCGCCAGCGTCGGATAGATCGGGTTGAAGACGGCGGCATAATCAGGCCCGAGGTTCGGCGGGGCCAGCATGCCGGCGAGCAGGATGGGGATTTCCTTCTCCTTGAAGGCGGCGACCATGGCCGTCAGGTTTTCCCGCGTGATCGTCGGCGTCACACCGCGCAGGCCGTCGTTGGCGCCAAGCTCGAGGATCACCAGATCCGGCTTGCCGCCCGGCACCCCCGCGAGCGCCCATTCAAGCCGCGACCGACCGCCCGAGCTTGTGTCGCCCGACACACCGGCATTGATCACTTTCGCCTCGGGCAGGCCGTTCTCGCGCAGCCATACCTGCAGCCGATCCGTGAAGCCCTGCCCCGCCGGCAGGCCATAACCCGCAGTCAGGCTGTCGCCGAACGCCATGATTTTTGGACCCTCCGCATCGGCGCGAACCGCAGAAACCGGCGCGACACACAGAAATGTCATCACGAGAAAACAAAAAAATCGGGGAAGTCGATTGACCGGCAACGGCGTCACTCCTAGCCTTTTTATAGGGGACGAACCGATCCGGGGGCGGTTCGTTTCCGTAAAGGTGGCAGCGAGGAAAGAAAATGACAATGGCTGATAGAACCCCAATCATTCAACTCTCTGGCGTGAGCCTGACGCTCGAATCCGGCGCAGGTCCCGTCAATATTTTGAAAAATATATCCTTTTCCATTTCGCGCGGCGAAACGGTCGGGATCATCGGGCCTTCGGGCTCGGGCAAATCATCGCTCATGAGCCTGATGACAGGGCTTGAGCAGGCATCGGACGGCGACGTCGATGTCGACGGCCTTGCCTTCTCGGGCGCGGACGAAGACGAGCTTGCCCGGCACCGACTCGCCCGTGTCGGCATCGTGATGCAGGCGTTTCACCTGATCCCGACGATGACAGCGCTTGAGAATGTGGCGGTGCCGCTGGAACTTGCCGGCGTCAACGACGCGTTCGACCGCGCCGCGAAGGAGCTGGACGCGGTTGGCCTCGGCCACCGGATGGACCATTATCCGGCCCAGCTTTCAGGGGGCGAGCAACAGCGCGTGGCGCTCGCCCGCGCCCTTGTCAGCGAACCGCCGATCCTTTTCGGTGACGAACCGACCGGCAACCTCGATAGCGCCACCGGCCGCACCATCATCGACCTGCTCTTCGATCTCGCCAAGCGGCGGGGTACGACACTGGTGCTCGTCACTCACGATGCCAAGCTCGCCGACCGCTGCGACCGTGTCATCTCGATGCGTGACGGCAAGATTGTCGACGATACCGGCAACACGGCAACCGTCGGCGAGACCGACTCCAGCGATCTCAAGCTCGGGAAATCCAAATGATCTCGCGACATACCGGGCTGCCGGTTTCGCTCCGCTTCGCACTGCGCGAACTTCGGGGCGGCGTGCGCGGATTCCGCATCTTTGCGGCCTGCCTCACCCTTGGGGTCGCGGTGATTGCCGCTGTCGGCTCGCTGACCAAAGCCATCGAGGACGGCATGGCCCGCGAGGGCCAGACGATCCTTGGGGGTGACCTTGAGGTCCGCATTTTCCAACAGGAGGCGAGCCCCGAATTCATCAACTGGGCAGGCACCCAGGGCTCGCTCAGCCGGTCCGCGCGGCTGCGCACCATGGCGCGGTCTGAAGCGGGCGAGGCAACGCTTATCGAGCTTCGCGCGGTCGATACGCTTTATCCGCTCTACGGGCGGCTGGAGACGACCCCGCAGCTGGAAACGCCGACCATCACCGAACGCCACGGCGATGTCTGGGGTATTGCGGTCGATCCGCTGGTGGCCGACCGGCTGGGCGTGAAGCTCGGCGACCGGCTGCGGATCGGCAACCTGACCGCCGACATCCGCGCCATGATCACCCGCGAGCCCGATAAAGCAAACCTCGGTTTCCAGCTGGGGCCGAGCGTGATCATCTCGCATGAGGCGCTGATGTCTTCGGGCCTCGTGGTACCGGGCAGCCTGATCGATCACTTTTACAAGCTGCGGGTCGCCCCCGCGACCGACCTGAAGGCGCTTCGGGACGAGATCAAGGACGAGTTCGAAACTGACGGCTGGCGGATCATTGACCGGACGACGAGTGCCCCGGGCCTCCGGCGCTTTGTCGACCAGATGGGTATGTTCCTGACCCTTGTCGGCCTTTCGGCGCTCGTCGTCGGCGGTGTCGGCGTCGGCAATGCGGTCAAGGGCTATATGGACCAGAAAACCCGCACCATCGCCACCTTCAAGATCCTCGGTGCCGAAGGCGGGCTCATTTTCGCGACCTATCTGTGGCAGATCATGCTGATTGCCGCCGGTGCCATCGCCATCGGCCTGGTGGTCGGCGCGATGCTGCCGGGTGTCCTTGCGAACTTCCTGCCCGAAAGCCTGCCGGTGAAGCCGGATGCAGGCGTGTTTGCGGCACCGCTGCTGACAGCCGGGCTTTACGGCTTCCTGATCACGGCAGCTTTCACCGCATGGCCGCTCGGTCAGGCGCGGGACCTGCCGGCGGTGCGCCTGTTCCGGGCCCTTGTGGCACCGGACCGCAAACGGCCAAGGCTCGTTTATGTCCTGATGATCGCACTTGCCGGCGTTGGCATCGCGGCCCTTGCCGTCGGTTTCGCCGGCAACAAGACAATGGCAGCCGGCTTTGCCGCGGCCTGCCTTGTCGCGTTCGCCCTGCTCCTTGGCCTTGCCAAACTGGTTGAAAAACTCGCTGCCAACAGCCCGCGTCCGCGCAAGGCCCTGCTGCGGCTGGCGATTGCCAACCTGCACCGGCCGGGTGCGGCCACGAGCGCCGTGATCCTGTCGATGGGGCTTGGGCTCACCCTCTTCGCGAGCCTTTCGCTCATCGAAGGCAACCTGACGAAACAGCTGCAGGATGAAGTGCCGTCCGAAGCCCCGGCCTTCTTCATGCTGGATATCCAGAGCCACGAGCGCGACGCGTTCGAAGCGGCGGCGAAGGGTGTGCCGGGTGTCGAGGACGTGATGCTGGTGCCGAACCTGCGCGGCAAGGTGGTTTCCCTGAACGGCGTACCGGCGGAAGAAGCGGTCATCGATCCCGAGTTCAAATGGATCCTGCGCGGCGACCGCGGCCTTTCCTACGGCGACAGCCTGCCGGATACCTCCACGCTTGTCGAAGGCGACTGGTGGCCGGATGGATATTCGGGCGAGCCGGAAGTGAGCCTCGGGCGCGAGGAAGCCATCGGGCTTGGCCTCAAGATCGGCGATACGATCACGATCAATATCATGGGCCGGGACATCACGGCGAAGGTCCGTTCGCTGCGCCAGATCGACTGGGGCACCTTCGGGTTCAACTTCGTGATCCTGTTTGACCCCTATACGCTGAAAGCCGCGCCCCATACCTATATGGCAACGCTGAAGGCGGCGACCGACGCCGAGGAACTGGCCCACCGCACCCTCACCCGCGCCTATCCGGGCGTCACCGCGATCCGCATGAAAGAGGTGCTCGGCACCGTCAATGCCATGCTGAAGGATATCGGGCTCGCCATCCGGGTAACTGCAGTGGTCGCCATCGTGGCGGGTATCCTGGTGCTGGCCGGTGCCATCGCAGCCGGGTTCCGGCAGCGGGTCTATGAAAGCGTGATCCTGAAGATGGTGGGGGCTGTCCGCCGGCAGGTGCTGATGGCCTATCTGATGGAATATCTGCTTCTTGGCCTTCTCACCGCCACCATCGCGCTAGGGCTTGGCAGCATCGCCGGCTGGCTGGTTGTCACCAGTGTCTGGGACATGAAGTTCCAGCTGCTGTGGACGCCTGTCCTTGGCACGCTCGCGGCGGGCCTAGTGGTGACCATCGGGCTCGGCCTTATCTCCAGCTCGCGGGCGCTTGCGGTGCCGCCAAACCGGGTACTGCGCGACGAATAGAGGGAAAATCGGTATGAAGTGTGTCCGGTTTCCCTTGCAGGGGGGCCGGACCCACCCCATATTACCGTCAAACGGTCCTTGAATATTTGGGGAGCAAAAATGAACAACCGTTACGACACTGTCTATCAGACCGGCGCCCGCACGGGCGCAGCCGAGTTTGATGCCGGCCTTCGCGCCTACATGCTGAAGGTCTATAACTATATGGCCTCCGGCGTTCTTCTGACCGGTATCGTCGCCATGCTCGTCAGCCAGTCCGAAACGCTGCTGACGGCCATCTTCGGCGGCCCGCAGGCCTATATCGTGATGTTCGCACCGCTCGTCTTCGTGATGGTGCTGTCCTTCGGCGTGAACCGCCTGTCGGCCAGCGCCCTGCAGATGCTCTTCTGGGCTTATGCGGGTGTGATGGGTCTGTCCCTGTCGACGATCTTCCTTGCCTACACGGGCGAGAGCATCGCGCGCACCTTCTTCATCACCGCCGTCGCCTTCGGTGGTCTCAGCCTTTATGGCTACACCACCAAGAAGTCGCTGTCGGGCATGGGCACGTTCCTGATCATGGGCCTGATCGGCCTGATCGTGGCGAGCCTCGTGAACCTCTTCATGCAATCCACGATGATGGACTTCATCATCTCGGTTGCCGGTGTGCTGATCTTCGCGGGCCTCACCGCCTACGATACCCAGCGCATCAAGAACAGCTATTTCGAGCTCGCCGGCCACGGCGAACTGCAGGCCAAAGGCGCTATCATGGGTGCCCTCAGCCTCTATCTCGACTTCATCAACATGTTCCTGATGCTGCTGCGCTTCGTTGGCACCAGCCGCGAATAGGAACAGCGGACAGAAGACTACGCGAAAGCCCGGCTCCGGCCGGGCTTTTTGTTTGTGGCAGCCCTCGTGCGCAACGCCCCTTTCCAACCCCGATCACATGCGATAATCTCCGCGGAAACCGGGGGAGACAACGATGTCAAAACAACGCCTGATGAGCCTTGATGTGTTGCGGGGCCTCACCGTCATCGGCATGGTGCTGGTGAACAGCGCGGCGGTCGGCGCCGGGGCCTTTCCCGCCTTCCCGATCCTCCTGCATGCCGACTGGGTTGGTCTCACGCTTGCGGACTTCGTTTTCCCCGCCTTCATCCTGATGGTCGGCGCCTCGATCCCCTTCGCGCTGTCGTCGGCGAAAAGCGAGGGGCTGACCGGCGAACTGGCCTTACGCCTTTTGAAGCGCGGGGCGCTGCTTTTTCTGATCGGGCTTCTGCTTACCATCAGCTTCGTCGGCCTGCCGGATGACCTGCGCATCATGGGCGTGCTGCAGCGGATCGGCATCACGTTCGTGCTGGCGGCCATCCTTTTCATCAAGCTGAGCCCCCGTCAGATCGCAGCAACCGCTACCGGGTTGCTCGTCGCCTACTGGGGCCTGTGCCTCATGCCGGTGCCGGATGCGGGCGCGGCGAACCTCCATGTGCCCGGCCAGGATTTTTCAAGCTATCTGGACCGCCTGATCCTTGGCGCCCATGTCTATGCCAAGACGGCCCCGCTGCCCTATGACCCCGAAGGCCTGATGGGCACACTGCCGACGCTCGCGCAGGCGCTGATCGGCGTGCTCGCCGGGCTCTATGTGAAAACGGGCGAGGCGGACGCGCAGCGTGTGGCACGGCTGGCACTCGCGGGCACTGCCCTTCTCGTCCTCGGCATCGCCTGGTCCTTCGCCTTCCCCATCGTGAAATCGATCTGGAGCTCGAGCTTCGTCGCCGTCACCTCCGGCGCCACGCTGATCGTATTCGCGGTGCTTCTGTGGGCGCTGGACATGAAAAGCTGGCGGCCCGCCATCATCGCCTTCCCGCATGCTTACGGCATCAATGCGATCACCGCCTATGTGCTGCACACCTATCTGATGGGGCCGGTGTTGGCGAGCGGCGCTGCCAAGGCGCTTTATGACCTCGGCACCACAATCCTGCCCGACCGCACGGCCTCGCTTCTTCCCTATGCACTCGTGATCGTGCTGACATGGGCGCCGGTGGCCGTGATGCGGCGGCAGGGCTGGATATTGAAGGTCTAGGCCGACAGGACCCTGAAAATAGCGCCCGTCAATTTCGACAGGTCATCGGCACCGATGGTGAGCGCGGGGGTCAGATAGACGATATTGCCGAAGGGCCTGATCCACACGCCTTCTGCCACGAACTTCGGCTTCAGGGCTTCAAGGTTGCGGCCAGCTTCCAGTTCCACCACGCCGATGGCGCCCATCACGCGCACATCCTTGACGCCCGGGAGGGTATGGCAAGGTTCAAGCTCGGCCTTCAGCTGCGCTTCAATGGCCTTCGCCTGAGACAGACGGTCATGCTGCTCAAAGAGGTCGAGGCTGGCGTTCGCCGCCGCGCAGGCTGCCGCATGCGCCATATAGGTGGGGCCGTGCATCAGCGCGTGGCTGCCCTCGTCCGAATGGAAGGCCTCATACACGCGCGCCGTGGCGATGGTGGCCGATAGCGGGCAGACACCCCCGGTCAGCGCTTTCGACAGTGTGACGATTTCGGGCACGATCCCGGCGGCTTCGCACGCGAACATCGCGCCCGTACGTCCGAAGCCTGTGAAAATCTCGTCGAGGATCAGGAGAACCCCCGCCGCATCGCAGGCCTCGCGCAGCCAGCGCAGCGTCTCGCCACCATGGAAGATCATGCCGCCCGCGCCCTGAACGAGCGGCTCGGTGATGACCGCCGCGACCTGATGCGCTTCCGCCTTCAGCCAGTCGGCAAAACGCTCGGCCTCTGCTGCCGTGCGCGGCAGGTCAGCGATCAGATGGTTCGCCAGCATCCCGGCGAACTTGGCATGCATGCCTTCGGTCGGATCGCACACCGCCATCGTCGCGAAGGTGTCGCCGTGATAGCCCTTGCGGAAATGCACGAATTTCGGCCGGCGTTCGCCGCGATTGAGGTGATACTGCAGCGCCATTTTCATGGCGACCTCGACGCTCACCGAGCCCGATTCCGCGAAGAAGACCTTGCTCAGATCGCCGGGCAAAAGATTGGCGAGCCGCGTGGCAAGCTTGGCGGCAGGCGCGTGTACTAGCCCGCCGAACATCACGTGCGGCATCACATCATACTGGGCCTTCACGGCCTCGATGATGTGGGGATGGTTATAGCCGTGGGCGGCGGTCCACCAGCTGGCGATGCCGTCCACAAGGGTGCGGCCGTCAGCGAGCGTCAGCGTCACGCCGTTGGTGGCAGCTACCGCGAGCGGCGGCACCGCCGTTTTCATCTGGGTATAGGGCAGCCACAGGTGCGGGCGGCCCTCATCATACCAGCCGGGGTTTGCCATTTCAGGCGGGCTGCAGGCCGAGCTTGTCGAAAAGCTTGCGGTCGCGGCTGTTTTCCGGGTTCGCCGTGGTCAGGAGCTGCTCCCCGTAGAAGATCGAGCTGGCACCGGCGAGGAAACACAGGGCCTGCGTTTCTTCGCTCATGGTCTGGCGACCGGCCGACAGGCGAACTTCCGATTTCGGCATCACGATCCGGGCAACCGCGATGGTGCGCACGAACTCGAACGGATCAAGCGCTTCAACATGTTCGAGCGGCGTGCCGGGCACGGCGACGAGCATGTTGATCGGCACGCTTTCGGGATGCTTCGGCAGGTTCGCGAGCGTCTTCAGCATACCGGCACGGTCGCGGATGCTTTCGCCCATGCCGACGATGCCGCCCGAGCACACATTGATGCCGGCGTTGCGCACGCGTTCGAGCGTATCAAGGCGGTCCTGATAGGTGCGGGTCGTGATGATCTCGCCGTAGAATTCCTCGGACGTATCCACATTGTGGTTATAGTAATCGAGGCCTGCGGTTTTGAGCGCACCAACCTGATGGTCATCAAGCATGCCAAGCGTCATGCAGGTTTCCATGCCAAGGTCTTTCACGCCTTCGACCATAGCGACAAGCGTATCCATGTCACGGTCTTTGGGGCTGGTCCAGGCCGCACCCATGCAATAGCGCGAGGCACCGTTTTCCTTGGCCTTTTTGGCCGCCGCAATCACGCGCTCGACTTCCAGAAGTTTGGAGGCCGAAAGGCCAGTTGTTTTCGAATGCTTGGCCGACTGCGAGCAATAGCCGCAATCCTCGGCGCAGCCGCCCGTCTTGATCGAGATCAGCTGCGAAAGCTGCACCTTGTTCGGATCGTGATACAGCCGGTGCACCGTTTGCGCCTGAAACATCAGTTCCATGAAGGGCAGCGCGAACAGGGCTTCGATCTCCTCGACCTTCCAGTCGTGGCGAACGGGCGCGATTGCAGGATCGATGGGGGTGGGTGCATTCATCTCGTGTCTCCGACAGGCCGGCAACTCGGGGCACCCTTGCCCCTCGGCCAGCGCATAGTCAAGTGAAAAGGGGGTGCTTGACGGCTCGGAGACAAGCGCCTAAGCCGGTGCGCATGACCCACAAGCCCACATCCAGCCTCGATGCTTTCGCGAACGCCAAGCTGAAGGCCCTTGAAGCCACGAACCGCCGCCGCGAACTGACAAGCGCGGCCCGCGGCCCCGCCATGGCGCTGACTGCCGGCGGGCGCGACATGATCAGCTTCACGGATAACGATTATCTGGGCCTTTCAACGCATCCGGCTGTGGTGGCCGCTGCCGTCGAAGCCACGCAGCGCTACGGCGCAGGCTCCGGCGCCAGCCGGCTCGTCACTGGCAACCATCCGCTTTATGCCGAACTCGAAGCCAAGATTGCTGACTTCAAGGGCATGGAAGCCGCCATCGTTTTCGGCTCCGGCTATCTCGCCAACAGCGGCATCATCCCGGCGCTCGTGGGCAAATCTGACGTCATCCTCGCGGACGAACTGATCCATACCTCGATCCATGCGGGGCTGAAGCTTTCGGGCGCCACTGTCCGCTTCTTCCGCCACAATGACGTGGCCCACGCCGCGGAAATCCTTGACGCCGAGCGCAGCCGGTTCGACCGCGCCCTGATGGTGGTAGACGGCGTTTACTCGATGGACGGCGATATCGCCCCCCTCAAGGCGCTCGGCGAGCTTTGCGCCAGCCATGATGTGTGGCTGATGAGCGACGACGCCCACGGGCTTGGCACTATCGGCGCTGGCCGTGGTGCCGTGGCGGCGATGGGCGCTGAAGGCCTTGTGCACCTACAGATGGGTACGCTTTCCAAAGCCATCGGCGGCTATGGCGGCTATCTGGCCGCGAGCCGCGTGGTTATCGACCTGATGAAGACCCGTGCCCGCTCGCTGGTTTACACCACCGGCCTGCCGCCCGGTACGGTCGCCGCCGCGCTGAAGGCACTGGAGCTGATCGAAGCGGACGCCGAGATGGTCGCCCGCCCCGTGATGCTGGCCCGTCGCTTCACCGAAGCACTCGGCTTGCCCGCACCCGAAACGCCCATCGTGCCGCTGGTCATCGGCGCCGAGGCGGATGCCATGGCAGCGTCTGCAGCCCTTGCCGAGGCCGGCTACAAGGTCACGGCCTTCCGCCCGCCGACCGTGCCAGAGGGCACCTCGCGGCTGCGCTTCTGCTTCTCGGCAAGCCATAGGGACGAGGACGTGACGGGGCTGATCGCCGCCGTTCGCGCGCTTGGGCTCTCCGCGCTCACAAAGGCCGCCGAATGAGCGCCTTTTTCATCACGTCCACAGGCACGGAGATCGGCAAGACGCTGGTGACCGCAGCGATTTGCCATCAGCTTGGCGCTGCGGGTGAAAAGGTCCGTGCCCTGAAGCCCATCATCAGCGGCATCACGGATGATGACTGGGCCACAAGCGACAGCGGCATCATCGCTGATGCGCTCGGCCTGCCCGCCAGCCTTGATACCCTGAATGCGCTGTCGCCCTTCCGCTACAAAGCGCCGCTCGCGCCCACGATGGCCGCAGCAGCCGAGGGCCGCACGCTTGATTATGGCGACCTCCTGAAGGTGTGCAGCGGCTTCCTCGCGCTGGATGGCATCCGGCTCATCGAAGGCGTCGGCGGGGCCTTCGTACCGCTTTCCGGTCGCACCCTTGTCGCTGACTGGATCGCTGACCTGAAACTGCCGAGCCTGATGGTCACCGGCAGCTATCTCGGCACCCTGTCGCACTCGATCGCCACGCTTGAGGCCATGGCAACCCGCGGCCTTGCGGTAAAAGCCATCGTGATGAGCGAAAGTGCGGGTGAAGGCCATCCGGACCTTTACGAAAGCGCCGAAGCGCTTTCGAAGCTTGTGCGCCTGCCGGTGATGGCCCTGCCGCGCCTCAAGGGCGACAAGCCCTGGACGCACGCGCCGGACCTGACCCATCTCCTCAGCTGAGGGACGGTCCCCGGCTACAAGGCAAGCTTTGCCCCGCCATCCTTGCCGCCCGCCCGGCAGATTTTGACAATCCGGTTTGTACCGACCCGCGAACGATCCAGCGTTTCTGCCGTGTGCCAAGTTGGCACGCCTGTTGCTCCTCTATCGGCACGATCCAACCGCCCATGAGGAGACGCACGATGCAACAGCCCCTGCCTTTCGACCCGAACATCTATTACGGCATCGTGGCTGAAAACCTCCTCAAGAACTTCGGCAGCCATGCCTTCTTCATGTCCGATCAGGCCCTGCAGAAGATGAAGGCGCTGGGCGACGACGAAGGTTTCGATATCTGGCTTTCGATCCACGAGCATCTGAATGCCAAGGCCACCGAAGCCATCGTCGGCGAAGAAGCCGTCCTGCACTAGGCTTCGCGTTTTCCGATCAACCCGTTTGGACAGGGGCGTCACTCAGCACCCGAACCCGCATGACCCTGTCCTTGAGGCCGGCACGACCCATGCCGGCCTCTTCCTTTTCTGGCGTGCATAAACGCCCTTCATCTCCGCTTCATCTGTCCGCGCCTATTAATCCCCTGTTGACCTTTCGGGGTCTAAGCTGAAGGGACGAGGACGATTGGACCAGATAAAGATAATGCACGGACTTGATACGCGAGGATTGAAGTGCCCGATGCCGGTACTGCGGCTGCGGCGCGCGCTTGACGACCTGAAGCCCGGCGACAGGCTCCACCTGACCGCTTCCGATCCGGCGACGGCGAACGACATCCCGGCTTTTTGCACCATCGCCGGCCATCGGCTACTGATGGCCGAGGTGAAGGACGGCATCTACCATTTCGATATTGAAAAGGGCGCGGGCGAAAGCGCCGGCTAGCGCCGCCCGACAAGCGCGGCGACCCACCCTGCCATCAGGGCGATCAGCACAGCGGTAAGCCCGTAAAAGAAAGGCCATTCGTGCGCGAAGCTATAAACCGCGCGTTCGAAGCCTTCCTTGTCGACCGTCATGTCGATGCGGTTGCGGGCTTGCAGTTGCCCGTCCTGAAAGACAAAGGCATCCACCTGATACTGGCCAACGGGCGCATTGGCAGGCAGGCGCACATTGGTGCGAAACAGCCCTTCGCCGATGATCTTCACGGCGTCCAGTTCTTCCCTCAGGAGCCCGTCCTCAGCCCGCAGGCGCTTCAGGGCGCTCATGAAATCAGGTGCCATTTCAGCCTTCCCCGGACCGCCCTTGTAGGCGAGCCGCAGGTTTGAAAAACCGATGCCGGAGGCCGTGAACAGGTCAGGGGTGGCGATGTCCGCCAAGTGCCGGTTGGCCGCCACGGCATAATAGCCGGGGGCAGACGGCAGGGTCAGCGAGGCATGGTTCACCCATATGCCGGCAACCCGATCCTTGCGGCGGAGCTTGGTGGGGGCTTCGGGCCCGCGCACCACAACGACGATATCGATGCCGGAGGTATCCGAGCCGAGCACCGTGGAGCCGACAGCGCCAAAGAGGATGAGATCGGCGCCGTTGAAGCTGTAGCGGATTTCGATCCGCCGCTCCGAAATATCGGTCACCAGCGCGGATGCCGGCGCGCTGAAAGCGAGAAGGGCGAGGAGCGTGAGCCAGCGTTTCATGGCCGCTCCTCCGCACCGTCCATATCGCTGATGCTGTAAAGCTCATCGGGTTCGATCACCAGATCGACCGCCATGCGCAGGCCCACGAGCAGCACGATAAGCGCCAGCAGCGCCCGCATCTGTTCGGGCTTCAGCCGCATGCCGACCTTGGCGCCGATCTGCGCCCCTGTCACCGCACCGATCAGCAGGAGGATGGCAAGCGGGATATCCACCGTTTGCGTATTCACCGAATGGAAGATGGTGGTCAGCGCTGTCACGAAAATGATCTGGAAAAGCGAGGTGCCGATCACCACGCCCGTCGGCATGCCAAGGAGATAGATCATCGCCGGCACCATGATGAAGCCGCCGCCCACCCCCATGATCGAGGACAGGATACCGACCAGAAAGCCGATCCCGATCGGCAGAAGGGCCGAGATATAAAGCCGCGATTTCTTGAACCGCATCTTCCACGGCAGTTTGTGGATCCAGGCCTTGTGGCGTTCCTCGCGCGGCTTCATCGGGGGCGGGGTGCCGGCCCGCGCGCGCAGGATCGCCCGCACGCTTTCCACAAACATCAGCCCGCCAACCGCGCCAAGGAACAGGACATAGGCAAGCGAGATCATCAGGTCCACTTGCCCGGCCGCGCGCAAAAGCTTGAAGAGGAAAGCGCCGACAAAGGCGCCGACCGCGCCACCGGCCGTCAGCACCAGCCCCATCTTGAGGTCAACCCCGCCGCGCCGCCAGTGCGCCATCGCACCCGACACGCTCGCCGCCGTTAACTGGTTCGCACCTGTTGCCACCGCCACGGTTGGCGGCACGCCGGCGAACATCAGCAATGGGGTCATCAGGAAGCCGCCACCGACCCCGAACATGCCCGACAGAAAGCCGACAGCACCCCCCATGGAAACCACGAGGAAGATGTTCATCGAAAGCTCGGCGATGGGCAGATAAAGCGGCATCGGGGACCCTGCGCGTAGCGACCGGATCGCGGCCGCCGGGTAGAACGGGATCGTCCTTCTGTCCTACCGAAAAAACCGCGCGGATGCAAACGGTTGCGGGCCGCCCGGCCAGCTTTTCGCACATCCTGCGGCCTCCATGCCACGCTCCGGGGCCTGCTTCGTTTCCAGCTACTCGCCAAGAACGTGCCTCGACATACAATCAGAAGGCATGTTATGCCGGACCCTACTCAAACGGGCTTGCTTATGTCTCTGTCCTCAACCGACGCCAATACCTGCAGTTCAGCCCTCCATCGGGCAGCCACGATCAGTGATCCGGAAGCCCTGACAACCCTGCTTCGGGAATTTCACGTCGTCGAATCAGATGATGTCGGTGCACGGGTGACGGTTGGACCTCCCTACCCGAACTGGAGTGCAAGGTATCAGGGAGAGGAGAACGTCGGCGAGATCGCACGCCAGCTCGTCGCCCGCTTCTGCACGCCCGAAGCCCCGCTAGAGGTAGTTGTATGTGCAGTGGGGGTCGCAATTCGGCTGTATGAAGCCGACTGGTCAGCCCCACTTATTGCTCGACTTCGAATTCTGCATACCTCGAAACTCGACCTGCAACTCCAATATGAGTTGGCTTGGCAACTCCGGGTCATGCGATTGTGGCGGCCACTTGAACAAACTGCGTGCCGCATGCTGGCCAGTCCAGACCGCCAGCTATTGCTGCCCCACCAGGTTTCCACCGTCGCCGACTTTGCCTTGCTCGCCCGTTATCGGCGCCTGTTGCCCTATATTACAGGTCACGGCAGGCCCAGTCGCCCTGCCTTGCGTCGCAGAGCCCGGGAAAGCCTTGCCACACTGCAGGCATGGATCCAAGGCCGGATACAACGCATTGCCACCAACACCACAATCCCGCTTCACCGTGCGATCGCCGCGCAGTCAGCCGGGGACCTGATCGCTGCCGAAGCAGCCTTTGCCGATGCTGCCTCTTCACAAGGGTGTTGCATCGGCATCTTCCAGCCGCACCGGATGCTGGTTGCCCCGACCACCCTGGCGGCCGCTGCCCTGCCGGACGATTTGTGGCTGGCCTGCGAAACGCCCCCGGTCCGGGCGATACCCGAACAAGACGCAGTACTGGTTTCCACAGACGAGAAATATTTCAGGCGGTACGGAGAAACCTTTCTTGCCTCGGCAGAAAGGGTTCTGGGCCGGACCTGCCTTCACCTTCATTGTGTTGGCTTTCGGCCGGATGAAAAGCTGCTGGCACAACATGCAGGGATGGAGATCAGGATCACCGTCGATCCGGTGGACATGTCCGGCTGGCAGCGCGACGCCCGCACCGGGTATTTCGCCGGGGCCCGCTATCTGTTCCTGCACCGGTATCTGGATCATTACGCCCGCATCGCGGTAGCAGATATCGATGGACAGTTGATGCAAGCGCCTTGCTTCTCCGCTCCGGAGGAAGCCGATGTGCAGCTGGTGGCCGGGGTTCTGGGCAAGGCCCGGCGCCCGATGCGGCTACCATGGGAGGCGATCTCCGCAGGCAATTTCAGCGTCAATGCCACGGCAGCAGGCCGGGACTTTGCGCGTTTTACCGCGCAAGCACTATATTTCCACATGCGGCGATCGCTGGCTGACCCGGAACGCTTCTGCTTCTTCTTCGCCGACCAGGTCGCATTATGGCAAGCTTGGCGCAGCGCCAGTCCCGACACGCGCTTCGCACCAGTCGTACCTTTTTTCACCCAGCAGAAAGACTGGGCCTGGGGCAAGAACAAACACTAAGACACGCGTTTTCCGCAGCCCACGTTGATGCGCAGAAAATGCAGGAAACAGCGATCAACGACTGAGCGGCTGCGGTGGCCCCAACACAGCAGCCATCCGGGCCTTGGCTGCATCCCCCAGTATCTGGTTACGGGCGAGATACCACTGCAAACCGTTGCCCTGGCTATCCTTCACGCTTGTATCTGCGCCCGCCCCGACAAGAAGACGAATGACCTCTTCTCCCGCGTTTTCTGCGGCATACATCAAGGCCGAACGGTGATCCTGCCTGAGGGCGTTGCAGCGGTCGGTGCTCTTCGTGCGCGCGTTGATATCGGCGTCCGCCGCGATCAGATAGCGCACTGAAACCGCATCGTCTGCCTGCGCGGCATACATCAGCGGTGTTTTGCCGAAATGATTGGTCGGTGCCTTGAAATCACCCCCCTCGCGGGCGATCAGATCCATCAACACGACGTCGCCGAGACTCGCGAGCACAATTTCCGATGGCAAGGGCAGCAGCTCGGTCGGCTCGGGTTCGTTGCGGCGACGTGCGTTCTCCTGTGCGGACAGGAGCCACCTTTGGCGCATTGCCTTCACCAGCACCTCGATTTCCTTTACATCCTGCCTTGTGTAAAGCGCTGCCGCAATCGCCGCAGGTGAACTGGAGCCACCTCGTTCCGTCCGGTAATAGTGATTGAAGGCACGTGCGATTGCGGCCGGACTGTCGTCGTCCCGCACGCCCTGCGCCGGAATGGCCTTGTTGCCGAGCAACTTGTAGTCAGCGCCGTCAATCCTTGCGGGATTATAGATCAGGCTGTCGATGATCAGCCTGTAGGCCTCTGCCGCGTGGCCTTCTGCCCCCTCCGCGAGAGCTGGGAAATGCTGCCTGTAGTATGCTGCCAGCTGCGCGATGAATTCGGCGCTGGCATCTTTCAGCCTCAGATATACCTGCCAGCTTTGCGGGTCCGATGCACCCCATGTCATCAGCAGCATCTGGCGCACGTCAGGCCGAAGGCTTTCCACCTTGTCATTCTCTCGTTCATGTTCTGCCTGCATCGCCTGCGGCCGGTGAAACGCCATCAGGAAAGGATGCTCCAGCGGCTGCGCCGTCCAGCCCATCGACCCCTGACATGCACTGCCGCTTCCCGCCGCATACATGCGACTGAGGATATGGTAGAAGGCCGACTGCTCCTTGAACGCAGCGAGGCTTTCATAGGTCGGCAGCACCTGAACCCTGCAGGCAAGCATCGGCCCATCGGCACCGTTCAACCGATGAAGTTCGGAGAGATTGTAACGGTGACTGAAGCCCATGTAAGGCGCGCTCATAGTGTATAAGACGCCATTATCATTGATCAGCACAGCACGTTCGGCCCCGCGCAGGCTCAGCAGATTCTGGACAAATTCGCGCTTTTCTTTAGGTGGATATATTTCAAGCCCGTTGGCCCAAACACCCTGACGCTCGATTTCAGCCTTTTCCTCGGGCCTCAGGCCCGTTCCCCTGCCGCGATAGGTTTTCCTCACCCGGTCCCGGAACTTGTAATGAAGCGTTCCCCGCTCCTCAGCTGTCGCCCAGAATGTGGGCCAGTCCTCGAACAGCAGAAAATTGGCTCCGCGAAGCCGCCAGCCATAGGATTCACCCTGCATATGGATGATTTCCATGTCACCATCGCCGTCAAAGTCGATCGGGAATGTCCGTGAAACACCATACAGCGTACTCCGAACATTCTCTTTCCGGGCATCCGGCACAGAGGTGACACTGGCGTCACCGAATATCTGGCGTGGATCGAAGTCCCATTCTTCAGCGAGCCCCGGCCCGGCATGGACCGTCTGCCAGGAGCGAACGAACGCCTGGCAAACCGGTAGTTCCTCGCCGACAAGAAGGGACGGTGCCGAGGGTTCAACGCCCGGCAGCTGGTGCGTCGGCATCGACGCGCAGCCGGCAACAAGCGCCAGCAATACAAGGGAGATAGGCGGAATGCGCATGGGAAAGCTCCAACGCAAAATGCGATCAATGCTTGTATTATGGCTACCTGAAAGGGCGGATTCATGTCAATGAATGGGAAGATTTAAGGCATTTTCACAGCCCTATGGTTCAAACTGTCGCCTTATCTTGACTCCCGACCCGTAAAGACCAACCCTGACCCGCAATCAGGCAACAGCGACAAAACGGACTATGAGAAAAGAATCGACGATCTTCGCTGTGTTCCTGCTTTTGTTTGCTGCCTCTGCCGCGAGGGCTGAAATCGTCCGGATTCTCGATTATCACGAGCAGCCGCCCTTCAATGTCTTGCAGGACCTGCCGGGGCTTCCGGGCCTCACTGCCGACGTAACAACGATGCTTCAGGCCGCAGAAAACGACGGCCTGAGCTACGAAGCTGTTGTCCTTTCGCGGGTACGGCTGAATCGCAATCTCGAAAGCTGGATATCCGGAAATTGCCCGGCTGAAGGCGTCTCATGTGAAGATGGCTGGATCGTCCTCTGGGCCACACCTGCATGGGGATGGGGTGAGGATGCCGACACCCGGTTCCGGTGGGTGGATCTGTATCCCGATGCCAACATTCTTCTGGCGAAGCCGGGGATCATGGTCGATCCATCGCGGCCTTCCAGTTTCACGGGGCTGACAATTGCGGCTACCCGCGGGCACCGCCTGCCACCACCGCTGGATCGTATGGTGACAGAAGGCCTCGTTGCCCGGCAGGACGGCGAGGGCACACATGCCCTGCTGAAACGCGTACTTTCCGACCGGGCGGAATTTACCTACATCATGCGTTCAACCATCAGCTTTGCTCGTCGGCACCGGGCGGATATCGCCACCGAACTGCAATATGTGCAGGAAGTCACCACCCCGCTTTCCAGCTATATGCTGCAAGCCATGATCCCGCCCACGCGGCCCGACCTTGAGGCGCGCCTCAGGACACTCACGGAAAGCCCGGAATGGTCAAAGCTGCTCCAGCGCTATGGTGTCGATGCGACCGCAAATCACCCGGTCAGTCATTCGCCGCAGCGCGCAGGCGAACGATAAGTCCATCATCGTTGCCGATGTAAAGGCATCCGTCAGGTCCTTCGACCACGAAGCGTACGCGCCATCCCTGATCTGCCAGCAAACGCTCCTCGTGGATCACGCGGCCATCTTCGACGACAAGGCGGTTGAGGTGGGTCTGCGCCAGTGCCCCGACGAACAGGCTGCCCTGCCAACCCGGGAAGCTGGCCCCGGTGTAGAATGTGGCACCGCTCGGCGCGATTGAGGGCCGCCAATAATATAGCGGTTGTTCCATCCCTTCCTTGTGGGTGATGCCATCACCGATGGGACCACCGCCATATTCCTCGCCATATGTGATAACGGGCCATCCATAATTGCGGCCGGGCTTGATGACATTCACCTCGTCACCACCCTGTGGACCATGCTCAACCGTCCACAAGGCGCCCGTCGCCGGCTGAAGCGTCATGGATTGGGGATTGCGCAGCCCGTAGGCCCAGATTTCCGGGCGAGCATCGGGCTTGCCCACGAAAGGATTGTCGGTTGGCACCTTGCCGTCATCATGAAGCCGGATGATCTTGCCCGCATGGGTCGACAGGTCTTGTGACAGCGCCTTGAACTCGTAACCGTCCCCCGTGGTCAGGAACATATAGCCACCCTGCAGCACCAGCCGCCCGCCGAAGTGCCACTTCCCCGCCAGACGAGGCCCGGTTTCAAATAGTTGCTGCAAGTGGACAAGCTTGTCGTTTTCCAGTTCAGCACGCGTAATGGCAAGGCCGCTTGCCTCGATGCTGCCCACCGCATGCACCAGATATATCTGCCGGTTGGTGGCAAAATCGGGATGCGGCACAATGTCAAAAAGCCCGGCACTGATGGAACCATCGCGAAGCATGTCCGGCAGCCCTTCAACGGGCTCCCGTGTGCCACTCGTCAGGTCAAGAATACTGAGCCGTCCGACCTCGCGCTCGCCAATCAGGGCGCGGCCATCGGGCAGGAAAGCGAAGCTCCAGGGGACCTCGAGCCCCTCTGCGACGGTTTCCAGTTTGAAAGTTGCCGCCTCGCTGACGATCGGTTCGGAATCCGCCGCCCAAGCCGCCTCTGCTGGCGCAGCAAACCACACCAACGCCGCAAGCACACCACTGAAAGCCCTTGTTTTCACCGATCCGTGCATAAATGCCCCCTTTGCCACAGGCAGGACGCTCGCACGGCGGCGCAAAGGAGACGACAGTTTGGCGACAGACCGCTGCAGTCGCGCGGTGAAGCGACGTCAGACCCGGTTCACGGCCCCGGTGCCGCCCGCGTAAAGCTTGTCGGCTTCTTCAAGCGCGGGTTTCAGGCGGCCGGTCATCCACAGCCACAGCATCTTGTAGTCGCCCATCCAGCTCCAGCCCGGATAGGTGAAGGTGGCGGGCTTGTTATGTTCGATGAAAAAGTGGCCGACCCAGGCGAAGCCATAGCCGATCAGCGGATACAGAAGCAGCATCCACCACTGCATGGTGACAAGCGCATAAAGCGCCACGCCGGTGCCAAGAAGCGTGCCCGTATAATGCAGCGCCCTGCAGGTCGGCACCGAATGCTCGGCCAGATAATAAGGGAAAAATTCCTTGAATGACGTGAACCGGTTGCTGCTCATCGAAACCCCTCCTTGGTGTCCGAGTCGCGCGGTTTTCATCGCCGCGCCTCGCGGATTATCAAACTCTCCCGTCTAAAAACATAAGCCTATTCAAGCCCCAAGGCAATCGCCTGCGTCGCGTGTTGACGTTTACGTTAACGTAAAGTAGCGTCACTGCCGGATGGGAAAGGGAATTGAAGGCCCCATGGGCGAGCTTGCCTACAGTATCAAGGATCTGGCTGCGGAGTTCGGTATCACCGCCCGCACGCTGCGGCACTACGAGGAACAAGGCCTCGTGGCGCCGGCGCGCGTTGGCCAGAACCGCACCTATTCAGCTGCCGACCGTGTGCGGATCGCGTGGATCCTGCGCGGCCGCCGGGTTGGCTTCTCCCTCTCCGAAATTGCCGATATGCTACAGCTTTACGAATTGGGGGACGGGCGCGAGACCCAGCGGCAGGTGACCCTTGCCAAATGCCGGGAGCGGATCGCCGCCCTCGAGGCCCAGCGCGCAGATATCGACGAGACGATCACCGAACTGACCGGATTTTGCGACACGCTTGAAAATCTGGTGTCTGCCCCCGGCGGCCGATGGGTCCTCAAGGACACGGGCGAGCCGCCGCAGCTTCGAAATCCATGGGACGGCTGAGTGAAAGCCGCCCGCGATACCCTCTCCAGAACCGAAACAGACTGACCAGACCCTGAGGAAAGAGCCATGCCAAGCTACAAGGCCCCCGTCAAAGACATGATGTTCCTGCTGAACGACGTTCTGCAGGTCGGCAACTATTCGAACCTGCCGGGCTACGCGGATGCGACGCCGGACCTGGTTTCGGCCATCCTCGAGGAAGCCGCCAAGTTCGCCGAACGCGAACTTCAGCCCCTCAATCTTTCGGGCGATCAGGAAGGCTGTATCCGCGCCGACAATGGCGACGTGACGACGCCGAAAGGCTTCAAGGAAGCTTACGCCAAATATGTGGAAGGCGGCTGGGCCGGCCTCACCGCCGACCCCGAGTTTGGCGGGCAGGGCTTGCCCCACGTCCTCGGCATCTGCCTTGAGGAAATGATGGTTGGCGCCAACCACTCGTTCGCCATGTATCCCGGCCTCTCCAACGGCGCCATGGCGGCGATCCGCATCGACGGCACGCAGGAGCAGAAAGAGACCTATCTGCCGAAGATGGTGGAAGGCCTCTGGACCGGCACCATGAACCTGACCGAGCCGCATTGCGGCACCGACCTCGGCATGCTGCGCACCAAGGCCGACCCGCAGGCCGACGGCACCTACAAGATCACCGGCACCAAGATTTTCATCTCGGCCGGCGAACATGACATGAGCGACAATATCATCCACCTGGTGCTCGCGCGCCTGCCCGATGCCCCCAAAGGCACCAAAGGCATCTCGCTCTTCATCGTGCCCAAATTCCTTGTGAAGGAAGACGGCAGCCTTGGCGAACGCAACGGCGTCATCTGCGGCTCGCTCGAGCACAAGATGGGCATCCACGCCAACTCGACCTGCGTGATGAACTATGACGAAGCGACCGGCTACCTGATCGGCGAACCGAACAAGGGCCTCCGCTCCATGTTCATCATGATGAACGCCGCCCGCCTTGGTGTGGGTGTGGAAGGCCTTGGCCATGCCGAGGTCGCCTACCAGAATGCCGTGGCCTACGCGAAAGACCGTCTGCAGGGCCGCAGCCTTAAGGGCCCGCAGTTCCCGGACAAGCCGGCCGACCCGATCATCGTGCACGCCGACGTGCGCCGCAACCTGATGAACGCCCGTTCCTTCGCCGAAGCCGCCCGCGGCATCGCGCTTTGGGCCGCCCTTCTGGTGGACCAGTCGCATAATGCACCGACCGAGGAAGAGCGCGACGAAGCCGAAGATCTGGTCGGTCTCCTGACCCCCATCATCAAGGGTGTCTTCACCGACCGCGGCTTTGAATCGTCCGTGGCCTGCCAGCAGGTGTTCGGCGGTCATGGCTATGTGGCTGAATGGGGCATGGAACAGTTCGTGCGCGATGCCCGCATCAGCCAGATTTACGAAGGCGCCAACGGCATCCAGGCGCTGGACCTTGTGGGCCGCAAGCTGCCCTCCAAAGGTGGCAAGGCCATCCAGATGCTGTTCAAACTGATCGGCGAGGAAATCGCCGCCAACAAAACCGCCGGCGGCCTTGATGATATCATCGAGCCGATGGAAAAGGCGCTCGCCAGCTGGCAGCGCGCCACCCTGTGGCTGATGCAGAATGCGATGGCGAACCCGGACAATGCCGGTGCTGCCTCCACGCCCTACATGCACCTCGCTGGTCATGTCATTCTGGGCTATATGTGGCTCAAGATGGCGCGGGTCTCAAAAACCGCCCTTGAAGACGGTACGGACGACCCCACCTTCCATGAGAACAAGCTGGTCACCGCACGCTATTACATCAAGCGCCGCATGACCGAAACCCGTGCGCTTCTGGCCGAAATCGAGTCCGGGTCGGAAGAATTGATGGCGCTCGCCGCCGAAGCGTTCTGATCCGATACAATCCTTGAGGAGGGAGAGACCCAATGACCGAAGCTTTCATCTATGATGCCGTGCGCACCCCGCGCGGCAAGGGGCGGGCCGATGGCGCGCTGCATGAAATCACCCCGATCCAGCTGTCGACCCAGATGCTGGAAGCCGTGCGGGACCGCAACAATCTCGATACCTCGCTGGTTGATGACGTGGTCCTCGGCTGCGTGTCGCCCGTGGGCGAACAGGGCGCCGATATCGCCCGCGTTTCGGCCATCAATGCCGGCTATTCGGAACAGACCGCAGGCTTCCAGGTGAACCGCTTCTGCGCCTCAGGCCTTGAAGCCGTGAACATCGCGGCTGCCAAGGTCATGTCGGGCGAAGCCGATTTCGCCATCGGCGGCGGTGTGGAAAGTATGAGCCGCGTACCCATGGGGTCGGACGGCGGCGCATGGCCGGTTGATCCGTCTGTGGCCTTCAAATCCTATTTCGTGCCGCAGGGCATCTCGGCTGACCTCATTGCCACCAAATATGGCTACAGCCGCGATGATGTGGATGCCTACGCCGTTGAAAGCCAGGTCCGCGCCAAGAAATCGTGGGATGAAAAGCGCTTCACCAAGTCGATCGTGCCCGTGAAGGACGTGATCGGCATGAGCGTGCTTGGCCATGACGAATTCATGCGGCCGGAGACCACCATGCAGTCGCTTGGCGCCCTGAAGCCGTCCTTCGTGCAGATGGGTGAAATCGGTTTCGATAACGTCGCCCTGCAGCGCTATCCGGAAGTGGAGCGGATCAATCACGTGCACCATGCGGGCAACTCGTCGGGCATCGTGGATGGTTCGGCTGCTGTGCTTGTCGGCTCCAAAGACGCAGGCTCCAAAGCCGGCCTCAAGCCGCGCGCCCGCATCCGCGCCATGGCATCGGTCGGCTCCGAGCCCACGATCATGCTGACAGGCCCCTCGTTCGCCGCTGAAAAAGCGCTGAAGAAAGCCGGCATGAAGGCATCGGATATCGACCTTTACGAACTGAACGAGGCCTTCGCGGCGGTCGTCCTGCGCTTCATGGAAGCCCTGAATGTCGACCATTCGATCATGAACGTGAACGGCGGCGCGATTGCCATGGGTCACCCGCTTGGTGCCACCGGCGCCATGATCCTCGGCACCGTGCTGGACGAGCTGGAGCGCACGAACAAGTCGACCGCACTTGTCACGCTTTGCATCGGCGCCGGCATGGGCACCGCCACCATCATCGAACGCGTCTGATACCGGGGGAGTTTAAGACCATGAGCAAGACCATCCGTTTCGAGGTTGACGGCGACGGCATCGCCCTCCTCACCATCGACCTGCCCGGCGCCAGCATGAATGTGTTCAACGCCGACCTGATCGCCGACCTCGACGAAGCCGTCGACAAGGTGCTTGGCGATGCTGCCATCAAGGGTGCCGTGATCACCTCGGGCAAGCCCGCTTTCCTCGCGGGCGCCGATCTCAACATGCTGGCCTCGTCGGGCGACAAGCCGATGACGCTGGAACAGGAGTTCGAAAACGCTTTCCGCCTGAACAGCATCTTCCGCAAGATGGAAACCGGCGGCAAACCGAAGAAGCAACTGGCCCTTGAAGGCACCAAGCCCTTTGCGGCAGCTGTAAACGGCCTCGCCCTCGGCGGCGGCTTCGAGCTCGTCCTCGCTTGCCACCACCGTGTGGTAGCCGACGATCCGAAACTGCAGCTGGGTCTGCCGGAAAGCCAGGTCGGCCTTCTGCCGGGTGGTGGCGGCACACAGCGCCTGCCGCGCATCATCGGCATTCAGGGGGCGGCACAAGCCATCACCACCGGTGCACCCTTCAACCCCGTTGCCGCACAGGGCCTTGGCATCGTGCAGGCTGTGGTGCCCGCCGACAAGGTTGTTGAAACCGCCAAGGATTGGGTCAAGAAAACCCCGTCGGCGCTTGCCGCGTGGGACAAGAAAGGCTTCAAATATCCGGGTGGCGCCGGCGCCATGAACCCGGCTGCAGTGCAAACCTTCATCGGTGCCAACGCCATGGCGCAGAAGCAGACCCAGCACAATTACCCGGCCATTCAGGCGATCCTGTCGTGCCTCTATGAAGGCGGCGTCGTCGATTTCGACACCGCGATCCGCATCGAGAGCAAATATTTCCTGAAGCTTCTCAAAGACCCGGTAGCCGGCAACATGATCCGCACGCTCTTCATCAACAAGGGTGCGGTCGAGAAAGGCTCGCTTCGCCCGGCTGGTTTCGAGCGGAAAACCGTCAAGAAGCTCGGCATGCTCGGTGCCGGCATGATGGGTGCGGGCGTGGCTTACGTGTCCGCCAAGGCCGGTATGGACGTGGTCCTGCTGGACCGCGACGCAGCCGCTGCCGAGAAGGGCAAGGACTATAGCCGCAAGCTCGTTGAAAAAGGTGTGTCGCGCGGCAAGGTCTCGAAAGAGAAGGGCGAAGCCCTCCTCGCCAAGATCCAGACGACGTCGGACTATAATGACCTCGCCGACTGCGACCTGATCATCGAGGCCGTGTTCGAAGACCCGTCGATCAAGAAAGACGTGACCGAGAAAACCGAAGCCGTGATCGGCAAGGATATCGTGTTCGCCTCGAACACCTCGACGCTGCCGATTTCGGGGCTGGCCAAAAACTTCACCCGCCCGCACCAGTTCATCGGCATTCACTTCTTCTCGCCAGTGGACAAGATGCCGCTCGTGGAAATCATCCTCGGCGAGAAAACCGACGATGCAACCCGCGCCCTCGCGCTCGATTATGTGGCCCAGATCAAGAAAACCCCGATTGTCGTTAACGACAGCCGCGGCTTCTACACCAGCCGCTGCTTCGGGACCTATGTGATGGAAGGCTATTGCATGGTGCAGGAAGGCGTGACCCCGGCACTGATCGACAATGCAGGCAAAATGGCCGGCATGCCGGTCGGACCCCTGGCGGTTGGCGACGAAGTCGCGCTCGATCTGTCCTACAAGATCGGCAAGGCAACCCGTGAAGCCCTCGGCTCGGCCTATGTTGCGTCGCCGGCCGATGCCTTTGTCGAGAAGATGGTCGTGGAACTGGAGCGTTTCGGCCGCAAGAACAGCAAGGGTTCCTACGAATATCCGGCTGACGGTTCGCCGAAGCATCTGTGGCCCGGCCTCGCCGACCACTTCCCGGTTTCCGCTGACCAGCCGAGTGTCGATGAAGTGAAGACCCGCCTTCTTGTGCGTCAGGCCGTGGAAGCTGCCCGTTGCTTCGAGGAAGGTGTGCTGATCGATGCGTCGTCCGGCGACATCGGCGCCATCTTCGGCTGGGGCTTCGCGCCCTGGACCGGTGGTCCCTTCAGCTATATCGACACGATGGGTGTGGCCAATTTCGTGGCCGTGGCCGAGCGTCTGGCGCAAGCCTACGGCAGCCGCTTCACGCCGCCGAAGCTCCTGAAGGATATGGCTGCCAAGGGCGAGACCTTCTACAAGAAGGGCGACCCGCGCGGCAAGCTTGCAGCCTGAGGGCGTGTCCGCAAACACCCTTGATTAAGCATCTGCAGGGCCGCATGCTGCGGCCCTGCCCTGTTTCCGGGCCAGCACGAACGGAGCGAACCGGTGAGCAAATTCATCTACTCGATCGATCCGGAATTTGCCGATTACGGCGTCGATGTCTGCCTTGGCACTTTCGTCACCCCTGTGGCCATCCGCCCCTCGCCTGAACCTTTGGTTGCGGCTGTCGCTGAAGCGGCAGACGCGCGCCGCCAGTCGATGCTTGGCGAGGCGGCCTCCAGTGACCCTGTAGTTCAGGCCACGCGCCGCGCCTTCAAGGGCTGCGGCAAGGACCCGAGCCGCTATCGCCCTTCTGCCGAAAGGCTGATCCGCCGCGCCATCGGAGCGCTTGAAATCCCGTCCATCAGCAATGTGGTGGATGTGTGCAATCTCGTGTCGCTGAAGACCGGCTTTTCCGCCGGGGTCTATGACATTTCATGGATCGTCGGCGACTGCATGCTGCGCGTCGGCGACGCCGGCGAGAGTTACGAAACCGTCGGCAAAAGCGAAGTGAATATCGATGGCCTGCCGGTCTTTTTCGATGAAAAAGGCCCCTTCGGCAGCCCCTATATGGATAGCCTCCGCACTGCTGTGGACGGAGATACCGACATCATGCTGTTCGTCCTTTATGGCCTCAACAGCCCGAAGGACGATATCCGCACCGCGACCGAGCTGGCCGCGCATCTCATTGAAACCTGGTGCCTGCCTGAAGGAGCCTGACCGCCATGACCTACGAAACGCTGACCCTGACGATCGAAGGCCCCGTCGCCACCGTGACCATGAACCGGCCGGACAAGATGAATGCGATGAACGCCGCCTATTTCGGCGAGATGCAGGCGGTGTTCGCAGCCATTGACGACAATCCCTCGATCCGCGCCGTGATCCTGAATGCGAACGGCAAGCATTTCACCGCAGGGCTTGACCTCATGGATACCGCCAATGTGATGGGCGACACGAGCGGCGACCCCGCCCGTGCGCGCGACCGCCTGCGCCGCCGCATCCACTGGCTGCAGGACGCCATGAGCGTGGTGGAACGCTGCCGCGTGCCGGTGATTGCCGCCGTCCACGGCGCCTGCATCGGCGGCGGGATCGACCTTATCGCCGCGGCCGATATCCGCATCGCGACGACCGACAGCTGGTTCGCCATCAAGGAAGTCGATGTCGGCATTGTCGCCGACCTCGGCACCCTGCAACGCGCCCGCCATGTGCTCTCGGATGGCCTTGTCCGTGAACTGGCCCTCACCGGTCGCCGGGTAGAAGCAGCCGAGGCCCTGTCGCGCGGGCTGGTGACCCACCTGCATGAAAGCCGCGATGCCCTGATGGCCGCCGCGCAGGAAATGGCCGCGCTTATCGCGTCCAAAAGCCCGCTTGCGGTGGTCGGCACCAAGGCGGTGATGAACCATGCCCGCAACCATACAATCGAGGACGGGCTTGAATATGTGGCCACATGGAATGCCGGCATGCTGATCGGGGAAGACCTGATGAAGGCGGCCGCCGCCTCCATGACCAAACAGCCGGCCGATTTCAAAGACCTGCTGGCAGGCTGATCTTGACCGAGCTTTCAGCCCTTGGCGGCCTCTTCCTGGCCGCCTTTCTGGCTGCGACCATCCTGCCCGCCCAGTCTGAAGCCCTGCTCGCCGGCCTGATCGCCGGCGGCGCCGCGCCGGTCATGGCCCTTGTGGCCGTCGCCACCGTCGGCAATGTGCTCGGCAGCCTCACCACATGGGGCCTTGGCCTCGGGATCGAACATTTCCGCCACCGCCGCTGGTTCCCCGTGAAGGAAGAAGCGCTTGCCCGCGCCCGGCGCACCTATGCCCGCTGGGGCCGCTGGACGCTTCTCCTCAGCTGGGTGCCTTTCATCGGCGATCCGCTGGTGCTGGTGGCCGGGGTGATGCGCGAACGCTTCTATGTGGTGCTGCCTCTCCTCATTGTCGCCAAACTTGGGCGTTATCTTGTGATCGCTGCCCTTGTGCCTGCGGGCTGAACGGAACTGTCACAATTCGCTTGCGCGGGTTGCGGTGCCGCCACTAGGCTCTGCCCCAACCAACAAGAATTGACAGCCTGGACACCGACAGAGACCTATGCCGCCACGTGTGAAGATTTGCGGGCTGAAGCGCCCTGAAGACGCCCTGACCGCCGCCCGGGCAGGTGCCGATTACCTCGGTTTTGTGTTTTTCGAGCGCTCCCCGCGCCACCTGACAATGACAGACGCCGTGCGCCTGCGCGACCGCCTGCCGCATGGGCCCGAACGCGTCGGTGTGTTTGTCGATCCTGATTTCGCGCTCCTCAGTGCCGCCGTCGATGCGCTCGATCTTGACTGGATCCAGCTGCACGGCGACGAGACCCCCAAATTCGCGAGCCTCGTGCGCGCCCGGTTCGGCCTCAATGTCATCAAAGCCCTGCCGGTGGCCACAGTCGCTGATGTGGCCGACGCCCGGCGCTGGTACGGCCATGCCGATGCGCTGCTCTTCGATGCCAAGCCCCCGGCCACGCCGGACGCGCTGCCCGGCGGCAACGCGGTAAGCTTCCCGTGGGAGCTGATGAAAGGCCAGGATATCGCCCTGCCCTGGTTCCTCGCGGGCGGCCTGACGCCTGATAATGTGGCCGAGGCCATCCGGGCGAGCAATGCCCCGGCGCTTGATATTTCCTCCGGCGTCGAATCCGCGCCCGGCGAAAAGTCGGCAGAGAAGATTGAGGCCTTCCTAAAAGCTGCCAAAAGCCCTATCTAGGCATGGCATAAACCCAGCGCGACCCTCTCTCCCCGAAGGACGAAACGATGGCGGACGCCCCGAACAGTTACAGGACAGGCCCCGACGAACGCGGCCATTTCGGCCAGTTTGGCGGCCGTTACGTCTCCGAAACCCTGATGCCTCTCCTGCTTGATCTCGAGAAGGAATATGCGAGGGCAAAGGAAGACCCTGCGTTTCTGGCGGAGCTTGCCGAGCTCAACCGCGTCTATATCGGTCGCCCGAGCCCGCTTTATTATGCCGAGCGCCTGACCGAGCATCTGGGCGGCGCCAAAGTCTATTTCAAACGCGAAGAGCTGAACCATACCGGCGCCCACAAGATCAACCATGCCATCGGGCAGGTGCTTCTGGCCAAGCGCATGGGCAAGACCCGTGTGATCGCCGAAACGGGTGCCGGGCAGCACGGGGTGGCCACCGCCACCGTTGCCGCCCGCTTCGGGCTTGAATGCACCGTCTTCATGGGGGCGGTGGATATCGAGCGGCAAAAGCCGAACGTCTTCCGCATGAAGCTTCTGGGCGCTGAAGTGCAGCCCGTGACCTCGGGCTCCGCGACCCTGAAGGACGCGATGAACGAGGCGCTCCGCAACTGGGTGACCAACGTTCACGACACTTTCTACATCATCGGCACCGTGGCCGGGCCGCACCCCTATCCGATGATGGTCCGCGATTTCCAGTCGATCATCGGCATCGAGACGCGCGAGCAGATCATGGAAGCCGAAGGCCGCCTGCCGGACCGGCTGGTCGCCTGCGTCGGCGGCGGGTCGAACGCCATGGGCCTGTTCCACCCCTTCCTTGATGAGCCGACTGTTGCCATGGACGCCGTGGAAGCCGCCGGCCACGGGGTTGATACCGACCAGCATGCCGCTTCCATCACCGGCGGCACACCGGGCGTGCTGCACGGCAACCGCACCTACCTGTTGCAAACGCCGGACGGCCAGATCGCCGAGGCACACTCGATTTCTGCCGGGCTCGATTATCCCGGCATCGGGCCGGAGCATGTGTGGCTGCACGAAGCGGGCCGTGTGAATTATGTGTCGGCAACCGACGACGAGGCGCTCGCCGCCTTCCGCCTGACTGCCGAGCTTGAAGGCATCATTCCGGCACTGGAATCGAGCCACGCCATCGCCCATATCATCCGTATCGCGCCCGATCTGCCGAAGGATCATGTGATCGTGCTCAATCTTTCCGGCCGCGGCGACAAGGATATCTTCACCGTCGCCAAGGCGCTTGGCGCCGATATCGCCTGAGGACCGCCGATGACCCGCTTGACCGACCGCTTTGCCGCCCTCAAGGCCGAAAATCGCGCCGCACTTATCCCCTTCATCGTGGCGGGCGACCCCGACCATGCCACCACCTTCGATATCCTGAAGGGTCTGCCTGAAGCAGGCGCCGACATTATCGAGCTCGGCATGCCCTTCTCGGACCCGTCCGCCGATGGCCCGGCCATCGAGAAAGCGGCGGGTCGCGCGCTGAAGGCAGGCGCCAGCATGGTCCGCACGCTTGATCTCGTTCGTGATTTCCGCAAGGGCGACATCACGACGCCGATCGTGCTGATGGGCTATTTCAACCCCATCATGGCCTATGGCATCGATGCCTTTGTGAAGGACGCGGTGAATGCGGGCGCCGACGGGCTGATCATCGTTGACCTGCCGCCCGAGGAAGATGCCGAACTGCGCGAGCCCGCAACCGCCGCCGGCCTCAGCGTCATCCGCCTTGCCACGCCGACCTCCACAGACGCACGGCTCGCCACGATCCTCGATGGCGCCAGCGGTTTCGTCTATTATGTATCGGTTGCAGGTGTGACCGGCCAGAAATCGGCGGCTTCCACCGATATCGCCGCCGCCGTTGCCCGTATCCGGGCGCAAAGCGACCTGCCGGTTGCCGTGGGCTTCGGCATCCGCACGCCCGAACAGGCGGCCGAGGTGGCAGCCCATGCTGACGCTGCCGTTGTGGGGTCCGCCATCGTATCGCGGATCGAGGCAGGACTTGACGCCGCGGGCAAACCGGAAGATGGTCTCGTCCGCGAAGTGCTCGGATTCGTTTCCGGGCTGAAAGCGGGCGTGGCCCGGGGCCGCAAGCCCTGAGAGCCGAAAAGATACCGCGTTAAAGTATTCGAGGGGTACCGTCGATGAGCTGGCTTACCAACTATGTGAAACCGAAACTCCAGCGGGTGCTGAGCTCCCGCGAGACGCCGGACAACCTGTGGCACAAGTGCAAAGCCTGCGGCCAGATGATCTTCCAGAAAGATTTCGAGGCCAACCAGTATGTGTGCGGCCACTGCGATCATCATGACCGCGTGCCCCCCGCCGGTCGCTTCAATGCCCTGTTCGACGACGGCCAGTTCGAGCTGATGAGCCTGCCCCGCCCGGTGCAGGATCCGCTCAAATTCCGCGATTCCAAAAAATATACCGACCGCATGAAGGCCGCCCGCGCCGATACCGGCGATGACGACGCCATCAAGGTGGCCTCGGGCACCATCGGCGGCACCGACGCGGTTGTCGCCGTGCAGAACTTCTATTTCATGGGCGGCTCGATGGGCATGGCCGTGGGTGATGGCATCATCGCCGGCGCCCGCCAGGCGCTGAAACAGAACGCGCCCTTCGTGATGTTCACGGCCTCGGGCGGCGCCCGCATGCAGGAAGGCATCCTGTCGCTGATGCAGATGCCGCGCACCACCGTGGCGCTGCAGATGCTGCGCGACGCGGGCCTGCCATACATCGTTGTCCTGACCGACCCGACCACCGGCGGCGTTTCGGCCTCCTACGCCATGCTTGGCGATATCCAGATCGCTGAACCCGGCGCCATGATCGCCTTCTCGGGCCCCCGCGTGATCGAACAGACGATCCGCGAAAAGCTGCCTGAAGGCTTCCAGCGCGCCGAGTATCTGAAGGATCACGGCATGGTCGACCGCGTGGTGCACCGTCACGCGCTGAAGGACGAACTTGCAACCCTTCTCAAACTTGTCATGGGCGGCCAGTATCGTCGCCGCGCCGCTGCGGAATAGGGGCATTCCCGCCCGATCTTCCGCCTGAACGGGGGCCCGCCCAGATGGATACGACCGGCAGCGACGCCGTGCTTGCGCGGCTCATGCATCTGCATCCGAAGCTGATCGACCTGTCGCTCGGCCGGCTGACCTGCCTTCTGGACCGTCTTGGCAACCCTGAAAAGAAGCTGCCGCCCGTCGTGCACATTGCCGGCACCAACGGCAAGGGATCGACAACCGCCACGCTCCGCGCCATCGCTGAAGCCGCCGGTTATCGTGTGCATGTTTACACCTCGCCGCATCTCGTCCGCTTTGCCGAGCGTATCCGCGTGGCTGGCAAACTGATCGAGGAAGACGCCCTCACCACCCTTCTTGAAGAATGCGAAGCCGCGAACGGCAGCGATCCCATCACCTTCTTCGAGGTGACGACCGCCGCCGCCTTCCTTGCCTTCTCGCGCGTGCCGGCTGACCTTTGCATCCTCGAGGTCGGCCTTGGCGGGCGGCTTGATGCCACCAACGTGATCGACAAGCCCATCGCCTGCGCCATCACGCCCGTGAGCTTTGATCACCAGCAATATCTGGGTGAAACGATCGAGGAAATCGCCGGCGAAAAAGCCGGCATCATCAAGGCTGGCGTTCCAGTGCTCGTCGGCCCGCAGCTTGGTGCCGCGAACCAGGTGATCAAGGCGAAGGCGCAGGGCCTGAAAGCACCGGTCAAATTCTTCAAGGCGGACTGGCACGCAGCACCCGCGGAGACCGGCGACAGCTTCCATTACCGCGACGAGATGGGCAAGCTGACCCTGCCGCTGCCGTCCCTGAAGGGCCTGCACCAGATCAACAACGCCGGACTCGCCGTCGCCATTGCCCGCACACAGAAGGCCCTGCGCTTGCCCGAAGCCGCGATCCGCGCCGGCATGGGCTGGGTGCGCTGGCCCGCACGCCTGCAAGACCTTGCCGGCAGCAACCTGCACAAGCTGTTGCCCGAGGGCGCCACGCTCATCCTGGACGGCGGCCACAATCCCGCCGCTGCCGGCATTCTGCGCCCCGTGCTGCAGGGCGCAGAGCCTGTGACCCGCCCGGTCACACTCGTGATGGGCATGATCAACACCAAGGACGTGGCAGGCTTCCTGAAGCCGCTCGCCGGGCTTGTCTCCCGCGTGATAGCCGTGCCGATCGAAGGCGAAACCGCCGCCGTCGACCCCGCCTATATCGCCGCCACCGCAACCGATATCGGCATCAGCGGCACCGTGGCGCGCGACGTGCCAGCGGCGCTTGCAATGGTATCGGCCACCACCAAGCCGGGCGAGACGCCGTTCGTGATGATTGCGGGATCGCTGTATCTGGCAGGTCGCGTGCTCAGGCACGCCGGGCTTTACCCGGACTGAGGCTTAGCGGAAGAGGCCAAGAACCGACTGCGGCGCCTGATTGGCAATGCCAAGCGCCTGCAAGCCCAGCTGTTGCTTGGTCTGGAAGGCCTGCAGCAGGGCGCTTTCCTTGGCGAGGTCAGCATCCACCAGATTGCCGATACCCACTTCAAAGCCGTCCGAAAGCTTGGTGGTGAAGCCCTTCTGGATTTCAAGCCGCTTGGACGTGGAGCCAAGCTTGGAAAGCGCGGCATTCACGGTGTCGATTGCTGTTTCAATGGCGGCTGCAACCGACCCTGCGCCACTCGAGCCGCCGCTCAGGCTCGCAAGATAGGAGCCGCCATCAATCACATATTCATTCGTCTGGTCGATCTTGCTGAGGCCGACCGACGACGTGATAGTCCAACCCGTGTCGTCGCCAGCAAACCAGGCCAACAAATCCGGACTAACGTCGCTCGGCTTGGTTGATCCATCAATCCGCGAAAGTACCGTACCGCTGCTGATCCAGCCCTCATCGATGAAAATCTGATCGAAAATATCCGTATACGGAGTGGCACCGTCGGTATTGCCTGTAAGATAGGTTGCGAAGGGAAAACCCGTGATGCTTGAGGCTATACTGGTCGTCGTATAGGCCGAGCCCCCGCCACCCGTCGACGCAATCGACGCGGCGCTCAGGCCAAGCCCCGAAAGGCTCAGGTCGCCGAAGGTTCCCGAAATTGTATTAGCAGTCGATCCGCTTTCGTCGGTGATCGCCGACAGCGAGTCACCCAACAGAAGATTGGTGCCATTGAAGCTGGCATTCCTGGCAATGCTGTCGATCTGGTCACGCAGCTGCGCGAAATCGTCATTGAGCGAAGTTCGGCTGTCATCATCAAGGCCCGGGTCCTTGGCAGCCACCGCTTTTTCTTTCATTTCGATAAGAAGGTCAGAAATGGCTTCGCCGCCAGCGATGGCCACATCAAGCGTGGACAGAGCACGGTCCAGCGACCCCTGAACGGCGCGCAGGCCAGCGACGTTGCCACGCATGCTTTGGGCAATAGCAAAAACAGCCGCGTTATCCTTGGAGGATGCGACCTTCAGTCCGGTGTTGACGCGACTTTGGGAGCGCTCAAGCGAGCTGCTCGTCGTCGTCAGATTTTGCAGGGCCTTGAACGCGCCTGCGTTGGTGTTCACCGAGAACATCAGCTTCTGCTACTACACGTGCCGCTTTCGGCGGCGCCTTGGCATTCTTGCCGGTGGGGCATACTGCTCCGATAAAATTTTATGCAAACGGCGTGCCGATCCGGGAAAAGTGATTCATTTTCAGATTCCCCGCAGGAATCCGCGCAAAAGGAAACGGGGCGCGCTAACACCCCGTTCCGACTCATCTTTTCGATGTAGGCAATTTTTGCAGGGCGGCAACATATGCCGTCGCCCACACAGGCAATTTTTGCCGCTCAACCCAGCGCCTTGACCATCACCTCACCCACGCGGCGGGCGAAAGCTGCCGGGTCTTCCGGTACTTCGCCCTCGAGAATGCGGGCCTGATCATAAACGAGATGCACGGCATCCTTCAGGCTGTCGGCCGCACCCTTTTCGCCCGCCTTGGTGGCCAGCGCCACGATCAGCGGGTGGCCGGGGTTCACTTCCAGAATACGCGCCGACAGGTGATCGAGCTTCTTGTGTGCCTTCAACAGGCGCTCAAGATGCATGTCCATGGCGCTTTCATCGGCCACAAGGCAAGCCAGCGTTTCGGTCAGACGGTCGGAGGCGCGGACCTCCTTCACATTGTCACCAAGCACCTCTTTCATCAGCACGGTCAGCGCCGCCATGGCGCCTTCGGTGGCCTTGGGCTTTTCGGCGTCTTCCGCCTTGTCTTCGCCTTTGATGTCCTTCAGGTCGCTGCCGCCACGGGTGATCGACTGGAAGGCATGGCCTTCATGCTCGGTCACCATCTGCAGCCAGAATTCATCGACCGCATCCGCCAGCACCAGCACTTCAACGCCCTTGGCCTTGAAGCCTTCAAGCTGCGGCAGGCGGCGGGCGGCGGCTTCGTCAGGGCCGGTGACATAATAGATGGCCTTCTGGCCTTCCTTCATGCGGGCCACATAGTCGGCAAGGGTCGTCCAGCCATCGCCGTTCGTCGATTTGAAGCGCGCGAGCTTGAGGAGCTGCTCGCGGCGCTCGTGATCTTCATAGATGCCTTCCTTGAGGACGGCACCGAAGTTCGCCCAGATAGCCTCGAACTTGTCCTTGTCGCTTTCGGCAAGCTTTTCGAGCTCGCCCAGCACGCGCTTGACGATGGCTTTCGACATACGGGTGACGAGCGGATTGTTCTGCAGCATCTCTCGGCTGACATTGAGCGGCAGGTCCTGGCTATCGACCACGCCTTTCAGGAAGCGCAGCCAGCCGGGGACCAGCTCGCCCGTATCATCGGTGATGAAGACCTTCTTCACATAAAGCTTCACCTTGGGCTTGCGGGCGGGATCGAAAAGATCCATCGGCGAGGCGCCCGGAATATACAGAAGCACGGTATATTCCTGCATGCCTTCGGCCTTGTAATGCAGCGTCAGGGCCGGGTCGTCCCACGCACGGGCGACATGGTGGTAAAATTCCTTATACTGCTCTTCCGTCACATCCGCCTTGGGGCGGGTCCAGAGGGCGGAGCCTTCGTTGACGGCAGCGGCTTCGGCGTCCTCAGCCTGATCCTTCGCCTTCACCGCCAGCGTGATCGGCACGCCGATATGGTCGCTATAGGTGCGGATGATGGTCTCAAGCCGGAATTTCTTCAGGAATTCGTCGGCATCTTCCTTGATATGCAGCACGATATCGGTGCCGCGCGATGCCTTCGCGGCGGGTGCCACGGTATAGGTACCCTCACCGTTGCTTTCCCACACATGCGCCACGTCTTCGCCGGCGCGCTTCGAGGTCACCGTCACCTTGTCGGCCACCATGAAGACGGAATAGAAGCCGACGCCGAACTGGCCGATCAGCTGTACGTCTTTCTTGGCATCACCCGTCAGCTTTTCGGCAAAGCCTGCAGTGCCCGAGCGCGCGATGGTGCCAAGGTTGGCAATCAGGTCATCGTGGCTCATACCGACGCCGTTGTCGGAAACGGTCAGCGTGCGGGCGGCTTCGTCCACCGCGACCGAGATTTTGAAGGCCGGGTCACCGGCAATCAGCGCGGCGTTCGTCAGCGCTTCGTAGCGCAGCTTGTCGCACGCGTCCGATGCGTTCGAAATCAGCTCGCGCAGGAAAATCTCGCGGTCGGAATAAACGGAATGAACCATCATATGCAGAAGGCGCGATACTTCCGCCTCAAACCCACGGGTTTCTGCGGTCTCTGCTGCCTGCTTCACATCATCAGCCATGGTTGTCCTCTGTTTCACTCATCAAAAATGGAAAGGGGCCGGAATGGCGCGTGCCACTCCATGCCCCCGATTTAGGGAACGCTTTCGCGGATTCAAGACTGGTCGAGGGACGAGGTGACTTCTGTTTGCGTCACAAAGCCCGAACGATCCTTCAGAAGGACCTTCGCATCCGTCTCGGCAAGCTTGTATAGCCAGCCGTTCACCTTGGCCTTGATGGCCTCCGCCTCGGCGGCACCGTCTTCGGGTGCGTCGGGCAGGATGCCGGGCTCGCCCTGATCGCGCGCCGTGGCATCGAAGAAGGCAACAGGCCGCGCCCAGGTGGCATCATCGAGCGCATACAGCTCCAGCATGATGGTGAGGCCGTCGTAGGTTTTCAGCGATACGGTCTGCTCGGGTGCCACTTCCAGCCCTTCAAACGACCGTACATCGGTGGCCGTCAGCGCCGTCAGGATATGGGCGGGTTCGCGCAGTTTCCACGCGCCTGCCGGCTTTTCGTCCTCACGCGCCGTCAGCACGCTGAAATCGGTGGCATCAAGGCCGCGCGACAGGGTCACGCCTGAAAGGGTCACTTCCGCCACCCGGCTTTCCTTGATGTCAAACACCTGCGGTTCGATCCAGAAAGCGGGGTCGGCCGACACCTCGGCCATATCGGTGACGAGCCACGAGCGTTCCTCATCCGGGCGGATCACATAGGTGAGCGACTTGCCATCTGGATGCGCGCGGCGCTTGCCCTGTTTGAAGGCGGCCAGCATCTTGTCATTGGCGCCCATCACCTCGATGGCGGGGGCATCCGGCCCGAGGCCCACTTCAACAAGCCCGCTTTCGCTGCCCGTCTTGGGTTCGCGTCGGGTGGAGGTAACAAGGCCGCGCAGGAAGGTCAGCACCTTGGCTTCGTCCGCCGGGTAACCACCGCGTTCCTCAAGGGTCCAGCCTGCGTCGCCCTTCATGAGGGTGACATGGCCTTTGCCGTCCTTGGTCCAGACCTTGGCTTTCACCGCCTCGTTGATACTGGTCTCAAGCCCCGGGAAGGTCGGCTCGCCGCGGGCGCCATGCTCGCGGGTCGGGTCTTCCCCGAACAGGACCCAGATGGCAGCCAGCACGGCCACAAGGGTCAGCCAGCCAAGGATATTGGTGGTGCGTTCGGTCATCTCTCTTCCCTTCAACCGGCGGTCCGGCGGCGCCGGACATACGCCCGGCCGAGTGCAGCGAGTACCAGAAGGATCGGTATGAGCGCAATGTTGATGAAGGCAAGGCGGTGGCCAAGCCCCTCGATTTCGGCGCGCAGCTCGCGCTTCACTTCCCGCAGTGCCTTTCGGGTTTCCACAAGCTCGGTGCGGAAACGTTCGATTTCGGCTTCCTGCTCGGGCGAGAAGACAGTCTGGCCTTCCGGTACCTGGCCTTCAAGCTCGGCAAGGCGCTGTTCGGCGGATTGCAGCTTTTCTTCCAGCGCCTGTTCTTCCGACCGGTAGTGCGCATCTGCCTCGCGGCGCATTTCCTCGACCTTCACGAAAGGCCGACGGGCAATGCCGCGGGCCCGCAGATCAAGCAGCGCTTCGGAGCCCGCGATATGGTCGGCAAGGTTCAGCACGAAGCTGCCGTTGCCGGCCACAGGCACCGCCATGCGTTCGCCCATGAAATTCTGGACCTGTACCCAGAAACGGTCATCGAAAAGGTCGCTGTCCGCCACCAGCACCAGATTGATGCTGCCCTCGGCTACGCCACCGGCATCCACCGTCGGTGCGTCCACCTTCACCCTGTCCGGGAAGGCGGATTTGGCGGGGCCGGAAAGGCGCGCGCCGATGATGTGATTCTTGCCGTCCGACACCAGATCGCGCATCAGCCCGTCCGGGTCCGGCATGCCAACCGCGCGGGAAGCATCGAACAGCATCGAGGCCGAGCTTGAGGTAATCAGCGGCGTCACGGTCGTTGTGGCACCTTCCACCGGCTCAAGCACACCTGTGCTCGCCAGATTGAGCGTGTTGACCGTGCCGGTCACCACATCGTCCGCGTTCAGGTTCGATTTGCCGATATTCAGCCAGAAGACATAATCCTTGACCGAATCAGGCCCGTAACCGCCCATCTGCACCCGCTGGGCGAGGGCAGCGTCCCCCAGAACCTTGCCTTCCGGCATCTCCACGCCCCAGGCCTTCAGAAGGACCCCGAGGGCTGACGGCGAGGGTTCCATGGCGCGCGGGTTCATGGCTTCCGAATGCGGATCAAGGAACACAAGCGCGCGGCCGCCTTTCAACACAAACTGGTCGATGGCGAAAAGCTGGTCGTCGTTCAAGGCCGGCGGCTGCACGATCATCAGGACATCGGTTTCAGCCGGGATTTCGGTGAAGTCCTCGGCAATTTCCTGCACGTCGTAAAATTCGCGAAGCTGCTCATAAAGCACATAGGGCTGTGCCTGACCCGACATCATGGCCTGCGGGCCACCGGGGCCGAACTGCATGGGCAGTGCGGTCAGAAGCGTCAGCCGTTTCTTGCCCGCGTCCGAAAGCGACCCGATGAGTTTGACGAGATCATATTCAAGAAACTGCTCGCGCTCCTGGCTGAAGAAGGGGATCGAGGCTTCGCCGTCCACCGCGTTGCGTGCGGCAAGGCCCAGATAGAGCGTCGAACCATCCGAAAGCGGCACGCCCTTGAGGCCGGCTTCCACCGCGCGGTCCTCGTCTTCCGAGAAAGGCTCGGGTTCGATCACATTCAGGATGATCTTGCCGCCCGACCGGCTGGCGAGCGTCGCCACCAGATCCTCGATCCGCTTGCCGAACGACAGGAGCTGCGGATAGGGCGTGGCGAGTGCGCGCGAGAAATAGAGATCGAAGGTCACGGGTTCGCCCAGCGCCGCGATTGTCTCGATCGTGCCATCCGACAGGGTATAAAGCCCGTCTTCGGTGAGGTCGAGGCTGACCCCGCGCAGGAACCGGTCGCCAAGGATGGTGACCGACAGGAACAGCAGCACCATCAGCGCAATCAGCGCCCCGGGGCGCGCCGTCAGTCTGGACATGAGGTTACCCATCAACCGGCCTCCCGCTTGCTTTCAACGATCACCCGGTTGATGCCGAGCCAGAGGGCAATCACGGTGAGGAAATAGACAACGTCGGAAAGGCCGACAACACCCTTCTGCAGATTTTCAAAATGCGCAAGGAACGACAGATCGGCGACCATGCCGACAAGCGGCCCGGGCAGGAGCCCGCCTGCGGTGTCCAGCACCATCGGCAGGCCCGACACCATGAAAAGGAAACAGACGGATACGGCCAGAATGAAGGCCACAACCTGGTTCTTGGTGAGCGCCGACATGGCGGCCGCGATGGCGAGATAGGCGCCCGCCATGAGGAGGGAGCCAAGATAGCCCGTGACGATCACGCCGTTATCGGGATCGCCAAGCCAGTTGACGGTGATCCAGATCGGCAGCGTCATCGCCAGCGCAAGGCCGGTGAAGGCAAAGGCCGCGAGATATTTGCCGGCAATCACCGCGCCGGTGTTCACTGGCAGGGTGAGGAGCAGCTCAAGCGTGCCGGATTTGCGTTCTTCCGCCCAAAGGCGCATGCCGATGGCCGGCACGAGGAACAGGTAAAGCCACGGGTGATAGGCGAAGAAGGAGACAAGGTCGGCCTGCTCGCGCTCGTAAAACTGGCCGACATAGAAGGTGAACAGCCCCTGCATCACAAGGAAGATCACAAGGAACACATAGGCAAGCGGCGTGGCGAAATAGCTCGCGAATTCGCGCCGGAAGATGGTCATCATATCCTTCATGCTGCCTTCCCCGTCGTTACGCTGCGGAACACATCGTCAAGCCGGCCGCCATCGACCGAGAACTGGCTGACGTGCCAGCCGTGTTTGGCCACAAGGTCACCGACCGCATCGGCGATTTGCGCTGCGGGCTTGGCGAGGATCGTCAGCCGGGTACGGTCGCCCTCGCCCGCGGTTTCCACGCCAGCGACCCCTTCAAGCGCACGGGCGGCATCCGCCACGGCGTCGGCGTCGGCAGACGGCACCAGCATCGTCACAGCACCCACATAGATCGACCGTGCCTTCAGGGCAGAAGGCGTGCCATCGGCCACAATGCGTCCGGCATTGATGATCACCGCGCGGCTGCACAGTGCCTCGACCTCTTCAAGGATATGGGTCGAGATGATGATGGCGCGCTCGGCCGACATCGCGCCGATCAGGCGGCGCACTTCATGCTTCTGGTTGGGGTCAAGGCCATCGGTCGGCTCGTCCAGGATCAGCACATCAGGCGCGTGCAGGATGGCGGCAGCAAGGCCAACGCGGCGCTTGAAACCCTTGGACAAGGTCTCGATCCGCTGCTCCATCACCTTTTCCAGCTGCACGGCACCGGCAGCGTCGCGCACGGCTTTTTCGGCAGCAGCCCCTTCGATACCGTGGGCAGCAGCGATGAAGGCAAGGAAGCCAGCCGGCGTCATGTCGCCGTAAAGCGGTGCGCCTTCCGGCAAGTAGCCGATGCGGCGGCGCGCGGCGGCATTGCCGGCGGTGACGGTTTCACCGCACACGATGGCCGACCCGGCACTTGGCGCCAGAAAGCCCGTCAGCATTTTCATGGTGGTGGTTTTACCGGCGCCGTTGGGCCCCAGGAAGCCCAGCACTTCGCCCTTCTTCACAGAAAGCGAGATACCATCCACGGCGCGAAGCGGCCCGAAGTGTTTCTTCAGGTCTCGCGCTTCGAGAAGCACATCCATCCGTCAAATCCCCCGATTGGCTGTGGGTCGGCAGGGGCCTGCCGCTCTGTTCGCTAGATAGGCCAAGGAGGGTGGGCTTGCAAGCCCCACTCCGGTTCAGGCGCGCGTTGCCCGGTCCATCACGCCGCCCATCTCGGCATCCATCCGGGTGCGCCAGTCGACAATCGGGCCAGCGCCTTCGAGCACGTCAAAGCCGCTCACCACATGCGGCCACATCAGCGTACCCATCAGGGCGAAATCGGCAAAGCCCGGCCGGTTGCCGCCAAGATAGGGCTGGCGTTCAAGTGTGGCCCGCACGGGGGCAAGGCCCTTCAGGAACTGGGCGTGCGCTGCCTCGCGCCCGGCCTGCGCCTCTTCAAGGCTGCGGCCTAGGTACTTTTCGCGGGTCTGGCGGAAATAGACGGCATTCTCGTCATCCAGCACCGAGGCGATATCGGCGACAATCATCGGGAAGATGCCAAGAACGACGGTACGATTGAGCCATTCATTGAAGAAACGCGCTGGCGCACGGCCTTCTTCCCCGCCGAACACCGTGCGGTCGGGGTAGGCGGCATCGAGATAGCAGGCGATATCGAAACTGTCGGCGACCCAGCGGGCGCCGTCTTTCAGCACCGGGACGGTTTTCGACCCGGCGGGTTCGATGCTCGGTTTATCGAGGAAACGCCACGGGATGCCTTCGAAGGCCAGCCCCTTGTGTTCGAGGATCAGCCGGACACGCCACACATAGGGGCTGAAACGAAGGGCGGGATCGCGCCCGCATAGTTCGAATAATTGACGTACCATGGCTTCCCCGTCGGTCTTTGCCGAAGCCTAGCGGAAAAGCGGTGCACGCTGAAAGGGAAAGTCGAGAAAAGTAAAACTGGCCCAGCCGGGGGTATGCGAAGATTGAGGGGGCTAGGGGTTCAGTTCTTCGCAGTGGCTGGGCCAGTCGAGGCCAACAATCAGATGGTCGGCCCGCATTGCGGCCCTCTGCGGGCCCAAATGTGGCAAGAATGTGGCAATTTGCTTTTCCGGAAAGCGACCGGCGCAGAAAAGAAATCCGCCAGCGAAGCGGCAAAGCCTCGCTGGCGGAAAAATCTTGCTTGTTGAACCGGTTATTCGACCGAAACGTCGCCCGAGCCGTTCACGCTGGTTTTCACCTTGACCGGTGCGCCGGTGATGGTGATATCGCCCGAACCGCTCATCGAGGCTTTAACTTCCTTCGTGGCATGCACCCGGATATCGCCCGAACCGCTGCCGTCCGCCACCGCGACCTCGCATTTAAGGCCGCTCGCGTCCACATCGCCCGAACCGTTCACATCAGCTTCGACTTCGGTACAAGTACCGGATGCATCAACATCACCCGAACCGTTCACCGAAAGCTCAACCTTGCCGACCATGGCATTTTTGAGCGAGGCATCGCCCGAACCATTGACGGCAAGCTCGAAGCTTTCGCCCTTGGCGCCGTCCACTTCGATATCACCTGAGCCATTCATCGAAGCCTCGGTAAGCGACGGGACAGTGATATCGACCCGCAGCTCGCGGATATTTTGGTAGCTGCCGCGCTTCATCTTGATCGTCAGCTCATCACCGCTGACCTCGGTCACCACGCGGTCCATGATGTCGGCGTCGGCCGTCACCTTCACCGACTGGGCAGGGCCGACCTTCACAAACACGTCGAACGAACCATCGACCTCGATTTCGGTGAAGCTCGCCAGATCACGCGTTTCGGTGACAGCCTTGTCAGCCGCATAAACGCCGGGCGAGGTGATGATCGCGGCCAAAAGGCCGGCTTTGAAAATGCTGCTCATGGATATACCTTCCTCAGTCAGCGTCGCTGATGGAGCCGATGCCGTTGATCTCTTTCTTCACCTTGGCAGGCTTGCCATAGATGGTGAGCGAGCCAACGCCCGAGATTTCGGCGCGGATGCTTTCGCTCGCATAGATGCGGCCATTGCCGGCACCGGCGATATCAACATCGGCATTCTTGCATTTGAAGTCGCGGGCATCGATGTCGGCCGCACCCGCAGCATCCACATCAAGATCACCGCATTCACCATCGATCGAGACATGGACGGCACCGCCCACATCAATCGAGAATTTCTCGGCCTTGATATCCTTCAGCTTGCCATCAACCGCGCCGCCCACATCAAGGGCTTCAAGCGTCGGCACAGTGATCGTCACGGTCACGTCTTCCGTGTCGTTGCCGCCCCACCAGCTCTTCTTGCGCTCCAGATCGATGATCAGCTTGCCATTCTTCACCTCGGTGACGACCTTTTCAAGATAGTCAGTCGGGGCTTCAACCGTGACTTTCTGGTCCTTGCCGCCGGTCACATCCAGCGTCACGGCGCCGCGCACTTCAATCTCGGTGAAGGCGTCAACGTCACGGGTTTCGGTCTTGGTGTCGCCTGCCGCAATCGGGCTGGCAATCAGCAGGGCGCCGACGCCTACAGCAGCCATCAGGCCAACGGCAACTTTGGGCATAGTCATTTCGCAGTCTCCTCGCTCGTCTTTGTGTCTGTCGTTCATACCCGCTTGGGCGGGCTTCTTTATATCAGGTTGATATATACTACGCCCAAGCACCCCGAGGTCAAGCCGAAAGAGCTGTGCCCCGCAGATGTCCCCTAAGCTTGCCAAACCCCGCTGTTTGCGGCAAACTTTCTGTCACAAAGGTCGGAAGCGCCGGCCTTTCGGGACCCACGGGAGCGTATGGAGGACAGTAACCCGATACCGCTGTTTTCCCACCCCGGCAACGGCCGCGCCGTCGCCCGGGTCTATATGCTGCGCCCAGAGCTTTCCAAAATCCTCAATTATTATGGCCGCATGGTCGCCGCCGGCGAATGGAAAGACTATGCGATCGACCACCTGCCCGACCGCGCCATCTTCTCGATTTTCCGGCGCGCCAGCGAAATGCCGCTTTATACCATCGTCAAGGAACCGGCGCTGAGTGCCGCGCAAGGCATGTGGCGCATCACGGGAACAGCCGGCCAGATCCTGAAACGCGGCCATGACCTCGACAAGCTCCTCGCCTATTTCGACGCCAAACTCCTGAAAGCCGTGGACTGACAAGCCACAACGGCTGGGTTGTCAGTGAATGCATTTTTCTATTGCGCAACTGATTGATTGCGTATAAACATGCAACCGATCAGTTGCCAATGAGGTTCCGACGATGAAACGTGACATCTTCCAGGCCATAGCCGACCCCACCCGCCGGGCCATCATTGTGCTGATCGCCGGCCACGCGATGACGCCGAACGCACTTGCCGACCATTTCGAGGTGTCGCGCCAGGCCATCTCCAAACATATCCAGATCCTCAATGAATGCGGGCTTCTGGATCAGGAAAAGGCGGGGCGCGAAATCCACTACCAGCTCAAGCTCGAGAAGATGCAGGAGATCGATATGTGGCTCGAACAGTTCAGAAAGCTCTGGGAAACCCGCTACAGCCAGCTCGACAGCCTTCTCGCCACCCTTAAGGAAGAAAAAAGCCATGAAGCCTGATCTCCGGTTCGATTTCCTTGTCGACAAGGAAAAGAACGCCGTCACCATTCACCGCGAATTCAATGCCGGCCGCCAGCCGGTGTGGGATTGCCACACGAAAAGCGAGCTTCTGGACCGCTGGTTCGCACCGAAGCCCTTCACCACCGAAACAAAGTCCATGGAGTTTCGCGAAGGCGGCCACTGGCACTTCGCGATGATCGACCCCGAGGGCAAGAAATACTGGAGCCTGCAGGAATACCGGTCGATCAGCCCGATCGACAGTTACAGCGCCTACGATGGCTTCTCGGACGAAACCGGCGCTCCGAACATGGACATGCCCCGTTCCACCTGGGACGCAACCTTCACCGACGCCCCCTCCGGCCGCACCATGGTCACGACCATTGTGGTTTATGGTTCGCTCGCCGACCTTGAGACCGTGCTGCAGATGGGCATGCAGGAGGGCCTTACTTCAACCCTTGAGCGGCTCGACGAGCTTCTCGCAACCTTTGGATAACAAGAGTCATGACAGCGACAAAAATCACCATCGAAGCCACCGTCAATGCCACCCCGGCGAAGGTTTGGGAATGCTGGACGGAACCCGCCCACATCACCAAATGGAACTTCGCGTCCGATGACTGGTGCTGCCCGCACGCCACAAACGACCTCCGGACCGGTGGCAAATATTCCGCCCGCATGGAAGCGAAAGACGGCAGCTTCGGCTTCGATTTTGAGGTCATCTATGATGAGGTCGTGCCGATGCAGCGCATCGCCTACACAATGCTTGATGGCCGCGCCGCCGTCGTCAGCTTCGAGGAAGCAGGCGGTGCCACGAAGGTCACCACCACCTTCGATGCCGAAGCACAAAACCCGGTCGAGATGCAGCGCGACGGCTGGCAGGCGATCCTGAACAATTTCAAGAAATACACCGAGGCCTGAGCCTCGCTAACGGCTCCAAAATCCCGAAAAACAAAAGCCCCGCTCGAAAGGCGGGGCTTTTTGTTCGGATGGTGCCGCTGGGCAGGATTGAACTGCCGGCCTCGTCATTACCAATGACGCGCTCTACCACTGAGCTACAGCGGCCCGCCGATAACTTGCCGGGGCAGATGCCCGGCAGGCGAAACGCCGCCCTTCTAAGGTTTGTAGCCACCCCCGTCAATAGGCTTTGAAAAGAATCTTGGGCTGCGGGCGCGAAACCCCAGCCGGGGGCTTGTCATTCCGCCGGGCATTGGGCATAGCTTGAGCCATGAGCACTGCAGACAAGCCCGATGCAAAAGCGCCTCTTTCGCACGTCGCCCGCGAGGCCGCCGAGCGTGAAGCCCGGCTCGCCGAAGCACTTCGGGCCAATCTCCGGCGCCGCAAGGAACAGGCGCGCGACCGCGACGACGCGGACGACGCCCAGTAAACGCCTATACGGGGGGAATATCGATGGCCATCATGTCGGACAAATGGATCCGTCAAATGTCGCTCGAGAAAGGCATGATCGAGCCTTTCGCCGATCGCCAGGTGCGCGAGGGCAACATTTCCTATGGTCTGTCGTCCTACGGCTATGACGCACGCGTATCGCGCGAGTTCAAGATTTTCACCAATGTCGATTCGGCGGTGGTGGACCCCAAGGATTTCAATCCCAAAAGCTTTGTGGACCGCGACACCGATGTGTGCGTCATCCCGCCCAACAGCTTTGCCCTTGCCCGCACGGTTGAATATTTCCGGGTGCCTGAAGATGTGCTGGTGATCTGCCTTGGCAAATCCACCTATGCGCGCTGCGGCATCATCGTGAATGTGACCCCGCTGGAGCCCGGCTGGGAAGGCCATGTGACGCTCGAATTTTCAAACACCACGCCGCTCCCTGCCAAGATTTACGCCAACGAGGGCGCCTGCCAGTTCCTGTTCCTGCAGGGCAACGAGCCCTGCGAGGTGAGCTACAGGATGCGTGCCGGCAAATACCAGGGTCAGACCGGCGTCACCCTGCCGAAACTCTGACATCATGGATGAAACCTCCCTCCTCAGCCTGAAGGCTGCTGCAGACGCGCGCGACCTGAATTATGGCGGGCTCCTCGAAGACATTCTCGAACTGGCCTATACCGACATTCTGAAACCGGGGGACCGGGTGGTGGATGGCGGCGCCCATATCGGGCGTCACCTTTTCCCGATTGCCAAGCTGGTCGGACGCTGGGGCCATGTCCATGCGGTGGAGCCCTTGCCATGGCTCTACGATCGATTGGGCCGCGAACTGAAAAAGCGCCATCTCCACAATGTCAAACGACACAGGGTTGCCCTCAGCCACAGCCGCGGCGAGGCCTCGTTCGTCGCCTTCCGCGACTTCCCGGCCTATAGCGGGCTCGAGCGGCGCCAAACGCCCTTTGACGATGCCGAAGGCGGCCGGGAGACGATCACCGTCCAGAAAGTCCTGATGGACGATCTGGTGCCGCGCTTCTTCGGCAAGGTGGCCTTCATCAAGCTTGATCTTGAAGGCGGTGAGTTTGATGCCCTGCGCGGTGCCACCCGCACCCTCACAAAGTCCCGCCCCTTCCTCGCTTTCGAATGCGGCCGGCAGAGCTCGGGCAATCTTTACGGCTTCAACCGCGACGATTTCTTCGGTTTCTTTGAAACGCACGGCTATGCCCTCTATTCCGTCGGCGGGATGCCCTTCACGCGGGACGACTGGTCGTCGCCGAGCGTCTGCTGGGACTATTTCGGCGTGCCGGTTGAGCGCACCGATATTCCACCCCGCTTGCCGCAATATGCGATAGAAAGGCTCGCCAGCCTCTGACACGGCTGGCGGCCCCGCTTCCGCCCTTGCGCTGCCCCCGTCCTGCCGCTATGTCGGGGCAAGGTGCGCGTCGCCAATCAATCGCGCGAGGAGAAGAAACGTGGAAAAGCTGGTCATCAGGGGCGGAAAACGGCTCGAAGGGACAATCCCGGTGTCGGGCGCCAAGAATGCCGCCCTTCCCCTGATGTGCGCGCCGCTCCTCACCGATGAGCCGGTGACGCTTGAGAACCTCCCTCGCCTCGCCGATATCAACACGCTTGCCGATCTTCTCAATCACATGGGCGTGGCGATCACCATCGCTGCCGGCCAGGGCGGGCGCATCCGCGGCCGCAGCCTCACTTTCTCGGCCGCCGAGATCAACGATACGGTCGCGCCCTATGATTTCGTCCGCAAGATGCGCGCCTCGATCATCGTGCTCGGGCCCCTTGTCGCCCGCGCCGGCGAGGCCATCGTCAGCCTGCCCGGCGGCTGCGCCATCGGCAACCGGCCGATCGACCTGCACCTGAAGGCGCTCGCCGCCCTCGGTGCCGAGATCGACCTTGAAGAAGGCTATGTGCGCGCCTCCGCCCCGCGCGGGCTGACAGGCGGCCTGATCCGCTTCCCGTTTGCCTCGGTCGGTGCCACCGAAAACGCCCTGATGGCCGCCACCCTCGCCAAGGGCACAACGACCATCGAGAATGCTGCGCGCGAGCCCGAGATCGTCGATCTCGCCAAATGCCTGAATGCCATGGGTGCTAGGATCACCGGTGCGGGCCATGAAACCATCACCATCGAAGGGGTGGACCGCCTGCATGGCTGCACCCATACCGTGATGCCCGACCGGATCGAGGCGGGCTCCTATGCCGTCGCCGCGCTCATGACCGGCGGCGATGTCTTTCTGGAAGGCGCCGTTGCCCACGACATGGGCGCCATCCTCGACAAGCTGCGCGAAGCCGGCGGCATTGTGGAAGAAAAGGCTGACGGCGTGCGCGTGAAGGCGGGCGCGGGTGGCATCAAGGGCTTCAATATCGTCACCCAGCCTTTCCCCGGCTTCCCGACCGACATGCAGGCCCAGTTCATGGCGCTCGCAACCGTCGCGGACGGTGCCAGCATCATCACCGAAGCGATTTTCGAGAACCGCTTCATGCATGTGCCGGAACTGTGCCGTCTGGGTGCCGATATCACCGTGACCGGGGCCAGCGCCACCGTGCGCGGCGTGCAGAAGCTGAAGTCCGCCCCCGTGATGGCGACCGACCTGCGCGCCTCGATGGGGTTGGCGCTTGCGGGCCTCGTGGCAAGCGGTGAAACCACCGTCAACCGCCTCTATCACCTCGACCGCGGCTACGAGCGGCTCGAAGAAAAATTGCGCGGCGTTGGCGCCGATGTTGATCGCGTGCCCGGCTGACCCTACATTCACCGGCATTCGACGCGCTTAATTCAGGAATTTTTTGGCCGAATGCCCGAAACTTTGAAACTCAGGATCACCGACGGGAAGGACCTGTCCGTCGCCTCCGCGCTGATGCAAGACTGCGTGGTGGCTGCCGTTGACATGGCCTTTGATGCCACGGCCCGCCGCTTTGCCCTCATCGGCAACCGTTACCGCCACGAGGCCGCGCCCGGCCTCTTCTCCCGCCTTGTAGGCGCGAAGGGGGAGCGCGTGCGCACCGGCCTCCATCTGAATGATGTGACGGCGGCAACGACGAAGAATATCGCCCTTGGCGACCCCGATGCCGTTGGCGCCCTTCTCGCCATCGACGCGCAAGCGATTGACGAAGCCTTCGAAATCGTGCTGACCTTCGCGGGTGGCTCCTCGGTGCGCCTGAAGGCCGATTGTATCGACGGGATCATGAGCGACCTTTCGGAGCCATGGCCAGCCGGTGCCCGCCCGAACCATGATTGATTGACTGAACGGATTGGAAGAGCCCCTATGGCCGCCCCGGAAAAACTTGTCCTCGCCCTCCCCAAGGGCCGCATCCTTGATGAAGTGATGCCGCTTGTCCGCGCGGCCGGTATCGAGCCCGAAGCCGCGTTTGACGACCCGAAATCCCGCCAGCTGGAGTTCGCGACGAACGTGCCGGGGCTTTCGATCATCCGCGTGCGCGCCTTCGATGCCGCCACCTTTGTGGCGTTCGGCGCAGCCCATCTCGGCGTCGTTGGCAACGATGTGCTGACCGAATTCAACTATGCGGACCTCTATTCGCCGCTTGATCTGAAGATCGGCCATTGCCGCCTGTCGCTCGCCATGCCGGTCGAGGAAGCGGACGATGACCCGCGCGCCCATTCGCACATCCGGGTCGCCACCAAATATCCGAACCTTACCCGCGCCTATTTCGCCGGGCTTGGCGTGCAGGCTGAATGCATCAAGCTGAACGGCGCGATGGAGCTGGCCCCTTCTCTGGGCCTTTCCAAACGCATCGTGGACCTTGTCTCCACCGGCGGCACGCTCAAGGCCAACGGCCTGAAGGAAGTTTCGGTGATTGCCGACGTGTCCTCGCGGCTTGTTGTCAACCGCCCGGCCTTCAAGACGCGCCCGGCGGCGCTCAGCCACTGGATCGAACGTTTCAGGGAGGCAGTTGGTGGCGCGGCGGCTTGATATCCACGAGCGCGAATTCGAGGCGCATTTCCGCACGCTTCTGTCGCTGAAGCGCGAAAGCGCGCCGGACGTGCGCGATACGGTTGCCACCATCCTTGCGGACGTGAAGGCGAACGGTGACGCAGCGCTTGCCGCCTATACCCGCCGCTTCGACCGTTTCGATGTCGAAACAAATGGCCTTGCGATTACATCTGCCGAGCTTGACGCTGCAGTTGAGGCAGTGGACGCCGATACGCTTGCAGCACTTCGCGTGGCCGCCAGCCGCATCCGCGCCTATCACGAACGCCAGCGCCCCGCCGGGTTCAGCTTCACGGACGAGGCCGGCATCCATCTGGGCGAGCGCTGGACCGCCGTGGACGCCGCCGGGCTTTATGTGCCGGGGGGCCTCGCCAGCTATCCATCCAGCGTGCTGATGAATGCGATCCCGGCCGCCGTTGCAGGCGTCGGGCGCGTTGTGATGGTGGTGCCGACGCCCGAGGGCGTAACCAACCCCCTCGTGCTCGCTGCCGCGCGCGAAGCAGGCGTGACCGAGATTTACCGCGTGGGCGGCGCACAGGCCGTTGCAGCCCTCGCCTTCGGCACCGCGACGATTGCCCCGGTGGACAAGATCGTCGGCCCCGGTAACGCCTTCGTGGCAGAAGCCAAGCGGCAGGTGTTCGGCACGGTCGGAATCGATTCGATTGCTGGCCCGTCGGAGATTCTCGTCGTTGCAGACAACCGCAACGACCCCGCCTGGATTGCGGCTGATCTCCTGTCCCAGGCCGAGCATGATACCGCCGCCCAGTCGATCCTGATCACCGATGACGCGGCCTTTGCAGATGCCGTGGCCGCCGCCGTCGAGGCACATCTCGCCACCCTGCCGCGTGCCGCCATCGCCCGCGAAAGCTGGGAGACGAACGGCGCCATCATCACGGTTGAAAGCTTCGATGCCGCCCTGCCGCTCATAGACCGGATCGCCGCCGAGCATCTGGAGCTTGCCATCAAAGGGGCCGAGGCCTTTGCCGCCCGCGTGCGCCACGCCGGCGCCATCTTCATCGGCCGCCTGACGCCCGAAGCCATCGGCGACTATATCGCCGGGCCGAACCATGTGCTGCCGACCTCGCGCACCGCGCGTTTCTCGTCCGGCCTTTCGGTCTATGATTTCATGAAGCGCACCACCTTCGTGCAGATGAATGACGAAGGCCTCAGGGCCATCGGGCCGTCTGCCGTGAAGCTTGCCGAAGCCGAAGGGCTTGGCGCCCACGCGCTGTCGGTTGCCATCCGGCTGCCGGAAAAACAGGGAGGCTAGATGGCAGATCGCCGGCTCATCGATGTCACGCTAGACGATTCGACGGTCGCCCGTTGGAGCGCCGATGTCGAGCATGAGCGCCGGATTGCCATCTTCGACCTTCTGGAGGAAAACAGCTTCTCCCTCCTGAAATCCGCAGACGAGACTTACGAAGGCCCCTACAAGCTGCATCTTTCCACCATCGAAGGGCGGCTGGGGTTTGATGTGCGCGCGTCCGACGGGTCGGACCTCATGAGCTTCCGGCTCGCCATGACGCCCTTCCGCCGCATCATCCGCGAATATTTCGCCATCTGTGACAGCTATTATGAAGCCATCCGCTCGGCCAGCCCGTCGCAGATCGAGGCGATCGACATGGGGCGCCGCGGTGTCCACAACGAAGGCAGCGAGCTGTTGCGCGAGCGCCTCGACGGCAAGATAGAAATCGATATGCAGACGGCCCGCCGCCTGTTCACGCTGATCTGCGTCCTGCACCTGAAGGAAGGCCGAGGCCCGCTATGACATTCCTGCACCCGAAAAGCGTCCTTTTCGTCTGCAACCAGAATTCTGTCCGGAGTCCGATGGCCGAGGCCATCACGCAGAAGCTGGCCCGGCGGCGCATGTTTGTCGAATCGGTTGGCCTGATCGCGGGTGCCGCCGACCCCTTCACCGTATCGGTGATGGCGGAAGACGATATCGATATCGCCGACCATGCCCCGAAGACGCTGTCTGAAGTCGATCCCGCCGATTTCGACCTAGTAGTGGCGCTGACGCCCGAAAGTCATATGAAGCTCGCCCGCACGCTTGGCGCCGATAACCCGAAGCTCGAATATTGGGCAACGCCCGATCCCGGTGACGCCGAAGGCCACCGCGACCGCGTGATCGACAGCTACCGGCTGGTGCGCGACCATCTCGAAGTCCGCATCGCGGATCGCTTCCACTTCACTTAATTTCCGTGACATCCGGGCCACACTTTTCGGCACTCATCTATCGTTGATGCAGGCAGCCTGCGGCGAAACGCGCCAAAAATGTTGCATTTCTGCCGCGATCGGATCATGTATGTGCCGCGTTTATGAAACTTGAACGGCGTGGGCCTGGTCCCAGCGCCGTTATTGGCACTGTCCAGGAGCAAGAATGGCTAAAGAAGAAGTCCTCGAGATGCGTGGTACGGTAACCGAGCTGTTGCCGAACGCCATGTTCCGCGTAAAGCTTGAAAACGACCACGAGATTCTCGGTCACACCGCCGGCAAGATGCGCAAGAACCGCATCCGCGTTCTGGCTGGCGACGATGTCCTCGTCGAGCTGACCCCCTACGACCTCACCAAAGGTCGCATCACCTACCGCTTCAAGTAACGGGCCGCATCCGGCTATGCCGCCGCGCTTCATCCTTGCGTCGGCCTCGCCGCGTCGTCTGGCCCTTCTCGCCCAGATCGGGGTGACGCCTGATGCCGTCGCCCCTGCCGACATCGACGAAACGCCGATGAAGGGCGAGCTGCCGTTGCCCCATGCCGAGCGACTGGCCGCCGAAAAGGCCGCCGCTGTCGCCGCTGGTGAGCCCGGCACCATCGTGCTCGCCGCCGATACGGTCGTGGCGCTTGGCCGCCGCATCCTGCCGAAAGCCGAAGACGAGGCCACTGCGCGCGCCTGCCTGAAGGCGCTTTCGGGCCGCCGCCACCGCGTGATCACCGGCATTTCGCTCGTCACCGCCGATGGCAAGCAGCGCACCAAATCGGTCACCACCACGGTTGCCTTCAAGGTGCTGTCGCCGGCCGAGATCGACGCCTATATCGCGGGCGGCGAATGGCACGGCAAGGCCGGCGGCTATGCGGTGCAGGGGCATGGCTCCACCTTCGTGCGCTTCCTGTCGGGCTCCTACACTGCTGTCGTGGGCTTGCCGCTCTTTGAAGTGAACGGCTGGCTTGTCGCCCACGCGCCCTACACACTCAACGGAATATCCGAATGACTGCCTGCACCCTGATCGAAGCCGGTATCGGCGAATGGCGTAGCGCTGTGATCGACGAAGACGGCCTGCCCGTCGCGCTCGATTTCCATGCCGAGGCCGCGCTCACCCCGCTTCACGCCATTTTCGACGCACGCGTCACCAGGCTCGATACCGCCAGCGACATCGCCTTCCTTGACCTTGACGGCAAGCGTTCGGGCATCCTCAACCTGCGCCGCGCCAAGCTGATCGTCGGCGGCGGCGCGCAATCGATTAGCGACTGCGTGGCAGAAGGCGAACGCCTCCGCGTGCAGGTGGTGGCCGAGCCCTCGCTTCTGGATGACAAGGCCTTGCCCGTCACCCCCCGCCCGCGCCTTACCGGCCGCTATGTGGTGGCGGAAGCCGGCGCGAGCCGCCTGAATTTCTCGAAAGACCTTGGCCCCAAGGCGGTGAAGGAGCTGACCGAGCTCCTGGCCCCCATCGCCGATGAGGTGGCACTGGTGGTGCGCAGCCGCGCCGGCAGCGTGACGCCCGAAGCCGTTGCCGACGAAGCCCGCTGGCTCGCCGAAGCGCTGACCGCACCCCAAACCGAAGGCCTTGTCTTCTCCCTCGCCCCTATCGAGCAGGCCTTGCTGGCCGTCGACGACGGCGACACCCCGGTCCTCCTCACCGATATCGATGCGCTGCATGCAGCCCAGGGCCTTGCCCGCAACCGCTGGCCCGACCTGTTCCGCCGTGTCGCCCTCTATGAAGGCGACCATCCGGCGTTTGAAGCCACGGGTGTGGAGGAAGCCATCGACGAGGCACTTGCCGACCGCATCGAGCTGCCCTCAGGCGGCTGGATCGGCATCCACCCGACCCCCGCCATGACCGCGATAGACGTGAACATGGGCGCCGCCCTGCAGGGCCGCCGCGCCGTGGATGCCAAGCTGCAGGTTAACCTTGAAGCCGCGCAGGCCGTCGCCTTCCATCTGCGCTTCCAGGATATCGGCGGGCTTGTCGTCGTCGATTTCATCGATATGGGCGCCAAGGGCCACGCCGCCGAGCTGATGGCCGCGATGGACGACGCCTTTAAGGCCGATACCGTGCCCGTGCAGCATACCGGCATCTCGACCTTCGGCCTTGTGGAAATCGCCCGCAAGCGTACGGGCCTCAGCCTGCGGGACCGCCTGAGTGTTGCCCGCAAGCCCGCGATGCGGGCGCAAGGCGCCGCGCTGAAGCTGCTGCGCGAAGCGCGCCGCACCGGCATGGGCAACACGCCCGGCCTGATCGAGATCCGTGCCGAGGCTTCGGTAACCGGCTGGCTGGAAGCCCGCCCCGCGCTTACAGAAGCCCTCAGTGCAGCGACCGCGCGGCAGGTGAAGCTGACCACCGCCACGCCGGGCGGCGTGGCAATCGTGAAGGAGTGACCCGATGGCCGATGGAAAATGCCCCGAATGCGGCAAGGCAACTGTCGATACCTATAAGCCCTTCTGCAGCAAGCGCTGCGCCGACCTCGACCTCGGCAAATGGTTCAACGAGGACTATGTGCTGCCAGCAAGCCAGGATATCGATCAGGGCATGGAAGACGACGGCGAGGACAGCGAGCCCACACGCCACTGAAAGCAGCGGCCACGGGCGCGGCATTTTTTTGAATCCAAGGCTGGACAGGCCGGATAAGATTGGCTACAAGCCCCTTCGCTGACTGACGGACGCACCTTGGCGCCCGCTCAAAATGCCCAGATGCCCGGGTAGCTCAGTTGGTAGAGCAGCGGATTGAAAATCCGCGTGTCGCTGGTTCGATTCCGGCCCCGGGCACCATCAAAAAGGCCACCCCTTACGGGTGGCTTTTTTTATGCCTTTCGCGGGTCACTCCGATCGAACCGGAGTTCCGTCGCAGAACAAATCGGTACGGACGTGAAGGGCAAAGTGTTGATCATATTGTACTAGAATAGCCACCCGGAGGCTTCGTCTTTTGTTCTATTTTTGTTCTTGATCCGAGCGGGCTATCACGATAAAGAAGATCAGGAAACTTTTCATGATTCTTCCGATTTGCTAGGTTGGCTTAACTGAACTCAGGGGGCTGAATATGGCGCTTCAAAAATCCGCTATCGATCTATTTTGTGGCGCCGGCGGCCTCTCTGAAGGATTTCGCCAAGCGGGTTATCATGTTCTAGCTGGCAACGACTTATTTCCCGCAGCCGGAGAAACCTACAAGCTCACACACAAGGAAGCCGAGTTCATCGATCGTCCCATTCAGGATGTGACCGCCAATGATCTGCTAAAGGCTGCTGGCCTAAGGAAAGGTGAGCTTTCAGTGCTTTTGGGCGGGCCACCGTGCCAAGCCTATTCAGTGTATAACCACCAACGCGGCATGCATGACGAGCGGGCGTCCCTGTTTAAAGAATATCTCAGGATTGTTGAGGGAACCGCCCCCGAATGGGTGGTGATGGAGAACGTCACAGGCATCACCAGCATCGCTGGTGGTGGTGTCGTCGAAACGATCAAAGCCGAACTACGCAGGCTCGGCTACCACGACATTGATTCCAAGATATTGAAAGCGGAGGACTATGGTGTTCCACAGGAGCGCCGCCGCATTTTCTTCATTGCCAACAGGCTTGGAATTCCTGTTTCCTTCCCAAACCAAACATACGGCAATGGCGGCATCCCCTTCACCAGCATCTGGGATGCCATTGGCGATTTGCCTGAGTTAGAAAATGGGGAAAAGGGCATCGGCCTTGGATATGCCTGTAGGCCCCTAAATGCCTATCAGGCAAGCCTCCGCGAAGAGGCATCAGCACTGTTCAATCACTCGTCACCGAAGCTCGGCGCAATTAATGTTGCACGGATGAAGCATATTCCAATCGGTGGGTCGTGGCGCGATATCCCATTGGAACTGTTGCCGGAGGGTATGAAGCGGGCCAAGCGGAGCGATCACACTAAGCGCTACGGGCGTATGCGCCCTGATGGTCTATCCTGCACCATCCTGACAAAGTGCGATGTGCACTGGGGTGCATATATCCACCCCTTCCAAGACCGCGCAATTACGGTCCGCGAAGCTGCCCGCCTTCAAAGTTTTCCCGACTTCTTCGACTTCCAAGGCTCACAGACTGAGCAATATGTTCAAGTCGGCAATGCTGTGCCACCGCTGCTTGGCCGGAGTGTAGCGTTGCAGATTTTGGAAATGGAACGGGCGCAAACGACCGGCATTGCGGCTGAATAATTTAACGCCTCAGGAAAGCCCCAATGGCGCCTTCGTAGACACCCATGTCAGGCAAGTTTCTGGGGGAGGTAAACGCCAAGGCGACCTGATCAACCGTTGTGGTGAATTGGCATGCAAAGGCAAAATCTCGTCTGGCAGTCTCCGCATTCGGTTCGCCAAGCGAATAGCTCCTGAACGTGATCGTTCCTGCACCCAAGGGGTAGTCGTGCAGATTATCCCCTAGCCGCACACGGATGCGCTCTAGAACTTGCTGAGGGCAAACAAAAAAGAGACCCTTTGTACACTTTGGCTCACGGCGCAGAACATGCCCCTTATAGATGAGCTGTGGCAGGATGCGTTTATTTACGTTCTCCCAATTCAAGCCGCTGTTACTGTACCCCAGCTCGCGGCCTTGCTTATCATGAAAGGGCTGGCCTAGAAAAAAGGCCCTAGACTGGTCGGAATAATTTCCGGTCGTGTCGATAGTCTGAACTTCGAGCGCCGTCATCTGCTCCAAGTCGCCCTGAGCGGTCAGTTTCGCCAGCACCCAGTCGACATAGAATTTCCCTTTTTCGGCCTGTGTGCTTCCAGGTGGAGTAGGCAGTGGGAGCTCACGCCCCCAGCGGTGCCCGAATGCCACCACCTCATTTCCATTCAGCTCCCTGAACTGTTGTCGGTTTTTCCATTCATCCGGCTTAATAACTTCAATACCTTGGCCAAACGCCTCAACGCCAACATCGGTGAGCAGACGGTAGCTATCCGCATAGAGACGGTTAGGGCAGCAAATGACCGGATCACCGCTTGTCTGCCGGACCGAGCAGGCACCATGGTTCGGCTTTGAACAGGCACTTTCGATATAAGGGCAAAGCTTGTTGTCACTAAATTGTTTGGCAGCTGGATCCAGAGGTTTGTGGCCAAAAAACTCTATGATCTTCAACGCCATAACTTGCTCCCTGAAAGGTTATTGAAGCAGGATGCAGTATCAACGCACGGTGTCAATCATGGATCGAAAATGTAGATCACATTAACGGCCACTCAACACAGATTATTAGGCGGTCGACAAACTAACAAACTTAGAGTGGCACATTAATTCTATCCGACGGCCTGCATTTTCAGCAGCACCTTCCAAACACTGGGCGCCTGCAACCTGAGACATTGTGCCCCTAGAAAGAACAGCTGAGATGTTTTCAGACACGCAGGGGATAGACCGACCACTTCTGCGCAACATGCTACCATGCCACCTCCCCCGTGCATCGCAACACCATTACCCCCCAACCGGTTACTGTTGATCACCTGCCCCTGCTGCCGGTATCATGCCGTCTTTGACGTTTCCTTGTTCGTGCGTTTCGCCCCCCGTGCCTGTTGCCGGGGAAGGTGTGATCCGGGCGTCGTCCCATTGCGGTGCCCCTCCCTGAACCGACAGGAGGCCATCTGTGTTGTCCCGCTTCGATAAACTGAGCATTTCCCGCCGCATTGCCGCTGGCTTCGGCGCTGTTATCGCGCTTTTCTTCATTGTCACACTGGTCGCGAGCCTCGAGCTATTCACCGGCCGCTATGCCTTTGCTGAATATCGGGCAACAGCTCGTCAGGCAGTTCAAGCCGGGCGCGTGCAGGCAAATCTGTTGCTTGCCAGGATCGCCGCCAAGGATTTTCTGATCGCTGCATCAGATGACGCAGCGAACCGGGTAAAGGACCGAACCGCCCAAACGCTTGAAGCGCAGCAGGAGCTGATGGCGATGATGGAGGGCTCGGCCCACAGCGGATTCGTTGCAGAGGCAGGAAACGATATTCGCGCCTATTCGGAACATTTCGAACAGATCACCTCGCTGGAGCGCGAAAAGCACGTGCTGGTGTCCGAAAAGCTGGACCGGCTGGGGCCGGACCTGCAATCCGGGCTCCTGTCGATCGGTGAAGCCGCCCGTGTTGCCGATAACATGGCGCTGATGATCGCCGTCAACGAAGCCCTGTATCCGATGATGATGATGCGCCTGCATGCCAACAAATATCTGCTTTCGGGCAATGAGCATGATTACACGCAGGCCATGCAGCATGCCGCTGCCGCCGGCGAAGGGCTTTCCGATATCCCTGCAGCGCCTGCCGCTTCCCATCACCGGGATGCAGTCACGGCACTGGATAGCTCGCGGCGGGACTATACCGAGACGTTTCAGCAGCTGAAGGGGCTGACGGACACACGCAATGATGTTGTGAGAAATAAACTTGATGTAACCGGGCGGGCGGTGGCCGATGACCTTGAAGCCTTCAAGCTGGATATCAAGAAAGAGCAGGATACCCTCGGCCCCGAAACTGACGCCGCGCTGCAGTTCGGCCTGATCTTCACCATCATTGTCTCGCTGGTTGCCATCGGGCTTGGTGTTTGGGCAGCCGTCTTTATCGGGCGCGGCATCGCGCGGCCCATCGTGGCGATCACGGGGGATGTGGATGCGCTGGCCGCCGATAATCTCGATATCCATGTCTCCGGCCGCAACCGGGCGGACGAGATCGGCAAGATGGCGGCGGGGCTTGAGATCTTCCGCGAAAAACTTCTCGATAACCGCCGCATGGCAGAGCAGGAAGCCGCGCGAGCGGAAGAAGAGCGTCTCCGCAAGATCGCCGAGGAGGAAACACGGGCCGAGCGCGAACGCGAGAAGGAAGCGCAAATGGAGGCCGAGCGCAAACGGCAGGCCTATATCGATGGCCTGATCCGCGATTTCGACAGCGCGGCAATGGCGCTCCTCTCCACGCTTGGTCAGGCCGGGCGGGAGCTGCAGGAGACTGCCTCGCTGATGTCCTCGACCGCCGAGGAAACCGGTACGCAGGCCACCACCGTGGCATCCGCCGCGCAGCAGACAGCTGCCCATGTGCAGGCCGTGGCGACAAGTGCAGAGGAACTGAGCGCCTCGATCCATGAAATCAGCCGCCAGGTCAGCCGCAGCAGCGAACTGGCGCAGGTGGCGGTGGACGAAGGCCGCAGCGCCGACGCCGGCATCAAGGGCCTTGTCGAAACGGCCGACCGCATCAGCAATGTGGTGCAGCTGATCAACGATATCGCCGAACAGACGAACCTTCTGGCGCTCAACGCGACCATCGAGGCCGCGCGGGCGGGCGATGCCGGGCGCGGCTTTGCGGTGGTGGCAAGCGAGGTCAAATCGCTGGCCCAGCACACTGCGAAGGCCACCGAGGAAATCACCACGCAGGTTTCGGAAATCCAGGCCGAAACCCAGAAGGCCGTCTCCTCGATCGATCGCATCAACCGCACGATTGCCTCGATGAATGAAATCTCGTCGATGATCGCAGCAGCCGTGGAGGAACAGGGGGCAGCCACCAACGAGATCGCAACAACCGTGCAGCAGACCGCCGCCGGCACCGATGACGTCACCTCGAACATCCAGGGGGTCAGCGAGGCGGCGCAGACGACCGGATCAGCAGCCACGCAGGTTCTCTCTTCCGCCAACCGGCTGGTCGATCAATCGGGCAGCATGAGCAGTACGATCTCGACCTTCCTCGATAATATCCGCAAGGCATCATAGGGCGGCGTCTGCCGAAGCCGAAAACTCCTTATCCGGGTATCGCCGGAGTCGCCCGCAGTCGGCGCGATTTTGCCAATAACGCGTAAAATGACCGTTCAATTGGCCATTTTTTCGCGTCATTAGCCCGAATTGACGCCTTTCGGCCGGTAAACTTGACTCAAGCTCACAATCGGGCACCCTACAGGTTTGGGATATAAGGAGTTGTATTATGCGCTTCTTGGATGACCTGTCGATCCGGTCCCGTTTGCTGCTGATCGTCGGCCTTGCAACAGTGACCATTCTGCTGTTCAGCGTTCCCAGAATTTTTGAAGCCGTTGAGACCCGATCCCGCGCCACTGTCACGATCAGCGGCGTGGAGCTTGCGGAATCCGCCAGCGCCCTTGTGCATGAATTGCAAAAGGAACGGGGCACCAGTGCGGGCTATATCGGCTCGCGCGGGAACGGCAGACTGGCCGACAACCTGACAAGCCAGCGACGCGAAACCGATACGCGGCTTGAAAGGCTCATTAACAGCTTTGGTCTCAATCCGGTGGCGCAGCACTATTCGTTGCTCGTGATGGAAATCCGCAGCGAACTCGACAAGATCGACACCGTCCGCGCTGATGTATCGGCGCTCAATCTCAGCGTTCCCGAGATGGCCGGCTATTATACCGGCACCATCGGCAAGCTTCTCAGGCTTTATGCCGACACGATCAAGGATAGCGCAGACAGCGAGATCACGGTGCGTGGTGCCGCACTTCTGGCGCTTCTTGAGGCCAAGGAACGGGCGGGGCTTGAACGCGCCATGGGCGCCTCCGGCTTCGGTGCCGGCAGCTTTTCACCGGAAATCGCCCGCAACTTTACCAGCATGATCGCCCAGCAGGAGGCTTTCCTCAGCTTCTTCCGCGCCATGGCCGATAAACAAAAGGTCCGGCAGCTGGACGCTGTTCTGGCAAGCCCTGAAGCCGGCAAGGTGAATACCCTGCGCGCCACAGCCCTCGCCAGCTTCACGTCAGGCGACACCGGCGGCGTCACCGGCGCCGACTGGTTTGAGGCAGCAACAGACAGGATCGACCGTCTTTACGAACTCGAAAAGTCCCTCTCGGGTGAGCTTTCTGCATTGGCCGCAGAACGGAGTGCCGCTGCCGCAACCGCCCTCCTCTGGACCGCTGCTTTCAATATCGGCACCATGCTTGTCATGATCGGCCTGTCGCTCATTCTCAGCGAAAGCATCCGCCGTCCCATCTATAGCCTGATGGGAATCACCAACAAAATCTCGGCCGGAGAGTTCGATACGGTTATCCCTTTTCAAAGACAGAAGAGTGAGATCGGCTCCTTTTCAAGGAACCTCGACACCTTCCGCAACAACCTCAAGGACATTGAGGAAATGCGGCAGCAGAAACGCGAAGAAGACATCCGCATCGCGCAGGAAGAACAGCGCCGCGAGGAAGGCGAAAAACGGGCCGAGCTTGAAGCCAAGATGGCAGCCCAGAAAGCTGCGAGCGAACGGCAGGCCGCAGTAGCCGAAAGCCTTTCCAAGCTTGCCAACCTTGTCGAAAACGAACTTAGCACCATGGTTGCCTCGATCGTCGAGGCATCGAACACCGCCGCCCGCACAGGCACACGCCTGTCGGACGCCACCACCAGAATGACCGACGTGATGGACACCGTGAAATCCGCATCAGGCACGGCACTGGGCGACGCGCAGGCCATTGCGGCAGCATCCGAAGAGCTTGATGCCTCGATCCGCGAAATCTCGGTGCAGGTGCAACGCTCGCAGGAGCTGGTCAGCACCATGACCATGGAAGCCGAAGATGTCAGCCGCTCGCTCGGCGGGCTTACGTCGGCAGCCGAACATATCACCGATGTGGTCACCATCATCGGCGACATTGCCGACCAGACAAACCTCCTCGCCCTCAATGCCACGATCGAGGCCGCCCGCGCCGGGGACGCCGGCAAGGGCTTTGCGGTGGTTGCCAGCGAAGTGAAAGGCCTCGCCAACCAGACCGCGAAATCGTCCGAGGAAATCCAGGGTCTGGTGCAAAGCATGCTGGGCGAGGTGGAAAAGGCTGTGTCGGAGGTCAAGAAGATCGTCGGCCGTATGAGCCATATTGCGGAGGCGAGCAGCGGCGTGGCATCCGCCATCACCCAGCAGTCGGCCACCACGCAGGAAATCAGCCGGGCCACCCAGTCCTCAAGCAAAAGCGTCGAGAATGTCTCCACCAAGATTGGCGACATGGTGGATGAAGTAGCCGCGCTGGACAGCATCGGGGCGGAAATCGAGGCCATCATCCGCGAAATCGAAGGCGGCATGACGACGCTGAAATCCAACCTCGAGCATGTGATCGAGGACAACCGCGCCATGTCTGACCGGCGCGGTGCCACACGCCATCCGCTTGCCCGGCCTTATCCTGAAGCACAGATCACCGACCCTGACGGAAAATCGCACACCATCAGCATTCTCGACGCTTCGGCAACCGGCATCCGCGCAGAAGGGATCGCTCCCCTCGCAGCCAAGGCGAACGATGCGGTCGATCTTTATTATGACGGCAAGTTCGCCGCCGCCCGCGTTGCCTGGGTTGAAAACGGCCAGCTTGGCCTTGCGTATCTGGATACTGCGGAAGCCGCGATGCTGACCCGGTCGCTGCAATATGCGATCGATGAAGGGGCCGTCTCGGCCGCGTAGCAGAACACCCGGCCTCATCCGCGTCGGGTGGTCAGTAGCGCGCGTAAGCCGCCTCGCGGACGTCATCGAGGCCCGCATTGATTTCGTTGAGGCGCGCGATGAGATCAGTCGACATGGCGGGATTGCAGCCCATGCCGATTTCCGTGTGGGTCAATTGCAGGGCAAGCTCCAGCGGCTCATGGCCCGAGGCCGCCACAAGGCGCGGCGTATCGCGCGTGCCATAGATCAGGAGCTGCGCGCGACCTACAAACAGAAGCTCCAGCATCTTGGCGGTCGTATCCACCTTCACGGATTCAATACCGATACTGTCAACATAGCTGGTCACCGCCACCTGGTTGCGGGTGACGATCAGATACTGTTTCAGGTCATCGACTGATGTGACGGTGATTGGCGAACCCTTCAGCTTGAACACACCCCAGCCACCGGTAGAGATCGGCTTCACCCAGGCAAAGCGATCGGCCCGCTCGGGCGTATGGTTCATGATGAAGAAGCAGGCCGCCGGGTCTTCGTCGACCGCTGCAAGCGCACGCTCGATAGGCATCTGGACAATATCGTAGGAAACCCCGGCCCGGCGCAGCAATTCGGTGACAATGTCGTGACCAATGCCCCGATACTCGCCCGTTGCCGCGTCGCGCATCGAATGCGGCGGATTGTGCGCGGTATAAAGAGTGATCTCGGTGAGCGGTGCTGCATCATCCGCGCGGGCAACGCTCGCCCAGAGGCCGGCAACAATAACTGCCAGTCCTTTCACTGCATTCTGCATCATCGTCCGTCTGGTCATCCCAGCCCCCGGTTCCGATTGTCCCCTGCCTACCCTTCTGGCGGCGCGGCGGACCATGATCCAAGACGGCGGCGGCGTCAAGACGGCAGAATCCGCCTACTGGAGTGCGGCCTTCATCACCTTGCCCGCGGGGGTCAGCGGCAGCTCGGCGTGGAACTCGATGATGCGCGGCACCTTGTAGTCGGCGAGATGGTCGCGGCAATGGGCGATCAGCTCGTCGGCAGTGGGGGCAACACCGGGACGCGGAATGATAAAATATTTCCCGACTTCGCCCAATATGGCGTCCGGCACCCCGATCCCGGCGGCGATCATCACGGCCGGATGGTCGGCGAGTACATTCTCGACTTCCACAGGGTAAACATTGAAACCGCCCTGGATATACATCTCCTTGCGCCGGCCCTTCAGGAAGATGCGGCCGTCCACATCGCGGTAAGCGAGATCGCCCGTGCGGATCCAGCCGCCGTCGATGAAGGTCTCGGCCGTGGCATCGGGAAGGGCGTGATAGGCGGCGATGACCGCGTCCCCGCGCATCTGCAGTTCACCGATCTTGCCGGGGGGCAGCAGCGCGCCATCCTCACCCGCAATCCGCGCTTCAAAGCTGCCAAGCGGGCGCCCGATAGAGGCGGCGATATGGTCCGCGCTTTCGCCCGGATCATTCATCACGACGATGCCGGATGTTTCGCTCATGCCGTAAACATTCATGATTTCGGCATGCGGGAAGCTCGCACGCATCGCACCGATCAGTTCGTGGGTAGGTGCTGCCGCACCGACAAGCGCGAGGCGCAGGCCGCCCATATCGAGCGTCGCGAACGCGGGCTGCGCCAGAAGCAGCGTATACATGGTCGGCACCGCCCCCAGGACGGTGATTTTTGTGCGCGACAGAAGGTCGATCAGCAACGCGGGCGAGAAGCCGGGAATGAGGTGCATCTGTGCCCCCGCCACCAGCGAGGCCATCGCCCCGCACACGAGCCCGCCCACATGATTGAGCGGCAGGACAAGCGGCAGGCTGTCGGCGCGGCTTAGCCCCGTATGCTGCACCTGGGCGTAGGCCGAGGCAAGAATGCTGCGGTGGGTGAGCGTCGCCCCCTTGGGGCGCCCGGTGGTGCCGGAGGTATAGATGATCATGCAGGGCGTGGCGCCGTGCACACCAGCATCAGCGGCAGCGATTGCTGCAACGTCCGGTGCCTTTGCTGCAAGATCGTGGAAGGCAAGCGATGCAGCATCGCCGATCACGATCACGTCGCGAAGGGACGGCACCCGCGCCTTCAGGCCTTCAAAAAGCGCCGCGTAGTCGACCTCGCCAAAGGCTTTCAGCGTCACCACACCGCGAGCGCCCGATTGCCCAAGGATGAAGGTAATTTCATCGGGCTTGTAGCGCACACTGAGGCCAACTGCGGTGAGGCCGAGCTTGCAACAGGCGATGAAAGCGACAAGCCATTCAGGCTGATTGAGCGCGAGAAGACCGACCCGGTCACCCGGTTTGTAGCCAAGTGCAAGAAGCGACGTGGCGAAGCTGTCAACCGCCTGTTTGATGCGGGCATGGCTCCAGCCGTCTTCGCCCAGATACCAGATGACATGATCGGGCGATGCGGCGGCGCCTGCCTCGATATGGTCGTGAATCCGCTCGTGAATGCTGTGCAAGGTCCGCTCTCCCCAAAGGGCCTTATCCTTTGCGGATTATCGCTTGCCCGTCCCCGCTTGCCAAGAAGAAGCGGCGATCTCCGTCCGGCTGCCGCGCATGAGGACGGGCCGCGCATTCTGGCTGAGCTGATAGTCATACATGGGATCGTAATAGTCGCGGAGGAGGCGTTCGATCCACGCGCGGTGCAGGGCCGCGTCGCCGGTGTCGCGTTGGTGCGCGAGGGCGTCTGCCATCAGCGCAGCAATTTCGCCGTAGCGCAGGCCGCCGAGCCGTTTGGCGATACGGGCAAGGGCATCCTGCAGGAAGGCTGCGAACCGCTCGAACCCTTCCCCGCCGTAATAGGCAACATGTTCGGCCAGCATGTCGGTGACATAGTCGCCAAGGATCGTCTCCACCCGTGCCTCGAAAGGTTCCTCCACGACCAGGAGCGGCGCCGACTGGATGCGGGCAATGAGCGCAGGCGGCAGCGCACGCTGGCCGATGCGGTTACCTTCATCCTCGATCAGCACGGCACTGCCTGCCGCTTCGGTGCGCAACAGGGCGATGGACAGCCGGTTTTCAAAGTCGATCTGGCTTGGCTGGTCGCCGGGCCAACGGCCGAAGCTTGATCCCCGGTGCCGGGCAAGGCCTTCAAGGTCAACGCTGCCGGCGAGGCTATTCAGCAGATGGGTCTTGCCGGTGCCGGTGCGCCCGGCGACGACGACGAAATCCGCCTCGCGGCAGATGCGCTCGCCCGTATCGATCAGGTAGCGGCGGAGCGCCTTGTAGCCACCCGCCACACGCCGATAATCCACCCCCGCATCACGCAGCCAACCCTGTGTGATTTCCGACCGGAGCCCGCCTCGCCAGCAGAAGAGGAAGCCATTCGGGTGCGCGCGGGCGAACGCCGCCCATGCCGCCACGCGGGCTTCTTTCACCGCACCTGAGACAAGCGCATGGCCGCGCTTGATGGCCTCCGCCTGCCCCTCCTGTTTGTAGGTGGTGCCGACGAAGGCGCGTTCCTCGTTCGTCATCAGCGGCAGGTTGACAGTGTGCGGGAAAGACCCCCGTGCAAATTCGCCCGGCGAGCGCAGGTCGATCATCGGCGTGTCGCCCATGAAGATCGCACGATAGTCCTCGCTGAGGCGGCCTTTCATCGGTCAGCGCACCCGGATCACCGGCCCGGACGCCGGTGCCATCAGGCGCCCGATCGGCTTGTCATGGAGCCCGCGCGCACCAAGGCAGGCTTCCACCGCCACCGCCGCACCCGGCCGCACCGCAACCAGCAGCCCGCCGCTTGTTTGCGGATCGGCAAGTAGGGCACGCTGGTCGCTATCCAGTGTCGCGACCTTGTGGCCATAGCTGTCGAAATTGCGGAGCGTGCCACCGGGCACGCAGCCCTCGGCGAGATAGTCTTTCGCAGGCGCCAGCACCGGCACGGCGTCAAAGTCGATCTCCGCCGTCAGCCCGCTGCCTTCCGCCATCTCGGCCAGATGCCCGAGGAGACCGAAGCCGGTCACGTCCGTCATGGCATTCACACCGTCGATCCGGGCCAGCTCGCTGCCGATGCTGTTGAGAATGCACATGGTGTCACGGGCAAGGGTCGCGTGTTCCGCGCGCAGCTTTTTCTGTTTCTGCGCCGTTGTCAGGATACCCACGCCAAGCGGCTTGGTCAGATAAAGGAGATCGCCTTCGGCTGCCGTGTCATTGCGCTTCAGGTCTTCAATCGCCACCTGCCCGGTGACAGCCAGGCCGAAGATGGGCTCTGGCGCATCGATCGAATGGCCGCCGGCGAGCGGGATGCCGGCGTCGGCGCAAACGGCGCGGCCACCTTCGATCACCCGGCGGGCAACTTCGGGAGGCAGCACATTGACCGGCCAGCCGAGGATCGCAATGGCCATCAGCGGCCTGCCACCCATCGCATAGATATCGCTGATCGCATTTGTCGCGGCGATCCGGCCGAAGTCATAGGGGTCATCCGCAATCGGCATGAAGAAATCGGTGGTCGACAGGATCGCCTGCCCCCCGCCGATATCATAGGCCGCCGCATCATCGCGGCTGGAATTGCCAACGAGAAGGGAAGCGTCCGGCGGCGCAATCACGCTGGAGGCAAGGATCGTATCCAGCACCTTCGGCGAGATTTTACAGCCGCAGCCGGCTCCGTGGCTATATTCGGTGAGCCGGATCGGTTCGGTCGTCATGGTGATCTCCTCCCTGTTGCCTCTTCATAGCCGTGCCCGTTGCCATACGCCAGCTTGACGAAGGCCCGCGTGCCAAACCATTCTGGGTACCTGTTTGAGGGACAAGGGGACATATGATGACCGCACGCCGCCTGCCGATCCTGCTGCCGCTGATGCTGGCCGCAGCCTTCCTTGGGGCACTTCCCGCCCGCGCCGCCGACGAAGCGGCGCTCGCTGCGCATCAGCCCGAGCCTTATGTGAAACTCACCCATCCCGAATGGGCGAAAAAGGCGGTGATCTACCAGATCAACACCCGCCAGTTCACGCCTGAGGGCACCTTCACGGCAGCGGCCAAACAGCTGCCGCGCCTGAAGGCGATGGGGGTCGATATCCTGTGGCTGATGCCGGTGCAGGAAATTGGCGTCCAGAACCGCAAGGGCACGCTCGGCAGCCCCTATTCGATCAAGGATTATTACAAGGTCAATCCCGAGTTCGGCACGATGGAGGAGCTGAAAGCATTTCTGGCGGAAGCCCACGCGCTTGGCCTTCATGTCATCCTCGACTGGGTCGCCAACCATACGGCGTGGGACAATGCGCTCGCCGCCGATCATCCCGACTGGTACGAGCGCGACTGGAAAGGTGACTTCCGCCCCACACCCTGGTGGGACTGGGAGGACATCATCGACCTCGACTATTCGAAGCCCGAGGTCCGCGCCTATATGGCGGACGCCATGAAATTCTGGGTGCAGGACGTGGGCTTCGATGGCTTCCGCTGCGATGTGGCGGGCTATGTACCCCTCGATTTCTGGGAAAAGGTGCGGGTCGAGCTTGATGCCGTCAAACCCGTCTTCATGCTGGCCGAATGGCAAAGCCGCGACCTGATGGCCAAGGCGTTCGACGCCACCTACAGCTGGGAATGGTTCGATTCCATGAAGGGCGTGGCGCAGGGCAAGGCCGATGTCGGGGCGCTGTTCGGCTATTATTCCAACAATGAAAGCGGCTGGCCCGAAGATGGTTACCGCATGACCTACACCTCGAACCACGACAAGAACGCGTGGGAAGGCACGGACGCCGAGCTGTTCGGCAAGGGGTTCGAGGCTGCCACGGTGCTGGCCATCGTCGGCGAAGGCATGCCGATGATCTATAACGGGCAGGAAGCCGGGCTCGACAAGCGGCTCGAATTTTTCGAGCGCGACCCCATCGATTGGCCGGCCAAGCTGCCGCTTGAAGGTTTCTACACCCGCCTTTTCAAGATGGTGGATGAAAACGAGGCCCTCTGGAACGGTGCCGCGGGTGCGCGCATGGTGCGCGTGGTGAACGACCGCCCGAGCGAGGTTTTCAGCTTCGTGCGCCAGAAGGGCAAGGCGAAGCTCTTTGCCGTTTTCAACATGACGGACAAGCCCGTCACCGTTGGTTTCAAGGAGCCGATGTTTGTGGGCGACTATGCCGAAACACTTGCCTCCGGACGCGCGCCCGAGGTCTCAACGCCCGCGACCCTTTCAGCCGATACACGCTTCGAACTGGCGCCATGGGGATACCGGGTCTTTTCCGACCCAGCCGGCAAATAAACTGCAACCCTCTGAATAGGTTGCATTATTTCAGGAGCGGTATAAGCTTCCCTCAGGGCTCGCGATCGACCGCCGGCCCGACCAAGGGGAAGTAACGGACCATGATCCCGTCGCGCACAGCAGGACGGATCGGACGGACGCTGGCTGCGGTTGCGGCTTTCCTGATGCTGGCCGGGGCTGCACCCGGGCAGCCGACCCCCTTGACTTCCACCATGGCCGACGGGCCGAACGCACAGCCGGACCTGATCGTTTTCGGCAACCTCACCTCGCTGGATATAGGCCAGGGTAGCGACCGCACCCAATCGGAGGCTGATCGCCGCCGCATCAGCGCCTATCTCGATGGAACCGGGCTCCGCTATGCCTTTGTCTTCGTGCCCTGGAGCCGCGCCTACCGCATGGTGCAACAGCGCGACAATGCGCTGATTTTCAACTTGCTGCGCACCCCGGCGCGCGAAAACCTGTTCCACTGGCTGATCTCGATGGAACGGGGCGAGGCGATCCATCTGGTGGCGCGGCGCGGATCGCCGCAGGAATCCATGACCCGTGACGATATCATGCAAAGCACCTGCAAGGCCGCTTGCGTCAAAAGCTCGGCCCAATGCCAGGCACTTCGGGATTTCGGCTTTTCGGAAGACAGGATCATCGAGGTGTCAGAAGCGCATCACGGCCTTGCCGAGCAGATGCTGCTGCGCGGGCGGGTGGATTTCCTGTCCGAAATTCCGGGCGACCTTTCCGACAGGGATGAAGACGGCACGCCTATCGGTGATCTCCTGATCGTCAGGATGCCGATCACCGCCGCCAATTCGCCCTGGCTTGCTGCCCCGAAGTCTATCGATCCGGGCCTCCTGAAAACGCTCCTCGACGGGCTGCCGAAGGCAGAGGCCGATGGGAACGTACCGCCTCAATAATGCGGCGGCTTCTGCGGCGGGGCGATCTCGATATTGTCTTCAATTTCAGCAAGGCGACCATCGAAACGGGATAGCATGCGCTGCAGCCGGTCGATTTCCGCCCACTGGTCCTTCACCACGCTATTGAGCGTCTCGATCGTCTCGTCCTGAAAGGCGAGCCGCGTTTCAAGCGTGACGAGGCGTTCCTCGATCTTTTCCCGGTCGCCCATAGGCCAATCCTTTCGGCAAGTCGCACAGACGCGCCTTATATGGCGTGCTTGTGCCGGAATGAAAAGGCCGTTCAGCGCTCGTGGCGCGAGGCCGGACGGGCTTCGAGGCGGGCCTGTGTCTTGCGCCGGTCCTCTAGACCGAAGTCAGCTTTGTAACGCCGGCGGCGGTCGGGTCCGAAATATGTTTTGGTCCGAACGAACTGGCGGGGTTCTGTGGTAACAGTGCGGACACGCTTCAGCAGCTCATCAAGCGCGATGGGTTTTGCCACAACTTCATCCACCCCCGCCTTCAGCATTTCATCTATGGCATTGTGGTCGATATGTGCAGACACCGCGATGATCGCAATGCCGGGACAGGGGCTGTCAGCGGCACGGCGCAGGTTATGGCACAACTCCCGCCCGCCAACCGGTGTCATCATCCAGTCAGTGATCAGCATGTCATAGGGCTTCTGGACGAGCGCTTCCATTGCCTCGGCGCCGTCATGTGCGATTGTCACACTCTTGTAGCCTGCGGCCTGCAGTTGCGCCATTACCAGCCGGGCCATGAAATCTATGTCTTCCACAAGAAGGATTCTCGGGCTGCCGGCAACCCCTTTCAGGGTTTCGCGGCGCACTGCCTCTTCTGTCGACCGTCCGGTTGGCTCCATATCAGTTCCCTGCAATAGTGCAACTCAACCCGATGACCATTTCAAGCGGCGACGGACCAAGAGTCAACCTGCATCACATGGGGGCTGGTCACTTGACCCGATTGCCCCTTTCGCCCTAGCGTCGTTCCCCTCACCTGTCCCGCCTTGAAACGCAGAAGGGAAAAGCCATGAAAATCAACGCCACAGACTTTTACTCGAACGATAGTTTCGCGCGAATCAAGGCCGAAGCCGCCAAACACGAAACACCCTTCCTGGTAGTGGACACCTCGATCATCGGCAAAGGCTATGACGAACTGACGTCCGCCTTTCCCTTTGCCAAAATCTATTATGCGGTGAAGGCGAACCCGGCCCCGCAGATTCTGAGCCTTCTGAGGGACAAGGGGTCGAACTTCGATATCGCCTCGCGCTACGAGCTCGACAAGGTGCTCGCCGAGGGGGTTACGCCCGACCGCATTTCCTATGGCAATACCATCAAGAAGGCGCGCGACGTGCGCTATTTCTACGAAAAAGGCGTCCGGCTTTTCGCGTCCGATTCCGAGGCCGACCTCCGCAATATCGCCAAGGAAGCGCCCGGCAGCCGGGTCTATGTGCGCATCCTCACCGAAGGTACGCTGACCGCCGACTGGCCGCTTTCCCGCAAGTTCGGCTGCCAGAACGACATGGCGCTGGATCTCTTGATCCTCGCTCGCGAGCTTGGCCTTGTGCCCTATGGCATCTCGTTCCATGTGGGCTCGCAGCAGCGCGACATCGGCGCGTGGGACGCTGCCCTTGGCAAGGTGAAGCTGATCTACGACCGCCTGAAAAACGAAGACGGCATCACGCTGAAGATGATCAACATGGGCGGCGGCTTCCCCGGCAACTATATCGTTCGCACCAACGACACCGCGACCTATGCCGAAGAAATCACCCGTTTCCTTGAGGAAGACTTCGGCGACGAAATGCCGGAAATCATCCTCGAGCCCGGCCGTTCGCTCGTGGCCAACGCCGGCATCCTCGTCTCCGAAGTCGTGCTGATCAGCCGCAAGGGCAACACCTCGCTCAACCGCTGGGTCTTCACAGACGTTGGCAAGTTTTCAGGCCTTATCGAGACGATGGACGAGGCTATCAAATACCCGATCTATACCGACCGCAGCGGCGAGCTTGAAGGCTGCACCATCGCAGGCCCGACCTGCGACAGCGCCGACATCATGTATGAGGACTTCAAATATCCGTTGCCGCTCGATCTTCAGATCGGCGACCGGCTCTACTGGTTCTCGACCGGTGCCTATACAACGAGCTATTCAGCGATCGAGTTCAACGGCTTCCCGCCGCTGCAGGCGCATTATATCTAAACGCCTCAGGGCTTATTCGACCGTCACGGTCAGCCGCATTTTGGGATGGATGTCGCAGCGCACCTCAAACACACCCTTTGCAGGAAAAGGGATGGTGAGCGAGGTGCCGATCGGCTGCCCGCCAGAATCGTATTCCATCCCTTCCCCCTTGATATAGACATGGTGGAGGAACTCGTCATCGTTCGAGATGGTGACGGTGTCGCCAGCCTTGATGGCAATTTCGCTCGGGTGAAAACGCCTGCCCTGCTGGCTGACCACATGATCCGCCGCCCACGCCGGCGCGCCCAGCGTGAGAAGGGCGGCGAGGCGGAGAAGGGCTGATCTAGATAAAGTCGTCATCATCGAATTCCACGGTTTGCGATTCCTCGCCGTCCACCGACAAGGCAACGGTCACCATCGTACCGACCCCGAGCTCGCTTTCAAGGATAAGCCGCCCGCCATTCTGCTCGATAAGCGCTTTGGCAAGGGTGAGGCCAAGGCCGGTGCCCTCATAATGGCGGTCCCGGCTTGATTCCACCTGCCCGAAGGCGGTCAGTGCCACCGGGATATCCTTGGGATCGATCCCGATGCCCGCGTCGCTGATGCGGACATGATGCTCGTTGCCGATATGGGTATCGATGGAAATATCCACCGCCGCACCATCATGCGAGAATTTGATGGCATTCGACAGGATGTTCAGAAGGCTTTGCAGAATCTGGGCAGGGTCTATCTTGCTCCAGGCCGTGCCGACCGGCTCCTGATAGCGCAGCCGGATACCGCGCGCTTCGGCTTCGGCTATCATCATCCCCCGGCATTGTTCCAGCAGTGCGCCTAGGTCCGTTCGCTGCAAGCGGACAATGACCTTGCCATGATCATGACGGGTGAGATCGAGCACGTTATTGATGATGCGCAGGAGATGGTCGCCGCCCGACTGGATTTCCCTCGCATGGCCGGTGATGCCCGCAAGCCTCTCCTGCTCGTGCGTTTCAGTGACGATCACATCCGCAAAGCCGATGATGGCATTGAGGGGGGTCCTCAGCTCGTGGCTCATGTTCGACAGGAAGCGCGATTTCACCTCGTTCGCGGCCTCGGCTTCCTGCTTGGCGACAAGGAGCTGCACTTCGCGTGCCTTCACTTCGGTGATATCGGACCACAGCGCGAAAAGGCCGCCATCACGCGTGCGGCTGCGGCTGTGGCGCAACCAGTTGCCGTTCTCAAGCTGCATTTCGACCGCGGCACCGGGCTCGCTGCTTGCTGACGCCACGGCGACCGCGCGGTCCTCTTCGGCCACCGGCACACCGTTCGTATAGAAAAGCCGGTTGAAGCGTTCGCCGACCAGCGGCCCGAGGCGGCTGAAAAGTGCCGAGGCCGTGTCGTTCACCATCACGATCAACCCGTCCGCATCGACGATGATGATGGCCTCGCGGCTGTTGGCAAGCGCATCGAGCAGCCGGTCTTCGGCTTTCTGTTTCTGGTATTTCTCGCGCGACACCAGATCGATGATCGACTTCTGCATCACGCGAAGGGCGCGTAGCAGCCGCCCTGTTTCATCCGCGCCGCCTTCGGGGATCGGCGTGTCGAGCTCCCCCTTGGCAATCCGTGACGCAGATTCGGACGCCGACAGCAGCGGCCCGAGCAGCAGCCGGGCAAGCAGCAGCGTCACCGCAATCGCCAGCATAAGCGCGACGCCCGTCACCGCCACATTCACCCGCACGGTGGTGGCAATCTCGGTGACGGCCTTCTGGCGCTCCTCAAACCCCGCGGCCGACTGCAATTCCACCACGATATCGAAGCGTTCGATAATGTCGTCGGTGGTGGCATCAAGGTTGGCGACCGCACGCGGATCGGGCGTGATCAGCAGCCCCTTTACCGTATAGACCCACGCATCAATATCACGGCGCAGCTGTTCGATCATGCGGCGGGAGCGGTCAGTAAGTGCACGCTCATGCGCGACCGCGAGGTCGTCATGTACCAGTTCGTGCAGCTCATCAAGCGACTTGCCGCTTTTCTCGCCCCGTTCACGAAGCTTCAGATAGCGCGCCTGCATCTGCGAAAAGTCGAAGCTTGCGGCGCGCGTGAAATTGATCGCCATCAGGGGGCGGTTGTAGATGTCTTCCACAATCTCGCCGGCCCGGCCGATGGCCACATAGGCATAAAGGCCGACCCCGACCACCAGAAGCCCCATCGCCGCAAAACCGAGGAACAGCTTGGCACGAACGGACACCAGCATCCGCCGCCACGGCGATGATCTGGTCTCGGCTGCCTCGCTGTTCACGGCGCGCTCTGTCATCACCGGGTCACGATCTCGCGCTGCATGGGGGCCAGAAGGGCCAGAAGGCGGTTCTGTGTGGCATGGTCGATGTCGCTTTCATCCATCGCCTGCTGCAGATTTTCGACCAGCCGGTTGAAATCGGCATTGGTGAATTTGAAGGGCTTGTGCACCTGCACCATGTCGTTGCCGGTGTATTTGCAGGGCCCGCCCGCGAGTTCGCAAATCTGCTCGGCGAGTTTTGCCTTCACCCGCACCAGATTCGATTCTTCCCAGTGCGGGCCGATCAGCGGATCGGCAGCAGCGATATCGATGGTGCGGTCGGAAATCCGGGTGATCGTGTCCATCCCGCCGAGCCGTTCAAACAATGTTTCGGCGTGCGCTGGGGCGGCGATCAACAGAAGGGACAGTGCGATTTGGATGGCCATGCGCATGGTCAGAACCCCATCTGGAGCGAAAGATAAAGCCCCTGCTGGTCATCCTGCAGGGCGATCTCGCCAAGGTCGGCGTAGCCCACCGTTACCGACACATGTTTTGAAGGGAACCAGGCAACATAGGCGGCCATGGCATCTTCTTCCTTCGCGAAGGCCAGATTATCGGGCTTGGTGCGATAGTCGACCCCCGCCACCCAGTGATCGGTGATGAGCCACGCGAGCGACCCTTCAACGGTCGTCTTGTAGCCGTCATCGGCGCTGCCAAACCCCAGAAGGCCAAACTGATTGGCCTTGGTGAAGCGCACCGTAGCATTGGCGAGAAGGCTGTATTTCAGGAAAACCTTGGTGGCGGCGATATAGAAATCCGTGCCCTTGTCGTGGGCGGCACCAACGGCAGCAAGGATGGCCCCCTGCTTGGCGCGCTTGTGCTGCAGGCCAACGGCAATCTGCGGCAACCAGCGATCCTGATCGTAGACCGCATCGCCCGCGATCCGGAGCTTGGCGCCGAAAATATCCTGCCCGAAGGTGAAATCTTCCCCAAGCCCGAGGGCCGCCCCCGTGCTGCCGGTATCGAACCACTGACGGCTGTAGCTCACCTCCAGCCGGTCAAACACGCCAAGCGCCAGCCCCGCGGCGCGGAAGGTGAAATCATCAAGGGGAACGAGCGTGCCGTGCGCCGTGAGGCCAAGGCCATGGTCGCTGCCATAACCGCCGATCAGCGCCCAGGTAGTGAGGCCGGCGCCGCCCGCACCTTCTACCTGCGATACACCGCCAGTGGCCAAAAGCTTGCCACGGTCGAACAGGGGTTTTGCGCTGTCGTCACCGAGCGCGGACGGGACACAAAGGAAGACCGGAAAGGCCACTGCTGAGAGAATGCAGGCGAAACGCCGCATTGTGGATTTCATGGTCTTCCCCGCAAGTTAGAGCAATCCGACACACCCCAGACTGCCAAACTTTGGGGCCGAAGCCAACAACTGCCGCAGCGATCAGCGGATTCTGTAGGTCACCGGCAGGGTGAAGCGCAGCGAATCGGTGCCTTCAGGCAGTTCGGGCAAAAGCCCCACGCGGCGCAGCATGCTCATCGATTCTTCATCAAGCATGGCATTGCCTGATGACTGGATCAGTTCCTGCGATACGATATTGCCCAGCGCGTCAACGGCAACCTGAATGCGCGCCGTGCCTTCAACACCCTGATTGTAAAGCTCGACCGGATATTCCTGCACCTTGGCAAAGGCACGCGCCGCCGCGCGGCGCCATTCCTGCAGCGACTGGGCAGGATCGGCCACAGCCACATCCGCCGCCATCACCGCACGGTCCAGCTTGTAGGTCAGCGGCACGACAACCGAGATACCCTGTTCCTGCACCGGCAGCGCCGGCAGCGGGCTGACCCGCGCCAGAAGATCAAGGACCGAGGCGTCAAGGACGGCATAGCCGGACGATTCCACGATCTCGTAGCCCATCACATCGCCCGAGGGCGCCACCGCGAGGCGGACCTTCACGGTGCCCTCCGCGCTCGCATCCAGCGCCGTGCGCGGATAGCGCTGCTTGGCGACCAGCGCCTTCACGGTCGCGTCCTGCCACTCGGCAATATCGGTCGCGGCCTGCACGCCGCCCGTGGCAGCAAGGAATGCGGCAGCCACCACAAGACGAAGGCTTCTCTTGATCATCAGGTTTCTCCGTGTTGTCACAGAATTCGGTTGCGCCTTCTTTTAAAGACGCGCATCTGGGGCCTTCATTAACCATCGTTTGTTTAAAAAGAAGTAAAGTCGCCACCACAGAGCTGTGGCATGCATGTCGGCCCGGTACGCATTCAGGGAAGCCTTCTATGACCATCATGATGTTTCTGGACAGTTTCGGCATCTTCGTCTTCGCCCTTTCCGGGGCCATTTCGGCGATCCGGCAGAATCTCGATATCGTCGGCGTGATGGTGATCGCACTTCTCCCCGCCGTTGGCGGCGGCACAGTTCGCGACCTGGTCCTTGATGTCCCCGTCTTCTGGGTGGAGGACACCCGCGCCATCTGGCTGACACTCGCCGCTACCATCGTGGCATGGGCCGCCGCCCCGCATGTGGAAAGCCGGCGGGCGCTTCTTCTGTGGGCCGATGCCTTCGGGCTTGCGCTCTTTGCCGTCGTCGGCGCGCAGAAAACCATGATCGTCACCGGTGATCCGCTCATCGCCATCATGCTCGGCACCACCACGGGCGTGGTCGGCGGCCTCATCCGTGATGTGATCGCCGGCGACAAGCCGTTCGTTTTCCGGCAGGAAATTTATGCGACCGCCGCGATTGCGGGCTCCGCCGCCTATTGCCTTTTTGCCGCCCTCGGCCTTGCCGGGCCCATCGCCCTTTGGGCTGCCGTTTCGGTCGGTTTCGCAATCCGGGCAGCCGGCATCATCTGGGGGTTGAAACTGCCGCAGAATGAGCGCCTGCGCTAAGGCCCCGCATTGACAGGCGGGGCGCGTCAGGTACGATCACGGAGAAGGGGTCGGCCATACGGAGGATTACCGCCGGAATGACCAAGCGCCAATCGACAGACATGCGGCAGTGGCTCGTCGCTTTAATTGCGATCTTTGCCCCATGGCGGATGGCCGCTGCGGAAGTCCTTACGACACCGGGCCATGTCACTGTCGGCATCATGAATTCGGTGCCGCCTTACGTGATCGAGAATCCGAGCAGCGGCATGGATATCGACATCATCCGGGCGGCCTTTAACGAGCTCGGTGCAACGACAACCTTCATTCACGTCCCACTTTCCCGGCTTGATGGCCTGCTGGCCGACAAGCTTGTGAATGCGTCCGTCACCGTGGCACCCAATCCAGCCTGCGCCGCGAGCAAGCCTTTCAACCACTGGCATGACGGACTGGTGGTTGCCCGTGAATTTGCAGACGCCGTCAAGACACCGGCAGACCTTGCCGGAAAGCGTTTCGCCATGTTCCCGAAGGCGGCGACCGTGCTTGGCCCTCATCTCGAGGGACTGGACCTCCAGAAGGAACAGCCGATCATCGCCACCGAATATTATATGGCGCTCCGGCTCATCATCCGCGGGCGCGTTGTCGCCTATCTTGGCGACTATTGGGCGCTCGACCACCTCTGGGTCACGCTTTACGGCGATGAACTGGACAAGCGCCCCTATGTGATCGCTGCTGACTTCCCGCCTTCGCCCCATGCGCTCTGCTTCGCTGACCGAAACCTGCGCGACCGGTTCGACACTATTCTGGCCCGGATGAAAAGCGATGGCCGGATCACCGCCATCATCGACAGTTACCGGACGCCCCGATAGGCAAAGGCGCCCGAGTCGGGTCCTGATCTGCCTCGTCCCCGACTGGCCCGAGACCAGTCCACGTCCCATTCCGGGACAAATAGGTCTGGATGGGCATCCTACCGGGCATGCACAGGTTGGCGTCCTGAAGGCCCCGAAGGATGAACAGGGCAAGCCGCAACAGTCATTTGTTAACACTTTATTTACCAATGACTTATTCGTAAAATTTTATCGATCTTCGGTGAAGGGGCAGCTTCCGGGTGAAGCTGGCACAGGCCGTGCAAGCTGCCGTCGTGCCCGAAAAACGCCATGCGATCATACGGTTATTTTTTGCAAATGGCCGAGTTTGTTTATACTGCGGGCAGAGTGGGGTGGCTCGCGGGGGCGAGCACCGCGAAGAACAAATTGGGGAGTAAACCGATGTTCAAGACGACCAAATCAACCCTGATCCGCGCGCTCGCCGGTGCTACCGTGCTTGCCGCTGCAGGGACCATGCCCGCCAGCGCCGGCATGGGCTGCGACGCCAGCCTCACCAAGGCACGTGAAATTGCCACTGCTGCCATCAATGGCAATGGCAAGGACGCCGGCGAAACCGTGACCGCCATGCACGCGAAATACGAAAACGATGCCAAGGCCCGCCTGAACGCCTACAGCACCGCCATCGACAACGAAGCCGCAAACTTCGAAAAGGTCGAAGCTGCCGTGCAGGAAAGCGTCAACTGCTTCAGTGCCGCCGAAGCCAAGCTCGCCTCCATGCCGGCTGACAAGCGCGCCAAGAAAATGGCTGCGATCCGTCAGGGCAACGAAGAAGCCGGCACGCTCCTGAACACCGCCATGGCGGCGATTTCGAAGCGCGTTTCGACCTTCGATCAGGCGCTTCTGGTTGAGACGAACGCCGAAGGCGTCAATCTCGCCACCATCAACCGCCTGGCCTATCTCGGCCGCGTGGGTGAAGAGACCGCCGCCGCTGCCCCGACTGCAGCCGAGCTGAACGACACCCAGCCCGCTGCCGGCAGCATGTTCCTGACACTTGCCAGCCTCGCTGCCCTCTCGGAAGCCGATCCGATGGCTGTGGAAGTCGGCATCGCGACCGGTTCGGAAGCTTCCTCGCAGGCTGCAGAAGCCGAAGAAGGCGAATGGACAGTCTCGACGAGCGACATGCAGGAAATGAAAGCTGCCGACATGCTTGATGAGCTGCAGGCCGCAGGTCGTTCGGGCCAGAAGCTCTTGGCGCTTTACGACCGTACCCGCGCGACCATCGCCGCCCAGCAGGCCCTTGCCGGCAAGCTTGGCGAATAATCCCGGATCCGGACTCTTTTGCACCAGACATGACCAGGGGGCTACCCGTTTCGGGTGGCCCTTTTTCTATGGTGTTTGTGTCGGGCCCGATTCGCACTGTCAGGAATCGGTGGCACCGTCAATCGCCTGAAACGTGTGCAGAATTTGCACACTCACCCATCGGTTGGGTGCACATGTTTCAAATTGGATCAATTTTAGACAATTTTGTTAATACCTGCTCGCAAGAGGGCATATTTGCAGCATTTCCGCTGACTTGAGTAGGCAGACGTGATAGGTAAACAAATAGTTAATCGTTCCGTTTCCCCGACGACATATCGTACTTGGAGCGTACAAATGAAGTATCTGAAGAATATTCTCGCTGCTGCTGCGCTGACCGCTACTGCGGCCTTTGCTGCCGAAGCAGCCGTCACCTTCACCGCCACCGATGGCGGCGTGACCTACAGCATCTGGGAAGGCCCGAATGACGAGCCGGCTTCGAACGCCGACTGGGCGGCCTTTCTGGCTGAAACCGGCTACTATCAGGTTGCCAAGTATGACGTGCCCGATGAAGAAAACCCCGGTGGCTTCACCGGTGAAACCTTCACCATCACCGGCACGCCCGGCAAATCGGGCACCTGGTCCTCGTCGTTCGGCGTGAACGGCTTCGTGATCAAGGGCTCGAACACCTTCCTGTTCGTTGACTACGGCGATCTCGGCGCGCAAACCGGCGACAACTGGTGCACCGACGGCACCTGCAAAAGCGTGTTTGCCGATGGCAACATCTTCATGCCGCAACTCCTGAACAACGGCGGCAAGAACCCGGGCCTCAGCCACCTGTCGCTCTATGTCCTGTCGACCGTTCCGGTTGGCGGCATCCCTGAGCCGGCCACCTGGCTGATGATGATCATGGGCTTCGGCCTCGTGGGTGTTGCCACCCGCCGCCGCACGCACATGGCACGCACCATCGCCTGAACGGTGAAGCATAAAGAATAGAAGAACGGCGGCCCATCGGGTCGCCGTTTTCTTTTTCAGCTGTCTGTTATTTGCGGCCCCAGGTGAACCAGGCGGTCGCCACATAGTTCCAGACGGTGCCGACGACGATGCCGGCCAGCGCCGAGAGCGCCCATTCCGCGTCGCCCGCATACAGAAATTCAGCGACCCCCACATTGGCAACCGCGCCGATCGAGCAGGCCGCCACGAAGCTCGCCCAGCCCTTCAGCATGGCCCGCCCGCGCAGCTTGCGGTCGCTGTAGGTCAGCTCGTTATTCATCAGGAAGTTCGTGGTCATGGCCACAAAGGTTGCCGCCGTCTGCCCCCAGAAGAAGGGCAAGCCCATCAGCTTGAACATCAGCGTCAGTACCGCGAAGTGAACCACTAGCCCGACAGTGCCAACCGCGCTGAACGACAGGAACCGGACCGGGATATAGCGCCCGACCGACTTGTCGGCGAGGAGCATCAGGAAATCCCAGATCACCTTGTTATCAAGCTTGCTTTCGCCTTCGATCCGGTTGCGGAACACATAGCCGACCTCGCGCACCGTCAGGCGGCGGTTCACCGAGGTGATCATATCGAGGAGAATCTTGAAACCGATGGACGACAGGTTCGGCAGCGCCTCCACCATCAGGTCGCGGCGGAAGGCGAAAAAGCCGCTCATCGGGTCGCTGATATCGGCCTTCAGCACAAATTTGGCGAGCACCGTGGCAAACTGGCTGATGCCGACGCGCGCCGCGCCCCATTCGCCAAGCCCGCCGCCTTCAACGTGACGGCTGCCAACGACGAGATCGACCGCCGCATCATCGAAATGCACCAGCATCTTCGGGATGATGGTTTCGTCATGCTGCAGGTCGGCATCGATCACTACGACAAGATCGCCGGATGCCGCGAGCGCGCCTTCAACGACGGCTGACGATAGCCCCCGGCGCCCCACCCGGTGCAGGCAGCGTACACGCGGGTCGGCCCGGCCCATTTCATGGACAAGCGCAGCGGTGCCATCCGGGCTGTCGTCATCGACAAAGATGACCTCCCAGCCGGTGGCCCCGAGCACGGCATCCAGCCGCCGGGCCAGTTCGCCCACATTGCCCCGCTCGTTATAGGTCGGCGAGACGATGCTGACCCGGATCGGCCGGACTGACGCCATCGCATCCTTGGTTTCCGTGGTCACCGTCATTCCCTGCCCCCATGCTGCTAGCGTGATGAAGAGACTAGCTTTTCGCAGGTGCGGACTCAAGGGCGAGACTGGCTTCGTCAGCCTTCCGGCATTACACTCGTCTGCGAAGGAGACATGCCATGGTGACCCGCGACCATTCCTCCCCCGAAGCTTACTGCGCGGCTGTGCCTGAAAACCAGCGTCCGCTCTTCCAGGCGGTGCGCAGCCTGGTGCTCAAGACCGCGCCTTCAGCGGCTGAAGGTATCAGCTATGGCATGCTGCATATCGCCGGGACCCTCAATCTGGCGGCGCAGGTTCAGCATGTCAGTATCTATGTGAATCCCGAAGTGCTCGACGGGTTCCGCGACCGCTTCCCGAAGGCGGGCAAAAGCTGCATCCGCCTCCGGTCCATGAAGGATTTCAATGAAGCCGACCTTGCCGCCGTCATCGCTGCCGCAGCGGCGCACGGCAAGGGCTGCTAGTCGGTAGCCCGCGCTGCACCTTCCGTCCTGTCCTCACGCGCCAGCACATAGATCGGCATGCCGACAATCAGGAGCATGAAGCCCCAGAAGACGGTCTCGGCCCCCGAGCCGACGATGATGAAGAGCGTGGCGAGGAAGGCCAGCACCGCGAGCAGCAGGTTGCGCTTCACGCGGGTCGAGCGGTCGCCCTTCTGTATATCGCGTTTGATGAACCACATCTCTGCCACCGCCGTGAACACATAAGGGATCAGGGTGGTGAGCGTGGAGAGAAGGATCATGAATTCAAAGGCAGCCACAAGGCCCTTCGTATAATTCATCGCCATCAGGAGGCTCGCGAGCGTTGCCGAAATCAGGATGACGCGGGCAGGGGTGCCATGGCGCGACAGCTTGCCGAACCAGGCCGGGATCAGCCCTTCGCGCGCGGGCGCGACGAGCACTTGCCCCGAAACCAGAAGGAAGCTGTTGATCACGCCGACGGTCGCGATGATGGCACCGATGGCAACGACCGACGCTCCCACGGGGCCGATCAGCAGTGTGGCAGCGTCAGCAAAAGGTGCGGTCGATGCCGCAAGCACATCACCGGGGATAAGGAGCATCACAGCCGCCGACGAGGCGAAATAGATGACGAGAAGGGTGATGACGCCAACGACAAGCGCGCGGGCGATGGTCTTTTCCGGGTTCTGGATGGCTTCAGCAGGCACCGTCACCGCTTCCATGCCGACAAGCGCCCACATGGTGAGCATCGCGGAGGTCGCCAGAACCGAGATGGGGTTGCCGCCAGACGGGTTCATCTCGGGCAGGGTCGCATCCCCCGCCGCCATACCGCCCGCCACAACGATCAGCGCCAGCGGCAGGACTTTGAGGACAGTGGTGACCAGTTGGAATTTGCCGACCCCGTCAAGCGAGCGAAGATTGAGGAAGGCAAGCGCCCAGATGCAGGCAAGACCAGCGGCGAGCGCGGGCAAAGGCTCCTTCAGCACCGGCAGGAAGAAGGCCATATAGCCAACCGCCGCCACGGCCACCGCCGAAATCGCCGTCCACTGGCTGATCCAGAAACCCCAGGCAATCAGGAAGCCCGCGAAATCGCCCAGCCCGCCGCGCGCGTAGGCGTATGGCCCGCCAAGCTTCGGCAACCGCGCCGACATGCGCGCAAAATTGAGCGCGACGAGCATGATGCCGATCCCGGAAATCAGCCAGCCGCCAAGACCCAGAAGGCCATACGGCGCCAGCAGTGCCGGCATCATGAAGACGCCGGAGCCGATCGCAGAGCCGACGACAAGCGCCCAGGCCTGCCAGAAACCGAAGGGCCGCGCGGCCGGGGTGTCGTCACTCATTCATTCGTCCTTCCAGGGAAATAGTCTCACTCAGCCCTTATAGAGAAAACAGCTGGCGCCATCCATCATGCCGACTTTGGCATCCACCACCGTCATGAAACGCCGCCCGGCGTGGTAGCAGACGATGATACCGTCGTGGGGTTCGTCGCGCAGGATCGGGCTGATATAATCGTGGGCCGCCTTGAAAAAGTCCCTGTTGCCGAAGTCCGCCTGCTGGCTGCTTTCGAAATGCGCGGACGCCGACCAGTGGAATTCCCACCCGTGCTGCCGCGCCAGCGCCGCCAGCTGGTCTTCCACTTCAAACGCCATCGCCGGCGCCGACATCAGCAACAGGCCCGCAACCCACAACCCCCGAACAATACGCATCACTACCCCCAACAAAAATCAGATCGGACCGAGCGCCCCGAACGGCTCGTCCAGACTTTCGGGCGGCACCGTGAACCAGACAGGGCCGTCCGCCGTCATGTGCAGGCAATCCTCAAGCCGCACACCGAACTTGCCGAAGCTGTAGATGCCCGGCTCGTTCGAGAAACACATCCCCGGTGCCAGCGGCATCGCCTCGCTGTGCACGAAATTCGGGCTTTCATGGCCTTCCATGCCGATGCCGTGGCCGGTGCGGTGGGAAAGGCCGGGTGTCTTGTAGCCGGGGCCGTAGCCGAGGCTTTCGTAATAGGCCCTGACCGCATCATCGATGCTGCCGGCGGGTGCGCCAAGCTGTGCGGCCTTGAAGGCCACATCCTGCCCCTTGCGCACACGGGCATAGACCTCGCGCTGGTCGCTCGTCGGCGTGCCGAACACGAAGGTACGGGAAATGTCGGACTGGTAGCCTTCGACCGCGCAGCCGCAATCCATCAGGACAATCTCGCCGTCCTTCACCACCTGCGGCGCTTCGGAGCCGTGCGGGTAGGCGCTTGCCTCACCCACCAGCACCAGCGCCCATGTATCGCTGCCACCGAGCGCCTTCTGGGCCTGATGCATCATCGCGCCGATGTCAGCGGGCGTCATGCCGGCTTTCACCTGCGGCCACACATGGCGGTAGGCCGCCAGCGTGATTTCGTTCGCCTTGTGGAGAAGCGCGATCTCGGCCGGGCTCTTGATCATGCGGCACCCACGCGTGACGGCCTCGCCCGAGACAATCTCGAACCCTGATGCTGCTTTCTTCAGCCCGTCCGCAACGAAATAGCGAACCGTGCCTTCAAGCCCGATCCGGCCTGTTGTCAGGCCGCGGTCAGCAAGGATTTGCGCCACGCGTTTGAACGGATTTTCATGCTCGTGCCACGGGCGCACGTCATCGCCGAAGGTCAGCGACTGGCGCACGCTCGGTTCTTCAAAGAAAGGCGTCACCACGCCAATCTCGCCCTTGGCAGGGATAACAAGAGCCGTCAACCGCTCGCTCCGCCACCAGCGAATGCCGGAGAAATAGAGCATCGCGGCACCGGGTTCGATCACCAGCGCATCGATCCCGGCGACTTCCATCAGTTCCTGCGCGCGTTTGATGCGGGCCTTGCGTTCCTCAACCGTGATCGGCTGCACACCGCCCGTCAGCGAGGCAAGGGTCGGGGCATCCGCGCCCGCCGCGAAGCTGGCGCGGGAGACAAGCGGCAGGGCCGCCAGCCCTGCCCCCAGCTTGAAAAGATCGCGGCGTGTGGCCTTCATCGTCCGCATCCTCAGTTGACCTGCTTGTAAACCTGGCCGTCCTTCATCACGAACTGCACATTCTGCAGCAGCGTGACGTCTTTCAGGGGGTCACCCTTCACCGCAACGATATCGGCCTTGAGGCCTTCCTTCAGCGCGCCGAACTCGTTTTCCTGTTTCAACAGACGCGCCGAATTGATCGTGGCGGCCTGGATGGCCTGCAGCGGCGTCATGCCATATTGCACCATCACGGCAAACTGGCGGGCCGCCTGCGAGTGCGGATAGACGCCGGTGTCGGTGCCATAAACCATATTCACGCCCGCCTTCACGGCCTTGGCGAAATTATCGCGCTGGGCCTGCGCCACTTCGCGGTCCTTGCGCATGTTTTCTTCCGGCACGCCGCGCTCGGCACCCGTCGCCTGCGTGTAATCGGTATTGTAGATATCCATCGACAGATAGGTGCCATGCTCCTTGGCGAGCGCGATGCCCTCATCATCGATCAGGCTCGAATGTTCGATACTGTCGATCCCGGCCACAATCGCCGCCTTGATGCCGTCGGTGCCGTGGGCGTGGGCTGCCACGATCACGCCCCGCATATGAGCTTCATCAGCAATCGCCTTCATTTCCTCGAACGTATAATGCTGGCCGCCAACCGACGTACCTTTCGAGAAAACGCCGCCGGTGGCGCAAATCTTGATCGTGTTGGCGCCGTATTTCAGCACTTCACGCACCTTGCGGCGGGCTTCCCACGGGCCGTCCGCTACGCCATCTGCCTTGATATGCATTTCGGGCGGGAAGACATTGTTATCGCAGTGGCCACCGGTCACACCGAGGGCCGGGCCGGACGCAAAGATGCGCGGGCCGATGATATCGCCAGCATTGATGCCGTCGCGCACACCGGCAACGCCATAAGCCTCGTCGCCCACATCACGCACGGTGGTGAAGCCCTGCATCAGGGTGACTTTCGCATTCTTCACCGCGATCACGGTCTGGCGCGGCACGGATTGGGTCATGCCGTCAAAGAAGCCGGCTTCGGCGTCGCCCATCAGGTGCACATGCATGTCCATCAGGCCGGGCATGATGGTCATGCCGTCAAGCGCCACAAGCTTGGCGTCGATAGGCGCCGGCAGGCGGCCCTTGCGGCCGATGGCAACGATCCGGTCGTCGCGGATCACGATGGCCGGGTTTTCAATCGTCTTGCCGCTTTCCACGTCAATCATCGCGGCGGCCGTCATATAGATATCGCCGGCCGAGGCCGTCGCCGTCAGCATCGTGGCGGCTGAAAGGGCGGCGGCGATCCATTTCGTTGCAGTCATTTGGACATTTCCTTCCTTGCGGCCGTATCGGCACGGTCGAAAGCGTCTACCGCCTCGACAAACTGCCCCAGGGCCTTTTCGATATAGACGAGAACCTCGTCGACATAACCATCGGTTGAAGCCGACCAGACACGATTGAGATAACGTTCGCCCGCCGCAAAGCTCGACATGATCTCGGCATAGGCCGAAAGCCCGAAGATATGCTTCAGGCTGTCACGGGCGTCGGCGAAGGCAAAAAGATCATCGCGGAACAGCCGGTCGATCTCGAACCGCATTTCATAGGTCGGGATCTTGTCGCGGCGGCCGTTCAGTTCCTCCAGATTGAGCACAATGGCATGGAGGCTATCATTGAGAATGCGGCGATTGGCGATGAGCACGCTATCGGCGCGCGCCGCGGCACCGGTACTGACCTTGAGGACGATGAGGCCCACGAGGCCTGCAGCGACCACCGGCAGGAAGGTCTTCCAGTCGATAGCCGCCGGGTCGATCACGGCAATGAAGGCACCGCCGACGAAGGCGGCGGCAACCACTAGGCGGGAGAGAAGAATGGTCATGGACTGCCCCTCCCTCAGCTCGCGGCCACAATGGTATTGACGGCGAAGGCAACACCGACGAGCGCTTCACCAACGATGAAACCGGCAGCCACCGGAATGCCCTTGTGTTCTGACCAGCGCTCGCCAAGCTTGCGGTCGGTAATCTCGCGCAGCAACGAACCGAGCGAATAGGTCAGCACAATCGAGAAAGGCAGGTAGAAGCCAAGCCCGACCGTGATGCCAAGCCCGCCGAACACGGCAGAAAGCAGCGCACCGAGCATGGCGCCGGCCGCGTATTTCTCAACCGGCACATTGCCGCCGAGGATGCCGTCAACCATCGAGGCAAGCGCTTGGCCCTGCGGCGCCGGCAGCGCCTCGGAGCCAAGCCCGTAGGCCTGGTGCAGCACATAGACGAGGCCGACGATGAGGATCGGCCCGAGCCATGCGCCAAGCATCTGGCCGATCTGCTGCTGGCGCGGTGTGGCGCCTACCAGATAGCCTGTTTTCAGGTCCATCATCAGGTCGGTCGCCTGGCTCATGGCCACACAGGTCGCCGCACCCACGGTGACGGCCGCCACGATGGCCGGCCCACGGTCCATCCCGCCCATCGACTGGGTGATGATAATGAGCAGCGTGACGGCGATCAGGGTCATGCCCGAAAGCGGCGACCAGTTGGTGCGACCGATGGCTTCCGACAGGATGATCCCCGACATCCAGACCCATGCCGTGCCGAGCAGCGCCATCAGGACACCACGCACCAGCCCGACCTCGCTGGTCGAACTGACGGCCATGACACCGAGGAGAATGGTGGATGCGATAACCGCGATATAAAGGAAGCGGATCGGCATTTCGTCGCTGGCCGCAATGCTGCGTGCCTTGTCGGCCGATTGCATCGCGGCAATGGCCGAGCGCAGCAGCGGGAAGGCAAAGGCCACGCCGATCACCGCGCCGCCGATCAGCATGCCGATACCAACCGGCTGGAACAGCAAGACGCGCAGGCGCGAGGGGTTGGTCACCACTTCGCCCGCCTCGATCGGCAACAGGCCAGCAAGATCGACCATGGGGGCAAGGAGCCAGTAACAGAGGAAGCCGCCGATGATGAAGGCAAGGCCGCCGCGCGCCGCGATATAGCCAACCCCCATCGTCATCAGCGAGACGAACCAGATGCCGTTCAGATATTCAGGGAAGATATCAACACCCATCAGGCCATCGAGCCAGCCGAAGAGATCGAAATATTCGGCCTGATAATAAAGGACAAAGCCATGGACAAGCGCGGAAAGGGCCATGGCGCCGAGCAGCAGCTTGGCCTTCACGATGCCCGCGCCCGGTGCGCGCAGGATCGAGGCAACCGCCACCCCGCCAGGGTAGGTCAGCCGTTCGAAATCGATCATATGCTTGCGCAAGGGGATGATGAAAGCGATGCCGAGGATAGCCCCTGCCATGGCACCGAAAGCGATCACATAGGGATTCAGTTCCGTGCCATAGCCAAGGATGAAAATCGCAGGCACCGAGAACATGAGGCCCGAAGACGCACCGTTCACCGCGCTCGCAATCGTCTGGACGATATTGTTTTCAACGATGGAGCGGCGGCGCAGCACGCCCCGCAGCACACCGAAGCCGAGGATGGCCGCGAGTTCCGACCCCTCGATCGAGAAGCCTAGCTTGAGGGCTGCATAGCCGATTGAAAGCGCAATCAGCGCACCGAGAAAATAACCAACGACAAGCGCATGGGTCGTCAGCTCCGGATAGGCGCCGCGTGTAAGCGGTCCGGCTGACGAGAAAGAGGCTGTTGCCGGCGACGGTTTCGGCGTCCCCAAACTCATTGAACGATTTCCCCCTTGACCCGGCCGCCTTGAAAAACGGCTCTCGAGCATTTCGCCCCGGCGAGCATAACCGGCTTGCCAGACGACGGAAAGGAGCATAGCACTATCCGACCCATTCGAGGCAAGCCCTGTCCGACAATCAGGCGCAATTGCCCTAACACTCGACGGCATCATGTGGAAACCTGACGAAGCAAGAGACAGGACCTGGGTCCTTGAACGGTTCAAACGCCATTTCGGCGAACTGTTCCGCTTGTCCACGCCGGCGGTCCTGATGCGGATCGGCATTCTGGGCCTTGCGATGGTCGACACGGCCATCGTCGGCCATTATGCGACGCGCGATCTGGCGTGGCTCAATCTCGCCAACCAGTCGGTCATCATGTTCGCGCTTGTCGTCGGGATCGGGCTGATGTCCTCGATCCTTGTCTTCACCGCGAACGAATTTGGCGGCGACGACCTCAAGGCCTGCGGCCGGGTCTGGCGGCGCAGCATCCCTTTCACCATCTGGTCGGGCGTGATCATCGCCGCCGCCACATGGCCGGGGGAATTGTGGCTTTCGCTGCTTGGCCAGTCGGAGGAAGACGCGAGGATTTCGGGTAACCTGATCCGCGTCCTCGGCCTCGGCATTCCGGGGCACCTCCTGTTCCTCAGCTGCACCATGTTCCTTGAAGGCGTGAAGCGCGGCCAGATCGGCTTCTGGCTGATGCTTGCCGCCAATATCGTCAATCTTGTTCTCGATTACGGCATGGTGTTCGGTCGCTTCGGCTTCCCTGAAATGGGGGCGGAAGGCTCGGCCTGGGCATCGACCGCCGTGCGCTGGTTCCTTGCCGCCATTGCCTTTGCCTATGTCTGGTGGAGCCCGGCGATCCGCGAGTTCGGCGTGCGCGATCCCCACGGCCAGCGCTGGCGCGACTGGGCCGACCAGCGCATGGTCGGCTATGCCGCCGCCGTCGCCATCGCCGCCGAGGTTGTGGCCTTTGGCGGCCTCGCCATCTTCGCCGGCTGGCTCGGCACCCTGCCGCTGGCAGCACAGGGCGTGACATGGCAGATCATCGGCCTGCCCAATATGATCTCGATCGGGATCGGCGTCGCCGCCAGCGTGCGCGTGGGCATCGCCTTCGCCCGGCGCGACCGCTACGACACGCTGCTGGCCGGCGTATCGGGCATCATGCTCAATTTCACCGTCACCGGCATCTTTACCGGGATCATCTTCGTGTTCGTCGAGCCGGCCCTCGGCGTCTTCACCGATGACGCCCGCATCATCGACATGCTGGTGCCGCTGACCATCTTCTTCACCTTCGGCATGGTGTTTGATGCCGCCCAGATGGTTGTCTCTTCGCTCCTGCGCGGATTCAAGGAAACCTGGTGGCCTACGCTGCTGCAGGCCATCTCCTTCATGGGGGTGATGCTGCCCGCCTGCTGGCTGCTCGCCTTCCCCGCGGGGCTCGGGCTCAAGGGCCTGATGATCGGCACGATCATCGGCTGTTTCGTCTCGTGGGTGCTGCAACTGGCCCGATTCCATTGGCTGTTGCGGCCGGAGAACCGTTGAAAACCGAGGCTGCCCGCGCCTTTGCACGGTTTTTCCTTACTGTTAACACATTTCTGGCTGACTAGAGACATGACGAGCCGTGATCGCACTCCAGTGGAGGATCCCTGTCATGCGGTTTCGAGTTGGACGTGAAATAACCTGTTTCAGCCTTTGCTTCGGCACCCTTTGTTTCGGGCAGTCGACAGGCACTTACGCAGCGGACGATACTTTCTCTGTGACCGACAGGTTGCAAAGTGCCGTTGAAGCGGTCGAGCAAGGCATCGACGACCTGTGGCCCCCGGAAGAACGCCCGGAAGACCTGACGCTCAGGCTCGGTGCCGGCCTCGGCTTCGTGCCGGATTATACCGGATCGGATAATTACCGCCTACATGTGCTGCCACTTGTCGAAGTGCGCTACAAGGATGTGTGGCGGCTGGATGGCACCCGCTTTTCCTTTGCCGCGTACCGGAGCGGTGGTTTTGAAGCCGGCCCCCTGATCCGCTACCGTTTTGGCCGCAATGAAAGCGCCAACGCCGCCCTCGAAGGGCTCGGCGACATCGGCAACACGGTCGAAGTGGGCGGTTTCGCCCGCTATCACACCAAAAGCCTGCTGATTTCGGCTGAAATGAGCCAGGCGCTGTCGTCTGCCCTTGGTCGCACGGTGCGCCTCACGGTCGGCCACGGCGTTTACCGCGATGAGAAATGGCTTATCGGCGTGGCCGCCCGCGCCAAAGCAATTTCGCGGAAAGCGGCGCAGACCGAGTTTGGCCTCACCCGCATGCAAAGCGACCGCTCGGGCTTTGGCCTGCCGGCCTTCACGGCTTCCGCCGGTTTTTCGGAAGTCAGCCTCACCGGCATTGCCGCCTACCGGGTCACCAAACGGGCTCGGGTCGTGAGCATCTTGTCGCTCGGCCGGCTTGTCGGCAGTGCGGCTGAAAGCCCGTTGGTCGCGAACGGCGTGGGCTCGCGCACGCAGGCCGTGGTCGGCTCGGCGCTCACTTTCGAATTCTAGGCCCTTAAAGCCATGTCGAGATTTCCGCGAGCGGCTTTTTGGTGATCACCGGCACCTCGGCACCCGCTGCCGGGTGGCCGGCCACGATGATCATCATCGCCTTTTCATTCTTTGGCCGCCCGCAGATTTCCGACAGGAACTTCATGGGCGACGGCGTGTGGGTGAGCGTGGCAAGCCCCGCCCTGTGCAAGGCCGCGATCAGGAAGCCGCAGGCGATCCCCGCGCTTTCATGGACATAATAATTGGTCTCGCGTTCGCCGGTCTCGGCGTCTTCGCCGTAAAGCGCCTTGAAACAGACGATCAGCCAAGGTGCCGTTTCCAGAAACGGCTTGTGTTCATCGGTGCCAAGATGCGCGAGGTCTGCGAGCCAGTCGTCGCCGGCGCGGCCGCCATAGAAGGCCCGCTCTTCCTCTTCCGCCGCTTCGCGGATACGGCGCTTGATATCGGTGCTGGAGACTGCCACGAAATGCCACGGCTGCTTGTTGGCGCCTGACGGTGCCCGGCCGGCCGTTGCGATAGCGGCCTCGATCACGGCGCGTGGCACAGGGTCGGCCGCGAAGTCACGCACCGTGCGGCGGCGCGCCATTTCCTCGAAAAAGCCCTCGGCCCGCGCCACCATATCGGCGTCCGGATTCCGCTGGTATCCTGCAAGGGGATGGTATTTCGCCTTTGTCATGATGGAAGGGCTCCTTTAAGGATGGATGCAGCAGTTAAGGGCAGCGGGAAGGCCATGTCAAAGGCTTCCAGAATAACGATAAAGCGAGCGACGCGGTGGCTGGTCGCCTGCATGGCACTGGCCTTTGCAGCAGTGCCTGCATGGGCGCAGTCCGTTGTCGTGCCTGCCGATGCGCTGGATGCCATGATCGCCGACGCCGACATGGAAGGCCGCATCGCGCATGTGAACGGCCCGCGTATCATGCACCTTGGGGCCGATGCTGACATGCTCGATCTCGGGCCTGCGTCGCGCCTTGTGGTCGCCCTCAGCGCGCTGCGGCTGGCGGAGCAGGGCCTTCTCGATCTCGATGCCCCGGTGAAGCGGCTTTATCCCGGCCTGCATGACCGCTTTCTGTTCGAACACTGGCCGACAGCCCGCCAGCTGATGGCCGAGACCGGCGGCTTTGCCGTGCCGCCCTATATCGGTCGGACCACAAGTCTCGCCCCCTATCTGCAACGCAGCGATCCGCCCGGCATCTGGCCGCGCGACGATGCCGCCGGCTGGGCGCTTCTGGTGGCCATTCTGGAAACCGCCGCTGGCAAGCCGTTTGGCGATATCGTGCGCGACGAAGTGCTCATGCCCTTCGGCCTCACAGCTGCCGACTGGCAAGCAGGCAAGGGCCCGCAGGCCCAGCTTGCTGCCCTATCCGCGAAGGGCAGCAACCGGCTGGTGGCCACCCTCGCCCGGCTGATGACGCGTAACCGCGATGCAGCGGGCGGGCGCTACCTTTCGCCCGACATGTTCGATGCCCTGACCATTCGTCTGGCGTGGGAGACACCATTGACACGGGACGGACGGACAGGCGGCCTGATGCTCCGACACTGGCAGGGGCGGCGATATCTCACGAGCCTGCCCGGCTGCGGTGTCACGTTCGCGGCCTTCCCGGACGCTGACCTGACCCTGATTTTCAAACCCGTCACCCCCTGCACGCGCGAAACGGACATCAGCGGCTTCACCACGATGGTGGCCACAAGCTTCGTGCCGCCCACACCCGATGTGACCTTCGCCGACCCCTTGCTGCCCACCCGCCTGCAGCCAGTGGACGGCCTGTTCCGCGCCCGGCCCGATGCCCCGAGCCCGTCCTTGCAGGCGCGCTTCCGTCAGGTGCTGGCGCCCACCATCGGCCTCCATGCCCCGCTCGAAGGAGAGGGATATCTGAAGGTCGACAAGGACGTGCGGGTGGCGATCAGCAGCAAGGACGGCTGGCGGTGGGAAACCGGTAATGGCCGGGTGCTGGTGCTGGACCCTGCCGCCCCCTTTGACCGCTTCATACTGGACGGCAAGTTATATGAGCGTGTCGCGCCAACTGCCGATCCGCGCTACGCCCTCAGGCCCATCGCCTTCCTGCTGCCCATCCTGATCAGTGGTGCTGCCTTCCTGCGCGTTGCAGAACATGGCGGCTGGCGTTTCACCGGCGGGCTGTCCATCGCCACCATCTTGCTCGTCGGGGCCGGAACCCTCGGCGAATTGTATCTCTGGGCGCCGGCCCTTTATGATCTCGATATGCCCTGGCTGATAGCCGCCGCGCGGGTCGTGCTTTTCACCGGGCTTCTTGCCGCGATGGGTCTCACACTCATGATGCTGGCGCTCCTCAAGGACCCGGCGCCGCCGAGAAATCTGCTCACGAGATTTCACCTCCTTGTGCTTGGCCTTGCCGGGCTTGCCACCGTTATCCTCGCCGGCATCTGGGGGCTTGCCTCCAGCTTCAGCGCCACCTGAGAAAGAATTGCGCCCATGACCGACTATGCCCTGACTGCGGCCGATATCCGCTTGATGCTCGAAAGCCTTGGCAGGAAGGACAAGCATATCGCCGCCGCGGTAGAACTTGTCGGCTTCCCGAACGAGCGCCGCATCGAGCATGGCTTCAAGACGCTTCTGTCCGTCATCGCCGGCCAGCAGCTCTCGGTGAAGGCCGCCGCCACGATCCGCGAACGGGTCTATGCCCTGATGACGGACGGCGTGTCGCCCGCAGCCCTGATGGCGCTGGAAGACGAGCCCCTGCGCGGCGCCGGCCTGTCGCGCCAGAAAATCAGTTATGCCCGCAGCCTCGCGGTGGAGATCATGGAAGGCCGGCTCGATTTCGAAAAGCTGCCGCATATGTCAGACGCCGAAGCGGTAAAGGCGATCACCGCCGTGAAAGGGCTGGGGCGCTGGAGCGCCGAGATGTACATGATGTTCGCGCTCGGCCGGGCCGACATGTGGCCGGTGGATGACCTTGCGGTGCGCGTGGGCGTGGGCCGTATCATCGGGCACGAAGACCGCCCGACCCCGAAGGCGCTGGACGAAATCGGCGAACGCTGGCGCCCGCATCGGAGCGCCGTGGCGCTGCTCGCCTGGCACTATTATTCAAACGCGCCGCTTTAGGGCCTTACCCCAAAAGAACGGGCGCCGTTCCCCGGGGTAGCGAGGAAACTGGCGCCCAAGAGGAAAGGGGGTGCTTGAGGAGGGCGACCCCCTTGCCAGGGATAAGGCCTTGGATCAGAAGCGGAAGCCGAAGCCCGCGCCGAAGATCCAGGGATCGATGTCAACGTCGGCGGTAATGGCGCCGCCATTGAGCGAGACATCGGTGTTGAGCCAGATTTTCTTCACATCGAAGTTGATGAACCATTTCTCGCCCATCGCGATGTCCACGCCAGCCTGGGCCGCAAGACCGAACTTGTTCTTGTAGTCGATCGCGGTGACCGTGCCGCCCGGTGCATCTTCGTTATAGAACATGGTGTAGTTCACACCGGCGCCGATATAGGGGCTGACCTTCTCGCCCGCCAGCGGGTGATACTGGAAGGTCAGGGTCGGCGGCAGCAGCCACACGGAGCCGAGGTCCACATCACCAAGGGCGGTGTCCACAGCGGCCACCGAATGCTTGGTGGTGGCAAGGATCAGCTCGGCAGCGAACTTGTCGGTGATGAAATAGGTGAAGTCCACTTCGCCCGTGAATTCGGTGCCGACATCGCTGGTGCCGCCAATCGCGCTGATCGTGGCGCTGTCATCGGCTTTCACATAAACGCCGCGCAGGCGCATCAGCCAGTCACCGGCTTCTGCCGAGGCAGGAACCGAGATCAGCATCGCAGCAAGGGCCGCACCCGAAAGGAACTTTGCGGAAAGGGTCATTGTTTGTCTCCCTGACTTGGCGCCCGCCATTGGGGAGGCAGCCGGCGCCGTTTCAATGCCCGCATAAAGCGCTTTTTTGCTTGGTTTTCCTTTGCGATAGATCAATTTCGGTTGCGTCAGCTTGTCGCAGCCTGAACAATGCACCGGTGTTGAGTGACAAGGGGGCAACCATGACCGATTTCCGTCAAGTGACCGACCTGATCAGCGTGGCTCCGCAGATCAGCGAGGAAGATATCGACCGCGCCGCCGCAGACGGCGTGAAGCTTATCATCTGCAACCGACCAGACGGCGAGGAAGCGGGCCAGCCGCCGCTTGCCGAGCTGAAGGCGCACGCCGCCGCGAAGGGCATTCCGCTGGTGCTGATCCCGATTGCCTCGGGGCAGTTCACGCTGGATGCCGTGCAGCAGATGGCGGCCTCGCTGAAGGAAGCAGACGGCGAGAAGGTGCTGGCCTATTGCCGCTCCGGCACGCGTTCCTGCGTGCTCTGGGCGATGGCCGAGGCTTACACGAAAGGGCTTTCGACCGACGAGCTGATCGAACGCGGGGCAGTGGCCGGCTACGACCTCGCCCCGATGGCCGCGATGTTCGAAAACCTGCGGGCGATGGAGGCCTGACAGGCCTCAGACCTGCCGCCAGTGATAGACCACCCCACTTTTGGGGAAGGTCCATTTCGTGGTTTCGATCTCGATCGTTTCGGTGGCCGAGCCCGTGCGCGGGAAGATGCGGGTTGTGTAGCAATCGTGATCAAGCTGCGACAGGAAGGATGTCATGCTGAGGTCGCGCTGGTTTTCGGTCTTTTCGAACCGCAATTGCGCGCCCGGCGTGGTCGGCACCGGCAGCATCATCACAAATTTGGTGGATTCCTTGAGCCACGGCATGCGGAACTCGATCTCGCAGCCTGAACCCTCGAGATGGCCACTTTCATTTTCCACCTGAATTTCGATGAAGGTGACGTTCGTCAGGGTGCCCTTGTGCCCGACGACGGTGAAGGTGAGCGGCTTCTGGCTTTCAACGCCCCACGCCCGGAAGCCGAACACGTCCCGTATCACAGCTTCGAGCGCCTTTTCGTCGCTCAGCAGTTCATGCAGGGCCTCGCGCTCCTTGGGGTCAAGCGACAGCACTTCGCGCATGAAAACATCGTCGCGCCGGAAGGAGCGTTCAAGATCATCATCCGTGAAATAGAAGTGGACCGAAACAAAGCCTGCCGCCGCCGTCCCGTCGGTGTAGCCCTTGCGGATATAGCGGATATTCTGGACGTTCCAGTTGTAGCGTTCGGTGTTTGCCGCAAGGGCCGCCACAAAGGCGCTGCCTGCGCCCTCAACGACCGGCATGCTGTCCGCCGCCATGCCCTTGAACTTCACGCTGTAATGGAAATTGTCGCGGTAATGTTTGTAGCCGCCGATATAGGGCTGGATGAATTCGTTGAACAGGATCGAGCCATAATGGTCGCCGAGGCGGCTGTTGATCGATTCCTTGACGATGGTGTTCTGGACCTCCTTGTCGAGCGCCTTGAGCTTGCCGGTCAGCACCTGCGTGATCGAGGCAGCGATGACCCGGCGCATCAGGTTGCTGTCCTGGTAGCGCAGGAGGATTTCAAGCACGGCGACGACGACAAGGCCGTCCACCACGATCCCGAGGAGATAATCAAAGATGCTGTCGGGCGCGACATAGCCCTGGTCGATCAGGTAATATTTCAGCAGCGCCAGTATCAGCGTTGCCGAGAGAACCGTGACAAAGGCCCCGAGATAGGACCGGTCCGTTTGTGCGTCCGTGCTCATCTTGCCCCCAATCCGTGCGTTCAGTCCGCCCCCGGCAGCCCCCCGGGTGGTGCCGCATAAAGCAGCCTGTCGTGCCCCAGCGCCTGACACCATGTCCGGCTGCCATATTCATAGTGCCACCATTCAGACGCCATATTGACGAACCCGGCGTCAATCATCGCCCAAAAGAGCAGGCGGCGGTGACGGCGCGCTGCCTTATCCGCTGCCGTGTCGCAGGGCTGGTCCTCGAACCATGTCGTGGTGCTGACATCGCTCGGGTCATCGAAAATACCGCCCATATCGACAGGTGACCCATCCTCGCGCCGCACAAGCCACACATCCACCGCACCGCCGCTATAATGCAGTGGAAAACTCGTCGGGTCATCTTCCTTGAAGATCGCGGGGTTCGAGCAATATCGCTGCGCCAGCCGGATGGTATCGGCGTCCGCCTCCGGCTTGCCGGTGCGGCGGGCGGCTTCCGCCAGGAACCAGCGCCAGAGCTCCCGCTGGAAGGCAATCGGGCGGTAGCCATCCAGAAGCTGCAAGGCGAGGCCTTCACGGGCAAGCGCTGCATCCGCCGCCCGCAAACGGTCAACAAGCCCCTCGCGCACCCAGACGGTATCAAGCGCCGTATCGAACGTGCCGAAATAGGGGGCGTCCGCGGCCGTGTAGCGGGCATAGACGGGCCAGACCCGGAACCCCGTCGCTGCCGCGTCCACCAGTCCTTCGGCATTCGTGGCCGGATCGACATTGAACCGGGCCCCCGAGGCATCGCTCGTGGAGACTTCCTTGCCCGGATGCCTGATCGGCTTTTCGGTCGGATCAGATGTCATAACAGCCTGCAGCACATGGTTTTTCAGACACTTCAGTCGCAACCTTAGGCAAGCGGCACGGGCAGCGCAACAAGGGAGGGTGCCCTAGTCCGCTTTGCCGAAGGCCATCAGGACAAAGGTGAATTCCTCGGCAACCTCGTGCAGGCGCTCGAACCGGCCTGACTTGCCACCGTGGCCCGCGCCCATGTTGATCTTCATGACGAGCAGATTGTTATCCGTTTTGGTGGCGCGCAGCTTGGCCGTCCATTTCGCCGGTTCCCAATAGGTCACCCGCGGATCGTTCAGCCCGCCAGTCACCATCATCGGCGGATAGGCCTTGGCCTCGATATTCGTATAGGGGCAATAGCTGCGGATGATTTCAAACGCTGCCGCATCCTCGATCGGATTGCCCCATTCGGGCCATTCGATGGGGGTGAGCGGCAGGTCGGCATCAAGCATGGTGTTCAGCACATCGACGAACGGCACATGCAGCACCACGGCCTTGAAAAGCTCCGGCGCCTGATTGGCCACCGCCCCCATCAGTTCGCCGCCCGCACTGCCACCCGAAATGCTGATATGCCCGGCGGTGGTGTAACCCGAAGCGATCAGCCCCTTCGCCACATCGACAAAATCGTTGAACGTATTGGTGCGGCGATCAAGCTTGCCTGCCTCGTACCAGCCATAACCCAGCTCGTCCCCGCCCCGGATGTGCGCGATGGCATAGGCAAAACCGCGATCCAAAAGCGAAAGGCGCGAGGCCGAGAAGCTGGGGCTCATACCAAGGCCGTAAGCGCCGTATCCATAAAGATGCATCGGCGCCGCCGTGCCGCGGATCCAGTCCTTGCGGTACACAAGGCTCACCGGCACCAGCGTGCCGTCGCGCGCTTCGATCATCACCCGTTCGGTGTGATAGGCATCGCGGTCGTACCCTGAGGGGATTTCCTGCACCTTGCGCACGGTCAGCCCGCGCGCGGCGACGTCATAATCATAAACGGTCGCGGGCGTGATCATGCTGGAGTACGCCAGCCGCACGAAGGGCTGGTCATATTCCGCGTTATGGCCAACCGCGGCTTCGGCCACATCTTCGGGGAAATCGACCGTATGCTCGCCGCCTGCTGCCAGAATGCGGATACGGTCCAGCCCTTCCTCGCGTTCCTCAAGGACTGTAAAACCCTTGAAGAGCGAAAAGCCGTGGATATAAAGCCGGTCGTCCCCCATGCGCACCGGCACCCATGCGGCTTCGCCAGCGGCGGCATCATCGCTGTGATAGAGGCCGAAATTCTTGTGATCCTTGTTGGACCGCACATAGAAGCCGTCCGCGCCATGATCGGCGAAATAATCATGATGGGTGCGGCGCGGTGACAGGCATACCGGCTGCGGTTCATCCTCGCCAAGCGGCACGGCCCAGGCCTCTGCCGTCACATGATCGCTGATTCGAATCATCATCTGCGCCTTCGAGGACGATTCGGCGATATGGACAAAAAAGCTGGCGTCCTTTTCCTCATAGAGCGGCACCGGTTTGCCGCCCTTCAGCGGTTGCCGGCACACAAGGAAGGGCCGCCATTCCTTGGAAACCCGGACGAAATAAAAGGCGGATGAATCGCTCGTCCACACCACCTCGCCCGAGCTTTCCTCAACCTCGGTATCGTGCCAGAGACCGGTGGCCAGATCCTTCACCCGGATTGCGAATCGCTCGGCGCCCGATGTGTCGGCGCTCATGGCGAGATACCGGCCATCGGGGCTGACGGCGAGCGCCCCGAGGCGGAAAAATTCGCGCTCACCAGCCTCGGCTGTTTCATCCAGCAAAACCTGCCAGTCGCCTGCCGCAAACGGGCTGGCCGCACGCGGACGGTAATACCATGTCCGGTACTGGGCGCCGGGCACGAAGGCCCAGTAGAAATCATAGGCCCCTTCCGCCCACGGCACGCCCGCATCATCTTCCTTCACCCGGCCCTTGATCTCGGCGAAAAGGGTTTCGGTGAGCCCTTCATAGGGTTTCATTACGGATTCGAAATAAGCGTTTTCTTGCGATAGATAGCCAAGGATATCCTCGTCCTTCACCTCCGGATAGGTAGGGTCTTTCAGCCAGGCATACGGGTCTTCAAGCGTGACCCCGTGATGGGTGACGCTGAACGGGCGGCGCTCGGCCTTCGGGGCGGCAGGGCTTTCGGGGGCGAGAAGCTGGTGATGCATGGCGTTAGTATCCGGGCCTTGGAAGGAAAATATCCTTCATCCCTACCCCCGCAGCCTACCCGCTGTAAAGCACGACCGCCCGACAAGGCACGCGCCGCCCCCTTGCCAAAAGGCGCCGGTCTTGCGAGAAAGCGGGCAGAGAAAAAGTCCCCCAAGGAGTCCGGAAATTGGCGACCAATCCTGCCCATCTCGAGGCGCTGCGCGGCGAGCTGAAAGCGCGCGGCCTTGACGGTTTCATCATCCCGCTGACCGACGAGCATATGAGCGAATATGTCGGCGCCTATGCGCAGCGGCTGGCGTGGGTCACCGGCTTCAACGGTTCGGCGGGCAATGCCGTGGTACTGCTCGACAAGGCCGCGATCTTTGTCGATGGCCGCTATACCGTGCAGGTGGTCGACGAAGTGGACGACAAATATATCGAGCGCCACCATTTCGAGAAATTCCCGCTCCTGAAATGGACGGTCGAGAAATCGGCGAAGGGCGCGAAGATCGGCTACGATCAGGAACTGGCGACCGTCGCATGGGAAGCCCTCGCCCGCGAGGCCTTTGCCATGAAGGGGATCGAGCTTGTCGCGGTAGAGGGCAACCCCATCGATGCCGTCTGGGCCGATCAGCCCGCCGCGCCGCTCGCGCCCGCTGTGGCCCATAGCGATGGCTACACAGGCGAATCCGCCTCTGAGAAACGCACCCGCATCGCATCAGACCTGAAGGCTGCGGGCGCCGATGCCGCCGTCATCACGATGCTCGATAGCGTTGCATGGGCTTTCAACATTCGCGGCACCGACGTTTCGAACACGCCGGTGACCCACGCCTTCGCGCTGATGAATGCCGATGGCACGGGTGACTTGTTCATCAACGAAGCCAAGGTGACGGATGCCCTGCGCACCCATCTCGGAAACGGCGTGCGCCTGCGCCCGCGCGACGAATTTTATCCCGCCCTTGCCGGCATGAAGGGCAAGTCTGTCCTCGTGGACCGCGCCACCAACAATGCCAAGGTCTTTGCAACGCTGAAGGCGGCCGGCGCCAAGCTCATCGAGGAAAAAGATCCCTGCGTCCTGATGAAGGCCCGCAAGAACCGTGTCGAGCAGCAAGGTGCGCGTGACGCCCATGTGCGCGACGGCGTCGCGGTCAGCGAATTCCTGCACTGGCTGTCGGTCGAGGCGCCGAAGGGCGGGCTGGACGAGCTGAAAGCCGCCGACAAGCTGTGGGCCTTCCGCCAGAAGCAAGGCATGCTGAAGGACAAAAGCTTCGACACCATCTCGGCTGCCGGCCCGCACGCCGCGCTGCCGCACTATCGGGTGAGCCCGGAGAGCAACCGCCCCATCAAGATCGATGAAATTTATCTCGTCGATAGCGGCGGCCAGTATCTCGATGGCACCACCGATATCACCCGCACCATCATCGTCGGCACGCCGTCTGACGAGATGAAGGACCGCTTCACCCGGGTTCTGCGCGGCCATATTGCGCTGAGCCAGACGCGTTTCCCCATCGGCACGGCGGGCCGGGCGCTTGATTCCATCGCGCGCCGCCCCCTGTGGGAAGCCGGCGTGGATTATGACCACGGCACCGGCCACGGTGTGGGCTCGTACCTGTCTGTCCATGAAGGCCCGCAGCGCATCGCCAAGTTCGGCACCGACGTGCCGCTTGCCGAAGGCATGATCCTGTCGAACGAACCGGGCTACTACAAGGTCGGCGCCTATGGCATCCGCATCGAGAATCTGGTGATGGTGCAGCCGGTGGGCGAAGGCACCGAATGGCCGATGCTCGGCTTCGAGAACCTGACCTGGGCCCCTATCGACAAGAACCTGATCGATGTCGCCCAGATGTCCGCCAGTGAAATTGCGTGGCTTGATGGCTATCACACGGAAGTCCGCCAGCGCATCGCGCCACTGATCGCCGAAGAAGCCAAGGCATGGCTCATGGAGGCGACCGCGCCCCTCGCTGCCTGACTGGCAAGTCCATAAGTAGAAAAGGCCCGCAGAGGGGTTACCTCGCGGGCCTTTTTGTTTCAGGTTCGTTTCAGGTGCGCATGGCGGCCAGGGCGCGGGAAAGCCCGGCGGCAAGTTCATCCGCCTTGCCGCCCAGCATATCGACCGTGCTGCGCGTATCATCGGACGACTGGCGAACCTTGCCGACAAGCGTGCCGATCCGTTGCAGTGCGTGATCGGTGCGACCGACCTCCTCGGACGTCAGCTGGGCCGCGCGGGCGATTTCGCTGACCGCTGCCGTCTGTTCCTCGATGGCTGCCGAAACCGATGTGATGTTGGACCTGATCTGCTCCATGAAGCGGGCGACCTCGTCATTCACCGCAACCGCCCCTTCGGACGCTGCCTTGATCGAATCGACGAGTTTGGAGATATCGCCGGCAGCGGTTGCCGACTGGCCGGCGAGGTTCTTCACCTCGCTCGCCACCACCGCAAAGCCCTTGCCGGCCTCGCCCGCACGGGCGGCCTCGATCGTGGCATTGAGGGCCAGAAGGTTGGTCTGTTCCGAAATGTCGCTGATCATCTGCAGCACGTCGGCCACCTGATTGGCATAGTCGACAAGTGTCTGGATCGAAGCGCGGCCGCGCTCGGCGCATTCGCTGGCCGAGTTCGAAACACCGGCACTTGCCGTGATCTGCTGCGAGATCTCGCTGATGCCTGCGGCCACTTCGTCTGTACTGGCGGCCACTGTGCCCACGTTCGCGGCTGCCATGCGGGCAGCTTCGGACGATTGCTGCACGCTCGTGTCGGCAGTTGAGGCTTCATTGGCAAGCTCCCCCGACCGGCTGCCGAGCGAGGCGGCAAGGGTACGGATTTCCTCGACCAGCCCATGGACCGACGCTTCCAGTTCCTCGGCGACCTTCAGCCGTTCGGCGCGGCGGCGCTTCTGGCCTTCTTCAAGGGTCGCGGTTGCCTCGTCCTTCAGGCGGGCGGCCTCGCGGGCATATTCCTCGGCTTCGGCGCGGGCGGCATCGGCAGCAGCCTGCGCCTGACGGGCGCCGTCAGCTTCAGCCTTCGCAAGGGCGGCCGCATCTTGCGCAGCACGCTCCGCCGCTGCGCCGAGCTCGAACGATGCTTCCAGCTTGCGGATCAGCAGGAAAAGCGCTGCCGTTTCCAGCACCACGACAACGGCATGCAGCACCACGCGGCCAAAATCAGCGCCTTCGGGGAAGACCCATGCGGGAACCAGGAAATTGAGGAGCAAGTGATGCATCGCCGTGACGCCCGCCGCCAGCAGCACCGCGCGCCAGTCGCAAAGGGCTGCCGAGATCGCAAGGGCCGCGAAGAAATACATATGAATGTCGATCTGCCACGGATGCCCCCGGAAGATGAAGACCAGAAGCGCCGCCATCAACACATAGCCGCTGACGAAGAGATAGCGGAACAAGGGGCCGTGTCCGGCTTTCCAATAGGCGACAGTCGGGCCAAGGCAAAGGAAGACCGAGAATGCAATTTCCCCGGCCACACCGCGCCCCTCGGGCGCCACGAGGAAGGCAGCAAGCGCCACAACAGGCACATGCAGCCACAGAAGCAGCATCAGCCAACGGGAAAACTGGGAGCGAATCTTATCAAGCATTGGATCAATCCATCAATGTCGCCGGCCCGCAGCCACGAAGGGCCGAGCCGTCGAAGGTGAGAAGCGCACCGCGTGCGCGCGCCCTGGCGGGTAAGATCGGATGTGTGCTTTCAACAAGAATGATGCGCGGGGCGACAACAGCGACCAGCTCGGCATCGAGATCATCCAGCAGCGGCCAGGCCGACTGGGCCTCGACGCCGCGGTCGAGCACCAGAAGAAGCCGTTTGCTGTCTGAAGGATTGGTGAGAAGGGCAACGAGCCCCAAGAAGCCCGCAAAGACATAGGCCCCGACCCAGAACCATGTCTGGCGAGAACGGAGGGGGGCATCCGCAGCACCTGCAGAGGCATTCAGCATCGGCACACAGTCTCCGGACCAGCGACCCCCATCGCGTAAGCCCTTCTATAGTAGAAAAAGTTTAACGCCAAGAAAACGGGGCTGCGGCGCTATGTCTCAACCCAGCGGCCAATTTGCGTTATAATCTTCTTCTACGCGCGCCAAATACGCATGGATCAATCCATTATGCCTGCACGCCACACCAGCCGCCATCTGATCACACTGCCGCCCAACAGGGCAGGCCGCGATTTCCTCGTTGGCGACCTGCACGGCATGGTTCAGGAACTCGCCGCCGCCATGCAGGCCGCAGAGTTCGACAAGGCAGCTGACAGGATCATCTCGGTCGGTGATCTGGTTGACCGGGGGCCGGATAGCCTCGGGGCCTTGCGGCTGACCCGCGAGCCCTGGTTTTTCGCCGTACGCGGCAATCATGAAATCATGATGCTCGACGCCGACGGCGACGAGGAAGCCGCCGCCTTCTGGTATGCCAATGGTGGTCGCTGGTTCACGGGGCTCGGGCTTGCCGAGCGGGAGGAAGCGCTGAGCCTTGCGAGGGCGCTACCCACAGCAATCCGGCTGGAACGTTCGGGCGGCAAACCCATCGGGGTGACCCACGCCGAGCCCCCTCCGACCGGCTGGCGCTGCATGGAGGAAACCATCGGGGAAGCGGACTTCCGCCGCTTGCTGATCTGGTCCCGCGATACGATCCGCGGCGAGCGCGCGGCACCGGGTGACCCTGCCGTGGCGCTGACCGTCCACGGCCACACGCCCATCAAGGCACCCAAGCGCGTCGGCAACGCGCTCTTTATCGATACAGGCTGTGTTTACGGCGGCCGCTTGACGCTGATTGAGGCGGAGGCTGCGGTAACCTTCGCCTAGACCTCGGCGGCGCGGGTCTCGAAGCTGGTGGTGATGTCGGCAAGTGCGCCGAGCTGCACGGAGGCCGAGCAGTATTTTTCCTTCGAAAGCTGGATCGCGCGTTCCACATGCTTGTCATCAAGATTGTGGCCGACGACCACAAAATGCGCATGGATCTTGGTGAAGACGCGCGGTGGCTCCGGTGCGCGTTCGCTTTCAAGCTCCACCCAGCAGTCGACGACCTTCTGGCGGGCTTTCTTCAGGATCAGGATGACATCGATGCTGGAGCAGCCACCCATGCCAAGAAGCAGCATTTCCATCGGGCGGATCGCATGGTCGCGACCGCCGGAATCAGCGCCGCCATCCATCACGACCGTATGGCCCGTGGGGCTTTCGCCGATGAAGGTCAGGTCGCCCGCCCATTTGACGCGGGCCTTGCGCGGGGTGTCGCTCATGCCATTTTCTCCGAAATCTTGAATATACTTGTCCCTGATCTGCCACAGGGCGCGCGGTCTTTCCAGTCCGGAGATCAGGGGGATACAGATTCGACTGATCGCAGGGCGCTGTCCGTTCATCGCAAGGCGAATGCGCGCCCGCCCGCGACCCGCTAGGGTCACCTCAAGAACAAGGAGCACCCTTCACCAATTCTCCGACCCGGCCCGGACACGACAGCGGCCACCTCCTGAACCAAGCACCGAAGGCACCTCAGCCGCGCGGTTTATCCGCTGCGGTTTCCTTCTTTTGTGCGTCCTCAGGCTTTGCGCCCAAATGGACATAGCCTTCCTCGCGCGCCTTGCGCATCTGGCGCTGGCGTTCGGCGAAGCGGGCCTTCTGGTCGTCGGAAAGCTCGTCATGGCAATGCGGGCAGGTGATGCCTTCCTCGTATAGCGGCGAGGCGCGGTCCTCGGCCGAGAGGGGCCGGCGGCAGCCGCGGCAGAGCGTATAGTCGCCTGTTTTCAGCCCGTGGCTGACAGAGACGCGCTCGTCAAACACGAAGCATTCGCCCTGCCAGCGGCTTTCTTCGGCCGGCACTTCCTCAAGATATTTCAGGATGCCGCCTTCAAGGTGATAGACCTCGTCAAAGCCCTGTTCCTTCATCCATGCGGTCGATTTCTCGCAGCGGATGCCGCCGGTGCAGAACATGGCAACCTTCGGCTTGTTATGGAGGCCCTGATAATTCTTGGCCCAGGCTGGAAACTCGCGGAAGGATCTGGTGTTGGGATTCACCGCCCCCTCGAAGGTGCCGATCGCCACTTCGTAATCGTTGCGGGTGTCGATCACCACAACGTCCGGGTCGTCGATAAGCGCATTCCAGTCAGCGGGCTTCACATAGGTGCCGACAATCTGGCGCGGATCGATGCCATCGACCCCCATCGTGACGATTTCCTTCTTCAGCCGCACTTTCAGCCGGCGGAAGGGCTTATGGGCCGCATGGCTTTCCTTGAGGCTGAGGCCGGCGAAGCGCGCGTCAATCAGAAGGTCATTATCCAGAAACGCCCGAAGATCGGCCTCACGGCCCGCGATGGTGCCGTTGATGCCCTCGCGCGCCAACAGGAGCGAGCCGACAATACCCTTGGCCTCACCGGCCGCCTGCAGGCGCGGCTGCATATCGCGCCAGTCGTCCAGCGCGACGAATTTATAGAGGGCGGCAACGAGATAACCGGGATCGTTGGCGGCTTTTGTCATGACAGTCTGGCCCTTTAGGGGTGTGCATTTCCGTGGGCATTGAATAAACCTCGCAGGCCCATCCTGCAAGGCAGCGGTGCGGGGTGCGACAAAATGCGCTCATGCGATTGATTTGCAAGGATTTTTCTTTTTTGTGCGCTGCGGCGGGTCTATACTTCGCTCAATTCAAAAGTGCGGAGAAGAGCGATGAAGGGCAACCCCGGCGTCATCAAACATCTGAATGTCATCCTCAAGAACGAGCTGACGGCCATCAACCAGTATTTCCTGCATGCCCGCATGCTCGACAACTGGGGCATGAAGTCGCTCGGTCATCATGAATATGAGGAATCGATCGACGAGATGAAGCATGCCGACAAGCTCATCGAACGCATCCTTTTCCTTGATGGCCTGCCGAACCTGCAGGATCTGGGCAAGCTGATGATCGGCGAAGACGTCAAGGAAGTGCTTGGCTGCGATCTCAAGATGGAGATCGCGAACCATACCGACCTCAAGGACGCCATCAAATATTGCGAGGAAGTGCAGGATTACGGCAGCCGCGAGCTTCTGGAACGCATCCTCGAATCCGAAGAAGAGCATATCGACTGGCTGGAAACCCAGCTGGACCTCATCAAACAGATGGGCCTCGAGAATTACGTGCTGCTGCAATCGAAATCGGCCAGCTGACACGCCGGGTATCGGGCAGCACTACGACCAAAAGAAAAGGGCCGCATTTGCGGCCCTTGTTTCTTATATGCGGCGCCCCGCGCTATTCAGCGGCGAGGAAACTGACCTTCGGGAGTTCCTCGTCGAGGATCTCGTTCGCGCAGTCGCGGCAGCAGCCGCAGCAGAAGGCGCCGCCAAGTGCCTTGTAGGCATCGTCCGCACATTGCACACCGCCGGCGCTTACTGCCTTGCGGATGTCTTTATCGGTATAACCGTTACAAAGGCACACATACATGGGTCTGGACCGCTCTTGTTATGCGAATAGTTCGCAAAGTCATTAGCGGACCGCGAAGCGCGCGTCAAGCGGATCAGAACAGCGGTTGGCGACGGGGTGCCGGGCCGTCCTGCAAGTGATTGTCACAAAAAGAATCTCGGCGCCGGGCATGAAAAAAGGGAGGCGTAAGCCTCCCCTTCCATTAATTCAATAGTGCGGCTAGATCAGAGAACTTGCAGCGAATCAGCCGACATGCGGCCGCGGCGGTCTTCCGCCATTTCATACTGGATCTTCTGGCCGTCACGCAGGCCTTTCAGACCAGCGCGTTCAACCGCAGAAATATGAACAAACACGTCATTGCCGCCTTCGTCCGGCTGGATGAAGCCGAAACCTTTGGTAGCGTTGAACCATTTTACAGTACCGGTAGCCATTGTAGCGTCCTTTCAGGCCTTGTACCGAACAACAAGCATGGTGCACCACTGCTCGTTGCCGGGTCGTCAAAATGCACCCGCGTTCTTGGGGGACGATTTCCGGTTAGTGCAAAGTCCCAAGTCACTGGCAAAGCCTGCAGACAAGTCTTCACATTCGTCAAAGCCGTCTCAATCCTCGAATGCCAGAATATTGTTATCGGGACTGTGGATAAGTGCAAGCGGATTCACTTTATCGTGCACGGGAGTCAGCCACCGTCACTTTTTTGCATCAGTTGTATTTGATTCGCGGAAATTGGGTGGTTGATACCGGTCCCACCCCTACAGGGATGATAGATTCCGTCACAGTACGTCTCATTTTGATACATATTTCGTATCTTCCTGCAAATTTGACGAAACTTTATTTCAACTTTCTACCCTGTCAGTTGAATCAATTGCCCCATTTCTGCCTTTTGTGTTAACAAATGGTTAACGCTGAGTTTTGTGTAGTATCCCAACTTTCAACTATACAAGCCCAGAATTGGGCTCAGGAGGTGACCATGTTGAGTAAAGCTTTTGGCGTACTCGGCCTTGCTGCCCTTATGGCAGTCCCCGCCCAGGCGTCGACAACATTTGATTTTACAGGTGGCGGAAACCACACATCCGTTTCTGAGAGCTTCTCGTCTGACGGCATCACTGTCACAGTGACGGCTGGCCGTTTCGATGGCAGCAACGTAGTCGAATATATGTACACCGATGCGGTCGGCCATTATTCGACTGGCCTCGGTGTCGATACCGGTCGCACTGACGAACACTATGTGGACGGCAGCGGCAACAACGACCTGCTGATTTTCCGTTTTGACAAAACCGTAGCGCTGGAAAGCATTTCGTTCTCCCATTGGGACGTCGACTACAGCTGGCAATGCACCAACTGGGGTCGCTATGGTTGCTATGACTGGGATCTCGTCGGCTATGAAGGCGACGATGAATTCTCGCTGCTGACCGGCAACCCCTGGACCCTGCTCGGCACCAACTATAATCCCGACGGATTCAACGGCGATGGCGTTGCCTGGGCATCGCTCGCTCTGGTTCCCTATTCCGACCAGCTCGGTGTGGGTGCCCACGACAGCAATGACGAGTTCAAGGTCCGCTCGCTGACCGTTCTGGAAATCACCGGCGGTGTCCCCGAGCCGGCCACCTGGCTGATGATGATCATGGGCTTCGGCCTTGTCGGCATCGCTTCGCGCCGTCGCAGCAGCCTCGTCCGCGCCTGACCGACGATCATATCCAAACAATCAGAAAGGCGATCCCGGCAAGGGGTCGCCTTTTTACTTGCCTGCACTTCACTGCGCCATGCTCACGGAAGACAAGATCGGCTTTTGCCACTTTTGGCACACAATGAGCCATTACTGATTCGTGGTTGTACAACCTCATCAGTCTCGCCCCTCATGGCTGTTTTCAGGCGATTCGTTCCAGAATGAAACACAATCCGGCAGCAAAGACTCAATTTCAGCTAATTTTGTTTCAAAAGCTGAGGCCCTCTCATCTTCTCTTTGCCCGGCTTCAGGGAGGATGTTAACAGATCGTTAACCACAGTTTTTGTTTGAGTATCCATTCGTAACTATACAAGCCCCAACCGGGCTCAGGAGGCTAAAATGTTTAGTAAAGCTTTGAGCGTAATCGGCCTGACTGCCCTGATGGCAGTACCGGCCAGTGCTTCGACGACATTCGATTTCACCGGTGGTACGAACCACACATCTGTTTCTGAGAGCTTCTCGTCGGACGGCATCACCGTCACAGTGACGGCTGGCCGTTTCGATGGCAGCAACGTAGTCGAATATATGTACACCGATGCGGTCGGCCATTATTCGACCGGCCTCGGTGTCGATACCGGCCGCACTGACGAACACTATGTGGACGGCAACGGCAATAACGACCTGCTGATTTTCCGTTTTGACAAAACCGTAGCGCTGGAAAGCATCTCGTTCTCCCATTGGGACGTCGAATACAACTGGCAATGCACCAATTGGGGTCGCTATGGTTGCTATGACTGGGATCTCGTAGGCTCTGAAGGCGACGATGAATTCTCGCTGCTGACCGGCAATCCCTGGACCCTGCTCGGAACCAACTATAATCCTGACGGATACAACGGCGATGGCGTTGCCTGGGCGTCGCTCGCTTTGGTTCCTTATTCCGACCAGCTCGGTGTAGGTGCCCACGATAGCAATGACGAGTTCAAGATCCGCTCGCTGACCGTTCTGGAAATCACCAGCGGTGTCCCCGAGCCGGCCACCTGGCTGATGATGATCATGGGCTTCGGCCTTGTGGGCATCGCCTCGCGCCGCCGTTCGGTTGCCGCTGCTGCCTGAGGCATAGCGATCCAGATCAACGGCTGCCAAGCCTGATCCCATGTGAAGGGCGGTTCCTCCGGGAGCCGCCCTTTACCTTTTTATGCCTCATTTTGAAACAACTTGAGCCTGTATGACCCCGGTTTCCGTAATTTTATTTCAATTTTAAATTTATCCGGAATCCGGTCTTGGATGAACAGCTTTCACATGTTAACCAAACGTTAATTTTCAGGCTTGTTCGAGCATCCCAAGTTTCAATTTTTCCCGTTGGAGTTAAATATGATCCGCAAAACCCTTGGCGCCCTTGCCGCGCTCGCATGTCTCGCCGCACCGGCAAGTGCTGCTGTTAATACCTTCGATTTCACCGGCAGCCCTTCGATTGCCAACGAAATGTCCTTCACCGGTGACAACGGCCTCAATGTGACCGTTACCGGCTACGAGCTCCTTTATATCGGTCTCGATTTCCTGCCCGACCAGGTCAGCCAAAACAGCGCCGGCCTTGGCGTGCATGGCTACCCGCAAGATGACAACGAGCTTGATGGTGACCTCTTCACCACCGAAGCGCTTGTTTTCGAGTTCGATTGGGTTGTTTCCGCCCAGTCGATCGCGCTCAGCCTTTTCAACACCGAAACCGAGAGCTTCCTGTGGTGGACCTTCCCGGAAGCCGCTGACGCCTTCAATATCTACAGCTTCAGCAACGGCAGCTGGTCGCTGTTCGACGGCAACCTCGCCGAGAACCCCTATGACTTCAACGGCGGCCTCGGCACCCAGAAGTTCGCGATCGCCGCTCATGACGCCAATTCCGACTTCCGCGTTGCCGGCCTGACCGTTTCGGCAATTCCGGAGCCGGCCACCTGGCTGATGATGATCATGGGCTTCGGCCTTGTGGGCATCGCCTCGCGTCGCCGTTCGGTTGCTGCTGCAGCCTGATCCGCGAAGCGCCTAAACGAACGTTCAAGGGCGGCCATTGGCCGCCCTTTTCGTTTGCGCGGGTGGCTTCGCTTGCCTTAGGCTGCCGCCTCACAAACAACCTAGAACCTTTGGGGGAAACACCATGCTCAGAACATCCGTGAGCGCGCTTTCGCTGCTCCTTGCCCTCGCCGCGTGCGAGCCCGCTGCTCAGAAGAATGACAGCACAACCGCCGCACCCGCCACCGAGAAGCCCTCAGCGGAGGCCGAAGTCGCGCGCCTGAACGCCTTCTTCGAAAAAGCCATGCAGGACCAGCTGGCGCTCAATCCGCTGTATCAGGAAAGCCTCGGCGACCACAGCCAGCATGACAAGTGGCCGAGCTCGACGGTCGAAGCGCAAGATCAGGAACTGGCGCTGACCAAGGCGCAGCTCGCCGAAGCCGAAGGCTTTGACGCCAGCGTGCTGCCCGAAGCATCGGCCCTCAGCCTGACGCTCTTCAAGAAGCTCTGGACCCGTAATATCGAAGACGACAAGTTCCGGAACGACACCTATGTCTTCAACCAGATGTACGGCGCCCACACCCGCCCGGTAACGCACCTGCTGACCGTGCACCGGCTGGAATCGAAAGAAGATGCGGAGGCCTTTGTCACCCGCCTTGCCACCTTCGATGCCTATCTCGGTGAAGAAGTCGACCGCGCCCTGCGCGCCGAAAAAGCCGGCGTCCTGCCGCCCAAGTTTGTCTATCCCCGTGTCCTGACCTCGATCGAACGCATCGTCGCGGGCGCGCCTTTCGATGACAGCGGCACCGATAACGTGTTGCTTGCCCACCTGAAAACCAAGATCGCCGACATCGAGATGAGCGACGAAGACCGCGCCGCCATTATCGCGAGTGCCGAGAAAGCCCTCACTGAGCATGTGAAGCCGGGCTATGACCGCGTGATTGCTGAACTGACCCGTCAGGAAGGTCTGGCGAACGAGGATGCCGGCGTCTGGAAATTCGCGGACGGCGAAGCCTTCTATGCCCAGAAGCTGAAGGATTATACGACGACCAGCCTGTCGGCGGCGGAAATCCACCAGATCGGCCTTGATAATGTGGCCCGCATCCACAGCGAGATGGAAGCCATCATGAAGAAGGTCGGCTTCGAAGGCAGCCTCAAGGACTTCTTCGAGTTTACCCGCACCGACGACCGCTTCTTCGTGGAAGACAGCGACGCTGGCCGCCAGCTTTATATCGATACGGCCAAGGGCTATATCGATCAGGTGATGCAGAAGGCGCCCGAGTTCTTCCACCGCCTGCCGAAAGCCCCGCTTGAAGTCCGCGCCGTGGAAAAATTCCGCGAAACCTCGGCCGGCAAGGCCTTCTACCAGCGCCCCGCGCCCGATGGCTCACGCCCCGGCGCCTTCTATGCAAACCTCAAGAATGTGCGCGACATGCCGCTCTATCAGCTTGAGGCGCTGGCCTATCACGAAGGGGCACCCGGCCACCATTTCCAGATCGCTGTGACGCAGGAACTGGAAGGCGTTCCGCTCTTCCAGCGGTCGGCAGGCTTCACCGCCTATTCGGAAGGCTGGGGCCTTTACACCGAAGAGCTTGGCAAGGACATGGGCTTCTATACCGATCCCTATAGCGACTTCGGCCGCCTGGCGATGGAACTGTGGCGCGCCTGCCGCCTGGTGGTCGATACCGGCCTTCATGACAAGCGCTGGACCCGCGAACAGGCGATCCAGTATCTGATCGACAATACGCCGAACCCCGAAGGCGATTCGACAAGCGCGATCGAGCGCTACATCGTCATGCCGGGCCAAGCCACAGCCTATATGATCGGCAAACTGAAGATCATGGAACTGCGTACCAAGGCGCAAACCGAGCTTGGCGACAAGTTCACCTATGCAGATTTCCACGATGTGGTGCTGAAGCATGGCTTCCTGCCGCTCGATATCCTCGAGGAAAAGGTGAACGGTTGGATCGCTGCCAGCAAGGGCTGATCCACCAGCAAAATGCAAAAAGGGGCGGCCAGATTCGGTCGCCCCTTTTTATATCTCCAGTTTCATATCTCCAGTCAGGCGCCAGACACCACGGCCCGTCTGCGCCGCCGGGCAGCCATGGCGCTGAAGCCGAAGCCCATCATCAGCAGCATCCATGTCGAAGGTTCGGGGATGCCCCCGGGCAAGACCGTCAATGTCAGATTGGAAATGTTGGCTGTGCCCGTATGCCCGTCGCCGTAGGCAAAACTGATGTCGCCACTGCGATCATAGAAACTGTTGAATGTCTCGATGCTGTCGAAATTGGCGTCATAAAACAGCACGCTATAGTCAAGCGCCAGCAGGTCGACATCTGTGACCGTCAACCCGTTTGCAGAACCCGGTACCGGCATGTCTGTCTCGAATCCGAGCCTGATATAGCTATATTCGTAGAAGAAGGTCAGTTGCATCCAGGATCCGGCGCCACCCGTATCCGGATACAATAGCGACACATTGCCAAGAACGAGCTGAGTCAGCGGAAGCGCATAAACGGCTTCATAGATGAAGTCGCCCGTGATCGGATCGAGCGCCGTATAGATGGCATCATCAGTCGTCGCCGTCCCGTCTGCTTCGAAACGCGCCTTGAAGGCGCCCCCTTCCGGCGACGAGAGGCCGAAAAGCCCGGCCTGCTCTGCCGAAGTAAAGCTCAGGTCACCCGTGATCTGGTATGTATAGGCCTCTGTGGCCCCGGCAAGACCAAGACACAGTGCCGTCGCCATGACCAACCGCCCGAACCTGCCCGACATCGTCCAAACCTCCCGTTAGATTGTCTCATGAGGACAGCATAACCGAACCGGGATATCGGTGCTTTGACCGGGATCAAACTGACCGACACACAGGGAGAAAAGACGATTCGGGTACCGCCGCGCGACCGCAGCCCCGAAGGGGCAAAGGAAGGACGCTGAAATTCCCTCAAGAATTCAAGGCGGTCCATTGGATTTTAACAAAATCTGCGAGGCCGTTTTCCCGAGCGTTAGCGGTAACCTATGCTGCCCGTACGGTAGAAGACTGTGAGTATAGGGTAGTTTTATGGCGCATCAGGGACTGAGCACCGACGATTTCATCAACTGGGCTGTACGCGGCAATCGCAACGCGATCATCGCCGTCGCCAGTCTTATGCAGACCAATCCGCATCTGGTGGACCTGTCCGCCAATACGCCCTTGATGCTGCGCCTTGTGCAGTGGGTATTTGCCAACCAGATGGCCGAACAGGCCCGCCAACGCCAGCCGCAGCGCATCCCCGCTGCCATCTGACCCCGGCCCGCACGACAGCCTTCCAGAGAAAACCCCGCTCACCGGCGGGGTTTTATGTTTTCGGAGATGGCCGCTCGCCGCCCTATTCCTCGTCAGGCATTTCCGCGGCTGTGATACCCTTATAGTCGGCACGGTCGTAACGCTTGCCGCGCTTCACGGTGAAGCGGATATCGCGGACATTGGCAAGCGAGGCAAGCGGATCGCTGCCGGTGACGATGAAATCGGCGCGCTTACCGGCCTCGATCGTCCCGAACGTGCCATCCTGCCCAAGGATGCGCGCGCCTTCATAGGTGGCTGCGCGGATCACGGCACCCGCCGGCATGCCGACCTTTTCATTCAGCAGCACAAGCTCGTCATAAAGGGCAGGGAAGGCCGCCTCGCGCGGCGGCACCACATCGGTGCCCGCGACAATCTTCACGCCCAGATCATAGGCCTGTTTCGTCAGGATCGCGGCAAGATCCGCCGTGCAATAGGGCTGCTTCATCTTGGGGGTTGCCGCATAGCGGTCGTCCATCTCGCGGTAAACGCGGATGGTGGCATCAAGTGCGATGCCTTTCGCCGCCATATCTCTGAATATCTTCGCCATCACAGGATTATCCCCACCCTGCAGCTTTTCGGTCTCCACCGGGCGGCGGTCCTTGTAGGTGGTGGGGCGCGGGTTCATCACCTGATAGGCAAGATAGCAAGTATGCGAGATCACATCGACACCTGCCGCCACCACATCTTCGGGGGCAGACGGAAACACCATCCCGTGCGCCCACACAAACATGCCCTGCTTGTGGGCTTCTGCCGTGATGCGCTTCAATTCTGCCGGATGCAGATTGTCGTAAAGCTTCACGCCAATCGCCGACGTGCCCTTGGCGCGCGCAATGGCAAGCGGCATGTCGGTATCAGGCGTGATCGCCTGCATCCAGGGCGCAGTGCCTGGCTTCACCCCCTTGGCGGCGGCTGCCGTGCGTGGATCGTCGAAAAAGTCGGGGCCGGCCATCAGGGCGGCATAATAGATATCAGGCGCTGCGATCTCGCCCTGCGCCGAGGCGCGCGCATAATCGCCCACTGCCCGCAGGTCATCGGCCATGATGCGCACCGCCGTGATCCCGCCATAGAGATCCCGCCGCATCTGCGCGAGCGCACGGGGATGGTCCGGCGGGGTTGCCATATGCTGGTGGCTGTCGATCAGCCCCGGCATCAGATAGGCCCCGCTTAGGTCCACGACCTTGGCCCCGTCCATCTCTGTTGCCGAAAGGTCCGCTACCGGCGTCACCGCGCTGATCGTCTCGCCTTCCACAATCACCGCCATATGCGGCACGGAAGCCCCGCCCTTGCCGTCGATGATCGTGGCATCGCGGTAGATCGTCACGTCCGCCGCGGACGCAGGTGCAAGAACCCCCGCCAACACGGCAGTCACTAGAAACGCTTTGGCGAACATGTAGGCCCCTTCGAAATCAGTTCATCCTGTGGCGCAAAAACTGCGCTTACCCGGTCTGTACCGCCCGCTCCTTGCGGACGTTCAGTTCGTTGCGGGTTCTGCCGCCGACCGCATAGCCCCAAAGTGTCGGGCTTAGCCACTCGGCAAACTTGGACAAGTAAAGGATGCTGACCACCAGAAGTACAGGGTGAAGGAAGAAAAAGACGGTATAGGCCGGATTTGCACTACTCCCGAACCAGGCTTCGAAAAGATTCCAGTAAATATGGATAAGCGGTACATGGGCCGCAAACAGGGCAAAATTATAGGGATTGAGGCGCTTGAACAAGGCAGCAAGCCTTGGATAGGCAAAGTATCGCCCAAGCCACCAGGTTCCCGGCAGCATGAAGAAATCCGCTATGTCGGCGGTGATAGTGGCAATCCTTACATTCTGCCCATAGTGCATGAACCGGATAAGCGCGCTGACCATCAGCAGACCAAGTGCTGCCGCCAGATATTTGCCGCCATGCTGTTCAAAATGATCCAGCCACTCAGGTTGCAGGACGAGATAGGCGCCGAGCGCAAATCCGGCACAGATCGACCAGGAATAGAGGACTGGCACCTGCACCTGCCCGATCTTGAGGGCGGCAAAAATCAGGAACAATAACGGCCCCGTTCGCCGCACCACCCACCAGATGACAGGGGACAGGAGCAGCAGCACAAACATGCTGCGGGTGAAATACATCGGCACATTGACCGGAAATGTCGTTATGCCGAACACGCTGTCGATCAGGGGCCAGAGTTCAAAGTCACCCAGCTGGTGCCCATATTCCTTGCCAAGCCCGAAAGACTGAAGAACCGCGACCAGCAGCGAGAACGGCACTGTCCATATCAGGAAAGGCACAAACAGGCGCTGCGTCCATTTTCGCACGCTCTTGCCATAAGGGGGCGCCGGCTGGGCACCAAAGATCAGCAGACCGGTGATCATGGTCAGCACCATCATGCCCGGGATCAAAGTCTGGGAAGCGATCTTCAGGAAAAGAATCCAGTCGCTGGAAAATACCGGCAATGCCCGATCGGGATCCGTCTGGTATGTCACCAGCGGCGGCAAGTGAAATATCATGATCCCGAGAACCGCAAATATCCGCAATCGGTCTATACGCTCGGCATATTCCTTGTTGGTGCGGACATTGAAATAGCCCGCCTCACCTGCAGCCCCCGCAACAGTTGCCATATCTTCGCCTCCGAGTTGAAATGTGGCGAAAATATGGCACACCATAGCAATCGGTATGTCAAATTCTATTTGTCAGGCTCACTGCGGCCGGAACCCCTGAAACAGTGCGGATTCCGGCCACATGGAAGCCAAACGGGGCGGGCGTATCAGCCCTTACTTGGATGCAAGGTCCTGAGCCCACGTCACAATCTGGCTGGCGATTCTTTCGTCCCAGGTGCCTGCCTCACCCTTGAAGGAGGCAGCAGCGGTCGGATGGATTGTGGACCAGTGATCCATGCCGTCAAATTTATGGAGCTCGGCGTCTGTGTGCCCGGCGGCCCCCAGCACTTCCATGATCATGTCATTGTCATATTCGGACATGATCCAGTCGTTCGTGCCCCAACGAATGCGGACCGGAACCTTGAGGCTGGCCCAGTTTCCAGCCACATCGAAATCCTGCATCTGGTGATAGAAGCGCATGGGCCGCCCGTACATGTGATGTCCGCCGTGATAATTGTGTTCCGCCAGCAATGGCTGCTCGGCAACCACATCGGCATAGCTTTTCTTGGCGATCAGCATGCCATGATAAAGCGGGATATAGGCCCGGTTGATCCGGTCATTGATGACGGTCTCCTCCACGCCCTGCATGCGCTGGATACGGCGTTCGATCTCCAGCATATGTTCGAACCATGTACGGTAATAGGTGCCATCCGCGATCACGCCTTTAAGGCTGTATTTGTTGGCGAAATAGGGGGCAATGGCGCTGCCCATGCTGTTGCCATAAACGATGATCCGGGAAGGATCGACGTAGGCGAGCCTTTGCAGTTTCGCGAGTGCCACCTCATAGCCGTTCAGTTCCGCCTTGAAATCGGTTTCCGAGCAATTGCCCTCGCTGTCGCCAAGGCCCGGCTTTTCGACCCGCATCACCACCATGCCTGTTTCGGTCACCAGTGACGTGAGCACCCGCATATAGTTTGAATTGCGCCCCGGAATATTCTCGATGCTGGAACAGCTGAGACCCTGCAGGACAAAGACCGCAGGAAGAGGGCCGCTCGCCCCTTTCGGCCGGGTGATGATGACCCGCTGACGCGCCCCATAGTCGCTTGTGATCTGGTCGTAGCTTACCTCGATGCCGTCATAGGCTTCATACGGGATCGCCCGGAAACGCGCCTTTGCAGCCTTCACCACCGCCCCTCGCCGGTACTGGATTGCATAATCCTTTCCCGCGACCAGACTGTCGGTCAGATCATCCCACGCAGCCGCGCCGACAATCGCGCGGCCATCCACCTGGATCATGATATCGCCAGCTTTCAACCCTGCTTTGGCCAGCGGCGAGCGATCGGTCAGCTCGCGGATACGGATGCCCGCGCCGCCATTGCCTTCGAACCGCGCATCCCATTGGGCACGCCGTGGCAAAGTATCGTCTGCTGCTGCAGAAAGTGATGAAAGACCAAGGACAAGGACCGCGCCCAGTGCCTTGAGGCCAAAGGTGCCGCGCCGGATATTTGCCGTATCAGTGTTCATGCCATTCCCCTATTGTGCATACTTGCAGCGCTCAGGAATGCGGGCAAAAGGACCGGGGGAACAGGCGGCCTTACACCAAACCCGGCGGGAATTACACGAACGGCGGATTTGTCATGACGGATACAGCGGCAGAACAGGACGTGCGAGGCCGGTTTTACCTTCTTGGGTCCCGGCCGCTCACACATGTCGTCTTCTGGCTCGGCTACTATCTCTTGTTCAGCCTGATCTGGATGCGGCCGGAAGAAGGCCTGTTTGCTTCCTTCTATCTTGAATTCGTCCTGTTGCCGCCCCGTGCCCTTGCCGTGTACGGGCTGATCTATTTCCTGATGCCGCGCTATCTGCTGCAGGAAAGATACCGCGAGTTTCTGCTGGGATACGCCCTGCTGCTTCTGGTGGCTGGCGCACTGCAGCGCCTGTCCGGCTATTTCTTCTACGAACGGCTGATGGATGCGGGCGGCTTGCCGCTTTCTGACCCCGGCGCAATCCTGCGCAGCGTCATTCTTGTCAACACCACGGCAATCGTGGTGGGCGCCGTGAAGATGTACCAGTTTTACTGGATCGAGGTGCGCCGCAATGCTGCGGGCAAAAGCCGGATCAGCCTCCGGTCCAATCGCCGCACCCACCTCGTCGATCCGGACGACATTTTCTATGTCGAAGGCATGGGCAATTATGTGACCTATTGCCTGCGGTCAGGGGAAAAGCTCGTCGTGCATGGGTCCGTAAAGGCCGCGCAGGAAGGCCTGCCGGATCATTTCCTGCGCCTTCACCGTTCCTTCATCGCCAACAAGAAACACATCCGTTCCTTCAGTGCCGAAACCGTGGTCATCGGCACTGAAGAATTGCCTCGCGGCAAGGAAATAACGGATGAGGAACTGGCCGCCGCAATCAGCTGAAGCCGGCGGCCTCAGCCCACTTCTTCGGGGCTGAAATCGAAGGTCTTGTTGCAGAACTGGCAGTTCACGGCGATCTTGCCGTCCACGACCATATGGTCCTTGTCGTCAGCCGAGAACTGGCCGAGGACCGCCAGCAGGCGTTCGCGTTCGCACCGGCACCCCTTCTGCACGCGGGTGGCATCGAACACCCGCACGCCGTCTTCGTTGTAAAGACGGTAAAGAAGGTCATCGAGCGTCAGGGCCGGGTCCAGAAGCTCGCTTTCCTTCACACTGTGCATCAGTGTGGAGGCGCGATTCCAGTGCTCTTCCGTTTCGCGGTCAAGGATGCGCTCGCGGCCGGTTTCGCCGCGGGCCAGATGCTGGACCATGATGCCGCCAGCCCGCCAGTGACCCGAAACCGGGTCGCGGTCAGCCGCCAGCCGCACGGCGGTCGGTGTCTGCTCGGAGCTTTCAAAATAGGCATGGATCACGTCCGAAAGGCTGTCGCCTTTCAGTTCCACGATGCCCTGATAGCGTTCCATATCGGCGCCCTGATCGATGGTGATCACGAGATAGCCGTTCTTCGAGCCGATCAGCCCCTTGAAAGAGGGATTGGCGCCGAAGGTGGAAAGCTTCTCATGGTCGATCTCGGCGCAGGCGCGAATATGGCCGGTGCCATCCGCCTTGCGCTCATAATCGGCCACCATCATCGGGATCGGTCCCTGTGACTTGGTCTGCACTGTCACAATGCCATCGAACTTGAGGATCGAGCCCAGAAGGCCGGCCAGAGCCGCCATCTCGCCAACGATCCGCTCGACGGGTTCGGGATAACCGTGGGCCACCAGAATCTGGTCGGCGACCGTGCCAAGGCGTACGGCGCGGCCGCGCACATCCATTCCTTCAATCTGGAACGGGCGAATTTCATTGTCCCGGCTGAAGTCCGGGTCTTTTATGACAATCGGTTTGTCGTTCATTTTACTCTCGATCAGAACTTGCCGAGACACCAGGCGAGGATAGCCTTCTGCACATGCAGACGGTTCTCCGCCTCGTCCCAGACGACACTGGCCGGTCCATCGATGACATCCGCCGTTACCTCTTCGCCCCGGTGGGCGGGCAGGCAGTGCAGGAACAGCGCATCGGGCGCGGCATTCGCCATCAGATGGGCATTCACCTGATAAGGTGCAAGGGCCTTCATGCGCCCGCCCGTGCGGCTGTCGCCCATCGACACGAATGTATCGGTCAATACGGCGGCTACACCCTTCACAGCCTCGACCGGATCATCCGTCACCATCACATCGCCGCCCTGGGCTATGGCCCATGCCACAGCCTCGGCATCCGGCTTGTAACCATCAGGGCAGCCAAGCCGCAGGCTGAAGCCAAAGCGGACAGCCGCTTCAATCAGCGACGTGGCGACATTGTTACCGTCCCCGACCCATGCAAGCGTGCGGCCACGGATCGGCCCGCGATGTTCCTCGAACGTCATGATATCCGCCATCAGCTGGCAGGGGTGCGAGCGGTCGGTCAGCGCATTGATCACCGGCACGCCGCTGTCGCGGGCGAGCTCGACGACCGAATCATGCGCATAGGCGCGGATCATGATGGCATCCACATAGCGGCCCATCACGCGGGCAGTGTCGCCCACGGTTTCCCCGCGCCCGAGCTGCATATTGTCGCCCGTCAGCACAAGCGACTGGCCACCCAGCTGCTGCATCGCCACTTCAAAGCTGACCCGCGTACGGGTCGAGCTTTTTTCGAAAATCATGGCGAGCGTGTGCCCGGAAAGGAGGGCCGGCATGTCCGGCATTCCCTTGGGCCAGCCTCTGCGTGCCGTTTTCCAGCGTCGCGCCACATCGAGGATCAGGCGGAGGGTTTCCCCGCTGAGGTCCTTGAGATCGATGAAATGGCGCAGTTCCACGGGATTAGGCATCACAGTCATAATAGCACTCGTTGAGGTCAGGAAGCCCTGGGGTCAGGACTTCGGCACACCGTTTTGTTTCCAGTCGGTGAAGGCCTGGTCGTAAGTCTCCATCGCTTCATCAAGATGGCTGTCTTCGATAATCAGCGGCGGCAGCATGCGGACAACATTGTCGCCGGCAACAGCCGGGACGAGGCCGCGGTTGATAAGATCCACCACCGCATCGCGGGTGGCGACATCGGGCAGGCGGATACCGGCCATCAGGCCGCGGCCGCGCACTTCCGAAATCATGTCGCTGTGGCGCTGCTGCAGGGCACCGAGGCGGGCTTGCAGCTTATCACCCATCGCGACAACACGGTCGAGGAAGCCGGGCGCCAGCATCTCGTCGAGCACGGCATTGCCGACAGCCATGGCGAGCGGGTTGCCGCCATAAGTGCTGCCGTGGGTGCCGACGGTCATGCCGAGCGCCGCATGTTCGGTCGCCAGACACGCGCCGAGCGGGAAGCCGCCACCGATGCCCTTGGCTGCCGTCACGATATCGGGTTTCACGCCCGACCATTCGTGCGCGAAAAGCTTGCCCGTGCGGCCCATGCCGCACTGGATTTCATCGAACACCAGAAGAAGGTCGTGCTCGTCGCAAATAGCGCGCAGTTCACGCATCTTGGCATCGTCGAGGAGGCGGATACCGCCTTCGCCCTGCACGGGCTCGATCATGATACCGCCGGTTTCCGGCTTGATCGCAGCTTTCACCGCCTCGATATCGCCGAAAGGCACCACATCGAAACCGTCAACAAGCGGCTCGAAGCCTTTCGTCAGCTTTTCCTGGCCGGCAGCAGCAATCCCGGCGAGTGTGCGGCCATGGAAGGCGTTCGCCATGGTGATCATGCGGTAGCGGCCCTTGTTGCCGCGGTCGTAATGATGCTTCCGGACCATCTTGATCGCGCATTCGATGGCCTCGGCCCCCGAATTGGTGAAGAAAACGGTATCTGCGAAGCTCGCCGCCGTCAGCCGTTCGGCGAGACGGTTGCCAAGAGGAATCTCAAAGGTGTTTGCCGTGTGCCACAGCTTCGACGCCTGCTCGGTGATCGCTTTCACGAGCGTCGGGTGGCTGTGACCAAGGCACATCACGCCGATGCCGGAGTAAAAGTCGAGATATTTCTTACCGTTAGTGTCGAAGAGATACATGCCTTCGCCGCGCTCGAAAGCGACGGGAATCCGGTTATAGACGGGCATCAGGGGCGTAATCACGCTTGAAACTCCTGGGATAAAAAGAGTGATGGGGCGCCAAGAGGGCGCCCGAGGCGGGGAGGATGCCGCCGAGACCCGCCATAGTCAAGGCGGGTCGGCGTGAAAAAGGCCGGATTTTGCCGCTTTTCGGGCGGGGAGCGCTATCAGGGCTTCAGGCGGTAACCCGAGCGGAAGACCCGCCACACCCACACGGCGAGGCCGATATTGATCAGAAGCGTGTAAACGACGCCAATTGCGATATCGCTGTCCTGATGGCCGATGAAGCCATAGCGGAAACCATCGATCAGATAATGGAACGGGTTGCCCGCCGACAGGATCTGCCACGAAGGCGACAGCCGGTCGATCGTGTAGAAAGTACCGGACAGGAGCGACAAGGGCGCCACGATGAAGTTGGTGATGGCCGCCGCATGGTCGAACTTGTCGGCCCAGATTCCGGTCAGCACACCCGCAAGCGACAGCATCACCGAGGCCGACAAGGCGAAATAGACGACCGCCCACAGGTGGGTGATCTTCATCTCCACACCCGGCATCAGGAGAAAGGCGAAGCCGACCGAGAAGCCGACAACAATCCCGCGCGTCACGCCGCCGCATACAAAACCGAGGGTCAGTTCGCTGGCGGACAGGGGCGGCATCAGTGTATCGACGATATTGCCCTGCACCTTGGCGATCAGGAGCGACGACGAAGTGTTGGCGAAAGCATTTTGCAGGATCGCCATCACAATCAGGCCGGGGGCGAGAAAGGTGCCGAACGACAGGCCGGCGATCTCGCGTCGCTCACCGCCAAGCGCCAGCGAAAAGATCACCATGAAGAGGATGGTGGTCACCGCGGGTGCGGCCAGCGTCTGCGCCCACACCTTCATGAAACGGCGGGTTTCGCGCAGATACAGGGTCCAGAGCCCAAGCCAGTTCATGGTGCCGATGGTGCGGCCTTCGATGGGGGCCGCCGCGGGACGGGGGGTCGTGGCCATGGATATTGCCTCGCTCTTTCGTGTGTTTTTCGTGTGCACCATCATTAAATGTGCCCGTGCACCCTTGGCAAGGGCCTCACGAAAACGATATAAGCGACGGATTGTCCGTGAAGGCGGGCAAAAAGCATAAACCACCAATAAGAACGAAGGACGGGCCTTATGAGCTGGACCGACGAGCGTATCGAACTCCTGAAGAATCTCTGGGATAGCGGCCAGAGCGCCAGCCAGATCGCCAAGGAACTGGGCGAGGGAGTGACCCGCAACGCCGTGATCGGCAAGGCCCACCGCCTTGGCCTGAAGTCGCGCCCGTCGCCGGTGAAGGCCGACAAGCCGGAGGCTCCTGCAGCCCCGAAACGTGTGGAGAAGAAGGAAGCCAAGAAGCTTGTCACCCTTCTCGATCTTACCGACCGCATGTGCAAATGGCCGCACGGCCACCCGGGCGACGAAGATTTCCATTTCTGCGGCAAGCCCTCCGAGCCCGGCATGCCCTACTGCGCTTCGCACTGCGCCGAAGCCTATCAGGCCCAGCCGCCGCGCCGCGACCGCCGGCAGCCGCCGCGCCCGATTCTCTGATTCGCTGACACACCTTTCATCTCGGGGGAGAGACCTATGAAATCGCTGTCGAAGGCCCTTCTGGCCGCTGCCATCATCGCGACCCCGGTTGCCGCACACGGCGAAGAGGAACTGGCACCGCCCGTTGCCTTCCGCCACCAGGGCATGCAGATCGTCGTGAATTCGGCGATGGGTGCCATGACGGTGCTGAAAGGCGAGGCAGGCGCGGACGAGAATCTGGTGCCACTGGCCGAAGCGCTCGTGGCGGGTGCCAAGGTTTCGCAGTCCGCCTTCAAGGTCGATACCCGCACCGTGCACGGCAAGGGTGAAGCGAAAGACCAGATCTGGGCGGAATGGGATAAATTCTCAGCCGCCATGGATGGGTTTGTGGCCGACACCGAGGCCTTCCTTGCCGCCGCCAAAACCGGCGACAAGAGCGCTTCGATGGCAGCCCTCGGCAAGACCTTCAAAAACTGCAAGTCCTGCCACGACGTTTACAAGGAAAAATAAGCGACCCCGCCTCCGATCAGGAGGGCAGAAACAATCGCCCAGAGCCCGTGCCGCCGCGCGGGCTCTTTCGTTTCCGGCGCCACGTCACGGCTGCCTGTCACCATCGGGCGCACCAGATCGACCCGTTTGACGATCCGGTAATAGAGAACCGCTGCCACATGCAGGCCGATCAGGCCGAACAGCGTGAAGCCCAGCACCTCATGGATTTCGGTGATCGTGCCCGTCATCCCGCCATCGATTTTCGATGCAAGCGGGCCCGAGAAAAACATATCATCGGTCGCAAAAAGCCCGAGCGCCGCCTGCGCGAAGGTCACCACAAGCATGGCGACGACGGACCAGCCACCGACCGGATTATGGCCGACATGCGCCCCGGCATCTGCCTGCCGCGCATAGGCCGCAACCGCCTTCGGGCCCTTCAGGAAATGGCTGAATCGGGATGTCTCGCTGCCGATGAAGCCCCAGACGAGGCGCCACAGAATAAGCCCGAGGATGGTGAGCCCCGCATAAAGATGCACCTTGGCCCAGACGCCGAACTTGTCCTCAAACGCCGAATAGGCCGAAAGGGCAACGGCAATCACAAGAGCCCAGTGGAAAAGCCGGGTCGGCAGGTCCCACACCTGTATGCGCTTCATACATCCTCCATCATGTTCAGAATTGCCGCTTCCACCCGGGCAGCATCCGGCAGCCATGCGGCCTCAAGCGCCGGGGCATAAGGCACCGGCGTATGCGGCGGGGTGATCGCAGCAGGTGCGGCCTTCAGCGACCTGAATGCTTCCCGCGAAACCATCGAGACAAGCGCATCGGCGATACCCGCGAAGGCAGCGCCTTCATCAAGCACCACGAACCGGCCGGTTTTCTGGACGCTTGCGAGGACCGCCGCGCGGTCCAGCGGGTTGATCGTCACGGGATCGATGACCTCAACCCCAATGCCGCGCTTGGCGAGGCTATCGGCAACTTTGAGTGCCACCGGCACCATTGCAGCGATTGCAACGAGCGTGACATCCGCGCCTTGGCGCAAGGTCCGCGCTTTGCCAAACGGCACGGGTGGCAACGCAGGATCGACCGGGGTTTCTGCCCCGAACAGGCCTTTATGCTCAAAAATCACCACCGGGTCCGGGCCTTCAAGGGCTGTTTTCAGAAGCCCCGCCGCATCCGCTGCATTCGACGGGCAAGCAACGCGGAGGCCCGCGACGCTGGCAACAAGGCCATAGTTCGACTGGCTGTGCATGGCACCCGATCCGTCCCCCGCCCCCATCGTGGTGCGGATCACCAGCGGCAGGCTGACCGTCCCGCCGGACAGGAAACGTGTTTTCGCCGCCTGGTTCATCAGCTGGTCAAAGCAGACACCCAGAAAATCGCAGAACATGATCTCGACCACCGGCTTCATGCCGCTCATCGCCGCGCCAATGCCAAGGCCGAGGAAGGATGTTTCCGAAATCGGGGTATCGACCACCCGTGATGGGCCGAACCGGTCCTTCAGCCCTTGGGCAGCGCCAAACACGCCGCCCATGGCAAGGTCTTCGCCGATCAGGAAGACGCTGCCGTCCGCCGCCATCGCCTGATACAGGGCTTCCGCCGCCGCCGCGGGGATCGTCATCTGTTTCATGCGAAGCCCCCGAGATCACGGGCCCAGAGGACAAGGGTCGAGGGGTCATCCGCAGGCTCAAGCGCTGCTTCAGCGAACGCTGCGCGGGCGCGGGCTTCGGCCTCTTCCTCGATCCGGTGCAGGTTCGCAGCCGTCACGCCGGCTTCCACAAGCGTGGCGCGCAGACGGTCGAGCGGATCGGTGAGCTTGCCGTCCTTGCGGTAGCCCTGATCTTCGCCGTGATAATGCCCGCCAACGCGGGAGACATGCGCTTCCAGAAAGGCTGGCTGGCCGTTCGTGCGGATCTGCGAAACCAGATGGCGCGCGGCGGCATCGACTGCGCCGAGATCACCGCCATCAACGCTTTCAGCCTGCATCCCGAAGGCCCTGGCGCGGGGGGCGAGCGGTGCGCCGGCGCTGGCGTCCGCCCCCGTAGATTGCGCCCAGCCGTTGTTGACGCAGACGAAAAGGAGCGGCAGGCCAAGGACCACGGCGAGATTCATGGTCTCCATCACCCCGCCCTGCTGGGCTGCGCCTTCCCCGAAGAAAGCGACCGCAATGCCCCCATTGCCTTTGGATTTCGCGGCAAAGGCGGCGCCGGCGGCCAGCGGCACCTGCCCGCCGACGATGCCGTTCGAGCCCATGAAAAGCCCGCCTGCGGGCACCAGATGCTGGGTGCCGCCAAGCCCGCCCGAAAGGCTGCCGGTGCGTCCCATGATTTCGGCTGCGATCATAGCGGGCGAGACACCGGCGGCGAGCGCGAGGCCGTGGCTGCGGTGCGAACCTGTCACCCGGTCGCGCGCCCCATCCAGCTGGCGGAACACGCCCAGCTCAACCAGCTCCTGCCCCCCGTTCAGATGTACCACGCCGGGCACAAGGCCATCATCACGGGCGCGGCCAACCGCCGCTTCGAAGGCGCGGGCGAATCGGGCACTGGCATAAAGGGCAAGCTGGTCGTCGGGGGTCATGGACTGCCTGATGTCGAACAAGTGATGACCCACCCTAGCCCTGAAGTTGGCATTTTGTCACGCAGGCAGCATTTGTGCGTGCATTTGCCGCACATTTGCGTCATAAGCGCGGCGCACACAGCGGTCGGGCGCTTGACTCTGCCCCCCATGACCCCATATTAAACCTGAACATTTTGGTCATGATTTGCTGAACCCCCGGTTCGGCCCTGACCTCGCACCCGGATGGATGATGTGCTGAAGCTGACCAACATTGCCGATTATGCTGTTGTGCTGATGAGCCGTCTGGCTCTCGGCGGCAACCGGCTGAACGCGCAGGACCTGTCGCTTCTGACCGGCATTCCGCTGCCGACCGTATCGAAAGTGCTGCATCTTCTGTCGCGCTCGGGCGTTCTGGTGGCCCACCGGGGTGTGGCTGGCGGCTACACGCTGGCCCGCGGCGCCGAGGCCATCTCGATCGCCGATATCATCGAGGCCGTCGACGGCCCCATCGCGGTCACCCACTGCGCAGATACCGAAACCTCGGACTGCTGCATCGATCATACATGCAATGTGCGTCCGCACTGGCAGGTCATCAATGGCGCCGTGCGCGGGGCACTTGATGACGTGAAACTCTCGGCGCTTGCAGCGCCCGCTGGCGGCTGCTCCGCCGGGCACAAGGAAGCTTGATATGGCTGGCACGACAGAAACCCGGGAACAGGTCCGCGAACTGACGGGCGAATACAAGTATGGCTTCGTCTCGGATATCGAGATGGACATGGCGCCCAAAGGCCTGAACGAAGACGTGATCCGCTTCATTTCCGCGAAGAAGCAGGAGCCCGAATGGATGCTCGAATGGCGCCTCAAAGCCTACCGCGCCTGGCTGAAGATGGAAGAGCCCGACTGGGCGAAGCTCGATTTCCCGCGGATCGACTATAACGACATCTATTATTACGCCGCCCCGAAGTCGCAGGACAAACCGAAGAGCCTTGACGAGGTCGACCCCGCCCTTCTTGAGACATACAAGAAGCTCGGCATTCCCCTTGAGGAACAGAAGGTGCTGGCCGGCGTTGAAGGTGCGCGCAAGGTGGCAGTTGATGCCGTATTCGACAGCGTGTCGGTCGCGACCACATTCCGCGAGGAACTGAAGAAGGCCGGTGTCATCTTCATGTCGATTTCGGAAGCCGTGCGCGAATACCCCGACCTTGTGAAAAAGTATCTCGGCACCGTTGTGCCGGTGCGCGACAATTATTTCGCCGCGCTCAACTGCGCCGTCTTCTCGGACGGGACATTTGTGTATGTGCCCAAAGGCGTGCGCTGTCCGATGGAACTGTCCACCTATTTCCGGATCAACGCCGAAAATACCGGCCAGTTCGAGCGCACGCTGATTGTGTGCGACGAAGGCGCCTATGTCTCGTACCTTGAGGGCTGCACCGCCCCGATGCGCGACGAGAACCAGCTGCACGCGGCGGTCGTTGAACTCGTGGCGCTTGATGACGCCGAGATCAAATATTCGACCGTCCAGAACTGGTATCCCGGCGACAAGGACGGCAAGGGCGGCATCTATAATTTCGTCACCAAACGCGCCCTCTGCAAAGGCAAAAACTCGAAGGTGAGCTGGACGCAGGTGGAAACCGGCTCGGCCATCACCTGGAAATATCCGAGCTGTGTGCTGCAGGGTGAAAATTCGGTCGGCGAGTTCTATTCGGTGGCTGTTACCAACAACCGCCAGCAGGCCGATACCGGCACCAAGATGATCCATATGGGTTCGGGCTCGCGCTCGACGATCATCTCGAAGGGCATCTCGGCGGGTCGCTCGCAAAACACCTACCGCGGCCTTGTGAAAGTGCTGGCGGGGGCGGAAGGCGTGCGCAACTTTACCCAGTGCGACAGCTTGCTCGTTTCCAGCGACTGCGGCGCCCACACGGTGCCCTATATCGAGGTGCATAACCCCTCGGCCCAGATCGAGCACGAGGCCACTACATCGAAAATTTCGGAAGACCAGCTCTTCTACGCCATGAGCCGCGGGCTCGGCGAGGAAGAGGCGGTCGCCCTCATTGTGAACGGCTTCTGCAAGGAAGTGATGCAGCAGCTCCCCATGGAATTTGCGGTCGAGGCGCAAAAGCTTCTCGGCATCAGCCTTGAAGGCAGCGTCGGCTAAGGACTTCAATGATATGACCAATCTTCTCGATATCCAGAACCTGACCGTCAAGGTCGGCGACAAGCAGATCCTGAACGGCCTCACGCTCCAGATGAAGCCGGGCGAAGTGCATGCCATCATGGGGCCGAACGGGGCGGGAAAATCGACCCTCGCCTCCACGCTTGCGGGCCGCGAGGATTATGAAGTGACCGGCGGCAGTGTCGCCTTCAACGGCGAAGACCTCCTTGAATTGGGAGCGCACGAGCGCGCGGCCGCCGGCGTCTTCCTCGGCTTCCAGTATCCGGTCGAAATCCCCGGCGTTTCGAACCTGAATTTCCTGCGCACGGCGCTGAACAGCCAGCGCAAGATCCGGGGCGAAAGCGAAGTTTCGGCCGCCGAATTCATGAAGATCGTGAAAGAGAAAGCCGCCGGGCTGAAGATGGACATGGACATGCTGAAGCGGTTCGTGAATGTCGGCTTCTCGGGCGGGGAGAAGAAGCGGAACGAGATGGTGCAGATGGCGGTCCTGAACCCCACGCTCGCCATCCTTGATGAAACCGATTCCGGCCTCGATATCGATGCGCTTCGGATCGTCTCGGAAGGCATCAACGCCCAGCGCCGCGACGATACCGCGATCCTTCTGATCACGCACTATCAGCGCCTGCTCGATTATGTGCGCCCCGATGTCATTCATGTGATGGCCAAGGGCAAAATCGTGCGCTCGGGCGGGCCGTCGCTGGCTCGCGAGCTTGAGGAACGCGGTTACGCGGATGTTGCGTGAGGGACGATAGACCCATGCTGAACGCTGCATATACGCTCTATGAAGGTTTCGCCGAGGCGCAGGACGGGCTCGGCACCTTCCGCGCGGCCGCGCGCGAACGCCTGGCGACGACCGATTGGCCGCACCTGAAGACCGAAGCCTGGCGCTATAGCGACCTGAAGGCCCTGAAGGCCGAAGCCTTCGCGCCCGCTGACGCGGCGGACGCCAAGGTACCGGCGCCGCTCGTGGCTGGCATGGGGCAGCTCGTTTTTGTGGGCGGGCATTTCCGTGCTGACCTTTCAGCCGCACCCACCTTCGCCAAAACGCTGGATAACGCCGATGGCCTCGCGCTCGGTGATGATGCACCTGCGCTTCTGGCCGCCCTTTTCGCCGGTCATGGCCTTGCGCTTGACGTGCCTGCCGGCACCGACGGCGGCGCCTTCGAGATTATCCATATTGCACCTGCCGAGGGCCGCTCGGCCCATGCCCGCATCAAGGTAAGCCTCGCCGAAGGCGCGTCGCTGACGCTTGTCGAGCGCTTCACGGGCGACACCCGCGCCTGGACCAATCCGGCAATGGACGTGACCGTGGCGAAGGGCGCACGCCTTACGCACCTGCGTCTGATCGAAGAGGGTGAGGCCACCCTCCACACCGGCCGCGCCCATCTGCGCGTCGCGGGTGGCGGTGCCTATCACGGCTTCGGCCTCATGGCAGGTGGCGCGCTCACCCGGTTCGAGGCGCATGTGAGGGTGGAAGGCGAAGAAGCGGATGTCAGCTTCGATGGCGTGATGCTGGCGGGCGCGCACCAGTCGCACGATATCCTGACCCATGTGACCCACGCCGTGGGCGGGGCGGATAGCGATCAGGTGATCCGCGCGATTGCAGCCGGGAAAGGCCATGCCTCCTTCCAGGGCAAGGTGACGGTTGCCCATCAGGCACAGAAAACCGATGCCAACCAATCCTTCAAGGCGCTGCTCCTTGACCGCACGGCCCGCGCCAACGCAAAGCCGGAGCTCGAGATTTACGCCGACGACGTGAAATGCGCCCACGGCGCCACGGTGGGTGAACTGGACCGCAAGGCGTTCCATTACCTGACCTCCCGCGGCATTGATCCTGCTACCGCGCGCCGGATGCTTGTCGAGGCCTTCATGGGCGACGCGCTGGTGCGCCTGACCGACGAGACCCTCATGGAAACCGTCTCCACCATCGTGGCAGGCTGGATGCAGGCGCATGAAGAAGGGGGTGCTGCATGACCGCCCCCGTCGCCACCCTTATCCCGTTTGACGTGGAAGCCATCCGCGCCGAGTTCCCGATCCTCGGTGAAACCGTGCACGGCAAACCGCTCGCCTTCCTTGATACTGCGGCAAGCGCCCAAAAGCCGCGCACTGTGATCGAGGCCGAGAAGGACCTGTACGAGCATTATTATGCGAACATCCACCGGGGTGTTTACAAGTTCAGCCAGGACGCGACCGAGGCTTATGAAAACAGCCGCGTTGCCATCGCGCGTTTCATCAATGCCGCCAAGCCCTTGGAATGCCTGTTCGTACGCGGTGCCACCGAGGGCATCAACCTTGTGGCCCAGACATGGGGCCGGGCGAACATCAAGGCGGGTGATGAAATCCTGCTGACCGAGATGGAGCACCATTCGAACATCGTGCCGTGGCAGATCCTCGCCGAAGAAAAAGGTGCTGTTGTAAAGGCAGTGCCGATCAACGATGACGGCAGCCTCGATATGGATGCCTACCGCGCCATGCTCGGCTCTGGCCGGGTGAAGCTTGTCGGTGCAGCGCATATCTCTAATTCGATCGGCACCCAGAATCCGGTGAAGGAAATGATCCGGCTGGCGCATGACGCCGGTGCGGTCGCCCTCATCGACGGCTGTCAGGCTGCCCCGCACCTCAAGATCGATGTTCAGGATCTGGACGCCGATTTCTATGCCTTCTCGGCCCACAAGATGTACGGCCCCACCGGCACCGGCGTGATTTACGGCAAAGAACGGCTTCTGGACGCCATGCCCCCGTGGCAGGGCGGCGGCGACATGATCAAGACCGTGACCTTCGCCAAGACCACATGGAACGATTTGCCCTACAAGTTCGAGGCCGGCACGCCGAATATCGCGGGCGGCATCGCCTTCAAGGCGGCGGTCGATTTCATCGAGCGGATCGGGCATGACGCGATCCATGCCCATGAAGCCGACCTTCTCGAATATGCCACCCGGCAGCTTGGCAGCCTGAATAGCGTACGGCTGATTGGAACTGCGCCCGAGAAAGGCGCGCTTGTCAGCTTCGTGATGGATATGGCGCACCCGCACGATATCGGCACGATCCTCGACCGGCAGGGTATTGCCGTCCGCGCCGGGCACCACTGCGCCCAGCCGGTGATGGACCGCTTCGGCATCCCGGGCACCGTCCGCGCCAGCTTCGGCATCTATACGACCCGCGACGAGATCGACCGGCTGGTCGCCGGCCTGAACAAAGTGATGGATATTTTCGGATGAACGAGACGAGCAAACCGGAACGCGATGTGATGGCGGTCGGCGGCGATTATCCGTCCGAGAATATGCCGAACCGCCCCTCCACCCGCCCGCGCGCTGGCGATACATCAGCCGAGGGCGAGAATGAGGGTGGCTATTTCCTCGACAAGTTTCTGACTGAGCCGAAAGGCGAGGAAGCTGCCGAGGCCAAAGCCATCGACGACGCCGAGGCCGCAACCATTGCCGACCGCGTGGTGGAAGCCCTGCGCGAGATTTATGATCCCGAAATCCCGGTCAATATCTACGAGCTCGGCCTCGTGTACGGGGTGGATGTGGACGACAAGGCCCAGGTGACCGTCACCATGACGCTGACCACGCCCCATTGCCCGGTTGCGGAATCAATGCCGGGCGAGGTGGAGCTGAAGGTGAATGCCGTCGAGGGCGTGAACGGCTCCGAGGTCAAGCTGGTCTGGGACCCGCCGTGGGACATGAGCAAGATGTCCGACGAAGCGCGGCTCGAGCTTGGCATGCTGTAAGGAAGGACCCGACCCATGAGTGTGATCGAGATCACCGACAAGGCCGCCGAGCGCATCAAGGCGCTTCTTGAAAATCGCCCCGAAGCGATCGGGCTGAAGCTTGGCACCGACACCAAGGGCTGTTCGGGCCTTGGCTACAAGATCGACTATGTGACCGAAGCCGACCCGGCGGACGAAAAGGTCGAGGCAAACGGCGTTGCTGTTTTTGTCGACCGCAAGTCGCTTCTGTATCTTCTCGGCACCCGGATGGACTGGGAAGAAAGCCGTTTCTCCACGGGCTTCACCTTCACCAATCCGAACGAGAAGGGTCGCTGCGGCTGCGGCGAAAGCTTCCACATCTGATTCCCTGATCAAGGGGGCCTGACCGGCGCCGATTGACAGTCGTTCGCAATGACTGCACACTCGGCGCCCAACGACCCCACGCGCCCACCCGACCGGCATGTGCCGCCCCTGGAGCCCGAAGGCCGCCCGTGTTTTCAGCCCGCTACAATCCCGTCATTCATGTTATCGGCCTCCTCCTGATGGGGCTCGCCTTCTTCATGTTCATCCCCTTCTTCGTGAATGTGGGGGCAGAAGGCGACCTGCTGATCGGTTTCGAGGTATCGGCCGCTGCCACGGGCTTTGCGGGCCTTCTGATGATTTTGGCGACGCGCGGCGAAGGCACCCAGATCCTTGACCTGCGGCAGGGGTTCCTCCTCACCGGACTTGCCTGGATGGTGCTGCCGGCGTTCGCCGCGCTCCCCTTCCTGCAGTTCGGCCTCGATTATGCCGACGCCTATTTCGAGGCGGTATCAGGGATCACGACGACAGGGTCGACCGTGATATCGGGGCTCGACAGCCTGCCGACCGGCATCCTCCTGTGGCGGGCCTTCCTCAACTGGCTCGGTGGCATCGGGATCATCGTGATGGCCATCATCCTGTTGCCGTTCCTCCGGATCGGCGGGATGCAGCTTTTCAAAACCGAAAGCTCGGACCAATCGGAAAAGATCATCCCCAAGGCCGCCGAGATGGTGAACTGGATTACCGGCGCCTATACCGGCCTCACCATCCTGTGCGCGCTTCTCTATTATATCGGCGGCATGACCGGCTTCGATGCCATCTGCCACGCCATGTCGACACTGGCGACCGGGGGCTTCGCCAACTATGACGCCTCCTTCGGGCATTTCACCAACCCCTTCATCCACTGGGTGGCGATCTTCTTCATGATCGCAGGCGCACTGCCCTTCAACGCCTGGATCCGCCTGATGCGCGGCGACCGCAAGGCCTTCTTCCGCGATCCGCAGATCATGGCCCTGATGCGCTTCTTCATCATCACGGTCAGCGTCATGGCGATCTGGCTGTCGCTCAAGACGCACATGCCGCTTGTGGATGCGATCCGCCTGACCGCCTTCAATATCGTCTCGGTCGTCACCACCACGGGCTTCGCGACCGTCGATTACACAGCGTGGGGGGAGGCCGCCCTTGGCGCCTTCTTCCTTCTCACCTTCGTCGGTGGCTGTGCGGGTTCCACCTCGGGTGGGATCAAGGTTTACCGCTTCCAGATCCTGTGGGTCGCCATGACCGGCCAGATGAAAAAGCTGATGAGCCCGCACCGCACCGTCGTGATGCTCTATCAGGGCCGCCGCCTGCCCGAAGCGCTGCTGATTTCGGTGCTGGCCTTCCTTGCCGCCTATTTCGCGTCGACCGCTGCGGTGACGCTGGCGCTCACCTTCATGGGGCTTGATCTCGTCACCGCGCTTACGGCGGCTGCCACGGCCATCAGTAACGTTGGTCCCGGCCTCGGCCAGATCATCGGGCCTGCGGGCAATTTCGCGAGCCTGCCGGACGGGGCCAAATGGCTTCTATCCTTCACCATGATCCTTGGCCGGCTCGAGATCTTCACGCTGTTCCTGCTGTTCGACCCTTACTTCTGGAAAGACTGACCCCCCCGGCTGGCGGGCGCTTGTCTGCCGTGCGGCAGCGGAAGGTGAACCAGTGGGTGCGGCTGCCGTCAGGCCCGGTTGAAACGCCGTGTGTGCCCCCCAGAACCGCCACCAGATCGCGCGTCATCAGGGCCGCCGCATCCATGCCATAGTCATCGGCCTTGCGCCGACCGCCCGGATACTCGACCGTGACCCTGATCAGGAAGGCACCATCGGCATTCGCCGGGCCAACCTGCTGGTCAACGCTCAGCTGCACGCTGATCCCGCCTGTGCCGCTCGCCGCATAGGCCGCATTCACAAGATGCCCCATCGCCTGTTTCAGCGTCACCGTATCGGCGTGGATTGCCACCGGCATTGCCTCGGCAACCGAAACCTGCGCCTGACGGCCATCGAGGACTTCTTCCACAAGCTCGACAAGGTCGAAATCAAGGGCATTGTCATGCGGGTCGCGCTGCATCCGCGCCGAGAACCGGGTGACCTGATCAAGCATGATCAGGACCGATGTGACATGCGAGCGGATGGTGGCGATCGTCTCGCGCTGGTCGCCGGTCAGGGGCGAATCGGTGAGCATCCGGGTGGCGCCCATGATGTCGGTCATCGGGGCGCGGATTTCCTCGCTGATCGTCACCAGATATTCGGACTTTGCCTTGCTTTCCGACCGTGCGGCGACCAGTGCCCGGTCGCTCGCCTGCCGTTCGGTGAAATCGTGGCTCGCATCCGTGAAGGTCACAACCGCCCCGCTGACCCGTCCGCTGTCGCTCATCGGTACGCTGACATAGCGGACAGGCACCGGATGGCCATCCTTGTGCCAGAAAACCTCGTTATCCACCGTGCTTGACCGGCTTTCGGCGCAGGCCGCAAAGACCGGGCAGCATTGCACCGGGTACGGGCTGCCGTTCGCATAGGCATGATGCAGCATCGCATGCATATTGTGGCCGATCAGTTCCTGCGGCTCATACCCCAGGATCTTGCTGGCCATGGGATTGACGAAGGTCATGCGGTGCGTGGCATCAACCCCGATAACCCCTTCCCCGGCGCTATCAAGGATCATCCTCAGCTGCAGGTCGCGCCCCTCGATCTCGGCATCCTTGGTGCGCAGCCGGCGCAGGATGCCGGCGCTGCCGAACACCAGCACCATGAAGAAGAAGGCGATAACCGCCGCGAAGGCATATATACCGTTCGAGATCAGGTCGAGCTGCCGGTAGGCCTCCGCCCGATCGATCTCGGTCGCGATGCCGATATCGAGGTCGGTATTCCAGGTCCATGCCCCCAGCACCATGACGCCCCGATAGTCGCGGTAGCCCTTGATGTCATAGCCGCTGCGGCCGTTGGTCACCTCGTGCGCCATCTTGGTCAGCGGCTGGGCGGGGCGCGGCGTCGTGCGCTCGCGCGGGTGTGTCACCAGATTGATGCCCGGATCACGCACATCGATATTCAGCATGCTCGGCGCATCCGCCGCGATCAGCCCGATCTCGCGCAGATGGTCAGTGAAGCGGCTTTCGCTCGCCAGTCGCCCGAACTTGTCGACGGCATAGGTTTCACCCGTCAGGCCAAGCCTGCCGCGCTGGAACACGCTCATGAAGCTGCCGGCAGTATTGACGCGGGCCGCAAACACCGCCTTCACCGTGCCGTCAGGGCCAAAGATCGGCGCCATGGCGAAAATGGTGCTTGCCGTATGGCTGATGTGCCCGTCCGGCATCTCGAGGGGAATACGGGCATAGACGGGCGGTGTGAGCACCGATTCGCCCGCCAGCGCCCGCCCGAACAGGTCAAGGTTGCCGGGATAGGCCACAAAATGACTGCCGATCAGCGCAGGCCTTGCCGCAGCCAGCACCAGCCGTTCCGGCGAGACAACCATATAGCCGACAAGGGCGTGATCGATGACCCACAGGCTGACAGCATCACGCAGCGCACGCTGCGCCGGATGCTCAGCAAGGTCCCCGGCCCCGCCTGATGCAGCGGTGGCCAGAAGTTCATCGGTGGCGGCCATCACCTCGGAATTATGGGTGGGGTAATCGAGCGAGCGTCGCTGGTGTTCCACCCACTCGCTGAGGGCATCGTTACTTGAATCGAGCACCACCGTCATGGTTTGCAGAAGCTCCGCCCGCACGGTGGAGCGGATGGCCGAGACCGTGGTCGCAGCGCCAAGGGTAGCAACAAGCAGGATAAGGATAACGGCAACGGCGGCCCAGCGTTTTACCTGCCGGTCCATATGGGCGTGTTCGGATGTGCGTCCGTCATTCATGCCAGCCCCTATCATCACCCGTAAAGGATGAGAAGCAAGCGCCAACGTTGCAAGCAATTTTATGATTTTTCGGGGGAAAAGTGGTGCCGCAGAAGGGACTCGAACCCCCGACCCCCTCATTACGAATGAGGTGCTCTACCAACTGAGCTACTGCGGCCTACCGTCAGGCAGGCCACCGTATAACCGAAGGGGGCGGAGGCGACAAGCCCTTTTGAAAGCCTTTCAGGGCGCGGGCCTTGGGCTCAATCCACCGCTGGGCCGGAGGGGCCGCCAGACATCAGCATCAGCATGCTGCCGTCGCGTTGCGGCTCGGCGCGCGGGGTGCCGGGCTCCAGCCAGTCGAATGTATCGAACCCGCCGCAGGACGGGCAAAGCGGCTGCCACGCCACCGGGCGGTGGCCACAGTCACCGCATTCCCAGCCAAGGCCGGGGCCAGCCTGCGCCAGGGCCGCCTCGATCGCCGTCGTATCCTCGCCGCGCTTTTCGGCAAGCTTCAGCCGAAGCGTCCAGAGATCGCGGCTCGGCACTTCGGCGAGCAGGCCTTCAACAAGCGTGATGGCGGCGTCTGTTTCGCCCGTGCGGGCCAGCCCTTCGGCGATCAGCGCACGGGAAAGCGGATGGGCCGGATTGCCAGCGGTGAGCGTGCGGACTCGGGCAAGCGAGTCGGCGGCTGATTCCGCCGGGTCGATATCCCGCCATGCAGCGGCGAGCGCCGGACGCGGGGCTTTGCCCCAGGCTGCCTTCAGGCGCTTTTCGGCCTGCCGGATCTTGCCTTCCTTGAGATCGAGGCGGGCAAGTGCAGCATCCGCCGGGGCGAAATCGCCACGTGCCTTGTGGGCGGCGGTGTAGAATTTGCGGGCGGCATCAGCGTCGCCCTTGAGGGCCGCTTCCGTGCCACGCGCGAAGGCAAGCGCCCCCTTGTGGCGGGTCAGCGCGACAGTATCAACAAGCTTGCCTTTGGCGACCTTCTGGAGCGCGGCTTCCGCCTCTGCCCAATTACCGGCAGCGACCTCAAGCGCGAACAGGGTTTTCAGCACCCACGGGCTTTTCGGCTGCTCGGCAAAAGCCAGCCGTGCCAGCCGCAGGGCCTCGGCCGACCGCCCGGCACGCCGGGCTTCCTGCACAAGGCCGCGCAGGCCCAACAGCTTGCCGGCTTCGGAGGCCTCGAGCGCCTTGAACTTTTCCTGTGCGGCTTCATGGTCGCCCGCCCGCATCGCGGCCTCGGCGCCAATCAGATGCACCATCGGCATCAGCGGCAGAAGGCGGGTCGACTGGTCGGCCAGCCGCCGGGCGAGCTTGTGATCCCCCGCCGCCAGCGCCACCAGCGCCTGATTGACAAGATCAAGCCCGCGCGACTGGCGCTTGATCGCCGCACTTGAGCCAATCACCGGCAGGTCACGCCGCATCCAGGCATAAAGCGCGAGCGCGAGGGCAGTCGCAAGCATCAAAAGGGCGGCGGCCAGCAGGAGCGCCGCAACGCTCGTCTCGATCACCCAGGGGCCAACGGCTAGCGTGGCCGCCCCCGGATTATCCGCCACGAACGTGGCACCCCAGGCGAGAAGAAGGACAATGGCGAACGCAAGCGCCAGACGGATCATGCGCCGCCTCCCGTCCGGTCATCGGTCACCACGCGGAAGAGCTTGCCAACGGCATCATCAATCGCCAGCCGGTCATTCGCCTGCGAAATCCACACCGACGCTGCCTTCTTCGCTTCGGGCGACAGCGTATCGAGGGCGGCGACAGCACCGGCCAAATCGCGGGCCTTCAGCCGTTCGCCGGCGTCACGCAGGGCTGCGTCATCGCCGCTTGCTGCTGCATCTGTGCGCCGGACGGTGAAAAGCGAGGCAAGGAAACGGCCTTCCGCCTTGTCGCTCGCGATGCCGATCTCGCGGGAAAGCGGATCGAAGCGGGCGATCAGGCTATCGGTGCCCGGCACCCCGGCAGAGCGTTCCCTGAGCGTCTCGAGCGCGGCACCAAGCGCCGGCTGGTCAATCGCCGGCAGGGCCGAGAAATCGGGGGTCATGGCTTCAAGCTCCGCCCCGAACGCCTCACCGCGCTGGACGCGGTCCTCAAGGCGCGACAGGGACAGGAGGAGCCGTCCACGCGGGTTCGTATCAAGCCGCGCGTCTTCCACAGCCTGAAGGGCAGCTTCAAGGGCTGCCAGCCGGTCCCGCAGGCCGGCGGTTTCGGCTTCCGACGCTTCAAGCCGGGCGGCCAGCACGCTCGGCGCCGGGCCTTTCGCGTCGTCGCTGTGGCGGGCTTTCACGGTTTCACTGAGCGCGGCGAGTTCTTCGCGCAGCGCCGTCATTTCCGGCCGGTCGGGCGCGGGCGCGATGGCACCCGGATTCGGCGACTCGTCCGATTCGGAAGGTTCCGTGGTCGTGGCACCACTCGAGCTCGCCTCGGCAAGTGCCGAGATCAGGCCTTCATGCTGGATCAGCATTTCCTCGTGCCGGTCGAGCTCGGCCTGCAGCGGCGACAGGTCGACCGAAGGCGCAGTCATCGCGGTTTGCAGCAGGGGTTCGATGAGGCCGGCACTTTCCAGCCGGGCGCGGATATCGGGCGCGGCATAAACCCCACCGATGAAGGCTGCAAGGACGATCACCAGCACCCAGCCGAGCTTCGCCCCGAAGGAGCTGCCCTTGGCTCGGGCGGCCTTCGGCGGGGTCTTTTCCACCACCTCGGCCTCGAGAACCGGTTCGCTATCGCCGTTTGCCTTCACGCCTTCTCTCCTTCACTGCCTGCCGGGCCGATGAGCGCCAGAACCGCCGCTTCGGTCGGCTCTGCGGCTGCCACCACGCCACCCCACGGGGCTGCAAGCGCCGCCGCGATCCGCTTTGACATGGCATAGGCCGTCATGCCCTTCAGCATAGCGGCGAGGCCCGCTGCCTCCAACCCCCGTTCAAAGGCAAGGGCTGCCCGGGCCGAATAAAAAAGCACACCGTCCACGCTGCCACCCCGGATGGCCGACGCCACGTCATCCGGCAGCACATCAGCTTGCACCGCGCGGTAAGCCGTGCGCCGCTCGGCACGCACCCCGCGCGCCGTCAGCTTCGCCGCGATATCGAACACAATATCTTCGCCGGTCAGATGACAATAATGCGAGCCCGTGGCCGCATGATCGGCAAGAAGAAGCGGCAGAAGCCCCGCTGCGTCGCCCGGCCCGGTGACAGGGTCCGTGGCGCCCACCGACCGCGCGACCGCCGCACTTGCGGCCCCCACGGCAAACACGCGGCGACGGCCAAGGCCCGGCACGCGAGCAAGCCCGTGGCGCGCCGCATTGGCGCTGGTGATCACAAGCGTCGCGCTATCGTCCGGCAGGTCAAAGTCCATAGCCTCCACCCGCAGCATCGGTGCGATCAGGGACGTGTGGCCAAGGGCGGCCAGCGCCTCGGCGGTGCTGCCTGCATCTTCTTCCGGTCGAGTGACGATGAGCCGCATCAGGATACGAGCGCGGCGACCCCTGCCGCGAGCTCTTCGAAGAAGGCTTCCCCCGCCTTGGCGCGAACCGCATGGCCAAGCCTGTGGCCAAGGGCGGCTGCATCGGCCTCGGGGGCCACACCTTCTTCCGCGAACACGACCGTGCCGTCGAGCGATACAAGCATGGCTTTCAGGTGCACGTCACCGCCCTTGAGCGTCGCGTAAGCTGCAATCGGCGTGCGGCAGGAGCCATCTAGGGCCGCCAGAAAGGCACGTTCCGCCGTCACGGTCACCGCCGTCGCATGATGATGCAGGGGGGCGAGCAGCGCACGGGTCGCGTCGTCGCCTTCGCGGATTTCAACGCACACTGCCCCTTGCGCCGGGGCCGGCATGAAATCTTCAAGGCTCAGGGTTTCGGTCGCATAGGCTTCCATCCCCAACCGGTTGAGCCCCGCGCGGGCAAGGAAAGTGGCATCGGCCTCGCCGCCATTCAGTTTCGAAAGCCGCGTCTGCACATTGCCCCGGAAGGTGACGACCTTCAGATCAGGCCGAAGGCGCAGGGCAAGCGCCCGGCGGCGCAGGCTGGCAGTGCCGAGCGTGGCGCCTTCCGGCAGCGCCATGAAGCTCTCTGCCTTGGGGCTGATGAACACATCACGCACGTCTTCGCGCTCAAGGAAGGTTGAAAGCACAAGGCCCGCGGGCAGGCGGGTCGGCATGTCCTTGGAGCTGTGAACGGCAAGATCGATGCTGCCGTCCAGAAGCGCGTCCTCGATTTCCTTGGTGAAAAGGCCCTTGCCGCCGGCGGTGGTCAGGGGCCGGTCAAGAATGCGGTCACCGGTCGTTTTGATCACCTTGATCTCGACCATGTCGGCGGTCAGGCCCGCATGCGCCGCAACCAGCCGGTCCCGCACCTCATGCGCCTGCGCAAGCGCAAGCGGACTGCCGCGGGTTCCAATCCTGATCGGGTGTTGCATCGGGGCCTCTCTCGGTGGTAATCGGGCGGCATTAAAAGCGCCCGTCTCAACGGCGCTTATATAGTATCATTGGCGCCCAAGTCCAAAGCGCAAAGAGGAAAATGACCGAGCCCCGCCAGAAGATTGCCTTTACCCGCCCGCTTGTCCTCGGCATCGAAACGAGCTGTGACGAGACGGCGGCGGCTATCGTGTCGGCGGATGCGGATCCGGCGAAGCGGCTGGTCGCCCACCGGGTACTCAGCCAGATCGAGGATCATGCCGATTATGGCGGCGTGGTGCCGGAGATCGCGGCGCGTCATCATATCAGCCATCTGGACCGGCTGCTGGCCGCCCTGATGGAAGATGCCGGGCTTTCGTTTGACGATATCGACGCCGTTGCCGCCACCACCGGCCCCGGCCTTGTCGGCGGGCTGATGGTCGGCGTGATGACGGCCAAGGCCATCGCCATGGCGGCGGGCAAGCCTTTCATTTCGGTCAATCACCTTGAAGGCCACGCGCTGACCGTGCGGCTGACCGGCGAAGTCGAATTTCCGTTCCTTCTGGTGCTGATGTCCGGCGGGCACTGCCAGATTCTGGACGTGACCGGTATCGGCCAGTATCGCCGCCTTGGCACCACCATCGATGATGCCGCCGGCGAGGCATTCGACAAGACGGCCAAGCTTCTGGGCCTCGGTTACCCCGGCGGGCCAGCGGTCGAGGCCGCCGCCCTTGAGGGCGATGCCGACCGGTTCGACCTGCCCCGCCCGCTTCTTGGCAAGCCGGGTGCGGACTTCTCCTTCTCGGGCCTCAAGACCGCTGTGCGCCGCGCGGCTGAGGCCTGTGTCGCCAAGCATGGCATTTTGCTGAAACAGGACCGCGCCGACATTTGCGCCGGCTTCCAGAAGGCTATCGGCGACTGTCTGGTGGACCGGCTGCGCCACGCCATCGCCGACTTCCGCGAAGTACACGGAGACGGCACCTTCCCGCTGGTGGTCGCCGGCGGGGTAGCTGCCAACAAGGCGCTTCGGACGCGGCTCACCGCTGTGGCGGAAGAAACCGGCATGGTTTTCCACGCGCCGCCGATGGCGCTGTGCACCGATAACGGCGCCATGATCGCCTGGGCGGGGCTCGAACGGTTCATCGCCGAGCCCGATATTGACGACCGTGACGTCAGCCCGCGTCCGCGCTGGCCGCTCGATAGCGACGCCGAACCGCTCGTCGGTGCCGGCCGCAAAGGCGCTAAGGCGTGAGCCTGAAACGCACTTCACTTCGGCCCGCTCAGCCATAAGTCCTTGCCGCGACGGTCGCTTCGCGGCAATCTCGTGCGCAGCACAACCCGCACCGCAACAGTTCAGGGGAGAATAGAGTGGGGGACATGACAATCCGCAAGATGGGCGTCCTCGGGGGCGGCGCATGGGGCACAGCACTTGCCGCCACCAGCGCGCGCGCCGGGCTTGATACCCTGATCTGGGCCTTCGAGCCCGAGGTCGTGGACGCCATCAACAATACCCATGAAAACAAGATGTTCCTGTCGGGCGTCCCGCTTGATCCCGCGCTGAAGGCGACGGGCGATTTCGCCGCGCTCGCCGACCGCGATGCCGTGCTGATGGTTTGCCCCGCGCAGCACCTGCGCCCGCTTTCCGAAAAGCTGCAGCCGCACTTGAGGCCCGGCGTGCCGGTCATCATCTGCGCCAAGGGTATCGAGGTGAAAACCGGCATGTTCCTGTCGGACGTACTGGCCGAGACCATGCCAGGCCGCCCGGTTGCCGTGCTTTCGGGCCCGACCTTCGCGGCTGAGCTGGCCCGCGGCCTGCCTTCCGCACTCACGCTGGCCACCAAGGACGAGGCCATCGGCAAGGCGCTCGTTGCCGCCATGGGCCTGCCGATCTTCCGCCCGTATCTGTCGGACGATGTGATCGGCGCGCAGATCGGCGGCGCCGTGAAGAATGTGATGGCGATTGCCACAGGCATCGTCGCCGGCCTCAAGATGGGCGAGAATGCGCGTGCAGCCCTCCTCACCCGTGGACTGGCCGAGATGGCACGTTTCGGCACCCATTTCGGTGCCGAAACAGAAACGCTGATGGGACTATCCGGCCTTGGCGACCTTGTGCTGACGTGCGTGAGCCAATCCAGCCGCAACATGAGCCTCGGCTACGAGATCGGCGAAGGCCGCACCATGGCCGATATCATGGCAGAGCGCCGCACCGTTGCCGAAGGCGCCCATACGGTCGAAATCCTGCATGTGATCGCCAAGCGCGAAGGCATCGACATGCCGATCACCGAAGCCGTTTACAAGATACTGAAGGAAGGGGCGCCGGTCGCCGAGGTGACCAAAGCCTTGCTTGCCCGCCCCTTCACCCGCGAATAGCCAGCCAAGGAGACACCCCATGCTGTTCATGGTTCTGTGCTACGACAAGCCCGGCTCAAGCGCCATCCGCGCCGAGACCCGCCCGGCCCACCTGCGTTACCTGAAGGACGCGGGCAACCGCGTGAAGGTAGCCGGCCCGCTCCTCAGCCCCGGCGATGACCCGCATCCCGTTGGCAGCCTCATCGTGATCGATGCGGCAAGCGAAGGCGCGGTGAAGCTGTTCGCTGACAATGACCCCTATTCAAGCGCCGGCCTTTTCGAGCGCGTCGAGATCCGCCCCTGGAAGGGTGTTCTCGGCGAATGGGTTCCGGCAGCAAGCTGAGGATCGCGCCATGAGCTGGTGGCTGGTCAAAACCGAACCCGAGGAATGGTCCTTCGACGATCAGGCGAAGGCAGGCCCAAGCCCGTGGACAGGCGTGCGCAACTTTCAGGCCCAGAAGCATATGGCGGCGATGGCGGAAGGCGACGATGTATTCTTCTATCATACCGGCAAGGAAAAGGCCGTTGTCGGCACGGCCCGCGTCGCCAAAGGGCCGTACGGCGACCCCGAGGACGAAAAAGGCCGTTTCGTGCTCGTTGATATGGAAGCCGGCACCCGGTTCAAAACGCCGCTGACGCTTGCCGCCATCAAGGCCGATGCGCGGTTCGAGCATCTGGCGCTTGTCAAACAGTCGCGTCTTTCGGTGATGCCCATTGACGACGCCGCGGCTGCGCTTTTCCTGAAGCTTGGCGGGCTTTGAGGCAGTTCCCTTGAGCCCGCTTCCCGCGCTTTATCTGGATGATCTGCCGGGCGGGCCGCCGCCGGGCACGCTGCTTGCCGTCATCGCCGACCTGCCGGCCCATGGCGGCAAAGATATCAGCTTCAGGGAAGACCAGTTTCTGGTCCGCGTCTTCGTGCAGAAAGTCGGCGATGTGATCGGCGTTTACGAGAACCGCTGCCCGCACGCCGGCACGCCGCTCAATCTTTTTGACGATCGTTTCATGGACCTTACGGGCGCGCATCTCATCTGCCGCACCCACGGCGCCCGCTTCCGTATCGAGGACGGCTATTGCACGCTCGGCCCCTGCAAGGGCCAGTCGCTGCGCCCCGTCGCCCACGAGATCAGGGACGGCGGGGTTTACACGGTCTAAATCATCACCGTGCCGGAATTGCGCTGCTGGGCAGGGGTCGGCTGGACGCTGCCGCCGCGCTTGTCGATGGAAACGACCCGCCAATAGGTCTGGCGACCGTCTTCGCGCATCACGGATTTGAGGACCATCGAAAGCTCGGGCGAGAAATAGAGCGTGTTGAGCTTGGTCTTGGCGTCGCGGCCATCGCCGTAGCGGCTGGTGACTTCCACCACGAAAACGGGGTAAGAGCCCGACGGCAGGTCGACCGTGCGTTCATCCGTCACCACCATATGCACCCACACGTCGATGGCGTTGCCCTGGTCGATAAGCTTCAGATTGCCGCCGAACGAGGTTTCGTTGCCGACCTTCAGGGGGAAAAGGCGCTCAAGGAGCGCGTCATCGAAATCAAGTTCGAACTGGTAGCCATATTCGGTGCCGCTGACGGGATAAAGGCCGCGGTAAAGATTGCGCGCCGCCATCAGTTCGCCGCGCCACTGGAATTCGGTGGTAACCAGCTTGTCCTGCACGCGGGTAACAACAGCAACCAGCTCCTGCCCGTGGCGGCTGATCATTGCGCGGGTGCCGACCTCGGCATTGGGGCCGGCGGCCGGGCGTGCGGGAACGTCGCAAGCGGCAAGCGCCAGCGCCATCACCATTCCGGCAATCCGAGAAACCCTTTTCAACCGCACGGCTCCGCCCTGATCGACCTGTTCCTCATAACACCTTGCGCGGCAAGGGGTAAAGTCCGGGCGCGACGAGCCGTGAGGAAAGTGCTGTGAACCGTCACAAATAGCGCTGGGCCGGCGTCAGGCGGACATCCGCGTTGCCACCTTTGGCATTCTCGCGCAGTTCCACGATCAACATGTTCCGGACGATAATCTCTGCCTCAGGCGCGATATCGAGCCCGCGCTCATATTCAGCACGCGCCTTTGCGAAGTCACCCTGCTCCAGGAAGATGTTGCCGCGGTTGTTGTAGAAGCGCCAGTTGTTGGGGCGCAGCCGGATTGCCCGGTCGCATTCCACCATCGCTTCACTCCAGCGTTCTTCCATGATGAAGGAAACGCACATGCCATTGTGGGCAAGCGAGCGCTGCCTGTCGTTCAGATTGGACCGGAGCGCGGTGCGATAATAGTCCCGGGCGCTTTCGCTGTTGCCAAGCGTAACGGCTTCGTTCCCCTTGGTCAGAAGCGACGATGGCGCCAGCACCACGTCAATGACATGGGCCGAAACCGGCATGGAAAGACCGGCCCAAACCATGGCTGCCGCGAGGACGCCCGAAACCCTTGAAAGCCGCGTGCGGCTGATTGGTGATTCGAAGATGCTCATATCAACCCTCCACTCTCAACCCCCACTAAACGCCAGTATAACAGATTTCGGAGCAAGGCGTTAGGGCAGACGGCGCGGCTGATCGATGGTTATAGTGCGCCGCGATCAGCAACCGGGCTGAGGTCTGCCGGACGGACAAGCCGGGTGAGCAGCGAATGGGCGGGTGCCAGCCTGTGCCAGGGCACCTTCGTCTCAAACCCGGCGAGGGTCGCGGTCGGATATTTTTCGCGGAGGCGGTACAGAAGCTCGTGCGGTGCACGGCCCGCGAGGCGCCTTGCTGTTTCCTCTAGCCCCGGATTGTGGCCCACGATCATCAGGGTCTTCACCCCGTCAGGCACGGCATGGATGGCGGCAAAGATGGTGATCGGGTCGGCAAGATACAGGGCATCGTCATACTGGACCGCCCAGTTGGCGCCGGCGGCGTCCATCACCCGGTCGATCGTCTGACGGGTGCGCACCGCCGACGATACCAGCACCAGATCGGGCACGATCCCCTCATCCTTCAGATAGCGGCCCATCATGTCGGCAGCGGCCTGACCGCGCGCATTGATTGGCCTGTCGAAATCCGCAAGGCTCGCATCGCCCCAGTCGGATTTGGCGTGTCTCAGAAGAAAAAGGTTTCCCATCCCGTCCCTCGCTTGTGCGACCCCGTCCGCCGCTTCCCGCATCATGCCCCAAAAAGCAACAGGGCGGCAATCGCCGCCCTGCGAATCCGATGGGGATTCTGCTTTAGCCGACCTTCACGAACTTCAGCGTCATGCGGTCGGATTCGCCGATGGCATCGCGGGCCGCCTTTTCCTCGTCGGTATCAGCGCCGTTATAGTTGGGCGGCAGCGCCCAGACACCGGCCGGATATTCGTTCTTGTCACGCGGGTTGGCGTTGATCTCGCTCGCGGCTTCCAGCTTGAAACCATGCGATTCGATCACTTTGACAAGCTCGCTCTGCTTCCAGCGGCCCTGTTTGGTGGTCTCCTGCCAGTCGCCCGCGGCATCTTCCGCTGCGCGGTGCTGGACAACCGCCAGAACGCCGCCCGATTTCAACAGGCCGTGAACATCCTTCAGGGCTTCTTCCATGAAGCCGCGCCGCGCCCAGTTGTGCATGGCGCGCACCACCATCACCACGTCAACACTGCCGGGAGCTGTGACCGCTTCACCGCGCAGCGGGATAAAGCCTGCAACGGCCTTGTCGCCGTACATGTCCTTGGCGGCAGCAAACTTTTCGGGGTATTTGGCAAGACCAGCCGCATAGTTGCCGGCGTCTGCATAGACCGCAGGGTTATGCTCCAGTCCCACATAGCGGCCTTTTTCCTTCACAAGCGGCGCGAGGATACGGCTGTACCAGCCACCGCCCGGATTGACCTCGGCAACGGTCGAGGACGGCGTTACGCCAAAGAAGGCGAGCGTTTCAGCCGGATGGCGATCCGCGTCACGAACCTTCTCTTCAGCCGTACGCCACGGATTCTCGTTCACCGCCCATTCGACGCTCATATCAGTGGCCGACGCGGCGCCGGACAGCAGGAACGCTGCCGCAATCATCAGTTTTTTCATGTTCTTCCCCTTGTATTGACCGTCAGCGCTGCAGAATTGCCTGCGCCGACTTGGCAAATTTGTCCTGTTCCTCTTTGGCCTTCAGGTCAGCGCGCGGCGGGCGCTGGAACCCGCGCTGCACCGCCGGGCGGGTATCAATCGCGGCGATCCAGCGTTGCAGATGCTCCAGCCCGTCGACCGACACCCCGGCCCAGTCATGTACCTTCACCCACGGGAAGGTGGCGATATCGGCGATCGAATAGTCGCTGCCGGCCAGATAGTCGGCTTCCCCTAGCCGCGTGTTCAGCACTTCATACAGGCGGCGCGTTTCATTCTGGTAACGGTCGATAGCAACCGGGATTTTCTCCGGCATATAGCGGAAGAAGACGTTCGCCTGCCCCTGCATGGGGCCAACGCCGCCCATCTGGAACATCAGCCACTGGATGGCCGCCCAGCGCGCCGGGCCTTCGGGCGCTATCAACTTGCCATATTTGTCTGCAAGATAAAGAAGGATGGCGCCGGATTCGAAAATGGTCAGATCGCCGGCCTCATGGTCCACAATGGCCGGAATTCTGCCATTAGGATTGATTTTAAGGAACTCGGGACTCTTCTGTTCCTTCGCGCTAAAATCGAGATGGCGCAACTCATAGTCGATACCCAATTCCTCGAGCGCAATCGAAACCTTGTGACCGTTCGGCGTTGCGGCTGTATAAAGCGTAATCATTCTCGTTCCTTGTATCCTCGCGTTCGGCTTGACACGATAGGTGCAGAGACTGCTTTTTGTTAAACAATTTGGCATCATATCCTCGTGAACAGACAGGCGATTTCGGTTTATGGATGACAGTGTGACGATAAAAAACCGGCACGGTACGATCGCCTATATCCTTGTCAGCCTCCTGATGATCCTGGCGGTGCTGGTGGCTGAAACCGTGCTGCGCGCCAAAATGCACGAACGCACGCTTGCCACCATTGAAGCCACGCTTGCCCAGACCGAGGACGGGGTGGAACGCTGGTACAGCGAACAGGAACGCAACCTCGTCAATATCTCCACCCTCGCCGCCATCCGCCAGCCGGTCCGCACGCTTCTGCAGATCAAGGCAGACGCCGAAGAGGGTGCCGACCTCGCCATGCAACTGGCCGAAGCACCCGAACAGCGCGCCTTGCGCGTGCAGCTTTCACCGTGGCTGTCGATCTACGGTTACAGCGGCTTCCAGGTGCTGGCGCCGGATGGCACCGGCATCGCCTCGCTCGACCGCGGGCTTCTGGGCGTCACCAGCCCGGTGACAGACCGCCTGCCGGGGCTGATCGCCCGGGCGCTGACTGGCGCGACAACTGTGACGCATCCCCTGCATCATGACGGCGAAATGGTCGATCTGGACGGGCGGGTCAAACAGAATGTCGATTATATCCTCGGCATCGCCCCGATCTTTGACGATGACCTGAGCGTGGTGGCCATCCTCTTGGCCCGGATCGATCCCGCACAGGATTTCCTGCCGCTGTTCGCCGCCGGTGCGCAGGGGCCGGCGCTTCACAATTATGCCTTCGACGCCAGCGGCATGATCCTCAACGATCCCGCCATCGATTCGCTTGGCAGCCATCAGGGCACGTCCTTGGGGGCGCGGATCAACTGGCAGCGCATGACCGAACCCGCGAGCGGCAAGGCCGGCGAGAAGCCGAAGCTGACCCGCATGGCGGAAAGCGCGCTCGGCGGGGTCAGTGCCTATAGCATGACACCTTACACGGACATTCGGGGCGAGAGGGTGATCGGTGCCTGGACATGGAACCACGGCCTCGGCATGGGGCTTGGCACCGAAGTGGATGCCGCAAGCGCCTTCGAAGGGCTTGATTTCGCCGTCGCGATGATCCGGGCACTTGCCGCCGCCAGCCTCACCTTCCTTCTGGGCCTCATGTATTTCAACACCCGCGCCTCGAACCGCGCGGCCGAGCAGGAACATCACCTGAAGATCGCACGCGACCGGGCCGAGGCCGCAAACCATGCGAAATCGGTGTTTCTCTCGTCCATGAGCCACGAACTTCGCACCCCGCTCAATGCCGTGCTCGGCTTCGGGCAGCTGGTGCGCGAGGCCCGGCAGATCAGGAACGACCGCGAGCTTTCGGAGCAGGTCGATTACATCATCAAGAGCGGCGAGCATCTCCTGTCGCTTCTGAACGAGGTGCTCGAATATGCCAAGCTTGACGTTGGCGAACTGTCGATCTCGCCGCAGCAGGTGCCGGTCGCCACGCTTGTTGAAGACAGCCTCGCCATGGTTGGCGATTTTGCCCGCCGGGCCGACATAAATATCGTCGTCGAAACCGATATGAAGTCCCTGCCACCCATCTGGACCGATCCGACGCGTGCCCGGCAGGTGATGACCAATATCCTGTCAAACGCGGTGAAATATAACCGTGTCGGCGGCCAGATTTTCGTGCTCGCCCGCATGGAGGACGACCGGCTTTATGTCGAGATCCGCGATACCGGCCGTGGCATCGATCCGCAGCGGATCGACGAGCTTTGGGAACCTTTCAACCGCCTAGGCGCCGAACAGACCGGCATCGAAGGCTCGGGCATCGGCCTCGCCTTCTCCAAAAAGGTGATCGAGCAGATGAAGGGCCGGATCGGGGTCACGAGTGTGCCCGGCGTCGGCAGCACCTTCTGGTTCACCCTGCCGCTGGCCCGTGAAGCCGCCGTACCGGTCCGCGCCGCAGCGCCTGCCGGCGTATGGCTCGATCCGCTCGTCCTCAAGGGCAAGACCGTCCTTTATGTGGAAGACATGATCCTCAACCAGCGGATCATGGAGCGCATCTTTGCCAATTTCCCCGAGTGCTCGTTGATCTTCGCCAACACGTCGGGCGAAGGGCTGGACCTTTTGCGTGGCCGCCGGGTCGATCTCATTCTTCTCGATATCAACCTGCCCGATTTCTCCGGCTTCGAATTCAATCGCCGCCGCCATGAGGAAGGCCTCGCCCCCGGCGTGCCGGTGATCGCCATCACCGCCGATGCCTCGGCGGAGATGGAGAAGTCGGTGAAAGAAGCCGGGATGAACGGCTATATCTCGAAGCCGATCAAGCTGTCGCTTCTCTCGGCCACCATCAGCAAGGCGCTGACAGGCGGGGCGGCCAAATCGACGGGCAAACCGGCGCCGCCAGCTGCCCGTGAGATGATCTGAGGCGACCCTTAGCCCTTGTTGGGTGTCACCCGGTTGGCGATCAGGTCGTCAACCACGCCCGGGTCCGCGAGCGTCGAGGTATCGCCAAGGTTCGACACGTCATTTTCGGCAATCTTCCGAAGGATACGGCGCATGATCTTGCCCGAACGCGTCTTCGGCAGGCCGGGCGCGAACTGGATGACATCGGGCGTTGCCACCGGGCCGATCTCCTGCCGCACCCACTGGACAAGCGCTTTCCGCAGCTCCTCGCTGGGCTCAGTGCCCACGGGCGGGGTGACATAGGCATAGATGCCCTGCCCCTTGATATCGTGCGGGAAGCCGACAACCGCCGCTTCGCTGACACAGGTGTGGGCCACAAGCGCCGATTCGATCTCCGCCGTGCCCAGACGGTGGCCTGAAACGTTCAGCACGTCATCCACCCGGCCCGTGATCCAGTAATAGCCGTCCGCATCGCGGCGGCAGCCGTCGCCGGTGAAATAGAGCCCCTTGTAGGTGGAGAAATAGGTCTGGATGAAGCGGTCATGATCGCCGTAAACCGTGCGCGCCTGCCCCGGCCAGCTGTCCTTGATCACAAGGTTGCCGGACGTCGCCCCTTCGAGGAACTTGCCGTCACCGTCCACAAGGGCAGGCTGCACGCCGAAGAAAGGTTTCGAGGCCGAGCCCGGTTTCAGGTCGGTCGCCCCCGGCAGAGGCGAGATCATCACGCCGCCGGTTTCGGTTTGCCACCATGTATCGACGATCGGGCAGCGTTCCTCGCCCACGGTGCGATAATACCAGAGCCACGCTTCGGGGTTGATGGGCTCACCCACCGACCCCAGGAGCCGCACGCTGGAGCGGTCGTATTTCGTCACGAAGTCATCGCCAAGGCGTTCCAGCGCGCGTATGGCCGTCGGCGCCGTGTAGAAGATATTCACCTTGTGGCGCTCGATCACATCCCAGAAGCGACCGGCATCGGGCCATGTCGGGATGCCTTCAAACATCAGGGTCGTCGCGCCCATCGCAAGCGGGCCATAGACGATATAACTGTGGCCGGTCACCCAGCCCACATCGGCCGTGCACCAGAAGAGCTCGCCTGGCTTGTAGTCGAAAACATAGTCGAAGGTCATCGAAGCCCAGACCATATAGCCGCCTGTGGTGTGCAGCACGCCCTTCGGTTTGCCCGTGGAGCCTGAGGTATAAAGGATGAAAAGCGGGTCTTCGGCGCTCATCTCGGCGGGCGGGCAGGTTGCGTCCACCTTTTTGGCTTCGACATGATACCAGACATCACGGCCCTCGACCCAGCCGATCTCGCCGCCGGTATGCCTGACGACGAGCACATTCCGGACACCCGAAACCTTGCCGAGCGCCTTATCGACATTCGATTTCAGCGGCACATGCTTGCCGCCGCGCACGCCCTCGTCCGCCGTGATCACGAAGGTCGACCGGCAATCCTCGATCCGGCCAGCGAGCGCATCGGGCGAGAAGCCGCCGAAGACCACGGAATGCACAGCGCCGATCCGCGCGCAGGCGAGCATCGCGAAGGCCGCCTCGGGGATCATCGGCATATAGATGGTGACCCGGTCCCCCTTCGTCACGCCGTGCTTTTTCATCACATTGGCAAAGCGGCAGACCTCGTCATGCAGGTCCTGATAGCTGATCCGGCGCACGTCGCCCGGCGTGTCGGCTTCCCACAGAATCGCGGTATCGCTGGCGCGCGATGGCAGGTGGCGGTCGATGCAGTTGACCGACGCGTTCAGCGTGCCGTCCTCGTACCAGCGGATCGAAACCTGCCCCTCGAAGCTCGTGTGCTTGGCGCGGCTGTAAGGCTTCACCCAGTCGATACGCTTGCCTTCCTCGAACCAGAAGGCTTCCGGGTCGTCGACCGACGCCTTGTAACGCGCTTCATAGTCTTCGGCCGTGCAGCGGGTGACGGCGCGCGCGGCTGGCTTCACCGGAATGACAAGTTCTTCACTCATGGGGGGTCCCTCTTCCTCTACGGGCGCCGATCATGGACGTACGCCACCCGACTTTCAAGGCTTGCGGATGTTCATACTGCCGTGATACCGGCGTGTTTGTTTGGTCTCGGGGAACTGCCTGTATGGATAGCGCGAACAATCTCGACCGCAAAGCTTTTTTGGCGCTGATTGCAGGGGCGGTCGCCATCGGCACGGCGCCCATCTGGATGCGCTATTCAACCGTCACCCCGGCCTCCGCCGCCTTCTGGCGCATGGCGCTGGCATTGCCCGCTGCCCTCCTCTGGGGGTTCGCCACCGGCGGCGTGGCGGCAGTGCGACAGGCCGTGCAGGATACGCTGCGCTATTTCGGCCCGCTGCTTCTGGTTGGCCTTTGGCTCGCCATCGATCTCGGCTTCTGGCACTGGTCGGTGCAGAAGACGACGGTGGCGAACGCAACGCTCCTCGCCAACCTTGCCGTGGTCTTCACCTCGCTTGGGGGTTTCCTGTTCTTTGGCGAGCGCTTCGGGCGGCGCTTCCTCGGTGGCCTCACCCTTTGCCTTGCCGGCATGGGGATGCTCGTCGGCCAGAATGCCGAGCTCAACCCCGCCTATATCACGGGTGATCTCCTCGGCATCGCGGCGGCTGTTGGCTATGCGGGCTATATCCTTTCAACCTCGCGGATCCGGACGCGCATTTCCACGCTCGCCGTGATGATCGGGACAAGCGTGACGACCTGCCTGTTCCTTTTCCCGCTTGCGATGATGGAAGACGGCGCCACGTGGCCGACGGGCCTTGCCGCCTGGTGGCCGCTTGTCGGCCTCGCCGTCGTCACGCACGTTCTGGGGCAGGGGCTGATCGTTTACGGGCTTGCCCATGTGCGGGCAGCGGTCGGGGCGGCAACATTGCTGATCCAGCCTGTTGTTGCGGCACTCCTTGCCTTCATTCTGTTCGGGGAAGCCCTCGGCGCCCTGCAGGGTATCGGCGCACTCGCCATCTTTGCCGGCATCTATCTGGCCAGAACGGCCAGATAGTTCCCTACCAGTCGGACATCATCGACGGTCCGCCAGCCTTCTTGTTCGCCACGATCCGCCACAGGCGCATGTCGCCGGATTCCAGAAGCGACTTGCGGCGGGTCCAGTATTCGGCCTCGCGCATCAGCACCTGAATAAGGCGGGCGCCATCATCAAGCTTGGCCAGCTTCGCGGCAACTTCATCCGCACCGGCCCAGGCCTTGTTGATCATTTCCACATACTGGGCGGTGATATCTTCGGACACCCGCACCTGCATGCGCACATTCTTCAGCTTGGCCTCAAGCTCCTTCGGCGTGACCATATAGGGTGTGGAGCGTTCAGCCACCTTCCATTCGCGGAAGTTTTCCTTGGCGACGACCGAATCCTCGGCAATCACATAATCGGTGATAAGGAACAGGCCGCCCGGCTTCAGCTTGTCTTCCACATGGGCGATAAGGGCATCCTTGTCCTCGACCGTGTATAGCGCTTCCTTGGCCATCGCCCGGTCAAACTTGCGGTCGAAGCCCTGAAACTCGCTGTTCGGAACATAATGCTCGACAGCGGCCTTGCGCTCCATGCCGGCCATCTTTGACAGTTCCTTGGCCTTGGCTGCCAGATGCTCGTCTTCTTCATAGCCCGTCACCCATACGCCGAACTTGTCGGCAAGCACGCGGGCAGGCCCGCCAAGGCCGGCAGACAGAAACAGCATGGACATTTCAGGCGACAGCGCGAGAAGCTTCGACAGCGCGACGATATAGTCGGGCCCGCCGGGGCCGCAATATCCCTCGCCCCAGATATACTGGGCGATATTGATGCGGTCGGCTGCATTCTGGACAGGGTCGATTTCCTCGACCGTCGTGGCAAGAGCGGCAGGCTTCGGTGCTTCTGCAGGCTTTTTCGGTGCAGGCGGCGCAGCGGGCGGCGCGTCTTCCGGCGGCAGGCTGGCAAGATAACGCTTTTCAAGCTCAGCAGGGTCATAGCCCTCCCACCAAGCTTTCAAACGCCATTTTAGCGGCAGTTTCGTTTTCGAACCCTTCGCCTTCTCAGCCACGTTTTACTTCCGCACACACGGGAGCGACCGTCGCCGGCGCCCCCCGCAACCGTTCCCCATGCACCATAAGAAAACGGATCGGGGCCATAATGCAAGCCCCGATCGATGCAGGTTATTGGAAACGGCGGGAAATTCCCGATATGGGTCAGGTCCGGAGCCGCGCGCCCACCGCTTTTTCAGCTGCCGCGATGATCTTGGCGCCAATCGCCTCGATTGCCTTGTCCGAGAAAGTCTCGTCCTTCGGCTCCAGCGCCACGCTGATCGCCACCGATTTCTCGCCCTCGGGCACGCCCTTGCCTTCGTAAAGGTCAAACACGCCCACATCGGTGATGAAGACCTTGTCGGCACCCTTCACGGCTTTCACAAGGTCGGCCACCGGCTTGTCGGCTGCCATCAGGAAGGCGAAATCGCGCGACACGGGCTGCAGGTTCGAAATCTCCAGCGCGCCTTTGCCCGGCCCAGCCTTTTTCGGCGTCGGCACGCGGTCAAGATAGACCTCGAAACCAACCGCCGGGCCGTCCACATCCAGTTCCTTCAGGACACGCGGATGCAGTTCACCGAACGCGGCCAGAACCGTTTTGGGCCCAAGGCGCAGGGTGCCCGAGCGGCCCGGATGGTACCAGGGCGCGCTTTCGGTGAAGACCTGCAGGTTGGCGACCGGCGCACCGACGGCTTCAAGCGCCGCGATGGCGTCAGCCTTGGCGTCGAACACGTCAACGGCCTTGGCTTTCACCGCCCAGTGACGAGCCCCCGTTTGGCCCGTGCGCACGCCGCCGGCAACCAGAAGCTGGCCGGCGTCCTCGGCGTTTTCGTAGACCGGGCCAACCTCAAACAGCGCCACAGCCTCGACCCCGCGGTCGCGATTGCGCTGCGCCGCCTTCAGGAGGTTCGGCAGCACGCTCGGGCGCATGCAATCGAGCTCGGAGCTGATCGGGTTATCAACGATGAGATCATCGCCGCCACCGCCGAAATGCACCGCGTGCTCGCGCTTCATGAAGCTCCAGGTAACCGCCTCGTATAGGCCTTCACCGGCCAGCCGACGCTTGGCCGCACGAGCGCGCTTCTGACGGTCGGACAGCGTGGTGCCGGCCTTGTGGTCGGTCGCGGGCAGCTGTGCCGACGGGATATTGTCGTAGCCGACGATCCTGAGCACTTCCTCGACGATATCGGCCTCGCCTTCCACGTCACGCCGCCACGAAGGCACACGGACGGTGAAGGGGTCGTTGCCTTCCACCTGGAAGCCAAGCTTTTCGAGGATCGAGAGGCTCTGGTTCACGGGCACATCGAGCCCGCCAAGCGACGCCACACGGCCCGAGCGGAAAGGCACAGTGCGGTCGAACACCGGCAGGGTGCCATCCACAAACGGCTTCGAAGCCTCGCCGCCGCAGAAATCGAGGATCATCTGCACGGCGATTTTCGCCCCGTCTTCCATGAAGTGCGCATCAAGGCCGCGCTCGGCGCGGTAGCGCGCATCGGTGAACACATTGTGGGCGCGGCCGGTGAGGGCCGCCCGGATCGGCTCGAAATAGCCGATTTCAAGGATCACGTCGGTCGTCGTTTCGCTGACACCGCTGGCGTCGCCGCCGATGATGCCGGCAAAGCCGAGAACACCCTTGTCGTCCGCGATCACCGCCTCGCCGCCTTCAGCGGTGTAGGTAGCGTCATTGAGCGCGAGGAAGCTTTCGCCCTTCTCGGCCGCGCGGGTGACGATGGTGCCGGTGACTTTCGCAGCGTCATAGACGTGCAGCGGGCGGCCGAAATCGTAGGAGATATAGTTGGTGATATCGACAAGCGCCGAGATGGGCCGCAGGCCAATGGCCTTCAGGCGTTTCTGAACCCAGGCCGGGCTCGCGCCGTTCTTCACGCCCTTGACATAATAGCCGATGTAATAGGGCGTGCCGTCGCCCTTCACCGCAACCTGCACGGGGCTTTCAAAGCCGCCGGCAATCGCCGGTACCTTGTAAGGCTTCAGCGTGCCGAGGCCGGCAGCGGCCAGATCGCGGGCGATGCCATGGATGCCGAGGCAATCCTGACGGTTCGGCGTGATGGCGATCTCGATAACCGGGTCATTGAGGCCGGCATAATCCACATAGGTGGCACCAACGGGTGCGTCAGCGGGCAGGTCGATGATGCCGTAGCTGTCGTCGCCAAGTTCCAGCTCGGCGGACGAGCACATCATGCCGTTCGATTCCACACCGCGCACCTTGCGGAGAGCGAGCGTCACATCAAGGCCGGGCACATAGTCGCCGGGGCGGCCGAGCACAGCCTTCATGCCGGTACGCGCGTTGGGCGCACCGCAAACGACCGTGATGGTTTCCGTGCCGGTGTTGACCGTGCAAACACGCAGCTTGTCGGCGTCCGGATGCGGCACGGCCTCGATCACTTCGGCAACCTTGAAGGCGCCAAGTTTTTCAGCCGGGTTTTCAACGCCTTCGACCTCAAGGCCGATGGCATTCAGGGTTTTCAGGATCTCGTCGAGGCTCGCCGACGTTTCAAGGTGATCCTTCAGCCAGGAAAGGGTGAATTTCATTGGGAGAGCCCTCCTGCAAGCGTCGGCATGGCGAGCGTGCGGAAACCATAATGTTTGAGCCAGCGCAGATCGGCATCGAAGAAGGCGCGAAGGTCATTCATGCCGTATTTCAGCATGGCCAGACGGTCGATCCCGCAGCCGAAGGCGAAGCCCTGATATTTGGCGGGGTCGAGGTTGCAGGCCTCGAGCACCTTCGGGTGCACCATGCCGGAGCCGAGAATTTCGAGCCAGTCGTTGCCGTCGCCGATTTTCACGGTGCCGCCATCGAACGAGCATTGCACATCCACTTCCATCGAGGGTTCGGTGAAGGGGAAATAGCTGGGGCGCAGGCGCAGGGTCACTGCGTCCACCTCGAAGAAAGCCTTCAGGAAGGCTTCGAGCGTGCCTTTGAGGTGCCCGAGATGCGTGTCGGTGTCGATCACAAGGCCTTCGACCTGATGGAACATCGGCGTGTGGGTCGCATCCGAATCAGAACGATACGTACGGCCGGGCGCAATGATGCGGATCGGCGGCTGTTTCGACAGCATCGTGCGGATCTGCACCGGGCTCGTGTGCGTGCGCAGGACCTTGCGCTCGCCGTTTTCGTCCGGCTTCAGATAGAAGGTATCGTGCATCTGCCGGGCGGGGTGCGTTTCCGGGATATTGAGCGCGGTGAAATTGTGGAAGTCGCTTTCGAGATCGGGGCCTTCCGCGACATCGAAACCGAGGTTCGCGAAAATCTCGGCAATCTCGTCCATCACCTGACTGATCGGATGGATGGTGCCTTGCGGGCGGCCCATCACAGGGAGCGACACGTCCACGCGTTCACCAGCGAGACGGGCATCCATGGCCGCACCCTCAAGGGCGTCCTTCTTGGTGCCGATCAGGTCGCCAACGAGGTCCTTCAGGCCATTGAGCGCCGGGCCCATGACCTGACGTTCCTCGGGGCTCATGCCGCCCAGATTCTTCATGAGGCCAGACACGCTGCCCTTCTTGCCAAGGGCCGCGACCCGTACTTCCTCGAGCGCGCCGAGGTCTCCTGCCGCTTCGATGGCGGCGGTGAGCTCGGTTTTCAGCCGATCGATCTCGCTCTGCATCCTGTCCCCGCAAAATTGGTGGGTGAAAATCGGTGGTCGGCGATCTATAGCCGCTGACCGTGGGCGAATAAAGCCCGGACAAGCAAAAGGGGCCAGACATGACGCCCGGCCCCCTCTGATTTCCTCTGCGTAGCGCGGCTAGTGCGCGCCAGCGCCTTACTTGGTGAGGGCAGCCTTGGCCTGATTCACCAGCGCTTCAAACGCAGTCGGCTCATGGATCGCGAGGTCCGAGAGAACCTTGCGGTCGAGCTCGACACCAGCGAGCTGCAGGCCGTGCATGAACTGGCCGTAGGGCAGGCCGAGAGCGCGGGCACCGGCGTTGATACGCTGGATCCACAGGGCGCGGAAGTTACGCTTGCGAGCCTTGCGGTCGCGGTAAGCGTACTGACCGGCTTTCTCTACTGCCTGACGGGCAACCTTGATCGTATTCTTGCGACGACCACGGTAACCTTTGGCGGCTTCAAGAACTTTTTTGTGACGTGCGTGGGACGTCAAACCACGAGTAACGCGTGCCATTTATACTTCTCCTGACCTTCTTATTTCAGACCGTAAGGAATGAACTGGCGAACGATGTTCGCATCGCATTCCGCGAGGATGGTGGTGCCGCGCTGGTTACGGATCTGCTTGTTGGTGCGCTTGATCATGCCGTGCTGTTTGCCGGCTTGCGTAGCGCGGACCTTGCCAGTGGCGGTCGTGGAGAAGCGCTTTTTCACGCTCGATTTAGTTTTCATCTTGGGCATTTGCTGTCCTCACTTTTCAGTTCAGGTTTCGCTTCTGAAGCCCCACGGCAGCCCATTTATCAGCCGGAAGCCTCGCTTTGAGAAGCGGCCTTATAGACTCGAGAGAACCCGAATGCAAGGGGATTCAGGCGTTTTGGGGCACCCCGGGGCCATCAGGAACGACAGGCCTCGAACCTGAGCTTCGCATCCCGGGTATCGCTCAGCCGGTTTGCCGCAGCCATCATCGTGCTACCCATGGGCTCGGTCCCTTCTCCGGGCGCCTTCGCCACCGCCTGCTGATAAGCCCTCACGAACTGCTCAGGCGGCTGTTTCATAACGCAAAGAAGAGCGGGACGGCCGTAGGCCGTTTCAATATGGCGCGCCATGCCTGCGCCCACATAGTAAAACGCCTGCCGGCCGATACCAGTCAGCCCGAGGAAGAACACATCCTTTGTCCGCCGCTCGATATCATCGCCGCCCATCAGGATATCTGCGCTGTCGCTGAAAAAGCGGGTGTTGAGCGAAAGCTGCGCGTAACCCGCCGCCGAAAACTGGTTCAGCGTGTCGGTCAGCGTCCCCTCGCCTGCCATTTCATGGCTGTTCGCCACATATTCCGCCGTGCCCTCGTGCAGTAGCCCTTTGAAAATGTAGGTGAAAGCCTGATCCCGCGTTTTCACCTCACCCATTTCAAGCGGTACCGGATAGAAAAACCTGTATTGGATGTCGTGATAAACCTCATGCGCGGACACCACCTTGGCGGCCGCATACTCACCCTCGGTATTTTCCTTCAGGCAGTTGAGCGCGAGGTAGAAATAGCCGCTTGTGGCAAACCCGCCGCACGGGTTGCCGACAACTGAAAGCACCAGATTGCCGGTGTAATCGAGGCCCGCCGGAACATAGGGACTTACCTTGTCCACTATATACGCGCCGATTTCGGCATCGCGCGCCTTGAAAAAATCAACCGCTGCCTGAAACTTGGCCTTCTCCTTCACCAGCGCTCCGAAACGGAAGAGATCCTTCTCCGGTACTTTGCAGTCGGACGCGTCCTTCAGTCCGGCGAGGAAAGAGTCCATATTGCGCAGCGGCTGGACTTCGGAATGGTGTTTGATCTGGCCCTGCAACACCGGCAAAGCCCTCAGATACGCCTCATCCACCGCTTTGCCGGAACAGACCATGTCCAGAAGATACTGGGCGTAGGAAGCATCCACATTCACCTTGACCGACTGGGCCTCTGCCGCACCCGCGACCAGAAAAAGGGCCGCACCGGCCCATATTTTTACATGATTGAACATCAAACTCCCCTCAACGCCGCATTCTTATCTGGCACAGCGCTTGCGATGATGGCTGCAGCGTAGAAGAATGTGAACCTGTGTGTCGCAGAATGCAGAAGAAAGTGTCCTGAAATGAACCTTTTCCGCCGTTTATCGCTGGTTTTCCTGATCATCTTTGCCGCCTTGCCCGTCCGGGCGGAAGGACCTGCCCTGTGGAAGATGGCGGATGAGGACACGACGATTTACCTGTTCGGCACGCTGCATCTGATCAAGAAGGGCACCAACTGGGTGACGCCGACGCTCACCGATGCGCTCGGGGCATCCAATGGCCTGATGCTGGAGCTCGCCCCCGACCAGATCGCCGCCGCCGGCCCGCTGATGGCTACTGCCGGCCGCCTGCCCGAGGGCGAAACACTGCGCAATGCCGTTGGCGAAGGCCTTTATAGCGATGTGATGCGAGTTTCGCGCACCCTTGGCCTGCCTGATGGTGCCTTCGATCAGGCCCGACCGTGGTTCACCAGCATGTCCCTGAGTGTCGTCACGCTTGTGCGGGCGGGCTATGACCCGAGCTCCGGCGCGGACAAATCCCTGGCTGACGAAGCCACCCGCCGCGGCATGCCTGTCGCCGGGCTTGAAACCGCGGCCTTTCAGGCAAGCCTCTTCGGGGAGCTGACGCCCGAAGAGGAACGCACCCTCCTTCTCGTCACCCTGCGCGACCTGAACGATGCCGAAGGCTATTTCGCGCGGATGGAAAAAGCGTGGGCAACCGGCGACACCGTAACCCTTGATGAAGTGCTGAACGAATCGATGGCAGAATCGCCCGAACTTGCCGACCGTATCCTCCATGACCGCAACCGCACATGGGCGGAGGCACTGGCGGGCCGCATGCAACGACCGGGCACCATCATGGTCGCTGTCGGCGCCGGGCACCTTGTCGGCAAGGAATCACTTGTTGAACTGCTGCAACAAAAAGGCTTCATGGTGCAGCGCGTCCAATAAGGTAGGCCTTCCGCCAGACCAGCAATCCGCGTATATTTGTAACGAGTTTGACAGGCCCATCATGCCGAAAAACCTGACCTTCCGCCCGCTTGATACAAGCAGCCTTTCTGTCCCGCGCCGCCGCCTGTGGGACCTCTGGCACAAGCATGACGGCGCGCCCGACCTTCTGGACATCCTCGCCGCCGACAAGGCGTTCGCCGCGAAATGCATGATCTTCAGCTTTGAAGAAGGCAACCTGTCTGCAAGCTTCGTCGGCGCCAACATCAAGGAGCGCGAGGCGACCGCAAGCGGTCTGCCAAAGGACTTCATTGAGGTGTATGTGGAAAGCCACCGCGATTTCATCCGCCAGATGTTTGCCAGGATGGCCGCCACGCCCTGTGGATCGGTCGGCTTTGTGGAACGACGCGTGGTCAGCGGCCAAACGCCGGTGCGCAGCCGGTATCTTTGCCTGCCTATCGTCGAGGCCGACAAGCCCGTTACCCGTTTCGTCAGCGTCGATAACGGCGTTACCTATGCCAAGGCGGCGGACATTCCGGCTGAAAAGGCCCTACCGACCGGCTTCACCCGGCTGACCGACGTGTCCTTGGTGAGGGTGCCGTGACGGCAACGGCGGGATATTCCGGCAAACCGCTTGCCGCGAAGCTCGGGCTGAGGTCCGGCATGCGCGCGGTGTTCGTGAACCCGCCCGACCACTATCCCGCCCTGATGGCCCCGATGCCGCAGCCAATTGAAGAAGCTGGCCTTGCCGCTGGCAATGCCGACTTCATCCATGCTTTCTATACCGAAAGGGCTGCCATACAGGCAGACCTGCCAAGCCTGATCGCCGCCATTAAACATGACGGCATGATCTGGCTGTCGTGGCCGAAGAAAGCCTCGAAAGTGTCGACCGACATTACTGAAGACACGATCCGCGCCGATGTTCTGCCCAAAGGCCTTGTGGACGTGAAAGTGTGCGCCGTCGATGCGGTCTGGTCCGGGCTGAAGCTGGTGATCCGGAAAGAGCTGCGTTAGAGCGACGCGGCAATTGCCTTGGCAGCGGCGGCGGGGTCGGCGGCTTCGGTGATCGGGCGGCCGATCACCAGCACACTGGCGCCCGCGTCCACCGCTTCTTTCGGGGTCATCACACGCTTCTGGTCGCCTACGGCACTGCCGGCGGGGCGGATGCCGGGCACCACAAGGGTGAAGTCCTCACGCGTGGCGGCGCGCACAAGGCGGATTTCTTTTGGGCTGCAGACGATACCGTCCACACCGCATTCGTCGGCCAAGGCCGCGAGCCGCACCACCTGATCATCGACCGCATGGTCGACGCCGATCGCATTGAGGTCGCGCCCGTCAAGGCTCGTCAGGATCGTCACCGCCACCACGACGGGGCGCTCGACCCCGAGGCGGGCGGCTTCCTCGGCGGCGGTTGCGGCGGCGCGGCGCATCATTTCCGGCCCGCCCTGCGTGTGGATCGTCAGGATCTTCGGGGCGAGGGGAGCGACAGCGCGGATCGCACCGGCCACCGTGTTCGGGATGTCGTGGAACTTCAGGTCCAGAAAGATCGGCATGCCGGTCTGGGCCACAGCCTTGAAGCCGTCCGCCCCCGTCGAGCAATAATATTCGAGGCCGAGCTTGATACCGCCGACCGTGCCTTTGAGTTTGGCGGCAAGGGCCGCTGCAGCGGCGGGGTCGGTGGTGTCGAGGGCACAGAAGATGCGTTCGGCTGGGGTCTTCGGCTCAAAAGGCATGGCGTGTCTCCTCGGTTCGCTCGTCCGCGTCCTATAGCGAAGGGCGGGCGGCACGACAAGAGCCAGACCGATTAGCCCTCAGCGCCGCACCGGTCCCGTCTGTCCAACCACGATGGCATTTTCGGTGGCGCTGCGCTCGGCATCCTGCGCGCGGGCAGTGAGGTCCGCCATCTCGCCTTCCAGCGATTTGGCCCGCCGTTCCGCCTTGCGCCGTGCCGTGAAGCCCTTGAGCCGGAGCCAGCTTGTCACCATCCCGGCGACAGCAAGGCCGATGAAGATGCCGACAAACAGCACGAGCCACAGCGGCATCGTGACGGTGAAGGGGAAGGGCTCGAACGCAATCGTCACCGGCGCGCGGTTGTTGATCGCGAAAAAGACCAAGAGAACAGCAAGGATGCCCCAGAAAAGGCGTCGCAGCAGTGCAATGAAGGCGGTCACGTCAGGGTCCGGCCGGGAGTTACTTGTTCAGCCGCTCGCGCAGGTCCTTGCCCGTCTTGAAATAGGGCACGCGCTTTTCGGCCACGTCCACCTGATCGCCGGTACGCGGGTTGCGCCCGGTGCGGGCTGGCCGCTCCTTTACCGAGAAAGCCCCGAAGCCGCGGAGTTCGACCCGGTCGCCCCGCGCAAGCGCTGACGTGATTTCATCGAAAATCGTGGACACGATGCGCTCGACATCGCGGTGGTAGAGGTGAGGATTCGCCTCGGCGATCTTGGCAATCAACTCGGACTTAATCATTCAGAACCTCCCTTGGGCCCCGGGCGTCAACCCGGTGGCGGACGCCTGCCCTTGCAGCAACGGCGATCTTCGGCAACGGACTCAGTCACGACCTTGGCCCAAGCGTGCCATCCAAAGTGCCTATCGTCAAGATAAGCCTTTCATATGACAGGACTTTCCGATCATCAGGCCCAAAATGTGCTGAAAAGGCGCTTCCCGGCACCCCACAAAAAGGCAAAAGGCCGCCCCGCGCGGTGCGGGACGGCCTTTCGTGATGGCTTGATCAGCCGGTCGGGGCTTATTCGCCCGACTTGGCTTTCTCGAGGGCGGCACCCAGGATATCGCCGAGCGAAGCACCGCTGTCAGCCGAACCATATTGTTCGACGGCAGCTTTCTCTTCTGCGACTTCCAGAGCCTTGATCGAGAGATTGACTTTGCGGCTCGAACGGTCGGTGCCGGTGATCATGGCGTCGACCTTGTCACCAACAGCGAAACGCTCGGGGCGCTGGTCGCCACGGTCACGGGCGAGATCGCCGCGACGGATGAACGAAGTCATGCCGGTATCGCCAACTTCAACCTCGATGCCGTTCTCGTTCACAACCTTGACAACGCAAGTGACGGTCTCGCCACGCTTGCGGTCTTTGACGTTGGCGAACGGATCACCCGAGAGTTGCTTGATGCCGAGGCTGATGCGCTCTTTCGAGACATCGACGTCGAGAACGACAGCTTTGACAACGTCGCCCTTCTTGAAGTCCTGGATGGCTTCTTCGCCCGAACGGTCCCAATCGAGGTCCGAAAGGTGAACCATGCCGTCCACGTCGCCGTCGAGGCCGATGAACAGACCGAACTCGGTGATGTTCTTGACTTCGCCTTCGATTTCGGTGCCGGCCGGGTATTTCGCCGAGAAGGCGTCCCACGGATTCTCGCCACACTGCTTGAGGCCGAGGCTGATGCGACGCTTCGAGGGATCAACCTCGAGGATCATCACGTCAACTTCCTGGCTGGTGGAGACGATCTTGCCCGGATGGACGTTCTTCTTCACCCAGCTCATTTCGGAAACGTGCACGAGGCCTTCAACACCGGCTTCGAGCTCAACGAACGCGCCGTAGTCGGTGATGTTGGTGACGGTGCCCTTGAACTTGGCATTGACCGGGTACTTGGCATCGATGCCATCCCACGGATCGTCCGCCAGTTGCTTCATGCCGAGGCTGATGCGCTGGGTTTCCGGGTTGATGCGGACAACCTGAACCTTCACGGTCTCACCGACAGTGAGAACTTCGCTCGGGTGGTTGACACGGCGCCAGCTGATGTCGGTGACATGCAGCAGGCCATCGATGCCGCCGAGGTCAACGAACGCACCGTAATCGGTGATGTTCTTGACCACGCCGTCAACGGTGTCGCCTTCCTTGAGCTTGCCAAGGAGTTCAGCACGCTGGCCAGCACGATCTTCTTCCATCACGGCGCGGCGCGACACAACGATGTTGCCACGGCGACGGTCCATTTTCAGGATCTGGAAGGGTTGCTTGATGTTCATCAGCGGGGTGATGTCGCGGATCGGACGGATGTCGACCTGGCTGCCCGGCAGGAATGCCACGGCGCCGTTGAGGTCCACGGTGAAGCCGCCTTTGACGCGACCGAAGATGACGCCGTTGACACGGGCATCGCCTTCGAACGATTTCTCGAGGGTTTCCCAGGCTTCTTCGCGGCGAGCCTTGTCACGCGACAGGATGGCTTCGCCAAGGGCGTTCTCGACGCGCTCGACAAACACTTCGACGTCATCGCCAACGGCGATTTCGGCCTGGGCGCCGGGAGCTGCGAATTCTTTCAGGGGAACGCGACCTTCGGCCTTGAGACCGATATCGATGATTGCGAAGTCGTTCTCGATCGAGACGACCTTGCCTTTGACGACCTGGCCGTCAAAGCCGCCTTCGGCGGGAAGGGTTTCATTCAGCATTGCCTCGAAATCGGCGAGGCTCGGGTTGAAGTTGCTCATATTTGGTCCTTTGTTCGGTTACCTGCCAACCGGTTGTGTCCGGCGGTCTTCCTGATCGTCGGTTTCCCCCCGGACAGGACCATCCTGCCGGCTCAGGGTACGATTCAGGCCTCAAACACCAAATGGGCCAGTCTCCGGCATCCACCGGAAACCACCCTCTCAGGTCATCGGAATTATTGGAGCCCGTCCGTCTCGCCTCAGGCGCCGTCTCTGGAGGACAGCTTGCCATCGATGAAGCTCTTGGCCCGTAAAAACACGGCGTCTATAGCCAAATTGGTCGTATCAAGCAAGAGCGCATCTTCGGCGGGCTTCAGGGGGGCGTCCTTGCGGCCCATGTCGCGGGCGTCGCGGGCCTTCACGTCTTCAAGAATGGCGGCATAGTCAGCGGCCTCGCCGCGACCCTCCATTTCAAGCGTGCGGCGGCGGGCGCGTTCCTCAGCGGAGGCCGTCACGAACAGCTTCACGGGCGCGTCGGGGCAGATCACCGTACCGACATCACGGCCATCGAGCACCGCGCCAGCCGTATCCCCCGGCGGATGCCCCGCAAACTGCCGCTGGAAATCGAGAAGCGCAGCGCGCACCCCCGGCACCGCCGCCACGCGGGAGGCCGCCCCGCCGGTTTCCTCGGCCCTCAGGCGCGGGTCGCCGATCAGGCCAAGATCAAGGCGGGCTGCGGTTTCCGTGGCTTTCTGGGCGTCATCAAGATCGCTGCCCTCGATGATCATCTGCAGGCCGACGGCGCGGTAAAGCGACCCGGTATCAAGGAAGGCAAAGCCATAATGATCGGCCAGCCGGCGCGCGAGCGTACCCTTGCCCGCAGCGGCGGGGCCATCGATAGCGATCACAAAGGCAGCGTCAGAGGGCGGCATGGCGGTCCTTTCCGTTTCGCCTTCCATAAGCGGTCGCACGCGCGAACGCCAGCCCCTTGCGGCAAGCGCCCATCCACGTCACACTCCCTGTCCTGCTATCGGGGGATATCTGCATGGAGAAGCCGTTTCGGCCTTTGGTCGTTCTGCTGATTGGATTTATTGGCCTTCTGGCCATCACGATCGGCGCCCTGCGCGCCGACGAGACAGGAAAGCAAGGGATGATTCGCTCCGCCACACCTGTGCTGCCGGTTGACCGGGTAGAGGCTTCTGCGGCCTTTTTCGCCAAGGTCGGCTTCGCGGAAACGGTGAGCGTGCCCGAAGGCGACCACAAGGGCTTCGTGATCCTGCAACAGGGCCCCACGCAGCTGATGTTCCAGACCCGTGAAAGCCTGATCGGCGATTCGGACGTCTTCAAGGAAGGCGCTGAAGCCGGCAGCCCGGTGCTTCTGTTCATCGAAGTCGATAATATCGACAGCATCGAGGCAGCCCTCGCCGGTGAACCGGTGGTGATGGAAAAGCGCGAAACCTTCTACGGCGCCACCGAGATCGGCTACCGCGAGCCCGGCGGCCACATCGTCACCTTCGCCCAGTTCAAGGAAGGCGGGGCCTAGGCCTCGAGCCCTGCCCCCAGCCCCTTCATCATTTCAATGAAGACCGGGAAACTCGTGCGGATGGCGCGGGCGTCATCGATGGTCACGGGCTTGTCGGCACGCTGGCCAAGAATGGCAAAGCTCATGGCGATGCGGTGATCAAGATGGGTTTCGACCGTGCCGCCACCCGGCACATTGCCACCGCAGCCCTTGATGATGATGCCATCGTCGAATTCTTCGACCTCCACACCGTTGGCCTTCAGGCCTGCAGCCATGGCGGCAAGGCGGTCTGATTCTTTCACGCGCAGCTCGTGCAATCCGTCGAACCGGCTGTCGCCCTCGGCGACCGCAGCGGCGGCGAACAGCACCGGGAATTCGTCGATCATCGTGGACGGGTCAACCGACAGGCCCTGAACCCCTTTAAGGCGGGCCGCACGCACCCGCAGGTCACCGACCGGCTCACCGCCAAGCACGCGTTCATTCTCGACCGTGATATCGGCGCCCATCTCGCGCAGGGCGAAGATGATGCCGGTGCGCAGGGGATTGAGCCCCACATTGCGGATCAGCACGTCCGAGCCCGGCACGATGGAGGCCGCGACCATCGGGAAGGCGGACGAAGAAATATCGCCCGGCACTTCCATATGGATGGGGCTGAGTTCGGGCTGGCCGACGAGTTTCACCACGCGGCCTTCCGTCCCGTCTTCGACCCGGATATCGGCCCCCATGGAGGAGAGCATCCGTTCGGTATGATCCCGTGTTGCCACCTTTTCGCGCACGGTTGTGATGCCCGGGGTGTTGAGGCCGGCAAGAAGCACCGCCGATTTTACCTGCGCCGAGGCCATCGGGGTTGTGTAATCGATGGGAAGCGGCATGTCCGTCCCCTTGATCACCAGCGGCAGGCGCCCTCCTGTGCGGGCATGGACGCTGGCGCCCATGTCGGTCAGTGGATCGATCACCCGGCCCATCGGGCGTTTGCGCAAGCTCGCGTCGCCCGTCATCGTCACCTGGATCGGGTGCGTGGCGATCAGCCCCATGATAAGGCGCGTGGACGTGCCTGAATTGCCCATGTCGATCACGTCGTCGGGCTCCAGCAGGCCGCCGACACCGACACCGTCGATCTCCCACTCGCCTTCGCCCTTGCGGGTGACCGTGGCACCCATGGCGCGCATCGCGGCGGCGGTTGCCATCACGTCTTCGCCCTCCAGAAGGCCGCTTACCCGGCTTTTGCCGACGGCAAGCGCGCCGAGCATGATCGAGCGGTGCGAGACCGACTTGTCGCCCGGAATGCGGACGGCGCCTTCAAGGGCACGGCCGGGGGCGGAAACGAGGGGCTCAGGGGCAGCGTCGGGGAAGTGATGTGCAGACACGGGCAGACTTTCAGGCGGACTTTCGGGATGAGCACGAAAGGAATCTTTGACAGGCGCGGTGGATCATGGCAAGGGAAGCGCCGAAATCAAGCTTTAATGCGCTCAAGATAGAGTGGAGACAGCCGTGGCAAAACCCGAATGGGGTACAAAGCGCACCTGCCCGAAATGCGGCACGCGCTTCTACGACCTGCAAAAAGACGATCCGGCAACCTGCATCGATTGCGGCACCACATGGACGCCGGAACCGATTCTGAAAGCCAAGCAGCCGGTCATCATCGACAAGGCCGCCGCCGCCAAGGCAGCGCCGAAGGAAGATGACGAGACCGACAACGAAGACCTGCTCGACGACGATGACGACATCGATCTCGGCGGCGACGATGACGATATCGTAAGCCTCGACGACGATGACGACGATGAAGTGACCGGCATGGTCGATTCGTCACTTTCGGACGACGAATAATCGATATTCTTCAAGGGGTTGACATCAGCCTCAACCCCTTGAAAAAAACCCTTGCGCGGACCGAAGTCCCTGACTATAGTCCGCGCCGTTCCCGAGGCCGCAGCCCCGGGCATCCCATAGTCGACGGGGCTATAGCTCAGCTGGGAGAGCGCTTGCATGGCATGCAAGAGGTCAGCGGTTCGATCCCGCTTAGCTCCACCATGAAAAGACCCGCCCTAAAGGCGGGTCTTTTGCTTTTTGGGGACCAGATCGTATCAGGGTGAATTTCCGCCCGGATCTTCAGCGACGCTTTCCCTTGTCGTGTTCTTATCAAGTTAGTACTCTCGGGGTCGCCCTTCTGGTCATTCAGGGCAACCTATGAATTTGATTCTTGAGGATTGCTCGACATGAACGACCAAACCCGGATCAGTGAAGCTGGTGACGCCTATCAAGCGATCATGGATGCGATTGTCACGCAGCAGCTGGCGCCGAGCCAGAAGGTTTCGGAAAATCTGCTGAGTGACATGTTCGGCATCAGCCGCACGGTTGCCCGCACCCTGATCGAACGGCTGGTCAGCCAGCAATTCATGGTCAACCTGTCGCCGCGCATCACGATTGTGGCGCCGCTCACACTCCATGAGATCAAGCAGAATTTCACCCTGCGCAAGATGTTGCTGCCGTCGATCCTGTCCCTTGCCGCCGCCACAGCCGACTTCAAGCGGCTGGAAGAACTGAGCCACGAGATCGAAGCACTGTTGCGCCCGTCAACTGATGATGAAGCCCTTGCGCTGTTGAAAAAGAACAAGGAAATCAATATCGCCCTGTGCGAAAGCGTCGGCTTTCCGCTGATGCATGATTGGGTTCACCAGCTGGAGGACGGGGCCATGCGGATTTACTGGCTTTATCTCAAAAGGCTGAAAAGCATGCCCTACACTGCCGACCAGCATGTCATGGCGATCGAGGTGATGCGCTGCGACGAGCCGAGCCGCGTCCGGGCCATTGTCCATGATATCCTCAGCCAGGCCGAAGATCGCATCATGAACACCATCTTCTCCAGCCAGCAGTTTTCCGGCCAAGACCTCAAAATCTGAAGATCCGCTTTTCGGAAAATTTGCCAAACGAGACCGAAGGTGCCGTGGCCTTTCGCTTCAGAGGGGGCCGTTACCTTGCAATAATTGGAATTATTTGCCAAAATTTCGGCAAATCTATTGGGGTCGAGAAATCAAACCACAGCCTTATGCGGAGCGGACATGGTGGCTCTTCGTGATTTCTTTTCTCGCTACACGTATGCGGCGCTCGCCCTTTCGTTTTTCTGCATCGCGGTTGTGCCTGTTCCTGCCTCAAACGCTTCCAGCGGCGAGCCGCGCCTTCAGATTGGCCTCTCCTCCAAAGCAGCACCCTATGTCATAGATTTCGTGGCACAAAAGGGCCTGGAGATTGAAATACTGAATATGGCCTTTGCCAAAATGGGCTTTGCGGCGGACTATCTCGATATGCCGCTCAATCGGCATCGACGCGTCTGGCAACAGACCAAGCTTGATGCCATCTCGGCATGGAATATCGCCGAAGGGCTTGAATGCCACCAATCCTTGCCCTATCGCCACTGGCGGGATGCGCTTTTCGTTGCAGCGAACCCTGAAAATCCGAAGCCCCACACGCCTTCGAACCTGCAAAGCAGCCGCATCGGGATTTTCCGGGGTGCCCTGAAGGCATTGCCTGAACTGGCTGACGAGAACTGGGACTTCCAGCAGGTCTCGGAGGTCAGCACCCTCGAAAGCGCCGTGCGGATGCTGGAGAACGGCAGGCTTGATGCCTTTGTCGGGGATCACACCGGCATTTCCTATTTTTTGCAGCAGCCGCAAGAGCGCAATACAGGCGGATACCGGGTTTCGCCCATCAAATTCTATCGCTCCCTGCCGCAATTCCTGTGCTTCAGGGACGCCGCGCATGCGAAAGCGTTCGACACGGCCATCTCCGGCTTGCTGGCCGATCCAGCAGAACCGCTGGCTTCTATCCCCCGGAAGTACGGCATCGAAGCCCACTTCCTGCTGCCCTTCGATCCCAACAATCCCACGCCGCAACAGCCATGAAAAAGCCCGCCAGAAGGCGAGCTTTCTGTTTTTGACAGCTCAGCATCCGTGTCCTTCACATCTCGGAGATCGACCGGATGAACGCTTCCGATTTGCTGTTGAGGTTTGTCACCTCCACCTGCATATGCTCAGCCGCCTGACGTACTTCCATGGCGCGGCGCATGGCCCGTCCTACGGTATCATTCACCGCTGCGATGCTGCGGGACACTTCGGCTGTACCCTGTGATGCTTCCTGAATATTGCGGCTGATTTCCATCGTGGCAGCGCTCTGCTCTTCGGTCGCCGAAGCGATTGCCCCGGCAATCTCGTTGAGCGAGGTGATCAGCGACCTGATCTTTTCGACCGCATCGACGGAAACCGTCGTCTTGGTCTGGATTTCCTTGACCTTCGAGGCAATATCCTTTGTCGCATTGGCGGTCTGACCAGCAAGTGACTTGACCTCCGAGGCCACAACGGCAAAGCCCTTCCCCGCGTCGCCGGCACGCGCCGCCTCGATCGTTGCATTAAGGGCAAGCAGGTTGGTCTGATCTGCAATGTCATTGATCAGGCTGACCACCTGGCCGATTGAGGTCGAGGCCTCGTTCAGGAGACTGATGGTGGTTGATGCACCGTTCGCCTCATGCTCGGCGAGGCCGGTCTTCTGCGATGACGCGCTGACCTGCTGGGCGATTTCTTCCACCGAAGCCGTCAGTTGTTCTGCTGCCGCAGCGACGGTTTGAACGTTGACGGTTGCCTGCTCGGCCGCCGAGGCAACCGTTGTTGCCTGTGTCTGGTTATTGTTGGAATGTTCGATCAGTCGGGCGGCAGCTTCCGATGTTTGTCGGGCACTGCTGGCAAGGGCAGAGACAATGCTGAGCACGTCTTGCTCGAACGCCTTGCTGATATCGCTGACGAATTGCTTCTTGGCGCGGTCGGCTTCTTTCATCTTGGCGGATGCAACGTTGATGATCTCGGCGCCGCGCCCAAAATCACCAAGAATGCCTTGCGTAAGGAAGACCCGGTAAAATTGCTTCTCAAGCGCCGCGTTCAAGGCCTCACCTGCTTCCCGCACAAACGCGTCTGCCATATCGAGCGCATGATTGAAGGCGGCAAGCGTCTCTGTCAGGTCACCGAAATCGTCCCAATGGACAATACGCGCAGAGAGATCGCCCTTGGCAGCCCGAGCCGCGACCGAGCGAACTTCGGCGAAAGCATCACGGTAAAGTCGGTTTTCTTCGCGCAGGGCTGCGAGTTCCGCCTTCAGGGCTGCAAGCTCTTCACCGTTAAAAGACGTTTTGTTGAAGGAAAACATCATTATTCCCCTGTCGACCAGATGAACTTGGAATAGGAAACCTGCTTCTCGGCCAGCATGTCCGTCAGATACTGATAACTGGCGGCGAGGCCGTCCTTGGGGTTCGAATGCTTCCGTTCTTCATCCAGAAGACGCTGATACAGGGGTTCGATGTCGCTGATACCTTTGCGGGATGGGCATCGCCTGTTGGAATGGAAGCCACTGATACTGCCATCCGGCGCAAAACTGGGGGTAACATGGGCAATGACCCAGTAATAACGACCCGTTGCCGACATGTTCTTCACATAGGCGAAGATCTCGTTCCCGCCTTTGATGGTTTCCCACAAAAGCTTGAACACCGCGCGCGGCATATCGGGATGGCGGATAATAGCGTGCGGCTTGCCAATCACATCGTGCGTCGACATTTCAGCGACACGGCAAAAAACATCGTTGGCATAGGTCAGATAACCGCGAGTGTCGGTTTTGGAGACGATGATTTCATCGACGCCGAACTTGATTTCTTCGTTAAGGGGGGAGGGGCGATCAAACATTGGCGAATCCTGTCGAATTCTCAAGAATCATATCTTGATCGTCCCAGAATGGCACGCACACACTAATAAATTGTTATTAGTGTGTTCCTTGTTCCGGAGTCTTCGCAAGAATTGTCGCAGGGAGAAGATGGGGCGACCGGCTTTGTATCGCCCAATTGGGGGCCAATTGGACATCTCTTGGCCAATAATAGGCGGAAATAGTTTAAATAGACCTTAGTGCGACCATTTTTTTGTAACCGTTACGGAACAGGGCTGATGCTGCGGAACGTGTATCGGCCTCAGCTACTTATGAACGCCTCAGGATGTTGCTTGGCCTCATCATTGATCTCGTCCCACGGCGCTTTGGAGCCAACCCATATATGATGGGCCACTTTCAGTTTCTCGGCGCCGCCTGCAATCAGTCCGGCAGGAATGAACACGGTTGAAGGATCATTGGTGCCAGGGAGCGCCGATCCGCATGTCTTGCAGAACGAGCTTTGCCAGTCCGCATCCGGCTTAGACCATGATCCGATCTGATCCTGCCCCCGCACCCAGCGGAAAGTCGCTTTCGGCACAACCACCACCGCGACACCAGCGTGCCCGGTCCACCGGCGGCAGATCGAACAGTGGCACATATAGATGTCCCTGATGGCGCCTTCGATCTCGAAGGCGACCGCGCCGCAATTGCAATATCCCTTTGCTGTATCTTTCATGTCAGCCCCCCTTCGCTTCACATGCTATTACGCCGTATTGGCCCCAAATGGCTCCACCCGACCGAGGAGACCGGCGATCATTGCCGCTTCTGATTCCTCGAGGCCGTTGAAGAAGGCCGCCGCCATTTCACCCTTCAGACTGGCAATTTCACCCGCCGCTGCGCTGCCTTTTGCGGTGATCTGCACAAAGTTGGCGCGCTTGTCTTTCGCATCCTTCTGCCGCGCTACATAGTCGCGCGCCTCCAGCGCTTTTAGGGCCCGCCCCACATTACTGCGATCGATATAAAGCTGGCCTGCGAGGGCATCCTGCGTCGCCCGGCCACCCGCCTGGGTCAGAAGCGTCAGGAGACGCGCTTCCGTGTGATTGAGCCCGAGCCGCGCAAAATAGTCTTCCGCCATGCGGTAGCGCTGCCGCCCAAGCTGCCCGAGCCGATCAAAAAGGGCCAGATATCCATTCATTCCGTTCATCCACTTGACTCTCTGCTTCCTGTTGAATATATGCATGCGCACGCATATATTCAACAGGAATTGGTGAATTCCATGAACAACAGTGCAACAATAGGCCTTGAAGGCCCCGATGCCATGCCTGCCGCCCCCTCAGGCAACGCAAAGCTAGCACTCGTCAGCCTTTCCCTTTCGATGCTCATCGCGGCCGTGGGCACCGGTATTGTCAATGTGGCCTTGCCGACCCTGACCGAAGCGTTCGGTGCCACCTTTGATACAGCCCAGTGGATTGTTCTCGCCTATCTCCTGTCGATGACCGCCTTCATGGCCGGGGTTGGGCGGCTCGGCGACATGATGGACCGGCGCCGCCTGCTGATGGGCGGCATCCTTCTTTACATGCTGGCGTCGGCCCTTTGCGCCGCTGCGCCGTCAACCCACTGGCTTCTTGCCGCGCGCGTGGCGCAGGGGGTCGGGGCGGCGGTCATGATGGCCATGACAATGGCGCTTGTCGGGGCCGCGGTGCCGAAGGAACGCGCCGGCGCAGCGATGGGCCTCCTCGCGACCATGTCGGCGGCGGGCACCACGCTTGGCCCCACGCTTGGCGGTTTCATGGTCTCAGCTTTCGGCTGGCCGTCGATCTTTCTGGTCAATCTCCCCCTCGGTGTCGCCGCGCTCGCCCTGATCGCGCGCAGCGTACCCGCCGAAGCCCCTGCATCCCGGTTCGACCCTCGCCAATTCGATACGGTCGGCACCCTCCTCCTCGCCGCTGTCCTTGCGGCCTATGCGCTGGCCATGACCGGCGCCGGGGGTTCCGCCCTCGTGAACGCTGGCCTTGTGGGTGCGGCGGTCGCGGGCGGGTTAGTTTTTGTCCGGTTCGAGAGGAAGACGGCACACCCGCTGATCCGCCCCGGCCTGTTCCGGAACCCGGTTTTGAGCGCCGGCCTTGTGATGAATTGCCTCGTCTCCGCCATCATGATGGCATCGCTTGTGGTCGGCCCCTTCTATCTGGCGCACGGCCTTGGCCTCGATACAGCGTCGGTTGGCCTCGTGATGTCTGCCGGGCCACTGATGGTCGCGCTTGCCGGTGTGCCGGCAGGGCGCGCAGCTGACAGGTTCGGTGTCCGCCGCAGCCAGATCGGGGGGCTGACCCTGATGACGGCTGGCGCCCTCGCCCTTGCCACGGCGCCTGCGTCGCTTGGGGTCCCCGGCTATATCGGCCCGCTGATGGCCGTCACGCTCGGCTATGCTTTCTTCCACACCGCCAACAATACGATGGTCATGCAGGAGGCCGCCGCCGACCAGCGCGGCATGACCTCGGCCCTTCTCAATCTCTCCCGCAGCCTCGGCTTCATTACAGGCGCCGCGGTCCTCGGGTCGGTGTTCGCGGCAGGCGGCCTGCAGACGACCTTCCTTGTGGCAACCCTCTTCGCTGCCCTTGCTGCCCTGATCGCGGTGCGCAAGCCAGCCTGAAGGGCGAGTTGGAGGGGCCCGCGCTGGCTATACCCTCAGTCGCTCAGTCGTTCGCGCATTGAGCGGCGGGAGGAGGCAGAGCGGGCGAAGCTGACGGTCCCGTGGAAGCCTTTCTTGGCGGCCAGAATGCGCGCAAGCGTCGCCTTCACGGTGAAGCGGTCGTCATCGAAATCGCCGTGATGCTGGGCTTCCGAGGCATAAGGATCGCCTTCCGGCAAGCCGGCCGGTGAGCGGATCCATTCGTGTACGGCCTTCTTGCCCTTGAACAGGGCCTTGATCGCCTTGTCTTTCTCGACAAATTTTTCCATGCCGAGGATCGCTTCGCCGTCCGGCCGGAAAATCGGAATCCGGAACCGTTCCTCGAAGGCGTTGGAGACAAGATAGAGCAGCGACTTGTTATAGATCTTGGCGCAATTGTCATTCTGCTCGGTCTGGTCGGTCAGCGTGAAAAGGGTGAAGCGTTCGATCTTCCCGCTGTCTATCGCCGGCAGATAATGTTTCTTGAACAGCGCCGTCGTGCAGGCCGGCGCCCACAGGGTGCAGGTGGCGACGGGCAGGCCAAGCGTCTTCGTCCAGTATTCGACGAAGCGGGCGAAGAAAATGCTGCCGGCGCTGTGGGCCACCAGATGCAGCTCGATATCCTTGTCGGCAGCCAGGAGATCGGCAAGTTGCCGCGCCGCGCCGTCCCCCGGCTTGCGCAGGGTCGCGAGCTCGGCATTCTCCTTCATTTCGTTCCAGACGGCTTTTCCGCCGAGCGTGCGAGCGGCCGGCTCAAGGAGATCGTCCAGCCGGTCGAGCATGAAATTCCGGCTGTCGTCGATGAAGCCTTCGGGCCGCCGCTGACGATTGGCATCCGCGAGGATATTGCGCACCGTGGTCCAGAAATCGGTCTTCCAGATGAAGGCAAGCGGATAGCATTCGGCCCCGAGCATGGCGGCACGGTAATCATTGACCCGCTGCAAGGCGTTCGATTTGCCCACAAGGCCGCCATGGGCATAAAGGACAATACGCCGCTTGGACCAGCCCTTGGTCAGACGGGGGATGTCACCCCGCACGATTTCGGCCAGCGTTTCGGGCGTTGTGCCGATATCCCCTTTGGGGTCAAGCTTGCCGTCATTACCGACATTGATGACATGCGGGCGCAACTCGCTGAGGGCGAGCGCCGGAATCTGGGCCGCACCGTGCGCCAGGCTGCTGACAGCATCGACCGCACCACGCCGAGTGGGCACCGCAAGCCGGGCCGCCCACACATCGCTGCCGTTCGCCAGCCAGTCTTCATAGGAAATCCGGGCAAAGCCTTTCTTGCCCCATTTGGTGCCCCATGAATTCTGGATCCAAAGCCCTTCTTCGTCATAAGCAACAATGGCGAAGGCGTGCCCGCCGATCATGTTGCCGCCCGGATAGGCAATCACCCCGTCCTTGCCGACCCGTTGCCAGCCCTGATGCACGGCGGCACTGGCATAAAGGATGCCCGCTTCCGTGATCGCGCAGTGCATGGCCACAAGATCCTGATGATTGACCCTGAAATAGGCGCCGAGCGGCCGGCGCGAGGCATCGGTGGCGATTGCATGGTTCACAACCGCCGCTTCGCCAAGCGACTTGGGCCACAGTTTGGTGTCGCACACGCCGTGCTTGAACCATCCCTTGATGGCGCCCCGGCAGCTGGAGCCGCTGTAGTTTTCACCGGCCCATTCATCGTACCGACGGGCCATGTCATAGAGCATGTTGGGGCTGACCATATCTTCGGAGCGTTCAACCTTGCGGGTGCGCAGCAGATAGTGAACCATCGTGGCAAGCCCGAAGCCGGTGCAGGCGCCTTCGCGGCCCTGATCAAGGATCGGCACACCGGCGCTGCAATAATCATCGAGGGTTCGTCGAAGCGGCACTTCAACGAGTGTCGGTTCGAACATGCGGTCCCGGAAATCAAGCGTGTCCGGGCGTACGCTCAGGACGCGCACGTCTTCCGCCGCGGTAAGCGTCGGGCTGCTGATTTCCTTGTTGCTGGCTACTGACGAACGAGGGCGAGCGGTCATGCCGGGGCCTCCCTTGGATTGCGGAATACCGGAACACTTGTCGTCACGCTGAAACTGTCGGCTGTAAAGAAACCGGGAATCTACTGCTGGCGCCCGAAAATATCAATCAATAGTAGATTGACGCCGCCAGCGCATCCCCAAGAAAAAAGGCCCGCCAGATTGGGCGGGCCTCTTCTCGGATAGGTCTTGTCGCTTATTTCGGCGCGGGGTAGCGCCAGCCTTCGCCGCCTTCGATTGCGGCGGCAAATTGCCGGGCCGCGAAATCCCAGTTGGCGAGCTTGTCGAACCAGTTGCCGAGCCACGTCGGGCGGTCCTGGCGGTAGTCGATATAGTAGGCATGTTCCCACACGTCGCAGGCCAGAAGGGCGGTCACACCGTCTTCCAGAATCGGCAGGCCGGCATCATGGGTCGAGACGACCTCAAGCTTGCCAGCGCGCACAATGAGCCACGCCCAACCGGAGCCGAAATGGCCGACGCCTTCAGCCACGAAGCGCTTTTTCAGCTCTTCCACGCTACCGAAAGCCGCGTTGATGGCATCAAGAAGCGCACCGGCAGGTGCGGTTGCCTTGGGGCTCATGCTTTCCCAGAAGAAGGCATGGTTCCAGGCCTGTGCCGCGTTATTGAAGACCGGCTTGTCGCCCTTGGCATGCGCGTCTTTCGTCACCTGCTCGATCGAGGTGGCGGTCAGGCCCTTGTCGGCGATGAAGCCGTTCAGCACCGTCACATAGCGGGCATGGTGTTTGCCGTGGTGAACCTGCAGCGTTTCTTCCGAAAGCGCGGGCGCGAGGTCTGCGTGGCCGTAGGGGAGCGGCGGCAGTTCGAAGGTCGGGGTCTGGTCGGTCATTTTCGAAATCTCCTTCACAGGATGGGGCAACAGTGAAAAAGGCATGCGCCGAACCCGTTGCAGGAACGGCAGCCTGAAGGCGAATGCGGGGAAAACGGCGGGGCGCCGTCAGTCCGCACGGCAAGAGCGGGGAGGTGCTTCATGCCGGCGCGCGCACTGTGGGACAGGTGCGCGCCGAAGGCAACTCAATGTTATTTGAAGAGATAATCAGGAAATCTGTCACGAATGGGGCGCAGGATGCCCCACCCGCCTTAAAGGACTGCCCTGATCATCGCCGCCGCTTCTTCGGGCGGCACACGGGCGGTATCGATCGTCAGGTCCGGCGTCGGCATCGCGCGTTCGCAGGCCGTGAATTCGTCCTGCAACGCCTTCAACAGCACTACATCCCGAAGTTTTCCAAACTTCGCGCGGTCGGCATTGTCGACCCGGGCAACCTGTTCCTCACGCGACAGGGTGAGATGCACGAATGTGACCTTTCCGCCCGCTCCGCGCACCAGATCGGCGACACGCCCTGCAAAATCGGGGGCGACGGAGCCTTCCGGCTGGAAGGTGAAGATCAGCGAGCGTTCCTCGCGCGCTGCCGCCTCAAAGCTTTTCATCCAGAAATCCTCACGCAGGCGCACGAAGCTTTCGCTGCCAAAGGGGAAGACGGCCGCAACCGCATCCACCACCAGATGATTATGGAAAAGCGCATAGCCGGTTTCCGCCGCCAGAAGCCTGGCAACGGTATATTTTCCTGCCGCCGGGGGGCCGTAGAGAAAAACCAGATGCATAGGGAGCGTTCCTTCATACCGAGCCATGAAGGAACAATAGACCGATGGTTCCGTCTTTGTCACCCGTCCGGCAGATGGCATATTCAGGCCGACTTAGCCATGTTCGCCGTGGGCCTCCCGGCTGTCGTCGGGGGCCTCCGTCCGGTCGTTCAGGCCGTAATCGCGCACCACGTGAGCGATCCGCAGCCGGTAGTCATCAAATACATGGTGCCGCCCGACCGCCTGCGCCTTGCGGTGCGCGACCGTCCGTCGCCATGCCTGGATGGCTTCCTCGTCCCGCCAGAAAGACAGGGACAGAACCTTGCCCGGCGTCGTGATGCTTTCGAACCGCTCGATTGAGATGAAGCCATCGATTTCATCAAGAAGCGGGCGCAACTGACCTGCCAGATCGAAATATTCGTGCGTGTGGGCGTCGCTCGCCACAGCTTCAAAAAGGACGGCGATCATTGCACGCCTCCCTTCACCCCGTGAGGCGCAGAAGCAAGCTTCAGGAACAGTCTGTCCTCCCGCCGGATGAAACCTTCGGCTCGCGCAAACTCGTAATTTTCCCGCCCTGCGGGATCGGCCGCAAGCCGGGTTTTGTAGGCCTCGTAATCGGCGAGCGACGGGAGGGAATAGACCCCGTATGCCACGGTGGTCGAGCCCTCGTGCGGCGCAAAATAGCCGATGAGGTCGGCCCCGCAACGCGGGATCGCCTCGCCCCAGCCACGGGCATAACGTTCAAACAGATCCTTTCGGAACGGATCAATCTCGTAGCGGATGAAACAGGTTATCATGGGCACATCTCCTTGCCGGATGGTGATGCCCTTCTAACCGATTGCGCAGACATAATGGTTCGATTAGGGTCGAACTATGAAAGAAGGCCCCGACATTTCCCGGATTGCTGCCCTCGTTGGCGACCCCGCCCGCGGCAATATGCTGAACGCCCTGATGGACGGTCGTGCGCTGACGGCCGGTGAGTTGGCCATCGAGGCCGGCATCACCAAGCAGACGGCGAGTTCACATCTTGCCCGGCTGATGGAGGGGCGCCTGATCGAGCGCGAGGTACAGGGAAGGCACCATTATTACCGGCTGGCCGGTCGCGACGTTGCCGCCCTCCTTGAAGCGCTGATGCGAGTTGCAGACACAAGTGGCACCGGCAAGCGCACCCGCACAGGCCCCACGGACGCTGCCATGCGCAAAGCCCGCGTTTGTTACGACCATCTGGCAGGCGACATGGGTGTGGCGCTTCTCGACCGGATGATCGCTGACAAATGGCTGATGGACACGGGCGCCAGGCTCGTTATCTCATCCCGGGGATGGGAGCAACTGTCCGTCATTGGCCTCACTCCGGCAAGCCTGCCGAGGTCAAACCGCCCTGAATGCCGCACCTGTCTGGACTGGAGCGTGCGGCGCCATCATCTTGCAGGCAGCGCCGGCAAACTGATCCTCGACCAGTTCTTTGCGCTCGGCTGGGCGCAACGCCAGCCTGCAACACGGGCGATCATTTTTTCAGGCACTGGCGAGCGCCGGTTCAGGGAACTGATCGGCTAGAATCAAAAGGCGAGGCCAAAGCCCCGCCTTTTCTTTCAATATATTCCGGTGCGTCAGGCCGCTGCCTGCGACTGGACCTGCGTTTTGTCCTGCAAGGACCGATAAAGGTTCGTGCCTTCGGTCGCCAGTTCGTTCGACTGCGTGATTGCATCGGTGATCGCCCGGAGATTGGCCGCGAACTCTTCAACCGCGCCGGCAGCCACCTGCATGTTGCGGGAAATTTCCTGCGAGGTCGCAGCCTGTTCCTCAACCGCGCTCGAAACGCTCGTCACGCTGTTCTCGACATGGTTGACGCTTGTCCGGATGGCGGTCAGGCAGCCCACCACATCACGGCTGATACCCTGCATGCTGCCGATTTCTTCCGAAATCTGGGCCGTGGCACCCGCCACCTGATTGGCAAGCGATTTCACCTCGTTCGCGACCACCGCAAAACCACGGCCGGCATCGCCCGCGCGGGCCGATTCGATGGTGGCATTCAGGGCCAGCAGATTGATCTGCCCGGCGATATCCTCGATCACGCTGATGATATTGCCCATGGCTTCAGCCGCTTTCACGAGGCTGTCCGCATGCTCGTCCGCCGTCTGGGTTTCTTCCATCACACGAGTCACCTGCTCGCGGGAGCGGTCCATATTGATAGCGATCTCGCGGCTTGTTGCCTCGAACTCTTCTGTTGCTACCGCCACCGACTGAACGGTCGCCAGCGTCTGGTCGGACGCCGCCGACGCAGAGACCGACTGTTCGCTCGCATCGCTGACACTATCGAGGATTCTGGTCAGATTCTGATCCACAAGCGCTCCGACACGGCGGGTTTCAAGCCGCAGTTCCACCCGCTTTGTGATGTCCGTCGCAAACTTCACGACTTTGAAGGGGCGGCCTGTTGGATCGAGGATCGGATTATAGCTCGCCTGGATCCAGACATCCTTCCCGCCCTTGCCGACACGCTTGAATTCGCCTGCCTGGAACCGGCCAAAACGAAGCTGCTTCCACAATTCAGCATAAGCCGGCGTCTGAGCCTCACCCGGCTCCACGAACATGCGGTGGTGTTTGCCCTTGACCTCGGCAAGGCTGTAGCCAACCGCCTGCAGGAAGTTTTCGTTGGCGTCCAGAATATTGCCGTCAAGGTCGAAGCTGATCGCGGCCTGCGCCTTGCCGATAGCCTCGATCTGGCCTTTATAATCGGCGTTCCTCAGCACTTCTTCGGTCACATCCCAAGCATATTTCACCACCTTCACAACCCGGCCTTCAGGATCGAAGATCGGATTGTAGGTTGCCTGCAGCCAGATTTCCCGGCCTTCCTTTGCGATGCGGCGATACTGGCCGGCATCAAAGTTTCCGGCCGCCAGCTTTTCCCAGAAAGCGGCATAGTCCGATGTGCGTGCCTCTTCCGGGCACACGAACATGCGGTGTTGATGGCCGACAATTTCGTCGCGGGCATACCCCGTTGCCCTCAGGAAATTCTCGTTGGCATCGAGGATCGTGCCATCCGGCGCGAAGCTGATGACGGCCTGCGAGCGCGAGATAGCATCCAGCTGGCCTTTGGCATCGGCGCTTTCAAGCACATCGCGGGTCACGTCCATCGCGACCTTGACGATACGGATGACCTTGCCGCCTTTGTCTTTGACCGGGCAATAGGACGCCCTGATCCACACGGGATTGCCATCCTTGCCGATCCGTTTGAATTCGGCGACAGCGGCCTCGCCGCGCTTCAGGCCTTGCCAGAAGGATACATAATCTTCCGAGGCCGCATAGGCAGCCTCCAGAAAGATGCGATGATGCTTGCCGCGCACGTCATCCAGCCCGTACCCCATCAGGGTCAGGAAGCTGTCGTTCGCGGTGATGATTGTTCCATCAGGCTCAAATTCGATGGTCGCCAGAGCGTTCCGAATGGCCTCAAGGATAAAGCTGTCGTTGCCGGTCTTGTTGCCGGCGAGAGATAGTTCAGGGAAAGTAAACACACAAACCTCCACATCCCAACCATCTCGACCCCACAGGCACTATAATGGGCGTATGTTAAAATCTCGCTGAAATATGCCTAAAATCCAATCTATCTCTCAGCTGTGTGTTTGAACCCAGTCCGCAATGCGGTCCCGTGTTGCCTCATCCAGATCGGTGACCAGCGTTTTTCCAAGGTCCGCCAAGGTGGTAGCCTTCAGCCGGTCGCGCCACGCCTTGTCGGCTTCCCACATCACGCGCGCAATGGCGCAGGGGCGGCTTGCGGCAGCGCAATCGTCCGTTGGCACACAAGGGTTGTTGAAACGGATGTTGGTGCAGACGAAGGTGGAAGCCTTGCCTTCCACCGCTTCAACGATATCAAGGAAGCTGATCGCCTCGGGCGGCCGCGCCAGCCGGTAACCGCCGGACGGCCCCAGCGTGCTTTCCACCAGCCCGGCCTGCGACAAGGCCTGCAAGGCCTTGGACAGATATTCCTTCGGCACGCCGTGGAATTCCGCCAAAGCCTTGGTCGGCAGGTAGCGGTCGTCGGGCACCCCGGCAAGGATGCCGCAGCAATGGAGTGCCCATTCGACCTGGTTGCGAAGCTGCATCAGGCAAGGCCGGCCTTGTCGAGGCCGAACATCTTGTCGTTCGAACCCGGCACCGGGCGGAAGGCGATGCTGAGGCGATTCCAGCCGTTGACGGTCAGCACAATGAAGGTGAGATCGGAAATTTCCTTGTCGCTGAGGTGCGCACGCACGGCAGCAAAGGCTTCGTCGGAAACACCTTCAGGCGGCAGTTTGGTCAAGAGTTCGGCCCATTCCAGAATGGCGCGCTCACGCGGGGTGAAAAGGGGGGATTCCCGCCAGATCGCCAGGTGATGCAAGCGCAGTTCACGTTCGCCGTCGATTTTGGCTTCCTTGACGTGCATGTCCAGACAAAAGGCACAGCCATTGAGCTGCGACACACGAATATCGACAAGGTGACGCGCGCTTTCCTCGATCGAGCCGCCATGCTGGGCAGTGCTGAAATCGAGATAGCCTTTGGCGGTGCTGCCGGAGAGGGCGAAATAGTTGAGACGTGCTGACATGACTCGGGTCCTTTCTTGAGCAGCTCTGGTGATGAAGATCACTTATTAAGGATATTTTTTATCCTTATGGATATTTAATATCCTTAATAGAAATATGAGTCAAGCGCCGATGCATCCGCGCGCTGAAAAAGCAAAGACCCGCCGGGTTGGCGGGTCTTCGGTAGCTTGTTCTGGATGGGCCGGATCAGAAGCGATAACCGACCGAAACACCCCACCAACGCGGCTTGCCGTAGAAAAGCTGGTTGTAGCCGCCGGGTCCGGTGAAATCGAAGGTGTAAACCTTGTATTCCTTGTCGAACACATTCTTGGCGAAGGCTGCGAACTCCAGCCCCTTGTCTTCCATCCGATAGGCAAGACGCATGTCGACGAGCATATAGCCCTTCTGTTTCGAGATATCGCTGTTGGTGATATCGAAATAGTGGCTGCTTTGGTAATTGAAGCTCGCCGACGGGATGATCTCGTCACCGTTATCCATCGGGATCGTGTAGGCGATGAAGCCGTTTGCCGTAAATTTGGGCGCCAGCACCGCACGACGGTTATCGGCGGTTTCACCCTGAACAGTCACGCCGTCCACATCGGTATCGAGATAGCTGACACCCAGCTGGATATCGAGATTCTCGACCGGCCGCATGCCGATCTCCGCCTCGCCGCCATAAAACTTGGCCGACGCATTGGTGATGAACTGCGACAGCCCCTGGAAGGTCAGGGCCTGGAAGTCGTTATAGTCATAATAGAAGCCGGAGGCGTTGATGCGCAGGGCATTGTCAGATGACGTCCATTTCACACCGGTCTCGTAAGACGTCAGCACCTCGGGGTCGAACGCCACCTGATCGGAGGTCAGGAAGTCGGTCTGGTCGATGAAGCCGGCATTGAAGCCACCCGCCTTGAAGCCCTTGCTCCAGGTGACATAAAGAAGCGTCCGGTTATCCACCTGCCAGTCGAGCGAGACCTTGCCGATCACGTTATCGTCGTTGATCCGCGACGCATCGGCAGACACGACATCCGGGTCACCTGCGCCGAGGGCGGCTGCAAAGCCGTTCACATCGCCGGCATGAAGGCTCATGAAGTTTGCTTCGCCAAGGCCGGCGAGCAGATTGTTCAGGAGATACCCTTCAGGGGCGCGGTTGATATAATCGAAGTTCCGCTTTTCCTTGGTGTAACGGATACCTGCCGTCAGGTTCAGTTCTTCGGTCAGCAGATATTCAACCTGCGCGAATCCGGCGTAGGATTTGGTCTTCTGGGTATAGTCCACGTCATAATAGATGGCGGGAACAAGGCCCGGCCCCTTGTCGTAGCCCGGCGTGAAGGCCTCCAGCGCGCCGCCAAAAACAGCAGGATCGCTATCCAGAAGTGCCGCGAAGTCACCGCGCCAGTATACCGGCAAGTCATTCGCGCTTTTCACTTTGGTATCGAGATAGAAGACACCAACCTGCCAGAAGCCCTTGTCATAGCGGCCCATCAGGCGCAGTTCGTTCGAAAGGGCGTCATTTTCCGACCGGAAGGTCGGCTCGATCCCCGGATTGGGGCCAACGTCCGTGTCTTCCTCGTGGAATTTCTCGGTATTCTGGTACGAGAAGGTGTTGGTGAGCTCGATCCCGCCGAAATCATGCTCGTAGGTGGCGTGAACGCCCTTCACCTCGATCTTCAGGTCGCCGTGGCGGTCATATTCGCCCGCATGCACGTCATCATCCGTGTCGGCATAGCAATAATTGTCGCGCGGCACATCGGTCGGGCAGAAGGGCAGGTTGTCAGCCCCCGTCGCACCAAGTGTCGCCTGATGCTGATACTGCGGCGCATCGGTCTTCGAGCGCGAATAGATGCCCTTCAGGTTGAGAAGGCCGTCATCGCCAACGTCGAACTCGATCTGGCCGCGGAGAGCGATGCTGTTGGCTTCGTTCGTGGTGGGCCCCATACGGTTTTCAACATAGCCGCCGTTGCGGCCATAGGCCGCCGCCAGACGCCCGCGCACGCCATCACCCAGCGCGCCGGAGATGGCCGATTTCACATTGAGGCTTTCGTAGGCGCCGCCTTCCACGTCGATATAGCCTTCGGTCTCTTCCGTCGGCTTGCGGGAGACAAACTTGATCAGGCCACCCGTGGCGTTACGTCCATAGATCGTGCCTTGCGGCCCGCGCAGCACTTCCACCCGTTCCACGTCAAAAAGCTGGAAGGTGAGGCCCGGCAGGGCCGCCTGATAGACATCATCCAGATAAACGGCAATCGGGCCTTCGTTATTGTCGTTGAAGTCATTGAGGCCCACACCGCGCAGCGTGAAGGACGGGTTGTTGCCCTCGCCCACCGGCGTGCCGACATTCAGGCCTGGCACCTGCGCCACAATCTGCGTGCTGTCGTTGAAGCCGAATTCCTTGAGCGCGTCGCCGCTGAATGCGGTCAGCGAAACGCCCACTTCCTGCATATTCTGCTCGCGCTTTTGCGCGGAGATAACGATTTCCTCAATGAGCTGCGCGTGCGCGGCGGGCGCCACCGCCACCAGCACTGCTACGGCCGATGACGCCAGCAATTGCCGCCTCAAGCCCGAATGCCCCTTTTCAATCTGCATCACGGTTACAAGCCTCCCTGGATTTTATATGTCGCGTGTCACTTCCCGCACTTCGGGTAACGCTCAAGCCTTCCTCTTGATAGTGCACGCCGCTTGTCAAATTCGGACATTTGAAGGGCCTGCATGTCGCTTCCCGCCCCGCAATTGGCAAAAAGGCCACATTTGTCATGCCGCGCACCTGCCCTATGGTGAAACTGCCCGTCTCATAGGGGAGGTGCGTTCATGCGTTTGTTTCAGGTGAAAAGCGGCTACAGCCCGGATGCGCCGTCCTCAGTGACGGCTGCCGTACTGCTCGGCCTTGCTGCCAACATATCCTTCATCATCCAGCCGGGGCTGGTCGGCGGCTTTGTCGAGATCCTGAAATTTAGCGAAGGGCAGGCGGGCGAGCTTGCGGCTTACGAGATGTTCGGGATCGCGGCATCCACGATTCTTCTCGCGGTCCTGTCGCTGCGCAGCAACTGGCGGGTCTGCCTTGCGCTCTGTGCACTTGTGGGGGCAGGCGGCGACATACTTTCGGCCTTCATGACCGACTTTCATTCGCTCGGGATCGCGCGCTTCATCGCCGGCTTCGGGCACGGCGGGCTGATTTCGCTGAGTTTCGCGGCCATCGGCCTCACGAAGCGCACCGATTTCAACCTCGGTATTTACCTCACCGTGCTTCTATCCTACGGCGCGCTCGGGCTGCTGATGATCCCCTATCTTCTGGATACCATCGGGCTTTCGGGGCTTTTCATCGCCTTTGCGGTGGCTTCCGCACTCGGCCTTCTGGCTGTGCCTTTCATCCCCGTTGCCCCGCATGAAACGCCGCCCGAGACAGAGGTCCACGAGCCCATCAATTTCCGGCTGCTGGTGCCGACCCTTGTCGGCTTTCTTGCCTATAATATCTCACAGGGGATCGTCTGGGCGTACCTGTTCCTGATCGGGATCGACGCCGGGCTATCCGATCAGACGGTCGCGAACGACCTGTTCCTCTCCCAGATTTTCGGGGTGATCGGGGCCTTCCTCGCCGTCATCATTTCCTCGAAAGCGGTGGGGCGGTTTGCCCCCATCACGCTTGGCGTGCTCGGCGGGGCTGCCTTCATCGCGATCCTGATGCCGGGGCCGGGGCCGCTGACCTATCTGGTCGCTGTGTGCGGCTTCAATCTCGCCTGGAACAAGGTTCTGCCCTTCATCCTTGCTGCCATTTCGGACTTCGACCTGCGCGGCCGGGTGATGAGTTTCGCGCTCGCGATCCAGATGACGGGTCTCGCCATCGGCCCTTATATCGCCTCGCAGATCGTCGGCGACGGCAACTATTTCGGGGTCGAGCTTTCAAGCGTCGTCTTCTTCATCATCGGCTATGCGCTGCTGATCGTGCCGATCATGGCGCACAGCCGGGCGGAAAAGGCGAAGGCCGCCGCCCGGCTGTTGCAAGAAGCTTGAAGGGAGGGGATCGCGAACGGCGATCAGCCGTTCGCGCCGTAAACCGATTTCAGCTCGAGATAGTCTTCGAGGCCGTATTTGCCCCATTCGCGGCCATTGCCGGACATCTTGTATCCGCCAAAGGGCGCAGCGCTATCAAGCCCGGCGCCGTTGATATGCACCATGCCAGTGCGCAGGCGCGCGGCCACCTCGGCCGCTTCCTCGCGGCTGGCCGCCCACACCCCGCCCGACAGGCCATATTCGCTGTCGTTCGCGATATCGACCGCCTGATCGAGCGTGTCATAGGTCATGAGGCAGGCCACGGGCCCGAAAATCTCTTCCCGTGCCACTGTCATGTCGGGCGTCACATCGCCGAACACGGTGGGGACCACGAAGAAACCGTCCTCAAGGCCTGCGGGCTTGTCGGGGCCACCGGCGAGCAAAGTGGCGCCTTCCGCAGCACCCTTGCGGATCAGCGAGACGACCTTTTCATACTGGTTGCGGTTGGCCACGGGCCCAAGGTTCACCTTGTCCTCCGGCTTGCCGACCGTAAGGCCTTTCGCGGCTTCGGCGGCAACGGCTGCTGCCTCGGCATACCTGTCTTTCGGCACGAGAATGCGGGTGCGGGCGTTGCACGACTGGCCGGAATTGACCATCACCTCGCGCACCGAGGTGGCGATGGCGGTCTTGATATCGGCCGACGGCATCACGATCATGGCGGACTTGCCGCCAAGCTCCAGCGACACACGCTTCACGGTTTTGGCAGCCGCTTCCGAAATGGCGATGCCGGCGCGGGTCGAGCCCGTGAAGGAGACCATGTCGACCTCTTGGTGGCTGACAAGCGAGGAACCCACACCGGGGCCGTCGCCATGCACCAGGTTGAACACACCTTTCGGCAGGCCGATCTCGTCGATGATCTCGGCGAGGATCACGGCATCAAGGGGCGCCAGTTCGCTCGGCTTCAGCACCATCGTGCAGCCAGCCGCAATCGCCGGTGCGACCTTGGTGGCGATCTGGTTCATCGGCCAGTTCCAGGGGGTAATGAGCGCACAGACCCCGATCGGCTCGTGCCGGATGCGGGTGGTGCCCATGTCTTCCTCGAACTTGTAATTGTCGATCTCGGTCAGGATCTGTTCGAAATGCTGCGGGCCCGAAGGCGCCTGCGCATGGATGGCGAGCCCCATCGGGGCGCCCATGGCGACCGAGATCGCCTTGGCGATCTCGTCATTGCGTTCGATGAGCTTGGCGTTGATCGCGGCCAGCAGCTCGCGGCGTTCGGCCACGCTCGTGCGGGCGAAAGCCGGGAAAGCGGCACGCGCTGCCATCACTGCCTTTTCAACATCCGCCTTGGTGCCAAGGGCGATCTTGCAGACTTCCCCGCCTGTTGCCGGATTGACGACAGGAGCCAGTGTCGCGCCGGGTTCGGGCTCTACCCATTTGCCGTCGATATAGAAACGGGTGGCGTCAGGCAGGGTCATGATGCTTCCTCTTGTGTCAGGCCCTTCGAGGCTCAGTCCTCGAGGGTCGATTTGTAGAATTGGGCGCCTTGTCCGCCCGCAGCGCGCTTGCCGCGGAATTCCCAGTCGCCGCCCATCGCCGTCGAAATCACTTCTTCCGATTCGGTCGGCTGGGCGCCCACATCATCGCGGATCGGCCAGGGGCCTTCAACAATGCGGTTCGTCAGCTTGCCAAGGCCATCGACCTCGACTTCGACAATGTCGCCGGGCTGCACGGGACGGCTGTTTGCCGGTGTGCCAGACAGGAGGACATCACCGGGCTCCAGCGTGATATTGCGGGCAATATCGGCCACCAGATAGTGCATGTCCCACTCCATGTTATCCGTATTGTCTTCCTGCACAAGCTTGCCGTTCACATAAGTGCGGATCATCTTGTTTTTATAGTCCCAACCGGTGACGAGCCCCGGCCCGATGGGGCAGAGCGTATCGGAGCCTTTCACCCTGAGCATGGAGCCCGCATCCGTATCGCGGAAATCATGCAGGCCATAGTCATTCGAAACGGCATAGCCGGCGATATAATCGCCCGCTTCAGCGGGCGAAATGTTGCGGCAATGCTTGCCGATCACGATGGCGATCTCGCCTTCATAATTCAGATATTTGCAGCGCTTGGGGCGCACCACATCGCCCTTGTGGGTATTCAGCGCCGTCACCGGCTTGTGGAAATAGGTGGGCGAGGAGCCAAGCTTGGTCATGAACTCGTCGACGCGGCTGTGATAATTCAGATGCACGCAGATGATCTTGCGCGGCTCCACCGGCGGCAGGTGAACGGCCTCGTCCACATGGACCTTGCGGCCATCACGGGTGACAAGCTGGTCGCCTTCGCGGGTGGCAAGGATCGGATAGCCGTCCAGGAGGATCTTGCGATATTCAACAGTCATGATGCTTCCCTCATTCGCAGCGGTCGCCCCGCACAGGAGGGCCGCAGTTTTGCATGGGATCACAATAGGCCGAAGCCAGCATTTTTCTTAGCATATGAGGCCATAATCCGCGCCCTTGCTGGCGTGCGGCGCGGGCATGACAGATAGTCCAATCAACAACAGTGACCATCCGAGGAAAGAGAATTCCCATGTCCGGCTTCTATTATCCGCGCACCGCTTCGGGCAAATCCGCCATCCTGCCGCCTGTGCCCTGGCACTATTCGGGCGAGCTGATTACCTTTGAATATCGCACCGACCCCAAGGCGATTGCCGCCCTTCTCCCTGAAGGGTTCGAACTTGCTGACGAGGACCCGGGTGCGGTTGCCGCCATCTGGGCCGACTGGCAAAGCTGTTCGGACGATTTCAATGAAATCCTCGATCCGGTGCGCTGCCAGTACAAGGAAATGTTCGTCGTTATCCGCTGCAAGTTTCAGGGCAAGCATTACAGCCGCTGCGCCTTCATCTGGGTGGACAAGGATTTCGCCATCATCCGCGGCCAGCATCAGGGCTACCCCAAAAAGCTCGGCTCCATCCATATGAGCCGCCCGGTCACCCTCGGCAAAGCCGGCCCCCGGCTCGAGGTCGGCGGCAAGTTCGGCGCCACGCTCGCGGCCTATGACCGCCGCCTCGCCGAAGGCGTGTTCACCATCACCGGTACAGCTGAAAAGCCCGGCTTCGTGAACGGCCTGCCGATGGCGCATAACCGCTGGTACCCGGCGATTGAAACGAACGGCACCGACAGCCTTTCCGAGGTCGTCACCATGTCGGGCTTCGATGCCCAGATGGGGCGCTGCTTCAAGGGTGATTTCGAACTTTCGCTGTTCGACAGCCCGGTGGAGGAACTGACCAGCCTGCCGATCCTTGAAAAGATCGGGGCCTACTGGCACGAGGTCTGCGTTTCCTGGAAAGCCGGGACGACGCTCGCGCGCAAAACCCTGCCGGACTTCTGAACGGGGCCGCACGCGTGGCCCCGTCGCTCCCGACAGCGCTTTATCATGCCCATGTCTATTACGGCACGGGCGAACGAACGGTGGCCGAGACCCTGTGTCTCGCCGCCAAACGGGCATGGCGCATCCCGATGGGCCGCCTGCATGACGGGCCCATCGGCCCGCATCCCATCGGCAGCTGCCAGCTGACAGTCCCCGCCCCACGCCTTGACGCCGTCATCGAATGGCTGGAAGAAAAGCGCGGCCCCCTGACCGTGATGATCCATCCGGTCAGCAACGACATGCGCCGCGACCATACGACCGGCGTGATCTGGCTGGGCACGCCCCACGCTCTGCGTCTCGATATCTTCGACTGAAGAAAAAACACCCGGCAAACGGCAGGTGCCGCAAGCCGGGTGTGATGAAAGCTCCCGAGTGGCCCCTTAACGGGTGGAGCCTTCGAGGATTTGCAGGGTCTTGAGGTCAGAGTGGAATTCGAGGGCATAGTGCCCGCCCTCGCGGCCAAGGCCGCTGAGGCCGATGCCGCCAAAGGGGGCCGTCAGGTCGCGCACGAGGAAGGTATTCACCCAGACCGTGCCGCCGCGCACCATGCGGCCGACCCGTTCCGCGCGCTCGCGGGAGCCCGTATAGACGATGCCCGAAAGGCCATAGACGGTGGAGTTGGCAAGGGCCACGCCCTCTTCTTCCGTCTTGAAGGTCTGGAAGGTGAGGACGGGCCCGAAGACCTCGCTTTGCACCACTTCCGACTGGTTACTTTTCGGTTTGATCAGCGTCGGCTCGTACCAGAGCTTGCCGTCGATATGGCGTTTGCCTCCGCGCACGATGGTGTCGCCGTTCGCGCGGGCGCGGTCCACAAAGCCTTCAACGCGGGCGATGTGGATGGGGTGGATCATGGCCGACATGGTGGTCGCCTTGTCGCGGCTGTCGCCCATCGCATGCTTGTCTGTATATTCGTGGAAGCGGCGCTCGAATTCCTCGGCAATCGATTCCTCGACGATAATCCGCGTGCCCGCCATGCAAACCTGGCCGCTGTCGTCAAACTGGCCGGCGGCCTTTTTGGCGGCAGCGTCGATGTCGGCGTCGGCGAACACGAGAAGGCACGACTTGCCACCAAGCTCGGCGGTAAACGGCACGACATTCTCTGCCGCCGCCTTGCCGATGACGCGGGCCGTGGGCACCGACCCCGTGAAGGAAATACGCTTGGCGCGCGGGTCGGAGACAAGCGCGTTGCCGACCTCCGCCCCATAGCCTTGAACCACGTTGAACACGCCCGGCGGGAAGCCTGCCTTGTCGGCCATGTCAGCGAGCAGGCTTGCCGACAGCGGTGACCATTCAGCGGGCTTCAGCACCACCGTATTGCCGGCGGCAAGGGCGGGCGCGCATTTCCAGGTGGACAGCATGAAGGGCGCGTTCCACGGGGTGATGATCACCGCCGGGCCTGCCGGCATGCGGATCACCCTGTTGTGGGTGCCTTTCGAATCCCACACGCGTTCCTCATGCTCGATCGCGAGATCGGCATAATTGCGGAAATTGAGCGCGCCGCGCGGCACGAGCCGAAGCTGCAGGCTTTCCAGAAGCATCGCCATATCCATGCATTCGGCATAGGCGATGGCGTCCTTGTTTTCCTCAATCAGGTCCGCCAGCCGGTGCAGGTAGGCGCCCCGTTCCTTCGGGGAAAGTGCTGCCCACGCCGGGAAGGCATCGGTCGCAGCCTGCAAGGCGAGGTCTGCCGTTTTTGCGTCCCCGCGCGAGATATTGCCCAGAAGCAGATCCCAGTCCATCGGACTGCGGGTTTCGAATGTTTCGGGCGAGGAAACGCGCTTGCCGCCGATATAATGGTCGGGGCTGATCTGCACGTCGCCAACGCTGAATCTGTCACGCATCGATCTTGTTCCGGTCTCAGATAAAGGGAGCATAATAGTCGAAGATGCCGGCGGCGTCTTTGCCCGCCACTTCCTCGATCTCGGCTTCCTTGATCGCAATATAATTGTCGATAAGCGTCTGGCCCATGCGGTCGGTAAAGGCAGTATCCTTTTTCAGATATCCGAGCGCTTCGCCGAGCGACGCGGGCACATGCCGCGTGGTCGTGTTGATCGTCTCGATCCCGTCGCCGTCTTCAGCCGGTTGCAGGTCATAGCCTTCCTCGAAACCGAGGTAGGCAGCATTCAGGATCGCCGCCACCGCTGCATAGGGGCTGGCCGCGCAATCACCAAGCCGGTGTTCGATCCGCGCCGCCTTGCCGGTCTCAGCCGACACACGCACCGCCACACCGCGGTGATCGTAACCCCAGTTCGCCCAATAACCGCTGAGCGCACCGGGCTGTAGCCGGTCATAGGAATTGACGATAGGGGCGAGCATGGCGCTCAGGCTTTCGTGGTGATGCACAAGGCCGGCGATACAGCCTTTCACAAGGTCTGAAAGCTGGTCGCGCCCCGTGGCATCGGCCATCACATTGTTGCCGTCCTTATCCTGGAAGCTGAGGTTCACATGAAGCCCGCTACCGGCGATACCCGCGATGGGTTTCGGCAGGAAGCTGAGGAGATAGCCGCGCTTGTAAAGCACTTCCCGCGCCATCTGGCGGAACAGGAAGAAATCGTCACAGGCCTTCAGGGCATCGGTATAGCCAAGCGTCAGTTCGAACTGAGGGCTGTCATATTCCGAATTGAAGGATTCGACCCTGATGCCGATCTCCTGCGCCTTGGCCCAGACCTCGTCGATAAGCCCGGCGGGGTCGGTGAAGGGGCCGGTGCCGTAAACAAACGCACCGGGCGTATCGTAGGGCACCCATTCGCCATTTTCACCGCGCTGGAAGATATAGGCCTCGCCCTCAAGCCCGATCATCGGGTTGAGGCCTTTGGCCTTCCATGCCGCAATCGCCTTCTTGAGCGCAGAGCGGCCGCAAAGCGGTGAAGGCTTGTGGTGCATATGCACATCGCCAAGCGCGATCTGGGTATTCGGCTCCCATCCGGGGCGATAGCTGGCGGGGTCGAAAACCGCTTCGATATCGGGCAGGCCTTCAAGCACACCGGCGCCGGGGGCGTCCACGATGTTGCGGGCGTAGGTGACGGCATAGGTGCCGATGCAGAAGCGCGCGGCCCCGCCTTGTGCGAAATCTTCCGGAATATACTTGCCGCGTGCCAGATTGAGCTGGTCTGCAAAAAGCACGCGGATACGTTTCATTGTCTGAGCGTCCATGATCCTGCTTCCCCTGTCCTGTCCGCTCAGGCTGCCGTCATGCGCACGGGCAGATGCTTGATCCCGAGGATGAAGTTGGACCTGAGGTAATCGTGATTGGCCGTCTGTTCGAGTGTGCCGACGCGCCGCGCCAGTTCCTCCAGCACGATCCGCACTTCAAGCTTGGCGAGCCACATGCCAAGGCACACGTGCGGGCCGCCCTGCCCGAAGGAGACAAACCGGTTCGGCTTGCGGGTCAGGTCAATCTCGTTCGGATTGTCAAAGGCGCGCGTGTCACGGTTCCCGGCGGTGAACCACAGCACCACCTTGTCGCCCTTTTTCACCGTCTTGCCGCCATGCTCGAAATCGCGGGTGGCAGTGCGGCGGAAGTGGGTGGTGGGCGAGGCCCAGCGAATCATCTCGTCCGCTGCTGTCATCATGAATTCCTCGTTGCCGAGATTATCCTTGAGCTGTTGCAGCAGCGACGGCTGGTTGGCAAGCGCGTGGATCGATGCCGCGATGCTGTAGCGCGTCGTATCGTTGCCGGCCGCCACCAGAAGGCAGAAGAAGTTGCGGAACTCATCATGCGACATGCTGCGACCGTCCTTGGTTTTCTGCAGCACGAGATTGAGAACCCCGAAGCTTTCGCCCTCGTCCATCCGCTTCAAGAGGTCGTTCGCATAATCGAAAAGCTCGATCGCGGCCGGCGAGCGGAAGGGCAGCAGGCGATATTCTTCGGTGTCGATCTTGTCGACCACGAAATCGGTATATTCGGGATCGGCGTTCGAAATCAGCGCATCGCCCTTTTCAACGAGCCAGTCGGTGTCTTCCTGCGGCACGCCGATGATCTGGCCAAGCATCCGCATCGGCAGCTGGCGGGCGATTTCGTGGGTCGCGTCAAATTCGCCCATCTGCAGGCACTTGTCGATCAGGTCGCCGGTGATTTCGCGGATCTGATCCTCGAAAAGCGCCACCTGGTTGCGCGAGAAGGCCTTGTTCACCAGCATGCGGAAATAGGTATGCTCGGGCTGGTCGGTTTCCTGAAACGTCTTGCGCGCTTCATACTCTTCTTCCGTCTGGTCCTCGATCCGGATGCCCTTCGCGGAGCTCAGGAGATCGGGCTGGCGGTTCAGCGCCATGATGTCTTCAAGGCGCGTTACCGACCAGAAGCCGCGACCACCGGTTTCTTCGGTCCAGGTGATTTCGCCTTCATCCTGCATGCGGGCGAAAGTGGACAAGGGTGCCCCCTGGTTGAAGGCATCCTGTGACGACAGGTCGATATGCGGGTCCGCCGATTGAACGAACGGGTATTTCCAGGCGCTGCTCATAGAATAGTCCCCTCAAGCTAACGCGCTGCAACAAGTGCAGCAAAAAGGCCATTGAGAGGACGTTACCGGGGCCACAGAAGCCCGTCTTAGCAGATGTGGACAGAATAGGCCCCCACCCCTGTTGCTTTGCATCTGTTGCGTTAAATTCCCATCATGGTTCCTGATCACCAAGGAGAGACGGGATGGGAGAAGTTGTCGGGGCCGGCCTTGTATCACACGTGCCGACCATCATGCTGCCGCAGGAAATCCGCTATGAGCTGAACGAGGGAAAGGAAATCTCCCTCGTCACCGGCTTTCACCGGCTGCGCGAGGAAGTACTGGATGTGCTGAAGCCCGATACGGTGATCGTGTTCGACACCCACTGGGCGACGACGGTTGAATTCATCGTCACCGCGCACGCGCGCCGCACCGGCAAATATACGTCCGAAGAATTGCCGCGCGGCATGTGTCAGGTGCCCTATGACCTCAAGGGCAACCCCGATCTCGCGCGGTCGATCGCCGAATGCGTGAAGGCCGAGGGCACACCCTGCACGCCGATTGATGATCCCTACCTGCCGATCCATTATCCGACCGTGAACCTCGCCCATTATCTCGAAAAAGGCGAAGAATGGCTGAGCATTGGCGTGTGCATGACCGCCGACGCCGACGATTATCTCTCGGTCGGGCGCGGGGTGGGCGAGGCCATCCGCAAATCCGGCAAGCGCGTGGTGCTGCTGGCCAGCGGTTCGATGAGCCACACCTTCTATCCCCTGAAGGAACTGGCGAAGCACGAAGCATCCGACCCGAAGCATATCTTCACCGCCGCCGCGCGTGAGGCAGACCTTGAGCGAATCGACTGGTTCGCCAAGGGCGACCATGCCCGCGTCATCGACACAATGCCCGAGTTTTACAAGCACCGCCCCGAGGGCGGGTTCGGCCACTATCTGATGATGGCAGCCGCTATCGGCGGGCGTGACTGCCACGGCAAGGGCCGGCTGTTCAGTGATTACGAGAATTCCATCGGGACAAGCCAGGTGCATGTCTGGTTCGACCGTCCCGAAAACGGCTGGACGGGCTGATCCCCCTCGATCCTATCCCGACAGCTGAAGGCCGGACAGATTGCACCCCTGTCCGGCCTTTTTCATTGGCATTATTTGAGGATGCGGTGGCGCACCCAGTTGATGATCTCGGCGCGGCGCTTTTCATCGTCGATGATGTCCGCGTCAATCCCGAGCTGCCATGCGGCCGACTTGTTTGCGGGGTCCGCGACCAGCGCATCGATATGGCCGCGGTAGCTTGCCGCCTGGTCTTCGGTTTCAAAAAAACCCTGCTCCATCAGGTCCCGGCCATACAGGCGGAACAGCATGGACATCTGGGCGAGATCGAACTCGGGGTGATATTGCACGGCCCAGACTTCCGATTTTGCAATCGGGATCACGGCGCCTTGCACCGGGCTGTGGGCATTGCCGCAGAGGAGCGTGGCACCAGCGGGCAGGCGGCTTACTTCGTCATAATGGATGCAGGGCGCATCGAAGCTTGCCGGTTTGCCGTTGAAATAGGGATGGACCTGCCCCGCCGGCGTCAGCGTCAGCTTGCGGGCGAAACCGATCTCGCGGCCGATGGGGCTCGGCGCCACTTCGCCGCCTGCAGCAATTGCCGCGATCTGCAGGCCCCAGCAGCTGCCCAGCACCGGCTTCCCCGTTTCGCAATAAGCCTTCAGGAGATCGATCTGGCGGGTGATGCCGGGATCATCCTCGAACGCCCGAAGGCTCGATCCGCTGATCACCATCCCGTCGAAATCGCCAAGCCCCATGCCCTCGGGCAAGGCGGCGTCGGGGTCGGCGGCGTTGATCACGGTCAGGCGGATATCGGGGAAATGAGCGTGGATGGCGGTCGCGTAAACCTCGCTCGCCGAGCGGACCTGAAGCTTGTCGGCTTTGGCACGCACGCCAGCCGGGTTGCCTTCCATCAACAGAAGATGCGGCATGAAATGTCTCCTGGCAGTTTCACGCCAGCATAGAAAAGCCCGCCGGAGCGGGCTTTGCGATTGCGGTCATGCTGCGGGATGCTGCACTACATCAGCTTGCGGAACTCTTGCGGCGCGATCCCGGCCCAGCGCATGAAAGCGCGGGAGAAAGTGCTGTGTTCGGAATAACCGAGCTTCAGCGCCATTTCCGAAAGCGACTGGCCGGGGCTCACCCGGAACTCCAGCATCGCGGCGCGGATGCGGCATTCGTCAAGGATCGACTGGAAGCTTTCACCTTCAACCGCCAGCTTGCGGCGAAGCGTGCGGCGCGACACGCCAAGTTCCTTTGCAACATGATCCTGATTGACCCGGCCCACGCTCAGGCCCTGGAAGATCAGGTGGCGGGTCCGGTCGCTCATCGGCAGCTTGCGGGTCTTCTCGGTGAGGAGCCGCGACAGGCGGTTGATCGCGTCATTATCGACCGCCGGCAACAGGCCGAAATCGCGGTTCATCAGCTGCGTCGGGAAGCGGATGGCGTTCGATTCGGCGCCGTAAATCACGTTCGTCTGCACCACGTCCGACAGGTCGTTGCGGATGAGGTCCTTGTCGGCCTCGACCGAGATTTCAACGCTGTTCCAGGCGTCCGGCGCCACCGTTTTCACGAACGAGGCAAAGACACCAAGCGAATAGAGCGCGTCTTCGGTCCGCGGCCAGATATCGGGATCGAGGATGCGGTAGCCAAGCGTCGTCCAGCTTTCGCCGACCTTCAGGTTGAGGTCGGTGTGATCCTGAATGAGCGGATAATATTTGACGAGCCGGTGAAACGCCGTACCAAGCGTGCGGGAGCCGAGGATCGCATGCCCCACCTTGCCGCGTTTGGCATAGTTGGAGGCAAGCCCCACCGACCAGGACATGCCCGAACGGTTCTTGATCTTGCCCGCAGTTTCCACGGTTTCCACAAATTTGCGAAGATCGATCACCTGATGACCGTAGGTATCGCCCATGGTGTTCGGCACCTTCAGCAGTGCATCGATCTGTGAATAATCGAGGCCGCGCTGCGCCAGCACGCCTTTCCAGTCACCAAGCGCGGATGCATTGACAAATGCTGCACGCATTCTTCTTCCCCTTCACGCAAGGCCCCCACGGCCATGGTGTCGAGTATGAAGGGCTTGTGACAGTTCGCTTGATTATCTCTATCAATCTGATGATATATTCTATCACATTAGGGCGAGATGGCACGAAAGGCAGGGAAATGCTGGCAAGCGAAGGACGGCTGGAGCCGCTTATCTGGTCAACCGTGATCCGCAGCCTCAGGATTCCGCTCCTTGAGCATGACCTTGATCCGGACGCCCTGATGCGCGCTTCCGGCATCGATCCGCAGGATGTGCTGCGCACGAACGGCGAGGTGCCACTGAAGGCCTATCTGCGCTTCATGGAACTGGCGGCGCAGCAATCGGGCAACCCCACGCTCGGCCTTCATCTTGCACGGTCGGCGGGGCCCGAAACGCTGGGCGCCATCGGCTTCCTGTTCCTGTCGTCGAAAACCATCCTCGAGGCGATGCAGAATCTCAGCCACTATATCAATATCCTGCAGGGCGTGACCTTTGCGCAGGTGGTGCAGGACAATGAGGAAACCTCGTTCGTCTATCAGCTGCTGCATGTGAAGGATCACGATTGTCGGCAGGACGTGGAGTTTTCCCTGATGCTGACCAAGCGCCTGATCCGCATTTTCGCGGAGGGCGAGGTGCCGATCAGCGGTGTTTATTTCCGCCACGCACCGCTTGCCGACAAGCGCGTTTATGAAAAGCTGATCAAGGCGCCCGTTTATTTCGGGCAGGATTATAACTGCGTCTCGATCCCCGCATCCTGCAACCGGGTGCGCGGCAAGGTACTGGATGAAAGCCTTTCGCCGATCCTGAAAACCTTCCTCGACCGCGAGTTTGAAACAATCCAGCGGATGAAGACGCTGGGTGACCAGGTCGAATATGTCCTTTATGGCAACCGCATCGCGCCGCCCATCACGGCGCGGAAAGTGGCGCAGCATATCGGCATGTCGGAAGCGACCCTCTATCGCCGGCTGAAGGCGGAAGGGGTTTCCTTCTCGGACCTTCTGGACGCCCGCAACTTCACCCTCGCGCGGGACTATCTGACCACCACACGGATGACGGCGACCGAAATCGGCTACCTGATCGGCTTTGCCGATTCCGCTTCCTTCTCCCGCGCCTTCAGCCGCTGGTCGGGCGGCGTCGGGCCGTCCGAATATCGTCGTCGGCATACAGGCGCGAAGGAAACTGCCGCCTGAAAGTTGGCCGGATTTGCAAGGCGCCGCCCCACCATCACCGGTTACAGGATAGCCGGAACGGAAGATGGGACAGGTGGGCATGGTGGAAGCCGGCATCAACAATATCCTTTTGATCGGCGCCGGACAGGCGGCGATCCAGCTTGCACATTCGCTGAGGATGAAAGGCTTTGAAGGCGCGATCACCCTGATCGGCGAAGAGGCCTATCCGCCCTACCAGCGCCCGCCGCTGTCGAAAGCCTTCCTGAAGGGCGAGATGGAAGAGCCGCGCCTGTATCTGAAGCCCGAAAGCTTTTACACCGACAAGAAGGTCGCCCTCGTCACCCGCACCCGCGCCGCCGCCATCGACCGCGCGGCCAGGGTGGTAACAACATCTGACGGCAAAATGCATGGCTATGACCGGCTGGTGATCGCCACCGGCACCCGCCCGCGCCTGCTGGACGAACTGACCGGCATTCGCGGCGTGCAGGTGATGCGCGGCATCGATGACGCCAAGGCGCTGAAAGCCCGCGTCGGCGACCTGCGCCATGTCACCCTGCTGGGCGGCGGCTATATCGGGCTCGAGGCTGCAGCCGTGCTGGCCGAAGCGGGCATTGCGGTCACCGTGCTTGAACGCATGCCAAGGCTTCTGTCGCGCGTCACCGGCGAGGCGATTTCCGACTATTTCCTGTCGCTGCACCAAAGCCACGGTGTGGATGTGCGTCTGAATGCCGAGGTCGAGCGTTTTGTAACCGCCGACGGCCATATCAGCGGCATCGTCATGAAAGGCGGCGAAACCTTCGTGACCGATCTTCTGATGGTCGGTATCGGCGTCCTGCCCAATCAGGAACTGGCGGCGGATGCGGGCATCGCCTGCGCCAACGGCATCAGCGTCGACGAGGACTGCCTGACGTCAGACCCCGCCATCTATGCCATCGGTGACTGTGCCTTCCGGCCGCTCGCCGGGCAGGAAGGCCGACTGCGGCTTGAAAGCGTGCCGAATGCGATCGAGATGGCGGAAATCGCCGCCTGCCATATTACCGGTAATCCGCGCCCGGCCTATGACGCGCCCTGGTTCTGGTCCGATCAATATTCGACCAAGATCCAGACCGCCGGGCTTTTCACCGGCCACACCTCAACCGTGGTGCGTGGCACCCCTGAAAGCGGCAAGTTCGCCGTCTTCTATTTCAGGGACGACGCCTTCATCGCGGTTGATGCCATCAACGACGCACAGGCCTTCATGCTCGGCAAGCAGGTGCTCAAGGCCGGCCTGCCGCTGACCGCCGCGATGGTCGCCGATGAAGCCCGGCCGATCCCCGAGATCCTCAAAACCCTCAAGACTGTAGGTGCCCAATGACCAAGATCATCTTCGTGAACCCGGAAGGCGAGGAACGCATCGTCGATGCCAAGGATGGCGTTTCGGTGATGGAAAATGCCATGCAAAACGGCGTGGATGGCATCCTTGCCGATTGCGGCGGCGCCTGTGCCTGCGCCACCTGCCATGTCTATGTGGACGAGGCCTTCGCCGGCAAGCTGACACCGCCGAGCGATATGGAAATTTCGATGCTGGAAATGAACGACTACCGGCGCGAAAATTCCCGCCTTTCCTGCCAGATCAATGTCTCGGCAGAGCTTGAGGGACTGCGAGTCCACACGCCCGAAAGCCAGTATTGACCATCATTCTACCGTCCGGCTCTGCCGGCAATTCCCCTGATCTGGCCCCGGTGGTGCTACCACTGGGGCTTCTTTTTGCCGCTGCCACAAATACTTGGGTCGCTCGCCGCCGATTTTGTCAGTATTCGCACCAAATTTTCCGCATCTGTTAAATCCATATTTAAACGCAATTAGTATCGTTTCCTCATGCGGGAGTCGTTGGCAGACGCTCCCCACAGGCAAATTGGAGACTTAAGATGCGTGTAGTGGCAGTGTCATCGCAGAAAGGCGGCTCCGGCAAAACGACCTTGTCGGGGCATCTCGCAGTCGAAGCCGTCCGGCAGGGGGCAGGCAAGGTTGCGCTGATTGATACCGATCCCCAGGGCAGCCTCGCTGCATGGTGGAATGCGCGGGAGACGGCAGACCCCGCTTTTGCACAAACCAGCATTTATGACCTTGAGGCAGACCTCAACGCGCTGCGTGAGGAAAACTTCCAGCTCGTGATCATCGATACCCCGCCCGCCATCACCCGCTCGATCCAGGCCGTGGTTGCGAAGTCGGACCTCGTGATCATCCCGACACGCCCGAGCCCGCATGACCTGCGCGCCGCCGGTGCCACCGTCGATCTGGTTGAACGCGCCGGCAAGCCTCTGGTGTTCGTCATCAATGCCGCCACGCCGCGGGCCCGCCTGACGACCGAAGCCGCCATCGCGCTTTCTGCGCACGGTGCAGTGGCCCCGACCGTCATCCATAACCGGCAGGATTTTGCTGCCAGCATGATCGACGGCCGCACCGTGATGGAAGCTTCCCCCTCGTCCAAATCGACGGAAGAGATCGCAGCGCTCTGGACTTTCATCGACGAACGTATCCGCCGCCTGCCTGTGAAGGCCGGCTTCAAGACCGTGCACCAGCCGCGCGCGACCTTTGGCCGTGCCGCTTTCGGCGGGTCGCCGCTGCATGCAGTGAGCTGAGATAAAAAGGGAAAGGACTGAATCCGATGGCTATGGCATCCCTTACAGCCTCGCTTCTCGCCCGCAAAGGGCAGGCACGCCCGTCTGCCGGCATCCATTTCGAGCCGACCCCGCAGCAGACAGCCCGTCCCGCCGCCGGCACGGGTGCAAGCCCGGTGCGCCTGACGCTGGAACGCACGCCCGAGCGTGCCGCCCCGCGGCCCGAACCGGTGGCTGAAAAGCGCCCGGTGCTGGTGAAGGCAGAACCCGCGAAACCCGTCTCGAAGACACTGAGGGTCGACCGCGAAACGCACATCAAGCTGCGCCTTCTGGCCGCCGGTCGCGGCGTCACCCAGCAATCGCTGATGCATGAGGCCGTCGAAGCCCTGCTTGCCGCTGAAGAAGGCAAAGGCGGCTGCCTCTGCGGTGCCGTCAAGAAATAGTCCTCCACCCGATCAGGATGGCCGTTCCCGAAAAGGAGCCGGCCATTCTGTCTTTTCCTTCCATATTTCTTAACCTTAATGGACCAATGTGTTAGGTCTATTCGGGAACATGGCAGACCCGCAAAGGGCAGCGCCAATGCAGGCAGGTGAGCGACCATGACGACAAACTCTTCCTTCAGGCTGATGGCGACGGGCGCTTGTCTTGTTACCCTTGCCGCATGCGCCGGACATTCTACCTCGGCCGGTGCCACCCCCGATGTGCAGGCAGCTTCCGCCGCGATGCAAAGCAGCGGCGCCACCGGCAGCCTTATCGATGTCGCCGACCGGCTGGCAGCGGAAGGCAATCATGCCGCCGCCATCCCGCTTTATCGCTCGCTACTTGGCGGCAGCGATGGCGACCGCGCCCGGGTCGGCCTTGCCGCCAGCCTGAATGCCACCGGATCGCCCGAAGAAGCGATGAAGGTGCTGCGCTCGCTGATCGATGACAAGAATGCCTCGGGCGATGCCTGGCACGCCATGGGCAAGACCTTCCTGTCGCTCGGGCAGTTTGATCAGGCGCTGGCCGCCTTCACCGAAGCCTCCAACCGGATGTCCGGCGACGGGCGTCCCCGTTCGGGCCGCGGCATTGCGCTCGCCGCCCTTGGACGGCTGGATGATGCGGTCGAAAGTTTCGATAGCGCCGGCGATACGCTTGGCCAATCCAACAAGGCGCTGGTGCTGGCCGCGTGGGACCAGCCTGACGAAGCGATCGCGATCCTTGAGCCCATCGTATCGAACGCCGAAGGCGGCCCGCGTGACCGCCAGAATCTGGCCTTCGCCTACCTGATGGCCGGCCGTGACAAGGATGCGGAACGGATGGCCCGGCTCGACCTCGATGCCGCCACCGTTGCCGACACTTTCGGCTTCTATAATGCCATCAAGTCATTGACACCGGAGGAGCGCATGCGCTCGCTCGCCATCGGGGCCATTTCGCCCGCAACCGATGGCGCCACCCCGGGCAACCTGCGCCTCACCGATACCGAAGACCGCGATGCGGCGGCAAACCGGCTGGTGACCGATCCGGCTTCGGCCGATACGGTCGAGATGATGCCAGCAGCCCCCGCCGCCCCTGCGACACCGGTCGCCGAGAAGAAGCCTTACCAGCAGGGCGATATCCCGCCGCTCCTCGAATCCGAAGGCTGGGCGCTGCAGATCGCCGCCTATCGCACCGTCAAGGAACTGATCCGGGGCTGGGATCTCCTTCATGCCGCCAACCAGGATATCCTGAACGGCATCGAACCGCGCCGCTCGGAAGTGGATTTCGGCACGCGCGACACCAAGCCGTCGGGCTTCTATTACCGTCTGAATGCCGGTCCGCTGAAGTCCCTTGCCGAAGCGCGGGAGCTGTGCAACGCGCTGAAGGCCAACGGCACCGATTGCTGGATCCGCCCGCCTGAGCCTTCGGAAGGCAAGAAGCCGACTGACGCCGAGTAATCGCCGGCCCGAATTCGGCGCCGTGCAACCTTGACGTCCCCCTGTTGACGCCCCACTTTTGGGAAGGTGCAACAGGGAGAGGAGCCAGCCGATGCCGCGCAATTCATCGTTCAACAGCCCGTTTCTGCTGGGCTTCGAACGGCTGGAGCAGATGCTGGATAGCGCGTCGCGCGGCACGGGAGACGGTTTCCCGCCCTATAATATCGAAGAACTGCCGGATGGCCGCCTGCGCATCAGCCTCGCGGTTGCCGGTTTCACCCAGGACGATATCGATATCCAGCTTGAAGCCCGCCAGCTGGTGATCCGGGGCCGGCAGGAAGACGACAGCGACGACCGCACCTTCCTGCACCGGGGTATTGCTGCCCGTCAGTTCATGCGCAAGTTTGTCCTCGCCGACGGGATCGAGGTCGCCGACGCTTTCATGGAAAACGGGCTTCTGAATATCGACCTGACGCGGCCGGCCGAGGAAACCCCGACCCGCTCAATCCCGATCCGCCGCTGAACGCGGCAAAGTCTCAGAACATATAGGTCAGCGACAGGCGCGTGATCGTATCGGTGCCGGACGTGCCTTCGGGCGCATTGCTTTCCTGCTTGAACTGGAAAGATGCCTTGCCGGCGAGGTGCGAATTGATCCGCGTTGTCATCTCGACAAGATTGTCGAAGCTTGACGACAGGCCACCGAGCAGCACGCTTGCCTTGTCCTTGAGCGAGATATCCTCGGTCAGCTGGATGCTGTAGCTAGCAGCGAGACGTGCGATGATTTCGGTCTCGGTGGTGTCGCCGGTGATCGGCATTGCACCGTTCGTGAGGCTCAGCTTGTTGAAGCGCACACCGGGGCCGCCTTCAAAGCGAAGCTGCTGGATCGCATTATTGAAGACCTCGTAACCGAAACCGACGTTCTGCAGGATGCGGTAGTCGTAACCCGAGAACTGGTCGACCTCGAAAGCCGTGAAGCTGAGGAGATAAAGCTTCTCCCAGTTCTTCCAGAGGACCTCATAGTCGCCGAGATATTTCTCGCGGGTCGTGACCTCGTTGTTGCGGGCATAGTCGAAATGCAGGTTGATCGCATGTTCCCACTTGGGGCCGAAAGTCCGCTTGAAGCTGACTCCAACCGTTGCTGCCGTTTCGCTACTGTCACCCGATGTCTTGCCCGCACCGAAATCGATCTGGCCGGCCCAGAGCTTGGGGTCGATATAATAGACCATGCCCCGCGCGCGCTGCGCCGCTTCGGCGGCAACCTTCTCTTCGCGCACTTCGGTAAGCTCGGTGTGCTGGCGTTCGGTCAGAAGATCGGTGTTCAGCGCATCGGCATAGGCGAGGATCGCCTCGCGCTCACCCGGCCAGGTTGCCAGTGCAGTTTGCAGGACGGTCTGAAAAACCTTGGGTTCGGCCGACTTTGCTGCGGTGGAAAGCATCGACTTGGCACCCGGCGGGATATCGGCAGCAGCGGGAAGGGAAATCGCCGCTACGGCAAGGGCGCACGAAAACAGGTAGGCAGCTTTGGTCTGACCGGCTGGGGGCATCGGATGTTGGTCCTCTCGATTTTCAGGGTGCGGCCCCACGAGAAGGCCCTATAATCCGGGCTTAATGGGGATAGTGGCCAAGTTCAAGGCAAAATCCCGGCTTTTTTGTGGGGGGCAGCGGCAACATCATGGCAAAGGCATTTGTCACCGGCGGCACCGGATTCCTGGGGCGCAATCTGATCAACCTCTTGGGCCAATCCGGATGGGAGGTCCGGGCGCTGGCGCGCGATGTGGCGGCAGCCCGAAAAGTGATCGGCGATGGCGCCGAAATTATGCCCGGCGATGTGACAGACGCCGCCTCGGTCAAAGCCGCCATCACGCCGGACATGGACGCTGTTTTCCATGTGGCGGCCGATACCTCGAGCTGGTCACGCGAGGCAGCCCGCCAGCGCCGGGTGAATGTGGCCGGCACGGCACACGTCCTCTCCGCCGTTCAGGCCGCCGGCTGCGGGCGGCTCGTGCATGTGTCCTCAATCTCGGTTTTCGGGCCGCAACATGCGCCGTTCGATGAAACAGCCCCCTATGCCGATGCCCCGACCAATTATGCGCAAACGAAGCGCGAAGGCGAAATGCTGGTGCGCGCGGCCGTAGCAGACGGCCTTGACGCTGTCATCGTCAACCCGACCCATATCGTCGGCCGGTTCGACAGCCACAACTGGGCGCGGCTTTTCACCATGCAGGCAGCGGGCAAGCTGCCGGGTGTGCCGCCGGGCGGGGGTAATTTCGCCAATGGCGGCGCCGTGGCTGCCGGGCTGATCGCGGCCCACGCGCACGGCAAGCGCGGCGAGAATTATATCCTCGGCGGCCCCAAGGCGAGCTTCCGGGAGCTCCTCGGCGAAGCCGCAAAACTGATGGACCTGCCCCCGCCGGGCCGACCGACACCCGCCTTCCTCCTGCAATTGCTGGGCAGCGCGGGCGCGGCATGGACGATGCTCACCGGCAAGCGACCGATGGTGACGCCCGAGGAAGCCGCATTCGCCTGCGAGACCATGGATGCGCACGCCGACAAGGCGGTTCGCGAGCTTGGCTATCGCATCGTGCCGCTGGCCGAAAGCGTGGCGGAAAGTATCAACTGGCTCCGCGAGGAAGGGCTCCTCGATATCCGGCGCTGATATCCGGATAATTCTAACATTATGAAGATGTTAACCTTGCCTCAGGCAGGCTCCGGGCAAGGCGAAAAGTCATCAGGCAGGGAGGCAGCGATGCCGGATTTTGCAAACCATGTGATCGGGGCGGTCAGGACCGTCGGCTCCGCGTCCGTTACCGTCAGGCTGAGCGAAGACGCGCTCGCCACCCCCGGGCTCGCCAGCCGCTACCGGATCGGCGGCACGCTGAAGCTGCCGGTGGAAGGCAGCCTGATTTTCGGCACCGTCCGTTCGGTTGCCGCCACCAGCGAAAAGGGTGTCGATCTGACGGTCGATTTTCTGGGCGAACGCACCGAGGGCTCCTTCTCGCGCGGGGTGCGCCATTTCCCGATGCCCGGCACCGAGGTACTGACAACCGACGATGACGACCTCGCCGCCGTCTATGCGCCGACATCCGACCGCACGGTCCGCATCGGCACGGTCTTCCCGTCCGACACCCTCTCCGCCGGCATCAATGCCGAAGCCATGCTGTCGCGCCACTTTGCGATCCTCGGCTCCACCGGCACCGGCAAATCGACGACCACGGCGCTGATCATCCACCGGCTGGTGGAAGCCAACCCCAACGCCCATATCGTGATCCTTGATCCGCACAATGAATATGAACGCGCCTTCCAAACCAACGGCGTGCATGTGACGACCGAGAACCTGTCGATCCCCTACTGGCTGATGAATTTCGAGGAACATGTCGAGCTTCTGATCGGCCGCAATACCGAAGGCCGCGAGGCGGAGATCGATATCCTCAAGCGCTGCCTTCTGGACGCCCGCAAGAAATCATCCGCCACCGTTGGCGCCTCGCGCCTCACGGTCGATACGCCGATCCCTTATAAACTGACCGACCTTCTGGCCCGGCTGGACGAGGAACTCGGTCGGCTCGACAAGGCCGAAAATGTCCGCCCCTTCCTGCGTCTCAAATTGAAGATCGAGGAACTCAGGACCGACCAGCGCTATGCCTTCATGTTCTCCGGCCTCCTGATGCAGGACAATCTGGCGAGCCTCGTGGCCAAGCTGATGCGTTTCCCGGTCGATGGCCGGCCGGTCAGCACGCTCGACCTTTCGGGCGTGCCGTCCGATATCGTCGATGTCGTCGTGTCGCTCCTGTCACGCCTTGTGTTCGACTTTTCGATGTGGAGCCGCAGCCAGCGGCAGGCCCGCCCCGTGCTGCTGGTGTGCGAGGAAGCCCACCGCTATGTCCCGAACGCCGAAACCGAAACCCGCATCCAGTCGGCGCGGAAATCGCTGGAACGCATTGCCAAGGAAGGCCGCAAATACGGCGTGTCCTTGGGGCTTGTCTCCCAGCGCCCGTCGGACCTCTCCGAAGCCGTGCTTTCCCAGTGCGGCACCATCCTTTCGATGCGCATGAACAACGACCGCGACCGCGCCTTTGTAACGGCCTCGATGCCGGAGGGTTCAGAAAGCTTCCTGGCCTCCCTGCCGACCCTGCAGAACCGCGAATGCATCATCGCTGGTGAAGGGGCACCCTGCCCCATGCGGGTGCGTCTCGACTTCCTTGAAGAAGAGCTTCGCCCGGCGAGCGACGACCCCCGCTTCACCGAGAGTTGGCGACAAGATATTGACTGCCTTGACGAACTGGTGAACGATACGATCCGCAACTGGCGGCGTGGCGTGCGGTAGGGGGCCCGTCACACTATATTCCACCCGTCTGTCCGATGTATTTGTGTTCGCAGGAGGACATGTTGGGGGTTAGTGCCAACGTCCATTATGAAATCATGGGGCGGCGCAGCAGCCGCTGGGCCATTCTGGGGGTTATGAATGACCGCAACGAGGCCATCACCCATGCGGAGCGAGCCTGGGGAACCAATCAGTTCAATGGCGTGAAGATCATCCGGGAATCGTTCGACCCTGGAACACAAGCCTTTGCAACAGTTGAAATTTTTTCCCGCGGCGTTGCCCGCAAGGCTTCGAAATACGACCAGACCGGTTCGATCGCACCCTGCCTGACGCCCGACGATCTTTATAGCGCCGACGGTCGCCGTTCGCTGCACGATCTGCTGCACACGACGCTCCACGAATGGAACCTGACGCCGACCGAAATCCTGCACAGTCTCGAACACTATTACCGGCTCTATAACACCGGCACCAAGCTGCAGAATGCCGTGCAGCATACCGCCATCTCGCTGGAGGCCGATCAGGGCTCGGTGCAGGAGCGGATGCGCAAGCTTTACAAGGTGATCGATTTTGCGGTCGCCATCATGGAAAACGAAAAGGGCAACGTTCCGAAGATCGAGGCCGACAGGCTGAAACAGGCGGTCGAGGAAGTTGAAGAAGCCCCGAACCGCCGTTTCCTGCTTCTGTGCGCCATCACGGAATATCTGCGCCCCTTGAGCAGCATGAACGAGAAGCTGCGCCAGATTGTCGGCTTCCTTTCGCCTGACCGGCCAGCATGGGTGATGGATATCCTCGACCAGTTCATCAGCGAACTTCTGCTGCATGACCGGGTGATCACCAGCCTTCTGATCGAAGGCGAGGATCGCGGTGATTTCATGGCCCAGATCGCCTGGCTGCAGGCCGGGCAATTGCACCTTAATCCGCCTGAAGACGGCAAGCAGCAATATGACGAACAGGTCCTGCTGCTGAGCGGCTTCCTCGCGACCTCGAGCCTGCCGCAAACCGCCCGCAGCCTGTTCGAGCGGCTGAAGATGGAAATCGAATCCTCGAAGCCCCTGAACAAGAAAGGCTTGCTGGCGCAGCTGGCGAGCGTCGACCGGCTGCGGCAGGCGGTTGAAGCACTGAAGATCGATATCTCGGCCGCCGATGCGCTGGATGAAGCGCTGAAATCGCGCTCAAGCCGGCTGATCAACACCCAGATCATCGGCGAGATGGTTTATGACATCAAAGACCCGTTCGCGCAGATCGAATTCCTGCTCGAGATCGAGGCACTGGTCGTGGGTATGATCAACAAGCGGATGATCGCCAATTTCATCCTGCCGATCCTGACACGGGCCGATAACGAGACCATTTTCCTCGGCCTTGGCGGTCAGCCGCTGAAGGTTCTGCCGAAGCTGACAGCCTTGCAAGGCAAAGTGAATGGCGCCGACCTGTCGGAAATGCACCGCCGCAAGATCTGCGAAAAGCTTGATGAGTTTGGCAGGACCATCCTTGAAAACACGCAGGTGCTGAAGCGCCTGCACCAGTTGGATGTGCCGGTGCAGGAAAAAGCAGCAAAACTGCTGACGATGCTGGCGGACGGCTATTTCACTGACGGCGAGGCACGGGACCGTGCCGAACTGCAAGCACGCCACTATATGAAGTCGCCGGGCTTCACCGAAGGGCTGATCTCAGGCCTTGGCCGCGCGGACGCGGAGAAGGCACTGCTTAACTTCCGCATGTTGCTGTCACGCGCCAACATCACCAAGGAAGACGATAGCTGAGGGCCGGAAGCGCCCTCAGAAATCCGAAATCAGGCCATTCTTTTCCCAGTCGCCATAGCGGGTGGGCTCCGGCCCTGCGCGGCCGCCGATTTCCTTCGGCATGGGCTTCACTTCGGGCTTTTCAGCCTTTTCCGTTTTTGCTTCTTCGGTTTTTTTCGTCTCGTCGGTCATGCGCCTGTCCTAGTGGGGATGAACGGGGCCGGCGTGGCCCTGGGCCTTTGCCCGATACCATGCGTATAGCGCGAAGGGCACGGTGACAAGCGGCAGGATCAGGCCAAACTCGCCGGCAAACATCGGCGTCTGCGCGTTCGGCAGGGTGAAGGGCTGCAGCACCGACAACACAATGGCATTGTGCGCCGCATGCAGGGTAACCGCCGGCCACAAGCTACCCGACCGCAGCCGCAGCCAGGTCATGATGAAGGAAAGCGAAACCAGCATGACCGTGAACAGCGCCATCTGCAGCGGCAGGCCGGTCGGCCCGGCATTATAGCTGGTGCAAAGAACGATCGGCACATGCCACAGCGCCCACAGAAGGCCTGTCACAACCGAAGCCCCCACAAATCCCATGCGCCGCATCAGAAGGGGGGTAAGGAACCCGCGCCAGCCGATCTCTTCGCCAAGCGCCGTTGCCAGATGCCACACAAGGCCGATCGTCACCTGCAGGACCATGCCAAAGACGAGCACCCGGTCGGCAGGCCAGTCCGGCGTGCCGAGATAATAGCGCAGCTCTTTCACATACTCGGGGTTGCCCGGCGCCCCGAACCCGAGCGACCAGATCAGCATATAGGCGAGGACGCCGTATATGACCGGAATGAAATAGGCGGCGGCGTGATAGCGCGATGGGCCCCATTTCCAGCCAAGCGCCGAAAGATCGATCTTCATCAGCTTGAAGGTGAGCAGGGCAGCGAGCCCCGGCGACCACATCAGCGCCGCCATATAAAGCCGTTTCAGCCCCATCTGGATCAGGAACCAGTCCACCACCAGCGAGAAAGCGGCGGTGAACAGGATGAACAGGGTCAGCGCTTTAACCCAGCGCTCCTTCGGTATCATGGCGGTTTCGCCGATGGCAGACATGCAGCATCCCTCAAACTATCGGTCTTCCGCCACAGCGGAAAACGGTGCTCAACCCCGCCCATAGGCAGGTCTTGAACGTATGTTGGCCGATCCTACATTCTCAAAAGGTCCTTATGACTGTCAAACAGGACCCTATGAACGGAGTGTTTTGCGCGATGAATGTATTCAGAACCGGCATCCTGATGGCGGCGATGACCGCGATCTTCCTGGGCGTCGGCTACATGATCGGCGGTACAGGCGGCATGGGCATCGCCTTTGTCGTGGCCGCTGGCATGAACTTCTTCGCCTACTGGAACTCCGACAAGATGGTGCTTTCAATGCATCATGCGCGCGAGGTGGACGAGCGCTCGGCCCCCGAATTTGTCGCCATGGTGCGCAATCTGGCAGCGTCTGCTGGCCTGCCGATGCCGAAGGTCTATATCATCGATAACCCGCAGCCGAACGCCTTCGCGACCGGCCGCAACCCCGAGAACGCTGCCGTTGCCGCAACCACAGGCCTTCTGGAGCGCCTGTCGCGCGACGAGGTTGAAGGCGTGATGGCGCACGAGCTGGCGCATGTGGAGCACCGCGACACGCTGACGATGACGCTGACCGCGACGCTCGCCGGTGCCATTTCCATGCTTGCCAACTTTGCCTTCTTCTTCGGCGGGCGTGACCGCAACAATCCGCTCGGCATCGTCGGCACGCTTCTTGTGATGATTCTCGCGCCCATTGCCGCGATGCTGGTGCAGATGGCGATCAGCCGCACCCGCGAATATGCCGCCGACAAGCGCGGCGCCGAGATCTGCGGCCGGCCTATGTCGCTCGCCAATGCGCTGAGGAAACTTCACAAGGGCGCTGAAGCCATCCCCAACCCGGACGCCGAAAATGCCCCGGCTACCGCCCATCTTTTCATCGTCAATCCGCTGCGCGCCGGCGGTGTGGACGAGCTTTTCTCGACCCACCCCCGTATGGACGAACGCATCCGGCGGCTTGAGGCGATGGCGATGGGTACTCCTACGGCACGCCCGCACCACGGCGCCCATCACAAGCCTTCCTCACGCCGCGCCACCGGCACGTCCGGCATCCCGGAATCGGATGACAAGCGCCAGAAGGGGCCGTGGGGCTAAGGGCTTGAGCGGAAAACGCGCCTGAAATCAGTCAAGTTCGCGGGCTTCGTCCACCAGAAGGATCGGGATACCGTCGCGAATCGGGAAGGCGAGGCCGGCCTTGCGGCTGATCAGTTCCTGCGCGCCCGCATCATATTCCAGCGTCTGCCGCGTCACGGGGCAAACGAGGATTTCCAGAAGATGCCGGTCGGCGGCGGGTTTTGCTTTGGCGTCGGTCAAAATGGGTCTCCGGTTGCCCGTCAGCTGATCTGCGAGGGCGGCATGTCTTCGTGCGAGGCGATATCGAGAAGGGCCACAAGGAGCTTCGCCCTGGCCGGCAGGTCGGGTGCTTCAAGCAGCGCCTGTTTTTCCGCCGGGCTGAAGGGCACGATCATCGACAGCGTGTTGACGAGCAGCTTGTCGGGCGTGCCGGCAATGGCGTCATAATCGGCGCTCAGGCCCTTGTGATCCAGATAGTGGTGCAGGGCCTTGATGATGCCTTCATGGTCGATTACCGCCGGGCGTTCCTCGCCTTCGGTCGGGTCCAGCCCGAAGGGCTGCCACACCGCCTGTACCTGCCGGTAGGGTGTGGTGGCAGCCAGTTCATGCTCGATCCGGAAACGCCCCACGCCTTCAAGGCGGATCAGAAAACGCCCGTCCTCGGTTTCCTTGCAATCAACGATCCGCCCGGCACCACCGACATCATAGATCGGGGGCGCAGCCCCCGGCCGGGCCGTATCGACCCCGCTTCTTGGCTGCACCATGCCAATGACCCGCGCGCCGGCCATGGCATCGCGCACCATGGCGACATAGCGCGGTTCGAAGACATTGAGCGGCAGGCTGTTCCCCGTCATCAGCACCACACCGGCGAGCGGAAAGACCGGTATCACCGACGGGAAAGGCTGGTCGTTTGCGCGGCCTGCCGTCATCGCCACCTCAGGAGAAGAGGACCGACGACAGCCGTCGCCGGTATTTGATGGTGAAAGGATCGTTCGGGCCTGCCGCCTCGAACAGCTTCACAAGCTGCTTGCGGGCGGCTTCCTCGTTCCAGCTGCGGTCGCGCATCAGGCTGGCGAGCAGTGCTTCGGCCGCGCCTGCCATGTCGCCGCGCGCCTGCCGCGCAAGGGCGAGGTCGAACCGGGCCTGATGATCCTGCGGATCCGCTGCAATGCGGGCCTCAAGATCGGCCTCGTCACCCGCGCCTTCAGCTTGCGCCGCCAGTTCGAGCCGGGCATTCACCTTGCCGATCCGGGCGACAAGGGCGGCATCACGTTTCGGGTCCGCCGGCAGGGAGGCGATCAGCTCAGACGCCGCCACCGCATCACCAAGTGCCAGGAGCGATTCGGCAAGGCCGATACGGGCGCGTTCGTTCGTCTCGTCATGCGCCACCACCTGCGACAGGATATCGGCGGCGGTTGCGGCTTCGCCCGCCTCGACCAGGGCTTCGGCCTGTTCGATCGCCTGCACCAGCGGATCATCGCCGCCCGCGCCACCAACAAGCTCGGCAAGCCGCGCCACAAATGCTTTCACCTGCGACTGGGGCACCGCGCCCTGGAAGCCATCCACCGGCTGGCCTTGCCAGAAAGCCATCACGGTCGGCAGGCTCTGGATACGGAGCTGGCCGCAGATCGCCTGATTCTCGTCCGCATTCACCTTCACAAGGCCAACGGCGCCGCCGGCTGCCTTCACCTCGGCTTCCAGCATCGGCATCAGCTGCTTGCAGGGGCCACACCATTCGGCCCAGAAGTCCACGATCACCGGCCGCTCGCGCGACTGCATCAGCACATCTTCGGCAAAGTTCTGCAGATTGGTGTCGCGGATGAGCGCGCCATTTGCCGGGGTGGCGGCTGCGCCGCCGGACATCATCGGGTCCATCAAGTCCTGCCTGTCTCTTCAGGGGTGGGGATCGTGTGTTCTTCTTAAAACGTCCTGCCGCATGGTTCCAGTCTTCAGTGTGTGATTTCAGTATCCAGATCGACGATCATGGGCTCAAAGCCGCAGGCCCGGATGAAGGCCACCAAATCTTCGCGCCGGATCGTCACCGTCGCCGCATTATGGAGCGGGTGATAATTCAGAAGCTCATGCGCCATCATCGCCTTGTCGAGCACGACCAGAAGCGGTGGTTCCTCACCTTCCGCCACCCGCGCATTGATGAGCGCGAAAGGGGTGACAGAACCCGGCACGACGCCCAGCATGTCCATCAGGCTGTCGGCGCTTGAAAAGGACATCCGGCCCATGCCGGCAGCTGCAGCGAGACCATCCAGATCGACCCGACGTTCTTCATCAACCACCGCCAGCAGGCGGCGTTTCTTCTTGTCGCGCACGAACAGGCACTTGCAATGCCCGCCCGGGATTTCGCCCCGGTGGGCGCGCGCGTCCTCCACCGTGAAAACGGGGGCATGCCGGTGCATGGTCACCGTGATCCCGAGGGACGCCAGAAATTGCATAAGGTCGGATTCAGTTGCCGGCATCATTCTTCCCCTATGGCCAATCGGTTGCCGTGAGGTCAATTTTTCGGTCCTTATAAAGGGAAATCAAGACCTTGGATCAATCTTCAAAAAAATTCAAAATAACTGTTGCAAAGGGACTTTTGGCCGCTATATTCCCCCCTCGCAAGGCCAGACGGCCTCGCACCCGATACGCTGATTGAGCGGGCGTAGCTCAGGGGTAGAGCATAACCTTGCCAAGGTTAGGGTCGTGAGTTCGAATCTCATCGCCCGCTCCATTTAAAAAAGCCACTGGTGAAAACCGGTGGCTTTTTTAATGCGTTCAGCTCACGGGCGCCCGCCTGCACTGCGCTCCTCGATCTTGCGCACCTCGAAAGTATCGTCTGCCATCCGCTCGAATCTGACCCTGAAAAGCCGGCTGCCCTGCCACAGGTCGGTGATCAGGGCGCCCTCCTCTTTTACGGGGCCGATTTCGTAGGTGAAGTGAGCCGGAACAGGAGGTGCGGAGCTCTTTAAAAGACGGGCAAGCGCCTCACACCCGCCCCGCTCATCCAGCGTGTTGCACGTCCATCGTTGCGCCTTGAACTCTTCGAGCCAGGACTGTGTTGTGGCAAGGCCATGATAAGCAAAGCCGGGGCGCGCATAACCTGCCCCGACCGTGACCCAGTTGCCCCCTTTAGCGCAAACACCTTCTTCTGATGGCAACGCGAAAGACTGCTCGCTGTGCAGGCCGAAGGAATTGCTGGTCTGCGGCGCCGGCTCCGGCGGTTCATTCCGGATTGCATCAAGGCTGTACGTGGTCTTGGCGCAGACGCCAATCCAATGGCCTGTCTGTAAACTCTCGCTGACCAGTGTCAGGACGGGGCGAGAAGAGAGCCGGATGTCATAATGCTTGAACGGACGCTGATGAAGTTCGGCGCCATCTGGCCGGGGCGTTACCCTTGCATGGTCGATTTCGGTATCGGGCGTGGGCGCAAAGCCTGTGTAATAGGCCCAAACCTCTGCCACTTCGTCAAAGCTCATGTCCCGGCGGGTGTCATCTTCCGGCGCAATCACGGTGGCCGATACACCATTCAGGGGCAAGGCAAGGCCCAGCAAAAGGACGGCCGCCGGCCGGAATATGGACATTCGGTTGAGCATTCCTGATACCTCCGCGTTCATAATGCCTGCAAGAAAGCGATATAGGAATCGGGATTATCCAGCGCCTGTTCGCTCGTCAGGCTTTCCAGATTGCCCTCCCACAGATAGCCCGGATCGGCCTTCCCTTCGCGGCGATGGCTGTTGTGAAGGTTCGCATGGATCGCTTCATGCAGGATTGCATGGTCAAGGGAAGCGCTTTTCAGGGTCATGCCGAATGTATCGAGAAAGATATGCCCGCGGTGATGAAGCGCGATGGTATCGTGGCTGGCCTTGAATGCCACTTTGACCTCCCTTTGGGCATCGGTGAGAAAGCGGTCGTCAAGGTCCACAAACTCTGTCGAATGAAAGATGGACCGCGTGGCACTGCTCAGAAATGCCTGCACATGCTCCAGAACTGCAAGGGCGCGCCTTACGAGTTTGGCCTCTGTGCTGCCAAAATATTTCCCGAACGCGGCAAGCGCTGCCGGCTCTCCATCAACCAGCTTTTTGCTGCCTGCAGCAACCAGCTCCAAGCCGCTGCCAACCGCCCGGTCGATCTCTGCCCACATGCCATCGAGCCCCGTATCGCCAAGCTTTTGATCCCACCCCCGGTCGTCAACCAGCCCTTTGAATTTCCGGCCATTCGGGTCCTGCGTGCCGACAGGGACTGTATGGGTGAGGGCGGCAATCGTGGAGCGCCTTTTGGCGGCATCGCTTTTTGAGGCCAGCTTCCCGGCCTCGATAAAAGCGGCACACAAGCTTTTCAGGACTGGGCATTTCGGCAGGTCGGTGAGACCAAGGCGGCTGAGATCGTTCGCCGCAGGCGCCTCGGGGCGAACCAGAAAAGGGTGGGCAACTGCACTTCTGTAAACAAGGGTCTCGCGCGGGCCCGCGATCCATTCCTTCGAAAAGGCAACCGTTTCTGAGACAACGCGTATCATGGATCGGGCAGCCGGGTCGGCGGCGCTGACAGGCCCCGCAAAGGCCGGGTCAAGGACAAACGAGGCCTCGAACCGGCCGTCATCAGCAATACGGACAGTGGGTTCGCGCCCGGCAGAGGCCAGCGGTACAAGGGCACGCTCCGCCACTTTCAGGACAATGGCGGCAAGGCTTTCGCGTTCAGCTTTTGGGAGCGGCCAGCGCGCACCAATGTCGGCGGCAAGCCGTTTGGCGGCACTCATGACCTTTACCCTGTCTGGACCCTCGGCACTCAATGATACGGTCATTGGGACTTCCTTGGATGGGGGTGAAAATGCAAAGCGCTACCCCGGGCTGGAGGTATGGTCGATCCTCCGCCGCATGGCCGCGCCGATTGTCAGATGAATGGGGATGGTGAGCATCGCACTCACCGCCGGTCCCGGCATCGCGCAGGGTACGGCTGTCATGATAATACGATATTTGTAATTTTTTGCAAGCTCCGGCCTCATGCGCATCGCGCCAGACCCCATTGTTACAGCTGACGTTCACCGGATAGCGCCCTGACGCGATCCTCTGTTATGGTTGGACAATTACCTGCGGCACATTTATCAGGGCCGCCAATGACCTAAGCTTTGCGACATTCATCTTATTCAGAGCCATCCGATGCCCTTCACAACCGATTTTCGCGAAAGCGGCATAATCTGGAACTTCAGCGGCACCGTTACCTTCCGGGATCTGCTTGATACCAATGCAACAGCATGGGGCCATGAGAACTGGCCGAAGTTCAGGTTCCAGATCATTGATTTCAGCGGTATCGAGGGCTTCCTTGTCGATCCTTCTGACGGCCTGGCCATGGCACGTATCGATACCGTGGCGGCGAAGTCTGAACCGAACATGTCCATGAGGGTTGCCATTGTCGCGACACGACCGGATGTCCTTGAAGCCGCCCAGTCCTATCTGGACTGGCTGGAAGTCCCCAGCTGGGAGACCCGGATATGTTCGACCGCTGAAGAAGCAATGAACTGGGCCTGTACTCATCAGTGAAAATCCCGGCTCTGGGGTACCAGATCGCGCACGGCACGCGGATGGCCGGCGGGGCGGAAGCGCGGCAGGCGCGGATCGTCGCCGCGTCCGGTACGGGCTTCATCTGCCGCTGGTGCCGGCAGGTCGAAAGTCCCGTCAGAGAGGGTCAAGAGATCGGCTGAAGCATCACTCAGATGCTCCGCCACCACATGCAGCACATCGTCCGCGAACTGCACCCTGCCTTTCACGACCATCAGGCGGCTGCCCATCAGCGCGCGCCGCTGGGCCTCGAACACCTTGGCCCAGACGACAACATTGACGATGCCTGTCTCGTCCTCAAGCGTGACGAAAATGACCCCCTTCGCCGTACCCGGCCGCTGCCGCACCAGCACGAGCCCGGCGACCGTGACCGGCGCCCCGTCGCGCAAGGACCGTACCTCCATGGCGGTCATCACGCCGCGTTCCTGCAGGCGCGGCCGCAGGAAGGACAGGGGATGCGCCTTCAACGACAGGCGCAGGGTCTGATAATCCGCGACCACATGCTCGGCGACCGGCATCACGGGCAGGATGGCCGCTTCCTCCGCCCCTTCGGCCGAGGTTTCGGCATGACGGAAAAGCGGCAGGTCCGGCGCGTCCGACAGCCCCCGCACCGCCCAAAGCGCGGCACGGCGATCAAGCCCCATGGAGCGGCAAGCATCGGCCTCGGCCAGTTTTTCAATCTCGGCCACAGTGAGCCGGGCGCGGGCCTGCAGGTCGGCAAGATCGTGGAACGGTTGGCGGCGCGCCGCCATGATCCGGTCCGCAGCATCCTCCCGGAACCCCGTAATCTGGCGCAGGCCAAGCCGCACGGCATGGCCGTGGCGGTTGCCGGGTGCTGCTTCAAGGGTCGAATCCCAGTCGCTCAGGTTCACGTCCGCAGCACGCACCGCCACGCCGTGGTCCACCGCATCGCGCACGATCTGCGCGGCGGCATAGAAACCCATCGGCTGGCTGTTCAGAAGGGCGGCGGCGAAGACATCGGGGTGATGGCATTTCATCCAGGCGGAAGCATAAGCCAGCAACGCGAAACTCGCCGCATGGCTTTCGGGGAAGCCATAATCGGCAAAGCCTTCGATCTGCTTGAAGCAGCGATCCGCGAAATCCGGGGTATAGCCCCGGCGCGTCATGCCGCTTGTGAAGCGTTCGCGGAAATTGCCGACCGTGCCGCTGTTCTTGAAGGTCGCCATGGCACGGCGCAGGCCGTCGGCCTCGCCCGGCGTGAAGCCTGCCGCCACGATGGCGATCTTCATTGCCTGCTCCTGAAAAAGCGGCACCCCCATGGTTTTGGAAAGCACATGGCGCAGCTCGTCGGGCAGGCCATGCTCGGGCGCGGGTGACGGATAATCGACGGTCTCGCGCCCCATACGGCGGCGCAGATAGGGGTTCACCATCCCGCCTTGGATGGGGCCCGGCCGCACGATCGCCACCTGCACGACAAGGTCATAGAACTTGCGCGGGCGAAGGCGCGGCAGCATCGACATCTGCGCCCGGCTTTCCACCTGAAAGACCCCGATACTGTCGGCCTTGCAGAGCATATCGTACGTGGCCATGTCGTCCTTCGGTAGGGTGGCGAGGGTCGCCGTCAGCCCTTTCGCCTCCTTCAGGAAGGCAAACCCGCGCCTCAGGCACGACAGCATGCCAAGCGCCAGCACATCCACCTTCAGGATGCCAAGGGCATCGATATCGTCCTTGTCCCATTCGATCACGGTACGGTCCGCCATCGCCGCATTCTGGATGGGGACAAGCCGGTCGAGCGGATCTTCGGTCAGCACGAAACCGCCGACATGCTGGCTGAGATGGCGGGGAAAACCCATCAGCTCATGCGCCAGATCAAGCGTCTGCCGGAGCCGCGCATCCGAGGGGTCAAAACCCGCTTCCACCACCTGCTCATCCGGGATTTCACGGCCGTAAGAGCCCCAGACAGTGCCGGCAAGCCCGGCGACCGTGTCCTCCGACAGGCCCATCGCCTTGCCGACCTCGCGAATGGCCGAGCGCGCCCGCCATGTGATGAGCGTGGCGGCAAGGGCGGCCCGGTGCCGGCCATAACGGGCATAGATATACTGGATCACCTCTTCGCGCCGCTCATGCTCGAAATCCACATCGATATCTGGGGGCTCGCCCCGCTCTTCCGAAATGAAACGTTCGAACAGCAGGTCCACCTGTGTCGGGTCCACATCCGTCACCCGCAGCGCATAACAGACGACCGAATTGGCCGCCGACCCCCGGCCCTGGCAAAGGATATGCTGCGACCGCGCATAGGCGACGATATCGTGCACCGTCAGGAAATAAGCGGCGAAGCCGAGCCGACCGATCAGCGCAAGTTCATGTTCGAGCGTGGCCTGCACCGCTGGCGGCACGCCCCCCGGATAGCGCCACTCGATCCCCGCGCGGGCAAGCGTTTCAAGCTGGGCCTGCGCCGTCATCCCCGGTGGCACCGGTTCGTTCGGATAATTGTAGCGCAGTTCATCAAGCGAGAAGGTGCAGGCCTCGGCAATCTCGAGCCCCGTACGCAAGGCTTCGGGGTGACCCTCAAACAGCCGGGCCATCTCGAACCCCGGCCGCAGGAAGCGCTCGGCATTCGGGGCCAGCCGGTAACCTGCCGTATCGATGGTCACATGCTCGCGCACGCAGGTGAGGATATCGAGAAGCGGGCGCCGCTCAGGGATATGATAGCGCACGTCGCCGGTCGCGAGGAGCGATGCCCCGGCTTCCCGCGCCAGCGCCGCCATGCGGGCGAACCGACGCCTGTCCCGCCCGTCATACTGCGGGCTGACGGCAAGGGCCGGGGCCATATCCAGCCTCTCTCGCGCCGTGCGGAGGGCGCTGACGATATCGGTGCCCACTTCCGGCACCATGGCAAAGTGCAGGCCCGCGGCATGCGCCGCCACATCATCCAGTGTGAGGTGACATTCGCCCTTTTCCGCCCGCCGGTTGCCAAGGGTGAGAAGGGCGGTGAGCCGCCCCCACGCCGCCCGGTCGGTCGGCCAGACAAGAAGCGACGGCGCATCCATCAGATCGAGCCGGCAACCGGGGATGAAAGGCATCCCGCACATTTTCGCGGCCTTGTGCGCCCGGACAAGCCCGGCCACCGAGTTCCGGTCAACCAGCGCCAGCGCCTTCAGGCCCAGCGCCTTCGCCATCAGGACAAGCTCGTCCGGATGCGAGGCCCCGCGCATGAAGCTGAAGGCGCTTGTCACCTGAAGTTCGGCATAATCGGCCATGCGCGATCCTTTCAGGCAAAGAAGCCGTGCAGATACCAGGCGGGGGCGCCTTCCTCGGCGTGGCGCACGCCGGGGACGCCGTATAGCCCGTGACGGAACAGCCAGAAACGCGGCCCGGCGGTAACCTCCACCCGGTAATAGTCCCGGCTTTTCGGGGCGTCGTGCCGCCACCATTCGCTCGACAGGCGTTCCGGCCCCTCGGCGCGCGCCACCCGCCACGCCACCCGCCGCCAGCGGAAGGTGAGAGGCGGGCCTTCGGGCACTTCGGCCATCACCTCGATGGGTTCGGGGCGAGCGAGCAGCCGCAAGGGGCGCGGCGGCAGGCCAGCGGGCAGCCGGTCCCAGCCAAGGTCATCGGTGGCGGGGGCGGCGAGCGTCTGGGCACGTTCCGGCAAATGGCTTTCGCGGTGACGAAGCCGCGCCACACTGCCCTGCCCGAGCCGGGTGCCGAGCCGGTCCATGAGCCGGTCAAGCGCTTCGGTGGTGCGTTCCTCGTGCCCCGCGGCCATCTGGCGTTCCGCGAGGGGAATGCAGTCGTGCGCTTCCATCAGCAGGAGATCGATCCCGAAGCCGGGGTCAATCTCCGGTATCTTTTCCCGCAGGAGCCGCATCAGGTGGGCCGCGTCGCGGCTTGCCCGGCTGGTGCCGATGGCTGCCACCTGCAGGCTGCCATCTGTCCCGAAGGCCAGCAGCCGCAACCGCCTGAGGCCCTGTCCCGCTGTTTCAAGCGCGTGGCCCAAGTCCGCCACCAGTGAAGTTGCCACCGCCATCAGCCCTTCGGGGGTCATCAGCGGTTCCATGAAGGCGCGGCGCACCCGCCAGTCCGGCAAGGGGACAAGGGCGCCAAGGGGATCGGGCTTGCGGCCCGTCACCCGGTCCAGCCGGTCCAGAAGATCACTCACCTGCCGGGCTTCAGCGCCCCGGAAGCGACGGGCGATGCCGGTGCGCGGCAGGCCCGCGAGATCGCCCACTGTTTTGAGCCCCAGTCGCTGCAACAGGAGAATGGTGCCGCCGTCCAGCCGGAGGGCAGCGACCGGCAGGGGGGCAAGCAGGGCCGCCAGCGTTTCGGGTATGGCGACCGCACCGTTCGCGCCGTAGCGCGCCAGTGCCCAGGCCGCCCCGCGTGTTGGCGCCAGTGCGACGCGGGCACTGATACCAAGCCCCGCGAGCCAGCCGGTGACGGTTTCAAGCATTGAGGCCTCACCGCCCATCAGGTGATCGGTGCCGGTGGTATCCACAAGCAGGCCTTCGTCGCCATCGGTCGCGGTGATCGGGCTCATCCGCACGAGCCAGCGGGCAAGCCGGACAAGCGCTTCAGCGTCGGCTTGCCGGTCGGCAGGCAGCACGGCGATATCAGGCACAATGGCCCGCGCGTCCGCCAGCGGCTGGCCGATGCGCAGCCCCATGGCGCCCGCCGTTTCGTCAACGGCGGTCAGAAGCTGGCGGTTACCGGCCTGTTCATAGAAAACAAGCGGCCTGTCAGGCGCTGGCGAGATGCCGCCCTGACGCCGCCAGCGTTCCACCGGCCAATGGGGCAACCATAGCGAAAGAATGCGTCGCATCGTTCCATTCCATGAAAGAGGTGGCAGGCGGCTCGCCGCCGCGATGCTTTTCAAGCCGGGCGGCGAGATACGGCTGCAGGTCATCATCCCTATCGCGCGCGGCGGCGGAAACCAGCACCCGGCTGAAAGCAGCGGGCGCCCCGGCCCCGCCCGCCGGGCCAAGGACCATGCAAGGCACCCCCGATTCGCGCGCTGCCAGCGAAAGGCGGCGGCTGGCGGTCAGATCCATGTCCGCGACCTCGCCCACCACAAGCCCGACAGCGCCCGAGCGCAGGCCTTCCTCCATCGCCCAGAGGGCATCGATGGCCCGCCGCGCCCGCACAAGGATGAAACGGTCAGGTGCTACCCCCGCCTGCTGCAGGCCGGGGCCGTAAGGCAGGCCTTCATCCATGATCCGGTGATATTCGCCCACCCACAGGATAGGCTTTTCGCCTGCAATATGGGGGGCCAACGCCCAGAGGCTGGCGGCGGCGATATCGGCCAGCCGTTCGGGCCTCACCTCATCCAGCCGGGCGGAGGACGGATCGGTCTCCGCCTCCCCGCCCTCGATCTGCCGGATCAGGTGCCGAAGCCCCTCCCGCCGTGCGGAAAAGGCCGGATTATCATTCTGTGCGAAATCGAGCGGCATGATCCGCCTCTTGGTCTCATCTGTCGTGACTCGGGTGTTTTTGTTCTTGTTATGTTCTATTTTACAGAACCAAGAGTCAAGGCCTTTGCGACCCCGCCGGATTGATCACACGAAGCCGGTCGGTCATATCGCGGGCGTATGCCTTGTCACCCGCCTTCATTGCCGCTGACAGGCCGAACCGCAGGAGATTTTCATCATAGGGATGCGCGGCGATGGCTTCTTTCAACTGGCCGAGGACCGTCGCACCGCTGCTGTTCAGCGCCACAAGATAGACATAGGCATAGCGCGCGTTCCGGGGCGCGGCGTCCGTCGCTGCCTTCAGATGCCCAAGCGCCGTTGCAAGGTTGCCCTGTCGCACGAAGGAAAGGCCGAGGGCATGGCGGATTTCCGGGTCCACAGGGCCGGGGCCTCCGGCGGCTGCCACAAGAAGCGCATGGCTTTCACCCTGCCGCCCTGTCTGGCGCATGAATTCAGCGAGATTGATGCGGGCGGGCGCAAATCCGGGGTCGATAGTCAGGGCCTGCCGGTATTCGGCCTCCATCACATCATAGTCGTGCCGCACAAGATAATGACGGGCGAGATTGACCCGACCTTCGCCCCGCCAGCTGCTGCCCTCATCTGCTGCCATCAGCTCGGTCAAAGCCCGACGGGTGAGATCGATCTCCGGCGCATCCAGAAGACTGCGGGCAGCTTCAACCCTGATGGCGCGAAGGGGATCATCAAGGAGCGGGGCAACATAGGGCTGACGGTCAGCGACCGGCAGCATGGCAAGCCCGCGGACCGCGCCGATGCGCATCAAGGGCTTGTCGCCCGATAGCGCCCCGATGGCGAGCCGCACCAGCGCGGGGTCGGCCACCTGCGGCACAAGGGACAAGGCGGTTGCCCGCACGATTTCAGGCTGGTTGTCGTCGCCGATCAGCCGGGCGAGGCCTTCGCGCGCCGCCGGGTCGCCCTGCCGCGCCTGATGGATGGTGACGGCGTAACTGTCCCGTGGTGTGCGTTCAGGGAACCAGCGGGCGATCACCTCGGCCGCCCAAGCGGGTTTCCTGTCCAGATGGCAGGTCGTGCAGGGGTCGGGGCTGCCGGTGCGCGCTGCCATATCGGGGCGCGGCACCTTGAAGCTGTGGTCGCGGCGCGGGTCCACCACCATATAGGTGCGCGCCGGCATGTGGCAGTCTACACACTGGCTGCCTTTGGCGGTGGGTGTGTGGTGATGATGGTCCGGTGTGTCGAATATATCGCTGGCATGACACTGGGTACACAGGCCATTCCCCTGCACTTTCAGCTTCATGCTGTGGCTGTCGTGGCAATCAAGGCAGCTGACACCCGCCCCGTACATCCGGCTTTGCAAGAACGAGCCCCAGACATAGACCTCCTCCCTGATTTGCCCGTCCGGGAAATAAAGCGGATCATCGAGAAGCGACGGCAGGAACTGATCGAGGAACTTTTCCCCCGGATCGATCCCGTCGGTGAGCGGCGCACGCAGGCTGTGGCAGCTGGCGCAAACCTCGATCTCGGGCCGCAGGCGGGGCGCCTTGCCCGACCAATGCGCCGTCGCCTCGCCTTCCGCCCGCACAAAGCCGCCATCCTGGCGCAGGTACGCCATCAGATCGTCTTTCCAGCCGTCCTCCGCGCCGCCCTTCAGGCGGGCTTCGGCGTGGCGCGCGGCACCGGCGTGGCACGAAGAGCAGGAAACATTGACGCTGTCATAGTGCGTGGCGAACCGGTCAGCCGAAGGATCATACCGGCGCGTGAGGCCGGTGGAATGGCAGTCGGCGCACATGCCGTTCCAGTTCTGCAGCGGCGCCTTCCAGTGCAATCTGTCGCCCGGCACAACATTTTCCGCCGGATAATTCGGGAACCAGTGCTGGCCGCCATCAGCCGCCGGCCGGCTATCCCATGCGAAGGGCAGCACCTGATATTTGCCGCGTTCCGTTTCCACCAGATACTGCTGCAAGGGGGCATGACCGAAGGTGTAGGCGACCGGGTAGGTTTCGGCATCCCCGCCTTCGCTGATTGAAACCTCGAACCCGTCGCCGCTTCGGCGGAACGTGGCGCTGGCGCCATGGTGGCTGACGGTCACTCCGGAAAAGTCGCCAAGGACGCTCGCCTCGCTCGCCGCCGCCATGGCGCGGGCATGATCGGACAAGGACCAAGCAGCATGTTCGGCCTGATGGCAGGTGCGGCAGACCTCGTCGCCCGCGAGCGCACCCCATGCGCCTGCAAGCCACAGGGCAGCGCCGACAAACGCCATGGCCGTCCGTTTTCCCATCCGGAATTCCCCTTCCGGTCCGGATGGTAAGCGGAGGGCAGCGCCGCCTGCAAGCATGACGCTTGCGTGGAAGCTCGCAGCGGGCCTCAGGCGTCGGCGCGGCAATAGCTGTCGATAAACTGCTGATGGGTCGGCAGCCCCGCAACCGTTGCCGCCACACGCTCGCGCATCGTCGCAAGGGTCTGCTGCAGCCGGCCGGGCGACATCAGCAGCGCCTGCTTGTGCCAGCTTTTCGGCTCCAGCCGCTGGCCGATCATCACCTGCAGCCAGCTATCGACCCGGAACAGGTCATCGGGCGCCTGCCAGGCTTGCGCGGTTTCGCGGAAAAGCGCGATCCGCTCTGCAAGGCTTTCGGGGATGCTCATGTCGCGGCAATAGCGCCAGAAGGGGCTGTCGTCGCGTTCAGTGAGCTTGTAGTGCAGGATGATGAAATCCCGCACGCGGATCAGTTCGTTATCCGCCATACGGTTATAGCGTTCGCGCACTTCGGGCGTGATGCCGCCGAACGGGAACTGCTGCAACAGGCGCGTCACGCCGATCATGAAAAGATGGATGCTGGTGGATTCGAGGGGTTCGACAAACCCCGACGAAAGCCCCAGCGACAGGCAGTTTTTCACCCACATCTGGCGGCGCTTGCCGGCCTTGTAGCGGATGAGGCGCGGCTCGATGAGCGGCTTGCCTTCAACCGTGGACAGGAGCTTCTCGCGCGCTGCATCCACCTCCATATGGTCGGTCGAAAAGACGATGCCGTTACCTACCCGGTGCTGCAGCGGAATGCGCCACTGCCAGCCCGCCTCATGCGCGATCGAACGGGTATAGGGGATGGGCTCGGCCACGGCTTCGGTTTGCACCGCAAGGGCCGCATTCGTCGGCAGCCAGCGGCTCCAGTCCTCGTAGCCCGTTTTCAGCGTTTCCTCGATCAGAAGGCCGCGGAAGCCGGTGCAATCGATGAAAAGGTCGCCTTCGATGCAGATGTCGCCTTCCAGATGAAGGGCCGCGATATCGCCGGTCTCAGCGTTCTGCTCCACCCGGGCGATCTTGCCCTCGACGCGCTTCACGCCGTCATTTTCACCGATTCGGCGCAGGAATTTGGCGTAAAGCCCGGCGTCCAGATGGTAGGCATAATTGAGCGGCGCCTCGCCGCCCCGTGTGAAGCGCCCTGCTTCCGCCGCTTTATATTCGGGATAATAGTCACCAAGTGGCCCGGCGTGCCCTTCGGCGCGGCCTTGCAGCCAGAAATGCTGGAAATCCGCCATCCATGTACTGAGGGGTGCGCTACCGAACGAGTGGATATAGCGGTCACCGACCCGCGCCCAATTTTCAAACGCGATGCCAAGCTTGATGGTCGCCTGCGTCGCCTTCAGGAAGGATTGCTCGTCGATCTTCAGGAATTCGTGGAAGGTGCGGGCCGTGGGGATGGTTGCCTCGCCCACGCCTACCGTGCCGATGGCCTCGCTTTCAACCAGCGTCACCTGCACCAGCTGCCCCAGCATGCGGGCAATGGCAGTGGCGGCGATCCAGCCGGCGGTGCCGCCGCCGGCAACCACGACGCGGATAGGGTTATCGCTCATCGCTGCAATTTCCTCATGATCAGGGCACGGAGGCGCCGGGCCGTCATGTCATCGATGGGGGCAAGCGGCCCCTGTGCACCATCGGGCAGATGGGCGCGGGGGTGTGCGGCATCCCCGAAGACATAATAGTCAAAGAGGCCTTTCCAGGCGGCCTTCTCGTCTGCCGGCCTGTCCCGAAGGCTCAGAAGCGCGTGCAGAAGCGTCACCTGCGGACTGTCGATATAGGCGGGCACCGCGTTCCACCAATAGTTCACAAGCACATTGAAGGCATCAAGCGCCTCCACATTGTGCCACCACATGGCAGGGTAAACGAGCACATCACCAGCTTCCATATCGGCCACTTCACCTGCCTTCAGGGCTTCGGCGAAGCGCGGGAAACGGACGAGGTCGGGCTTCGTGAAATCGACCATGCTGACCACCTGCCCGCCCGGCGTAGGCTCCAGCGGGCCGGGATAAAGGTTCGCGGCCTGATCCGGCGGAAACAGGGTGAAGCGCCGCCGGCCAACGGCGGCAACCGCGATATTGTGGCTATAGTCATAGTGACAGGCGGCGGTTGTCCGGTTGCCGATCCAGAGGCTCGCGAGGCCCGGATAGGCCGTGAGCATCGGATGAAGTGCGGCCAGATCAAACGGGTTTTCCGCCCTGAAACCGGGGAAATAGGCACTCGCGTCGGTGGAGCCGATATACACGGACCCCGCCCCGGCATCATCCTTTGTGCCAAGGATTTCATCCAGCACCGGCGCCAGCGGCTCGCGCGTTGCCTTGAAATTGAAGCCGTCGACGGCATCGGTGTAGAAGAAGCGCCCGCCGATTTCGGGCGCGCCGCGATAAACAACGACCGGGTCGCCCGAATGCCATGCCTTCAGCTTTTCGGCGGCCTCAGTGGCGGAGCCTTTGCCCGCTTTCACCAGCGCCCAGTCGTTCGCCGCCCCCTTGAAAAGAACAGGGCGGCCCTCAGCGATCAATGCTTCCCAAGCAGCCCCCGTCGGGAGCGGCCCGTCGCGCGTGGCGACCCTGGCGAGCGTGCCAAGCGGGGAAGCGTCGGTCATCAGGCACTTCTCCGCTGGCGGTAAGCGATCAGGCGGCTCATGTTGGTGAGCGACGCGGCGGCAAAGACCGCAACTTCCAGAAGGCCGGCCTTGTTCAGCCGCTCGAGCGCAGCGCCATCAAGCGACGCAATCTTTTCGGGCGTCACGGCAAGATAGCCTTCGAAATCGACAACTTCTGTATCCGAAACGCTGACCTGCAGCTGCACGGGCTCGGCGAGTTTCATTTCGGTGAAAAGCGTCGTCAGCGCATTGGCTGCCTCGACGCCGATATGGATGGTGCGCAGGGCATCGACCGCCGCTTCAAGGGCCGGTGCATGACCGCCCTGGGGCAGGAACAGGGGTTCGCCCTTGCTGCCGTCTTCCACAATGCGCGGATGATCGAGATCCACATGGATCACCGGCTCGCCGCCATCGGCGAAACCGATCATGAAAGGCCCCCGCCGCATCAGGGCGGGAATATAGAAGGCGTCCCAGCGGTCACCATCGAGATAGAGATTTTCGTCGCGCCCGAGGCCAAGGATGGCAAGCGCCTGCAGCATATTCTGTTCGTCCCGGCGGAACAGGATCGGATAGTCGCGTTGCACATCCGCAAATTCGCTGGCGAATACCGCCACCTGGTTGACCGCCTCGCCAAAGGCAGCACCGTGGCCGGTCAGGACCTTGATATTACTGTGGTTTACATTGTCCAGTCGCGCAGTTGTCATTGAGTTTTTCCCCTCTCCCGTCTGCCCTTAGCAGATTTGGTCGGCCCCGAGAAGGGAGAGGCCGCGCCCGGGGGCGCGACCTCTGTTCGCTCGAGGGAAACGGGAGCCAAAATCAGAACTTGTAACGGGCCCCGAGGAGGAACCGGCGATTGCCTTCCACGATGAACCAGGGCTGGTTCTCGGTGCGGGCAAACGTCTTCACGTTCGATTTGGTGAGGTTGATGCCTTCGAAGGTGATCGAAAGATCTTCGGTGACATCGTAGCTCAGGCTCACATCAAGCTGATCGTACGACTTCACGAACACCGGCGCGCGGGAGCTGCCGCGGCTGTTGTTGTTGAGGAACGTACCACGCCAGTTGTAGGCCAGACGTGCCGAGAAACCGTATTTCTCGAAGATCAGCGTTGCGTTCGCGGTATCGGAAAGACCGAGGAGCGCGAACTGGTCGGCGTTCGTCGGGGCGGTGATATCATAGCCGATATCGCCTTCCACGATCGTATAAGCACCCGAAACACCGAAGCCCGTATCGCCGAAGAAATGTTGACCGGCGATTTCCCAGCCCCAGATATGCCCTTCTTCGTTGTTCACCGGCTTCTGCACCCGGAACTGATAGAAGGGATCGGACGAATTGGCATCGATGTCCACATTCGCCGCCACCTGATCGATGAAGGCCTGACCGAGGCCGCCATTCGAATAGTTGGCAAGGAAGGTGGCTTGCGCCTGATCCATGCTCATGGTGTCGATGAGCGCGGTCATGGTGAAGAGGTTATCGTCCGAAAGGTCGGCGCCGATCGAGTTCAGGAAGGCAACCGCCGCCCCCGAACGCGTACCGGCAGCGCCTGAACCGGGGTCACGCAGGTCGAAGAGCGTCTGCGTATCCTGGCCGCGGCCAACGAAGTTCTTCACGCGCTTGTCGAAGAAGCCGACCGACAGGAAGCTCGAGTCGGCATAATACCATTCGAACGAAACGTCGAAATTGTCCGAGACAAGCGGCACCAGTTCGGGGTTACCCGCGGTGGCATTCGGCGTACCGCCAAGGAAAGTCGGGCGGTTCGGGTTGTTGTTGCCGATATCAACGGTCGAGAACAGGTCCCCGAAGCTCGGACGCGCGATGGTGCGGCCCCAAGAAACACGACCGATGATGTCATCCGTCAGGTCCACCGAGATATCGAGGGCCGGCAGGATATGGTTGTAGCTATTCGATACTTCATAATCGATGCTGCCGCTGGCGAGCTCGCGGATGAAGTCGTTGTTCGAATACCAGACAAGGCCAGCCGGCGGCGTGATCACCGACACCGAGTTGGTCTTGGTGTGTTCGTAGCGAACACCGGCAACCACATTGACCGGACGGTTCAGAAGTTCGGCATTGAGGTCAACCTGAGCATAAGCCGCCCAGATTTTCTCGTTCACGCGGTTGTCCGACGTGCCGTTGAGATTGCCGAAGCCCGGATACTGGTTGCCAAGGGCGGTGTAAAGCTCGGTCGCATCGCCCCGGAAGGCCACAAGCGACGCCCCGGTTGCCATCGGATCGAAATGCGAGAATTCGCAGACGAGGCAGAAGGGCGTGACAAGGTCGCCGGCATACTGGGCAATGTCACCCACGTTGGCCACACCCCAGTCGCCGAGGGCCTGATAGGTCTCGGTACGGGTCTGGTGCATGCGGCTGTCGCGGTACGAACCACCGAAATCGACGCGGTTGTCGTTGTCCATGTCCCACGAACCATCAAGGCGGATTTCATCCGTCTTCTGGACCTGGGCCGAGGTCATCGAGCGCGCGACCTGGCTGCCGAGATCGGCAACATCACGCTGGCCGTTGGCATTGCCATTGCCGCCGGTGGCCGGATTGTCGTTGGCGGTCACGGTCTGGACCGGGAAGCCATTGACGATGCCGAAGGTCTGGTCGGCGATATCCTTGGTCGCGATAGCAACAAGGGTCGAGGAATGGCCGAGCGGGTTGTTCGGCAGTGCCTGCGCCTTCGAATGCTGGCCATCAAGCTTCAGTGTCAGGCGTTCGGTCGGCTTGTATTCGATATTGAGGCCGGTGGAGAACAGCTTGTTCTTCAGGCCACGATATTGCTGCTCGAAACCGCCGTCCTTGGTGCCCGAGATGATGTCATCGATGAAGATGGCGGTTGCCACATCCGGATTGCCATCGAAGGTGACCCTGTCGAACGGACGGTTCAGCCAGTTGGTCTGGTCGGTCCGCAGTTCGTCAGCCTTGTTCTCATAATAGGTGGCGTCCGCCGTGATATTCAGCGTGTCGGACGGCTTGAACTGCAGCGTCAGCTGGCCGTTCGTGCGTTCGCGGCTGAACTCCGAATACTGGAAGCGGGTGTCGTTCGGGAAGGCCACGAGCTGGTTCGGGTCGCTCGGGGCGCCTTCAATCACCGTTGTGCCATCGCTTTTCACGCGGCCACGGCCGGTGTTCGAGAAATCGGCGAACGATTCGGTGTTCCAGTCGTTGACGGTAACCGACGCTGCCGAGTTATTGCGGCGTTGCCAGCTGCCGAAGAGGCCGATACCGAAGGTGCCTTCGTCATTCGCCCAATTCAGGAGACCCGAAAGCTCCGGCGTGACGCGCGAGAAGTCCTCGGTGTCACCCTCGTCATAAACGGCTTTGCCGCCGATCGAGCCGGTGAAACCCCCATCGTTGCCGTCCAGCGGCTTGCGGGTCACCACGTTGATCGCGGCACCAAGGCCACCCGACGTGACGGACGCCCGCGAGGTTTTGTAAACCTCAAGGCGGCTCACACCTTCGGATGCAAGGTTCGAGAAATCGAAGGACCGCGAGGTGCCGGTGGCGAAGTCACCGCTCTGGTCGGTACCGATTGTTTCAATCGATGCGGTCGGCAGCGCGCGGCCGTTCAGGGTGACAAGGTTATAGCCGGGACCGAAGCCGCGAACCGTAACCTTCGAGCCTTCGCCGTTGACGCGGTCAATTGACACACCCGGGATACGTTGCATGGATTCGGCAAGGTTCGTATCGGGGAACTTGCCGATGTCTTCGGCAGAAATCCCGTCGACCACGCCATTCGACTGGCGTTTCAGGTCGATCGAACGCTGGAGCGAGGCGCGCACGCCGGTGACGACGATCTCCTCAAGCGCATTGTCTTCCGCATCGACAGCAAAAGCGGCCGGTGCGGTCGTGAAAGCAGCAATACAGGCGGCATAAGACGCGGAGCACTTTAGTGCCCGCGCGAGTGACGTGCGTGACATATGATTCCCTCCCAATCAGCAGTCAGCTTATATAGAAACCCGGCCCCTCGCCGAGTCTCAAAAGCACGCTGGTAACGTTACCAACTTGGTAACGCTAACATTACGATATAACATGGTCAATGCGGGATGAAATGAATTTGCAAAATAAAATGTAACATGATGTTTTTATTAATTGTTTTGTGACGAAAAAACCGAGAAAAGGCAGCAATACTGCCATTACGTGTGTCGGGATTTTGGGTGAAAATGATGAAAATTTGCGCCGGGTCAAACACCCCGAAAGCTTTTCTGTTGCCATCATCCGGGCGCCCGTTAGGCTCGTCCCCGACAGCAGTTTCCGGAGGATATAGATGACGGCGATCGGGCTTGTGGCGCATGACGAAAAGAAGGCGGCAATGGTGGCGTGGGTCACCGCGCACCGTAATATCCTAGGCTCGTTCCGCATCTTTTCCACCGGCACCACCGGCGGCCGCATCCGCGAGGCCTGCCCCGAGCTTGATGTGACCCCCCTTAAAAGCGGGCCACTTGGCGGCGACCAGCAGCTTGGCGCCATGATCGCCGAGGGACGCCTTTCGGCGCTTGTCTTCTTCATCGACCCTCTGTCACCGCACCCGCACGATGTGGATATCAAGGCGCTCATCCGCATCGCCGCGCTCAACGACATCCCGCTTGCCGTCAACAAGGCGAGCGCCGATCTCGTGCTCGCCGGCCTCAAGGCCTGAGCGCGCCGCACAGCGTCCGCATCGCGCACGGCCCGATTGGGGGGTTGCCCTTGTGGCCGCCCTGTCCCTAGACTGCCGCCAATTCAATGAATGTGGGGGACAGCGATGCGTCGTTTTCTGAGTTTGTTTCTGGGCCTGATGCTGGTGGCACCCGCCGCCATGGCAGACCGGCTGATCATCCGCGCCGGCCAGATGGTCGATGTGGAAAAAGGCCGCGTCCTGAAGGACCAGATGATCGTGGTGGACGGTGACCGCATCGTTTCCGTCAGCGACTGGAAAGACCCGGCCGAGCGCTCGAACGTGCTCGATTGGTCCAGCCGCACCGTCATCCCCGGCCTCATGGACATGCACACGCATATCGCGGATGGCGGCCAGTCGAACAATCCGCTTGCCCCCCTCGAGGTATCGGCCGCTGAAGCGGTGCTTGTGGGCGTGAAGAATGCCCGCGAAACCCTGATGGCAGGCTTCACCACCGTGCGCGACGTGGGCACGTGGCGCGCCTTCAATGATGTGGCGCTGAGGGACGCCATCGACCGCGGCGATATCATCGGCCCGCGTATGGCGGTGGTTGGCGCCTATGTCACCGTGCCCGGCGGCTCGGGCGCGATCACCGATCAGGCGCTGGATGTGGGCGTGCCGGCCGACATGAAGTTCGGCGAAGTGAAGAATGCCGATGAAGTACGCCTGAAGGTACGCTCGCTGATTCAGCGCGGCGCCACCTTCATCAAGACGCTGGCAACGGGCGCGGTGCTCACGAACGGCACCGCCGTTGGCGCTGTCGAGCTTTCCGAGGAAGAGCTGCGCGCCGCCGTCGTTGAAGCCGCACACTATGATGTCTATGTCACCGCGCACGCGCACGGGGCCGAGGGCATCAAGAATGCGGTTCGCGCCGGTGTGCGCTCCATCGAGCACGGCTCGCTGATTGATGACGAAGCCATCGCCATGATGGCCAAGCGCGGCACCTGGCTCGTCGCCGACATCTATAACGGTGACTATATCGCCACCGTCGGCCGCGAAGAGGGCTGGCCGGAAGAGCAGCTCCGCAAGAATGATGACACGACCGACGCCCAGCGCCAGGGCTTCCGCAAGGCGGTGAAGGCCGGCGTGAAAATCGCCTATGGCACCGACAGCGGCGTTTATCCGCACGGGCTGAATGGCCGCCAGATGGCCTATATGGTCAAATATGGCATGACCCCGATGCAGGCCATCCGCTCCGCCACCTTGTCTTCCGCCGAGCTTCTTGGCTGGGAAAAAGAGGTGGGTTCCATCGCCCCCGGCAAATATGCCGATCTGGTTGCCGTGGAAGGCGACCTGATGAGCGATGTGTCGAAAGTCGAGCATGTATCGGCCGTGATGAAAGGCGGCGTGATCTACAAGGATGAAGGTGCCCGTTAGATTTTCTTGCTGGCGCTCCCCGGATACCCGTCAGAAAGTGGCGGGCGGCCCGGGGCGCGGGCCGGACGACTGAGGGGGACGTCATGAGTTTGCTGCCGGCGCGCAAGAAATATTACTGGGTCTGGTTCCTGTGGCTTGCGGCCTTCTATTCCACCTGGGCCTGGCTCAACTTTGGCCTAGGCGGCTGGGCCGCCGCGGTTGCGCACTGGCCGATTGCCGCCGCGATGGCGATGGGCAGCTATGTGGCGGGCTCGACGCCCATGGGGGGCGGCACCGTCGGCTTCCCCGTTCTTGTCCTTTTCTTTGACATGCCGGCAACACTCGGGCGTGATTTCAGCTTCGCCGTCCAGTCCATCGGTATGACAAGTGCGACGATCTTCATCCTCGCCCGCCGCCAGCCGCTGGCCTGGAGCCTCCTCAAGGGCGCCATGCTCGGCAGCCTGATCGGCACGCCCTTCGGTATCTTCTTTGTGGCGCCTTTCATCCCGGAGCTCTGGATCAAGGTGATCTTCGCGGTCGTCTGGGCAAGCTTCGGCGTCCTGCATCTCTACCGGATCAACGAAATTGCCGGCCATAGCGGCATGACCGAATTTGACGAACGCTGGGACTTCCGCCTCGGCCTCAAGCTCGGGCTTGGTGCCGGCGCCACCGTGGCGGCCGTCACCGGCGTTGGGATCGACATGGTGATCTATGCGGCCCTCGTGCTCCTCACCCGCGCTGACCTGAAGATCGCGATCCCGACCTCCGTCGTCATCATGGCCTTCACGTCCGTCCTTGGCATCGCGGTCAAGGCCATAGGGCCCGGCGTCCAGCCCGGCGTTTATGAAAACTGGCTGGCAGCCGCCCCCGTCGTGGCCCTTGGCGCGCCGCTTGGCGTGTTTGTTGTGGAACTGATCGGCCGCAAGCCAACGCTCCTGTTCGTCGCGGTCCTTTGTGTCGGCCAGTTTGTCTGGACCTGCGTGGCCGAACGCGCTGCCCTCGGCCTCGGCGGTATCGCGCTCGCGCTCGCTGGCGTCCTTGCTTTCCTCTGGGGCTTTGAAAAGCTCAGGGCTTGGGGCGCCGAGCTGGTGGGCGAACGACGGGAAGCAGCCACCACCAAGGCAGCCACCCCCGAAAAGCTCGCGACCGAGAAAGCCTAGGGCGTCACCGCCGTATGCAGGTGGCGGCGGAACTTGACCTCGCCGCGGTCCGGCCCATCCAGTTCCTGCGCGTAGCGGTGCCCGGCGTAAACGGCGTGGGCGATCAGCCCCGGCGCTTCGGCGTCGCCGATCACTTTCACGGATGCGATGCCTGCGTCCGCCCAGTCCGCCGCGCGGGCCTTGAGGTCGAGATAGAGCCCGTCGTTCGGCAGGCGCATGGTGACGGGGATAATTATGTCGCCCGAGACAACCTCTTCCGCGCCCGACCAGCTATGCTCGAACGCGGCCTTGGCCCCGTCCCAGCCAGTGAGCGACAATGACGGCAGCATCTTCACGCCGACCTTGTGAAGCCGCTTCATGATGTGCCGGTAGTCAAGCGTGTTCGAGGACCAGCTGGCGACCGTATCGTCGCTGGTGACGAGCGTCACGCTGCAGCCGGCCTTCGCCGCCACTTCGGCCATCACGCTTGCCATATAGAAATAGTCGTCATCATAGATGACCACATGGCCCTTGAGGGCAGCGCCGTCCATGATGTCGTCGGGTGTCAGCACATTCGGTGTGCCCTCGCTGATGACCGGCGCATGGGCCGAGCGACCGAAGGCATCGGCGCGCCAGCGGCTGCCGGTTGCCACCACCACATGCGAGGCGCCAAACTCGAGGATATCATCGGCCGCCAGCGGCGATTCCCGGTACACCGAAACATTCGTCAGCTTGTCGATCTGGCCGACGCGCCAGTCGCGCACCCGGCCCCATTCGGCAAGGCCCGGAAGCTTGGCTTCGCGGTCGACCCGTCCGCCGAGCACGCGGGTGGCTTCAGCCAGATGCACTTCATAGCCACGTGACCCGAGCGCGCGGGTAGCTTCAAGCCCTGCCGGGCCAGCGCCGACCACAAGGATACGGGCATCGGATTCGGCCTTGCGGATGCGGTCGGGGTGCCAGCCCTTGCGCCATTCTTCGCCCATCGAGGGGTTTTGCGTGCAGCGGATCGGGGTGATGGTCATGTCGCCCGATACGCAGATATTGCAACCGATACATTCGCGGATGTCCTCCACCCGGCCATCCTCGATCTTTTTCGGCAGGAAGGGGTCGGCAATCGACGGCCGCGCCGCGCCGATCATGTCGATCACCCCGCGCCTGATTTGCGAGACCATCGTATCGGGCGAGGTGAAACGGCCCACGCCCACCACGGGCTTCGTCGTCAGGCTTTTCACCCAGTTGATGAAAGGCTCCTGCGCGCCTTCGGGTGCGAAGCGCGACGGGATCGAATCATTGTACCAGGCAGCGAGATTGACGTCCCAGAGGTCCGGGATCTCGGCGACCATGGCGACCACATCCTTGGCTTCCTCAACCGTGATGCCACCTGCACCGATCAGCTCGTCGACCGCAAAGCGCAGCGCTACCCCGCAGGTGTCGCCCACCGCTTCCTTGGTGTCGATCAGCACTTCTTTCAGAAGGCGTGCGCGGTTCTCGAGGCTGCCGCCATATTCGTCCGTCCGGTGGTTGCGGCGTTTCTGCAGGAAATGCATGGCAAGCGACAGGTCGTGCGCCGCATAGACATAGATGATATCGAAGCCCGCCTTTTTGCCGCGAATGGCGGCCTCGCGGTGCCAGCGGCGATAGTTGCGGATATCTTCCATATCCATCCCGCGCGCCTGTGCGGGGTAGCCATATTTGGATGGCTGGTGCGACGGGGCGATCAGCACTTCGCGGCTGAAAAGGTTCGAGGCCGTCGGGCCGTTGTGCGTCAGTTCCACCGCGGCGAGGCCGCCGTGGGCATGCACCTTGTCGCACATCAGTTTCAGCGCCGGGATATCGTGATCGTCCCAAAGCCGCGCTTCCACATAGGGACTGACGTCGCCAGACGGATGGATTTCACATTCTTCCGTTGAGACAACCGCCCAGCCGCCTTCGGCCTTCACCTCGCGCATCGCGGCATGGCTTTCCGGCATCCCGTGGCCCATGCCATTGCAGTGCGGCACCTGGAAGAAACGGTTCTTTGCAGTCACCGGGCCGATCTTCACGGGTTCAAACAGGATATCGTAACGGGGGTCGCGCATGGACATGGGGCCTTCTTTTCGTGCGGGTCGCGCACGGGAGGCCGTTTCAGTTGCCAGCCCCCCGCCGCGCAATCATCTTGGACGCTCTAGGTATCCCAAAACGGAGGGTCGGTCGATGAAGACTTTGGCAGGTGCGCTTGGCGTACTCCTGATGGCTGGAACGGCGCTGGCGGCAGAACCCCGCGCGCCCCAGCCGAGGGCACGTGACATCGGCATCCCCTTCACCGGCACACCGGGCACATGGAACGCCATCACGGATGTGAAAGGCGTAACGGTCGGCGAAGTGACGCTGATCGAGGGCGAAGGCGTGCGCACCGGCGTCACCGCCATCCTGCCGCGCGGGCGCGACACGCAGGATAAGCCGGTGTTCGGCGCCGTCTTCTCGCAAAACGGCAACGGCGAACTGACCGGCAGCCACTGGATCGCGGAATCGGGCTTTGTGGAAGGCCCGATCTTCCTGACCAATACCCATTCCGTGGGCGTAGTGCGCGACGCTGCCATTGAATGGCGGGTGAAGGCAGGGGGCGCCGATGCCTCGGGCTACTGGTGGTCGCTGCCTGTTGTCGCCGAAACGTGGGACGGGCATCTGAACGAGATCAACGGTTTCCATGTGAAGCCGCAGCATGTGTTCGACGCCATCGAAAAAGCCAGCTCCGGCCCGGTGGCAGAAGGGGCCACAGGCGGCGGCACCGGCATGATCTGCCACGAATTCAAATGCGGCACCGGCACGGCCTCGCGCCTTATCAAGTCGGACGGCACGACTTATACGGTTGGTGTGCTGGTGCAGGCAAACTATGGCATCCGCGATACGCTGACTGTGGCCGGTGTCCCGGTCGGGCAGCATCTGCGGGATGAAATGGTCTATCAGGCCCCCACGGGGCCGAACGCCGACACAGGCTCGATCATCATTCTGGTGGCGACGGACGCACCGCTGCTACCACACCAGCTGGCGCGCGTCGCCAAGCGGGCGACAATGGGGCTGGCGCGGGTCGGCTCCTACGCCGGGAACGGATCGGGGGATATTTTCCTCGCCTTTTCGACTGCGAACGACGCGGCCTCGCAAGCGGGGGCCCCCGCCAATATCACCATGCTCGCCAACGAGAATATGGACCCGCTGTTCCGGGGCACGGTGGAGGCGACCGAAGAAGCCATTGTCAACGCGCTCGTCGCCGGGCGCGACATGACCGGCACCCAGGGCCGATACGTCAAGGGCATCCCTCAGGATGCCCTTGTTGATCTTCTCAAGAAATACGGGCGCTACCAGAAGCCTGAATGAAGGCTTCGGGGCGCCGCTTCACGCCTCAATGACGGATCGGGCCTTCACCCACGTGATGTTCTTCCAGATGCACGATCTCGTTCACCTCATCCGGTGAAAGCGGCTGGATCTTGATGTTGGTGAGCCCGTAGAAGATGGCCATCAGCGGGTTCATGATATTGAGGAAGGCATAGGGCGCATAGGCGAAGGTCGGCACGCCGAGCGTCGCTGCCATGAAGGCACCGCAGGTGTTCCACGGGATCAGCGCCGAGGTCATGGTGCCAGCGTCCTCGAGCGTGCGCGAAAGGTTCTGCGGGGCAAGGCCGCGACGGGCAAACTCCATGCGGTACATGCGGCCCGGCAGCACGATGGCAATATATTGGTCCGCCGCAATCACATTCATGCCGACAGACGTCAGCACCGTGGTCACGATCAGCGAACCGGTACCGCGCACGCCTTTGAGCAGCACTTCAACGATACGCGGCAGAAGGCCGGTTTGCTCCATCGAGGCGCCGAAGGTCATGGCGGTCATGATCAGCCAGATGGTGTTCAGCATGCTGGACATGCCGCCGCGCGACAGGAGGCTATCGAGCGCTTCGTCACCGGTGGATGCCGAGAAGCCGTTGGCGAGCGCCATCCACATTGCCTTCGCGGACGCTGCAAAAGCCGACATCCCGCCTTCCGGGTCGCCAAACTGCGTCACCACACTGGGTTGGTAGAAAATCGCAACCGCGCAGCCGGCAAGCGCCCCGATCACGATGGTCGGGAAGGCCGGGAACTTGCGGAAGGCAAGGAACAGCAGGATCACGAGCGGCAGGAAGGTCGGCCAGCCGAGATTATATTCGGTGGAGAGAATCCCCCGGATCGCATCGATCGTATCGGTGGAGGCCGCCGTATGGCTTGTCGAGAAGCCGATGACGGTAAAGAGGATCAGCGCGATGATCACCGAAGGCACCGTCGTCCACAGCATATGGCGGATATGGGTGAAAAGATCGGTGCCGACCATGGCAGGCGCCAGGTTGGTGGTGTCCGAAAGGGGCGAAAGCTTGTCCCCGAAATAGGCGCCGGAGATAACCGCACCTGCCGTAACCTCAAGCGACAGGCCCATCACCTGGGCAATCCCGATCAGCGCGAGGCCGATGGTGCCGGCGGTTGTCCAGCTGGAGCCGATCGTCACCGAGACCATGGCGCAGATGATGAGCGAGGCCGGATAGAACCAGTCGGCATCCAGAATGCCAAGGCCGTGGTAAATCAGCGCGGGCGCTGTTCCCGCCAGCATCCAGGCGCCGATCAGCGACCCGATGGCCAGAAGGATGAGGCAGGCACCGAGGGCGAGCGAGATGCCGTCCACGATCACCTTTTCCATCTGCGGCCAGGTCATCCCCCGGCGACCGCCGATGATGAAAGCCACGCCCGAGGCCATAAGCAGCGAAATCTGGTTCGGCCCGCCCGAGGAACCGTCGCCGAACAGGGCCACGGACCCGGCGAGAAGCGCCATCAGAATGAGGAGCGGCAGAAGCGCCAGCCCGAGTGGAATAGGTGAATCGGTTCCGGCCGGCTGCGCCTTGCCCTCGTTACTGTTGGTCATGTTTTCTCCCAAGGTCCCCGGACTGCCGCTTCTTTCGGCCGCAGTCTCACTTCTTCATAAAACGGTTATACCAGCCCAGCGTCTGCTGCAAGCGATGGACCAGATAACTCGGCACTGTGATGCCGTGATGCTGGCCCGGATAGATCACGAACCGGGTCTCGATATCGAGCGAGCGAAGCGCCTGATACATCTGCTCGGCCCCGAGGCACGGCACATTGTAATCAAGCTCCGCGCACTGGAAGAGCGTCGGGGTCTTGATCCGGTCGGCATGAAGGAACGGATAGCCGGTGCGGGTATAGACCTCGAGATTGGTCCAGGGCGTGCCGAGCTCCAGCTCGTAAAGCGCGGTATATTGGTCGTGGCCATAGTTGGCGAGCGGGTTCGAAGCCCCCGCCCCCGATACCGCCGCCTTGAAACGCGTGTCGGACGCGATCAGATAATTGGTGAGAATGGACCCGTAGCTCCAGCCGCCCACCCCGATCCGGTCGGGATCCGCGACGCCCATCTCGACCGCCTTGTCGATCCCGGCGAGCACGTCTTTCACGTCCACATTGCCCCAGTCGGCATAGATGGCCTTGGCGAAATCAAACCCGCGCCCCGATGACCCGCGCGGATTGACGGCAAGCACGGCATAGCCGTTCGCTGCATAGACCTGCCAGTCCCAGTTAAACTCGTGGGAAAACTGGTAAACCGGCCCGCCATGCACCCGCACGATGGTGGGATAGCGCTTGCCGGGCTCGTAGCCCGCCGGTTTGGTAAGCATCGCGTGGATTTCAACGCCGTCCGACATCAGCTTGATGTCTTCGGCGGCATGCAGGTCCACACCTTTCAGGAAATCGTTATGGCGGCTGATCGGCCGCAGCTTCTTTTCAACCGCTGAGATCGCATTGGGTGCGGTGTCGGTGCTGTCCAGAATGACCGTACGCCCCGCTGCCATATCGAAATCATAGGCAAAGCGCTTGCCGGAGGTCAGGTACGTTACCTTGTCGGTCGCGAGGTCGATCCGGGCGAGCCACATGGCTTCCGGCTGCTCGACAAGCGCAATGATCGATTTGCCATCATCCGAGAAGCGCGGCTTGTAAACAAAATGGTCGCGCGGGGCGGGGTAGCTTTCCTCGCCCGTCGTCACATCGGCCACTACCATGTCCCACGGCTTGTAATAGATCCATTTATCCTCGCCCGAGCGCAGCCAGACGAGCTTTCGGGAATCAGGCGACCACATGGGCCGGCTTTCCCAGTAAGGGTCCACATCCGTGCCCGAGAAATGCGAAATCTGGCGCGGCGTCGCACCCGCTTCGGGCGCGATCACATAGATATCGTAATTGAGCGTGCGGTCCGCCGTTCTGGCGTCTTCCGTTTTGGCGACATAGGCGATCTGCTTGCCATCGGGTGACCATGACGGCAGCCAGGCATCATTCTCGCCCTCTGTCAGCTGTGTCACCACGCCGTCTGTCAGCGAAACCGTGTAAAGATGCTGGCGCTGGTCGGTCAGATAGCCGCGATAGTCTTCCTTGAACTGGAAACGGTGGATTTCGATAGGCTTTACTGGCCTGTCGCGGCCTCGGCTGTCCTTCTCGGGCGCCGGAGCGTCGCCTTCGGAGACGAAAACCAGCCGGTCGCTTGTGGGCGCCCAGCCGAAATCGCTGATCCCGGCGGAGAGGTTTGTCACCTGCCGGGGCGCGGCGCCACCGGCAGCCGGCATCAGCCAGACCTGTGCGGTCTCGTCCTCGCCGCGATCCGAAAGGAAAGCGATCCAGCGGCCATCGGGCGACCAGGCGGGCGACCATTCGCTGGCGAACGGCGTATCGGTCAGCCGCGTTGCAACCCCGCCCTTGTAGGGCGCCACATAAAGATCGCTGACCGTGGCGTCGGCGTCGGCGTTGCGGGTTTCAACCGCATAAACGACCGAGAAACCATCGGGCGACAGGCTCGGGGAGGAAAGGTCTTCAAGGTTATAAAGGTCGCCGATCTCGAACGGCCTTTTCCCTTCCGCCAGCACCGGCGCAAACCCCAGTGCCACCAGCGCAATCGCGCCGCCGATCCCCCGCAAACCCATCGTATTCCCCTTGAAAACGTCCTACATTCTGGCTTCGTACGCCGCCCGCGCCGCTTCCAGATAGTCGAGCGTGGCGCGGAATTCCTCTTCCGTGTTGAAGTCGGCCTTGCGGGCGGTTGCCGCCTCGATCACCCGGTCCATCCAGCGCTTCAGGTATGCCGCATCCGCGTTGGCCTCGGGCGCGGGCATATCCTTCACCTCCACCCACACCGGATTGGTGGTGGCATAGGGGTAGATGTCCTGAACAATGGAATCGGCGTCGCCGACCGCGCGCAGGACCAGCCAGCCGGAACCCGGCAGCTCGATCTCGCCAAGGAAATGCCCGGCGCGGCCTTCATCCGAAAGCTGCAGCGTCTGGATAACTTCACCGTTGAAGACAAGCTCGGCGCGATTGACGGGCACAGGCGAGCGCAGTGCCAGTTCGACCGCGACCTTGCCGGGGGCGGCCATCGTCAGCGTGTCCCCTGGGCGCACGTCACCGGCGCGCAGACCCACAAGCGGCCCGTTCGTGACAAAGCCATGCCCGGCCTTCAGGGCCGCCTTCAGCGTTTCAGGCTCGGTATTTTCAGCCCGCAGGAATACGCGGTTGAGGCCAACGGGCCCGCGCAGCGACGCATAATTCGTCATGGCATCGGTGCCGGCGCCAGCCGCCAGCTTGTAGCCAAGGTTCAGGAACTTGTACCAGACCTCGGCCGTTGCCAGATGATCGGAGAAACCGACGACCTCCAGATAATCGGCCCGGCCGTTTGCCACATCCGCCGGCAGCATGTGCGACAGGGCGGCAGGTGCCTCGGGATCGGGTATCCAGTCGAAGGGGTGGACATAACCGACAAGGGCATTCTGGGCGTGGGCGAGATCGGCAATCGTGCCGCCATGCGGATAGGGCGAGGCCAGGCCGGTGTGGCGGTAGCTCGCAAAATCGGGCAGCAGCAGGTGATCATCCAGATGCAGCAGCCCCTGATGGCCCCAGAAGCTGGTGTGATATTCCTGCCCCCAGTAAACGGTCACGCCGTTCACCCGGTCGGCGCCCGTGTGGAAATCTTCCACATTGGGGATGCGCTGTTCCTTGTTCACGATGAGATTATAGATGACGTCCAGATCCTCGGCCTTCGCCTCGGCGGCCATGGTCTCGACCGTCTGTTTGTAGGCGCCGCCATAATTCATATGAACATGCAGGTCTGCCGACACATGCGTGCCGAAGGTGGAAGGCAAGCCGTTCGCCACCAGCGTGAGGCGCGCTTCTGCCGGCTTTTCTCCAGCCTCGACCGTCACGTCCGCCGGTGTGCGGGCAAAGCCGTGCTGGGCATGTACGGTGACAGCCCCCTCGGGCACCATCAGGCGGCACACGCCGGGGCAGTGGAAATAGCGGGTTTCCTGACTTTGCTTCGCCGCGACGAACGCGTCATCGCCATGCATGCGGGCATCGACCGGGCCATAATAGCGCCCGTCCGCCCCAAGCACACTGACCCGCGCCGGCAGCGGCTGGCCAGCCTCGTCGGCCAGATGCACAGCAAGCGGCCGCATCGTCACGCGCGGCACCCGGCTTGTCGCCGTGATCTGCCGCATGGCGCCGCCAACCATATCAAGCACCCAAAGCGTCAAGCCGCCGGTTTCGTTGCTGATGAAGGCAACCTGTTTGCCATCGGGTGACCAACGCGCATTCTTGCGGTCAAAATCCCCGAAGGTGAGCGGCATGGGCGACTGGCCCTGCCGGTTGGTCAGCCACAGCTGGTGCCACTGGCGGCCTTCATAGCTTGCATAAAGCACCCGCTTGCCATCGGGCGAAATCTCAGGCCGCGCTGCCCATGTTGTTTCTTCCGAGACGACTTTACGGATATCCGCCGGATCGCGCGAGGACACCGACCAGACATCACCGCTGCCCCAGGCAATTTCCCGGTTGGCGACAAACAGCAGCCGCTCGCCGTCCGGCGACCAGCTCGGGTTGATGGCATGATCTTCAACCGCATAATAATAGCGGTCGATGGCGCTCTGGCGCGGCATCACTGCGGTGCGCACGCCCGTCAGGCCATTTTCATCGACATTGGCGACAAACAGGTTGAACTGGCCAGTACCCCGCGTGGAGACAAACGCGAGGCGGCGGCCATCGGGGCTGACGCGCGGCTCCAGATAGCTGTCGCGCCCGTCCGAAAGCCGGGCTTCAAGGCCCTGTTCCATATCCAGCCGCATCAGCTGCAGGCTGTCCTCGCTGTGCCGCACGAAATAAACGTAGCGGCCATCGGGCGAAACATCAGGCTGATAGTCGTAGCCCGGCCCGTGGGTCAGCTCGACCGCTTCTTCGCTATCCAGATCCTGCCGCCACAGCGAGCCGCCCATCGAATAGACAAGCGCCTTGCCATCCGGCGTGAAGGCCACCGACGACGGGCCTGCCGTCAGCTGCGGCAGATACATTTCCCGCCAGTAATAGCTGTGGGGCAGGGTGAGGCTCTGGAGGACCGGCTGGCGCTTGGCGCCGTCCTGCGCGACCGTTGCCGGGGTCATCATCATGAGCCCTGCGCCGATCATCAGGATCTGCTGAAACCGTTTTGTCCTCATTGTCATCCGGGCCTCCCTGCCCACACTGGCGTGCGATCAATTTCTCTCGGCCAGAACCTCCTCGAGGCTGGCCTCGATGATGGTCATGGCCTCGTCCACATCGGCCTTCGAGATCATCAAGGGCGGAATGAAGCGGACGGTGCTGATCCCGCACGATAGAAGCAACAGGCCGTTATGGAAAGCCCGTGTCAGGAGGGCATCGCAAAGTTTTGTCGCAGGCTTTTTGCTGGCCTTGTCTTCCACCAGTTCCATGCCGATCATCAGGCCCGGCCCGCGCACGTCGCCGATCACATCAAAGCGGGTGGCGAGATCCTTCAGGCGTTCGGTGAAATAGGCACCAACACTGGCTGCATTCGCGGCATACTCGGCCTCCACAAGTTCAAGCGTGGCGAGGGCCGCCGCACAGCAAACCGGGTTGCCGCCATAGGTGTTGCCGTGCGCCCCGCGCGCCCACTTTTCCATGATCGGCTTTTTGGCGACCACCATGCCGATCGGCATGCCGGAGCCAAGCCCCTTGGCGAGCGTCATGATATCGGGCTTCACGCCGGTATGTTCGGCGGCGAACATCTTGCCCGTGCGGCCAACGCCCGACTGGACCTCGTCGAAAATCAGGAAGATGCCGTGCTTGTCACAAAGCGCGCGCAGGCCTTCAAGGAAGCCCTTGGGCGGCGTGATATAGCCGCCTTCGCCCTGCACGGGCTCGATCAGGATGGCGGCCACCTCATTCGCCGGCACGTTCGATGCGAAAAGGATGTTTTCGATATAGTTCAGCACCGCCTGCCCCTGGTCGTCGCCAGCGAAAAGCGGGCGGTAAGGGTTCGGGTAGGGCACATGGGTCACGCCCGGCATGGTCGGGAAGAAGCCCTTCTGCTGGGTATATTTCGAAGCCGTGCAGGAAAGGCTGCCCATGGTGCGGCCGTGGAAAGCGCCAAGGAAGGCAAGCACACGCGGGCGGCCCGTTACATAACGGGCAAGCTTCAGCGCGCCTTCGACCGCTTCGGTGCCCGACTGGCACATGAAGGAAAGGACAGGCTCGCCCATCGGCGCCAAGCGGTTCATCGTCTCGCCAAGGCGGACCTGATAGTCGTGCCAGTAATCCGACGAGATATGCAGGAACTTTTCCGATGCTTCGCGGATTGCACCGATCACCTTCGGGTGCGCGTGGCCGGTGGAGCAGACGGCAATCCCCGACATGAAATCAAGGAAACGGTTGCCGTCCACATCCCACACCTCGGCGCCCTTGCCGTGGCTCATCACGAAAGGATAGTCGCGCGGGTAGGAGGGCGAAATAACCGCCTTGTCGCGGGCAAGCATTTCCTGTGCCTTGGGGCCGGGAAGAGCTGTCTTGATATGAGGATTCTTCATGATCTGTCTCGTCAGTTCAGGCTGAGGGTTACTTTGGCCGCATGGGCCGTTTTGGTGCGCGCATTGAGGGCGCGCAGGGTTTCAAGTTCGGTTTCTGTGGGCGGGGCGACGCGGCCCGGATTGTCCGCCACCTTCAGCGGCCAGCCGCAGGCGGCAACGGCATCCGCTGCACTCACGCCCTCGAACAGCTCGGTCAGCACCAGTTCGTCGGTCTCGGCGTCGGGGCGCAGGATACCGAAATCGGTGACAAGCGCCTGCGGCCCGTGGCCCGGGTAGGCTTTCGTCTTGCGCTCGCCATTGCCGGCAAGGTGGCCGCTCGAGGTGCGGAAGGCAAGGCTGTCCACAAAGCCCCGTTTGCTCATCCGCATCACGATAAGGATTTCCTTCGCATGGGTCGCAATCTCGGGCGCACCACCCGCCCCCGGCAGCCGGGTCTTCGGCGCCTCGTAAGGCCCGATCACCGTGCTGTTGAGGTTGCCGAACCGGTCGATCTGCGCGGCGCCGAGGAACCCCACATCGATCCGGCCACCTTGCAGATAATGGCTGAAAATTTCAGGGAGCGGCACAACGGAGGTGGCGGTGGCCGCAAGCTCACCGTCCCCGATCGACAGGGGCAGCACCTCGGGCGCTGTCTCCACCGTGCCTGATTCGTAGATCAGCACAAGGTTCGGCGCGTGGGTACGGGACGCCAGCACACAGGCAGCCGACGGCAGGCCGATACCGACGAAGCACACCGCCCCGTCTTTCAGTTGCCGCGATGCCGCCACCGTCATCATTTCATCGAGTGTATAGCTCATGCAACGACCCCCAGCTTTTCAAGGAAGGCGCGATGGTCGGCCACGCCGGTTACATGCGCGGCGATCCAGTCGGTGAAGCCTTCGCGGTCGCGGGCGATATCGTCCCACGCGATATAGAAGCTGTTGTCGCGGTCATAATGGCCCATCGCATAGCTCGGGTAGGCCCCGCCCGGCACGCAAGCGACGGCGGAAACGAGGAAATGTGGCAGGATCACCGCATTCTTTTCGGCGCCCAGGTCATCAACCACCTGTTCGACGGTCGCGATCACCTTGCCAGCCGCAAAGGCAGCCTCCTTCACGGCCCCGACGATCCCTTCGATCAGCACGTTGCCGGCGCGGTCCGCCTTTTGGGCATGGAGGATCGTCACATCCGGGTTCACCGCGCGCACAGCGGTGACAGACGCACCCGTGAAAGGGCAATCCATTTTAGTTGTCCGGCCCGATTGGTGAGCCGCCAGATCATTGTCCGAATGGCCTTTCATCACGGCAAAGGGCAGGCGTGCCGCCCCCGCCGTGTAGGCCGCCGCCATTTCGCCGTGGCTATGTTCGAATATTTCAAGCTTCACGGGCCAGCCATTTTCGACCGCGTCGCGCAACCGGTGCAATGAGCCGACACCTGGGTTTCCACCCCAGCTGAAAGTCAGCCTGTCGGCAACACCCGCGCCGATCATCTGGTCATAGATCAGGTCCGGCGTCATGCGGATCAGGTGCAGGCCACGGATACCCTGCCGGATGATTTCATGCCCGGCGGCAAAGGGGATGAGATGCGTGAAGCCTTCAAGCGCCACACTCATGCCGTCCTTCACATGGAGACGGATCGCCTCCGAGAGCGACATCAAAGCCATTCGAGCGTCACTCCACCACGGTCTGGGACTGTTCGCGCATGTAGCGCGGCAGATAATAGAAGCTGGCGATGGCGCAGCCGGTGTTGCCCGACCCCTTCCAGCCGCCGAAGGGCTGGTAGCCCGGCCAAGCGCCGGTCGTGGCCCCTTGCGGGCGGTTCACATAGGTGACACCGGCTTCCACATGATCGAGGAACCAGTCGACCTCCGCAGCATTGCCGAACACACCCGCCGTGAGGCCAAGCGGTGTGTTATTGATGTGGGACATGGATTCCTCGTTCGATGCCACCCGCGCCACCATCAGGATGGGCAGGAAAAGCTCGCGTGCGAACAGCGGATGGTCGGCGGGCGCTTCCACAAGCGTCGGCGCCACGAAAAAGCCCCTGGCGAAATCGCCTTCCGTCAGCAGCTTGCCGCCTGCGAGGATCTTGCCGCCGCTTGCGGCAAGCTCCGCAAGCAGGGCCTTGTAGCGCTCGTAGGCTTCCTTCGTGGCCACCGGCCCCATATAGACAGGCTTTTCAAGCGGGTTGCCGACAACAAGGCTTTCCACCTGTTTCGTCAGGCGCGCAATAAAGTCGTCTGCAACGACTTGATCGACATAGATGCGCGAAAGGGCCGAGCATTTCTGGCCCGAAAGCCCGAAGGCAGAGCGTGAGCAGCCAAGCACGGCACGCTCAAGGTCCGCGTGCTTCGTCACCATGCAGGCATTCTTGCCGCCCATTTCGGCGATCACCGGCTTCGGGAATTTACCCGCCAGCATCTGGCGCTGGATCGCCATGCCCACCTCGTGCGAACCCGTGAAGGTGACGCCGCCCACATCCTTGTGCCCGACGAGCGCCTTGCCGACCTCGTCGCTGCCGCCACCGAGATCGTTGAACACGCCAGCCGGCAGCCCGGCATCGCGCAGGCAATCGGCGAGCATCCAGCCCGACCAGGGCGTGGAGGGCGCGCCCTTGTGGACGACCGTATTGCCTGTGACGAGCGCCGCCGCAATCGGCCCGCCGGCGAGCGCGAAGGGGAAGTTGAAGGGCACGATCACGGCCCACACGCCATGCGGCTTCATCACCGAACGGTTGGTGGAGACCCAGCCATCCAGCGGATCGTTCGGCAGTTTGCGGTCGAACCCGCCGTTCGCTTCAAAGTCATCGGCATAATGGCGGAAGAAATCGGCTGTTTCCTGCACTTCACCGAGCGCTTCCATCCGGTTCTTGCCAACCTCAAGCGCGACGGCAGCCGCCATCTCATACACCCGTTCCTCGATGATATCGGCAGCGCGGCGCATGATGGCAAGCCGGTCAGCGACCGGGGTCTTGCGCCAGCGGGCTGCTGCTGCCTTCGCCGCAGCGACCGCCGTATCGACGTCAGCGACCGTCGCTTCGGCAAACTCACCCAGCACAAGGCTCGTATCGATGGGGCTGGTGACGCGGGCGTAGGACGCCGCCTTCACATCCTTGCCGCCGATGAAAAGGTCATGCCGGGCGCCAAGGCCGGCGCGCACTTTGGCAGCCGCTGCCTCGAACCGGTCGTGCATTTCGGCAGGGGGGTTGAACATGGTCGAATAGGTCAGGCTGAAGGCCATGATATCGGGCTCCGGACACGCTGGGACTTGACTTATTTTGTGCGTTATGCGAACGATAATTCGTATCTTGTAAAATTACGCGCAAGGACAGAGACTGTCAACCACAGTTCAGCCCTGTGCGGCGGGAGGAATCATGAGCGAGGAAATGGACAAGGGCTTCACCGACGGCCCCGATTATCTGCAGTCGCTGGACCGCGCCCTGATGGTGATCCGCGCCTTCAATGAAAGCGCGCAGATGAGCCAGTCGGAACTGGCGGACGCCACCGGCCTGTCGCGCGCCGTGGTGCGCCGCGTGCTGCTGACGCTCAAGTATCTGGGTTATGCCCGCCAGTCGGGCCGCCAGTTCAGCCTTTCCCCGCGTATCCTCGATCTTGGCTTCAGCTATCTTTCGGCCCTGCCAATCACCGAGATCGCGCTGCCCTTCATGGAAGACCTTGTCCGCCGCGTGCATGAAAGCTGCTCGATGTCGGTCCTGGACGGCGCCGATATCGTCTATGTGCAGCGCGTGGCGGCGCGCAAGGTGATGGCCGTGACGCTGGGCGTGGGTGCACGCCTGCCGGCTCATTGTTCCTCGATGGGGCGCGTGCTGCTGGCGGGCCAGCCCGATGCCGTGCTTGACGAATGGCTGGCGGGCGCCGAGGTGCGGCCGCGCACTGACCTGACGATCACCGACAAGGTGCAGCTCCGGCAGGAAATCATGAAGGTGCGGGTGCAGGGCTATGCCTATGTGCAGGAAGAACTGGAGCGCGGCCTTTGCTCGCTCGCCGTGCCCGTGAAGGATCGCAGCGGTCGGGTGCAGGCGGCGCTCAATTTCGCCATGCCCTATGCTGAAGGCACCCGCGAACGCGCGGTAACGACGCTTGTGCCGGCCCTCCGCGAGGCATCCGCACTTATCGAACGCAGCCTCGCCGCCATCAGCACCTGAGGCCGAAAAGGCAGGATTTTTCCCTTCAATCCCCGCTGCTTGTCGCGCATAATCCGGCGCGATCCATCAGTTCAAGGAGACCTCCCCCATGGATGAAGCGCAAATCCGCGACCTCGTCGACCAGCTCGTGCTGCTCGCCACCACATACGGCCTCAGCGTGCTTGGCGCTGTTGTCATCCTTATCATCGGTTTCTGGCTGGCTGGCCGGGCGCGCCATCTGACCACAAAGGCCCTGGGCCGCACCGGCAAGATCGACGAAACCGTCTCGGAATTCCTCGGCAGCCTTGTCAAATATGTGGTCATCGGCGTCACCATCATCGCCGTGCTTGGCCAGTTCGGGGTCGAGACGACAAGCCTTGTCGCTGTCTTCGGTGCCGCCGGCCTCGCTGTTGGCCTCGCCCTTCAGGGCACGCTCTCGAACGTGGCGGCGGGCGTAATGCTCCTCATCTTCCGCCCCTTCCGGGTCGGCCATTATATCGAGGTTGCAGGGCTCGCCGGCACCGCCAAGGGCATCACCCTGTTCACGACCGAACTGGACACGCCCGACAATATCCGCGTCACCGTGCCGAACGGCATGATCTGGGGCGCCGCGATCCGCAACTTCGGCTACCACGAAACCCGCCGCGTCGACATGACCTTCGGCATCGGCTACGGCATGGATGTCGGCAAGGCCTTCGAGGCCATCCGCGGCGTGATAGAGAAGGACGCACGCATCCTGAAAGACCCGGAGCCGCTTCTTGTCGTCGGCAACCTTGGCGCCAGTTCGGTGGACCTGATCGTCCGTGTCTGGACGCAGGGTACCGAATACTGGAACGTGAAGTTCGACATGACCCGCGCCGTAAAGGAAGCCTTCGACTCGAACGGCATCGAAATCCCCTTCCCGCATCAGGTGCTGATCAGCAAACAGGGCTGAGAAAAAAGCCGGGGCCTTTTACCTCAGTAAAGGGCCTCGAGCTTTTCCTTGTAGGCTTTCGAGACAATATGGCGCCGCACCTTCAGGGTCGGCGTCATTTGTTCATTCTCCACAGAGAATGCCTCGTCCGCGAAGGTGAACTTCCGCACTTTTTCAACGTTCGAAAGCCGCATATTGACCCGCGCCACCGCCGCGTCCACCGCCTTGCGGAAATCGGCATCGGCTTTCAGCGCGTCCATGTCGCTGCCCTTGCCGTGTTTGGCTGCCCATTCGCGCGCCCATTCGGCATCGGGCACGATAAGCCCCACAAGATGCGGCCGGCGGTCGCCGTAAATCATGGCCTGGGCGATTTCATCTTCAAGCGCCAGCATGCCTTCGATCTTCTGCGGGCTCACATTGTCGCCCTTGTCGTTGACGATGATGTCCTTCTTGCGGTCAGTGATCTCGAGATAGCCGTCCTCATCGAGCCGCCCGATATCGCCGGTGTGCAGCCAGCCATCGACGATCACGGCATTCGTCGCCTTCTCGTCGTTCCAGTAGCCCTTCATGACAAGCTCGCCGCGCACGCAAATCTCGCCGTCGTCGGCAATCTTCACCTCGACCCCGTCGAGGATCTTGCCAACCGTATGCATGCGCGGGGCGGCAGGCGGGTTGACCGAAATAACCGGCGCCGCCTCGGTTTGCCCGTAGCCTTGCAACAGCGGCAGGTCGAACGCCGCGAAGAAATAGCCGACATCGGGGGAAAGTGGCGCTCCGCCCGAGACAAGCGCCTTCAGGCGGCCGCCAAAACGTTCGCGCACCTTCTTGCGAACGGTGAGGTCGAGCCCCTTGTCGATGACTTTCTCGATAATCGACAGCGGCTGGCCGTCGCGCTTGCGCTTCAGGCCGAGCTCGAGCGCCTTGTCGAAAAGCTTTGCCTTCAGGCCGCCTTCTTTTTCGATCGCCCGCATCAGACGCGCACGCAGAAGCTCGAACAGGCGCGGCACCACCACCATCACGGTGGGCTTGGCTTCCTCAAGGTTCGCGGCGAGCTTTTCAAGCCCTTCAGCGTACCAGATTTCAGCCCCTGTCGCGACCGGCAGGAATTGGCCTGCGGTATGTTCATAGGCATGGGAAAGCGGCAGGAACGACAGGAAGGCGTTATTTTCAAGCCCGATGGTCTCGAGCACCTTCGCGGCCCCTTCGCAGTTCGAAAGGATGGCCCCGTGCGAAAGCTGCACCCCTTTCGGCGCGCCGCCCGTACCGCTGGTGTAAATCAGGCAGGCGAGATCATCGCGCGTAGTGCCGGCCGCGCGGGCCTTCAAAGCGTCGAGATCGGGTTCAGCGTTCGCCATCACCTTGTCCCAGCGGTGCACATCGCAGTTGAGGCTCTGGCCGAGCCCGGCTTCCTCGATCACGATGGCATGGTTGAGGATATCCGACTGGTGCGCCGCTTTCAGGAAGGTGCGGGCAAGCGCCTTGGTCGATACAATCGCCGCCTTGGCGCCGCTGTTTTCGATGATGTGCAGATAATCGCGTTCGGTATAGGTCGTGTAGGTCGGCACGCTGATGGCGCCCGCCGCCATGATGGCAAGGTCCGAGACGAACCATTCAGGCCGGTTTTCGCTGACAAGCACGACCCGGTCGCCGGCGCGGATACCAAGGCTTGTCAGCACATCAGCGAGCCGCGCCACATCGTCCGCCACCTGCCGCCAGCTCATCGGCACCCAGCCGCGGCCTTCCTCTTTGGCATACAGGAACGGCGCATCCCCGCGCGCTGTCGCCTGCTCGAAAAACATAGCCGTAAGGCTTTCGAAGCGCTTGATCGCCATACCCGTCCCTCAATGTTCTATTGTGATGGTCCCCTCGCTTTCCTATGTGACGCAAAAGGCGGTCGCCTTCAAGCCTTGGCAGCGAAGCAACACCGGACACGAAAGTTGGGCCATGCCCCCGATCGTCCTTGCACCGCGCATCCCGGAATGCCATACCAAGGTCATTGGACGCGACCATCGGGCCGCGAAAGTCAAATGGTTTGAAGGCCATGGACGATAAAGACCAATGGGAATCATCTGAGGGCGCCGCGCCGGCGGGGGAAGAGGACGACTTCTTCACCTACAAGGATGCCGTGGGCGAAGAACGCCGCCTGCATCTGGCAGCTTTCGAATTCTGGCGCAGCCTGCGGGCCGGGCGCGACCTGCCCCTGTTCCGTGACCTGACCGCCGAAGGCCTTTCCCCCTTCAAGGCAAACTGCCTGCTTCTGGATGTATCGAACCCCGGCGAATATCGCGTGCGGGCCATCGGCGAGCGTTTCGCCGTGCTGATCGATCATCCGGTCAGCAAGGGCCACGACCTTTCCGAAATCGGCGATGGCTTCGCGCACGAACTGGTGCAGCTTCTGTCGGCCGAATCGCCCGCCTTCCGCGCTGCCGAGTTCGAATTCACCGAAGACCGCGTCGAAAGCCGGGGCATCATGCTGCCGCTGTCGCTGGACGGTGACGGCGTTCAGTTCCTGATGGTGGTCGCGACCTTCCGCCGCCACAGCACCGAAGGCCTCGCAGAATTCCACACGCCAGCAACCCCGACACCCGCTGCTGAGGCCCCTGTAGCGGTTTCGATGCCGGTTGCCGACTTCCGGCTTGAGGCCGCGTTGCCGCCCGCCCTTGCCGCCGCTGTCGGCGAAGGGGTGGCCGCTGCCAAAAAAGTGGTGAGGATGGATGAAGGCGGTCGTGAAAGTCTTTATGCGGCCCTTGGCCGCGCGCTGGCGATTTACGAGCAGGCCGACAGCGACCCCGCGAGTTTCGAAGCGCTTCTCGGTGACGCCGGAATAAAGGCGCAGGCCCGCGCGCCCTTCACACCCGTGCTGAAGCTCGTTTTCGGCAAGGGTTACGACAAGACGCGGCTGACCGAATATGCAGCCGCCCTCGCCCATGCTGTGAAAAATGGCGTGCGGTCGGAAGATCTTCCCGATTTCCTGATGAAGATGCCGGGCGGCATCAAGGGCTGCGTGCGCGAAGAGCGCAGCACCCGTCGCCGCAAACGCAGCGGCCGCACCGCGCGTGATCCGCTTTCCGGCATCCGGTCGATGGTGGCGGCGATGCCCGCCCGCCGTCTTAAAGATATCGCCGCCGAGGCCGCGCCCGGCGACGACATATGCCTCCTTCTCGCACGCCGCAACGACGACGGCGAGTTAGAGCCCCTTGGCCTTGCCAAGGCGGACCCCAGCCAGCTGACGGCGATCCTGCGCCGCCAGACCTTTACCTGAACATAAAAACATCATGGAGCCGTGCCGCAAGGACGGCACCAGGGGACCAGAAATCGTGACCAGCACCGATCCGCGCCAGCAGAAGATTGCCGATATTGGCCGGCTAGCCCATGAACATCTGGCAGGCGAAACGCTTGCCGACTTCCTTGAATTCGTCGACGCCTTCTATGTCACCGGGCCTGACGACCTTCTGACGTGGCCGGGCGAAACGCTTTTCGCCATCGCCCACGGTATGTATGAGGCATCCGCCAAGCGCACGCCGGGCAAGCCGACAGTGTTGATTTCCAATCCGCGTGGCGGCAAGGCCGGCTGGGAAACCCGCCATACGGTCATCCAGATCATCAATGACGACATGCCGTTCCTTGTTGATTCGATCACCGGCGGCATCAGCCAGACGATGCGCCACCGCATCCATATGATGCACCATCCGATCATCGGCATCGTGCGCGATGATAAGGGCAACCGCGTGAAAGTAGGGGGCGATGACGCCCGCCGCGAAAGCTATATGTTCATCGAGATCGATGCCCAGTCGGACAAAGAGTCCCTGAAGGAAATCGACGCCCATCTCTCGGCGATCCTCGGGGACGTGCGCGCCTGCGTGGTCGACTGGAAAGGCATGCTCGCCAAGATCGATGAAACGGTTGCCTCGCTCACCGTCAACCCGCCGCCGCTGCAGCAGGAACAGGTGGATGAAACCATCCGCTTCCTCCGCTGGCTGGGCGCTGACCATTTTACCTTCCTTGGCTTCCGCGAATATCGCTTCGAAGGCGACGCTGACACCTTCGATTTCACGCAAGTCGACGGCTCCGGCCTTGGCATCCTGCGCGATGCCAACCGTAATGTCCTTCGGGACCGCGACGGCCTGACCCAGATGTCGCCCGAGATCCGCCACTTCCTGTCACGGCCCGAGCCGGTGATCATCACCAAGGCCAACGTGAAATCGACCGTGCACCGCACCTCGCACCTTGATTATATCGGTGTGAAGATTTTCAACCCGCAAGGCCGCGCCGTTGGCGAACGCCGCTTCATCGGGCTTTTCACGTCGCTTTCCTACAGTGAATTTGCCCGCGATGTGCCGCTGCTTCGCCAGAAGGTCGCGAACGTCAAGAAGCGCACCAAGTTCAAGGAACGCTCCTACGCCGCCAAGGCCATCGACCATATCCTCGAAACCTTCCCGCGTGACGAACTGTTCCAGATCGGTGAGGACCGGCTGCTTGATACCGCGCTCGGCATCCTGCAGCTGACCGAACGCCCGCGTCCGCGCGCCTTCGTGCGCCCCGACCGGTTCGAGCGCTTCGTGTCGGCCATTGTCTATGTGCCGCGTGAAAACTATCACTCGGGCCTTCGTACCGCCGTCGAGCAGATCCTGTGCGACGCCTACAAGGGCGAGATTTCGGTTTATTACGCCAACCTTTCGGAATCGGCGCTGGCGCGCTGGCATTTCATCATCCGCACCAAGCCCGGCAGCGTGCCGAAGGCGGACCCCGATGCCATCAACCGCCAGATTGCCGAAGCCGCCCAGGGCTGGACAGACCGCCTGTCGAGCGAGCTCGTCAACCGCCTCGGCGAGGAAATCGGCAACCGCCTGCACCATAAATACAAGGACCGTTTCACGGCCGCTTATCGCGAAAGCTTCGCGCCCGGCCAGGCAGCGTTCGATATCACCCAGCTGGAGGAAGTGGACGGCAAGGACGACCTGCGGGTCGATTTCTACCGCCATCTGGCCGACGGCGAGAACCGCTACCGGCTGAAGCTCTATCACGGCACCAGCCTTGTCGCGCTGTCGAACTGCATGCCGATCCTTGAAAACATGGGCTTCCGCGTCCTCGGCGAATATAGCTACGAGCTGGCCGACCATGCCGGCGGCTATATCCATGATTTCACGCTGGAGCGCGCCAGCGGCATCGGCTCGCCGATGGATGTGATCCGCCCGCTGATCGAAGGCCTGTTCCTGCGCGTCTGGTCGGCCACGGCTGAAAACGACGGCTTCAACCGGCTGGTGCTGGCCGCCGGCCTCGGCTGGCGCGACATCGTGATCCTGCGAGCTTACGGCAAATATCTGCGCCAGCTCGGCCTTGGCTATACGCCTGACTATATCGCCGACTGTATCGTCGAGCATTCGGACGTGGCAGCCCATATCCTGACGCTGTTCCATGCCCAGTTCGATCCCGCCATCAAGGAAAAGGACCGCAAGGCCCTGATCGAAAAGGCCACGGAAAGCGTGAAAAAGGCGCTCGAATCCGTTTCGAGCCTCGATCAGGACCGTATCCTGTCGGCCTACCTCAATGTCGTGCAGGCCACGATGCGCACCAACTTCTACCAGCCGGGTGTGATCGAAGGGGCAGACGAACGCGCGCTCGCCTTCAAGATCCGCTCCCGCGAGGTCAAGGAAGCACCGCTGCCGCGGCCCTTTGCCGAAATCTGGGTCTATAGCCCGCGGGTCGAAGGCGTGCACCTGCGCTCCGGCCCCGTGGCGCGTGGTGGCCTGCGCTGGTCCGACCGCCGCGAGGATTTCCGCACCGAGGTGCTGGGCCTTGTGAAAGCCCAGCAGGTGAAAAACGCCGTGATCGTGCCGCAAGGCGCGAAGGGTGGCTTCTACCCGAAGCAGCTGCCGCCGGCATCCGACCGCGACGCATGGTTCGCCGAGGGCGTGAAATGCTATCGTAGCTTCATTTCGAGCCTTCTTTCGGTCACCGATAACCTTGTGCTGAATGAAGTGGTGCCGCCGAAGGATACGGTGCGCCGCGACAGCGACGACCCCTATCTGGTGGTTGCCGCCGACAAGGGCACGGCTACCTTCTCCGATATCGCGAACAGCATCTCGACCGGCCATAATTTCTGGCTGGACGATGCCTTCGCATCGGGTGGCTCGGCCGGTTACGACCACAAGAAGATGGGCATCACCGCCCGCGGCGGCTGGGTCAGTGTCCAGCGCCACTTCCGCGAAATGGGCATCAACACCCAGCATGACACCTTCAGCGTCGTCGGTATCGGCGACATGGCGGGCGACGTGTTCGGCAACGGCTTGCTTCTGTCAAAGACGCTGCATCTGAAAGCCGCCTTCAACCATATGCATATCTTCCTCGACCCCACGCCCGGCGACTTCGCCGCGCAGTGGAACGAGCGCAAGCGCATGTTCGACCTGCCGCGTTCAACCTGGGAAGACTATGACAAGAAGCTGATCAGCAAGGGCGGCGGCATCTTCGCCCGCTCGGCCAAGTCGATCCCGCTTTCCGCCGAAGTCCGCGAATGGCTAAAGACCGACGCCGAAAGCCTGACGCCGAACGCGCTCATTAACACCATCCTGAAGGCCGAGATCGACCTTCTGTGGTTCGGTGGCATCGGCACCTATGTTCGTGCGTCCGATGAAAGCGACGCACAGGTTGGCGACCGCGCCAACGATGCAGTGCGTGTGACGGCCAAGGAACTGAAAGCCAAGGTCGTCGGCGAAGGCGGCAACCTCGGCATGACCCAGCGCGCCCGCATCGAATGGGGCCGTCGGGGCGGTCGTGGCAACACCGACTTTGTCGACAACTCGGCCGGTGTGGATTGCTCGGACAAGGAGGTCAATATCAAGATCCTTCTGACCGAAGCCATCTCGCGCGGTACACTGAAGCGGGAAGACCGCGATGCGCTCCTCGCCGCCATGACGGACGATGTGGCCGCCATCGTGCTTTCGGATAACTATCTGCAGACGCAGGCGATTTCGCTGGCGGAAGCGCAGGCGACGAAGGCGCGGGAATATCATCTGGGCCTCATCCGTACGCTCGAACGCGACGGCACCCTGAACCGCGAGATCGAGGGCCTGCCCTCGGACGAAGGCTTTGCCGAGCTTGCTGCCAACGACCGCGGCCTTGCCCGGCCGGAGCTTGCGATCCTGATGTCTTACGCGAAAATGTCGCTGTCAGACGTGCTGATCAAAGGCCATCTCATCGATGATCCGGTGCTGACGCCGGAACTGGAATGGGGCTTCCCGACCGTGCTGCGCGAACGCTTCGCCGACGAGCTGAAGGCCCACCGCCTGAAGCGCGAGCTTGTCTCCACCGTTCTCGCGAACGAGGTGGTGAACTGGGCCGGCCTCACCTTTGTCTATGAGATCAAGGAAGAAACCGGCCTTGCGGTCGAGGATATCGTGGCCGCCTTCGTGGTGGTGCGCGAGGTGTTCGAGCTGAAGTCGCACTGGCAGGCAATCAACGCGCTTGATTACCATGTCCCGGCGCGCCTGCAGTATGACATGCACCAGTCGGTATCCGACAGCCTGAAGTCGCAGGTCCTGTGGATGCTCCGTAACCTGCCCCAGCCGTTCGACGTGAAAGCGCTGATCGGTCGTTACAAGGGCCAGGTCCGCGATCTCTTTGATATCTCGGCCGACATCCTTTCCGCCCCCGTGCGCGAAACCTTCGTCCACCGCCGCGACGCCTTCAAGGCCGAGGGCGTGGGCCACGACCTTGCCACCTTCGTGGCAGGCTTTGAGGTGCTGCGCGACGGCCCCGATATCATCGCGGTGGCCGAGGATTCGGGCAAGAAGATCGACTATGCGGCCGAAGTGCACTTTGCCCTTGGCGATGCGCTCGGGTTCGACTGGCTGCGTCAGCGGGCCGAACGTATCCAGACGCACGATCACTGGGATGTGCTGGCCGTCCGTTCGCTTCTCGAGGACCTGTCGGACCAGCAGCGCAGCCTTGCGCTGACGGTTTGCACCGGCGCCGACAAGAAGGCCGCAGCTGTCGCCACCCGCGACTGGCTGAAGGACGAACAGACCCGCATCATCCGGGCAACGCGCCTTGTGGATGACCTGAAAACCTCGGGTGCCTTGTCGGTATCGAAGCTCAGCTTCGCGGCGCGTCACCTGCGCTCGATCCTGCGCTGAGGGAAATTACGGAACAGAAACGCAAAAGGGCCGGTTTTCACCGGCCCTTTTCATTTGCCCCGCTGCATGGGCGATGCTTCACGCGCTTTTGTGGAACTCGCTGCGCATATTTTTGACGAACATGCCGCTGTGCCATTCATTCAGCGTTTCGCGGATTTCGTCTTCCGTATTCATCACAAACGGGCCGTAGCGGGCGACCGGCTCCTTGATCGGGGCAGCGGCCACCAGCAGGAACTCGGTGCCGGCCTCGCCTTCCACGGCAAAACCTTCACCGTCGGTCAGCACTGCCAGATGGCGCGGCGGCACATAGCCGTTTGCAAGCTGCGCCTTGCCCTTGATGCCATAAAGGAAGGCCGTGTGGCCCTTCGGCACATCGAGCATGGCCTTGCCGCCCGTCAGCGTGACGATGGCGTAAAGGGGTGCCACCGTGATGTCACCGATGGGGCCTTTGGCACCCCCGAGCGATCCGGCGATCAGCCGCGCGCTATAGCCTTCGCCCTTCACCACCGGCACATCGGCGGCGCGGGCATCCCGGTATTTCGGGCAGGTCATCTTGTCGCCTGAAGGCAGGTTCAGCCAAAGTTGCAGACCGCGAACGGTTCCTTTGCCCTTCACCGGCTTTTCGCTATGAACAATGCCCCGCCCTGCGGTCATCCACTGGGTATCGCCGGGGCCGATCACGCCGCGATGGCCAACGGCGTCGCGGTGCTCGATCTCGCCCTCGAACATATAGGTGACAGTTTCAAAGCCCCGGTGCGGGTGATCGGGGAATCCGGCGGCGGTATCGGCGAGTTCGAACTCGTCAAGCAGAAGGAAGGGATCAAGCACACTCAGTGCCCGGGTCCCGATGGTGCGATGGACCGTGGCGTCAGCGCCTTCGGCCATCGACTGGGCGGGGAGAAGCCCCGCGATCTGGCGATTTGTCATGGACTGGGTTCCTTTCCCGTCAGGTCATGACCGGAAGATACGCTTGCCGCCCGGGCCCCGCTAGCCATCCGCTTTGAACAACCGCGTTGCAAACGGCGCAACAGCCCGCATCAAAGACCCTTCAAATGGTCCGGTTCCGTGAACCAGTTGGCCAGGAAATCGACAAAGGCGCCGACCTTGATCGGCATCAGCCGCTTTTCGGGATACAGGGCATAAAGCGCCATCGGGCGGCGGAACCAGTCGCCAAGAATGGGCACCAGCCGCCCTTCGCAAAGGGCCTGATAGACAAAGAAGCGCGGCAGGATGGCAATGCCGATCCCGGCGATGGCAGCGCGGGCCTGCGCGATCCCGGAATTGGTGATAAGCGGCCCGTTCACCTTCACCGACATGGGGCCATGGGCGCCGTCGAACCGCCATTGCTCGCTCGCTGTCACGTTCCGGTAAAAGATGCAATCATGCGCTTTCAGGTCTTCCGGCACCTGCGGCGTGCCGCGACGCTCCAGATACTCGGGGCTTGCGACCACCAGCGATTCGAGCGGCAGGATACGGCGGGAGATGAGCGCGCTGTCATCCAGCGAGGCCGCGATGCGCAGGGCAAGATCGTAACCGCCGCCGGTCACATCCACCCGCTCGTCCGAGAGGTCCAGCTCGAACGTCACCCCCGGATTCGCCTTCATGAAGGCGGCAATCGGGTCCATCAGGACAGCTTCACCGAAGGTTTTGGGCGCAGTCATCCGGATAGTGCCGGAGAGATGCTGCCGCGCGCAGCCGGCCTCGGTTTTGAGGTCGTCGAGATCGGACATGATCCGCACACCGCGCTCGTACACCGCCGTCCCCTCTTCCGTCGGCGTCACCCCGCGGGTGGAACGTTTCAGGAGCCGCACGCCAAGCTCTTCTTCCAGCGCCTGGATGCGGCGGCTGGCCACCGATTTAGTGATATGCAGCGCTTTGGCGGCTTCGGTGAGGTTGCCGGCCTCGACAGCGCGGCAGAAGGTGGCGATGGCGGTGATATCAAGCAAGGTCAGACTCCGAAGCCGAACATTTCGCGGGTGGTGCAGGCCACAATATGGGATATGCGGCCCGTTTCGTCCACGAGCGGAACACCGATACCATTGAGACGGATGATCGGGATGCCCAGAAGCCCGATGGTGACAAGGGCGGCAATCGGTGTGCGGGTGGCCACAATATCGTTATCGAGCTCGATGATCGCATTGATGTTGCGAACATCAAGCTCATCAAGGCATTTGCCCGAAAAATCGGCGCCATAATGGCTGATCAGGTCTTCGCCCACACGCAGCATGCGGTATCGGCGCGGGTCTTCCTCGACGCCCACCAGGGAAATATAGGGATCGGCATAGGCCACGGCTTTCAGCTGAAAGGCCTCAAGCGTCGGGATGCCATCCTCAAGTGCTGCCACCCGGCACCAGTGTTCATACACGCGGCGCGGGATGCCGTGCATGCGGGCTATTTCCGCAGGCAGGTCCAAACGTTCACTTCCCATCCGAAGGATCATCAGCCTTCTCCCCGGGGGCCCTGCCTGTAATTTACTGAAAGAAACTGAATAAAAAAGAAACGGCCCCGCCGGTACCGGCAGGGCCATTGTTTCAGAAGTGGGGCGATGCCCGCAACTGGAAGTTATTTCGGCGCGATGACCATGATCATCTGGCGGCCTTCCATCTTGGGGCGCGCCTCGATCTTGGCGTCTTCTTCCATCTCGGTCACGACGCGCTCAAGGACGGCCATGCCGAGGTCCTGGTGCGCCACTTCGCGGCCGCGGAAGCGGATCGTTACCTTGACCTTGTCGCCGTCTTCGATGAATTCGCGGATCTTCTTCATCTTGACGTCATAGTCATGGGTATCGATCCCCGGGCGCATCTTGATCTCCTTGACCTCCTGCGTCCGTTGATTCTTGCGGGCAGCATTGGCTTTCTTCTGCTGCTCGTACTTGAATTTGCCGTAATCAAGAACCTTGCATACCGGGGGTTCGGCATTGGGTGAAATTTCGACAAGGTCCAGACCCGAATCAGCGGCGATTTCCAGCGCCCTCTGGATCGAGACTACACCATGATTCTCACCTTCAGCGCCGATCAGACGGACTTCGCGTTCCCGGATCTGATCGTTGATGCGAGGCCCATCCGATTTGGTGGGGCCCGCCATATTTCCCTTACGTATGTCGGCTCTCCTTCATTTCTGTTTCGACATTTGCCGCCGGAGGGTCGCTCCGGCGGCGGTCACTATAGCGTCATAAAGCTTTGAAAGCGAGGGGCTAGAATCCGGTTTGCCCCGTCGCCTCAGGCCGGGGGCATACCCTCGGCTTTCAGGGCTGCGACGGTCTCGTCAAGGCCCGCCACGGTCTGGTCATTGGACCCGAGCCGGCGAATGCTGACGGTGCGGGCTTCCGCCTCGCGGCCACCAACGGCCAGGATCACCGGCACCTTCGCATGGCTGTGTTCGCGGACCTTGTAGTTGATCTTCTCGTTCCGGAGGTCGGCCTTGGCGCGCAGCCCAGCCGCCTCAAGCGCCGCGGCCACTTCGCTTGCATAAGCGTCTGCATCCGAGGTGATGGGTGCGACCACAACCTGGGTCGGTGCCAGCCACACCGGCAGCTTGCCGGCATAATGCTCGATCATGATGCCGATGAAGCGTTCAAGCGTGCCAAGGATCGCGCGGTGGAGCATCACCGGGCGGTGCTTGGCGCCGTCTTCGCCGATATAGGATGCGTCAAGGCGTTCCGGCAGCACGAAATCGAGCTGCAGGGTGCCGCACTGCCACGTCCGGCCGATGGCGTCCGACAGGTGGAACTCGAGCTTCGGCCCGTAGAAGGCACCGTCACCCGGTGCGATCTCGAACGGAATGCCCGCTGCGGTGAGGGCGTCGGCAAGGCCTGCCTCCGCACGGTCCCACACGTCATCCTCGCCGGCGCGCAGTTCGGGGCGCGTGGCGAGCTTCACCTTGAACTCGGGGAAGCCGAGATCCTGATAAACCGACGACAGAAGCTCGCAGAAAGCGATGCTTTCGGACGTGATCTGGTCTTCGCGGCAGAAGATGTGGGCGTCATCCTGCGTCATCTGGCGAACCCGCATCAGGCCGTGCAGCGCGCCGTGCGCCTCGTTCCGGTGGCAGCAGCCGAACTCGGCAAGGCGGATTGGCAGGTCGCGGTACGACTTGATCCCCTGCTTGAACACCTGAACGTGCGCCGGGCAGTTCATGGGCTTCAGCGCCATCAGCTTGGCCTTGCCGGAAAGGACAGGCGCGTCCTCGTCCGTCGAGGGCACTTCGTCCGGCACCACGAACATGTTTTCGCGGAACTTGGACCAGTGACCCGACTGTTCCCAGAACTTGCTGTCCAGAAGCTGCGGCGTTTTCACTTCCTGATAGCCGGCACCCTTCAGGCGGCGACGGATATAGTTTTCAAGCTGCAGCCAGACCGTATAGCCCGCCGGATGCCAGAAGACAGAGCCCTGCGCCTCTTCCTGCAGGTGAAAGAGGTCCATCTCGCGGCCAAGGCGGCGGTGGTCACGCTTCGCGGCTTCCTCAAGACGCGTCAGGTGAGCCTGAAGCTCCTTCTTGTCGCGCCAGCAGGTGCCATAGATGCGCGTCAGCATAGCGTTGCGGTGATCGCCGCGCCAATAGGCACCGGCCACCTTCATCAGTTTGAAGGCGTCGCCGAGCTTGCCGGTCGACGGCAGGTGCGGGCCACGGCAAAGGTCGAGCCATTCGCCCTGACGATACACCGTGACAACCTCGCCTTCCGGCAGGTCGGAAATGATCTCGGCCTTGTAATGCTCGCCGATCTTCTTGAAATAGGCGATAGCCTCGTTGCGGTCCCAGACTTCACGGATGATATCTTCGTCGCGCTTGACGATGTCATGCATCTTCGCCTCGATCACCGCGAGGTCGTCCTCGGTGAAGGGCTTGTCGCGCGCGAAGTCATAGAAGAAGCCGTCTTCGATAACGGGGCCGATCGTGACCTGCGTGCCGGGGAAAAGTTCCTGCACGGCTTCGGCCATGATATGGGCTGCATCGTGACGCAGCAGCTCGAGGCCTTCCTCGTCCTTGCGCGTCACAATGGCGACGTCGGCGTCTGCCTCGATCGGGCGGCGCAGGTCCCAGAGTTCGCCATTTACCTTGATGGCAAGAGCAGCTTTGAGGAGGCCCGGCCCGATATCGCCAGCCAGGGTCTCGCCAGTCACCACGCCGGTAAAGGTACGGACGCTATTGTCCGGAAGGCGCAGATTGACCGGGTTCGACATGCTTGCTTGCTGGCTCATGGCAGCTCTTTCCATCCTTTCGATTTCTATGGTGCGAGAAACTCGCCTTGGCGAGGTAGCCGCAGCCCGGCGTGAAGTCAAGAAATCCCTGTGCTTCGGGCCGTTTTCGATAAGGCGCGCCTGCGGGTCACATCGGTCTTGAGAAATTCGCCAGATTCACTTTAAATGGTGATCGCACAACCGAGGGGGGTCGGTACGATGAAGTGGACTGTGCGTTATTTCGATAATGATGCGGACGAAGGGCTTGATGCCGTCCTGAGTGTGGATGACCGCGGCGAGGCGCTTGTTGCCATCAGCGGCCGTCCTCCGCTCCATATGGCGGCCGGGCAGTTTTACCTCAGGGATGGCAGCTACGGCGATGGCTGGATGGAGCTTGGCTGCATTCCGGGTCATGACGGCAAGCTTCTGGTGATCGGGGCGGAGACTTGCGATTCCGTCGCTGACCATATGCCCCAACTGGCACTACGCGCCCCGCGCGAAACCCGCGCCGCCGGCATGGCGCTTGTGGTGGTGTCCGCTCTTCTGGTGCTCACCGCCAGCATCACCCTGATCGGCGCCAAATTCACCGGCTGATCCCGGCTTGAACCAACACGGTGATCCGCTAGTCTGGGGCTCCTTCCCGCAGCAGGAGAGAGCCTGATGACCAAACCCGCCTTTCTGACCACCCCCCACGGCACCCGCATTGCCTATCACCGCACGCACGGTGCGGGGCCGGGCATCGTGTTCCTTGGCGGCTTCATGAGCGATATGGAAGGCTCGAAGGCGCTGGCGCTCGAGGCCTGGGCGAAGGCGGAGGGCCGCGCCTTCCTGCGATTTGATTATCAGGGTCACGGCCAGTCGGACGGCGCCTTTGCGGATGGCACCATCGGCCTTTGGGCGCGCGATGCGCTCGCCGCCCTTGATACCCTCACCGAAGGCCCGCAATTGCTGGTTGGCTCGTCGATGGGGGGCTGGATCGCCCTGAAACTTGCCAAGGCTCGCCCGGGGCGGGTGCGCGGCATGGTAGGCGTGGCGGCGGCCCCCGATTTCACCCCCCGCATGTGGGCGGACCTGACTGCCGAGCAGCAGGCGGCCATCACTGAAAAAGGCTTCGTCGATGTGCCGACCCAGTATGGCGACACGCCCTACCGCTTGACCCGCGCCTTGTTCGAGGATGGCTGGCGGGAGCGGGTGATGGGCTCGCCCCTCCATCTTGATATCCCCGTGCGCCTCATTCAGGGCACCGCCGACCCCGACGTTCCGTGGGCCGGCACCCTGGATATCGCGAGAGGCATAAGGGGCGGCGACGTTGAGATTATCCTTGTACCCGAAGGCGACCACAGGCTTTCCACCGACCGCGACCTGAAACGCCTTGTCCGCATCACCCGTGAAGTGGCGGACGGCCTGCGCTGAAAAGGAAAAGGCGCCGGAACCATGGGGTGCCAGCGCCTTTCGCTATTCTGATGCCAATCAGCCGTTGATGCGTTCGATGCCTTCGAACTCGATCTCGCTGCCGTCAGCGGTCGTCAGGTGGCCCGAGGCATCCTGCGTGAGGGTGATATAGTCAGCGCCCTGCTCGACCACCGAACCGCTCGTCAGGTTGAGCGTCCAGTCGGCGCTGCCACCGGCGCCTTCGATGCCCGAAACATCCAGCGTATCGACCCAGCCTGCACCGGTACCACCGGAGACATAGTCGCCGTCGCCCGCAAACAGCACGTCACTGCCGTCGCCGCCGTTCAGCATGTCGGCACCTTCGCCGCCCACGATCACATCGTCGCCAGCATCGCCGTTCAGATGGTCGGCACCACCTTCACCATAGATGGTGTCGTTACCGCCACCACCCACGACCATGTCACCGCCGCCGGCACCGTGGATTTCCTCGGCGTCGTTGCCACCAACCAGCATATCCTGATTGTCCGTGCCCTGAATAACGGGGGCATCCGGGGTGTCGTCAGCGGGTTGCTCTTCTGCCGGCTGTTCGTCGTTTGCGGCTTCCTGTTCGGCAGCTTCAGGGTCGGCAGCCGGTTCTTCCACCGGCGCTTCATCCTCAACCGGTGCCACAACAGCTTCTTCCGCCGGTGCTTCGGGCTCTTCAACCACGACCGCATCAGGGTCGGTGATTTCCTTGCCGCCAACTTCGACTGAACCACCTTCAACCTCGACCTTCAGCGCCATGTCGTTGAAGTCCAGGTCGCCACCGCCTTTGAGGTCTTCAAAGTTGATGATGGCGGCATCGCCCGTTTCGGACGTATCAATCTTCGTGTGATTGATATTGTCGGGGTTCAGGTCCGATGCGTCATTACCGGCATGGAACACATCACCTTTGATATTGTAGGTCTGGCCCGACGGCGCGGTGTAAACGAGCTTCACGCTCGGGTCACTCGCACTCGCCTGTTCGCCGGAACTGTTCACGAAGGAATAACTGCCGCCGGCAGGCAGGCTTGAATAGCCGCCGTTCTGGTTCCAGCCATCCGCCACGATGAAGACGCCGACCTTGTCGCCTTCCACATAATTGTTGAAGGTCGCCGAGGTTTGACCCGCATTCATGCCGGATACCCCGTTCGAGACATCGCGGAACACGATCTGCACGTCGCTGATATTGCCGTCCTGGCCCACGCGGTAAACACCGACCGAGCTGTGATAGCCGGCATCTTCGCCCATGAAGGTGAGCTTCACGGTAACGGGTTCGGGTGCCGGAGCCTCGGGCTCGGGCTCGGGTTCCGGTACGACAACAGCGCCGGCCTCGGGAACATCTTCGCCAACCGGTTCTTCTTCAACCGGTTCCTCGGCAGCAGGCTCTTCCTCTGCGACCGGCTCTTCTTCCGCAGGCTGCTCGTCAACCGGCTGTTCTTCCGCCGGTTCCTCCTCGACGGGCTCTTCTGGCACCACATCCTCAACCGGCTCTTCAGGCTCCTGCTCGACCGGAACAACCGGCGGGTCTTCTGCCGCCGGCTTTTCCTGTTGCGGCTGCTGTTCCAGCGTCGTCTTGAAATTGACGCTGGTCACCACATAGTCACTGCTATCGGTGCGGCTGGCACCCGTCGTCAGCGTTTTGCCGGTGCTGTCGACATTATTGAAGCTGCCGTCATCGGCGAGGCCGTCCTTGTTGGCATCCTCGTTCGATTGCGCGCCATTCGTGAAGTCACGGGCCGAGAAGATAACCTTGTCAAACCCGCCAGAGTGGCTGATCGTGTAGGTGCCATTGTCGCTGCCCTGATTGGCAACAAACTGGCCCTCACCGACCTTCACGCCGTCATTGAAAATCTCGTAACGGCCGGTTTCGTCGGTACCCTTATAGCCGTCGCGTTCTTCGTTGGCATACAGACGGTCAACCGACCAGGTCATTTCCGTGGCGTCTTCATCCAGTTCCATCACCAGCTGCTCGGACTTGCCGGTCTTGGGATCAAACTCGATCTGGCCGATACGGTCGTCGGGCTCGTCAACGCCCATGCCGCCATCGACCTTGTCAACGGTGCCCACTTCATTGTGCAGGTTGACGGTATAGACCTTGATCCCCGGCAGCGAATTGGCGTTATTCGCTGTTACGGTGCCAAGATCGCGCGGTTCGGCGGGCGGAGGCGGCGTTACTTCGTCAACCGGCTCTTCGGGCTGCGGCTCGGGCTCGGGTTCCACCTCATCAACCGGTTCCTCAGCTTGTTGCTCGTTATTCTCGCCGGTCGGCCCACCGCCGCCCCGACCGGGATTGCTCTCGTCAACGCCGTCTTCGTCATTACCGTGGCCATTATTGCCGTCATCAACCGGCTCTTCCGGTTGCGGCTCAGGCTCGGGCTCGACCTCGTCAACCGGTTCTTCCGGCTGCGGTTCTTGCTCAGGCTCGGGCTCGACCTCATCGACCGGTTCTTCGGGTTGCGGTTCGGGCTCAGGCTCAACCTCATCAATCGGTTCTTCCGGCTGCGGCTCAGGCTCGGGCTCAACTTCATCAACCGGCTCTTCCGGCTGCGGTTCGGGCTCAGGCTCAACCTCATCGACCGGTTCTTCCGGCTGCGGCTCGGGCTCAGGCTCAACCTCATCAATCGGTTCTTCCGGCTGCGGCTCAGGCTCAGGCTCCACCTCGTCGACCGACTCTTCCGGTTGCGGCTCAGGCTCCGGCTCCACCTCATCGACCGGCTCTTCCGGCTGCGGCTCGGGCTCAGGCTCAACCTCATCGACCGGTTCGTCGGTCTGGCCGCTCACGGGCTCCTGCACGGTGAAGGTATCGGTCGAGCGCGCGCTGATCGGGCTGCTGGCGTCCGTGGTGCCGGCATCCTGATCAAGAATATCCACGGATTGATCGTCGGCCGCGGGTGCAGCGCTGCTGCCTTCTGCATTATCCCCGGCATAAATCTCGTCGTCGCGGCTTTCGGTCCCGGTCTGGACATTTTCCGAACCATCCACCGTATCGCCTGAGGATTTGGCTGCAGGGTCGCTTTCAGTGTAGCCGGAAGCGCTGTAGCCATCGCCCGCACCGTCGACGCCGGACTGGGTCGCCTCGCCTTCACTCCCGGTCCCGGTGTGCAGGTTCGGCGAAATGGCGTCGTCCGACACTTCGAAGTCGGTCCCGCCGGTCAGCAGGGCCTCGTCGTCCGGGTTGTTGGTCACCGGCGTCGACAGCGCCAGTTCCTCGTCAGCGGACGGAGTGTTCGATTTCGTGGTTTCGGTACGATCAGTCACGGCACTATTCCTGTCTCTGGAACCGGAGCTCTGGCAAATATCGGCATGTATCCCGGTTCGACTCTCTTGCCAGTCGTGACAATATTGCTCGCTTGTTTTTAAAAAAAAGGCAAAGAATGGCTAAAATTTTACGAGACTTTTAGCGGGGTTTCCCTGTAGGTCAGGGTCTGGCTGGAACCTCACGCCATTACTGTAGCAATCTTTACAGGAACCGGCCATATTAGTGGGGGAAGCCGTCCGAAGTGTCGGTAAACAAGCCGCTTTTAGCCCTTATACGGGGCTGGCTTAACGACAGGCGCATTCGGGGCGAAACGGGGCTGATCGGACTATATGGCTAGACCGGGGGAAGTTGCGGCACAGGAAAACGAGCTCGTCGGCTTGTGGCGGCATTATCTTCCGCTTGCCCGGCCGGACATGCTGGTGGCCTCTTTCGGCATCAATCTGATGTCGCTTGCCCTGCCGCTCGTTACCCTGCAGGTCTATGACCGCGTCATCCCCAATCAGGCAACCGGCACCTTCACTTACCTGATCCTTGGCCTGTTCCTTGTCATGGTGCTTGAAACCATCCTGAAGGTGGCGCGGTCGTGGCTCGCCGGCTGGTCCGGCGCCCGGTTCGAGCATCAGGCCGGCAAGCATGCAGCCGACCGGCTACTCGAAGGCGATCTTGAGACCATCGAGGCGATCCCCGCCGGCAACCATCTGGACCGCATGACCGCGATCGATTCCATCCGCGACTTTTACGCAAGCCAGGCGGCCATTTCCTTCATCGACGCGCCTTTCATTGTCTTGTTCCTCGGGCTTCTGGCCTATATCGGCGGCTGGCTTGTGGTGATCCCGATCGTCATCCTGATCCTGACCGGCTGGATCGGCCTGTGGCTTGGCCGCGGGCTGAAATCCGCGCTCAATGACCGCAATATCTGGGATGACCGGCGCTACAATTTCATTATCGAAACCCTTGGCGGCATCCACACGATCAAATCGATGGCGATGGAAGCGCTGATGGAGCGCCGCTATGAACGCCTGATGGAAAGTGCCGCCGCCAGCGGCCACCGCGTGGCGCTTCTCTCCTCGCTCAGCCAGTCGGTCGGCAGTGTTGCCAATCAGCTGACAATGGTGCTGGTTGCCACCATCGGTGCCTGGTTCGTGATCCATGACTATCTGACAATCGGTTCGCTTGCGGCCTGCACCCTCCTTGCCGGCCGCGCCATCCAGCCCGCCATGCGGGCGCTGTCGCTATGGACCCGCTATCAGTCGATCCGCGTGGCCGAGGACAAGATCGCCGCCATCGATGCCCTGCCGCGCGAACGCCGCCATGAAGGCGACGCCCCGCCCGGCGCGCTTGAAACACTCGCGCTCAGCAATGTGTCCTTCCGTTACCGGCAGGACCTTCCGACGGTACTTCAGGGTATCAATCTTTCGGTGAAACGCGGCGAGATCGTAGGTATCCAGGGCGACAATGGCAGCGGCAAGACAACGCTGTTGCACCTGTTGATGGGCCGCCTGATCCCGACCGACGGCGAATTTCTGGTGAACGGCGAAAAGCTTTATGGCGCCAGCCCTGATGTGATCCGCCAGCAGATCGCCTACCTGCCGCAGCGGCCCCGCCTATTGCAGGGCAGTGTGCTTGAAAATCTCGCCTTCTTCCGCAAGGACCAGTCGCTCGACGCCTCGCTTGCCGCGGCGGCACGGCTGGGCCTTGATGAAGTTTTCGCGCGCCTCCCCGATGGCTACGACACCAAGGTCGGCGAGGCCTCGGCCTCCAGCCTGCCAAGCGGGGTGGCCCAGCGTATCGCCATCGCCCGCGTTCTCGCACGTCACCCGTCAATCGTCCTGTTTGACGAAGCCAATTCGGCGCTCGACCAGACCGGTGAAATGCTCCTCAAGCAGGTTCTGCTCGATCTCGCTCACGATACCGGCATCGTGCTTGTCACCTACCGCCCGTCGCTGCTGGCGATCGCGAACCGGCTTTATACCCTGAAGGACGGCACCCTGACCGAGCGACCGCCCATCGGCCAGTCGCCGCGTGCCCTGCCACCGGAACCGCCCGCCGGAGAAAAGCCGTGACGGACGAGACCAAAAACACAGACGGACCAGAAAAGGTAAAGGCCGGGCGCAAACGCGGCCCCCGCCTTTCAACCGGCGGGATCGACCAGCTTGCCGACGCACTGCGGCAGGGCCGATACGGCTCGTTCGAGGCGCAGTCGCCCTTCGCGGCCACGCTTTTCCCGCTTCTGAAGGCTCTCGGCTGGCGCGGCACCTTGAATGAACTTTTCGAGGCCCTGCCCCACTTCGCCAGCACCCTTGGCATGGCGGAGCTGCAGAATGTGCTCGCGCTTCTCGGCTACCGCACGCAGGAGCGGCGGATCGCGCGGCTTGCCGAAATCGACCCGCGGCTTTTCCCGCTGATCTTCGTCACCGACGCCAGCAAACCCTATGTGCTGACCAAGGATGAAGCCGGCGGCGTTGCGGCCTTCGGCGGCGTCGAGCATGACAAGGTCGTCCTCGATGACCCGATGATTTCAGGCACCGCCTATGTGATTGACCGTTCGGGCGAGCCGACAGACCCGGGCCGCGCCCACGGCGGCTGGTTCAGCGCCATCGGTCGACGGTTCCAGCCAGTGCTGACCCGGCTCCTGCTGATTACCTTCTGCCTCAACATGCTGGCGCTTGCCGTGCCGCTACTCACCCTTGCCCTTTATGATCAGGTGATCCCGATCCGCGCCGGCGATGTGCTCGTCAGCCTGATGGTCGGCGGCCTGCTGGCTATCACGTTCGATACCGCCCTGCGCATGGTGCGCGCGCGCCTCATCGCCTTTGCCGGGGCGCGTATCGAACAGATTGTCGGCACCAGCACCTTCTCGAAAATCATCGGCCTGCCGCCGACCATGACGGAATCGGCACCGCTTGGCAGCCAGGTTGCCAAGCTCCGCGATTTCGATTCGCTGCGTGACCTGTTCACCAGCCTTCTGGTAACCGTGGCGCTTGAAATGCCCTTCGTGGTGATCTTTGTGATCGCGCTGTTCCTGATCGCCGGGCCGCTCGGTTTTGTGCCGGTCGGCATGATCGTAATTTACCTGATCATCTGGTGGATCCTTGCCCCGCGCATGCGGCGGGCAGTGCTTGTCTCCAGCCGCAAGCGGGCGGAGCGGCACAGCTTCCTTGTCGAGATGATCTCCAACATGCGGACGATCAAGGAAGCCGCCGTTGAATCTGTCTGGCGACAGCGTTTCCGGGAAATTTCGGCGGAATCAGCACTGGCCCACCATTGGTCCACGCAAATCTCCTTCCTGTTCCAGACGCTGGCACAGGGCGTGATGATGCTGTCGGGCATCGCCACCCTCGTGGTTGGTGTGGAACTGGCGATCACCGGGCAGCTGTCGCTTGGCGCCCTGATTGCCGCGATGGCACTGACCTGGCGGGTCCTGTCGCCGATCCAGAACCTGTTCCTGACCTTCACACGGGCCGAGCAGACAAAGCTCGCCATCGGCCAGATCAATAGCCTGATGGCGATGGAGGAAGAGCCCTCCCGCCAGAAGCAATCGTCGGGCGTGGTGCGCGCATGGCAGGGCGGCATCAGCTTCAACCGCGTGTCGCTACGCTATAACCAGCACGGCGAACCCGCGCTTCTGGGCGTCAGCTTCGATATCGAGCCCGGCGAGTTTCTCGCGGTCAGCGGCTCGAACGGATCTGGCAAAAGCTCGATCCTCAGGCTGCTTCTCGCCATGCACCGGCCGCAAGCCGGGCAGATCACGCTCGACGGGGTGGATATCCGCCAGATCGTGCCGTCTGAGCTCCGCAACGCCATCGCCTATGTGCCGCAGCAGCCGAAGCTTTTCTATGGCACGATTGCCCAGAACCTGCGCCTGTCGAACCCGATCGCCAGTGACGAGGACCTGCGCAAGGCCTGCCAGCTTTCCGGTGCCCTTGAAGCCATCGAGGCGCTGCCCGAGGGCTTCAACAGCCGCTTCGGCGACCAGTCGCTGGCCCAGATGAATTCGGGCCTCCAGCAGAAGATCGCACTGGCGCGCGCCTATGTGACCGATGCGCCGATCATCCTGATGGACGAACCCGCCCACGCGCTGGACGAGCCGGGCGACGCCGCCCTTGTGGCAGCGCTTGAAAACCTGAAGGGCGACAAGACAATCATCATGGTCTCCCACCGGCCGAGCCACCTGCGGCTCGCCGATCGCCTGATCCTGATGAACCGTGGTACAATCACCAAAGCCGGAACACCTGATGAGGTGCTTTCCACCGTGACGAGGGGAAGCTGATGGTCCGTAAACCCAAGGACAGCGTGGTCGCAACCGAGACAGCAGGCGCCGCCGTCGCTGCCCGTGCAAACGTGCCCGCCCGCACCATCGCCTGGACCTCGACCGAAGTGGCCGCCGCCATCACGCGCGAGGACGCCAAGCTCCTGTCGCGCTCGGTGCTTCTGGAGGAAACCAACCCGCCAGCTGCCCTCACCATCGCTGTTCGGGTGATGGCAGGTCTTGTGGCCGTTTTCCTTCTGTGGGCCAGCCTCTCGACTTTCGCGGAGAAGGCTGTGGCCCCGGGCGAAGTGCTGCCCTCGATGCTGACCCTGCCGGTACAGACCAAGGATGGCGGCATCGTCAGCGATGTGATGGTGCAGGAAGGCGAAGAGGTGAAGATCGGCCAGGTGCTGATGCGCCTCACCGATACCGAACTGCAGGCCCGCTATGACGGCCAGCGCGCCCGTGTGGCCGCCCTTGCCATGTCGCGCGAACGCCAGCTGGCCCTCGCCGAGGGCCGCGATCCGCGCTTCGACCGCTGGAGCCAGGACTTCCCCGGCCTTGTGGCCGACGCCCGGCAGGCCTATGAGGCCGCCAAGGCCACACAGGATGCCCGCATCGGGGCCGCCCATGCCGTGACCCTGACCCGTGAAGCCGAAGTCGCCGGCTATACCGAAGAAGTCGCCGCCCTCGGGATCCAGGTCCGCGCCCTCAAGGAATCGCTCGAAATGCGGCAAGCGCTCCTCAAGAGGGGTACAGGGTCACGCGGCAGTGTGCTCGATGCCGAAACCGAATATGGCCGTGAGGCCGGCGAGCTTGCCGCCCGCAAGACATCGCTCGCCCGCGCCGAAGCCGGCCTGATCGAGGCGCGCTCCAACGAAGCCGCGACCACCGAGGGCTTGCGCCGGGACGCACTTGAAGCCGCGGCTTCCGCCGGTACGGAGCTTGCCATCGCTGAAGACAGCCTGCGGGATCTGACAGCGCGCGTCGAGCGCCTGTCGGTGCGCGCTTCGCTCAATGGCCGGGTGAACGGCCTCGTCGCCACCCGCGCCGGCGCCGTGGTCGCCCCCGGCACCACGCTGCTGACCCTTGTCCCGAGCCACGATGTACTGGTCGCCGAAGTAAAGGTTTCAACCCGCGATGTGGGCCACATCAAACAAGGCATGCCGGTGCTGATCCGCGTCGACAGTTACAAATATGGCCGCTACGGCGGGATCGACGGCCGCGTGGACCGGGTGTCGCCCGACACCTTCGATGCCCCTGACGGCAGCGTCTACTACAAGGCCCGCGTGGTGCTGGAAAAGAACTATGTCGGCACCGACCCGGCCTCGAACCAGATCGTGCCGGGCATGACGGTGACCGCCGATATCCAGACCGGCGAGAAAAGCCTGATGGGATATCTGATCCGCCCGATCCGTACGTCCCTTGCCACCGCTTTCGCGGAGCGCTGAGAGGTGGCGGCGAAAGCAAAGAAGGCGCGGCTGATGAAGCCCGCCGAGATCACCGAATTTTTCGCGCGGCTCGAGGCGAAAAACCCCGAGCCCAAGGGCGAGCTTGAGTATGTGAACGAATTCACCCTGCTGGTGGCGGTTGTCCTGTCGGCGCAGGCTACCGATGTGGGCGTGAACAAGGCGACCCGCGCCCTTTTCAAGGTGGCCGATACGCCTGAAAAGATGCTGGCGCTCGGCCTTGAGGGCCTGAAATCACACATCAAGACCATCGGGCTTTATAACGCCAAGGCCGAGAATGTGATGCTGCTCTCAAGGCGGCTCGTGGATGTTTACGGCTCCGAAGTCCCACGTGACCGCGAAGCGCTGGAAAGCCTTGCTGGCGTCGGCCGCAAGACGGCGAATGTTGTCCTGAACATCGCGTTCGGCGAGCCCACTTGTGCGGTGGATACCCACATTTTCCGCGTTGCCAACCGTACCGGCATGGCGCCGGGCAAAACACCCCTCGCCGTTGAGAAAAAGCTGATGCAGGCGATCCCTGCCCCCTTCGCGCGGCACGCCCATCACTGGCTGATTCTGCATGGTCGTTACATCTGCAAGGCCCGAAAACCCGATTGCGCAGCCTGCCCGGTGATCGATCTTTGCCAGTTTAACGAAAAGACGGCGGCCTGAAATGGCAGCGCTGCACCCACAGCTTGTCGCCGATACGGTGCCGGTTTGCCGGCTGGCGCTCTCGCACGTTCTCCTCATGAAGGACGCCAATTACCCCTGGCTGATCCTTGTGCCGGACCGCGACAATATCACCGAGATTTTCGAGCTGGAAGCCACGGACCGCGACACACTGATGGATGAAATATCCTTCGTTTCCAGTCGCTTGAAGACAGCCTTTTCAGCCGACAAGATCAATGTCGCGGCCCTTGGCAACATGGTGCCGCAGCTGCATGTGCATGTCATCGCGCGCTTCCACGGCGACCCCGCCTGGCCGGCCCCGGTGTGGGGCAAAATGCCCGCTGCCCCCTTCGGTGATGGTGACCTTGACCGCTGGCTGGAGGGCCTGCGTGATATCCTGCAGCCCTGAGCCGCCACCTCGCCTCAAAATTAGCTGTTCCTTCAACTAAACCAATGTTTTATGGTTGCACCTGCGAGCGGGTAGCAACGGGACGCCCGCGGATGGAAGCAAGGGAGAGAGACAATGGCACAGGAACTTCGTTATCTGATGATCGCCGCCCTCGTGGCCGGTGTTGCCGCCTGCGGCGAGAAGAAAGAGGAAGCAGCCACGGAAGAGGCTCCGGCTGCTGAAAGCACCATGGAAGAAGCCAAGGATTCCATGAAAGACATGGCTGACGAAGCAAAAGACGCTGCTTCGGATGCCGCCGACGACGTGAAGGACGCTGCTGAAGAAGCTGCTGACGGCGCCGAGGAAGCCATGGACGACATGAAAGACAAGGCGAAAGAGATGATGGACGACGCCGAGGAGAAGGTTGAAGAGGCCACCGAGCCCGACGCCTAAGTCCTTCCGGCAGATCGCCAGAACAAAAAAAGGGGCAGGCCGCAGCGATGCTGGCCTGCCCCTTCGTTTTTGGGAAAGCCCGCCTCCTAGTGGCGGAAATGGCGCATGCCGGTGAAGACCATGGCAAGGCCGGCTTCGTTCGCGGCCTTGATCACATCGTCATCGCGGATCGAGCCGCCAGGCTGGATGATCGCGGTCGCGCCCGCTTCGGCAGCGGCCAGCAGGCCGTCCGCGAAGGGGAAGAAGGCGTCCGACGCCACGACCGAGCCCTTGGCAAGGCTTGCGGCTTCACCGGCGAGCTCGGCAGCTTCGCCCGCGCGGATGGCAGCGATCCGGCTGCTGTCCCGGCGGTTCATCTGGCCGGCACCGATGCCGACGGTCATACCGTCACGCACATAGACGATAGCGTTCGATTTCACATGCTTGGCCACCTGGAAGGCGAACAGCATGTCCTTCAGTTCCTGCTCGCTCGGCTTGCGCGCGGTCACCACCTTCAGGTCATCAACCGTCACGCGGCCCGTATCGCGGTTCTGCACGAGGAAACCACCGGCGACGGATTTCACCATCTGCGCGCCCTGTTCGGGGTTGGCGAGACCACCGGTGACCAGCAGACGCAGGTTCTTCTTCGCGGCCACGATAGCGGCGGCTTCATCGGTGACCGCCGGCGCGATGATCACTTCTGTGAAGACCTTGACGACTTCTTCAGCCGTTTCGGCGTCGAGCGTGCCATTCAGCGCCACGATGCCGCCGAAGGCCGATACCGGATCGCACTTCAGGGCTTTTTCGTAGGCGGCCTTCAGGCTCGTGCCCGTGGCCACACCGCACGGGTTGGCGTGCTTGATGATGGCAACCGTCGGCACCTTGGGGTCGAACTCGCTGACGAGCTCGAACGCCGCATCGGTGTCGTTCAGGTTATTGTAGGAAAGTTCCTTGCCCTGCAGCTGCTTCGCCGTGGCGATGCCGGGGCGCTGTTCGTTGGTGCGGTAGAAGGCGGCCGACTGGTGCGGGTTTTCGCCGTAGCGACAGTCCTGCACCTTTTCCCCCGCGAGGGTCAGGCGGTCGGGATAGGCATTGCCCAGTTCGCCCGCGAACCAGCGCGAAATGGCGCTGTCGTAAGCGGCGGTGCGACTGTAGGCCTTGGCAGCAAAACGTTTGCGCGCATCCAGGCGGGTGCCGCCCTCGGCTTTCAGCGCCTCGATCACTTCCGTATAGTCGGCGGGGTCCGTCAGGATCGTCACGAAGCCATGGTTCTTGGCCGCCGAGCGCACCATGGCCGGGCCGCCGATATCGATATTCTCGACACAGTCTTCATAGGAGCCGCCCTTGGCGACCGTTGCCTCGAACGGATAGAGGTTGATGGCAACCAGATCGATGGCGCCGATGCCGTGCTCGTCCATCGCTGCCTTGTGGGTGGCGTTATCGCGCAGGGCCAGAAGGCCGCCGTGGATCATCGGGTGCAGCGTCTTCACGCGGCCGTCCATCATTTCGGGGAAGCCGGTGTGATCGGCCACTTCCTTCACGGGCAGGCCCGCATCGCGGATTGCCTTGGCCGAGCCGCCGGTCGACAGTATTTCCACACCCGCCGCCACGAGCGCCTTTGCGAGCTCGATGAGGCCGGTTTTATCGGAAACGGAAAGAAGAGCGCGTTCGACGCGGACGAGATCGGTCATGTACCAAGCCTTGTTTCAATAGGGCGTGGCAGACCGGACCCGGTGCCCGGCGCCTGCGCCGTCAGATTTTGCCACTCACCCGGACGAGGGCCCACACGCAGCCCATTTCAAGGCCGTCGCTGCGGTCGAGACGGACCACGATCTGGTGCGTGCCCTGCATATCGGCCGGGCGCGGCAGATAGAGGCTTTCCTCAAGCCGGGCTGCGCCGCCCTCCACTGTGAAGCGCCACAGGGAGCCACTGCGCGTCTCAAGGAAAATCACGCCGCCTTCATCCTCGCGGGGCTTGATAGCGGGGTGCAGGTGAAAGCGCAACAAGACTTCGCCGCTGCCCATGCCGCGCCGTCGCGTGGTGGTGAGGATATCGGCCCCATCGAGCCGGTTGCCATCGGGGCGCAGATAGAGCTTGCGGACATGGCGCGCACCGAAGCGCTTCACATAGCCATCATGCGCGACCTCGAGAAGCGTGCCATCCGGCCCTGCCTCGCGGGAGGTGGTAACGCTGCGGACACCGTCGCCCAGCCGCCCGTCATCAAGGATGCGGCAGGAATTGCGGTCCCCGATGATCAGGGTCGAATGCGCCGCACTCGTCCGCGCGAGACCGTGGAGGGACGCAAGCGGCCCGCTTTCCGGCCCCGGCCCCATATTGACGATGATCCGGTCGGTCCCGTGCGAGAATTCGAAGCTCGCGGTGCCGGCGTGCGCGTGCGAAGACAGCTCCGGCGCCGGTGGCGGGCCGGAATCGACGATCACGCAGCCCCGCCCGAGCGCCATCCGCTGGTAGCCGGCGTGGGCTGCATTCTCGATCGGCTTGCCGCGCGCATCGGACGCTGCAAGAAGCGCATCGACACCGTGGCCGCCTTCGGCAGATACGCCGTTGAAGCCCGCAAAACTGCCATCGCCGTGGCGGAGCGACCGGACAAAAGGCCCGATCCGATCCAGCGCCATTTGCAGGAAGGCCGGCGGTTCGCCCTTCACGCCCACAAAGCTGTCGCGCACAAGGATCAGAAGCTGCATGGCGCGGATCGCGTCTGACGGATCACGGCTCGCAGGGCCACCATCCGCCAGCACAAAGGCTGTGACCTGCCGGTCGAGCGCTTTCACACCCTTCAGCCGCCATGCCTGCCCGCCCGGCAGCAGCACACCGGCCATGGTGAGTGCAGCGGCGGTATAATGCCGGGGAAGGCCGGGGTCAGCATCATCCAGCACCCGCATCAGGTGCCGGGCCTGCCGCGCCATGGTCAGGAGGATCGACGAACGATAAACAAGATCCCCGGACGACATAACCAGCGGCGCATGCGCCAGCCAGTGGATGAGCCGCCGGGCCAGCGTTTCCGCAGCCCAGATCGCGGGGTCATAATCCTGCCCGATGGCGAGCCAGCCCCGGGTGAGGCGCTCGGCCACCGCGCGGGCTTCGCGCTGGTCCCCCACCTGCGCCAGATCCTGCAGCCAGTGGAAGCGATGCGCATAGGCAAAGGCCTCGGCGCCCGAAATGGTCAGGAGCTTCCAGAAATTATCGTCAATCGGCAGGCTGGCCTCGCCCGCCATCATCTCGCCGCCAAGAAGCGCCGAGCCCATGACGGCGCTGCCGGGGGCCGGGTCATCGGGCGAGAACAGAAGTTGGACCGGGTGGCGGCCCTTCAGGCGGTGGCCATAAAGCTTTGTCCTGTAACCCCATTCACGGAGACCACGGAAAAAGTTGTCCCGAATACCGGCAAGCGCACCTTGGCCTTTCGCGCGGACGATCTCGGCGCGCTGGGCGGCGCCGGCGACATCGAGAAGCGAAAATTGCTGGCTGGCCGGTTTCACCCCCGCCGGTCCTTTCTGTGGGTCAGAAATTATCCCCGGAGGGCCTTGATATTCTCGGCATATTTCGACGGGCCGCCCTTGAAGGTGGCGCTGCCGGCCACCAGCACATTGGCGCCTGCGGCGATCACCTGCTTCGCGGTTTCCACATTCACGCCGCCATCGACCTGCAGGTCGATATCAAGGCCAAGTGCTTCGATCCGCTTGCGGATTGCCTCGATCTTGCGAAGTTGGCTCGTGATGAAGGACTGGCCGCCGAAGCCCGGGTTCACCGACATCACAAGGATGAGGTTCACGTCTTCATAAAGATATTCAAGCACGCTTTCAGGCGTGGACGGGTTGAGCGAGATGCCCGGCTTTTTGCCAAGGTTGCGGATCGCCTGCAGCGTGCGGTGCGTGTGCGGGCCGGCTTCGGCATGCACGGTGATGATATCCGAACCTGCGTTCGCGAAGGCCTCGAGATAGGGATCGACCGGTGCGATCATCAGATGCACGTCAAAAACCTTGTCCGAATGCGGCCTTAGCGCCTTCACGACATCGGGGCCGATGGTGATGTTCGGCACATAATGGCCATCCATCACATCGATATGGATATAATCGGCGCCGGCGAGATCGACGGCACGCACCTCTTCCCCGAGCTTCGCGAAGTCGGCGGAGAGGATCGAAGGGGCTATTTTGATCGTGTTGCTCATAGGGGCCTCATAGCATTCACGCACCTCCCCCGCAAGGCGGAGACACGGGGATTTTCGCGGCTTTCAGGCCCGGACAATGCGGGCCGCATAGAAGCCATCGACGCCGCCTTCTTGGCCAAGCATCGAGGGCAGGGTCAGAAGGTCGCCCTTGTCGGTGACAAAGGCTGAAATCCCGCCCACTTCCGATGCGGTCAGCGCCTCACGGCGGGCTTCCGGCGTGCGGGTCAGGAAGGCCTCGATCTGGTCGATACCCTCTGATGGCTCCAGCGAGCAAACGCAGTAAACCAGCCGGCCACCGGCAGGCAGCAGGCTGAAGGCATGATCCAGGATGCGAGCCTGCAGGTCAGCGAGCTTTTCAACATCGGCCCGGCCCTTGGTCCACATCACATCGGGGTTGCGGCGCAGCGTCCCGGTGGCCGAACAGGGCGCGTCCACAAGGATCGCATCTGCAGCACTCACGGCCGGCACATAGGAGGCGGCGTCTTCAGCCTCGATCTCCACGCGGTCTTCAAGGCCGACGCGGGCGATGTTTTCGGCCAGTCGCTTCAGGCGGTTCTTGTTACGATCAACGGCAGTGACATCAGCGCCGCGTGCGGCCAGCTGCATCGTCTTGCCGCCGGGCGCGGCGCAGAGGTCCAGCACATGCTTGCCGGATACATCCCCAAGGAGCGTGGCCGGGATGGCCGCCGCCATATCCTGCACCCACCAGTCGCCCGTCTCGAAGCCGGGCAGGGCGCGCACATCGGTCAGCGCCCGGCGCAGTGTCCCGGTCGGCATCAGGGTTGCCTGCAATTTTTCAGCCCAGACGACTTTATCGCTGTCGTCCTTCAGGCTGATATCAAGCGGCGGCACGGAGCGGAGCGAAAGGCCGATGGCTGCCACGGCCTCGGCCCCGTACGCCGCCGTCCAGCTTTCGCGGAGCCAATCGGCGATATCAAGCTCGGGCGCGGCATTGAGGGCCGCGACCCATTCGTCCTTTTCGCGCACGGCACGGCGCAGGACGGCATTCACGAGCGGCGCAAAGCCCGCTTCCTTGCCGTTCAAGTTTTTGATGAGGCCGACGGTCTGGTCGACTGCCGCATGCGCCGGTGTATCAAGGATCAGGAGCTGGGCGAGGGCGACGAGGAGCGCATGGCGCGTCCAGGTCGCTTCAAACGGCAAGCCGCCTTTCGAGAGAAGCCCGTCCATCACATGGGTGAGGCTGCCCTTGCGGCGCAGGACGGTCATGACCAGTTCCAGCGCGAAGGCACGGTCGCGCGGCTCCAGCTTGGCGCCTGCAGACAGTTCGTCAAACGCCGCCTCGAACGGCCGCCCCTTCAGGAGCACCGCCATCAGCACACGCACGGCCACGGTCCGGGCTGGGATGCCGGCCGTCATCTCTGTTTTCTTGTCGCTCATGGCCTCCTTTGACCACAAAGGCGCGACAGAAGAAAGCGGAACTTGCGCCACTGCCTGCCGCCGCGCTAAGGCTTGTCATTCAGGGGAGAGAAGCGATGCTCAAAACCATCCGGATCGACAGCCGTTACAAAGGCCCGCCGACGAGCGGCAATGGCGGCTATGTTTGTGGCCTTCTGGGGCAAGCCATGATGGACGCCGGCTACAAGGGTGCGGTGGAAGCAAGCCTGAAGGCCCCCCCGCCGCTCGAGACCGCCCTCACGCTGACAGCAAGCCCGCAGGAAGCCCGCCTCAGCCTTGATGACCGGCTTTTGGGTGTCGCCACCGCCGTGACGCTTGATTTGCAAGTGCCTGCCGTGCCCGCGCCCGGCGATATCCTGCCCGGCCCCCTGAACGCGCTGGAGCGCGAAGGCGCGTTCCGGCCCTTCGGCACCTGTTTTGTGTGTGGAGCCGACCGCAAGCCCGGCGACGGGCTGTGCATCGCCTGCCACGAAGTGAAAGACCGGCCCGATGTTGTGGCCACCACATGGACACCCGACGCCAGCCTCGCCCGCCCCGGCGCGCTGACCGTCGACCCCGTTTTCCTGTGGTCGGCGCTTGATTGCCCCGGCTATTTCGCCTGTGCGTGCGGCGAGCCCGCGTTACTCGGGCGACTTACGGCTGAAATCACCGGCAGCCTGAAGGTTGGCGAACCCGTGACCGTGATCGGCTGGAACCTTGGCGGCGAAGGCCGCAAGCGCCAGTGCGGCACGGCCCTTGTCCGCGCCGACGGCACGATTGTCGCCAAGGCGCTCGGCCTTTGGGTGATCGTCGATGCCGCCCTGATTGCCGGGGCAGCTGCGTGAACCGGCTGGCGGCGGGCCTGAAGCCTTATTTCGCACGGGCGACGCTTGCCAACTTCCTGCTTGGCATCTCAAGCGGTTTTCCGCTGACACTGGTTGTCAGCCTTACAGGTATCTGGCTGGCGCGGTACGGCGTCGACAAGAAGACAATCGGCATCTTTGCACTGGCCACTGTGCCCTATGCCTGGAAATTCCTGTGGTCGCCGGTCATTGACCGGCTGCACCTCGGGCCTTTCGCGCGCCTTATCGGACATCGGCGGTCTTGGCTTTTCCTCATTCAGGCGGTGCTGGTTGCCGTCATTATAGCGCTTTCAACGCTTGACCCTTCGATTGACGTCGGCCTCGTCGGCCTTCTGGTGATCGCTGCAGGTTTCCTGTCGGCGAGCCAGGATATCGTGATCGACGCCTACCGGATCGAGATCAGCGAGAAACATCAGCTGGCCCACGCGGCCGCCATGGTCGCCTTCGGCTATCGCGCCGGGGGGCTGCTGGCCGGCTTCGGCACGTTGCACATTGCCGATATCTATGGCTGGCACGTCGCCATCCTGTCGCTTGCCGTGCTTGTCATCCCCGGGGCGCTCGCCGCGCTCTGGATCGGCGAGCCGGATCACACCAAGGCCGAAGCCCTGATCGAACGCGACCATGCGGCCCACAAGGCTTCGCGCTTCGTCACCTTCTTCCGCGATGCCGTGATCATGCCCTTCAAGGAGTTCACAAGCCGCGACGGCTGGCTCCTGATCCTTGCCTTCATCTTCCTTTACAAAGCGGGTGACGCGCTTGCCGCCATCATGACCGGGCCGCTTCTGGTGGACCTTGGCTTCACCGACGGCGAGATCGCGGACTATAACAAGGCGGTCGGCACCTTTGCCCTTTGGGCCGGCATCGCGCTTGGCGGCTTCCTATATGGGGTGACCGGCACCTACCGCGCCCTCTTCATCGCCGGTGTGCTGATGATGGCCACCAATTTCGTCTTCGCATGGCTTGCCATCGTCGGGCACGACAATATGGCGCTCGCCATCACCGTGGCGGCCGAGAATTTCGCTACCGGGCTCGGCAATACCGTCGTCATCGCTTACCTCTCCAGCCTTTGCAACCTTGCCTTCACCGCCACGCAATATGCGCTCCTCTCGTCGCTGGCGAGCCAAGCCCGCGCCATTTTCGGCACATCCTCGGGCGTGATGGTCGAAAGCCTCGGCTGGGTGAATTTCTTCATTCTCTCCGGTCTCATCGCCATTCCGGGCCTTATCGTTCTCGTGATACTCTGGCGCCGCGCCACAAGGGCCCCATCCGCCGCCGGTTAAAATTGTCATGCCTTTGTCATCAAGGGAGCGTATGACCAGCCGATAACGATGAAGGCCAATATCCAAGGATGGTCCAGATGAAACGTTACGCCCTCCTTCGCCCGCGCATTTATGCGGCGCAAGCCATCGCCGGCGCCCAGTCCTACGGTCGTGTCGGCAGCCTCGAGGTGCGGCTCGCCCGCTCGTGGAACGAGATCAAGGCAGCCCAGAAACTGCGCTATTCGATCTTCTACGAAGAAATGCAGGCAAAGCCCGACTGGACCTGCCGTCTGACCCGCCGCGATATCGATGCCTATGACGCCATTGCCGACCACCTTCTGGTGATCGACCATGACCTGCCGAAATCGAAACGGATTGTCGGCACCTATCGCCTGCTGCGTCAGGAAGTGGCCGAGCGCCACAAGGGTTTCTATTCAGCGAGCGAATTTGACCTCTCGACCCTGATGAGCGACGAGTTTCGCCAAAACCTTGGCGGCGGCCGCCAGCTTCTGGAGCTTGGCCGTTCGTGCGTGCATCCCGATTACCGCGCCAGCAGCACCATCAACATGCTGTGGAAGGGCATCGCCGAATATCTGAAAGAGCATCGCATCGCCTGGATGTTCGGCTGCGCGAGCTTTGAAGGCACTGACGCCGAAACCTTCCGCGAGGCGTTCGCCTACCTGCATCACAATCACCTTGTGCCGGACGACTTTGCAGTGAAGGCACTGGATGACCGTTATGTACCGATGAATTTGATGGCGTCCGACGAGATCGACGCCCGCCGCGCGCGCCGCGCCCTGCCGCCGCTCATCAAGGGGTACCTGCGCCTTGGCTGCCTGATTGGCGACGGCGCGGTGATCGATCATCAGTTCGGCACGACGGACGTGTTCATCCTGCTGCCGGTTGAAAAGATCGCGGACCGCTACAGCCGCCACTATGATCTGGCAGCCGAAGCGAATGACGGCCAGGATACGGCGGCGGCCTAAAGCTTCCGGAAAATCACAGAAAGATTGTTCGCCGGCATCTCGACAATTTCGGGGTCGGCGAACTGCGCGCGAAGGGCGATATCCGCCACGCTTTCAAGATTGCGCACACCCCAGCGCGGGTTGCGCAGCTTCAAGGACTGGTCAAACAGCTCGTTCGAGGCAGCGGTATGCTCGCCGTCGCGCTTGAATGGCCCGTAGAAATAGAGAATCCCGCCGGGCGCCAGCACGCGGCCCGCTTCACGGATCAGCGTCTGCATTGCCTCCACCGGCGCAATATGGATGAGGTTGATGGCGAGAACCGCCGTCACGTCGGACGGCAGGTTATCGAGCGGCCACGGCACCTGCATCACATCAAGCTTGCGCGGCGTGAGGATATTTGACGCCCCCACATATTTCGCCCAGGTCAGTGCGCTGACCAGATGCTCGCGCTCCAGATCCGTCGGTTGCCAGTGATGGGCCTTGAATTTCGGCGCCATGAAAGCGGCATGCTCGCCCGTGCCGCAGGCGAGCTCGAGGATCGTGCCATGCTGCGGCAGGTGATCGCGAAGCACTTCATAGATCGGCTGGCGATTGCGGGATGTGGCAGGCGCGTGCAGCCGGCCATTGCCCTGGTCGAGTGGTTCGAAGAAACGTTTGTCAGTCACGGTATCAGCTTTTCGGGGGCCGTTTCAGTCCGGCCTTCAGGCGCAGAAGGATATAGACGGGAACAACGATGGTGGCACCAAGGAGCATGTAATTGAGCCCGTTACCGACCGTCCATTGCCACAAGCCGTTGAGCTTGTCACCAACCCAGCTGTAAACGTCGCCGGGGCTGAGGTCGAGCCAATAGAGAATGGCGCCGACAATCAGGCTCCAGACCGCCAGCTTGACGATCAGTCCGACATCGACTTTGGAGCCCGCACTCACCGGGAAACGGCCCTTGCGACGTTGTTTTCGCGCAGGAGATAGGCAAGGCAGGCGCCGACCTCGGCTTCCGAGCCATGCGGCGTGCGGGCGGCAAGGCTTGCAGCCTTCGCGTCACGGAAGACAACATCAAGGACACAATCATCACCTTCGAACAGCATCACGGTCACCGGGCCGTCGTTGCGCACAAGGCCGGGTTCGCCGATCACGCCTTCCACATCACGGGGGCCAAGGCCCAGAAGCCGGTCAGGCGAGAAGGGCGGCGTGAAGGATTCTTCCGTCAGGTCGCCCGTTTCCACTGCGGCGATCTGCGGCGCATCCTTCATGTTGCTTGTTGCCATGCGCGGGCCCTTGGGCTCCTCGGGCGCGGGATCAACCGCTGCCACGGGGGCAGGCGCCTGGGTTGTCGCTTCGGTGCAGGCAGCCACAAGAAGAAGGGCAAAGGGCAGGGTGAGGGCGGAAAAACGAACCATCGTCGTCAACTACTTTCAGGTCACTGTCTGGTCATGCCTCGGCGGATGGCATCCCGCCATCCTTTTCGGCCAGCATCTGCACGATATGTGTCATCACTGCGGCCCCGAGAATCGGCGCCAGTATATTGAAAATCGGCACAATGAACAGGCCCGCGATAGCGACCCCGCCTAAAAAGATGCTGCCGCCCGCCCGCTTGCGGAACGCAGTGGCAGCACGGCCCGCTGCATGTCGTTGAATGACAAGATCATAATATTCGCGCGACAGAAGAAATCCGTTGAGCGCGAGATAGAGCGCCAGGGTGCCAAGCCCCCCGGTGGAGAACAGAAGGATCATATAGGGCACGAAGGCGAGAAGGTTCAAAAGAACCATCAGCGCCATGAGCTTGAGGCTCGCCCAGACGGTTTCAGGAATGCCCACCGGCCGGGTGCCGACCCGGGCGGGATAGTGCCGCCTTTCCACCGCCGTGCAGATCTGGTCTGCAAAAAGGCTCATCACCGTGACGGCGATGGCCGGGAACAGGAACCAGATGGACAGGAGCGACACGGCAACATACCCGCCAGCGTCGATCCATTCATAGCCGGATTTATAGTCGGCCGGCCAGAAAACCCAACCGGCATAAAGCGTTCCGCCAAGGACCGCCGCCGAGACCACAATCCCGAGAAGGAAGAGCCGACGGAAGACCGGATCGTCAAACTGGCCGAGCGAGCGGGTGAGGGCGGTGACCAGCATCAGTCAATCGAATGGACAAGCATGGGGCCAAGCGGACGCCCGCCGAAGATATGGATATGCAGGTGCGGCACTTCCTGATGCGCGTTGGTGCCCGCGTTGGCGAGGATGCGGTAGCCAGGCTCGACAAGCCCCAGATCCTTCGCCACCGTGCCAACGGCCCGGAAGAAACCGGCGATCAGGTCAGCCGGCGCATGCGCCGTGAAATCCGCCATCGAGACATAGTCACCCTTCGGGATCACCAGCACATGGATCGGCGCCTGCGGGTTGATATCGTGGAAGGCGAGGGCGAACTCGTCCTCATACACCTTCTTCGCCGGTATCTCACCGCGCAGGATCTTCGCGAACACATTGTTGGTGTCATAGGCCATAGCCTGTCCTCCCGCCTGTCCTTAAAGGATGAATTTCTTCAGGTCCCCGGCTGTCGCCGCCTCGCCGATATTATCACGCACATAGGCCGCATCCACCTTCACGGTTTGGCCGCTCATGTCCGCTGCTTCGAAGGAAACGCTTTCGAGAACCTTTTCCAGAACCGTATGAAGCCGCCTTGCCCCGATATTTTCAACCGTTTCGTTGAAATGGGCCGATACGCGCGCAATTTCGGCGATACCGTCTTCGGTGAAATCGAGGTTCACCTCCTCGGTGCCCATCAGCGCCACATACTGGCGGATAAGGCTATAGTCGGGTTCGGTGAGGATGCGTTTGAAATCCTCCTCGGAAAGCGCCGAAAGCTCCACCCGGATCGGCAGGCGGCCTTGCAGTTCAGGCAGCAGATCCGACGGCTTGGCGATATGGAAGGCGCCGGACGCGATAAAGAGGATATGGTCGGTTTTCACCGCGCCATGCTTGGTCGCGACCGTTGTACCCTCAATCAGCGGCAGCAAGTCGCGCTGCACGCCCTCGCGGGAGACATCGGCGCCGCGCACTTCGGCCCGGGCACAAATCTTGTCGATCTCGTCGAGGAAGACGATGCCGTTCTGCTCGACCGTTGCCACCGCCTCGCGGGTCGTGGCTTCCTGGTCGACAAGCTTGTCGGCTTCTTCGCCCATCAGCACGTCATAGGCTTCCGAAACCTTCAGCTTCTTGCGGGTGGTGCGCGCGCCTCCCATCGCCTTGCCGAGTATGTCGGAAAGATTGATCATCCCCATCGAGGCGCCGGGCATGCCGGGGATTTCAAAGGTCGGCATGCCGCTGCCGGTATCGGCCACGTCCAGCTCGATTTCCTTGTCGGCAAGCTCGCCTTCGCGGAGCATCTTGCGGAACTTCTGGCGGGTTGCCTCGCCGGCGCCGTCACCGACGAGCGCATCAAGCACACGTTCCTCAGCCGAAAGCTCGGCCTTGGCCGCCACCTCAGCGCGCTTCTTGTCGCGCACCATCAGGATCGCGACTTCCACCAGATCGCGCACGATCTGCTCCACATCGCGGCCAACATAACCGACTTCGGTGAATTTGGTGGCCTCGACCTTGATGAAGGGCGCATCGGCCAGCTTGGCGAGGCGGCGCGAAATCTCGGTCTTGCCTACACCGGTCGGCCCGATCATCAGGATATTTTTCGGCAGCACCTCGTCGCGCATCGCGCCTTCAAGCTGCTGGCGCCGCCAGCGGTTCCTCAGCGCCACGGCAACGGCGCGCTTGGCATCCTTCTGGCCAATGATGAAACGGTCGAGCTCGGAAACGATCTCGCGGGGGGAAAAAGCTGTCATGGAAGGTATCCTTATGCCTCGGCCTGCGCGTTCGGCAGTTTTTCGAGGACGATATTATGGTTCGTATAGACGCAGATGTCGGCGGCGATGCCCATGGCGCGGCGGGCGATTTCCTCGGCCGTGAGGTCAAGGTCATAAAGCGCGCGGCCGGCGGCGAGGGCATAATTGCCGCCCGACCCGATGGCGACAACGCCGTGTTCGGGCTCCAGCACATCGCCGTTGCCGGTGACGACAAGGCTGACGGTTTCATCAACCACGATCATCATGGCCTGCAACTGACGCAGATATTTGTCAGTCCGCCAGTCCTTGGCGAGTTCGACCGCAGCGCGCGCCAGCTGGCCGGGGAAACGTTCGAGCTTGGCTTCCAGCCGCTCGAACAGCGTGAAGGCATCGGCGGTGGCACCAGCGAAACCGGCAATCACCTTGCCGCCCGCCAGCGTGCGCACCTTGCGGGCATTCGCCTTCATCACGGTATCGCCGACCGAAACCTGGCCGTCGCCCGCGATGGTCACCGTGTCGCCCTTGCGCACGGAGATGATCGTTGTGGCATGCCAGCCCGGAAATTTGCTGCTGTCGTGGGTCATTCGGGATAGGGTCCTTCGTGTGTGTTTTCCCCGATATATGGGGCGCCCCCTTCGCTTGCAAGGGCAGGGGGCGGGCGAGAGATGCTTATGGGCGGCGAAACAATATGTTTCCCATAGGCTTACCAGATGGGCTTTCGCACCTGCAAAACCGGTGTTAAAGAGAGGCACCCTGATATCCGGAGGACAGTATCCGATGCGTACGGCAGTGATCGATCGCAACACGAATGAAACAAAGATCAGCGTGAAGCTGAATCTTGATGGCAAAGGCCAGTATGAGGTGAAAACCGGGATCGGTTTTCTGGATCATATGCTGGAGCAGCTGTCGCGCCATTCGCTGATCGACCTGACGCTCGCCTGCGAGGGTGACCTGCATATCGACGGGCACCACACGACCGAAGACTGCGGCATCGCCATCGGCATGGCCTTCAAGAAGGCGCTCGGTGACATGAAGGGCATCACCCGCTATGCCCACGCCTATATCCCGATGGATGAAACGCTGACCCGCGTGGCGCTTGATATCTCGGGGCGGCCCTTCCTTGTGTGGAAGGTGAATTTCCCGCGCGAGAAAATCGGCGAAATGGATACCGAGCTTTTCGAGGAATTTTACCGCGGCTTCGCTTTCGCGGCCGGCATCACGCTGCATGTGGAAAACCTCTACGGCGTGAACAGCCACCATATTATCGAAAGCTGTTTCAAGGGTCTCGCCCGCGCGCTGCGTGACGCGCTCGAGATCGATCCGCGGAAAGCCGATGCCATCCCTTCGACCAAGGGTACGCTGGGCGGCAGTCTCTGAGGCTCCTATGACGGAACGACTGGTACTGATCGACTACGGCTCTGGCAACCTCAGGTCCGCCGAGAAAGCCTTGGTGCGCGCTGCCAATGAAGCTGGCCTCGATATCGAGGTAGCGGTAAGCGCCGATGCCGAGGCCGTCCGCAAGGCTGACCGCGTGGTCCTGCCGGGTGTTGGCGCCTTTGGCGATTGCCGCCGGGGCCTTGACGCTGTGGCGGGCCTCAAGGACGCGCTCGATGAAACCGTGCAGGGGCGGGGCAAGCCCTTCCTCGGGATTTGCGTCGGCATGCAGCTCACCGCGCGTGAAGGCCATGAACACGGCGTGCATCCGGGCCTTGGCTGGCTTGATGCTACCGTCGGCCCACTGACGCCGGCGGACAAAAGCCTGAAAATCCCCCACATGGGCTGGAACGAGCTGGCGCTGACCGGCGCCGGGGAAGGCCATCCTGTCGCCCGCGTCATCACGCCCGGCGATCATGCCTATTTCGTCCATAGCTACCATATGACGGTGGCGGACGAACGTGCCCTTCTCGCCACCTGCGACTATGGCGGGCCGGTCACTGCGATTGTCGGCCAGGACAACTTTATCGGCACCCAGTTCCACCCTGAAAAGAGCCAGGCCGTCGGCCTGAAATTCCTGACCGCCTTTCTGGAGTGGCGCCCATGATCAATATCTATCCGGCCATCGACCTGAAAGACGGCGCCTGCGTGCGGCTTTACAAGGGCGCGATGGACGCCGCGACCGTTTTCAACAAGGACCCGGCAGCCCAAGCCGCCGCCTTTGTCGCAGCCGGCTGCAACTGGCTGCATCTCGTTGACCTGAACGGCGCCTTCGCGGGCACCCCGGTCAACAAAAAGGCCGTCGATGATATCCTGTCCGCGATCAGCGTGCCCGTGCAGCTGGGTGGCGGTATCCGCGATCTGGCCACCATGGAAGCCTGGATCGATGCCGGCATCACCCGCCTGATTCTCGGCACGCTCGCCGTGAAAGACCCCGCCCTTGTGAAAAAAGCCTGCCGTGCCTTCCCCGGCCGTATCGCTGTCGGTATCGACGCACGGGCTGGCCGGGTTGCGGTGGAAGGCTGGGCGGAGACGAGCGAGCTTGGCGTCATTGACCTCGCCAAACGGTTCGAGGATGCCGGTGTCGCCGCGATCATTCACACGGATATCGACCGCGACGGCACACTTGAAGGTGTCAATGTGGCCGCTTCTTCGGAGCTTGCCGCTGCGGTGTCGATCCCCGTCATCGCCTCGGGCGGGGTGAAAGACCTTGATGACATCCGCGCCGTCGTCGCCGCCGGCAATCTTGACGGGGTTGTCACCGGCCGCGCGCTTTATGATGGCGGCATGGACCTGAAAACAGCCCTGAAGATCGCCTGCGAGGGGGATGCCTGATGCTGAAGGCCCGCGTCATCCCCTGCCTTGACGTGAAGGACGGCCGCGTCGTCAAGGGTGTCAATTTCGTCGGCCTGAAGGACGCCGGCGACCCGGTGGAGCAAGCCCGCATCTATGATGCTGCCGGCGCCGACGAACTGACCTTCCTTGATATCACCGCGTCCCACGAGCGCCGCGATATCCTTCTGGACGTTGTTGCGCGCACCGCAGAGGCCTGCTTCATGCCGCTGACGGTGGGTGGTGGTGTGCGCACCGCCGAAGACGTGCGCCGCCTGCTGCTGGCGGGCGCCGACAAGGTTTCGCTGATGACCGCGGCGGTGAACAATCCGTCCGTGATCGGTGAGCTTTCCGAGAAATTCGGCGCCCAGTGCATCGTGGTGGCGGTGGACGCCAAAAAGGTCGGCCACGACAAGTGGGAAGTCTTCACCCACGGCGGCCGCACCGCCACGGGCCTTGATGCCGTTGAATATGCGAAAGAGGCCGCACGGCTGGGCGCTGGCGAGATCCTTCTCACCTCCATGGACCGCGACGGCACCAAGGACGGCTTCGATCTCGATCTCGTTCGCAAGGTGTCCGATGCCGTCAGCGTGCCCGTGATCGCTTCGGGCGGCGTCGGCAATCTTGATCATCTTGTGGAAGGTATCCGCGACGGCCATGCTTCTGCTGTGCTTGCAGCCTCGATTTTTCATTTCGGGGACTATAGTATCGCTGAAGCCAAGGCCCATATGAGGGCCGCTGGCATCGCCGTGCGGGAGTCCTGAGATGAAAACGAGCGCCGCCACCTTCGTGGCCCTGGCAGAGACGATCGAGGCCCGCAAGGGTTGCGATCCGAAGGCGAGCTATGTCGCCAGCCTCTTTGCCAAAGGACGGGCCAAGATCGCCCAGAAGGTAGGGGAAGAAGCCGTCGAAACCGCAATGGCGGTGGCAGCCGGCGACGACAAGGCCCTCGTTTCCGAAAGTGCGGACCTGATGTTCCACCTGATGGTGCTTCTGTCGGCGCACGGCCTGAGCCTCGACGATATCGCCGCCGAGCTTGCCCGGCGCGAAGGCCTTTCCGGCCTCGTCGAGAAGGCGAACCGGGCTCCATGAAAGGGGCGGTCCTCCGCTCTTCCCTGATTGCGCTTCTTCTGGCGCTGGGTAGCGGCCCGGATGCCGGTGCCGCCCTTTTCGGCTCGCGCAAACCACAACTCGATTTCCCGCTTGATTGCACACTCGGCAAGGATTGCTGGATCACCCGCTATATGGACCGCGGCCTTGGCAGCACGGTTTCCGACCATGCCTGCCGCCGCCGCAGCGAAGACGGCCACAATGGCACCGATATCGCGGTTTCAAGCTTCACCCGCCTGCGCGCCGGGGTTGGCGTGCTGGCAGTGGCAGATGCAACGGTCGAGCGTGTGCGCGATGCCATGCCCGACCGCAAGGTGACGGCTGACGAGCGCGACGATATCGCCGGGCGCGAATGCGGCAACGGCCTAGTCCTTGACCTTGGCCGTGACTGGCAGGTGCAATATTGCCATCTGCGCGAGGGCAGCCTGCGCGTGAAGCCCGGCGACAAGGTGAAGGCTGGCGATTTTCTGGGCGAGATGGGCGTTTCGGGCCTCACCGAATATCCCCATCTGCATATCACCGTGCGGCACATGGGGGTGATCGTCGATCCGTTCGGGGGCGGCGCCATGGAAAATGGCTGTGACCGGCGCGGCCCCAAGCCGCAGCTGTGGCGCCAGCCGATCACCGAACCCTCCATCGTCCTTCTACCCCCCACCTTCAGCGCCAAACCGCACACAAGGGCAAGCCTCTGGGAGCCGACGGCTGCCGAACTTGGTACCGATGCCCCGGCGCTGATCCTCAATGGCCGCGCCTTCCATGCCCGCGTGGGCGACACATGGGATATCCGCCTGATTGACCCCAAAGGGGGCGTCGTGATGGAAAACCGCACGAAGATCGAGCAGGACCGCCAGCTGCAATGGCGCTACGCCGGGGTGCGCCGCCCGCCAAACGGCTGGATGCCCGGCCTGTGGCGCGGCGAGGTGATGGTCACGCGGGATGGCTATCCGCCCAGCCGCAGCAGCATCACCATCGTAATTCAGGATCGGCCCATGGCGAGCCTCAGCGCACCGCAGCCAGCACCGCCTGCGGATTGAGCCGGCGGTAGGAAAGCGCCTCGGCCACGTCTGCTGCCGTCACGGCATCGCGCCCGGCGAGATCGGCCAGTGTGCGTGCAACCCGCAGCACCCGGTGATAGCCCCGCGCACTCAGCCGCATCTGGGTAACTGCCTGTTCCAGCAGTTTGCGACCCTTTTCATCGGGTGCGGCCACAGTTTCCAGAAGCTGGCCGTCCGCTTCGGCATTGGTGCGCACCCTGGCCACCGGATCGAGCCGGGCGTAACGATCCAGCTGCGCCTGCCGCGCTGCCGCCACCCGCGCCGCCACATCAGCCGAGCTTTCGGCGGGCGGCGGCAGGGTGAGATCAGCGGCGGAAACAGCGGCAACCTCGATCATCAGGTCCATCCGGTCATAAAGCGGGCCGGATATCTTGGCCTGATAATCCGCGCCGCATTTGGGCGCCCGGCTGCAGGCCATGCTTTCGTCACCCAGATACCCGCACCGGCAGGGGTTCATCGCGGCGATAAGCTGGAAGCGGGCAGGATAGGACACATGCGCCTGCGCACGGGCGATAACGGCGCGGCCGGATTCCATCGGCTGGCGCAGGGCTTCGAGCGTGCCACGGGCAAATTCGGGCAGTTCGTCAAGGAACAGCACACCGGTATGGGCCAGCGAAACCTCGCCGGGTTTTGCGCGCGTACCACCACCGATCAAGGCCGGTTGGCTGGCTGTGTGGTGCGGGTTTCTGAAAGGCCGGGTGCGCGAAAGCCGCCCGTCGGTCAGCTCACCCGCAATCGAGGCAATCATGCTGACTTCGAGCGCTTCGCCGGACGAGAGCGGCGGCAAAAGCCCCGGCAGGCGCGCGGCAAGCATCGATTTGCCCGACCCCGGCGGCCCGATCATCAGGAGATTGTGCCCGCCAGCAGCTGCGACCACAATTGCACGCTTGGCGCTCTCCTGGCCTTTAATATCTCGCAAGTCCGGCACCGGCCGGTCATCCAGCAGGATTTCGGCCTTCGGCGGTTCCAGAAGCCGTGTTCCGCGCAGGTGATTGATGAGGCTCATCAAGTCATGCGGCGCGACAATTTCGCTTGACCCTGCCCATGCCGCCTCAGGCCCGCAGGCGCCGGGGCAGACAAGGCCTTTTTCTTCCGACCCTGCATGGATTGCCGCCGGCAGCACACCGGGCACAGCCCGCACCGAGGCATCAAGCCCCAGTTCCCCCATAGCCATGAAACCTTCAAGGCTGTCGGACGGCAACACCTGCATGGCGAGCAGAAGCCCGAGCGCGATGGGCAGGTCGTAATGGCTGCCTTCCTTCGGGATATCGGCGGGCGACAGGTTCACCGTGATACGTTCAGGCGGCAGCGAGAGGCCAATGGCGGTGAGGGCCGCCCGCACCCGTTCCCGCGCTTCGCTCACCGCCTTGTCGGGCAAGCCGACGACCGTAAAAGCCGGCAAGCCGCCTGATATCTGCACCTGCACATCGACGGTCCTGCCCTCGATCCCCTCGAACGCCACCGTCTGCACCGTTGCAACCATGCGCCTGCCCCCCGCGTCTGCCGTGTAGGACTGCAGCTTAGGGTTAGGAAAGGGCACGTGGCAAGCGTGTTTGTTTCCTGTTTGTTCAGTCGCCCCGGTCGACGATCTTCAGGATCGCGTCAAGCTCGGCGCCCGTTAGGCGCGGTAAACGCTTGGCAAGAAGGTTGGCGAGCCGGGTGGCGCGTTCGTCCATACCGCTTGTATCGATGGTCACACGGGGCTTCGATACCTGCGCCAGTTTGGTGAGCGCCTCGGCGTCATCCCAGATGAGGCCGAAATGATGGATCACCTTCTGCAGGAAAGGCCATGAGGGCGCGCCGCGCTTGCCATGTTCAAGCGCGGAAAGATAAGCAGGCGTCACCTGCAGGGCGGCTGCCATCTCAGCCTGGCTTTCGCCGCGCGCAGCCCTGAGTTCCCGCAATCTTTCCCCGAACGGCGTCATGCCTCGTCCCCCGTCTTTCGCCGGCTGCCCGGCAGGCGTTTGCGCAAGCGTATATAGAAGGCGCCGTCGCCGCCATGCTCGTCTGCCGCCGGGCCGTAGCTTTCAACGAAGGGGCGCAATTCACCGCTTTCAAGCCACAGGGGCAACATGCGGCGAAGCACCCCGCCATGTTGCTCGAAATCCTCGCGGCGGCGGAACATGGCGGGCAAGGCGCCAATCTGGTTGAAGCGCGCGCCGCCCTTGCCGGTAACCACAAGAAGCGTCTTGTCGCCCCGGCGGATGGCGCCTTCAATGGCCCCTTTGAGTGCATTATAGGCGCCGTCCTGCGTCATGCCGTGCAGGTCCAGCGCGCGGTCCACATCGGTATGGCCCTTGGCGATGCGGCGGCGGGTCTTGCGGTCAATGCCGGGCGTTGGCGCGGGGCCGCCTTCGCGGAACCATTCATCCGGCAGGCGGTCGGCGCCGCGGTCGGGTACATCGGGGCGGCGGGGGCTTAGCGGTGGCGGCTTGGGGCGACCCTTCAGGGGGCGCACGCTGGCGGCCAGTGCCTCCCAGAGGGTCGCGTCCTCACCCGTCAGTTCAGGCGGGGCGGCGGGCTTCCTTGGCCGTTTACGACCGCCCGGCATCGGGGCCGATCCCGTTCGGCAGCAGCAGCCAGAAACGGCCCTTGGCCGCCATATGGCCTGCAACAATCGTCGCGTCCTCGCCAGAACCCCAGTAAACGTCGCCGCGGATCTCGCCGCGGATCGCCCCGCCCGTATCCTGCGCCACCATCAGGCGGTTGAAGGGAAGGCTCTCATTTGGTGCTTTTGGGTCAGGCTGGCTGGCGGACAGGAAAACAGGAGCGTGCAGGGGCAGGTGGCTGCGATCCACCGCCAGCGAACGGCCACCTGTGAGCGGCACACCCGCCGCCCCCACGGGCTCCTGATCGACCGGCAGGTCGCGGAAGAATACGAAAGAAGGGTTGGCCTCCATCACCCCGGCGGCTTCGTCCGGGTGGGCGCGCAGCCAATCCTTGATCGCAGGCATCGACATCTTTTCACGCGGGATTTCACCGCGTTCGATCAGGATACGACCGATGGCGACATAGGGGTGGCCGTTTTGGGCTGCATAACCGACCTTGCGGAGGCTGCCATCCGGCATCTGGACGCGGCCGGAGCCCTGGATATGCAGGTTGAAAGCCTCAACGGCGTCATCGACCCACAGAAGCTCGAGCCCGCGACCATTGAGCGCGCCCTTGTTGATATCGGCGTGGGAGGCATAGGGCACCAGCTGCCCGTCCTTCACCTCGCCGGCGATCCGCTCCCCCTTCAGGCTGTCCCGGAAAAGGCCAAGATTGACCATCACGAGCTCGGGCGGGCGCACATAAAGGGGCACATTATAGGTTTCGGAAGGCGTCTCGCTGCCCTTCAGGAAAGCCTCGTGATAGCCGGTGAAAAGCCCGGCCGGGTTACCGGCAAGGGTAACGGCAAAGGGCGTGAAATTGGCCTCGATGAAAACACGCAGCGTTTCAGTATCAGCCCCTTCAAGGGTCAGGAGCGCACCACAGACCGGCTTCCAGTCTGCCGCCGTGCCGCCAATGGCAGCACCGGGGATGGCGCGGCTGTCAGGCAGGGTCAGGATACGCTTGCAGCTTTCGGCGAGCGCCGGCCAGGCGTCCTTCGTCTGGTCAGCATCCCAACCCGGCAGGTCGCTGTAGGCTACAGGGGCGAAGCGCAGGCCCCGCTCGGGCGGGCGCAGGAAAAAGGCAAGCGCCAGCGGCAGGGCCACCAGCGCCAGAAAAGCCAGAAGCTTCAGGAAACGCCCCGCCATGGCAGGTCAGCCGGCGCGGGTCGCGACGAGGCTCCAGGACGGATCGCGCGATTTCAGGTCGCGGGCGAAGGTCCAGTTGTCGTTCACGACAACGCTGTCCGACAGGTTGCCTTCGATGGCCTTGCCGTCCTTGTCGCGGGTGACTGCAATGATTTCAGCCGAGAAATGGACGGTGATTTCAGCCGTCTTGCCCTCAAGGCGCGCTTCAACGATATCGGCAGCCGTTACGTCAAGAAGACGGTTATCAAGCTTGTGGCCCGCTTCCTCGCGCGCTTTCAGCGCCCCGTCAAACTGGTCGAAAACGGCGGGCGACAGATAGTTTTTAAGCGTGTCACGGTCACCGGCCCAGAAGGCCTCGAGGATCATCGGATAAGCCTGCGCCGCACCGTTCAGGAACTGCGCGGGGCTGAAATGGCTGTCCAGCCGGCGCATGGCATTGAAGGCCGACGCAAAGCGCGGATCGGCAGCTTCGGCCTCGGCAGGGGCTGCATAATCGGCATCGTCAACCGGGCGGCCCTGCAGGTCGACCACGCGGTCAGACCCCGCGGCGCGCGGGTGCGGGTTCGACGGCGGCAAGGGTTCATTGCCGGTCTTGTTGCCCAGTTCGCCCCTCAGGCGCAGGAAAATGAATCCGGCCACCATGGCAAGGATGATGATGTCGAAAATTTCCATGTATCGTGTTCCAGGTCGACCCAGCAGAGTTTTTAAAGCGCCAAACCATTGAAGGCAGCGCCCATGATCCCCTAATAGATAGGAGTGTTGAACGAAAAGAACAAGCGATGGGTTGGATTCTCCTCATTCTTCTGATCGGCCTGCCGGTGGCGGAGCTGACTGTATTGATCGACGTGGGCGACGAAATCGGCGCCTTGTCGACCGTTGGCCTTTGCATCCTGACGGCTGTTGTCGGCCTTGGCCTTGTGCGCCATCAGGGCATAGGGCTGATGCTGGACATGCAGCGCGCCGCCGCTGACGGACAGCCCGTGGGCGCCACGCTCGTGCATGGTGCCTTCCTCCTGGTTGCCGGTTTCTGCCTGATGATCCCGGGTTTCCTGACAGACGGCCTCGGTTTCCTTCTCCTGATCCCGCCGGTGCGCAGTGCGCTGATCAAGGTGGGTGCTGCCGGATTGATGGTCCGCCCGCGGGGTGGATCAGGCCGGGTCATTATCATCGAGGGCGAAGTGGTTTCCGAAAAGGACGACACCACCCCGCCACGCCCTATCGACAAATTGTGAAATTGCCGGAAAGCCCGGAATTCCGGGTTGTTCCCCCCTTCAAACCGTGCTAGCCGTGTCCCCCGAAAACGATCCCGGGTGGCCATCGAAACCGGCGGCGCCCCAAATAGGAAACGCACTTACCATGGCCGACAATGTTTTCGAGAACGACCAGAACCCGCTGAGCGGTCCCGCCCCGGATGGCGCCGACATGCCGCAGGTTGGCGTGATCACCCAATATGTGAAGGACCTGTCCTTCGAAAACCCGAATGCCCCGGCAAGCCTGCAGAACATGACCGCCGCCAAACCGGCGATCGATGTGAATGTGAATGTGGGCGTGCACCGGCTGGGTGACGACGTTTACGAGGTGGAACTGAAGATTTCCGCCACTGCCAACAACACGCTCGAAGACGGCAAGAACCAGGTCGCGTTCGCTGTCGAGCTTGTGTACGGCAGCCTTTTCGGCCTCCGGAACGTGCCCGAGGAAGCGGTTCGCGCCTTCCTCCTGGTGCAGGCCCCGATGCTGATGTTCCCGTTTGCCCGTCGCATCATTGCCGATGCGTCGCGCGATGGTGGCTTCCCGCCGCTGCTGCTTGAGCCGATCAATTTTGAAGCCCTGTACCGGGCTCAAATGGCCCAGGAACAGCAAGGCGCAGAAGAACCGACCCCGGAAACCCTGAATTAAGAGCAACAACCTCTCCAGAGTCCGGGAGCGGAAAGCTCCGAAGTGCGGGCCGGCTGCAATCCATGAGGTTGCAGCCGGTTCGTCTTTTTTAAAGGCTGTCGTGAGCCAGGTCGAGGGTCAGGCGAATTCCGCCGCGCGCTTGAAACGCGTGTCGAGCCGGTCCTGCATGGCGGCCAGCACCGCATCGGTGATCTCTTTGTCCGCCACGTCCGGATGGCCGCTGTTGAAGGGCGGCGCCGGATCATATTCAAGGCCCAGCTGGATCATCTTGGCTGCCGTTTCGCCGACAAGCGCCGCCGCGACTGTGAGGCCGAAATCGATCCCCGCCGTTACCCCGCCGCCGGTGATGCGGTTGCGGTCGGTCACCACCCGGCCCTTGGTCGGCACCGCGCCGAAATGGGCGAGAAGCGGCAACGACGTCCAGTGACTGGTCGCCTTGTAGCCGTCCAGAAGCCCGGCAACGCCAAGGATCAGGGACCCGGTGCAGACCGAGGTCACATAATCCGCCTGTGCGGCCTGCCGGCGCAGGAAATCGATGGCAGCCGCATTCTCGTAAACGCTTTCCACATGCGGCCCGCCGGGCACGCATACAACATTCAGCGCCGGGCAATCGTCATAGGTAACGGTGGGTAGCAGCCGCAGGTGCGTGTCTGCCGTGATGGGGTCAAGGCTGTCCGCCACCAGGTGCACCCGCGCACCCGGCACACGGGATAGCACTTCAAAAGGTCCGGCAAAATCCAGCTGGGTCATGCCGTTGAACAGCAGAAATCCGATTTCGATGGTCATGGTTTTTCTCCTTCGTGTCGTGTCTCGGTTTTTTGTGCCCCTATCCTAGGCTTGATCGTGATTGTCTGATATGACACATTATGTGTATTTTCTGCCAAACTGGAGAGGGCGCCCATGCGCACCATTGTGATCGTCGGCTTCGACCGCGCCCAGATTCTGGATATCACCGGCCCGGCGCAGGTCTTTGCCTCGGCAAGCGAACTGTCCCCGCAGCCGCAGTATCGGGTGTTGCTCGCGAGCCTTGAGGGCCGCGAGATTGCCACGACCGCCGGGCTCACCCTGCAGGCCACACCGCTGGATGAAATCAACCCAGAGGACGCCGACACCGTCCTGATTTCAGGGGGGCATGGGGCCGAAGAAGCCGCGAACGATGCCCGCCTGCAAGCCTTTGTGCGAAAGGCGGCTGGCTGTGCGCGACGGTTGGGGTCCGTTTGCACCGGCGCCTTCATTCTGGCCGCTGCCGGGGTGGCCGAAGGCAAGCGCCTTGCCACCCACTGGCGCTGGGCCAGACGCATGCAGGAGCTATATCCGGCGGTCAGTGTCGATGCCGACGCACTTTATGTGCAGGACAGCGATCTCTGGTCCTCTGCCGGGGTGACAGCGGGCATCGATATGTGCCTGGCACTTGTGGAAGCCGACCTTGGCCGCGACCTCGCCATGAAGGTCGCGCGCGGCCTTGTGGTTTACGCCCGCCGGCCGGGCAGCCAGAGCCAGTTCAGCACGCTTCTGAAGGGTCAGGTGAAATCCGCCGGCAGCTGCGGTGCCATCATCAGCTGGATGGCCGACAATCTGGCCGGTCCGATCAATGTGAGCGATGCCGCCGCCCGCGCCGGCATGAGCGAGCGCAGCTTCCACCGTCATTTCGTGAAGGAAACCGGCGACACACCGGCCCGGTATCTCGAGCGCCTGCGGCTTGACGCCGCCCGTAGCCTGTTGGAAGGCCCCGGCCTGCCGCTGAAGGCTGTCGCTGCCCATTCAGGCTTCGGCACCGCCGGACGGCTCATTCAGGCATTCGAACGCCGTTTCGGCATGAGCCCGACGGCCTACCGGCAACTCCACGGGCAGGGGTGAGCCTGCCGCGTCAAATTTGGATATATCCAAAGGTGGGAATGATCGAAAAAAACCCAGATGCGGACCGGCTGTACCACACACAGACACAGCCGGCCCATATGATTAGTCGTAATAGTAAATTTGGTCGTCCTTGGAGTTTTTGACCAAATTGATGCTATGAGTACAATCGCTACGATTGTGATAGCTTTCACTACTCCTCGCGATCTCTTCTTTATTTTTGGCGTAGTATATCCAATACCACTGACCGCTAGCATCTTTTCGTTGTTTGTAACACGGGTATGTGACGTCAGCCATTTTGGCCTCCTTTATTCGTCAGCTTCGCCTCGTGTCTGCCTTGACCCCTGAGAAGTTTGGGGTAGAATTTCCCTGTCGAACGCCTTTGACCGCGGGCAGACACCTATATTGCGGTTTATAGTGGCTGCGGTCTCGTACACCGCAGCCACTACATCTTGGGTCAGCATCGATTTTTTATACAGAATGTTGAAGTGTCAACCGCACTTTGCTGGTAGACAATTAGTTAATTGAATCTTAACGGTAATTTAGAGGAAGCTAAGTTATCCACAGGCGTGACCAGCGCTAACACGTTGTAACGAATCGGCTTTTCCGCCTGATTTACCGCGCCGCTTTGGCGAGGCGCAGGCAGGCGCGGGCGCAGATAACCTCCGCCGGGTTGCCGGTGGTTTTGCACTCGAGATCGGCTTCGATGAGGATATCGAGCGCCTGTTCGATCTTCCGGGCGGTCCAGCGGGCGAGATCGGCGGTGAAGACCGGTTTTTCGAAGAAAATGACGGGCGGGCGCAGGCGTTCCACCGCTTCGGCGGGGCCCAGATTCTGTTCTGTCATCAAGGCACGCGCATAATGCAGGCGCATCAGGCGGCGAGAGAGCAGCAGGAGGATCGCGATGGGGCTTTCACCGGCGATCCAGGCGCGCTCCAGCCCCGTTTCCAGCTTTTTCATGTCGCCCGCAGTCACAGCAGAGGCAATCTCATGCAGTGCGAAGGCCGCCGTGTCGCCCACGCAGGCGCGGGCATCATCCAGCGTGATCTCGCTTTTGTCATTGCCCTTATAAAGGACAAGCTTGTCGAGCTCCCCGCGCGAAACGGCACGGTCCCCGCCCAGGTTTTCAATCAGATAGGCCATCGCATCGCGGCTGGCGCGAAGCCCGGCAGCGGACAGCACTTCCTGCACAAGGCCCGAGAGATCGCGGGCATTATCCTCATAGCAGGCGATGGCGAGCGCATCCTTGCCGCCCTCAACCGCCTTGCGGAGCGACGAGCCGCCATCAAGGTCCCCCGCCGTGATGAGGAGAAGCCCGTCACCGCGCGGGTCGGCCAGCACCAGTTTCACCGCGTCTGTCATGTCGTTGCCGGCACCTTCAAGGCGCACAAGGCGGCGCCCGCCAAGCATCGAGATGGCCGACATTTCATCAACGAGAAGCGACGGCGTGGCCTTCACCGTCGCATTATCGGGGCGGGCAACCTGGAAAGGATCGGAAAGATCGGGGGCAATCTGCTTGCCGATGCGGGTGGCGCGTTCACGCGCGAGGCCCTCGTCCCGGCCATACACCAGCACGACCCGAACCCCGGCCGGCAGCGACCGGCAAACGGCTTCGATGTCGCGGGGTGCAACCTTCATTGGCCGGTCTTTTCCTTGTCCTTCTGATTGAAATAGAGGGCAAGGCGGCGGTGGATACGCTCGGCAAGTTCAAAGGCGAGGCGGCGGGCGGCATCTTCCCGCTCGGCGACCGTCGCATAATCCGACAGCACAAGATCGTAAGACGTGCGGGCACGCAGGGTATCCTCGATCACCGGTGTGTCGGTGCCGATGGGGGTGAGGCGGATGGCGGCCGTCAGGATCATCTGTTCCTGCGTGGCGGCGGCGTCCGAGCGGATACCGAAGCCTTCGGTTTCGGTGTTCAGCACCACATCCAGCCGGTAATCGCTGCCCTCGCCCGAACCCATCCGTTCGATCAGGCGGTTGCGCATCTCCTGCCCCAGCCGGTCGGCAATCGGGCCGACCTCGACACCCGCGATCCCGCCACGCACCGCCCCGTCAGCACCACCTTGATAGAGCGGCTGGAAACCGCAGGCAGCGGTCAGCAGGGCGGCGGCAAGGGCGAAGACGGGGGCAAGGCGCATGGGTCAGAGGCTCCTAGTTCGCAACGATATTGACAATACGGCCCGGCACGACGATGACCTTGCGGACGGTGACGCCGTCAAGGAACCTGGCGACCTTGTCGTTCGCCAACGCCACCTTCTCGACCTCGTCCTTCGGCATATCCTTCGCCACATCGATCGTGTCGCGGGTTTTGCCGTTCACCTGCACCGCAAGCGTGACGGTATCGTCCACGACAAGTGCCTTGTCGGCAACCGGCCACGGCGTATCGGCCAAAAGGGTCGTGTGACCGAGCTTGGACCACAGTTCCTCGGCAATGTGCGGCATCATGGGGCCAACCAGCTGCACGAGGATTTCGCAAGCCTCGCGCACGGCTTCAGCTGCACCCTCGCCTTTGGTATCGGCGCCAAGCGCATTGGCGAACTCGTAAAGCCGCGCCACTGCCTTGTTGAAATGCAGGGCCTCGATATCGCCGGTCACGCCGTCGATCGTTTTATGGGCGGCCTTGCGAAGCGCCAGCGCGCTCTCCGACAGACTCGCCGGCATCGCGGCACCCTTCGGCGCCATCGTCTCCAGCGCCCCGGTCACCAGCCTATGCAGGCGCTGCGTGAAGCGCCATGCGCCTTCGATCCCGGCTTCGGTCCAAAGGAGATCGCGCTCCGGCGGGCTGTCCGACAGCATGAACCAGCGGGCGGTATCGGCGCCGTACTGGTCGATGATGTCGTCGGGATCGACCACGTTCTTCTTCGATTTCGACATCTTCTCGACACGGCCCTCAACGACATCAAGGCCGTTGTCGGTGCGGTAGAAGGTGCCGTCCTCGCGCGACTGCACAAGCTCGGGGAAAACCCACTGGCCGGTTGTGTCCTTGTAGGTGGCGTGGTTCACCATTCCCTGCGTGAAGAGGCCTTCAAAGGGTTCGGTGATGCCAACACGGCCAACCTTGTGGAGCGCACGGGTGAAGAAGCGGGCATACAGAAGGTGCAGGATCGCATGCTCGATCCCGCCGATATACTGGCGCACCGGCATCCAGCTGTCGGCGATATCCTTGTCGAACGGCACGTCATGGCGTTCGGGCGTGCAGAAGCGCAGGAAATACCAGCTGCTGTCCACGAACGTGTCCATCGTGTCGGTTTCCCGGCGCGCGGGCTTGCCGCACGAGGGGCAATTCACATGCTTCCAGGTGGGGTGATGTTCAAGCGGGTTGCCCGGCCGGTCGAAGCTCACATCTTCCGGCAGTTTCACCGGCAGGTCGCTCGCCGGCACCGGCACGGCGCCGCAGGCTTCGCAGTGGATCACCGGAATCGGCGTGCCCCAGTAGCGCTGGCGCGAAACGCCCCAGTCGCGCAGGCGGAAGTTCACGCGGCGCGTGCCCCAGCCATCGGCCTCCGCCTTGTCGATGATCATCGCCTTGGCAGCCGAAGCTTCCATGCCGTCCATGAAGCAGCTGTTGATCATCACGCCGGGGCCCGTGTAGGCCTCGTCGCCAACCGTGAAGGTGGCAGCGTCGCCGTCCGCCGGCATAACGACCGGCACGACCGACAGGCCGTATTTGCGGGCGAAATCGAGGTCGCGCTGGTCGCCCGACGGGCAGCCGAAAATGGCGCCGGTGCCATATTCCATCAGCACGAAGTTGGCGACATAGACAGGCAGCTTCCAGCTGCTGTCCAGCGGATGGATCACATGAAGCCCGGTGTTGTAGCCACGCTTTTCCGCTTTCTCGAGCGCTTCTTCGCTGGTGCCGGTCTGGCGGCATTCGGTGATGAAGGCTGCGAGCTCGGCATTCTCTTCAGCGAGCTTCGCGGCAATCGGATGGTCAGCCGAAATCGCGCAGAAGCTGGCGCCGAAAAGCGTGTCCGGACGGGTGGTGTAAACCGGCAGGTCTTCGCCGGTTTCATCGACCTTGAAGGTGAACTCGAGGCCTTCCGAACGGCCGATCCAGTTTTCCTGCATCAGGCGGACTTTATCGGGCCAGCGGTCAAGCGTCTTGAGGCCGTCAAGGAGCTCGTCGGCGAAATCGGTGATCTTGAGGAACCACTGGCTGAGCTTGCGGCGCTCGACAAGCGCACCCGAACGCCAGCCGCGGCCATCGATCACCTGCTCGTTCGCGAGCACAGTATTATCGACCGGATCCCAGTTCACCCAGCTTTCGCGGCGGTAAACGAGGCCGGCTTCAAGGAAATCGAGGAAGATGCGCTGTTCCTGCCCGTAATATTCGGGGTCGCAGGTCGCGATCTCGCGGTCCCAATCGATGGCGAGGCCAACCTGTTTCAGCTGGGCACGCATGTTGGCGATATTGTCGTAGGTCCAGTCGGCGGGGTGGACCTTGCGTTCCATCGCGGCGTTTTCAGCCGGCATGCCGAAGGCGTCCCAGCCCATCGGATGCAGCACTTCAAAGCCGCGCGCACGGCGGAAACGGGCAACCACATCACCAAGCGTATAGTTCCGCACATGGCCCATATGGATGCGGCCCGACGGGTACGGGAACATCTCAAGCACATAATATTTGGGCTTGCTGCTGGTGGAATCGGTCTTGAAGCTGGCGCGGTCTGTCCAGACCTTCTGCCATTTCGCTTCGGTTGCCTTGGCATTGTAGCGCGACATGATATTCACTCGGATAGTTGAAGGGTCCGGCCATGCCTGACGTGCGGCATGTCCCGGACCCGGAAAATTCTTGGTAGTGTGCGTCCGCCCTTAGCGGACAGTACCGACCTTCAGGGTCCGGGCCTTGGCGAGGATCGATTCCTCGATCGTCAGCGCCGTCGAGGCCTGCACCGGCACCGCCACCCAGTTGCCGCCCTGATCGGCTTCCCGCACAACGCTGACCTTGATGCCGTCGGAACGCAGGTCTTCGCTGAGGAAACGCACCATCACCTTCACCCGCTCGCTCGGGGTGGCGGGATCGGTCTGCCAGCCGGTCAGGATCACGGCTGCAGCCGGGTCGGCCTTTTCAATCGGCATGAAGGACAGGGTTTCAAGCGTGGCTTGCCACAGGTAACCATTGACGCCAAGCGCCGTGGTCCGCGCCTCGATCTTCTGCGCGTCGACTTCGTCGCCACCGCCGAAAATGCCGCAGGCTGCGAGCATCATCGAAGCCACTGCCACCATGCCAAACCGCACCAATCGAATCATACCTGGGTTCCCGTTCTTCGCTATCGTTCCAGCGGCATAGACATGCCCAAAATGGGACTTGCCGCCATGCTCCTTGGCCTTATAGCGGCCTCACCGCCCCCTGACCAGCCAGAAAAGCGGACAAACAGTGGCCTCCGGGTCACAGCCAGTATTTATTAACGCCGCCCTCTTGCCCTCGCACAAAAATCGTCCTTACCTTAAAGGGACATGGGCGGTTAAAGCGTATCAACGGATATGCCGCGTGTACCCCCATGGGTTCCAGGGCCGTGTGTGGGCCGAGGTGCCCCTTCGTGTTTCGAGGAACGAACAATGAAACGACTGACCAGGACGGGAATGGCACTTCTTGTTGCCGCGCTTGTCTCTGCTCCCTCCGGGGCAGAGGACAGTACCCGTTTTGAATCGAACGGTTTCCTTGAAAGCCTCGATCTCTTCATGGCCGAACATATGGCCTGGCTGAAGCCTGTGCCGCGCGACGGCAGCGCCGAAGGCCTGAAGGAACTGGAACTGAGCCTGCGCCAGAACGACAACGGGCAGCAAAAAGGCTTCTTCTATCTGCAGGAAAACGCCGCCCCGATAGGCAGTGGCCGTACTTCCAGCGATATTCCCGATTTCTCCTCGCTGCTGGCACCTTCGGGCACGCAGGGCGTGAACCGCCTGCCGCTGGCGGGTGCGGACAGCAACCTGACCCTTTCCTTCGGCAAGGACAAGGCTGACCCGGCGTTCCGTCTTGGCTTCTCCGGCAGCTACCGGATCGAGGGTGACCGCCGCGTGGCCGCAACCGATGCCTTCGGGTTTGGCGTCAGCCCCGGCGAGGAACGCATCGAATCCGGCCTCAGCCTTGGTTTCGGCGGCTTTGCCATCGACGCCGCCATGCTGCAGGTTACCGATCATGCCGCTGGCCGCTCGACCGGCTATGACGTCGGCTTCTCGTGGCGCCAAGGGGCCTTCGCGACCCGCCTTTCGCTCAGCGAATACAAGGCCGGCGCCGACCTGATGGGCATCGACAATGCCGCGCGCGACGTGCTGGCCGTCGAGCTTGGCGCGTCTTACCGGCTGACCGAGCGGATCGGCGTGCAGGGCGGCGTGCGTTATCTCGATTATTCGAGCCGCATCGTGGCAACGCCCTTCTCGGCCGAAAGCGAGCAGATGGTCTTCCTTGGCGGCCAGTTCCGCTTCTAGGGCCTAATTCCAACCATCCATCATGGCGATAGCGGCAAGGGGCAGCCCCCTCAGCCTGCCTGCGTTTGCCTTTTTCACGCCGCCAAGTGCGGCGAACCTAACACCTGCCCCGCGCACGAGCCGGGCAAGCCGGTGGACCCCGAGCGTGCGGGCACCCGGATGGCTGCGTGTTTCAAAAACCGGGGAGACAAGTGCAAGGTCCACCCCGCGCAACCGGGCGAAATGGAGCGCGCGTCGGCTGTGGGTCGCAGCCGTCAGCAGCCCGCGCCAGCTCGCCGGGCGACGATAGAGCTGATATTCCGGCAGGTGGAGGCCGTCAGCCTTCACCGCACGGGCCAGACGCGCATCACCTGCGACGATGAGTGGCAAGTGCCGCTTCCGGCAGGCGCTGGCGAGGCCACGTGCATACGCGGCCCGGTCCACCGCATCATAATCGCGGTAGAGGACAAACGCGCCGGCAGGCAGATGGCGAATGATCGAAAGCGGATCAGCGCCGCGTCCGCGGTCTGCGATATAGACGGCAACGCACACCCCGGCGCGGCGGCAAATCTGATGGCGGACTGGCGTGAAGGGCTTGACCATGACGGCCTCATACCACATAGCTCCCTGAAGCCTCCAGCCCCCGAATAGCTGCCACGACAAGGACAGGACATGAGCACGTCTGTTGCCGATAATCTCGCCCAGGTCTCCAAAGACATCAGCCGCATGTGCCGCCATGCCGGTGCACCCGACGTGCAGCCACGCCTGATTGCAGTTTCCAAGATGCAACCAGAAGACCGGGTCGTCGAGGCACTTGAGGCCGGCCACCGCGTTTTCGGCGAGAACCGCGTGCAGGAGGCCGAGGGCCGCTGGCTCCCCCTCAAGGAACGTTTCCCGGATGTAGAGCTGCACCTGATCGGCAGCCTGCAATCGAACAAGGCGAGCGATGCCGTTGCGCTGTTTGACGAGATTCACAGCCTTGACCGCATCAAGCTCGCCGACGCCCTGAAGAAGGAAATGGATGCGCAGGGCCGCCAGCTGCCCGTCTATATTCAGGTGAATACCGGCCGCGAGGACCAAAAGGGTGGGGTCTCGCTTGAGGAACTGCCCGGCCTTCTCGCCCACGCCCGCGAGATCGGCCTGAATGTTGTTGGCCTGATGGTGATCCCGCCTGTGGACGATGACCCGACCCTACATTTCGCGCTTCTGAAAAAGCTGGCTGCCCGCCACGGCCTCGCACGGCTATCGATGGGTATGAGCAGCGATTTCGCGCTCGCCGCCGCGATGGGGGCAACCGATGTGCGCGTCGGCACCGCCATTTTCGGCAACCGGGCCTAAAGCCGCCCGATCCGGAAAAGGTCGTCTGGCGCAACTAACCGGAGGAGCGAGCGCAAGGCGCTTGCCTCGAAGGCGACACAGCCTTGTGTCGGCACAAAGCCGGGTTCCACCACATGCACAAAGATGGCGCTGCCCTTGCCGGGCACAGGCGGTGCATCATTGTGGCCAAGCACGAGGATGAGGTCATAGCGGGCATCATCCCGCCACAGCTTCTCGTGCGAAGCACCGGTCGGCAGGCGCACGAGCCGGTTATAATCGGGGCTTTCAGGGTCATCGCACCAGCCGAGCGTCGGGTTCAGCGCCATCACCGGCAAGCGGGTGACCGGCGCTGCTTCCTTGTCAGGCCGGTAGAAAACCCGGCGCAGCGCATAGGTGCCAGCAGGTGTTGCGCCGTCGCCCTCCGTCTTGTCAGCTTCCGGTACCACGCCCGATCGGCCGAGCGCGCACGGCGCCTTCAGGAGCGGACCGGAGAGCTGCCCTTTGGTGGCATCATCAGCCGAGGGCGTGACGGTCCAGACCTGTGGCATGATCAGAGCATATGGCCGGTGCGCGACTTTTTGGTCGCGAGATAGCCGACATTATGAGGGTTCGGCGGAAAGGCATGCTGGACCCGCTCAGTGACCTCGATCCCGAAACGGCCGAGGGCGGCGACTTTTTCGGGATTATTGGTCATCAGGCGCACGGTCGAGAACCCGAGGCTTTTCAGCATTTTAGCCGCCGGCGCAAAGACGCGCTCGTCGACATCAAACCCGAGCCGGGTGTTGGCGTCGACCGTGTCATAGCCCTGATCCTGCAGCGAATAAGCCTTCAGTTTCGAGATAAGCCCGATGCCCCGGCCTTCCTGCGCGAGATACAGCACAACGCCGCCGCCGGCTTCGCCAATTGCCTTGATGGCGCCGCGCAGCTGTTCGCCGCAGTCGCATTTGAGGCTACCGAGAAGATCGCCCGTGAAGCATTCGCTGTGAAGCCGCGCCAGCACCGGTGAATGGCGGGAAGGGTCACCCACCACAATCGCGATATGCTCGATCCCGCCCGACAGCGGCCGGAACGAGACAAGCTCGGTCTTTTCAGCGCCCGCGAGCGGCACCAGGGCACGCGCCACGATCCTGAGGGCACTTGCCTGCGACAGGTCAACCGCCAGCACGGCATCCGCATTCGCCACCAGCCAGCCTTCGCGGGCAGCAACGGTGGCAGCGTCGTCAATTTCAGCCGCAAGGGCCGCAGGCAACAGCCGCGCCCATTTCAGGAGCTTCAGGGCCGCCCGGTCGGTGTCCGTGTCCGGGTGATCGATCCGCGTGAACGGGCCCTTGAGCGGCGAGGCAAGATCGAGCGTCGGGTCGGCAAGGGCCGCAAGATCGGCACTTTCCATCCAGCCGGGGCGCTTCAGGCGCACCACGGGCCAGCCCTTGTGGCCGACCTTCAGGACTTCGGCACGTTGGCCTGTCACCATCAGGAAGCCGGTGCCGGCCACCGCCTCGAACGCGTCAAGCGCCGGGCCGTTTGCAAGCTCCAGCGGCAGAAGTGCCAATCCCTTGCCATCCGCGCCCGCCACCACGACCGGCAGGCCGCGCCGCAAATCGTCGGCGGCCCGGTTCACAGGCGTCAGGTTGTCACGAAAATCGAGCATGGGCTAAGGCTTCACTCATGGGCATTGCACGGGAACCTGTTGTGTCATACGGCGCGATGCCAATCAAACATTTGTGAGCAAGTTTGACTGTTGCCAATCTGCCGCCACTTTATAGAGGACCAAAGCTCGGGCATACTCGAAGCCCGAGGCACAAGACACGACAGCAAAGGCCAAGGAGCAAACAACATGGCGACCCGCAAAATCCTGCTTGTGGACGATGACGAAGATCTGCGCGAGACGCTGGCCGACCAGCTGGCGCTTTGTGACGAGTTCACCACCCATCAGGAAGGCACGGCCGGCGCCGCGCTCGACTGGCTTTCCAAAAACCAGGCCGATCTTCTGGTGCTGGACGTGGGCCTGCCCGACATGGACGGCCGCGAACTGTGCCGCCGCATCCGCAAGAACGGGATCAAGACCCCGGTGATCATGCTGACCGGTGTGACCTCGGATGCCGATACCGTCCTTGGCCTTGATGCTGGCGCGAATGATTATGTGACGAAGCCTTTCAGCTTCAACGTGCTGCTGGCCCGCGTGCGCGCCCATCTGCGCCAGCACGAGCAGACCGAAGACGCCACCTTCCATATCGGGCCCTACCAGTTCCGCCCGGCAGGCAAACTGCTTGAGGACCAGGGTGCCCGCAAGAAGGTGCGCCTGACCGAGAAAGAAACGGCGATCCTGAAATATCTTTACCGCGCCGGCGGCAAGCCGGTTGGCCGGGAAGAGCTGCTGACGGAGGTCTGGGGCTATAATTCAGGTGTGACCACCCACACGCTGGAGACCCACGTTTACCGCCTGCGCCAGAAAATCGAGCCCGAGCCCGGTGCAGCACAATTGCTGATCACCGAGCCCGGCGGCTACAGCCTGCAGGCGCTCGGCTGATAGAACTCGTCACCCCGGACTTGATCCGGGGTCCATATTTGCGGCAAGCACCACTGGATGCCGGGTCAAGCCCGGCATGACGAGAAATTTCTTCAAAACTCGAAATCAGCGACGACGGGTGCGTGGTCAGATGGCTTTTCGCCCCAGCCGCGCCCGTCGCGCAGCACTTTTGCCCCGCGGATCGCAGCTTTCAGCGACGGGCTCGTCCACACATGGTCGAGCCTGCGGCCCTTGTCGGCGTTCGACCAGTCGGGCGAGCGGTAGGACCACCAGCTATAGAGCTTTTCGGGAAGCGGCACGATCTCGCGGCATACATCGACCCACTGGTGCGCATCCAGAAGCGTGAACAGCTTGTCGGTCTCCACCGGGGTGTGCGAGACGACTTTCAGAAGCTGCTTGTGGTTCCAAACATCATCGGGGTGCGGCGCCACGTTGATATCGCCCACGAGGATCGAGGGCTCAGCGAGCTTTTTCGACCATTCGATCATCTCGTCCAGAAACTGCAGCTTGTGGGCAAACTTGTCGTTGATCGCAGGGTCAGGCTCATCGCCGCCTGCCGGCACATAGAAATTGTGGACGGTCTGGCCTGTCGTGAGCTTCACCGCGATATGCCGGGCGTCGCCCTTGCCGCACCAGTCCAGCGAATAGCTTTCCGCAAACGGCGCCTTCGCGGCAATCGCCACGCCGTGATGGCTTTTCTGGCCTTTGATGGCCAGATGCGGCATCCCGAGATCTTCAAAGAAGCGGCGCGGGAAATCCGGGTCCATCACCTTGGTTTCCTGCAGGCACAGCACATCGGGCTGATGCGTGCGGATGAGATGCTCGACAATATCAAGCCGGGCCCTGACCGAGTTGATGTTCCAGGTAACAATGCGCAAGGGCTGATCCTTTCGTCGGTCAGTAGATGAGGAAACTGGCGCCGGTGACGCCAATGGGCCAGCGCCCGCGTTCAAAAAGCCGGAAACGGAGCGCGAAGGGGTGATCGTCATCGGCCCCGGTCAGCATCACAAGAGCGGCCTGATGCACCGCCTGCACGGCGGCCCCGGCGGCGGCGCGCACAAACTCGCCGTCGTCGATCCTGAGATAATCCGCGGCATCTTCGGCCGCCGCTTCAATCGCCGGGATCGTGCTTTCATTGATATGCGTCAGCACCATTTCGAACGTATCTTCGTCAAGCACCGCCAGAAGATCATCGGTGAGCGAGGCGCGAAGCTGCTCTTCCGCTTCCCACGAGGGGCTGTTGATATCGTTCGATTCCGCTGCTGCCGCCGCATCTTCCCAGTCAAACAGGAACGCGGGTTCGGCTTCCGGGAAACCGAGTGCGGGGCCGTAAGCTTCGGCAATGCGCCGGTCGTTATCCGACGGCGTTTCGCCAAGCGTGCGGAACCAGTGCATATTGTTGACGACCGCGATGAAGGCGGCGACGCCCGAAAGGGTCGGCAATTCTTCCAGAAGATCGTCGATATCGATATCAGCCATGATGATCCCCTCAGCGCGTGCGGCGGCGCTTGGAAAGGCCGCGCGGGTCTTCAAACGTCCAGAGCTTCTTTTCAAGCTCGGGATTGAGGATGGCGTCCACGAGCTCGACATAGGTTTCCTGCGCCTGTGCATCCTTCACGAGCCAGCCTTTCAGCGTCAGCGTGTCGGGCTCGCCCGCGCGGCGTTCGAAAAAGATCGTGATGGTGCCAAGCTCGGGCCGGTTTTCGTCGCGCGCATGCACGGCCACAATCCGCTCGTCACCGCCCGGTGCCGCCTGCACCTGCGCGCCAAGGCGGGCAAGATCCACATCGCGGCCAAGGAGCAGCCGCAAGGGCGTATCGTCGATCGGCCAGCGCGTTACCTGCCCGACTTCATAGTCGATAAGGTTGAGGGCTTCACCGTCCGCCACCACAAGGAAAGGCACATCGCCCGCGTAATCAAACCGGATGCGGCCGGGCCGTGCCATATAGACCATGCCCGAGGTGATCTCGCCCGAGGGTGCATGCTGCACGAAGCCGGCCTTCAGGCTCTGGGTTTCGCGGAAATAGCGTTCCACCGCCTTGAAGGCAGCGAAGATCGGGTCTTCCTCCATCGTCGCTTCCTCAAGGGGCGGCAGTTCGGCTTCCTGCGCCGCTGCCATGCCTGAGAAAAAGACCGAAAGGGAGAGAAGGAGGGGCGCAAAAGCGCGCTTCATCAGTATTCTTCCTCGCGTGCCGGGACCAGTACTTCGCGCTGGCCTTTGGCATTGGGCGCGCTGATCACGCCTTGTTGTTCCATTTCCTCGATCAGCGAGGCGGCCTTGTTGTAGCCGATCTTCAGCCGCCGCTGGATATAGCTGGTGGTGGGCCGCCTGTCACGCAGCACGATATCCACCGCCTGATCATAGAGGCTGGCATCATCGCCACTATTGCCGCCGCCGGATGGACCGGGGATGAACGGGCTGTCGAAGCCTTCTTCAGGTTCTTCGGTGACTTCCGCCTTATAGTCCGGCTGACCCTGCAGTTTCAGGTGATCGACGATGGACTGTACCTCTTCGTCCGAGACAAAGGCACCATGCACGCGAGTGATGCGTCCGCCCCCCGCCATATAAAGCATGTCGCCCATGCCAAGGAGCTGTTCGGCGCCCTGCTCCCCCAGAATGGTGCGGCTGTCGATCTTCGAGGTGACCTGGAAGCTGATCCGGGTCGGGAAGTTCGCCTTGATCGTACCGGTGATCACGTCAACGGACGGCCGCTGAGTCGCCATGATCAGGTGAATTCCCGCCGCCCGTGCCATCTGCGCCAGTCGCTGGACAGTGGCTTCCACGTCCTTGCCGGCAACCAGCATCAGGTCAGCCATCTCGTCGATGATAATGACGATATAAGGCAGCGGCTGGAAGTCGAAGCGCTGTTCTTCATACATCGGCTGGCCAGTTTCCTTGTCGAAACCAACCTGAACCTCGCGCACGAGCTCTTCGCCGTTGGCGCGGGCTTCCTCGATCCGCTTGTTGAAAGCCGCAAGGTTGCGCACGCCAAGGCGCGACATGTTGCGGTAGCGGGTTTCCATCTCGCGCACCGCCCATTTGAGCGCCACGACCGCCTTCTTCGCTTCGGTCACCACAGGGGTGAGGAGATGCGGAATATCGTCATAGATCGACAGTTCCAGCATCTTGGGGTCGACCATGATCAGCCTGAGCGTTTCGGGCGTATGCCGGTAAAGGAGCGACTCGATCATCGTATTGATGCCGACCGACTTGCCCGAGCCCGTAGTACCGGCGACCAGAAGGTGCGGCATGGTGGCGAGGTCAGCGATCACCGGAGCGCCGCCGATATCCTTGCCAAGCGCCACCGGCAGGCGGGCCTTGGTCATTTCATATTCGCGGCTCGCCAGCAGTTCGCGCAGGTAAACCGTTTCGCGCTTCTGGTTCGGCAGTTCGATCCCAATGGCGTTGCGACCCGGCACAACGGCCACACGGGCCGAGATCGCGCTCATCGAGCGGGCGATATCGTCGGCAAGGCCGATCACACGGGCCGATTTGGTGCCGCGGGCGGGTTCGAGCTCATAAAGCGTGACAACGGGGCCGGGGCGAACGTCATTGATGTCGCCCTTGACGCCAAAGTCATCAAGCACGCTTTCCAGCATGCGGGCATTGCCGTCCAGTGCCTCGGTCGACAGGCTGTCGATCTTTTCACCGGGCTTGGGCGGGGCCAAGAGTTCCAAGGGCGGCAGGCGGAAGCCGTCACTGTCGCCCAGATCGAAGGCACGCTGGGCCTCGATTTCCTCGCGCTTACCCTTCACCGGGTCCTGCCGGGCCTTCACGCGGCTGCGGCTGGCGGGGGTTTCGTCCATTTCAAAAGGCGGCAGGTCGTCGTCATCGGGCTCAGTGTCCACAAAGACGGGGGCGTGGTCGGCTGCTTCACCGATCACCGGTTCGCGGCGTACAGCACGCGCGGCGCGGCGCGAGGCCGTTTGTTCCGCCACCCGGCCCTTGGCAAAGCCGGCTGCCTTGACGACGGCGAGAACGCTATGGGCGAGGCCCCATTTGAGCCAGCGCCAGCTCATCGCCACGGCGATATAAATGCCGCGCGCGATGGTGCGCCATTCTTCGCCCGAAAGCGCCAGCGACACAGCATAGGCCGGCAAGCCCAGCGCCACGAAAACGAGCGCGAAAATCCATTTCGGCAGCACCAGCGCGCCGAAAAGCGTGATGACATAACTGTAGAACATCTGGCCAAGCGCACCGCCATAGCCCGCCTGCACCGGGAAATCGCCGCCCGGTGCCACCACACTGATCGCGGTGGAGAGAAGGATCACGCCAACCGGCAGGAAGGCGAGATTGATCCAGAAAAGGCGCAGCCATTTGAGCCTTGCGATCTTGAAGCCCCAGACGAGCAGCGGCAAGGCAAGGAGATAGGCGCCAAGCGCCAGCGTCTGCATCAGGATATCGGCAACCGCCGCGCCCGGCGCCCCCATCATATTGGTGACAGGGCCATCCGCGATGCGATTGAGCGTCGGGTCCATCGGATTATAGGTCGCGAGCGACAGCACAAGCATGACGCCAAGCGCCATCAGGAGAAGGCCGAAACCACGCCAGGCGGTGGACTTCAGACCCGTCACGACGGCAGGCGGCAGGATCGGCGCCGCACCACCCTTGCGGGCAGCGGGTTTCGAGGAAACGCGGCGCGGGGAGCGGGATGCCGCAGCCTGAGCCTTGCCGGGCTTCTTGCCCGCTGTCCGTTTCACTCCCTTTACGCCTGTCACTGTCTGCCTGTCCCTGATTTGTTCTGCATGAGCCCGGCCACTTTACCCAGACCGCCGGGGCCCTGACAAGTAGGCGTTGGCCATGCTGGACAGCAAGCCCCCAAGGGCGTAGAGCAGAAGGGAGAGAGGAGCCCGCGCCATGCCACACGATCAGACGACCGATATCGCCATCCTTGGTGGGGGCCTCGCGGGTCTTGCGGCGGGCATCGGGCTCGCGGCGCACGGCCTTGATGTGACCGTGATCGACAGGGGCGAGCCGGGCGACCAGACGCTCGAAAGCTTCGACGGGCGCTCAAGTGCCATCGCCTATGCCAGCTGCAATCTTCTGAAAGCCATCGGCGTGTGGGACCATCTTGAAGGCCGCCACCAGCCGATCAAGGAAATCCGCGTGTCGGACGGCCCGTCGCTGATGCATCTGCATTTTGACCACCGCGACCTCGGCGCCGGACCGCTTGGCGAGATGGTTGAAAACCGCCACATGCGGCTGGCGCTTCATGCCCGCGCCAAGGAATTGCCGAACCTGCGCCATCTGGCACCCGCAAGTGTCACCGAAATCGAGCGCGATGCAGCCACCGTCCGCCTGACCCTCGCCGACGGCAACACGATCAGTGCCCGCCTCCTCCTCGGGATCGACGGGCGTGCCAGCCAGGCACGGCGGGCAGCCGGCATCACGGCAACCGAATGGGGTTACGATCAGGTTGGTATCGTCTGCTCGATCGAGCATGAGCTTCCGCATGGCGGTGTGGCGCATGAGCGTTTCCTGCCGTCCGGACCCTTTGCGATCCTGCCACTGACCGGCAATCGTTCCTCGCTTGTCTGGACCGAAAAGCAGCATCTGGCCGACACGGTGATGGGCCTTTCGCCGCGCGCCTTCGAGGCCGAAGTGCAGCGCCGCTGCGGCGATTTTCTGGGCAAGGTGAAGGTGATTGGCGGGCGCTGGTGCTATCCGCTGACCCTGCAGTTCGCTGACCGCTATACCGACACGCGACTTGCACTGGTGGGGGACGCCGCCCACGGCATCCACCCGATTGCGGGTCAGGGCCTCAATATGGGCCTGCGCGATGTGGCCGCCCTGATCGAGGTGATTGTTGATGCTGCCCGGGCCGGGCTCGATATCGGATCGGGCGCGGTGCTTGACCGCTACGCCCGTTGGCGCGAGTTCGACAATGTGACCCTTGCGGGCGTCACCGACGTGCTGAACCGTCTGTTCTCGAACGATATCGCACCCGTTCGTATCGCCCGCGACCTTGGCCTTGCGGTGGTCGACCGCATCCCGCCCCTGAGGAATTTCTTCATGGCGCACGCGCGCGGCACGGTCGGCACGCTGCCGAAGCTCCTCTCCGGCGACCGGTTGTGACGGGCCGGGCCCATCTGGACCTGATCGTTTATCCCCACCGGTCACTGAGCCGGCGACATTTCAAGCGCCTGATGTGGGTGATTGGCGGCATCACCGGGCTTGCCGCCCTGCGCTTCCTGTTCGTGGGGGCGTGGCCTGTCGTGCTGTTCGTGGCTGCCGACATTTTTGCCATCTGGCTTGCCTTCACCATCAGCTACCGCCGCGCCCGGCTGACCGAAACGGTCCGCCTGACGGATACCGATCTTCTGGTGGAGCGGCGCTACCCGAACGGACGACGCGAAAGCTGGCGGCTGGAGCCCTACTGGGCCAAGGTGAAGCTTCTGGAAGACGACCGCGGCGGCACCGAGCTGACCATCACAACCCACCAGCAAACGGTGAGCCTTGGCGCCTATCTGAACCCTGCCGAACGGCGCGACCTTGCCGCTGAAATCCGAGAAGCGCTGGAGGCGTGGCAGCGGCGCTAGGTCTAGTCGTCCTCAGGGCGGACTTCCCGCATGGTTGACGGAAACTCTGCCTCCAGTTCATCCCTCCGGGCATTCATTGCTGCACGCCATTCAGGGTCCAGGATCGCCTGCCTGAAAATCAGCCCGGCGCCTTTGAACTTGTTCAGGACCGAAAGGTAATCCCAGGCCGCCGCTTCCACCTCGCGGTCCCGGCCTTCCCCTTCCTTGCCAAGGGCTTCGTCGGGCATGTCTGAAGACGCGAAGCAAAGCCCCACCAGATGCTGGGAAGGCGCATATCCTGCCCGGGCGAGCGTCAGAAATTCAGCAAAAGCCTCTGCAAAGGCGCCGGCACGGAGCATTTCGGTCGCAGCCATATGGCGGTCATAGCATGCCTCATCGGACTGATCGTCAGTCATCGTCTTCGTCCGGCAAAGTATCCTGCACGGCCGCCGGGAACTCGGCCGCCAGTTCGTCAACGCGGGCTTCCATCGCGGCGTGCCATTCGGGGTCGAGGGCCGCCTGCTTGAAAATCAAACCCGCCCCATCAAAACCGTTCCGGACCGAGATACAATCCCACGCAGCCGCTTCCACGTCGCGCTCCCAGTCCTGTGCTTCCTCGCCAAGGGCCTCGTCCGGCATATCCTCGGAGCCGAGGCAAAGGGCCGTCACATGCTGGGCCGGTGCATAGCCCTCGCGCGCGAGGGCCAGATAGTCGGCAAAGGCGGCGGGCATATCACCGCTCGCCAGCTTTTTACCGGCGGCATTGAGGCGCATCTGACGGCCAAGATCGGAAAGCTTGTCACCCGTCATTCCACCCATCATTGGCCCCCGAGCTGCAGCTTCAGCACATCCTGCATCGAATAACGCCCTGCCGGGACAGTCGCGGCGAAACGAGCTGCCACCACGGCACCCTTGGCGAAAAGGCTGCGATTTTCAGCCTTGTGCGACAGGACGAGCCGTTCACTATCCGATGCAAAAATGACTTCATGTTCGCCGATCACAGCGCCGCCCCGGAGGGTTGCAAAGCCGATTTCGCCAACAGGCCGTTCGCCGATCACCCCGTCACGCGCCTTGCAGGCGACCGTATCCAGATCAACACCGCGACCCTTGGCAGCAGCTTCCCCCAGCATCAGCGCTGTGCCAGAAGGTGCGTCCACCTTGTGACGGTGGTGCATTTCAAGAATATCGATATCCCAGTCATCGCCCAGCACCCGGGCGGCTTCTTCCGTGAGCGCCATCAGGAGATTGACGCCGAGCGAGAAATTGCCAGCCTGGACGATAGCCGTCGATTTGCCCGCTGCATCAAGGGCCGCATGATCACTGGCCGTGAGCCCCGTCGTGCCGACGACAAGGGCCGTTGCCGCCACTGTCGCCGCTTCGGCATGCGCGGCGGTGGAGCCGGGCGCCGAAAAATCGATCACCACGTCCGAAATTTCGAAAAGGCCCGCAATATCGGCAACGATGGGCGCGCCCGTACCGGCAAGTCGCTGGCCCGGATTGCCAGCCCGGTCGATACCGCCCGCGAGCACGAGCCCGTCCGCAGCTGTCACCACGGCGGCAACCGCCTGTCCCATGCGGCCCATGCATCCGATGATGCCGACCCTCAGCGCCTGTTCCGCCATCGCATTTCCTTTCATCCGGTGCAGAAGCCCTAGCAAAGTGACGGGCAAAAGAAAAGGCCGGGCGAACCCGGCCTTCCCGTAAAGCTGGTGTCGGCGCCTCAGAAGCGCGCGGTCAGATCGATGCCCCAGATACCGGGCATCCGGATTTCGGTCCGCGGGGCCCCCATCGTATCGACAACAAGACCACCGGCGCCGCCAAGATAGCGATTGCTGAAGATATTGTTGGCGAAGACCGACAGGCTGAAGTTCTCGTCTTCGGTCGACCAGGTGATCCGGGCATCGGTGTAGTTTTCGGCCACACCGGTTTCCCAGGTCACATCACCCACCGTGACAATGCCGCACGAGCCGGCATTACGGCAAAGCTGGTTCTCGCGATTTGCCGAACTGTAGCTATGAGCTACATGGAAATCGAGGAAACCACGGGTGCCGAGATCGAACCGGTACATGCCGCCGAACGAGATGCGGGTGGAGGGCACACCGGTCGGTTCGCCGATGAAGGGATCATCATCGCCGTCCGACGTGTCGTCATCGCCGCAGTTCGATTTGCAGGTGATGTCCTGGAAGCCGGCGTTGGCAAAGAGGCGCATACCTTCAACCGGCACCCACAGCAATTCAAGATCGATACCCTTGCCCGAGGTATCGGTCGTCTGGGTGACATATTGCGGTACGTTCGAGCCATCGACCGTGGTCAGGCGGATCGACTGCCGGTCGTCATAGCGATAATGCCATACGGCCGCATTGAAACGCAGCGTGCGGTCGAACCATTCCGACTTGAAGCCGCCCTCGATGTTCCAGACTTTTTCGTTGTCGAAATAACTGTTCACCTCGACCGAGTTGAAGCCGCCCGCCTTGTAGCCATTGGCGTAAGAGGCAAAGACCATGAAGTCGTCGGTCAGTTTATAGTCCACCACAACCCGCGGGCTGAGGTTGTTCCAGCTGTCCTTGCGCTCGAACTCTTGGCCTTCAAGGCTTTGGTTGAACACGAGGTCACCGTTGCCGCCAAGGATACTGGCGAGGAGCATCTGGTGAACATCGGCGAGATTCATGCCGATGGCCGGGATGGTCAGCTCGTCATAGCCCGAGATGGTGCGTGCACCGTTGAACCATTCCCACGATTTCTTGTCGTGGGTGAAGCGGATGCCCGCCGTAAGGTTCAGCCGGTCGGTCAGGGCATAGGTGGCGTCTGCATAGGCCGCATACGCCGAGTTGCGACCGACACCATACATGGTTTCTTCCCAGGTGCGGCCGAACATGGTGGTGCCGAACGTCTGGGCAAGCTGCTCGAGCGATGCACCGGGCAGTGACGGATCGAAGCAGGAAAGCGGCACATCGTTCAGGAGGCTGACGAACCCGCCAAAGCTGTCGAGCATCAGGCTGTCGCACGCATTGAAACCGTCGGTCGGATCGAACGCGAAGGCGAGCGCACCGGGCGTAGCGCCGACGTTATAGAGCGTATTGTCGATCGAATCTGTGGTGCCGTGCGTGGCCGAAGCCTGCTCGGCGCGTTCCTTGAAGAAGGAAACGCCTGCCGTCCAGGTCAGCGGGCCACTGACGCCGTTGAGGCGCAGTTCCTGATAGAAATGCTTGTTGTCCTCGATATTGTCCGTATCGAAATAGAAGGTGGGGTCGGCGGTGCCGTCCTCGTCCTGCAGGTTATTGGTGCTGAACTTCTTGAAAGCCGAGACCGAAGTGAGCGTCGCCCATTCGAAATCATGGGTGATCGTCAGGTTCACCCCGTAAAGGTTGCGGTTCTCGGCGCCGTTATGAATGTCGCTGGCGAGCGGCCCCAAGGGATCGGCCCCGCCTACCGAGGTCGCAGGCTTGAAGAAGTTCCACGAGGCACCCGGGTTGCTCGGCACATAGCCGAACGGCGCGAAGCCGGCATAGATGGCACCAAGGGGCACAGCATCAAGTGCCGATAGCGGTGTATCGCGCGTGAAAGGAAGCCCGAGGAGCGGTGCGATGCCAACAAGCACATCGCCCTGTCCCGGAATGTCGCCGAGCGTATCGGCGCTCGGGTTATACCGATAACCGCCATTCGAAACGCCGATGATCGGCGGATTCTCGTCCTGCCGGGTACGATCGAACTCGTAGGCAAGGTTGACAGAGGTCTGCGGAGAGGGCTCCCAGCGCAGCTGGACACGGCCTGTGTCGTTATTCTCGCGGCCGTAATCTTCGCCGGTGAGCGCATCCTTCACATAGCCGTCCTGATTGTTGACAAGGAGGTTGGCGCGAAGGGCCAGCGTTTCGGTGATCGGCAGGTTGATCATCGCATCAAGCTGCTGCTTGTCGAACCGGCCATACCGCAGCTTCACCTTGCCTTCAGTTTCGTTCATCACCGGTTTCTTGGTGATGATCGAAATGGCGCCAGCCGCCGTGTTGCGGCCAAAGAGCGTGCCCTGCGGGCCTTTCAGTACTTCAACCCGCTCGATATCCGAGAAGAAGACGATGGCAGCACCCGAGCGTGCCGCGTAAACGCCGTCCACATAAAGGCCGACCGCTGGATCGGTGCCCACACCGAAGTCGGAGGTCTGCACGCCGCGGATCTGGAAGGAAGGCTGGGTGACGCTGGTGCCGATCTCAAGGCCCGGCGTATAGGCGACGAGGTCACGCATGTCCTCGGCCGCAACGATATCAAGGAATTCACCCGAAAAGGCATTCAGTGAAATCGGCACATCCTGTGCCGACTGTTCGCGTTTCTGGGCCGTGATGACGATCTCTTCAAGGCCGAAGACATCCTGCTCCTCCTGCGCTACCGCAGCTTGGGAGCCGATCATGGTGGCTACACTTGCGCCCGCCAAAAGCCGGGCAATGACATCCGTGGAAAGCATGCGTTTCCCCTCCGCTTCCTTTTTACGGGGCTGCTTGTTCAATTGCCGCCCCTTTTCCCTAGCCAAACCGTTCTCAGAACGGCCACAAGGGCTTGCAGCCATATGCCTGCAAGCCCTTTATTCATTCCCCCCGGATCTATGAAGCGGATAGGCCTATTCCTTCATACTGTTGATCCAGTCGGAAATCAGTTTAACCCCCTCCGCATGGGCGACGGTTCGTCCGAGCTCGGGCATCATCACACCCGGATCGACCGATTCCATACGGAACGGAATGATGGACCGGTCGGCATGACCGGGATCAATGTCATAGGCGAGGTTACCGGAGCCGCGGCCGGCCGCCACGGGGCGCTTTTTCAGCCCCACCTGGTTCATGCGTGTTTCGCCGTAAATGAGGAACAGCCCCGAGGTGGAGGCCGGCCCTTCCATGCGGTGGCAATGCGCACAGTTCACATCAAGATAGGCCCGTGCCCGCGCATCAAGGCTTGCCGCTGCGTCATCCGGTGCCGGGACGCGCGGGGCCTGATCAGGCGACGGTGCGCCGGTCAGGAAGCCGATGGCTGCAAGATGTGCCAGCTGGTTCTGCGTGTTACCGGCATAAACATTATCGCGGTTCATGTTCCGCGCCTTGGGGCCAATCGGTGAAACCGCCTTGTCGAACACATGGCAGCCTTTGCACTGGTTCTTGTTCGGCACCACATACTGGATGCTGCGCGGGGCGCCGCTTTCGTCCGTCCAGCTGACCGGGATGGTAGCGCCCGCGACCTTCAAAACGGCGTCCGACTGGTCCTCGTTCCAGACATAGGCCCAAGTGACCCAGCCTTCGGCCTGATGGATCAGGAGGCGGGTTTCAAGCAGGCGGATATTGTCGTCCGGTTTGCGGAAATCGGCGGGATAGGCAAAGGTTTTGACAAGCGCGCTGCCGACCGGGAAATCAAGGACTTCCGTGTCGTCATAGGCCGCCGTCTTGCCTTCAGGCACATAGATGAAGCGGAACTTGTGGGCATAATCGGTGAACAGCGGGCTGATCAGGTCATAGGCCACCACCCGTTCGCCCGGCACCTGCGCCGCCCCGTCGGCAAAAAGGCCATAGTCCGACAGAAGCTTTGCCGGGCGCTTTGCCATCAACACGGCGTCATTGACGGCAGCCGCCGCGCCCGAAAGCGCGAACATCGCTGAAATCACCGTCAAAAGCCCGAAAAGACGCCTCATTACGCGTTCCTCTTCACATCCCTACTCGCTGAAAACAGGGCCTGCCGGACAGGGCAGACCCCGCCTTCATCACTTGTCCTGCGGCAGCTTGACCGCGTCACGCGGCGGCAGGGTCCCTTGATATTCCTCAAGCTCGAAGGTCGGCGACACATCCCACGGCAGGATCATGTCACGCACCACATTGAGGTTCGCGACCTTCACGGTAGCCGCTTCCTTCACATAGACGCCCTTGCCTTCGTCAGCGCCGAAGAAAGCGGCCCAGATGCCATCCACAGCACCATCCCAGACGATATCGGGGATCGGCGTGCCGGTGAGCGGTGCCACCAGATCCTTGACCGCCTTGTCCGGGTCCCAGCCCGCGCGGCCATAGGTGTTATCGTGGATATAGATGTTGCGCGGCAGCGGGTCGAATTCCGGGTCGTTGTAATCGCGCTGATAAGCGTTCACCGACACGTTGATCGAGGCATTGTCGTAAAACTCGTTGTCATAAACCTCGACATCGTGGTTCGCCATCACGATGAGGCCAGTACCGCGCGGCACGCTGCCCACTACGTTGCCCGGAGGGGCGAAGTTGGCGGTGTCGTTGGCAAACGACTTGTTATTGTAAATGCGGATCGAATGGCCGCCCTTCTGGGGCAGGTTCGGCATGTCGAAGATCAGGATGCCGCCGGTGTTGCGCGTGGCAACATTGTCGTAAACATCGGCGAAATAGCAGTTTTCGATCTCGATACCCGCCACATTGAACTCGGCGCGGCTGTTGCGCACGATGATCTGCTGGCTTTGGCCCACGTAAATGCCGGCGTCTGACGCACCGCGCACGACCGCGCCGTCGATCAGCACATTCTTCGATTCCACCGGATACAGGCCGTAAGCGCCGTTTTCGGCGTTGGGCCCGCGGGTCCATTCAACGCGGACATCCTTGAAGGTGATCTGGTCAACACCCTTGGCCTTGATACCGTCGCCGGGAGTGTCCTCGATCGCCAGATTTTCGATCCAGGCGCCACCCGCGGTGACGAGCAGGCCTTCGGAGCCGGTCGTCTGGCCCTTGAACGACAGGATCGTCTGATCCATGCCCGCACCACGCAGCGTGATGTTCGGCACGTCAAGCGACAAGGCGCCCGTCAGGTTATAAATGCCGGCACCAAGCTCGATCACGCTGCCCGGTTCGGCAAGGATCAGGGCTTCCTGAATGTCTTCCTGGGCGTTTTCGCCGGGAACGACGCGGATCACATTGTCCGCCATCGCCGCTTCTTCTGTTGCTGCCGGCGCCGTTTCGGTTTCCGCCTGCGCCCAGGCGAGCGCGCTGGTGCCAAGGCACAGGGCTACCGCCGCCGATTTGAAAATGATGTTCATGGGTCCCCTCGTCGCACAAATAAACACGCCCCCCGGCATGATCCCGCCGGAGCCCGATGTCCGATGCGTCAAGGCTGCCTATTCTGGACCGGTCCGTCAAGAAAAAGATGAAACGATTTCATTTTTTGCCGATTTGGCTAGACTGGCGGCATGTCGCACCCCATACAGTGGGCAGCGCAACAAGAAGGAAAACAGGTGACAACGCGCACCGCTATCCGCAAGGAACCCCGGCAGGCTCGCGCCAAAGCCCGGGTCAATGCCCTGATCGAAGCAACAGAACGGCTGCTGGTGGCATCCCCGGAGGCAGAAACCGCTGCCCTTTCCACCACCGCCATCGCGCGCGAGGCGGGTGTGCCGGTGGGCTCGGTTTACCAGTATTTCGAAAGCCTTGATTCGATCCTCGAGGTGCTGCGCGAGCGCGCCCATGACGAGGTGATGCAGGTGGTGGCGAACGAACTGCAGCGCATCGGCGAGCATTCGGACTGGAGCGTCACCAACCGTCATCTGATCAAAAGCTTCTGGGCTGCGGCCCGCGCCCACCCGACCTTCCGCCGGTTGACACGCTATGAAAACAGCACCCAGCCGCTGTGGAACACGATCCCGAAGCCCGGCAGCTGGCTGGACCGGCTGATCCGCGAAGCACTGGCCAAAACCGACCGCACTCCGCCGGCCGACCGGCTGGAAGCGCAGGTCCGCACCTTGACGGCCGCAATTTCTGTGCTGACCGATCAGGCCATCGAGGAGCAGGACGAAGCCCGCGCCGAAGTGCTGGTCGATGAAATGATCAGGCTGGTGGCGGGCTATCTCGCCTGAGATCAGCCCTTGCGCCGGGACGCCTTCCCGCCGCCCCCTGCCATCGACAGGAAGCCGATGATGAAACCGGCATCATACCAGCCGCCGCTGTTGGGCACGCTGTAAACGGCGATATCGTCGGAAAACAGGCTGCCGATGAAGGCAAAGGGCGCGATGAAGCCATGAAGAAGCCCCCAGAAGAATCCGGGGGCTGTTTCGCTGGTTGAAACGGAAGGATCGGCCACGGCACACGCCGACAGCATCATAAGAAGCAGGACCGGCGCAAGTTTCATGGCAATTCTCCCGTTTTCTATTCGGTCAGATCATCCCAGAGATCTTTGACCTTAGCGAAAAAGCCTTGCGAGCGGGGCGAGACATCGTCCCCCGAAATATCGGCAAACTCTTCCAGAATTTCGCGCTGGCGCTTCGACAGGTTGACCGGGGTTTCGACCACCGTTTCGATGATCATGTCGCCGGTATAGCCGCCGTTCAGCTCCGGCATGCCCTTGCCGCGCAGGCGGAACTGCTTGCCCGACTGGGTGCCCTCGGGGATCTTGATCCGTGCGCGGCTGCCATCCACCACGGGCACCTCGATGGTGCCGCCCAATGCCGCGGTCGTCAGCGGGATCGGGACCTGGCAATAGAGCATGTCGCGGTCACGCCGGAACAACGGGTGCGGCTTCACGCTGAGGAAGATGTAAAGGTCGCCGGGCGGTGCCCCGCGCGTGCCGGCCTCGCCCTTGCCGGAAAGGCGGATGCGGGTGCCGTCTTCCACGCCCTGCGGAATCTTCACCTCGAGCGTGCTTTCCTTCGCCACCTTGCCGGCGCCGTGACAGGCCTTGCACGGCTTGGTGATCACACGGCCCGCGCCCTGGCATTTGGGGCAGGTGCGTTCCACCATGAAAAAGCCCTGCGTGGTGCGGATCTTGCCGGCGCCGTTACAGGTGTCGCACACCTCGGGCGCTGTGCCCGGGGCTGCCCCCGACCCTTCGCACGGGCCGCAGGCTTCGCTGCTGGGTACCGTGATCGTCGTCGTTTTGCCGTGGTAGGCATCCTCAAGGCTGATTTCCATGTTGAAGCGCATGTCGGCGCCGCGGCCATTGCCGCCGCCGCCACGCCGCGAGCCACGCCCGCCGCCGCCCATGAAATCGCCGAAGAATTCTTCGAAAATGTCGTTCACATTGAAGCCGGCGCCGCCATGGCCGCCCGGGCCACCGCCCATGCCGCCCTCGAACGCTGCGTGACCGTACCGGTCATAAGCCGCGCGCTTCTCGGGGTCCTTCAGGACATCGTAGGCTTCGTTGATTTCCTTGAACTTCTGTTCGGCCGACGCATCGCCCGGATTGCGGTCAGGGTGATATTGCATCGCCGCCTTGCGGAAGGCTTTCTTCAGCGCGTCCGCATCGGCATCACGGCCGACCCCCAGAAGGTCATAATAGTCTTGCTTCGCCACGTCGGTCTTCTCCGTCTTGGCCGAAGGGTCGTATTGTCAAAAGCAATGGGGCGCTGCCAGGTCTTGCCTATTGCAATGGTCCGGCAAGCGCCCCTTGTCTTTCACCCTTCAATTCAGGGTGCTGTTACTTTTTGTTGTTCTCGTCGACTTCTTCAAAGTCCACATCGACAACATCGTCGCCGCCTTCGGCTTCGTCTGCACCGGCGGCTTTCGCACCACCAGCCGCAGCGCCGCCTTCAGCGTCCGCCTTGTAGATCTGCTCGCCAAGCTTCATGGCAACCTGAGCCAGGGCTTCGGTTTTCTGGCGGATCGCATCGGCGTCTTCGCTATCGAGCACACCGCGCAGGGCCGCAATCGCATCTTCAACCGGCTTCTTGTCGGCGTCGGCGATCTTGTCCTTGTTCTCGGAAAGCGTCTTCTCGGTGGAGTGGGTAAGGGCTTCCGCCTGGTTCTTCACTTCCACAAGCTCGCGGCGCTTCTTGTCGGCTTCTGCATTGGCTTCAGCGTCTTTCACCATTTTGTCGATGTCAGCGTCCGAAAGGCCGCCCGACGCCTGGATCTTGATCTGCTGTTCCTTGCCGGTGCCCTTGTCCTTCGCCGACACATTCACGATGCCGTTGGCGTCGATATCGAAGGTTACCTCGATCTGCGGCACACCGCGCGGCGCGGCCGGAATACCCAGAAGGTCGAACTGGCCGAGGAGCTTGTTGTCCGCTGCCATTTCGCGCTCGCCCTGGAAGACCCGGATCGTTACCGCATTCTGGTTGTCTTCAGCGGTCGAGAAGATCTGGCTCTTCTTGGTCGGGATCGTGGTGTTGCGCTCGATAAGGCGGGTAAACACGCCGCCAAGCGTTTCGATACCAAGCGACAGCGGGGTCACGTCGAGAAGGAGAACGTCTTTCACGTCGCCTTGCAGGACGCCCGCCTGAATGGCAGCACCCATGGCCACCACTTCATCCGGGTTCACACCCTTGTGGGGTTCGCGGCCGAAGAATTCCTTCACAACTTCCTGGATCTTGGGCATGCGGGTCATGCCGCCCACGAGAACCACGTCCTGGATATCGCCAGCCTTGAGACCCGCGTCCTTGAGGGCTTTCTTGCAGGGCTCCAGCGTACGCTTGATCAGGTCTTCAACAAGGCTTTCGAGCTTGGCACGCGTCAGCTTCAGCTGAAGGTGCTTCGGACCCGAGGCATCTGCAGTGATGAAGGGCAGGTTGATTTCGGTCTGCTGTGCGGTCGACAGTTCGATCTTGGCTTTCTCGGCCGCTTCCTTGAGGCGCTGCAGCGCCATGCGGTCGGTGCGCAGATCGATGCCGTTCTCTTTCTTGAACTCGTCAGCGAGATAATCAACGAGGCGCATGTCGAAGTCTTCACCGCCGAGGAACGTATCGCCGTTCGTCGACTTCACTTCAAACACGCCGTCACCGATCTCGAGGACCGATACGTCGAAAGTACCGCCGCCAAGGTCGAAGACTGCGATCGTGTGGCCGTCGTCTTTTTCAAGGCCGTAGGCGAGGGCGGCTGCCGTCGGCTCGTTGATGATACGCAGCACTTCAAGGCCCGCGATCTTGCCGGCGTCTTTGGTGGCCTGGCGCTGGGCGTCGTTGAAGTAAGCGGGAACGGTGATCACCGCCTGCGTCACATCTTCACCAAGATAGCTTTCAGCCGTTTCCTTCATCTTCTGAAGGATCATGGCCGAGATCTGGCTCGGGCTGTATTTTTCGCTGTTGACCTCGACCCAGGCATCGCCGTTCGGCGACTTGACGATATTGTAGGGCACCATGCCCTTGTCTTTCTGGGTGGTCGGGTCGTCGTAGGTGCGGCCAATGAGGCGCTTGATCGCGAACAGGGTGTTCACGGGGTTCGTCACCGCCTGGCGCTTTGCAGCCTGACCGACGAGACGCTCGTCTTCGTTTGTGAAAGCGACCATCGAAGGCGTGGTGCGTGCGCCTTCCGAGTTTTCAATAACCTTCGGCTTGGCGCCGTCCATGATGGCGACGCAGCTGTTGGTGGTGCCGAGGTCGATACCGATTACTTTTGCCATTTTGTCCTCTTCCCTTTCAGCCGGCCGGACGCGGCCCTATCAGGCGCCGATTGTCCGGTCTCTCCGGGCTTTGCAGATACTGGAAAGCGGCCTGCGCTTTCCGTTCAGGGCCTATATAGGCGCGGCTTTCCGGCGCCGCAAGGCAGGTGAAAGAGAAATTTTAGAACCATTCCGTGCTTGAAACGCCGGATAAGGGCGGCTTATCTATCTGGCAGAACACATCCGGGTGGCGCTTCTGCCCCGCCCCACCGATTGACAAGAAGCGGATATTTGCATGGCGCACGAGGCAAAAGCCTTCATCAAGGACATCCTTGGAATCATCTTCTTCTATGTGATTTTCACAACGGTAGGCTGGGCCAGCTTCCATATTCCATCTGGCTCGATGGAGCCGACGCTTGAGGTTGGTGACCGGATTTTCGTGGCGAAATTCGCCTATGGCTACAATCAGTATTCGCTGCCCTTTGACCCGCCGGTCGGCGAGGAGCGCCTGTTTGAAAGCGCGCCGGACCGCGGCGATGTGGTTGTCTTCACGCTGCCTTACCGCGACACCGATTATATCAAGCGGGTCATCGGCCTGCCGGGTGACCGCATCCAGATGAAGGAAGGCCGCCTCTATATCAACGGTGTGCAGGTGCCGCGCAGCCCCGTGGGTGAAGTGGATTACACCAGCTACAACGGCTTCGAGACCCGCGTGAAAGAATATGACGAAACACTGCCGGGCGGCACTGTTCACCGCATTTACGAACGCACCGACCGCGGCCGGCTTGATAACACCCCACTTTATGTGGTGCCCGCCGACCATTATTTCATGATGGGCGACAACCGCGATGCCTCCGCCGACAGCCGCGAGATGGACGAGATGGGTTTCGTGCACAAGAAATACATTGTGGGCCGCGCCGACATCACGACATTCAGCCTCTATGACTGCGATCAGGGCAAGGATGTCTTCTGCCCGGTTGGTATCCCGCTCGGTCGCTTCTTCAACAGCATCAACTGAGGAAAGCTGAGCTAACGGCATCCCCGGCCATATCTGGTTGGACGGCGCGGCAGGCCAGCGTTACGACTGATCACCGGATCAGTTTTTGAGGTCTCGCCATGCGCTATGCGCCGGTCATTGCCTTCTGGGCGCTCGGAATCCTCTGGGGCAGCAATTTCTTCTATATGAAGCTCGCCTCTGCCGTGCTTTCGCCGCTGCAGATCGTGATCTTCCGCGTCTTTTTCGGCTTTCTGGCGGTCGCTGTGTATGCCGGCGCCAAGGGCTATCTGAAGCGCGCCCACCTGAAATACACGCTGCATTTCACCATGATGGCGATCCTTGCCACCGTCTTCTATTTCGGCTGGTTTGCGGCAGGTGTGGCGCTGTTGCCATCGGGCATTGCCGGCGCCCTATCAGGGGCAAGCCCCCTGTTCGCCTTCCTGATCGCCGCCATCTTCCTGCCGGACGAGAAGATCACCCTGCGCAAGGCCCTCGGTATCCTGGCGGGCTTCGCGGGTGTGATCCTGATCGCCGACCCCTTCGCGGCTGACATCGGCGAGGGGAACATCATCGGGGCGCTTTACATCATGATCGGCAGCGTCAGCCTTGGTGCCTCGTTTGTCTATGCGCGCAAATATGTGGCGGGCATCCAGATCCCTTCGGCGGCGCTCACGACCTACCAGCTGGCGGCAAGCCTTGTGATCCTTGCACTGATCACCGATTTTTCGGGGATGGGGGCAATTTTTGACGACAAGCCGGTGGCGGCCCTCCTTATCGTCGGGCTCGGGCTCATGGGCACCGGCGTTGCCTATATCACCTATTATTATCTGGTATCCTCGTCAGGCGCGGTGACCGCAGCTTCGGCGACCTATGTGCCGCCGGTAGTCGCCCTTTTCATCGGCACGGTGATCGCGGGCGAGGATATCGGTTTGGCGGATTTTCTGGCGACCGGCCTGATTTTTACCGGCGTCCTGCTGCTGCGCGAGAAGCCAAAGCCCAAGGTCACTTGAGCCAGATCGCGTCCTTGAGCTTGCCGACAAACGCACTGTGAGCGGCAAGTTCTTCGTCGCTCGGTGCAAAAGAACGTGCCTCACGGAAAACGCGTTCGCGCTTCACCATCGTGGTGGTGCGGGTGACGGAAAGATCAAGCCCGGCCTGACGCCCCCCCAGAAGCTCGATATAGACATCCGCGAGGATTTCAGCGTCAAGAAGCGCGCCGTGCAGGGTGCGGTGGCCGTTTTCGATCCCGAACCGTTTGCAAAGCGCATCAAGGCTGTTGCCCGCACCCGGAAACTTCACCCGCGCGATCGCCAGTGTATCCTTGAAACGCTTGGGCGAGATGATCTTACGCGACGCGTTCTCGATCTCCCAGTTGATGAATTTCATGTCGAACTCGGCATTGTGGGCCACAAGGATGCTGTCATCCCCCACATAGGCCAGAAAATCATCGACCACGTCTTCGAAGAAGGGCTTGTCGGCCAGCATCGCGGTGGTGATGCCGTGCACGCGCACCGCGGATTCCGGCACTTCGCGGCGCGGGTTCAGATAGATGTGATAATTGTTGCCGGTGAGGCTTTTGTTGATCATCTCCACGCATCCGATCTCGATCACCCGGTCCCCGGTGAGGGGATCGAAGCCGGTGGTTTCGGTATCGAAGATGATCTCTCTCATTCGGCGGTCAACCTTTCGACAATCTTGCGCACTTCCGCCTCGGCATGCGCCATCCCGAGGCTGGTGTCGATCAGAAAATCGGCGAGGCGGCGTTTTTCGGCGTCCGGCATCTGGTGGGCCAGCACCTTCTCGAACCGCTCCGGTGTCATGCCCGGTCGGGCGAGCACGCGCTGGCGCTGCACATCGGCGGGTGCCGTCACCACAACGACCTTGTCGCAGGCCTTGTCGCCCCCCGTTTCAAAAAGAAGCGGCACATCAAGGACAACCAGCTTCTGGCCTTTCAATGTTGCTTCCTCGATGAAATCGCGGCGGTCTTCCATGATCAGCGGAAACATGATGCCCTGCAGGCGCTGCAAGGCCGACTCGTTGCCGAAAACGGCGGCACCAAGCGCCTGACGGTCCAGCGCACCGTCCTCGACCGTGCCCGGAAAGGCCGCCGCAATCGCCGGGATCGCCTTGCCGTCCTTGGCCTGCAGCCGGTGCACCACGGCATCGGAATCATGGACGGGCACGCCAAGCGCACGGAACATATCCGCCGTCACCGACTTGCCCATACCGATCGATCCGGTGAGGCCAAGGATGATCATCTGAAGCGCGCCTCCAGCTCGGCGATCTGGCCCTCCGGCACCTCCGGCAACTGGCCAAACCAGATGCGGAAGGCGGCGCGGGCCTGTTCAACCAGCATGCCAAGCCCGGTGACCGTGCGCAGGCCACGGGCCTCGGCACGGGTCAGAAGGTCCGTCATCAGCGGCTGATAGACGATATCGTAGACGACGCTATCAGCGGCAGCGGCCGCAAGATCAAGCTCAAGCGGCGGTTGGCCCTTCATGCCAAGCGAGGTGGTGTTGGCGACAAGCCCGGCGCCGCCAACGGCGGCGTGCCGGTCCGCCCAGTCAACAACCGTGACCCGGCCCCGGCCGATCTCGCTGGCAATGGCTTCGGCCTTGTCGCGGCTGCGGTTCGTGATCATCACAAAGGGCAACGGCTCACCAAGAAGCCCGACGATAGCGGCGCGGGCCGCCCCGCCTGCGCCGATCACAAGCGCAGGCCGGTCCACCGGCCAATCGGGCACGCTGGCCTTCAGGTGCGCCATGAAGCCGGTACCATCGGTGTTATACCCCGTTGCCTTGCCGGCCTCATCGAAGGCCACCACATTCACCGCGCCCATCTGGCGTGCCACAGGTGCGAGCGCATCAAGGTGGGGGATGATTGCCGTCTTATGCGGCACGGTGACATTGAAGCCCTTGAGGCCCAGGTCGCGAAACGCCGGTACGGCGCCAGCCAGCACTTCCGGCGGCACGTCAACGGCGCGGTAGCGGCCTTCGATACCGGCGCCCGCGAGCCACGGATTATGCAGGTTCGGGGACAGCGAATGGCCGACCGGGTGACCGATCACTGCGGCAATCGTGCCGGTAACCGCCCCTGACGTGAGATCGGCGAAAGATACATGATCGCTCATAAGGGAACCTGTCCATAACGGCGGAGAAGATCGAGAAGCGGCAACAGCGGCAACCCGAGAATGGTGAAATAATCGCCTTCTACCCGCGTGAAAAGCTGGGCGCCGAGCCCTTCAAGCTGATAGGCGCCCGCACTTTCAAAGGCCACATCGCCCATCCGGTCGAGATAGTCTTCAATGAAAGCGTCGCTGAGTGGCCGCATGTCGAGCCGGGCCTTATCGACATGGCGCCAGATCGGCTGGCCGTCCAAGGCCACAACCGCCGCCGAGAGCAGCTCGTGCCGGTTGCCTGAAAGAGCTTTCAGCTTCGCGGTGGCATCGGCCCGGTCCCTGGCTTTGGAAATGATCCGGTCACCGAGCACCAGCACCTGGTCACCGCCAATCACAAGCGCACCGGGATGGCGCGCCGACACGGCAACCGCCTTCAGTTCGGCAAGCGCATCGGCGATTTCGCGCGGCGACGCACCTTCCGCGATCAGGGAATCCTTCAGGGCTTCCTCGTCAACCGGGGGACGGACGGCCTCGACTGCCGCACCGGCAGCCGCAAACATGGCCCGGCGTGTCTTGCTGCCGGATGCCAGGATGACCCCTGTCACGTCGCTCATGCGCTGCCCTCGCGGCGGGCCTCCAGCCAGGCGTGATATTTGTGGATGATGGCAGCCGCCGATTCCTCGATCGAGCGGCGGGTGACATCAAGGACCGGCCAGCCCCGTTCGCTGCAATAGCGGCGGCAGGCGGCGATTTCGGTCTTGATATGCTCCTCGTCCGTATAGCAGCCATCGTCATCCTTATGGAGCGACCGCAAGCGGTTGGTACGGATCGCCACCAGCCGGTCCGGGCTCGTGGTGAGGCCGATCACGAACGTATCTTTCAGATGGTCCAGTTCCTCGGGCATCGGCACAACGGGCACGAAGGGCACATTCGCCGTCTTGTAGCCCTTGTTGGCGAGATAGATGCTCGTAGGCGTTTTCGACGACCGCGACACGCCGACAAGCACGATATCGGCCTCGAACAATTCCTCAGTCATCTGGCCGTCATCATGCGCCATCGTATAGTGAAGGGCATCGATACGGCGGAAATAGTTGGCGTCCATCATATGCTGCTTGCCGACGCTGTGCGACGCCTGCACCCCGAAATAGGTGCCAAGAAGATTGATGACAGGATCAAGGATCGACAGCACCGGTAGATTTGCGGCCTGACAACCTTCCTCCAGCGCCTGTCGTATTTTCGGGTTCACGAGGGTATACATGACAAGGCCCGGGTCCTCGCGGATATCTTCCATCAGCCGTTCCATTTGCATGGCAGAACGGATAAGCGGCCAGCTATGCTTCTGGACCCTGACACCTTCGAACTGGACAAGGGCTGCCCCGACGGTCGCGTCAAGCGTTTCACCGGTCGAATCCGACACCAGATGCACGTGGAAAATCCGTTCGCCGGGGTTTTCCCCTTCCTGGAACGGCGCGGTCGGCATGTCGGTCAGATCGTTCATGTATAACTCGCTGGGATAAGCTGTGGATAACCTGTTGGCCGGACTGTGAAGAAACAGACTAGGGCGGATTCCCACATTTTGCGACAGCTTTATATGCAAGCTTGTGCTGTCTATCCACTGCCCGGAAAACCCGGGATGACAGGTGGTTGAAACCGGCTGGAAATCAGGTTTTCCACGCAATCCCATCCTAATCGGGCGGCGGATTCCAGCCTAAACGCCGGTTTATCCGCAGATCTTTCCACAGATTTTCCACGGCCAGCACTGCTTGTGGAAAACTGTGCATAAAGATGTGGAAAAATGCTTATCCACAGGATTCACAGGGTTCCACTACAACAACAATATTTTTGATTCATATAAGAAGATTGAATAGGGTACGCCCGGTTTTCGAGTTTCGACACGCATTGAAAGGCGTCCCTTCATCATGACCAGGCTCCTGCTTGAAACGCTCAAGAACAATCCGGGCGACCGTGTACCTTTCTGGTTCATGCGTCAGGCAGGGCGGTATCTCCCTGAATATCTGGAGACGCGGGCCAAATCGAAATCCTTCATGGATTTCTGCTATAGCCCGGACCTTGCAACCGAAGTGACCCTGCAGCCGATCCGCCGCTATGGCATGGACGGTGCGATCCTGTTTGCGGACATTCTTGTCGTGCCCGACGGATTGGGTCAGCAGGTTTGGTTCGAGACAGGCCATGGACCTCGCCTCACGCCGGTCAATGACGAGGCCACCTTCTCCAAAATCGGCATGACGGGCTTTCATGAAAAGGTCGGTGCCGTATACGAAACAGTCAGGCGGCTCCGGAAGGACCTGCCCGATGAGGTAACGCTTCTGGGGTTTGCCGGGGCGCCGTGGACAGTCGCGACCTATATGGTCGAAGGGGCAGGCAGCAAGGACCATGGGGCCGCGCGGCTTCTGGGTTATTCGAAGCCCGGCCTGTTCGGCCGTCTTCTCGATATGCTGGTCGAAGCCACCAGTGAATATCTGATCGCGCAGATCGATGCCGGCGCCGATGCCGTGCAGATTTTCGACAGCTGGTCGGCGGCACTGCCGGAGCCCGCGTTCGACAATTGGGTGATCGAGCCGACCCGCGCCATCGTGTCGCGTATCCGGGCCAAGCACAAGGAAGTGCCGATCATCGGTTTCCCGCGCCTTGCCGGCAGCCTTTACAAGAAATATGTCCGCGAAACCGGCGTGAATGCCGTGTCGCTGGACACCGGCGTATCGCTGAAAATCGGGCGGGATATCCAGAATATGGTGCCGGTGCAGGGCAATCTTGACCCTTGGCATGTGGTTGCGGGCGGCGGCGGCATGGTCGCTGAAACGCTCCGCATCCTGGAAGGGCTTGCAGGCGGCGCGCATGTCTTCAACCTCGGTCATGGTTTCGTGCCGCAAACCAACCCCGAGCATGTGGCCGAGCTCGCCAAGACCATCAAGACATTCCGGCGCTAAGGGGTATTGTCATGGGCATCGAAGGCTTTCTGGGTGATTTTTACCTCTGGGTGAAGGCGCTGCATGTGATCAGCGTCATCTTCTGGATGGCCGGGCTTTTCCTGATGCCGCGCTATCTGGCCCATCATATGGATTACCCCGCCGGCGGCAGCGAGGATGCGCGCTGGATCGAGCGCGAAGCCAAGCTCGCCAAAATCATCCTCGGGCCTGCCATGCATGCGGCCTGGACCTTCGGTATCCTTCTTGTCCTCAATATCGGGTTCGACGCCGGCATCTGGCTTTATGTGAAGCTTGCGGCCGTTGTTGCCCTCACCATTTTCCAGGTTTTTGTGGCGCGCTGGCGCAAGCAGGCGGCGGCCGGCATTCGCCATCATGACGGTCGTTTCTTCCGCATGGTCAACGAAATCCCGGCCATTGGCATCATCATCGCGGTGATCATGGTGATCGTTCGCCCCTTCTGACATCGGCGCCGGTTTCCAAATCGCTTGACAGCAAGGTCGGTCATGCTAGCTTTATCCCACACCGGAACTGTCTTCATCCGGTGCCACCTCTGACTATCCGCCCCGTTCCCGGCCAATCCATCTCAGTCCACCGTAATCCGACCGAGCGGCCACACGACGGAATGTTCTGAATTTTCGAGCCATCGAGCCCCAGGACAAACGCCCGGATCCAGACCTGCCAATCCCAGCGATATCGGACGATCCCATGCATCTTCAGGATCTTAAGAAGAAATCACCCGCAGACCTTCTCTCGCTTGCCGAAGAGGTCGGTGTTGAAAACGCATCGTCGATGCGCAAGCAGGACATGATGTTCGCCATCCTCAAGCAACTGGCTGAGGACGAGGTTGAAATCATGGGCGGCGGCGTGATCGAGATCCTGTCGGATGGCTTCGGCTTCCTCCGGAGCCCCGAGGCAAACTATCTGCCCGGTCCCGATGATATCTATGTGAGCCCCTCCCAGGTGCGGCGCTTCGGCCTCAGGACCGGTGACACGGTCGAAGGCCAGATTCGCGCGCCGAAAGACGGCGAACGCTATTTTGCCCTGCTCAAAGTATCGGCCATCAATTTCGAGGAGCCTGAAAAGGCCCGTCACAAGGTTCACTTCGATAACCTGACGCCGCTTTACCCGGACGAGCGCCTGAAGCTTGACCCCAACGATCCGACCGTGAAGGACAAAAGCCCGCGCGTCATCGATCTGGTGGCACCCATCGGTAAAGGCCAGCGCGCGCTCATCGTGGCGCCGCCGCGCACCGGTAAAACCGTTCTCCTGCAGAATATCGCCCAGTCGATCACCCGTAACCATCCGGAATGCTTCCTGATCGTCCTTCTGATCGACGAACGCCCTGAGGAAGTGACGGACATGCAGCGCAGCGTGAAGGGTGAGGTCGTCTCCTCGACCTTCGATGAACCCGCTTCCCGCCACGTCCAGGTTGCCGAAATGGTGATTGAAAAGGCCAAACGCCTTGTCGAACACGGCAAGGATGTTGTGATCCTTCTTGATTCCATCACCCGCCTTGCACGCGCCTACAACACCGTTGTTCCGTCATCCGGCAAGGTGCTGACGGGCGGTGTGGACGCGAACGCCCTGCAGCGCCCCAAGCGCTTCTTTGGTGCCGCACGTAATATCGAGGAAGGCGGTTCGCTGTCGATCATCGCAACCGCACTGATTGATACCGGCAGCCGGATGGACGAAGTGATCTTCGAGGAATTCAAAGGCACGGGTAACAGCGAAATCGTGCTCGACCGCAAGGTCGCCGACAAGCGCGTCTTCCCGGCGATCGATATCCTCAAATCCGGTACCCGGAAAGAAGAGCTGCTCGTCGATCAGGGCGTGCTTGCCAAAATGTGGGTCCTGCGCCGTATCCTCACCCCCATGGGCACTGTGGACGCGATGGAATTCCTCCTTGCTAAGCTCAAGGACGCCAAGAACAACGACGAATTCTTCCAGCAGATGAACAACTAGGTTCATCTCCGAAAATGATAGTCAGCTAAGGGGTCCGATGATCGGGCCCCTTATCGTTTTGAAGGGGTGTGATGATGAAGGCGCTGATCCTCATCGATGTGCAGAAGGCGATCGACCATCCGAAGTGGGGTCGGCGTGGCAACCCGCACGCTGAGGCCAACATGGCACAATTGCTGGCTGCTTGGCGCGCAAAAGGCTGGCCGGTTGTGCATATCCGGCACGACAGCATTGATCCCATGTCGCCTTACCGGCCCGACCAGCCGCTCCATGCCTTCAAGGATGAGGTGAAGCCGCTCGGCGGTGAAACCGTGTTCGGAAAAAACACGAACAATGCCTTTGTGGATACCGGACTAGAGGCCCTGCTGAAAGCGAATGGCGTATCAGCACTGGTGATTGCTGGCGTACTTACGCAACATTCGGTGGACACCAGCGCCCGTATGGCAGCGAGCCTTGGATTCAAGGCAACCGTAGTTTCTGATGCAACGGCCGCGACTGACGTCACGGACATGAATGGCAGGGTCTGGACAGCTGAAGATGTGCAGGCACTGACCCTTGCCCATCTGGCCGCTGACTATGCCCTTGTCATCAAAACAGACGCCCTTCTCGCGTCTTTCTAAAGTTATAGACCCTTTGGGTTGGCAGTGCCGAATTCTGTGCTAGGCTCGCGCAGTAACAGATTTGATGAATTGGGGGACACTTCATGAAACGCACTATCGCCCTTGCCCTTGGCCTTGTGATGACCGCGCCGGCAATCCATGCCGACGACGCGCTGACCAAAGCCGTTAAGGCCGACTATGACAAGCATCTCGATGCCTTGTTCAAGGACTTCCACGCGAATCCCGAGCTTTCCTTTGTGGAGCATAAAACCGCGACGAAACTTGCGGCAGAGCTGAAGGCTGCGGGCTTCGAAGTCACAACCGGGATCGGTGGCACCGGCGTGGTGGCCATCATGAAAAACGGCGCCGGCCCGATGGTGATGATGCGCGCCGATATGGACGGCCTGCCGGTTGAGGAAAAGTCGGGCCTCGCCTATGCCTCCAAAGCCACGCAGGAAGACCGCAACGGCAACCTGATGCCGGTGATGCATGCCTGCGGGCATGATGTGCATGTCACCTCGCTGATTGGCACCGCGCGCCGCATGGCAGCCATGAAGGACAAATGGTCGGGCACCCTGATGCTTATCGGCCAGCCGGCGGAGGAGGTTGTTGGCGGTGCCCGCGCGATGATGGAAGCGGGCATCTACAAGACCTACGGCAAGCCGGATATGGCACTCGCCTTCCACGTCGCAGCAGGCCATGAGGCTGGCTATATCGACATTTCCGACGCATCGCCCTATTCGGGTTCCGACACGGTTGAAATCACTGTCCACGGCGTTGGCGCGCATGGCGCCGCACCGCACCGCGGCAAGGACCCGGTGGTGATCGCGTCCGAAATCGTGATGGCGCTGCAGACGCTTGTGTCCCGCACCCTCGGGCCCTACGAGCCGGGCGTGGTGACAGTTGGCCTGTTCCAGGCTGGCACCAAGGCCAATATCATCTCGGATCATGCCGAGCTTGGCCTCAGCGTGCGGTCGGACAATCCCGAGACCCGCAAGAAGCTCTTTGACGGCATCGTGAATATCGCCGAGGGCATTGGCCGCGCCAATGGCATGCCCGAGGACCTGCTACCGGAAGTGCGGCTTGCGGTGGAATCGACCCCGCCGACCATGAACAACCCCGAGCTCGCCCAGCGCCTGCGCAAGCTCTGGACCGCTGAATTCGGCGCCGAGATGGTCGGTAACAAGCCGAAGGATAATATGGGGGCGGAAGACTTCCCCTTCTTCACCACCGATCCGGCGATCCCGAGCGTCTATTTCCAGGTAGGCGGCACACCAAAGGCCGATTTCGAGCGCGCAGCAGCCGGTGGGGAACCGGTGCCGAGCCACCATTCGCCGCTCTTCAAAGTAACGCCTGAACCGGCGGTGCGTCGCGGCGTGGAAGCGACCGTTACGGCCCTTCTGGACCTGATGCCGAAGAAATAACCGGTTTCAAATCAGCTAAAACATCTCAAAGGGGCAGGATTTCTGCCCCTTTTTCAATTCGCCTAAAATTGTCTCCAATCCTTAGCAATGATTTTATCGGCATTTGAGAGACTTGTCTCGAATCAGGACACCAATGTCCTCAGGGAGAGACAAGATGTTGAAGGCGTTTTCGTATGCAGTTGTTGGGGCCCTTGCCCTTGCCAGTGTTCCGGCAAGCGCTGCGGTTACGTTCGATTTCTCAAGTGGCTCGGGCAGTGCCTACAGCTACGATTATTCGTCGAGCGATGTGAACCTCAAGGTTACCGCCGGCCAGTACAAGAATGGCTCGATCACCCCGTGGGAATGGGTTCAGCAGAACCATCACAGTGGCTACTGGGACTATGCTCAGGTGACCCGCTCGGGTGACGGCCTTGGCGTGTCGCTTGGCAAGAACGACAATGGCTGGATTGATGGCAACGGCACCGATGATGTGCTGGTCTTCAATTTCAGCGAAGCCGTGCGGATCGTGAGCGTCGTGTTCGGCAACGCCGACAATTCCGATGATTTCCGCCTGTTCGGTGAAGACAATGCCCTGATGGGCGAGTTCGGCCTCAGCGGTTCGCACCACAACCGGTCGACCTTCACCTTCGATGGTGGCTGGGTAACAGATCAGCTGGCGTTCGGCGCGATCAGCCAGAACGACACCTTCCGTATCCTTTCGATGAATGTGGAATTTATCGATCCGGTTGCCAGCATTCCCGGTGGCGGTCTTGTGGCCGGCATCCCCGAACCCTCGACCTGGCTCATGGTGATCCTCGGTTTCGGCGCCAGCATCGGCTTTGCCCGCCGCCGCGGTGCCAACCGCAACACGATGGCCTGAACGTCAGTCAGGAAATGAATGAGAAGCGGCCCCGATTGCGGGGCCGTTTTCGTTTCAGGGGATAAGGATTGTCTGGCCGGTCGTGGCCCGGCTTTCGAGCGCGCGGTGGGCTTCTGGCGCATCCTCAAGCGCGAAACGCTGGCGGACGCTTGCCGTGATATGCCCGGCCTTGATCGCATCGAAGATGGCGTTTGTGGAAAGCTCCAGATCCTCGCGGGTTGCCACATAATCCATCATCGTCGGACGGGTAAGGAAAAGGCTCCCCTTCTGGGCGAGGATCGCAGGCGAGAAGGGGGCAACCGGCCCCGTCGCATTGCCAAAGCTGACCATCATGCCGCGCCGTGAAAGGCAATCGAGCGACCCCATGAAGGTATCCTTGCCGACACCATCGTAAACCACAGGCACACCCTTGCCATCGGTGATCTCGCGCACGCGGGCGACGAAGTCTTCGGTGTTGTAGTTGATCGTATGCGTGCAGCCGTGGGCGCGGGCGATTTCGGCCTTTTCTTCCGACCCCACCGTACCGATGATATTGGCGCCGAGCGCCTTGAGCCACTGGCAGGCAATGAGACCGACGCCGCCAGCTGCTGCGTGGAACAACACGGTTTGTCCGGCTTCGACTCGGAAGGTGCGACGGATGAGGCATTCAACCGTGGCGGCCTTCAGCATCAGCGCGGCAGCGGCTTCGAAATCGACCCCGTCCGGCAGTTTCACGAGGCGGGCGACTGGGAACAGGCGGTGGCTTGCATAGGCGCCCATCGGGCCGGAGGGGTAGGCCACCCGGTCACCTTCGCGGAATTCTGTAACACCAGCGCCAACAGCTTCGATGACGCCTGCGGCTTCAAGCCCCGGCACGGCGGGCAGGGGCACCGGGTAAAGCCCCGAGCGGTGATAGGTATCGATGAAATCGAGCCCGATAGCTTCCTGCCGGATCAACACTTCGCCCGCACCGGGGGCAGCAATATCCAATGTGGCGCTTGCCAGCACTTCGGGGCCGCCGGTTTTTTCGAAGCGGATTACACGGGCTGTCGTCATGCGGCTTGTCTCCTTTTGCGCTGTCCCTGCCAGACATAGGCCCTGAGACCAATGGCGGCAATGACAAGGGCGGCCAGCACCATATGGGTCAGGCGATTGTGATCGGGGATGAAAATGCCCTGAAGGGATGAATTCAGGAAGGCGAGCGCAATGACCCACTGGCCGGTGCGGTGCAGATACTGCCAGCTGCGACCGGGCATGACTTTGGCCGTGCGGTCAAAACTCGTCGCGAACATCAGGAGGATCAGAAGATAGACAAAGCCGCCGGGCACAAATCGCGCCGGCGGGAAATCGGCAGGCACCAGGGCTGCGATCTGCACAATGAAATAGGCGTGCACGATATGGGCGCTTGCAAACGCGATCCCGAACTGGCGGCGCAGGGAGACGAGTTTCTTGCTTCCCTCGCTACGTTTCACGGCATTAAGCGGCCGGGCGATGAAGGTGAGGAACCAGAAGGCGAACGAAACCCGCGCCGTGGCATCCAGCGCCCAGCCGGTGGCAACGGCACCGTCGCCGAACATCTGCAGCATCAGGAAGGCGGAGGCAGCCGAAAGGCCGGCACCAAGGACGATGAAAACAAGCGGATTGCGGGTCATTGGCCCCTCCGGGCAGCAGGGAAGGTCAGGCCTTCAGATGTTTCGCAAAGAATTCCTTCGTGCGGCCATTGGCGAGCGTGGCGGCGTCGGCGTCATAATGGATGCCGTTCGGCCGGGCAAAGGCATGGTCCTTGCCGTCATAGATATGCACTTCGACAAGCGGATTATCCTTGAGGCCCGATTTGATGGTGGCCTGCGCCTCCTTGGAGACAAATTTATCCTCGCCCGCGATATGCAACACGAGCGGGGTTTCCATCATCGTGGCCTCGATCAGGAACTTGTCGATATTCACGCCGTAATAGCTGACGGTGGCGTCGATCCCGGTGCGGCAGGCGGTGAGATAGGCGAGAAGCCCGCCAAGGCAATAACCGGTAGCGCCAACCTTGCCGGACGCGCCTTCAAGCCGACGGGCAGCGGCGATGGTGGTGGCGATATCCTCGATACCCTTGTCGATATCCATGCCCTGCATCAGGGCGAAGGCGCGCTGCCATTCGGCATCGGATTTGTCGGTGAGCTCGACGCCTGCTTCCTGCCGCCAGAACAGATCGGGCGAAAGAGCGATATAGCCATCAGCTGCAAGCTCATCGCAAATCTGGCGCATGCCGGCATTGACGCCGAAGATTTCCTGGATGGCGATCACGACCGGACCCTTGCCGCCAGCCGGGCGGGCCATATAGCTTTTGAAGCTGCCAGAGCCGTCGCCAGCGTCGATATTGATCCAGTCGCCCATCATTTATCCCCCAAAGATGCGGTTGCAATCGCGGCAAGGTTAATCAAGGAATCCCAAGGCTTCAAGCATCAGTCCTTGCTCGACGCTCATGGCGCCTTCAAGCACCAGCAGCGCTTTCTTGGTCATCAGGCCGCCATCGCCGGAATAGCCCCCCATATTGCCGCCAGCTGCCAGCACACGGTGACAGGGAATAAGGATCGGGAGCGGGTTGCGGCCGCACGCTGTGCCCACGGCCCGGGCCGAGGATGTAAGCTTGGTGGCGAGCTCGCCGTAGGACATGGTTTCCCCATACGGAATATCTGAAAGGGCGCGCCACAGCCGTTTCTGGAAAGGGGTGCCTTCGGGCGCAAAGGGCAGGTTGAACTGTGTCAGCTCGCCGTCGAAATAGGCGTCCAGCTGGCGCTTGGCTTCCCGCAGCAGCGGGGTCACCTCGTCCTCACCGCCCCATCCCCAATCGAGCGCCACAAGGGCGCCGTCCCATTCGTGGATGGTCAGGTCGGAAATAGGCGTATGCATCGAGAGTTGCGGCAAGGATCGGCTCCGGCTAGAAGAGAAGTCTGACGCGACGCTATCAAGCCCGCCTGCCTGGCGGCAAGCCGGAAGGTCGACGCCCCATGAAGATTACCATCGATATCGATTGCACGCCTGAAGAAGCCCGCACCTTTTTTGGCCTGCCGGATGTACGGCCACTGAATGATGCGGTGATGGACGAGATGAAACGCCGGATCGAAAAAGGCTTCGATGCCGAGGATATCGACAAGGCCATCAAATTGTGGATGGGCGGTGCAAATACCGGGCTTGGCGAGTTCCAGAAAAGCATGTGGAACATGATGTCGGGTATGGCGGGCACGCAAGATACGTCAAAAGATAAATAAAATCATATAGTTACTGGTGATTCCTTGGCCACCGATACAATCTTTGCGCTTTCTTCCGGCGCCGGTGTCGCCGGCGTTGCCGTTGTGCGCCTGTCGGGCCCCCGTGCTGGTGCTGCCCTTGAGGCACTGACCTCCGGCAAGGCGCGCCCCGAGCCGCGCAAAGCCGCACTCCGGCGATTGACCGACCCCGCAACCGCTGCCCGGCTCGATGAAGCGCTTGTCCTTTATTTCGAAGGCCCGGCGAGCTTTACGGGCGAGGATGTGGTGGAACTGCATCTCCATGGCGGTCGCGCGGTCGTGGGCGGCGTCATCGAAGCACTGGGCGCCATGAAGGGTCTGCGCCCGGCCGAACCCGGCGAGTTTTCGCGCCGTGCGTTCGAGCATGGCAAGCTTGACCTCACCGAAGCCGAGGGCCTGAATGACCTGATCCACGCGCAAACCGCAGCCCAGCGGGAAGTCGCGCTCCGCCAGATGGACGGCGCCCTGCGCACACTTTACGAGGGCTGGCGCACGGCGCTTGTATCTCACCTCGCGCATCTCGAAGCCGACATTGATTTCCCCGACGAGGATTTGCCCGAAGGGGTAGCGGGCGCGGTGCGGCCTGAAATCGCCCGCCTGCGCCAGTCGATCGAAGCGCACCTTGCGGATGGCCGCCGGGGCAGGGCGCTAAGGGACGGCTACCGGATCGTGATCCTCGGTGAGCCGAACGCGGGCAAATCGACCCTCATGAATGCACTCGCGAAATCCGACGTAGCCATCGTTTCGGATGAAGCCGGCACAACACGCGACGTGCTGGAAGTGCAGCTTGATCTGGGTGGCTACCCGGTGCGGCTGATCGATACAGCGGGCCTACGCGACGAAGGGGCAGGTGCGATTGAAGCCGAGGGCATCCGCCGGGCGCGGGCGCGGGCGGAGGAAGCTGACTTGCGCCTCGTGCTGGTGCGCGCCGACGACTGGCCGCAAATCCCGAAAGGGGTCACCGAGTGGCTTGGGGAAGGCGCCTTCCTTGTGGTCACGCAGGCCGACCGAACAGCGATGTTTCACGTGGAACAAAAGGATGTGCCTGCGGACCTTGTCGGTTTTGCCGCCGTTTCGGCAAAAACCGAGCATGGGCTCGATGACCTGTTCGCGCGGCTGGGCGACCATGTGATGGATGCGATGGCACCGCGTGAGGCACCAAGCCTGACGCGCCTCCGCCACGCCCAGGCGCTTTCCGAGACTGTGGAGCATCTGGTGCGGTTCGAGACGAACGCGGGTTTCGATGCGGTGCTCGCCGCCGAGGATGTCCGCATGGCTGCGCGCGCGCTCGGCCGGATCACCGGCCGTGTCGGCGTCGAGGACCTCCTGGACGTTATTTTCTCCGATTTCTGCATCGGCAAGTGATGTAGCGGCATGAATATCGACACCAGAGTTGAAAAGGCTAAAACCAGTGGCCGCGCACAGCCGGTATGGCCGCTCGATCATGAACGGATCAGGCTCGAACTGACAGCCATTCCGGCCTTTGAGGCCGAAACGCTTGATGGCCGGATTGTGCGTTGTTTTGGCGAAGGTTTTCACCTGACTTTATCCAAGGAGGGTGAACAGCATTCGCAGGCCAGAGGCTGGGTCGAGCGATGCCTTTTTGTTCGGCGGGAGATCCTTCTTGCAGCTCGCATTCCATCCTTTGATCGAGGGCATATCCTTTCGCTCGATGTGAAAACAACCGAGCAGGATGTGCCGGCATACCGTGTTGCGACAGCGGTTCCGGCATTTGCCGAATACGGGCGCAACCTCAATGTGTGGCTCTTGGGACAAGCGATGGAATGCCTGAAGCGGCTTTCCTCGCCGCAGGATGATCGTGACATTTCGGCCGTGCAGGACTGGCTGCAGCATGAGGTGATAGACGGTGGCCTTCTCTCTCTTGCCGGGGGCAGGGCAACAACGGTGCCGGTGCTGAGGGAAGCGTGGCGGAAGGGCATCCCTTTTCGTTATTTGGCAGGAGGCACCTTCCAGCTCGGCTTCGGGGCACAGTCTGTGTGGATAGATGCGCCTTCGCTTGGGGGCGATTCCGCCCTCGGGGCCCGGCTCGCACGGGACAAGGCACAAACCGCCGATCTGATGCGCCGCGCCGGGCTGCCGGCCATAAAGGGAAATGTTGTTCGTTCGGTTGACGCGGCGCTGCAAGCCGCGGCGTCCGCCGGCTGGCCGGTTGTGGTGAAGCCGGTTGATTGCGAACGGGGTGAAGGCGTGGCGATCAATCTGGCGTCATCTGATGCCGTGCGTGTTGCGGCGGAGGATGCGCTCGCGCTTTCGCCGTCCGGACGCATTCTGGTGGAGCCGATGCTCAAGGGGGTCTGCCACCGGCTGGTGATGGTGGACGGCCACTTGCTTTATGCCGTCAAGCGCGGCCCGAAGGCTGTTGTGGGCGACGGCACCAGCACCATCGCCGAACTGGTGGTGCGCGCCAATGCCACGAACGAACAGCTGCCGCCGTGGAAGCGGGATACGCGTTGGCCCCACGATGCTCTGGCATCGCAGGCACTTGAACGGGCAGGGATGAGTTTTGACTATGTGCCGCAGCAGGGTACGCGTGCGCCGCTCCGGCAGATCGAAAGCACGGCGGATGGTGGCCTTGATGAGGATGTGACGCCCATCATCCATCCCGAAAACCTCGATTTCGCACGGCGGGTACAATCGTTGTTCCGCCTTTCGGTGATCGGAATCGATATCATGACTGACGACATATCCATTCCATGGCACATATCTGGCGCTGTGGTGAACGAAGTGAATTTCGCGCCGGTGGTTGGCCTCGCCCCGATTTCCCGCCACTATCTGCAGCACTTCTTCGCCCGATTGGCGTGTCAGCCCGGCGCCATGCCGGTCGAGGTCGTTTTCGGCGCGGGTGGGGCAAGGTCTGCAGCGCTTGTGCGGACGAGGCAACAAACACTGGTCGATGCAGGTCACGCGAACTGCATGATGGTCAGTGCAAGCCAGACGCTTCTGCGGAAAGGCACGGACGACGAGCCTGAGCCTGTTCCGATGAAGGTCACCGGTCTTGCCGCACGTATCGAAGCAGCCTTGCTCGACCGGTCTGTTGAGGCCCTCGTTATTCTTGTTGAAAGCGCGGCTGATTTTGATGTGCCCTGGCCGCTTGCGCACATTTCCGCTTGGCACGACAGCGGAGAAGCCTGGGGCGATGGAGTTGCTGTCAGTCGGAAGCAGAAAAGTGCCATGGCCCGTTTGCAGCAGGCACTGTGTTTCACGTGAAACACGCTCCGGTAAGCGGCCCGCTTAACTTTGACTTAAACGCCTTTCTCTAGTATAGACCCCGCCATGTTTCAGAGCAGGTTGGGCAGGTGGTTCCGCGAAGGCGCGGGGCGGCCTGTCTTTTGCCATGTGTGAGGTTTGTGGATGAGCGCGACCGTGTTTGATGTGATCGTGATTGGTGGTGGCCACGCCGGGGCGGAGGCTGCGGCAGCGTCGGCCCGTGTTGGCGCGAAGACCCTGCTTGTCACCCACAAGCCGGAAACGGTTGGCGAGATGTCGTGCAACCCGGCCATCGGCGGGCTCGGCAAGGGTCATCTGGTCCGCGAGATCGATGCGCTTGATGGCGTCATGGGCAAGGTGGCGGACGCCGCCGGCATCCAGTTCCGCCTCCTTAATCGTCGCAAGGGTCCGGCGGTGCAGGGTCCGCGGGCGCAATCCGATCGCAAGCTTTACCGCGAAGCCATGCAGGCGATCCTCGGCGACTATGCGAATCTGTCGATCCTTGGCGGCGCAGTCGAGGACCTGATCATCGACCGCTCAGGCGAGAAGCCGCGCATTGGCGGTGTAGTGCTGGGTGACGGCACCGAGATCCGGGCCGGTGCCGTGATCCTGACGACAGGCACTTTCCTGCGCGGCCTGATCCATATCGGTGAAAAGAAGATTCCGGCGGGCCGTGTGGGCGAGGCGCCGGCACTGGGCCTTTCCGATACGCTCATGAGCCTCGGGTTCGAGCTCGGCCGCCTGAAGACCGGCACGCCCGCGCGCCTCGATGGCCGCACCATCGATTGGTCTGTCTGCGAGGAACAGCCGGGCGATAATCCGCCGGTGCCTTTCTCGTTCCTGACCCGCGAGATCACCACACCGCAGATCAGCTGCTTCATCACCCGGACGACCGAGCGGACGCATCAGGTGATCAAGGATAACCTGCACCGCGCGCCGATGTATTCGGGCCAGATCGAAGGTCGGGGCCCGCGCTACTGCCCGTCGATCGAGGACAAGGTCGTGCGTTTCTCGGATAAGGAAAGCCACCAGATTTTCCTGGAGCCCGAAGGCCTTGATGACCCGACCGTTTATCCGAACGGCATTTCGACAAGCCTGCCGGAAGAGGTGCAGGATGCACTCATCCGGTCGATCCCCGGCCTTGAGAAGGTGACGATCATCCGGCCGGGCTATGCGATAGAATATGATTTCATCGACCCGCGCGAACTGAAAGCGACGCTTGAGACCCGCCGCGTGACCGGCCTTTATCTGGCCGGCCAGATCAATGGCACCACGGGCTACGAGGAAGCAGCAGCGCAGGGCCTGATGGCTGGCGCCAATGCGGCGCTTGCGGCTGGTGGCAGCGAGACGCCTTTCATCCTTGATCGTGCGGACGCCTATATCGGTGTGATGCTCGATGACCTGATTACACAGGGCACGCGGGAGCCTTACCGCATGTTCACGAGCCGGGCGGAATATCGCCTGACGCTTAGGGCCGATAATGCGGACCAGCGCCTGACCGATATCGGAGACCGCATTGGCTTTATCGGCAGCGAGCGCCGCGAGGCGTTCGCGGCGAAGAAGGCGGCGCTGGCGGCCGGTCGCGCCACCCTGCAGGGCCTGTCGCTGACGCCGAACGAAGCCGGCAAACATGGCCTCAGCCTCAATCAGGATGGCCAGCGCCGGTCGGCTGAAACGCTTCTTGGTTTCTCGACCATTGAATATGCCCAGCTGAAAGCCATCTGGCCCGCGGAACTTGGCGCCATCGATCCGGCGATTGCCGAGCAGCTCGGCATCGATGCCATGTATGCCGGCTATCTGGACCGGCAGCAGGCGGACGTCGATGCCTTCCGCAGGGATGAGGCGCTGACGATCCCCGAGGACCTGGATTTCGATGCCATTCCGGGGCTTTCAAACGAGATGCGCGAGAAGTTCCGCACCGCCCGCCCGGCAACGCTCGGTGCCGCAGCCCGGATCGCCGGTGTGACGCCGGCGGCGCTCACGCTCATCCTTGGGCATATCAAGCGCAAGCGGGCAGCCTGACATATGGCTGCCTATACTGCCGAACGCCTTGCCGCGGATCTCGCTGTTCCACGTGAAACACTTGCGAAGCTCGAAGCCTATGCCGCCCTTCTCGTGAAGTGGCAGAAGGCCAAGAATCTGGTGTCCGATACCACGATCCCCGATCTGTGGCGCCGCCATTTCCTTGATTCTGCGCAGCTTTATCCCCTGATCCGCAAGGCGAAGGGGGAGGGCGATTTCACCTTCCTCGATATCGGGTCGGGGGCGGGTTTCCCCGGCCTTGTGCTTTCCGTTATGGGGCTCGGCCACGCGCATATGGTGGAAAGCAACGGCAAGAAGTGCAGTTTCATGGGGCAGGTTTCACGTGAAACATCGGCCCTTGCCACGATTCATAATGAGCGAATCGAAGCGCTTGAAACTTTCCCTGTCGATTTCATCACGTCGCGCGCCTGTGCCAAGGTGGGTCAGCTCCTTGATTGGGGGAGGCCTTTCATCGGCCCGAATACCGAATTCTGGCTATTGAAGGGTGAAGGGGCGGAAGACGAATTGACCGAGGCCATGAAGGCGTGGAAGATGGATGTTGACCGGTTCCAAAGCCTGAGCGACGACAAGGGCGTGATCTTGCGGCTCACTGCAGTTCAGCCCCGCTTTTCCTGAGGCGGAATCCAATAAAATCAGACGATTAGTCCATCCGGCATCAGCCTGAAGGGGGGCGGACATGACACAATCCGGCAAGGGCCGCATCATCGCAGTGGCGAATCAGAAGGGTGGCGTCGGCAAAACGACGACGGCAATCAATCTGGCGACGGCGATGGCAGCGGTGGACAAGCATGTGCTTATCGTGGATCTCGATCCGCAGGGCAATGCCTCGACCGGCCTTGGTATCGACCGGGCATCGCGCGAAATCACCTCTTATGACGTGGTGATGGGCGCGGCAGACCTGCAGGACGCGGTGATTGAAACCGAGGTTCCGCTTGTCGAGCTGATCCCGTCGACGGTTGACCTGTCGGGCGCTGATCTCGAGCTTGCCGAGCTGCCCCAGCGCAATTTCCGCCTGCGTCAGGCCTTCGATCTGGCCGAAGTGTCGTCGGCCTATGATTATGTGCTGATCGATTGCCCGCCCTCGCTGTCGCTCCTCACCATCAACGCCTTCGTGGCGGCCGATCAGGTGCTGGTGCCGCTGCAGTGCGAGTTTTTCGCGCTTGAAGGCCTCAGCCTTCTCCTCAAAACGATCAATCAGGTACAGGCGAGCCTCAATCCGCAGCTTTCGATCAACGGGATCGTGCTGACGATGTTCGACCGCCGCAACCGCCTGTCGGAACAGGTGGCGAGCGACGTGCGCCAGTATCTCGGTTCGCAGGTCTATGAGACGATGATCCCGCGCAATGTGCGGATTTCCGAAGCGCCGAGCCATGGCATGCCGGCGCTCATTTACGATCACCGCTGCCCGGGCAGTCAGGCCTATATCAGCCTGGCGCGCGAGCTTCTCACCCGTGACGGCGCGCTTGCGGCCTGAAGTATAGAATAAAAACAAGAAGTTAGGACTATCAATGCAACTTGGTGCCAAGCCCAAAAAAGGCCTCGGGAAAGGCCTTTCCGCTCTTCTCGCTGACGACCGCCCGCAGGTGGTGGCAGCCCAGGCCGCGATTGGCGATGCCTCGCGTCGCGTGCTGCCGATTGCTTTCCTGGAGCGCAACAACGCCCAGCCGCGCAACCGGTTCGACGATGCAGCGATTGCCGAACTGACGGCCTCGATTAAGGAAAAGGGTGTCCTGCAGCCGATTCTTGTGCGGCCGATGGGTGGCGACCGGTTCCAGATCGTGGCGGGCGAGAGGCGCTGGCGGGCAGCCCAGAAGGCCGGCATCCATGAAGTGCCGGTGGTGGTGCGGGAGCTTTCGGATTCCGAAGTGCTCGAAATCGCCATCGTTGAAAACGTCCAGCGGCAGGACCTGAGTGCCATTGAGGAAGCAACCGCCTACAAGCGGCTCATTGACGAGTTTGGCCATACGCAGGAAACCGCGGCGGAAATCGTCGGCAAAAGCCGTAGTCATGTGGCGAACCTGATGCGCCTGCTGCTGCTGCCCACGAGCGTCCAGGATATGGTCAATGCCGGTGCTATCTCCATGGGCCATGCCCGCGCCCTGATTGGTGCAGCGGACGCTGAAGAGATTGCCAAACGCATCGTCAAGGAAGGCCTGTCGGTCCGCCAGACTGAAGTGCTGGCAAACGAGGCCAAGGGCCGCCCGGCGGCACCCAAGGCCCGTGGCCTCTCCGGTACCGGCAAGGCGAAGGACGCCGATACCGTGGCGCTTGAAAAGGATCTTTCAGCCGCAACCGGCATGAAGGTGACGATCGAGCATGGCGGCGGCGCGGACGGTGAAGGTGGTGTCGTCACCATCCGCTATGAAACGCTCGATCAGCTCGATGACCTGTGTGGCCGCCTTGGTGTTTGCGGGATTTAAGGCTTAAAGCCGCCCGAGGCCCTTCAGTCGGGCCTCGATGGCATCCCAGATATCTTCCCAAAGGGCGGGGCCGCCGAGCTTGAGGATTGCCTGCAGGCCGGTTGGCGAGGTCACATTGATCTCGGTCAGCCAGTCGCCAATCACATCGATGCCGACGAAAATCAGGCCGCGCTCGTAAAGGGCGGGGCCGATGCGTTCGCAGATTTCCTGCTCGCGGGCGGTCAGTTCGGTCTTCTCGGCGCGGCCGCCCGCCACAAGGTTGGAGCGGATTTCGCCGGTTGCGGGCACGCGGTTCAGCGCACCAGCCGCCTTGCCATCCACCAGAATGATGCGTTTGTCGCCGTGGCGTACCTCGGGCATGAAGCGCTGCACCATCACCGGCTCGCGGTTGCGTTCGACGAACATCTCATAAAGGGCGGTGAGGTTGCTGTCGTCCTGCCGCAGGTGAAAAACGCCCGATCCACCCATGCCATAAAGCGGCTTGATGACGATCTCGCCGTGTTTCTTGCGAAACTCGCGGATGTCATCCAGCTGCCGCGTGATCATGGTTTCGGGCATCAGGTCGGCAAACAGGGTGACGAACAGTTTCTCGGGCGCGTTCCGCACTTCATCGGGGTTGTTGACGACAAGCGTACGGTCGGCAATCAGGCCCAGAAGGTGGGTAGCGGTGATATAGGCCATGTCGAAGGGCGGGTCCTGACGCATCAGGATCACGTCAATATCTTCAGCAAGATCAAGCTTCACCGGATCGCCGAGCGTATAATGGTTGCCAGCCTCGCGGCGCAGGTCCATGCGGCGCGCCGTGGCGGTTACCTTGCCGGTTTCATAGGTCAGCGCCTCGGGCAGATAGTGATAAAGCTCATAGCCGCGTTTCAGGGCTTCAAGGCCGAGAACAAAGCTGCTGTCGCCATTGATATTGATGGTTTCAATCGGGTCCATCTGGATGGCGACCCGGAGGGGGGCAGCGTTCATCGCTTAACTCCTGTTGCTGTCGTCTGATTCCTATAGCCCCAAGGGGCGCAGGGTGCCAGTCACGCTGTTGTCAGAATTTCTCATGTCAGCCGCCATGCGTCCTTGATATGGATGGGCAGACGGCGGGGCAGGATGAGGATGGCGTCGAAGCGTACAGGGCCCGTGTGGCCGGTGCGGGCGCTCCAGTCCTCGATCCCGCCGGCGATACGCTGGCGCTGGCGGGCGGTGATCGCCTCGCGCGCTGCCGCTTCGCTTTGCCGTTGTTTCACCTCTACGGCGACCAGTAACCCGCGCCGACACGCGATCAGGTCGACCTCGCCCCGGCGGGAGCGAAAGCGACGGGTGAGGACGCGGTATCCCTTGAGGCGCAACAGGAGGCCCGCGAGCATCTCGGCGCGCCGCCCGGCTTTCTCGATGTCGCGGCGGTCAGTCCTCGCCGCCATGCTTGCCACCGATTTCGAGGGCGCGTTCATAAAGGTCCTTGCGCTTCAGGCCCAAGAGATCAGCCACGAAGCGCGCGGCGGATTTGGTGCTCATATGCTCCAGCGCCAGCTTCAGGGCCTTGTCGGCATCGATGGCGGTGCCTGCCGGGGCTTTTTCTTCAGCCGCACCAATCACCACAACGATTTCCCCCTTCGGGGCACCGGCGGCTTCATAGTGGTTGGCGAGACTTATCAAGTCGTCCCGCCGCACTTCTTCAAACTTCTTGGTCAGCTCGCGGGCGACGGCTGCCGGGCGGGCCCCGAGCACATCGGCGGCGTCCCGCAGGGTTTCCGGCAGGCGGCGGGCGCTTTCATAGAAAACAAGGCTGGCGCGGGTTGCCTTCTCGGCTTCGAACCAGTCGCGCCGGGCGGAAGATTTCGGCGGCGGGAAGCCCATGAACAGGAAACGGTCGGTCGGCAGGCCGGCCACCGAAAGGGCGGTGATAGCCGCCGAAGGGCCTGGGATGGGCGTAACCTTGTGGCCAGCCTCGCACACGGCATCCACAAGCTTGAAACCGGGGTCGGAAATGAGCGGCGTGCCGGCATCCGACACAAGCGCGATCCGCGCGCCGCCGGCCAGCTTTTCCAGAAGCTTCGGCCGCATGGCGGGGCCGTTATGCTCGTGATAGGGCAGCATGGGCTTCCGGATCATCAGATAGGACAGCAGCTTCTGGGTCACCCGCGTGTCCTCGCAGGCGATCAGGTCCACTTGCGCCAGCACGGCCTTCGCCCGGTCCGTCATATCGCCCAGGTTGCCGATGGGGGTGGCCACGACATAAAGCCCGGGTGCGAGCGGCCCGCCCTTGCCCGGCGCATCGGCAAACGGGTCTTCTGCGGCCAACGGCTCGTCCATGTCATCTTCCGGGCACATTCACTTGCTTTCCTGAGTGGCGGTCGGGCGAGGCGCCCGCTATCTTTACCTGCGCCCGCGCCGGATGCTATGTGTCAGGCCGGGCCATGGGGCAGGATGTTTATCTGTGCGCCTAACAAACACCAGGGGACAGGCGGGTGGCAAGAAGCTTTCAATCGGGTATGAGGTTCGCGGCGCTGGCAGCCGTCTTCCTGCTGGCGGCATGCGGCGGCGGTGAGCGCGAACAACCGGCACCAACCGTGAGCGAACCGCGCGCACCGGTAACACGTACCGAGCCGAAAAAGATCGAACCCACGCCGGCGCCGGCCGGGCAGGCACAGGTATCGGTTACGGTCGCGCTTCTCCTGCCGCTGACGGGCGCTGAAGCCGATGTCGGCAACGCGCTCCTTGATGCTGCCACCATGGCTTTCTACGATGCCTACGACCCCCGCATCACCCTTGTGCCGCTAGACACCAAAGGCACGGAGGAAGGCGCGCGGGCGGCGGCAACCCTCGCACTTGATACCCACAAGGCCTCGATCATCCTTGGGCCGCTCCTGTCGCGCAATGTGGCGGCAGCGGGCGAGCTGGCGGCGCAGCGCCGTGTGCCGGTGATCGGCTTTTCGAACGACCGCACGGTGGCGGCCCCCGGCCGCTATATCCTCGGCTTCCTGCCCGAAACCGAGGTGGACCGGGTGATCGGCTACGCCGCCGCACAGGGCCGCGAGCGTTTCGCCGCGATGATCCCCTATGGCCGCTACGGCGAGCGGGTGCGCACAGCCTTCGGTGACGCGGTCTTCGATGCCGGTGCCAAGGTCACCCGGCTTGAATCCTACGAATCCGACGCGGCGGCGCTTGCCGATCCCGTGAAGCGCCTGACCGACTATGACGCCCGCCGGAAGGCGCGGCAGGATGAAGTCTCGTTCCTGCGCAGCCTTCGCGACGAGATGACCGATGAAATCGCCCGCCAAATCGATGACCGCGAAGTGCTGGGCGACCCCGACTTTGATGCCGTGCTGCTGCCTGAAGGGGGCGCGCTCCTGAAAACGCTGGCGCCGCTCTTCGCCTATTATGAGACCGACCTCAATAGGGTGAAGCTTCTGGGCACCGGGCTCTGGTTCGATCCGGACCTTTTGAAAGAACCGCCGCTGAAGCATGGCTGGTTCGCGGCCCCCGACCCCACGAAGGCAGATGCCTTCTTCCGCCGCTACCGTGCCCTTCATGGCCGGGATGCGCCGCGGCTTGCAAGCCTGGCCTATGACGGCATGGCGCTGGTGGCGAGCCTGATGCGCGATGATGCGGATGGCCGCAATTTCTTCACGGCAATGGCGCTGACCGAACCCACGGGCTTTGCAGGCGTCGATGGCATCTTCCGCTTGCTGCCCACGGGGCTCAACGAGCGCGGCCTTGCGGTGCTTGAAATTGGCGATCGCGGGTTCGAGGTGATCGATCCGTCGCCTGCGGCCTTTACAACGCCAGTTTCCCGATAAGGTGGTTGAGGACCGGTTGACCGGCACGGGTGACCGTCACCCGGCCATCGTCGGCCTTCAGAAAACCGTCTGACACGAGCGAGGCGAGGGTCGCCTCATCAAGCCATTCGTTTCGCGGCGCACCGAAACGGGTCTCGATTGCGGCGATATCGAGCCCTTCCATCAGCCGCAGGCCCATCATCAAGGCCTCGGTCGCGCGCTCGAGGGGCTCCACCGTGAAAGTCTCGGTGAGGCCGAAGCCGGTGTCGGATACCGCCTTCAACCAGTCTTCCGGGCGCTTGATATTGGCGGTGGCGAGCGCGCCGCTCCCGTTTGGCAGCCGCCCGTGCGCGCCGGGGCCGATCCCCACATAGGGAAGGCCGCGCCAATAGATCAGATTATGCTGCGATTCCTGGCCCATGGCGGCGTGGTTTGATGTCTCGTAGGCGGGGAGGCCTGCCGCTGCCGTCATGTCCTGCGTCAGGTCATAAAGGGCTGCTGCCGTTTCCTCGTCGGGCAGGGCAAAGGCGCCCCGGCGATACTGGTGCCAGAAGGCGGTGCCTTCCTCGATGGTCAGCTGATAAAGCGAAAGGTGCGACGGCGCCATGGCGAGCGCCTCGGAAAGCTCGGTGCGCCAATCGGCCAGCTCCATACCGGGGCGGGCATAGATGAGATCGAAACTGACCCGTTCAAAAGTGTGCCGCGCAACTTCAAGCGCCCTCAGGGCTTCGCTGGCGTTATGAAGCCGCCCGAGGAACTGCAGGGCATCATCGCGCAAGGACTGGATGCCCATCGAAAGGCGGTTGACGCCGGCCTCCCGGTAGGCACGGAAGCGTCCGGCCTCCACGCTGGACGGGTTGGCTTCTAGCGTGATTTCAATCTCGTCACCGCCCCAATGGCTGCGCACCCGCTCGATCACCACAGCCACGGTCTCAGGCGCCATTAAGGAAGGCGTGCCGCCCCCGAAAAAGATCGAGGCGGCCTTGAGGTTCGGGTAGAGCGCGGCGGTGGCGTCAATCTCGGCAATCAGCGCGCGCGACCAGTCATCATGATCCACGCTGTCGCGGACATGGCTGTTGAAATCGCAGTAAGGGCATTTCTTCAGGCAGAAAGGCCAGTGCACATAGATGCCGGCTGCGTGCGGCGCACTGTCGCCCGGCAGCGAAGGTTTGTCAGGCGACATTCTGGAAGCAGGCAGCGATCAGCTGGCGGAAGGCATCCGCCCGGTGGCTCATCGCATGTTTCTCGGCGGGGTCCATTTCAGCGAACGTCCGGCTTTCGCCTTTCGCCACAAAAATGGGATCATAGCCAAAGCCCTTCTCGCCGCGCATCGGCCAGACAAGCTCGCCAAACACCTTGCCTTCGAAGCTTTCCACATGGCCGTCGGGCCAGGCGAGGGAGAGTGCACAGGTGAAGTTGGCGCCGCGGTCCGGATCGTCGTCCATTTCCTCGATAACGCGCGCCATGGCGGCACTGAAATCTTTCTTCGGGCCGGCCCAGCGGGCGCTGAAAATGCCCGGATCACCAGCAAGGGCATTGACCTCCAGCCCGCTATCGTCAGCAAGCGCCGGGATCTGCGAGACAAGCGCTGCCGCCACCGCCTTGATCTCGGCATTCGCGATGAAGCTGTCGCCGTTTTCCTCGGGCTCGGGCAGGCCAAGCGTCTTGGCGGAGATGGCTTCCACGCCGAAGGGGGCGAGAAGCTCGTTGATCTCGCGCACCTTGCCTTCGTTATGGCTGGCGATGACGATCTTGTTGCCGGTGAATTTGCGGGCCATTCATTTTGCCTTTTCGATAGCGGCCTTCTGGGCGCGGCCGATGGCGTCGCAGCCCATGCGCGCAAGGCGCAACAGACGCAGGAATTCCTCCTCCGAGAAGGGGCTTTCCTCTGCCGTGCCCTGGATTTCCACGATGCCGCCCTTGCCGGTCAGCACGAAGTTGGCGTCGGTGTGGGCGCTGCTGTCTTCGACATAGTCAAGATCAAGCACGGCGCGGCCATCAACGATACCACACGAAACGGCAGCGATGCTGTCGGTGAAGGGCAGGGCCGCAAGGTGGCCTTCGCGGACCATCCAGTCAAAGCACTGGTGAAGGGCGACATAGGCGCCGGAAATCGAAGCCGTGCGGGTGCCGCCATCGGCCTGGATCACGTCGCAGTCGATGCGGATCTGCTTCTCGTTCAGCTGGGTGAGGTCGACAACGGCGCGCAGGGCGCGACCGATCAGGCGCTGGATTTCCTGCGTGCGGCCGGTTTGCTTGCCTTTGGCGGCTTCACGGGCGACGCGGCCATGGGTGGCGCGGGGCAGCATGCCATATTCGGCGGTGATCCAGCCCTTGCCGCTGTCGCGAAGCCACGAAGGGCCGCGCTCCTCGAAGGTGGCAGTCACGAGCACATGGGTGTCGCCAAATTTGACAAGGCAGCTCCCTTCCGCGTGCTTGGCAAAGCCCGGGATCATTTCAATGGGGCGCATCTCGTCGGTGGCGCGGCCGCTTGCTCGCATGTTTCTTCCTTTTCTTTGTCCGGCTTTGGGGCCGGTTTTTCTGGACCGTTCAAAAATGGCCCCTCTTCTACCTCAGCACGTCGCCAAGGTCAAAGGCGCAGCGATTGACGCGCGGGCGCCGCGTTCCTACATTCCGACTGGAAGATGAAAGGCAGATGGAACGCCATGTCGCTTGTCGAACTGAACGAACGCTCGAAGGCCATTTTCCGCCAGATCGTCGAGACCTATCTCGAGACCGGCGACCCTGTCGGCTCGCGCACCATCAGCCGGGCCGACGGGATCGCCGTATCGCCCGCCACCATCCGCAATGTGATGGCAGATCTTGAAGACCTTGGCCTGATCGCCGCGCCGCACACCTCAGCCGGGCGGGTGCCCACCGATTTCGGCCTGCGCCTTTTTGTGGACGGCCTGATGGAGGTCGGCAACCTGACGCGGGAAGAGCGTGCCTCCATCGAAGGCCGCTGTGTTTCCTCGGGCCGTACGATCGAGGAAGCACTGGGGGAGGCCACCAAGGCGCTCTCCGGCCTGTCGCGCTGCGCCGCCCTTGTGATGGTGCCGAAGCGGGAGCTTTCCGTTCGCCATATCGAATTTGTGCCCGTCGGCCCCGGCCGCGCGCTTGTCGTGATGGTGTCGGAAGACGGCAGCGTGGAAAACCGTATCATCAGCCTGCCAGCCGGGCTGCCGGCCTCCACGCTTGTGTCCGCCGGCAATTATCTGAATGCGCGCCTCGGTGGTCGCACGCTTGAAGGCGCCATGACATCGATCCGGGCCGAGCTTGAGGCGCGCCGGGCCGAGCTTGATGACCTCACCGCCCGCGTGGTGGAAGCTGGCCTTGCCGTCTGGTCCGGCGGTAACGACCTGCCGGCCTCGCTGATCATTTCGGGCACGTCGAACCTTCTCGATAATGTGCAGGAAGCGACGGACCTAGAGCGGATCAGGCTTCTGTTTGACGAACTGGAGCGCAAGCAAGACCTCATCCGGCTTCTGGAATTGGCCCGTGATGGGCGCGGCGTGAAGATGTTCATTGGGGCCGAGAACAATTTATTTTCACTTTCGGGTTCATCTGTCGTCGTTTCCCCCTATATGAACGGTGCGAACCAGATTGTCGGGGTGCTTGGGGTCATTGGCCCCACGCGGCTGAACTATGCGCGGATCATCCCGATGGTCGATTACACGGCACAGGTGGTGAGCCGGCTTCTTTGATAGCCCGGCAGCCCCGAATACAACCAATTGAGTGAAGACATGAGCGCAGAAGACAAAGCAAGCGACCTTCCCGAAAACGACATCGGCATTGACGCCGAAGCCCACGCCGCCGCCGAGTCCGAGAGCGATACAATCGATCTCACGGGCGCCGAAGACGGCCCGAGCGAAGACGAGCTGATCAACCAGCTGCAAGCCGACCTCAATGAAGTGAAGGACCGGCTCCTTCGCACCATGGCCGAAAGCGAGAATATCCGCCGCCGTGCCGAGAAGGACAAGGCGGACGCCTCGGCCTATGCCGTGACGAGCTTCGCCCGCGATCTCCTCAATGTTTCCGATAACCTGCGCCGCGCCCTTTCGGGCTTGCCGGAAAGCCTTGATGAAGCCGTGAAGCCGGTGATCGAAGGCGTGCAGATGACCGAACGCGAGCTGATCAATATTTTCGAACGCCACGGCATCCGTGAAGTGACGCCGGCGGTGGGCGACCGGTTCGACCCGCAGCAGCATCAGGCGATGTTCGAGGTGCCGACCGCCGAGCATGCACCGGGTTCAGTCGTGCAGCTGATCGCCGGCGGCTATATGATCAAGGACCGGCTCCTGCGCCCGGCCATGGTTGGCGTATCGCGTGCCATGGATGTGCATGTGGACACCAAGGCCTGATCCGACGGCCAGACAGGACAGATAAAAAGGGCGGCACCAATCGGGCCGCCCTTTTTCATTGGATCAGCGAACGCTTCAGGCGACGAGTTCGCCCTTCAGGGCGCGGTCGATGAGGGCAAGCGTGTCCTCGATCCCGTAAAGCGCGATGAAGCCGCCCATGCGCGGGCCTTGTTCCTGGCCCAAGAGCACTTCGTAGCAGGTCTTGAACCAGTCGCGGAGATTCTCGTAGCCCGCGTCTTTGCCGGCTGAATAGACCTCGGTCATGATCACTTCGGCGTCCGTCTCGGTTGCGGGCAGGGCCTTCAGGCGCGCGATGAGGCCGTCGAAAGCGGCTTTCTCGGCATCGGTTGCCAGACGGAAGACCTTCGTCGGTTTCACGAAGTCATCGTAATAGCGGATCGCATAGCCCATCAGGCGGTCAAGCTCGGGGTAGGCCTCAGCCGTGGCACCCGGCACATAGCGCGAGACGAAGCCCCAAAGCGTGGCCTTGTCTTCGGCATTTGCCGCGGAAACGAGGTTGAGGAGGAGGGCGAAGCTCACCGGCAGGTTCTTCTGCTCAACATTGCCGCCATGGATATGCCATGCCGGGTTCTTGAAACGCTCGGCCTCGTCCTGACGGCCAAAGGCTTCGACGAAGCTGTAATATTCGTCCACCGCCTTCGGGATCACGTCGAAATACAGCCGCTTTGCCTTGCGCGGGTTCTGGTACATGTAAAGGGCGAGGCTTTCGGGGCTGGCATAGGTCAGCCATTCCTCGATCGAGATGCCATTGCCTTTGGACTTGGAGATTTTCTCGCCCTTGTCGTCAAGGAACAGCTCGTAAACATAATGCTCGGGCGCGCGGCCGCCCAGAATCTGGCAGATGCGGTCATAGACCACAGCGTTCGTCTGGTGGTCCTTGCCGAACATCTCGAAATCAACATCAAGGGCCGCCCAGCGCATGCCAAAGTCCGGCTTCCACTGTAGTTTGCAATTGCCGCCGGTGACGGAGACGGTCAGCTCTTCGCCGTCTTCATCATCAAACGTGATGGTACCGGCTTTTGCGTCCACATTCTTCATGGGCACATAAAGCACGCGGCCGGATTTCGGCGAAATCGGCAGGAAGGGCGAATAGGTCGCCTGCCGCTCGGCGCCGAGCGTCGGCAGCATCACTTTCATGATGTCGTCATAGCGTTCAGCGGCGAGCTTCAGCACACCGTCGAACTTGCCCGATTTGTAATAGTCAGTCGCGGACGCGAACACGTAATCGAAGCCGAAGGAATCGAGGAAAGCGCAAAGGCGCGCGTTATTGTGCTCGCCAAAGCTGCCATGCGTGCCGAAGGGATCGGGCACGGCGGTCAGCGGCTTCTGCAGATGTTCCCTCAGCATTTCCTGGTTCGGCACGTTTTCGGGAATCTTCCGCATGCCGTCCATATCATCCGAGAAACAGATGAGGCGGGTCGGGATGTCCGAAAGCTCGCGGAAGGCGCGCATCACCATCGTGGTGCGGGCAACCTCGCCAAAGGTGCCGATGTGCGGCAGGCCCGAGGGGCCATAGCCGGTCTCAAAGAGCACATATCCCTTTTCGGGTGCCTGTTTCGAGTACCGCTTCACCAGCTTCTCGGCTTCCTGGAAAGGCCAGGCGTTGGAGGCAAGCGCAAGCGCGGCATTATCGGTCATGTTGGCACCTTTTGGGGATGGGGTTCAAAAGTGGGCGGAAGCTAAGCATTTCTGCGCCTTTCGTCAAGGATGCGGATGGGGCCGCCGCTTTTCTGTGGTGCGGCCTCCGGGCTGGCGCTAATGTCCGGCGCATGACGGTCATGGCAGGATACGATGCGGAAAGCGGCGGCGCGGGCAGGGGGCTTGATGGCCTGCCGGTGATGGCGCTTTCGGTGCGCGAAAGCTGCCGGCTTGATGCGGACGGCGTGATCGAAACCCTGAGGCCGCATGAAGCCGCCGGCTATCTGGTCCGCGAACCGCACCTGATTGTTTCACGGCCCGCTGCAGCCCGCCGGCTGAACCTTTCCGAGTTTCAGGCGTTCGATCTTCTGGAGCTTTACGCCTTCGTGCGTCCGGCACGCTACTGCCTGCCGACGCTTGGCGGGCTGATGAAGGCACTGTCGCTTGATCTGCCTGTCGCCACCCTTGAAGACCAGTGCATGGCCATGCGGGCAGTGGCGGAACGATTGCTTGCCGAGGCGGGCGCCGAGATCTGGCGGTATCGGGCCGGGGCCGAACGGGTCGCCGGCATGATGGCGCGTGCCGGCTGGGCTTGGGGGCCGATGGTGATGGGGGCAGTGCGCCGTTTCCCCGACCATAGCCGCGACGACGGCCTCCGCGTGTGGACAGCGCTGCCTGAATGGGAAGACATGGGGCCGCCCCCGCCGCCGGGCGATGACCCAGTGGACCCGGCGTCGTCAGAAAGTCGGCTGGCCGAACTTTTAGGGAATGCTTCCGAAACCCGCGAAGGCCAGCGCCGCTTTGCCGCTGCCGCCACCCACAGCTTCCGCCCGCGCGAGATGGAAGGCGGGCCGAACATGCAGATACTGGAGGCTGGCACCGGCACGGGCAAAACGCTGGGTTACATCGCACCCGCCAGCCTCTGGGCTGAAACAAACGGCGCGCCTGTCTGGCTTTCCACCTTCACCAAGAACCTGCAGCGCCAGCTCGATCAGGAACTTTCAAGGCTTTATCCCGATCCTACAAGGAAGGCTCGCAAGGCCGTGATCCGCAAGGGCCGGGAAAATTACGCCTGCCTCCTGAATATCGAGGAAACGCTGACCGCCGTGATGCAGCGGGGTGCCTTGCCGCTTGGTGGCGGGGCGGACCGCGACAGCGTGCTGATGGGGCTTGTGGTGCGCTGGGCGCGCTTCACCCGCGACGGCGACATGATCGGCGGCGATTTCCCGAGCTGGCTTGGCGCCCACTTTGGCGCGGCCCGTATCGCAGGGCTCACCGACCGGCGCGGCGAATGCCTTTATGCCGCATGCCAGCATTACCGGCGCTGCTATATCGAGCGCGCCGGGCGCAAGGCGCGCCACGCCGATCTGGTGGTCGCGAACCATGCCCTGACCATCGCGCAGGCTGCCAATCGCTACGGCGACCCCGACCTGCCGAAACGGCTGGTCTTCGATGAAGGCCATCACCTTTTTGATGCCGCCGACAGCGCCTTTGCGGTGGCGCTGACCGGCCTTGAAGGAGGCGAGCTCCGCCGCTGGATCAGGGGCAAGGAATCGGGGGGCGCAACCCGTGCCCGTGGCCTTCGGAACCGGATCGAGGAACTGATCGCCGATGATGCCGACGCCAAGGCGCTTCTGGATGGGGTTCTGGAAGCCGCACGCGTGCTGCCGTCCGATGGCTGGGCGAGCCGGGTGGCGGGGGCTGCCGCCATGACCCGGTTTGAAACCTTCCTGATGGAAGTGCGCGCTGTCGTGCTGGCGCGGGCGAACAATGTGGAGTTCGGCCTGGCGGTCGAGGCCGGGGTTGCCGCCCCACCGCCGGCGCTCCTGACGGCTGCGGGGCAGCTTGCCGAGGCGCTTTCCGGCCTTGCGCGGCCGATGGTGGCGCTTGCCGCCTCGCTCCTCGCGCGGCTCGATGAAGATGCCGACATTCTGGAAACCGGGGACCGTGGCCGGCTTGAGGTCGCGGCCCGCAGCCTCAAGCTCCGCGCTGAAATGGTCAAAAGCTGGATGGAAATGCTCCTGTCGCTCGGCGGTACGGTGCCTGACATTTTCGTCGACTGGTTCGAGCTCGACCGGGTGGACGGCCGCGAGCGCGACGTTGGCATGCGCCGTCATTTCATCGACCCCACCAAGCCGCTCGCCGATATGGTGTTCACACCCGCGCACGGTGTTCTTGTCACATCAGCGACCCTCCGCGACCGCGCGGCGGATAAAGAGGGCGACGGATGGGCCGGGGTTGACCTGCGCTCGGGCGCCAAGCATCTGCCCGTCACTGCGCGTCGGCTTGCCGTACCTTCCCCCTTCGATTATGCGGCTCAGACCCGCGTGATCGTGGTGAATGACGTGAACCGCATGGACGCAGCCCAGGTGGCGTCGGCTTACCGTGAGCTTTTCCTCGCCTCAGGTGGTGGCGGCCTTGGCCTTTTCACTGCGATCAAGCGCCTGAAGGCCACGTGGGATAAGATCGCCGGGCCGATGGAAGAGGCCGGCCTGCCGCTTTATGCCCAGCATGTGGACCCGATCGACACAGCTACCCTTGTCGATATCTTCCGCGATGACCCGCACGCCTGCCTTCTTGGCACCGATGCCGTGCGCGACGGCGTTGATGTGCCGGGGGAAAGCCTGCGCCTTCTGGTGTTGGACCGCGTGCCGTGGCCACGCCCGACGCTCCTCCATAAAGCGCGCCGTGATGCTTTCGGCGGTACGGCTTACGACGATATGCAGACACGGATGAAGCTGGCACAGGGCTTTGGCCGGCTTATCCGGCGGGCCGGTGACCGGGGCGTGTTCGTCATTCTGGATGCCCGCACGCCGACCCGGCTTCTGGAAGGCTTGCCTGAAGGCGTGGTGGCTGAAAGGCTCGGGCTTGCCGCGGCGATTGCCTCGGTCCGTGAATTTTTCGGCCGCTGAGACTTGCAGCGACCGCCGATTTGCCCCACGTTCGGAACAGTCGATTATTCAAGGAACAAGAATCCCATGTCCACGATCAGCCCGGAAACCGCCCTCATCTATACGATGGTCCTTGTCTCTGCGTCCGATGATGCGATGACGGACCGCGAACTCGAGCGGATGACCGGACTTGTCGGTTATCTTCCCGCACTTCGGGGATACCGGATCGAGCATCTGGCGACCGACACCGACACCTGCATCGATCTCCTGCAGAGCGAGGAAGGCCTCGATGCCATCCTTGGCCTCGTCGCTGAGGCGGTGCCTGAAAAGGATTATGACCTTGTCTATTCGGTCGCCTGCGAGGTGGCAGCTTCGGACGGCCAGCTTCCGCAGGAAGAACTGCGCCTCCTCGAGATCATCCGCCACACGCTCGGCATCGACCGGCTGACGGCAGCCGCCATCGAGCGCGCAACAGCGACCCGCCAGAAAACTTTCTGAAGCCTATTTCTGCCGTGTGAATTCGGCCCCGATTGTCAGGTCCAGTTCGTCAGCGACAAAAGGGGTCCAGACAGCCGAGAGGCCGAACTCGCTGAGCCTGATTGTCCCTGTCGCATCGAAACCCATGCGGTCATCGCCGCTCAGGGGATCTGTGCGTCTGCCGGCGAAGGTAACGACAAGCGTCACCGGCTTTGTTGCCTTGGCGATGGTCAGGTTGCCGGTCACATTGGCGGTCGCTTCGCCGGTCCGGACAACCGATATGCTCTCAAATGTGATCTCCGGATATTCGTCGGCTGAAACCAGATCCCGCAATTTCTCGTCCAGCACCGGATTGGCAGTGTCGAGCCCGGCGGCATCCATCGTGACCTGCAGTTTGGCCGTCTCGGGGCTATCGGGGTCGATGGCGAGCGATCCATCCTTCACCGGAATGCGGCCGTAAAAGCGGGCCAGTTCCATATGCCGGATATTGAAGATGACGCCCGCATGGGAGGGATCAATGCTGTAGCTGCCGGCATGGATCGATGAAGGCGCCACATTCACCGGATAGACGGTATCGACAATCCCCCGGCAGGCGCCAAGGCCAAGGGCGGCAGCAATGAGGGCGGCGGTGGCAGTGTGGCGCAGGGTCACGGGGCAATCCTTTCGGCCTTGATGTCAAAATTCACCTGGACGCTGAATCCGATGAAGCGTTCGGAGGCATATTGGCCACCGCCCAGGTCCCAGTCGAGCCGGGCGAGCGTGGCGCTGCCAACGGCGTGGGCGGTATCGCCATCGATATCGAGGGTAAAATCAAGCGTTGCGGGCTTTTCGATACCCTTGATGGCAAGAGCTCCGTCGGCGCGGTAGCGGTTTCCACCAAGGGAGGTCGCGCCAGTTGCGGTGAAAACAGCTTCACTGTGGGCGCCGCTGTCGAACCATATCGGGTCAGCCGCGATCTTGTTACGGTCTTTGGCGCCGAGGTCGATCGAGGCGAGGTCGACAACCACCCTGATTTTCGCAGCTGCCGGATCGGCAGGGTCGAAGCTGATATCGGCGTCGAAGGCGCTGAACTGTCCCTCAGTGGGTGCGCCCGTCTGCTGGTAGGCAAAGCCCAGATGGCTGGCCTCTCGGTCAAGCTGCCAGTCGCTCGCGGCTGCGGGCGCGGTGGCAAGCATGAATACAGCGATGAAAGCTTTCATGGGCGCGGGTCTCCGATAGGGAACATGCGGGCAAGGAGCCCGTCTTTGAGGGCGAACTGGTGATAGAGGGCAGCGAGGATATGCCCGACGGCAAGGAACATCAGCCCCCACGCCAGCGCGGCATGCACCGTCTTGGCGATGGCCTCTGCCGCTTCACCGGTAACCGGCAGGTGCGGCCACGGGACTGTGCCATAAAGATAGGTCGGAATACCCAGCGGCGACGCCGACACCGTCACCCACCCGGCGAGCGGAATGGCAAGGGTGAGGACATAGAGAAGCGCATGCATCGTGCGGGCTAGCAAGATATCACGCCGCGCCATGGCGGCAGGCAGCGGAGGCGGGGCCTTCATGATACGCCAGCCGATCCGTAAGAGCGTGAGAATGAGAACGCTGATGCCAAGCGATTTGTGCCACTGGTAAAGGTCGAACTTCAGCATCAGGTCGTCATCGCCCATGTCTGTCATGACGGGGCCGAGAATCAGCAGCGCGATCACCATCGCAGCGAGCAGCCAATGCAGGACGATGGCAACAAGGCTGTATCGATTGGCCCCGGCGTTCCCTGGCATATGTCCCCCTTTGGTATTCATTGGGCGAGCGGGTAAGGCTCAACCTCTTCCTTCGCATCGTCGATATTGGTGAAGGCGCTGGCGGCCTCACGGGCGTCCCGGATGGCGCGTTTGTCGTTCACTTTCAGGGCATCCGTCAGGGCGCGCGCTTTTTCGAGCAGCATCCGGTCGAACGCGTCCGATGGTGTCATTGCCTCAAAGGCTACGAGGCCTTCAAGGGCTTCCTTGCGTTCATCACTGTTACCTGTTGCAAGGAATTTCAGAAATTCAAAGCGGATCGGCAAATTTTCAGGCGCGAGGGCAAGGGCCTGTTCAAAATAGTCCCGCGCAACTTTTGAATTGCCGCCGAGAACGGCGCGCGCCAGAAAGCCGGATCGTGAAACAGCCGCATGCCAGCCGCCGAGTGCGCCAAGCACCAGCGGGTCGTCGGGGTGGCGCGTGAGGGCGCCTTCAAGCATCTCGCGCGATGCTTTGGCGAGATTGGCCTTCTTCACGCGCTTTCCCTCGAACCCGATGGCAAGCGCGCGGCTGACGAGGGCAAACGGATGGTCGGGATCAAGGGCGAGCGCGGCGTCGCAGTCTTCAAGTGCGCCGTGCAGGTCATGGGCAGATTGCCGGGCATCGCCGCTGTAACCGCCGATAACAAGGCCGGCGCGGCACGCCCAGGCGAGGCTGTCGGCGTCCCCGAGGGACCGGCCGAGATCGCGGGCGACTAGAAAACGCCCCTGCCGATAGGCGTCTGCAGCCTCGTTTGCACGGGCGGTGCTGGCACAGGAGACAATCAGCAACAGGGCAAAAAGCTTCTTCATGGTCCCATCATAGGACCATGAAGCTGAACGCCAGATAAAGCGCTTAATTGAGCTTCAGCGAATAGTGAGGACTATCGAGGGAGAAGGCCGGGATTTCCACATCGAAGAAGGTGCCATCCGGGCGCTGCATCTCGTATGTGCCGCGCATGAAGCCCGTGGGCGTGGAAAGCGGGGTGCCGCTTGTATAGACGAAGCGTTCGCCGGGGGCGAGCACCGGTTGCTCGCCCACAACGCCGGCACCCTGCACTTCCTGCACACCGCCATGACCATCGGTGATGATCCAGTGGCGGTTGATAAGCTGCACCGTTGCCGCACCCTCGTTGCTGATGCGGATCCGGTATGCCCAGACGTAGGAGCCCTCTTCAGGGTCCGATTGCCCCGAGAGGAAATAGGACTGGACGGCGACCCGCACGCCTTCGGTAATGGCCTCGAAGGTCATCACACCATCGATCAGGTCGTCGTCCATGTCATCGTCATCGTCGCTCATAAAGGGCTCACACACCCGCTGCCTTGAGGGCGGCGGTCAGGTCACGGACCAGGTCATCCTTGTCTTCAAGGCCGACCGACAGGCGGATAAGGCCCGGCGTGATGCCAAGCTCCAGCCTTGATTCCTCGGCCAGCGCCTTGTGGGTCGTGCTCCACGGATGCGTGGCGATCGAGCGGCTGTCCCCGAGATTGTTCGAGATATCGATGATCTCGAGCGCATTCAGGAATTTGAACGCCTGGTCGCGGCCACCGGCCAGCTCGAAGGCAATCATGGTACCGCCGCGGGTCATCTGGCGTGCGGCCAGTTCCTTCTGCGGGAAGTTCGGCAGCGAGGGGTGCCGCGTGGTGGCGAGAAGCTTTGCGAGGGCGGCGGCCACATATTCGGTGTTATCGACCATCGCATTGACACGGAGTTCCATCGTCTCTAGGCCCTTCAGCATCACCCAGGCATTGAAAGGCGCCATGGCGCAGCCGGTGTGACGGTAGTAGGGATAGAGAAACTCCTCGTCGAATGCTTTGTCGCAAAGCACGATGCCACCAAGGCAGCGGCCTTGCCCGTCGATATGCTTGGTTGTCGAATAGCAGACGATATCGGCGCCAAGGTCCACCGGGCGCTGCAGCACTGGGGTCGCGAACACGTTATCGACCACAAGCCGCGCGCCGGCCTTTTTGGCAACAGCGGCAACAGCGGCGATATCGACCATTTCAAGCGTCGGGTTCGCGGGTGTCTCGAGGAACAGGACCTTGGTCTCCGAGCGCACGGCGGCGGCCCAGGCATTGATGTCCGTGCCGTCCACCACTGTGGTGGCGATGCCGTAGCGCGGCAGCAGGGTATCAAGAAGCCAGCGGCACGAGCCAAACGCAGCCCGCGCGCCGATCACATGATCGCCGGCTTTCAGCTGGCAAAGAAGGGCAGCCGTCATCGCGGCCATGCCGGTGCCGGTCGCCCGGCCAACCTCGGTGCCTTCCAGAAGCGCCATCCGCTCCTCGAACATGGCAACGGTCGGGTTGGTTTGCCGGCTGTAGGTGAAGCCTTCCTCGCGGCCATCGAAGCGCGCCTCGGCGCTCTCGGCGGTCGCATAGGCGAAGCCGGAAGTCAGGAACAGGGATTCCGCCATCTCGCCAAAATCAGAGCGCATGGTGCCGGCACGGACCATCTGGGTCTGGCGAGCCCATTTGGAGGTCACGTTGCGGTCGGTGCCTTTCTGATAGCGCATGGTTCAAACTCCTGAATATCATTGCCCGCGGCGGCCCCTTGCCACCCGGCGTCGACAAAGTGGCGGGGCATCCTGTCGCCGTCAAGCGCGAAGCGGGGCCAAGGCACAGATCATTCTTGATTTCAGGCGGTCAGGCGGCTAGTTTCCGCACCGACCATGGCCATTGCGGGTATGGTGAAAAGGTATCACACGAGCTTCCCAAGCTCTTGTTACGGGTTCGATTCCCGTTACCCGCTCCAGCCGCTCCCTTTCCTGACCTTCAAGGAGACCGCCCCATGGCCGAAAAGTCCGTCACCATCTGGCACAATCCGCGCTGTTCCAAATCACGCGAAACGCTCGCCCTTCTCGAAGGCATGGGCCTGACACCGACCGTGCGGCTGTATCTTGAAGAGGCCCCGTCGGAGGACGAGCTTGAGGCAGTGCTTGGCATGCTCGGGATCGAGCCGCGCGCCCTGATGCGCACAAAGGAAGACGAATACAAGGCGCAGGGTCTGGCGGATGTCACCAATGGCAAGGCGCTTGTGAAGGCGATGGCGACGACACCGAAGCTGATCGAACGCCCGATTGTGTTCCACGCCGGCAAGGCCGCCATTGGCCGTCCGCCCGAAGCGGTGAAAGCTATCCTCTAGGGCCAACCCTTGCGGCAAGGCGCGGATAAAGAAGCGCTTGCCCTAGGCCACGCACCACCAGAAACAGCCCGAAAGCGCCCCAAAGGCCGACAAGGCCGTATCGGTCGCTGAGCGGCCCGACGCTGATGGCGAACACGGCGCCGCCCGCCAGGATCGTGGCCAGCATGCCGCCCGCCGCCGTCAGCCCCACATAGATGCCGTCAAACTGGTAGGCCGCAAAGCCGAGGATCGGCATCAGCGCGAGCAGGGGAATGAGCGGTTCCATTGCCGCCCGCACGCTCGGCAGGTCGGTCAGAAGCGCCACAATCGTGTTGCCGAAAGCCAGATAGAAGCCTGCATAGAGAAGGGCGGCAATTGCCGACCACAGGAAACCCATCCTGACCCAGAAAGAAAAAAGCGTCCTGTCCCGCGCGCCGGCCGCCGCACCTGCAAGCGCTTCGGACGCGAAAGCAAACCCATCAAGCCCAAGGCTCATCAGCATCATGAAAGTGTTCATGATCTGCGTGGCGGCAAGGGCCGCCTCGCCGAGGGCTGCCGCCTGACGGGTGATGATCAGGAGGCTGGTCAGCAGGATCAGCGTGCGCAGAAGCAGAAGTCCGCTTAAGGAGAAAAGCTTGCCGATGGCATGCGGCGCCCAGGTGGCGCGGTCCAGAAGTGCCGCTTTCAGCGTGCCGGCATTAAAGTCGTTCCGCACAAAATAAAGCCCGCACCCAAACGCCAGCAGGGTGGCAATTAGGGTGCCGAGCGCCACGCCGGCCACCCCCATCTCAAGCCCGACAACAAGGATCAGGTTCAGGACTGCATTGCTGATATTGAGCACCAGCTGCACGACAAGCGAGCGCTTGGCCTGCCCGCGACCCATCAGATAGCCGGTGACGGCATAGAGCATCAGGGTGAAGGGCGCGCCGAAAAGCCGGATGTCGAAATATCGCGTGAGCGGCGCTTCCACTGTTTCGGGTGGCGCGTAGGCCAGAAGGCCCAGATGGAAGATCACGGGGCCTGTGGCCACGATGATGAGGCCGATGGCGAGGCCAAGGGTGACGGCGCGGGTGAGGATGGCGGCAGCCTCGCCCATGTCACGCCGCCCGGTCGCTTGTGCGATCAGGCCGGTTGTCCCCATGCGGAGAAAACCGAAAGCCCAGAAAATGTAGGAAAAAAGCCCGGCGCCCACTGCGATGGCGGCAAGGTAAACAGGCGAGGGCAGGTGCCCCACCGCCCACGCGTCCACCAGTGCCACCATGGGCTCGGACGAGCCAGCAACGATGGCAGGCCCGGCAATGGCCCAGATCTGGTGGTGCGGCCGCGCCGGTCTATCGCGGCCGCGATCCGTCACTTCAACGACCGATGCCCGTATAGTGGAAGCCGTGGCTCGCCAGATCAGCGCGGCCATAGATGTTGCGCAGGTCGATCATCACCGGCGACTTCATCAGGTCCTTGACGCGGCCAAGGTCCAGCGCGCGGAACTGGTTCCATTCGGTGACAATCACAAGCGCATCGGCGCCGATCATGGTTTCATAGGGGTCATTCGCGAAATGCACGCCCGGCAGCAGGTGCTTGGCTTCTTCCATGCCCTTGGGGTCAAACGCATGGATTTCAGCGCCGGCCTTCTGAAGGGCGGGCAGGATATCGAGCGACGGGCTTTCGCGCATGTCGTCGGTGTTCGGCTTGAAGGTCAGGCCAAGCACGGCGATCTTCTTGCCGGCAACCGAACCGCCGCAACCGCCGATCACCTTGGCGGCCATGGCACGCTTGCGTTCTTCGTTCACATCCACGACAGCGCGGACGATTTTCAGGTCAACGCCTGCGTCATCGGCCGAGCGCACAAGGGCGCGGGTGTCTTTCGGGAAGCAGCTGCCGCCGTAGCCGGGGCCTGCATGCAGGAATTTCGAACCGATCCGCTTGTCGAGGCCGATGCCCTTGGCCACTTCCTGCACGTCGGCGCCGACGCGCTCGCAAAGGTCGGCCATCTCGTTGATGAAGCTGATCTTGGTGGCGAGGAAGGCGTTGGCCGCATATTTCACCACTTCCGCGGTTTCGCGGCTGGTGAAGATGACCGGCGTTTCATTCAGGAAGAGCGGACGATACAGTTCCTTCAGCACGCCCTGGGCACGCTCGTTCTCGACACCGCAAACAACGCGGTCGGGGCGCATGAAATCTTCGATCGCGGCGCCTTCGCGCAGGAATTCGGGGTTGCTTGCCACATCGAACATGTCGGTCGACAGCTTGGCCGACAGACGCGCCTTGATCTCGCGGCCGGTGCCCACGGGCACAGTCGATTTGGTCACGACAACCGTATAGCTTTTAATGAGCGCCGCGATTTCGTCGACCGCTGCCATCACATAGGAAAGGTCGGCATGGCCGTCACCGCGGCGGCTCGGCGTGCCCACAGCGATGAAGACGGCAGCGGCACCGTCCATGGCTTCGGCAAGATCGGTGGTGAAATCGAGGCGGCCGGCTTCGGCGTTCCGCACTACCATGGTATCGAGGCCGGGCTCGAAAATCGGGACGATGCCCTTCTTGAGGTTCTCGATCTTCTTCACGTCCTTGTCGACGCAAATGACCTCATGGCCGAATTCGGAAAAACACGTACCCGAGACAAGGCCCACATAACCCGTACCGATCACCGCAATTTTCATGGCGTTTCCTTATGGTTCGGCGGACCCGGTTGCCGGGGCGCGCAAATTTTCGCACCATAGCCACACTCTTGGCCCGGTTTCAAGCGATGCGCCGGGTGATAACGCCTGTAGATGACGGAAAAATGGCACAAAATGCGAAGGGTATGTGAAATCATGCCCGTAACAGGTGTGACGTCGAGGTGGTATCCTGTCCGGAAGGGTACCGCCGGTGAGTGAATGGAAGGATTGCGCGCATGGGGCAACGGCCCACGTTTGCGGACGCAAGCGATGATCGCCTGATCGCCGAGGTGGCGGCAGGCTCGCCGGCTGCCTATGCGGTTCTTGTGGACCGCTGGGCGGTGAAATGCCGGGCGCTTGCCTTCCGCATGACGCGCGACATGGCCCTCGCCGAGGATATGGTGCAGGACGTGTTTGTGAAGGTCTGGACAAAGGCCGAGCTCTTTGACGCGGGCAAGGCGAAGTTCGGCACCTGGCTTTACCGGATGGTGGTCAACCGTTGCCTTGACGAGGCGCGGCGCCGCAAGCCGGATGCCTTGCCCGAAGATTATGATGCGCCGGACGATGCGATGAACGCCGAAGACCTGATGGCGGATGCAAGCGAACGGCAACGGATAAGGGACGCGGTCGCGACGCTTCCCGAACGGCAGCAGACGGCGGTTGTCCTCACCTATTTCGAGGAACTGTCCAACCAGGAAGCGGCCGAAGTGATGGAGATCCATATCAAGGCTTTCGAGTCGCTCCTTGTGCGGGCGCGGAAATCGCTGAAGGCCCTGATGGAGGAATGGTCGCAGGGCGGCCAGGAAAGGACGGCATGATGAAGGATCTGGAGGACGCAAAATTGGCTGAACTCCTGAAAACTGCAGGCAGCGTCCCCGGGCGGGATGACGCGACCCTTGCTGCCTTCATGGCAAGGCTGCACCGCATCCCGGATGACCATGCGCAGGCGCGCGCCTCGGCGGCGGCAGGCGGTGGGCGGTCTTTCCTTGGCGGCTTGTTCGCGGCCTTCCCGCGGCCCTGGATACTGGCCGAGGGCGGTGCGCTTGCCGCTGCCCTTTGCCTCGGGCTTTTCGTCGGCTATGACGCCGGCCTTTCGGGGGCCGAGCAGGTCACCGACCTTGATCTTTCCACAAGCCTGATCGCAGGCACCGACATCGACCTTTTTGAGGACGGCACCCTATGACGCGTAACATGAAGATCCTGTTTGTGGTTCTCGGCCTGTCGCTGGCGCTCAATGTGTTCGCGCTTGGTCATGTGATCGGTCGTGGCCTGCCGCCCAAACACCATAGTGACCGCCCGCCCATGGGGCCGATCGAGTTCAATCTCCGGGCTATCCACAAGCTGCTACCTGAAGAAGCTCGTGGCCAGCTGAAGGACGCCCTGCGCGAAAATCGCTCCATGATGCGTGAAAGCTACAAGGCATTTCGCGAGGATCAGCGGACGCTGAAAGCGCTCCTTACCGCTGAAACCTTCGACGTTGCTGCATTTGAAGCCGCGCTGAACCAGCATGACGATGCCATGCGGGCAATGCACGGGCCGATGCGCGAGGCGCTTCTGAAGATATTGCCGACGCTTGATCAGCCCACACGTGCGGCTCTTGCCGACGCCTTTTTCAGCCGCCCGCGCATGCCGAAAAAGATGAAATTCAAGGATGACCGCGACGATGACATGCCACCCCCGCCGCCGGGCGATGAACCAGGCCCCGGTCCCGAGGATGGTCCGCCCGAAGACTGAGCGGCCTATACTTTCAGGAACGGATTGATCAGCCAGCCGAGCGGCCCCTTGAACTTCAGGGGCGCATCGAGAACGGCGAGGCACAGGCAGCCGGTTGCTGCATCAGCGACCGGATTATGGGTGTCTGCCTCGGTCGTGCAGATGAAGTCACCGGTTTTCATATCGCCGTATGTATCGGTATAGGACCCGCGGAGCACGAGCGTATATTCCCGCCCCCGGTGGGTATGCATCGGGATCGTCTGCCCGGGCGGAATGTCCAGCAGGCTGATCTTGTAGCCGCGCACCCCGGCCACCATCGGATATTCCCGCACGCCGCCGCCGATCCGCTTCCATTTGAGGCCCGCGACCGGGCCGGGCAGGCTTGCCCGCAAGGCGGTGGGGAGGTCTGTATCGCTGCCATTGTCCTCCACGGCTGAACCTTCATCTTCAGCAGGCATGGCATCCAGCTTGTCCAGCAGGCGGTCGAACAGGTCCGGCGCCAGACTGGCCGGGGCCATATCGTCAATGAGCGTGCCGCCCGCGGCCATCAGGCTGTTGTGGGTGCGCCGGGCTTCGCTGTTGATTTCAATGAGGCTGTCGGCAAACAGCATCAGGGGCGGCGGCAAGGCGCCTGCCATATGGTCTGTCACGAGTGTGGCCAGCATGTCCTTGTCAGGCATCGCTTACCTCGATTTCCTTCTCAAGCCGGCCCCGCAGATGCGCGAGCGCCAGCCGTATCCTTGATTTCACGGTCCCGAGCGGCAGGCCGAGCTCTGCGGCCACATCGCTATGGGATTTGTCTTCAAAAAAGGCCTTGTGGATGACCTCCGCCTGTTCGGGCGAAAGGCTTGCCATCCGGTCCTTCACAAGGGTAGCAAGCTGCTCGCCCGAGGTGGCTTCTTCCGGGTCCTCGCCGTCTGCCGCGACCCTCTCTGCCGCATCGATCTCCTGCGTTGGCAGGGTTCCCCGCCGCAGAAGATCGATCCGCCGGTTGCGCAGGATCGTGAAGATCCAGGTGGAGGCCGCTGCCTTCGCGGGGTCGAAAAGCGCTGCCTTGCGCCAGACGGTCAGCATCACATCCTGCACCAGATCGTCGGCCGCGCTATCCTCAAGCCCGCCTTTCAGCGCGAACGCCTTGAGCCGCGGGCCGTACCAGGCGAAAAGCTCGGCAAAGGCCGTGCGGTCGGCACCGGTCGCGATACGCGCGATCAGCGCTGCATGCGCCGCCGCATTCGCTTTCGTATCCTTTTCCGCCTGTGTGCGGCCGGTGCCCATCCGCCATCCCCTTGCGCCCCGCGGATAATCCTGAGGCTTCGTCCGGCATAGCACGGACGGGGCGGTTCGGACAGTCTCGGCAACAGCAAGGGCTGGCATTGTAACGGGCTCCGGTTTCCTCCTCTTACGCGCCGGTCGCCACGTCGGATCAGTGCGGCGTTGCATCAGCGTTCCCGAACGGCAGAAACAATGGTAAACTGTGCCTTATGACGACGAGCGTGATCCTGCCAACAACGGGTGCGCCGCCGCCGGGCCTCAGACGCCCCGAAGTGGCCGCGCCCGCTTCCCGATCCACGGCTGTGCCGGAAACCCCGGCTTCAGGCGACGGGTCTGCTCGTGCGCAAGAGGGCAGCAGTGGCGCCCCGATCAGCCAGAGCCGCGCTAGCGGTGTGGCCGTGCAGGTGATCGAATCCAATTTCTCGGATAGCCGCCCGGCGGGCACCAGCACCCGGCTCCCGAACCAGCTTTCTGAGGACGAACAGGCCGAAGTTGCGAGGCTTGCCGCACGTGACCGCGAAGTCCGTGCCCATGAAACTGCGCACCAGACAGCCGGCGCCGGCTATGCGGGGTCTCCGAATTTCGAATATGTGCGCGGGCCGGATGGCCGTCAGTATGCCGTTGGCGGGCATGTGCAGATCGATACAAGCACGGTGCCGGGTGACCCGCGCGCCACGATCGCCAAGATGGAAGTCGTCCGTGCCGCTGCCCTTGCACCCGCGCGCCCGTCCGGTCAGGACCGGTCGGTAGCCGCCGCTGCCGCCGCCACGATCCGGGAAGCCGAAGGTCAGCAGCGCGAACAGCAAAAGGCAGCAGCCGAAGCCGCCGCGCAAGAACAGGCCGAGAAGAAGGAAGAAACCAAGGCCATTGCTGAAAGCGCAGAGCCCAAGTCCGATAGCGAAGCGGGAGAGATTGGCGCTGCAACGGAAACCGACCCCGCGCCGGACGCGGAAACCCCGGCGACGGATATATCGCCTTCGCCAGCAGTCGTTTCAGGACCGAGTGTTCCGACAAGTGCGCCCGTGACGCCTGCGGCACCTGCCGCCCCCATCTTCACCCCGGCCATTGGCGGTGGTGGTTTCCCGGCGCCTCAGGCCGTCAACCTGATCAATCTTTTCGCTTGAAAGCCCGCCTCAGCGGTGGTCAGCCCCGACAGCTGATGCGACATCCTTGAAGCCGCCAGCCTTCAGGAGGGCCGCGAGGTCAGCCTTAATCTGCGGCACCAGCCGGGTGCCTTCATACGCAAGCGCCGAATAAAGCTGCACAAGTGAAGCGCCGGCCCGGATCTTGGCATAGGCATCAGCGCCCGAGGCAATCCCGCCAACACCAATAAGCGGCACCTTGCCTTCTGTCGCCTTATAGACTTTTGCCAGCATGCGCGTGGAAGGCGCCATCAGCGGCGCACCGGAAAGGCCGCCAACCTCGGCCCTGTGCGCGGACTTCAGGCTTTCAGGCCGCACGATCGTGGTGTTCGATACGATCAGCCCGTCAATCTCGCTTGCCCGTGCGACAGCGGCGATATCGGCAACATCTTCTTCCGTCAGGTCAGGCGCGATTTTCACAAGGATCGGCACGCGGGCAGCACCCGCCGCCACTTTCGCTGCGCGGGCAGCAAGCACACGGCCGATCAGGTCCTCAAGGCTCGCGCGTGACTGCAGCGCGCGCAGGCCCGGTGTGTTGGGGCTCGAGATATTCACGGTGAAATAGTCAGCAAGGCCATAAAGCGCTTCAACGCCCGTCACATAGTCGGCGGTGCGGTCGGTGGCATCCTTGTTGGCGCCGACGTTGGCACCGACAACACCGCTGCGGCCACGACGGGCTTCAAGCCGGGCGCAGAAGGCACCCAATCCCTTGTTGTTGAAACCGAAGCGGTTGATCACCGCGCGGTCTTCCGTCAGGCGGAAAAGACGCGGCTTGGCGTTGCCGGCTTGTGGCTTGGGTGTCACCGAACCCGCTTCGACAAAACCGAAGCCTTGGCCGAGCATCGGCTCGATCACTTCGGCATTCTTGTCGAACCCGGCGGCAAGGCCCACGGGGTTCGGGAAATCGATGCCGAACACGCTGGTTTTCAGGACCGGGTCGTCCGCATCGGTGGCTTCCGGCAGAAGGCCCGTGCGCAGGCCAAGGATTGTCAGGTTATGGGCGCGCTCGGGGTCCATTGCATGCAGGAACGGGCGGGCAATCGAGAAAAGGTCCATCACTCACTCTCCGCTTCAAGCATCCAGAAATCATGCGCACCGTCCGCCCCCAGGGCCAGTGGCCAGGCGCTTTCGATCATGTCGGTCGCGAGCGGCGCATAAAGGTGCGGGAACAGGTCACCGCCACGCGATGGCTCATACCGCAGTGCGCCTTCGGGGGTGGTTTCCGGGTCGATGGCAACAAGCATCAGGCCTGCTTCACCGGCAAAGTGGCGGGCGGCGGTTTCGCGCACTTGCGCGCCCGTGGAAAGATGCACAAAGCCGTCGGCAAGGTCGACAGGGGCGCCCTCGAAGGTGCCATCCGCCATCAGCGCCTGCCATTCGTCGGCGCGCAGTATCTTGTAAATTGCTGTTTCCATGCGGACTCCATAAGGGCCGCGGGGCTTTCGCGCAAGAGGCGGCGTGAAAGGCTCAGCGGCTGCCGGGGGCAGGGTCCTTGGGGTGCGTCAGGTTGAAAGTGGCAATCCGGCAGGTCACGCCTGCCCGGCTCATGATGTCGTCACGCCCGGCACACAGACGACCATTGAGCGGCGTATAGCTCATATAGCCGTGGAATTTCAGCTGCGGGCAGGCGTCCTTCAGCATCATATAGATGTCGTCGCCCTCGCTGATCGTCAGGCGCACGCGGGTATCGCTTTCGATCTTGTAGTTGCTGATCCGCTCGGCCACCACGCAGGCGGGGCCGGGGGCCAGATTTTCATCGGCGGCTGCCGATACGGCCATACCGGCGGCGAGGAACAAGGCGAGTATCGCTTTCATGCGCGTCTTTCTGCATCAAATTGGCACTATCCTTGGCCTGCAAGGCTGAACACGGCCTGAACGGCGCTAAGTCCTTGCAATTCGGCCCTGCAATTCCAACAATGTAACCCTATCAGGGAGAAAGGTCGATGGCAGGCGAACTTTGGCAGTGGGTCCTTGAAAAACTGAAGGCCTTCGGGGCGCTTCTGTGGCGGGGTATCCGCACGCTCTGGACATGGGCACTCACCTGGGGCGCCACTATCAGTGCGCGCACCTGGCGCATGGTGGCGGTTGCCGTGCCCGGTGTCTTCCTCCTTTATATCCTAATCGGCATGATGATCGTGAACCGGATTGACGACAAATTCCGGCCGCTGCCCGATGTGCCGGAGAATGCTTCGGTGACGGTGGAACTGGTCGCGGGTCTCGTGGAGCGCGAAACGGTCGACCATAACTGGACACCCAACGACCCCTTCTTCCTGCCCGGCGGCTGGCTTGACAACACGCCCTCTTACCAGAAGGGCATCATGGGGGCGCTGTCGCGTTTCACCTTCGAATTGCGCGACCAGATTGGCCGCACGCGCGGCTCGAGTGCAGTGGATACGGATCTTGAAAAGGCTGCGGGAAACCTGTCGAAGGAGCCCGAGCGCTGGATCATTGATTTCTCGACGTCGCTTCTGCCCACGACCCCGTCGGATTCCTATTTCCGCGAGGCCGCCCGGCAGCTGCGCGCCTATAACGAGCGGCTGGCAGCGGGCGATGCCGTGTTCGAACGCCGGGCTGACAATCTCCTCGCCACGCTTGACCGAATCACCCTCGATCTCGGCGCGTCTTCGGCGGCGATTGATGATTATATCACCGCGGAAAGCGGCGGCGTGCTGCCCGATACCGGCGCGGATGACCTTTTCTATCAGGTGAAGGGACAGGTGTATGCCTATACGCTGATCCTTGCCGCCCTCGAGAAAGACTTTGCCTCGGTGATCGTCGGCCGCGATGTTCAGCCGCTTTACAAATCGCTTCTGGTGTCGCTTCGGGCGGCGGCCTCGCTTGATCCGCTGATTGTCCTTAACGGCGATGTGGACGGGATCATGCTGCCGAACCATCTGGCGGTGCAGGGTTTCTATCTGTTGCGGGCACGCACGCAGCTCCGTGAAATCGGGAATATCCTGCTGAAATAGGCACCGGCCAGCCCCCGAGAAATGGGGCTTGCCAGCCTTGCCCGGCACTGTCACTCTCAACTGATCATGATGACCGACACGATCGATAGCGGCGGACCGCAGATTTCCGGCCCCATCAGGCCGATCAAGAAGCGCTACAGGAAGCTTCTTGTCGTGGTCGACGGCTCCCCCGAATCCAAAGTGGCGATCCGCTTTGCCGCTGCGCGTGCTGCACATATCACGGGCGGCGGGCTGATCCTTTTCCACTGCATCCGCCCCGGCGAGTTCCAGCACTGGATGGCAGTTGCCGACCGCATGCGAGAAGAAGCTTACGAGGAAGCCCGTGTGCTCTTGGATGAAGTGGCTGAACGGCTGCATTCCTATTGTGGCATCACGCCCGAAGTCCGGATCATTGAAGGCGAGCCCAAGGAACAGCTCCTGAAATTCATTGATGAAACCCCCGATATTTTCGGCCTTGTGCTTGGCGCAGGCCCTGCGGGCAACCCCGGCCCGCTTGTCGACTATTTCGCGCACGATCTGGCGGGCAGCCTGAAATGCCCCGTGATGCTGGTGCCCGGTAACATGAGTTACGAACAGGTCGACGAGATGGCCTGACAAATCCGGTTCGTTCAAAACGGCAGTATGGGGGGAATCCATGGGCGCTGCACGGTTTGGTTCGACTTTCTATGCCCGTATGGGCATTGCGATGCTTCTTTTCATTCTGGCGGGCTTTGGCCCCTATGTGATGCACCGGTTTGAAAACGGTGTGCAAGCAAGCCCCGTTCTTGTTCTGCACGGGGTCGTCTTTTTCATCTGGATTTGCGTGTTCATCCTGCAGGCCCATCTTGTGGGGGCAGGGAACCGCGCGCTTCACATGCGGCTTGGCGCCGTCAGCCCGGTTCTGGCCGGTTTGATGATCGCCACCAGTATTCTGCTGACGGTGGAAACCTTCCACACTTACAACAACAATATCCCGATGCTCAGCCGGGAGCATTTCATCATCCTGCCGCTGATGGACGGCATATTGTTCACAGCCTATTACACGCTCGCCTTCGTCAATCGCCGCAGGGCAGAGGCGCACAAGCATTTCATGCTGTTGGCTGCCGTGATGATCATGGATCCGGCCTTCGGGCGGCTCGGCGGAACGCTCGGCAATCCGATGATCGGGATTGTCCTGCACTTCGGGCTGCTGGTCGCCCTTGTTATCCATGACCGACGCAAGCTTGGCCGGGTCCATATGATCACCAAGGTGGCCCTTCTTGTGCTCACCCTGAGGTACGCCGCTTTCTTCCTAGTGGGGCCGAGCGAGGGATGGGCCGGATTTACGGCGTGGCTTTTCGGCTAGCGCTGTTCTGACCGGATCAGGTCGGGCAGCGCATCCCGGATCGAGGGGTAACGGAACGCAAAGCCGAGCACTTCTTTGACCCGGTCGTTCCGAACGCGCTTCGATTCCAGATAGAAGCTCCGTGCCATTTCGCTCATCTCCGCCGTTTCGAACGCTTCAAGGGGCGGCGGGGTGACGCCCAGCGCTTCGGCGGCAAGTCCGATCACATCGGCGGGGGGCATCGGGTCGTCGTCGGCAAGGTTGAAGACCATGCCCGGCCGGCCTTCAAGCTGCATGGCAAGCAATACTGCGGCGGCGATATCAGCCACATGAATGCGGCTGAATACCTGGCCTTCCTTCACAATGCGCCGCGCCTTGCCATCGATCAGGGACCGTATGGCGTTGCGGCCGGGGCCATAGATGCCGGCAAGGCGGAAGATATCGACGCGTGCCCCGATAGCAGCCCCCGCGGCCTGCCAGGCCGCCTCTGCCACCACCCGGCGCTTGCCACGTTCGAGACTCGGCGCGGTCGGCGTATCCTCGCTGACCCAGTCGCCGCCATGATCGCCGTAAACATTGGTGCTGGAAAGATAGCCGATCCATTCAAGGCCCCCTGCCTTGGCCAAGGCAGGCTGCAGGCGCTGCAGCACCGGATCACCCGCTGGCCCCGGCGGCACGCTGACGAGAAGGTGGGTGACACCTTCAAGCGTATCAGGGGCAAGCGGGCCGTCGCCGGAAAGGTCAAGCGTTTCAATCCCGGCCTTTTCAAGGCTGTCCCGCACAACAGGATTTCGCCAGCTGGCCACCACCTGATGCCCGGCTGCGCGTGCGGCTTTCAGGATGGCGCCACCGGTGAAGCCGGGGCCGATAACCAGAAGCCGGATCGGGAGACGTGTCATGGGGAAACCTTTTGCCTTGAAATTGTCACTGCGCCGCGCCACTCATTGGGGCATGAAAAGACTGCGCACCATAACATGGCTTCTGATGACCGCCAGCCCGCTCGTCACGCTGCAGGCGGGCATCGCGGCCGACGACATGACAGCGGCCGAAGAACGCTACGGCAACTGCCTGATGACTGCCTCCCGCTCGCCCGACAAGGGGATCAACGAAGCGCTTGTCTGGCAAGGCGAAGGCGGCGGTGCGCCTGCCCGCCACTGCGAAGCGGTCGGGCTTTTCAATATCGGTGAATATGCTGAAAGCGCGGCCCGGCTTGAACTTATCGCCGAGGACATGCGCTATGGTCGTGACATGCCGCTGAAGGACGGCAAGCGCGTGGTAGGAACGGCGCTGATGCTGGCCTCCATCTGGACGCAGGCGGCAAACGCCTGGCTGATGGCGGACGAGATCACCCGCGCCGAAGCGGCGATTGATCAGGCCCTGAGCCTGGCGCCGCGCGGCACAAAGGTGGAGCGTCAGGCACTGACCGACCGCGCGAGGATTGCGGCGGCAGACGGCGACTTTGATCTGGCTTATACCGACCTAAAGCGCGTGACGGTAACGGACCCCGGCGACACGTCAGCGCTTCTGCTGCTGGCATCAGCTGCGCGCCAGACCGAGCGGCTGGCCGAGGCCGAGCAGCTCCTTGAAAAGATCGCGACCGACCGGGCAAGCGACCCGGCCTACTGGCTTGAACTCGGTAACCTGAAGGATGCTGAAGGCGATACGCCTGCCGCCCGTAGTGCATGGCTCAAGGTCGCTCAGATGGCACCGGATTCGGGTGCGGCCCTTGCCGCACAGCGCAATCTTGAACGGATCGACCTGAAGAAAAAGTGAGGCCGCAGCCCTCAGAACCGGACTTTTGCCTCGTAAAGGTCCGGCAGGTTGTTTTCAAAAAGCACCACGTCCCCCGCTTTCACAATGCCGCGCACGAAGGCTTCGGCTTCGTCCTGCTTTGCGAATTCGCGGACCTCGACAGCGGTGCCGGCGGCCTTCAGCCCTTCCACGAAGGTCGGGATACGGTCGGGGGTGACAACAGCCACGATATCGGCGTGGGTGGCGGCGGCCTTGCCGAGCTCCAAATGGTCTTCATCATGCCGCGCACCCAGTTCCACCATGCCCGGTGTTACCAGAATGCGTTTGCCGCCGTCCGCCTTCAGCACATCCAGCGTTTCAAGGGCGGCTTTGAAGCCCACAGGGTTGCTGTTGTAGGCGTCGTTCACGATGGTCGGCTGGCCCGGTGCCTTGGTGACCTCCAGCCGGTGGCGGATCTGGCCCATGGTGGCAAGCGCCCCGCGGATCGCGCTCCAGGGCAGGCCGAGCGCGCGGGCGGTAAGGGCGGCGAGCGCCACATTGCCGGCCTGATGATGACCCCAAAGCGGCACTTTCAGCGTCTCGGTCGCTTCGCCTTCCCGGAGCGTAAGGACAAGTCCGTCGGCAGTCATCTCGCTTTTCTCCAGCACCAGCGCACCGCCGTCGCCAAGCAGGCGATAGTCACCGGTCACAGCCGTCATGCGCTCGGCAAGTAGGTTGGGCGCGATACCGCCGGCATTCACAATCACCGGCCCGCCGCGCCGGAAGGTAGCTTCCGCGAGTTCGAACTTGGCTTTGGCGACCGTCTCAAGCGATTTGAAACGCTCATAGTGGGCCGCACCGACCGCAGTGATAAGGCCTACATCGGGCGGCGTCAGCTTGCAGAGGCGGGCGATGGAGCCGGGGCCGTAGGCGCCCATCTCTACGATGAAGAAGCCATGTTCGGGCGTCAGGCTTTCGCGGATCACGCGGGTGATGCCCATATCGGTATTCACGCTGCCGGGCGTGGCCAGTGTGGGCGCTGCTGCCGACAGGATGTGATGCAGGATATGCTTCGTGGAGGTTTTCCCGAAGGAGCCGGTGATGGCGATCACCTTGGGGGCAAGCCGGTTGAATTTCTCCACGGCCTCGGCCCGGAAACGCGCCTTCACCCTTGCCTCGAAAGGCGAAAGCATAAAGTTGGCCAGCACAAGAACAAGTGGCAGCAGCTGCACAAGGGGGATGAGATTGAGGCCTTCATAGCTCGCATTGAGGAAAGCCTCATCCTCGCTCAACGACAGGTCATAGCCGACATAGGCGGCAAGAAGCCCGGCGAGCACCAGATAAACCAGATGAATGCGCTTCACCCGTTCGGTCATCACAAGCGCCTTCTTGGCTTCCTTGGAAACGCGCCGCGACAGAAGGATACCGTGCCCAAAGCCGATCAGCGTGAGCGCCACGCCGGGGGCGCGGTAGCCGGCAAGCGCAATGATCACAGCGACAAGCCACCAGAGGCTGGCGGCGCGGTCGAAGGCGCGGGCATGGCGGAACCAGCCAAGGAAGCGGCGACCGTCATATTCTTCTTGCTGGAAGAATTTCATGAGCGCGAGGCCGCGCAGGTGCGCGAAGGTGAACGTGAGCGCGAAAAGGATCAGGCCTGCGATAAAACCGGTTGTCACAGGCTATCTCCTTTCTTGAGATCGGTGAGGAAAGCGCGCATCGCGGCTTCCACCTGCCACGCGCCGCGCGACAGGATATCGAGGTGCCCGAAACCGGCGAGTTCCACATAGCGCGCAATCGGCAGCGCGGCCTCATAGCGCCGACCAATCTCGGGCGGGGTTTCGGTGTCATCGCTGCCATAAACGAGAAGTGCCGGGCAGCGCGCAGCGCGGGCTTCGGCGACCAGATTTTCATTCACGACGCTGACAAGCGTGGGGCGCAGCACGCCGGCATTTTTGTAGTCCGGGCTGCCGAACCGCTCGCGGTGACGATCGCGCAAAGATGTGCCGAGGATATCGTCCGACAGGCGGGCCAGATTGCCGACTAGCCGGATGAAGAAGGAGCGGACCTTGGCCTTGAAGGTCTTGCGCCGGCGGAGCCCCGCACCTGCCACCAGTACGATTGCCGCGACGAGGGCTGGGTGCCGCGCTGCCATCTGCACCGAAACCCGCGCCCCGAAGCTGTGGCCGATGAAAATGCAGGGGCCAACACCAAGGCGGGTCAGTTCGGACGCCAGCATGTCGGCATAGTCGGCCGAGCCCGCACCGCTGGGCGGCGGCGGTGTCTGGCCGAAGCCCGGCTGGTCGAACAGGATATGGCGGCCGTCCGCCTTGAAAAGCTGGGCGATGCGTTCAAGCGATCCGAGAGTTTGGCCCCAGCCGTGCAGCCAGACGAAGGTGGGGCCGCTGTCGCCCTCTCCGATTTCCATCCGGTGCCAGGGTTGGGGCTGTGCTGTGCCGCTCATGCCGGTCTGCTCATCCGCGCGCGAAGATACCGGCGCCGACGGCGGCACCGTCGGTGCTGCCGAGCCGCGCGGCGGAAAGGCGGAAGCCTTCCTCGATCATGGCAGCGGTCAGCGCAAGGAAGCTGATGGGCTTGGCGGCGGCTTCCCACAGGAAATAGCCGAAGGACCCGGGGATGGTATTCACCTCGTTCAGCCAGATGTCGCCGCTTTCCCGGTTGCACAGGAAATCGATCCGCACCGAACCCGCCAGCGACAGGGCATCGAAGATGGCGCTCGCGGTTTCGCGGATGAAGGCATCCTCGGCGGCTGAAAGGCTCGGCGGGTTGAGCGTGCGGTTGAGGCTCGCCATCCCTTCGCTCGGGCCGGTGTCGAGCTTGGCGCCGCCCGGTGTGCCGCCGGCCAGATACTTGTTCTTGAAATCCAGAAGATCGGCGTCGCGCATCGGTTCCTCGATGGCCGAAGTCAGGATGGTGCCATCGGCGTCGCGGCGGACGGCAACGTTATATTCGGTGAGGTTGGCGACAAACGGCTCGACAATCACTTCGCTATCGAGCCGGAAGGCGCTCATGAGCGCGGCGACAAGGCCGTCGGCGTCCTTCGCTTTCGAAACACCGACCGACGAGCCGAGGTTATTGGGCTTCACGATATAGGGGAAGGTGACAGGGCCGGTTGCGGCCTCAAGGTCTTTCATCAGCTGGTCGGCATCCAGGAAAGTGCCCGCCTTCGGGCGCTTGACCACCAGTTCGGGCAACACCTTCAGGCCTGCCGCCCGCGCTGTGCGCTTGGCAAAGGCCTTGTCCATGGTGGCGGCGGCGCCAAGCGTGCGGCAACCGGCATAGGGCACGCCGGCAAAATCCAGAAGGCCGGAAAGCGTGCCATCCTCGCCGTTCGAGCCATGGATTGCCGGTACCATCAGGTCAAACGGCAGGTTGATGCGTTTCTCGCCCAGAAGGCCCTTCTGCGTGCCGACGAGCTGCGGGCGGCCATTCGCCGGCGTGGCGAGGTCAAGCTGAACGGGGGTCAGGTCTTTCGGGGCCTTTTCGGTGAGCGGGTAACGGCTGCGCTTCAGGAGCGCGGCACCCGTCCACCACTGACCAAGGGCATCGACATAAACCGGAAGGCCTTCATACCGGCCGGGATCAAGCGCTTCGAGGAACTGGAGGCCTGAGAGCACACTCACGTCATGCTCGACACTGCGGCCCCCGAAGATCACCGCGATCACCTGCTTGCCCACGTAACTATCCCCTTGGTATCGTAACAGTCGGAATTTGGCTCAGGTTTAGCCCTATTTGCCGCTCCCGGCAAAGTGAAAACATATATGGGCAAAAGCATGGCAGGATGCCGGCCAAGCAAGCAATAAGGGGAGGACAGGTATGAAACGATCAACAGAATTTTTCGCCGCCGGGGCATTGGCCGCGCTGATGACGGCGCTGCCCGTTGTGGCGCAGGACTTCGACAAGGTTGAAGTCACCGCTGAAAAGGCTGCCGGCAACATCCACGTGCTGTTTGGCGCAGGCGGCAATATCGGGGTGTCATCGGGCGCTGACGGTGTGTTCCTCATCGATGACCAGTATGCCCCGCTGACGTCCAAGATCCGTGCCGCAGTGACCGGGATCAGCGACCAGCCGATCCGTTATGTCATCAACACGCACTTCCACGGCGATCACACGGGCGGGAACGAGAATTTCGGCACCGGCGGCACCGTGATCGTGGCGCACGATAATGTGCGGGTGCGGCTGGCGGCCGGCTCGTTCGTCAAGGCTTTCAACATGAAGAACCCGCCCGCACCATCGGGTGCCTTGCCGGTGATCACCTTCGACAGCGAGCTGAGCCTGCATTTCAACGGCGAGGAAGCCCGCGCCATCCATGTGAAGAATGCGCATACGGACGGTGACAGTATCATCTGGTTCCGGGGCTCCAATGTGCTGCACATGGGCGATACCTTCTTCAACAATCGCTTCCCCTTCATCGATGTGGATGGCGGCGGTTCGATTGACGGCATCATCGCGGCGGCTGAAAAAGCCTTGCAGATTGCCGACGACAAGACGGTGATCATCCCGGGCCATGGTCCGCTTACCGACAAGGCCGGCCTCACTGACTATCGCGACATGCTGATCGAGGCGCGCGGCCGGGTTGAAGCACTGAAGAAAAAAGGCGAAAGCCTTGAGGCCATCGTGGCGGCCAAGCCCCTTGCCGATATGCCGGCCAAGTGGCAGACGGACAACGAAGCCTGGCCGGGCATGTTCATCGGGTTCGTTTACAACAGCCTCTAGGCGAGCCTGATGCCGAAACGCGGTGCGATCCGGGTGCGGAACCAGCCCCGGATCAGCACCCGCGCGGCGATGCCGATCAGGAAGAAACAGATGCTCATGGCCGCCAGATAGGTGTTGAAGCTGCTGAAATCGAAAAGCCGCAGCGCCTGTCCGGCAGCCGCCATATTCAGCCCCATGAAGCTGTAAGCCATGTGGAAATAATGGCCGGCCAGATATTTCTTGTCCCGCGTTTTCGAGAATTTCCAGATCGACCTGAGCCCCAGCGTGATGCCGGTGATGGTGACGATGGAAAAGACGTGGAACATCGACGGCCCGCCGAAATTATACATGCCGAAGCCCGAGAGGGCCGTTGTCAGCATGCCACCGGCATAGGCGCGGCCCCAAAGCTTGTGGCCGCGGCTGCCAATTGGGGCGAAGGCTATGCCGATGGCGGACGCGTAGGAAACGAACACGGCACTCACATGCATGATGGCAAAAGGGGACATCAGGTTTCTCCTCGCTGGTCGTGACCCGGGCCGTTTTCGGCTCTGGTGGGTCGGTTGCTGTCGTCTGTCGTATGGTCTTTTTTTTCGTTTCACTCGCCGGCCCGGCCGGTGCCCAGCATGGCGGCGATTTCTTCGAGATACCGCCGGAAGGCAGCATCCCCGGCTTCGGTCAGGCGTACCGTCGTTTGCGGTTTGCGCCCGGCGAAACTCTTTTCCTGAAGGACAAAGCCTGCGTCCTCCAGCTTCTTGAGGTGGGTCGAAAGGTTTCCGTCCGATACCTCAAGGGCAGATTTTAGCTCGGTGAAGTCGGCGCTTCGGGCCGTCATCAGGTAGGACATCACGGCGAGCCGCACCCGCCCATGGATGACCTCATCGAGCTTCTTGTGATCAAACCCGCTCATATTCGTCCGGCCCGACTATGCCTTGCCCGCCATGCGGCGCAGCACAAGGCCCGGCAGCAGGATCAGGACAAGGCAGGCGCCAGCCATCTGCAGCAGGATTTCGCGGTCGAGATGGCTCTGGACAATCACCTGGAAGAAGAAGAGCCACCAGCCCGCCGCACAGGCATACATCCAATTAAGCTGCGTGACCTTCGCCACGACGAAATAGGCGGTGCCAAAGAGGGCGCTTGCCAGCATCGTGGCGTCCCGCCCGTCGAAATGACCGGTCGAGATGCCCGCAATCATGTAAAGGCCCATCACAACCCCGACCGAAAGCCAGACGGTGCTATAGGCCGCGAGCGCGATATTGCCGCGCTCCGCGCCGCCCGGTGTCTTGCGGCCAATCCAGAAGGACAAGGGGAAGCCGATGATGAAGGCGGGAACCCAGATTTCCAGAAACAGGACCGGCAACCGCCCGACGACGGATGCATATTGCAGGAAGAAAGCGACGGCGAGGATGATGCCCCAGATGATCATATGGGCGCCGTCGATCCCCGCGCGCCGGCGGCCGGCATCCATCATGGCGCGGATGAAGGCAAGATCGCCCGCAGGATTTGCGGCGCGGTTACCGTCGTCGGCATCAAACTTGTCAGTCATATCGAATCTCCGTGCAAAGAACTTTGCAATACAAAGTACACTTCAGGACGAAGTTGTCAAGCCTGACCGAATGCGGAAGGCCGAAATGCTGTTCAGGGGCAGGATGGCGGCCAGTTTTCTTGTGTATCAGCGGTCAGGTTGACCAGATAGAATTCACCCGACAGGGCGTCGCCGGCCTGCGCAAATGCAAGGCGAGTCGCTAACGGAGACAACAGTGGCCCCACCTGAAATACAGATTGGCGTGCCATAATCTGGCCGCTGAGCTTCCAGTCGCTCTGATCTTTCCGAAAAAGATAGAGCCGTGACCGGGTCTCCCGGTCGGATACCACAACCATGGTGCTGCCATCGGCCGAGATGTCGGCTTCATATTCGTTTGCGCCGGTGTTGACCGATGGCCCGAGATTGCGGGCTTCCCAGCGGCCGTCCGGTGTCTGGGTCGCGATATGGATATCGTGGCCACCAAGACCATCCGGTCGGTCCGATCCGAACAGCAGCTGCCCGTTCGTCAGAAGCCGGGGAAGTAGTTCAGACCCCGAGGAGTTGACGGGTTCCGGCATGCGCACCGGCGTGCCCCAGCCTCCTGCGGTACGGTCCACATACCAGATATCAAAGTCCTCTTTCGGGACTCCGGCGCGGTCGGTTCTGGTCGATATGAAATAGAGCCGCTTGCCATCCGGTGTGACAAAGGGATCGGAATCCGAAACCGGTTGTTTGGCCGCGAACGGCAAAGCACCCTGTTCTTCCCATCCGCTGGTCGTACACAATGCCCAGCGCAGGCTGTACTGTCGGAAACCCGCATCTCCCCGAAAGAAATACATTTCCCGCCCGTCGGCGGTGAAGGTGGGTGAGGATTCATACCCCTGCGTCGAAAGTTCTTCGGGGGTCCATCTGGCGAGTGCTTGCGGGACAGGGATTTCGCTCGCCGCGCCCAGCAGGATTCCAGCAAGCTGTACGACGACGGATGCCAAGATATTTCTCCAAGTCTGAAGTCGATGTCGAATAACCGATAATGTTTATTTCAGGGGTTATATTTCCAAATAACCTTTAAAACAACATTAAACAGTTATATGATCGCACTGAACGCGACAGCAGGGGTGTCAGGGTTCACGTTGCTGGAAAGGAAGAATGCTATGACGGATACGATGCCCCGGATTGAAGCCCACGAGTTTACTATCGCCGACTTTATCGGCGGGCACCCGGCGCTGGATTTCGCCAACACCATCACCAGCTGGGATCAGGCGCCACGGGACTGGATCGATACCTATAGCCGTCTGGTAGACTGGGCGGTGATGGGAGGGCTTGTCGATACAAACAGGGCGGCGGCCCTGCGAAAAGCTGCAGCGAACGACCGGCAACAGGCAGAAAAGGCCCTGGCGCGCGCCAAGGATCTGCGCCTTGCGCTTCATTCGCTCTTTTCAGCTCTGGCTGAGAACCGGGAGCCCGAGAACGACATATTGTTGAAGGTGGAGGCCTTCTGGCGGCGGGCGCTTGCCAGTCACACCATTACTTGCATCGACGGGCGGCTTGTTGTCGTGTCGGCGTCCCGCGCCGCGGATCTTGATGAAATCTCCGACCGGCTGGCGCGGCATGCGGTGGATCTGGCTGGCACCTTCCCCGCCGGGCGTTTGCGCCAATGCGCTGGGGATCGTTGCGGCTGGCTTTTCGTCGATCACTCAAAAGCGGGTCGGCGTCGTTGGTGCGACATGGCTACCTGCGGCAACAATGCCAAAGCCCGGCGGCATCAGGCCCGGCAACGCAGCGCCTCATGAAAAAAAGCCCGCGGCATGGCCACGGGCTTTATTGTCGGCATTGTCGATCGCGCTTCCGGATCAGTTGAGGTCGTTGCGGTCCGTGAGATCAAGCTTCACATGGCGCGTCTGGCCATTCGGGCCGGGGAATTCCTCAAACAGGGCTTCGGCGAGCAGCGGCACCAGCTTCGGCAGGTTGTTGGAGCGTGTCTCGGTTTCGGCGCGGCCTTCATAAAGCATCGTGCCGTCTTTCTGGCGCAGCTCTACCCGCAGTTCCACCCGGTAAACCGTGGTGGCGCGCAGCTCGTCATGGAAGCGGGTGTCGAAGAAGGGATCATACGGCCCCCAGAAACCCCAATAGTGCCGACTGTACCAGAAGGACGAACGCGAAGCCGAGGGATAGGTCTCGATCTTTTCGCGACCATCGTTGATCGTGATATCGAATCCGGCGATCAGGTCGGGCTCGTTATCCCCTGCCTGACGGAAGCCATACCGGCCAAGCTGCAGGCCGATCATGTTGGCATACTGGCGGAATTCGAGGCTGTCGCGGCGATCCGGGTTCATCGGCGTCAGCGCGATGGTCTGGCCCGACGGTGCAAAGTTCGAATGGAAGGTCGAAACGTCACTACGGAACATTGGCGTACAGGCGGCTGCGAAACCGGCAGCAGCCACGATCACCAGCGTTTTCAGTTGCTTGAACATCATGTCATCCTCATTGAGGGGTACCTGGCCAGAGCCTATCCGGCCATTGCACCCAAGTCTAGCGCGCCTGTTCGTGGCATTCTTTGATTTGAATCTATGCCGGGTACGCTGAACGCGCGCTGAACAAGGAAAACTGCGGTCAGCCGATGAAGCCGACCGCCTTTTTCACATCTTTGAGAATGGGCGCGGCAATGGCAGATGCCCGCTCCGCCCCTTGCCGCAAGACCGCATCGATATGGTCGGGTGCTGCAATCAGGCGGCGCATTTCGCCGGTGATGGGCGAAAGCTTCGATACGGCCACGTCCGTCAGCGCCTTCTTGAACTCTGCAAAGCCTTGCCCCTCGAACTCCGTGCAGACGCTGTCGCGGGTGCGGTCGGTGAGGGCGGCATAGATGCCGACAAGGTTCAGGGCTTCGGGCCGGCCTTCGAGGTCCTTGGCAAGCGCCGGTAGCGGCTCGGGGTCCGTTTTCGCCTTGCGAATCTTCAGCGCGATGGCATCGGCGTCATCATTCAGGTTGATGCGGCTATATTCCGAAGGGTCGGATTTCGACATCTTGGCCGATCCGTCGCGCAGGCTCATGATCCGCGCGCCTTCTTCCTGGATGATCGGCTCGGTCAGCGGAAACATCTCGACGCCGAAGTCATTGTTGAACTTCTGGGCGATGTCGCGGGTCAGTTCCAGATGCTGCTTCTGGTCCTCGCCCACCGGCACGTGGGTCGCCTGATACAGCAGAATGTCGGCCGCCATCAGGTTCGGATAGACATAAAGCCCGGTCGAGGCATTCTCGCGGTTCTTGCCGGCCTTGTCCTTGAACTGGGTCATGCGGTTCAGCCAGCCAAGGCGCGACACGCAGTTGAAGATCCAGGCAAGTTCAGCGTGGCCCGAAACCTGGCTCTGGTTGAAGAGGATCGATTTTTCAGGGTTCACACCGGCGGCGATATAGGCGGCAGCGGCTTCGCGCGTCTGCGCCACAAGGTCGGCGGGGTCCTGCCACACCGTGATCGCATGCATATCCACCACGCAGTAGATGCATTCGAAGCTGTCTTGCAGCTTCACCCAGTTGCGGAAAGCACCGAGATAGTTGCCAAGATGCATGTTGCCGCTTGGCTGCGCGCCGGAAAAGACGCGGTTCTGGAAGGTGCGGGTTGCGGGCTGAGTGTCGGTCACGATTGGTTTCTCCCTGTGGACGGGCTCAGATCAGGAGCGGAATGCTCGAAATGGCTTATGGCAAGCGCGTGGGGGCCGGTCAAGCGCCGCGCTTGATCATGCGGCGGAAGTCCACCATGCGGATGGCACCGGTGAGGACTGCAAGCCCGAAATAGACGACAAGCCCGGCAATCACAAGGAGCCCAAGGGTGGCGATCCGTTCCAGTCCGTCCGTCCGGAACGCGTCGGCCATCAGACGGCTGAGGCCGACAAGAACGGCCCCCATCAGGACGGCAGCACCCAGCGCCTTTGCCGTGCGTACCAGCGTCACCCGCTCAATCATCAGATGACCGCGTGTATGGAGGCCCCAGTAAAGCATCGCAACATTGAGCCACGAGGAAAGCGTGGAGGCAGCAGCGAGTCCCACATGGGCGATATGCGGGATGAGGAGAAGGCTGAGCGCAGTATTCGCCACAACGGCAACGATGGCAAACCGCACCGGCGTGCGTGTGTCCTTGCGGGCGAAATAGCCGGGGGTCAGCGTTTTGCCCAGCACGAAGGCCGGCAAGCCCGCCGCGAAAACGGCAAGGGCGGTTGCGGTCATCGCTGTGTCGTTCGCCGTGAAGGCCGCGCGTTCGAACAGCGTCGCGATAATCTCGGGCGCCACCATGATCAGCGCGACGGCGGCAGGCAAGGTGAGGGTGAGGGCGAATTCGATGGCACGGTTGGTTTGCGCATTGGCGCCAGCGGTGTCGCCCGACCCCAGAAGCCGGGAGATGGAAGGCAGCAGCACGGTACCGACCGCCACACCGATCACACCAAGCGGCAGCTGGTTCAGCCGGTCGGCATAGAAAAGCCAGGACACCGATCCTTCAGGCAGGAAACGGGCGGCAAGGGCAAGATCAATGAGCAGATTGAGCTGCATGACGCCAGCGCCGATGGCCGCAGGGCCAACCACTTTCAGCAGTTCCCGCACATCGGGGCTGAGTTTTGGCATCGAAAGCTTCAGATGGATGCCGGCACGCTTGGCCGCTACATACAGCCAGATGAACTGGGCAACGCCGGAAAGCGACACGGCAACCGCCAGCCACCGCGCCATCGCCTCCCCCTCAGGCGCCGTCAGAAGCGCGCCGATCATGAAGAAATTGAGGAGCGTGGGCACAAAGGCCGCCGCCCCGTACCGGTCGAACGCGTTCAGCATGCCCGCGAGCATGGAGACGAGCGAAACTAGCATCAGATAGGGAAAGGCCAGCCGACCGAGCTCCACCGTCAGCGCGAATTTCTCGGAGTCGCCCTCAAACCCACCGGTCAGCCCCAGCATCACCGGCACCATCGCGGCTTCCATGATCAGGAGGAAGACGAAAAGCACGGGCAACAGCACGGACAGCACCCGGCCCGCGAACGCCTCGGCGGCGGCATGGCTTTCGGGGGTCACTTCCTTGCCGAGAAGGCGGGAAAAGAGCGGTACGAAACCGGCGGAAAAAGCGCCTTCAGCAAAAAGTCGTCTGAAAAAGTTGGGCAGCTTGAAGGCGATGAAGAAAGCGTCTGCCGCCATGCCCGCGCCCAGATAGCGCGCCATCAGCATGTCGCGGATGAAGCCGAACAGGCGGGAGACGAGGGTAAGGCCCCCGACCTTGGAAATGCGGCTGGCGATGCTCATGGACGGCTTCTCATCGGGAAACTCAGATATCGATCTCGAGGACGGCGCTCATGCTGTCGTCCTTCTCGAAAATGGGCAGGCCGTCTGCGGCACGTTGCAGCTTGGCTTCGATGTTCCTCAGCCGCACCTTGTTGGTGATCTTCTGGCCGACAAGGTCGCGCACATAGAAAACGTCCACCGCGCGCTCGCCGTAGGTCGCCACATGCGCCGAGAAGATCGAAAGCTTCAGGCGGTAAAGCGCATAGGCGAGGTCATAGAGAAGGCCCGGCCTGTCCTTCGCATTCACCTCGATCACGGTTGACCAGTTGGAGGCGCGGTTATCGATCAGGATCACGGATTCGATTTCGAAACTGTCGGTGTGGCGGCCAAGGATGCGGCGTTTCTGCAGCTGCTCCTTCGGCATCACATTGCCGCCGAGGGTGTCGAGAATGATGCCTTCAAGCTTGTCGAGCTGGCGGCGACCGTCAAAGGCGCTGCCATCGAGGCTCTGGACAATGAAATTGTCGATGGCCATGCCGTCACGGCTGGTGTGGATCTTGGCACCCATGATCGAGGCGCCGGCGATACCGAGCGCCCCGGCAATCCGCGCGAACAGGCCGGGATGGTCTTCGGTATAGACCGATACCTGGGTCATATCCTGCGTGGGCTCGACGCGGGCGACAACGCCCAGAAGCTGCTTCTTGTCGTCGGTCTTGCGGATCAGTTCGGCATTCTGGACGATTGTGTCGTCGTCCTCGGCGATCCAGTAGGCGTCAAGCATACGGTCGGCATGTGCCTTGAAGCGGCGGTCGCTCCAGTCCTTCAGGCGTTCGCGGACGGTTTCCTTGCGCGCGGCCACGCGGGCATTGCGGCCCGTGGTGGCGTGGCCGGCAAGGAGGACTTCCTCGGCCGCATAATAAAGATCGCGCAACAGCTGGCCTTTCCAGCCGTTCCACACGCCGGGGCCGACCGCCCGGATATCAACAACGGTAAGGACGAGGAGAAGCCGCAGTCTTTCGGGGCTTTTCACCACGGCGCAGAAATCGAGGATCGTCTTGTGGTCCGAAAGGTCGCGCTTGAAAGCCGTGTGGCTCATCAACAGGTGCCAGCGCACCAGCCAGGCAACGGTTTCGGTCTCAGCGGGTTTGAGCCCGAGGCGCGGGCAAAGCTTTTCGGCAACCTCGGCACCCACAATCGAATGGTCGCCGCCCCGGCCCTTGGCCACATCATGCAGAAGCACCGCGACATAAAGAACGCGGCGGCTAATCACCTTCTGGATCACGTCCGATGACAGCGGGTGATCGGATTTGAGCTCGCCTTTTTCGATGCGCGACAGTAGTCCGATGGCGCGGATCGTGTGTTCGTCCACCGTATAATGGTGATACATGTCGAACTGCATCTGGGCGACCACGCGGCCGAAATCCGGGATGAACTGGCCGAACACACCGGCTTCGTTCATGCGGCGAAGGTTCACCTCGCCGTCTTTCATGCTGGCAAGGACCGACAGGAAATCCTCGTTCGCCTGCGCGTCGTTCCGTACCTTTTCGGTGATGCGCGACAGATGCCGCTGGATGGCGCGCAAGGCATCAGGGTGGATATCCAGCCCCTCCCGGTCCGCCACCGCGAAAATGCGGACCATCGCGGTCGGGTCATCCTTGAAGTCGTCCGGGCCTACAATGCTCAGCCGCCCGGCATCGATGGCGAAGCCCTGGATCGTTTTCTTGCGGCGGAGGCGCGATAACAGCGACTTTTTCTGGTGCCGGTCTTCAAGTACGGCGCAGAAGATGCGGGTCAGGTCCCCCACCTGTTTGGCGGTCAGGAAATAATGCTTCATGAAGCGCTCGACGCCCGATGCCCCGGGGTGCGCCTTATATTGCAGCATGTCGGCCAGTGCGCGCTGCAGGTCAAACGTCAGGCGTTCCTCGGCGCGACCGGCGAGATAGTGAAGCGCCACCCGCACGGTCCAGAGGAAGCTTTCAGCCTTGGCGAACTGTTTGAATTCGCGGTCGGTCAATACCCCGCCGGCCTCGATCTTCAGCTTCTCAATGCCGCCATACAGATACCGCGCGATCCACCAGAGGGTATGAAGGTCCCGGAGGCCCCCCTTGCCTTCCTTGATGTTCGGTTCCACCACATAGCGGCTGTCGCCAAGCTTCTGGTGGCGACTGTCGCGTTCGGCGAGCTTGGCTTCCACAAAAGCCGGGCCGGTGCCGGTGACAACCCGCCGGATGAAGCCCTTGGCGGCGGCATTGAACAGGGGTTCATCCCCCCACAGGAAGCGCGATTCCAGAAGCGATGTCTTGATCGTCAGGTCTTCCTTGGCAAGACGCCAGCAATCCTCGGGGCTGCGGGTCGCGTGGCCGACCTTCAGGCCAAGATCCCAGAGCACATAAAGGGTATATTCCGCCACCTGTTCAGCCCATGCGGTAGCCTTGTAGGGGATGAGGAACAGCAGATCGATATCCGAAAACGGCGCCAGTTCGCCGCGCCCGTATCCGCCAACGGCGACAAGTGCCAGACGCTCCGATGCCGTCGGGTTCGACAGCGGGTAGACATGCGTTGTCACGAAATCGGCGAGGGTGACCAATATCTGGTCCATCAGATAGGCCAGCGCCTCGGCGCTGTCGCGGCCCTTGTCGCCTTCGTCGACAAAACGGCGTTTGACCTCGGCCCAGCCGGCCTTGTGGGCGCCCTTCAGGTGACGCACCAGTTCGGCTTGCCAGTCCGCCTGCGGGACGGTTTCGACCATCGCCTCAAGCGCGGCGACAAGGTCTTTCCGGTTGATGATGCCGCGGCGGTTCCTGACCGTCATGGTGTCTCCTTCGACAGGTCCTTGAGCGCATAGAGAAGGTCAAGCGCTTCGCGCGGGGTCAGGAGATCAGGGTTGATCTCCTTCAGTTTCGCTTCCATTTCGCTCGGGGCGCCGTGCGGCCCCGCACTTGTGCCGCGCTCGGGTATCGACTGGAAAAGCGGCAAATCGGTGACAAGGCCCCGGGCCTTGTCGCCCTTGTCGGTGGTCTCGAGATGCGACAGCACTTGCCGGGCACGGGCTATCACGCGCGGCGGCAAGCCGGCAAGCTTGGCGACCTGGATACCATAGGACCGGTCGGCAGCGCCCTTCGCCACTTCATGCAGGAACACCACGTCGCCCTTCCACTCGCGCACCTTCATGGACCAGAGCGACAGGCTCTCGAGCGTTTCCTTGAGGGCCGTCAGTTCATGATAGTGCGTGGCGAACAGCGCGCGCGACTGGTTGATATTATGGAGGTTTTCAACAGCGGCCCAGGCAATCGAAAGCCCGTCATAGGTCGCCGTACCGCGCCCGATCTCGTCAAGGATCACGAGCGATTTGGGCCCCGCCTGATTGAGGATCGCGGCGGTTTCCACCATTTCGACCATGAAGGTCGAGCGGCCATGGGCGAGATCGTCGGACGCCCCGACCCGGCTGAACAACCGGTCCACAATCCCCACGTGGGCGCGTGCGGCGGGCACGTAGGAGCCCATCTGGGCCAGAATGGCAATCAGCGCATTCTGCCTGAGGAAGGTCGATTTACCGGCCATGTTGGGGCCGGTGATCAGCCACAGCCGATCATCGGGGTTTAGATCGCAGTCGTTCGCAACAAAAGTCGTCTCGCGCGATTTCTTCAATGCACGTTCCACCACCGGGTGGCGGCCTGCCTCGATATGGAAGGCGAGGCTGTCATCGACCGTGGGGCGGCACCAGTTTTCCGCTTCGGCAAGTTCGGCGAGCGCTGCGGCCACATCAAGGCGGGCCAGCGCATCGGCTGCGAGCGCGATAGGGTCACTGAGCGACAGGACAGCCTTGGTGAGGCTTTCGAAAATCTCGGTCTCCAGCGCCAGTGCGCGGTCGGCGGCTTCCGAAATGCGCCCGGCGAGCTTCGCGAGCTCGGTTGTTGAGAAGCGCACAGCGTTCGCCAGCGTCTGCCGGTGAATGAAGGTATCCGACAAGGGGGCCGTCATCAGCTTGTCGGCATGCTTGGCGGTCACATCCACATGGAAGCCGAGGACGTTATTGTGGCGAATCTTCAGCCCAGAAATACCGGTCAGGGTCTGATAGTCGCCTTCAAGCCCGGCGATCAGGCGGCGGCTTTCGTCGCGGAGCGTGCGGAACTCATCAAGCTTGGCGTCATAGCCGGCTGCGATGAAACCGCCGTCGCGTGCCAGAAGCGGTGGTTCGGCCACGATGGCACGGCCAAGTTCTGCCGTCAGCTCGTGATGGCTGCCAAGGTCGCGCATGGCTTCGGTCATCTCGTCTGGCAGGCGTTCGATCGCCTCGCTGACGGTCAGAAGCTCCTGCCGGATGGCGTGGGCGGCCTCGAGCCCTTCGCGGATACCCAGAAGATCGCGTGGACCACCGCGCCCGAGCGACAGGCGGGCAAGTGCCCGTTCCATGTCTGGCGCCGCCCTGAGTGCGGCCCGCATGGAGTGGCGCAGGCTCGGTCGCTCGATCAGGTGTTCAACCGCATCAAGGCGCGAGGCAACAGCGTCCGGGTTGGTCAGCGGTGCCGAAAGCCGCTTCATCAGGAGCCGCGCGCCGGCGCCCGTTACCGTCCGGTCGATGACCGACAGAAGGCTGCCATCGGCCTCGCCCGTCTGGGTCCGCGTCAGTTCGAGGCTCCGCCGCGTGGCCGCGTCGATCATCATCGTTTCGCCCGCATTCAGGCGGCGCGGCGGGAACAGATGGGGCAGCTGGCCCTTCTGGGTATCCTCAAGATAATAGAGAAGCGCCCCGGCGGCGGCGAGGTCGGCGCGGTCGAAACTGGCGAAACCGTCAAGGGTCGCCACGTCAAACAGTGCCTTCAGGCGCGCGGTGCCGTCGGTGCTGTCAAAATGGCGGGCATCGAGCGGCGAGGTGATGCTGCGCCAGTCGAAAAGCGCCGTGGCAATCGTCTCGTCCTTCATCAGATCGGGCGCGATCAGCAATTCACCTGGCGACAGGCGGGCAAGATCGGCGTCCAGCCGCCCGGCCTTGGTGGGTGCGAGGAAAAACTCGCCGGTCGACATATCGGCGACTGCCAGCGACAGGGCGTTCTGCGCGCGGCCAAGGGCGACGATATAGTTGGCGCGGCGGGCGTCCAGGAGGCCGTCCTCGGTGATCGTACCGGGGGTGACAAGCCGCACCACATCGCGCTTCACAACCGATTTGGAGCCACGCTTCTTGGCTTCCGCCGGGTCCTCCACCTGCTCGCACACGGCCACCTTGAAGGATTTGCGGATGAGGCGGGCGAGATACATTTCGGCCGAATGCACCGGCACGCCGCACATGGGGATATCCTCGCCCAGATGCTTGCCGCGTTTGGTGAGGGTGATATCGAGCGCTTCGGCGGCCTGTTCGGCATCGCGGAAGAAGAGCTCGTAAAAGTCGCCCATGCGGTAAAACAGCAGGCAATCCGGGTAGGCGGCCTTGATTTCCATATACTGGACCATCATCGGCGTGGCGCCCGAAAGGTCAAGCGGCTCGCCGGCGCCGCTGTTAGCGGTACCATTGTCTTCATTCATCGCGCTTGCCTTTGATTGTCCGTCCATCAGTCCATAGTCCCAGATCGTACCTGCCGGGCGCAACCTTCGCGTCCCGATTTCAGTTGTCTCGAAAGGGCGGTCATAGTATGCCCCATGAAAGCCCCAGCATCCTGTTTCGCTTTCTAGAGCATTCCGGCCGCACCCGCCATAAACAAGTACAGGCTGTCGCGATGACAAACAAACCCACCAAGTTTACCGAAGCTGAAGCCCTGCGTTTCCATGCCGCCGGTCGTCCCGGCAAGCTGGAGATCACGCCGACGAAACCTGTCGCCACCCAGCGCGACCTTTCGCTGGCTTACAGCCCCGGCGTTGCCGTGCCCGTCCTGAAGATCGCGGAAGACCCGGATACGGCCTATGATTACACCACCAAGGGCAACCTTGTGGCCGTCATCTCGAACGGTACGGCAATCCTTGGCCTTGGTAACCTCGGCGCCCAGGCATCGAAGCCGGTGATGGAAGGCAAGGCCGTCCTCTTCAAGCGGTTCGCCGATGTGGACAGTATCGACCTTGAAGTTGATACCGAGGATATCGACGAGTTCGTGAACTGCGTGAAGCTTCTCGGCCCTTCGTTCGGCGGTATCAACCTTGAAGATATCGGCGCGCCGTCCTGCTTCATCATCGAGCAGCGCCTGCGCGAGCTGATGGATATTCCGGTTTTCCACGATGACCAGCATGGCACCGCGATCATCTCGGCTGCCGGTCTTGTGAATGCGCTGCATCTGACCGGTCGGTCGCTGAAGGACACTAAGATGGTGGCCATCGGCGCTGGTGCCGCCTGCATCGCCTGCGTCGAACTCATCAAGGCGATGGGTATGCCGCATGAGAATGTCATCATGGTGGACCGCACCGGGGTGATCTATACCGGCCGCGAAGAAGGCATGAACCAGTGGAAATCGGCCCATGCGGTGAGTACCGATGCCCGCACGCTGGAAGAAGCCATGGTCGGCGCCGATGTTGTCCTCGGCCTTGCCGCCAAGGGCGCGGTGACGAAGGAAATGATCGCCTCGATGAATGCGCGGCCGATCGTCTTCGCCATGTCGAACCCCGATCCCGAAATCACGCCTGAAGAAGTGCTTGAAGTGCGCACGGATGCGATCATCGCAACCGGCCGTTCGGACTATCCGAACCAGGTGAACAACGTCCTCGGCTTCCCCTATATCTTCCGGGGGGCGCTGGATGTGCGTGCGCGGACCATCAACGAGGAAATGAAGATCGCGGCGGCGAAAGCTATTGCCGAGCTCGCCCGCGAGGAAGTGCCGGATGAAGTGGCAGCTGCCTATGGTGGCGCGCGCCCGCACTTCGGCCCCGATTATATCATCCCAGCGCCTTTCGACCCGCGCCTTATCAAGGCCGTGCCGATGGCGGTGGCCAAGGCCGCGATGGACACGGGGGTTGCCCGGAAGCCGATCGAGGACCTCGAGGCCTACGGGCAGGAGCTTTCGGCCCGTCTTGACCCGACGGCGTCGACCCTGTCGCTGATCCTTGAGGACCTGCAGCGCCGCCCGAAAAAGCGCGTGGTGTTTGCCGAGGCCGAGGAAGACAAGGTTCTGCGTGCGGCGATCAGCTTCAAGAACAACGGCTACGGCATTCCGGTGCTGGTGGGCTATGAAGCGCCGATCCGCGAGAAGCTTCGCGAGATGGGCGTCGAAGATGACGGCATCGAAATCGTCAATGCCGCCAACAGCCCCAACAAGGACGCCTATATCGACCTTCTCTACAAGCGGCTCAACCGCCGCGGCTTCCTGTTGCGTGATATCCAGCGCTATGTGAACCGCGACCGGAACGTCTTCTCCGCCTGCATGGTGGCGACAGGCGACGCCGATGCGATGGTCACGGGCCTGACGCGGCAATATTGGCGCGGCCTCAAGAATATCAAGCGCGTGATCGATCCGCTGCCCGGCAAGCTTGCCTTCGGCCTGTCGGTGATGGTCACCAAGTCGCGGACGGTTTTCATTGCCGACAGCACGGTCAATGACCGTCCGACCGGCGAGCAGCTGGCGACGATTGCCGAAATGAGCGCCGATTTCGTGCGCCGCATGGGGCATGAACCGCGCGTGGCCTTCCTGTCCTTCTCGAACTTCGGCAATCCGCCCTCGGACAAGACGGAAAGCGTGCGCGAAGCCGTGCATATCCTCGATGAGCGCGACGTGAATTTCGAATATGACGGCGAAATGCAGGCCGATGTGGCCCTGAACAAGGACCTGATGTCGCTCTATCCCTTCATGCGGCTGACGGCGCCTGCCAACATCCTGATCATGCCGGCCCTGCATTCGGCCAACATCAGCTACAAGCTTCTGGCGGAAATCGGCGGCGGCAAGGTGGTTGGTCCGATGCTTCTGGGCCTGTCGAAATCGGTGCAGATCGCGCGCATGACCTCGACAACGTCCGATCTTGTGAATATGGCTGCCCTTGCTGCAAGTGCCGCCCATATGCTCGAGGCCGACGAAGCAGCCGAAGAAGACAGCGGCGAGTAAGGAGCGGGGCGCCTCAGCCCCACTCTTTCATCTTGCGATACAGCGTTGACGGATTGACGCCGAGCGCCTTGGCAGCCGGCGTCACCTTTCCCTTGAAAGCAGCGAGGGCTGCTTCGATGGCGCGGCGCTCGCTTTCGGCAAGTGGCACGATGTCCTCGGCCTTGACCACCGGCTGCGGCGCGGGCGTCACCGGTGCTGCCGCGGCACTTGAGGGTTTTGCGGGCGCCCGGCTGCGGCCGATCAGGCCATCAAGCATTGCGGCCGTCAATTCCCGCCCGTCATTCAGCACCACAGCCGACTGGATCACGTTCCCGAGTTCCCGCACGTTGCCGGGCCAAGTGTGCGCCATCAGCAGCGCTTCTGCATCTGCAGAGAAGCCCGTGAAGGCCTTGCTTTCCTCCGCTGCGAAACGTTTCAGCATGGACTGCGCGATGGCGATCACATCGGTCGCGCGGTCCTTCAGGGGGGGCATGTGAATCGGGATCACATGCAGGCGGTAGAACAGGTCTTCCCGGAACCGTCCGGCTTCCACTTCCTCCCACGGGTTGCGGTTGGTGGCGCACACGAAGCGCACATTCACCGAGCGGGTCTCGGCGGAGCCGAGCGGACGGACCTCGCCCGACTGCAGGAACCGCAACAGCTTCGCCTGGATATCGAGCGGGATTTCGCAAAGCTCATCAAGGAACAGGGTGCCACCATCGGCACGCACTGCCGCCCCCACATGGTCGGCCATCGCGCCAGTGAAGGCGCCGCGCTTGTGGCCGAAAATCTCGCTTTCCATCAGGGTCGATGGTATCGCCGCGCAATTGATGGCGACAAAAGGCTTCTCGGCGCGCGGGCTCAGGGCATGGATCGCTTCGGCGGTCAGTTCCTTGCCTGTACCGGAATCGCCCATCACAAACACACTGGCGCGGCTAGGGGCTGCGTCGCGGATCATGCCGTAAACTGCCTTCATGGCGGGGCTGGTGCCGATGAATTTCTCGAACCCGCCCGTGGGCTTCACTCGCATGCTGTCGACAAGCCCGGCCAGCCGGTGGATTTCAAGCGCGTTCCGCGTGGTGGTCACGAGCCGTTCGGCAGTGAAGGGCTTCAGGAGAAAATCGGTGGCGCCAGCGCGCATCGCGTCCACAGCGGTGGTGACAGAGCCATGCGCCGTGATGACGATCACCTTGGGCGGCACCGGCTTGGCGGCCAGCACTTTCAGGATTTCCTGCCCGTCCATGTCAGGGAGCTTAAGATCCAGCAGCACAACAGCGGGCAGGGATTTTTCGATGGCCTGCAGTGCTTCCGCTCCCGTCGAGGCGCCGACCATATTGGCATCCAGTTCCTTCAGATAGGCCTGATAGGTCAGGTTCAGCGTCGGGCTGTCCTCGACAATCAGGATGCGCGGCCGGCTTGGCATGGCGGGAACGGTCCTCCTTTCCACCGTGTCGGGCGGTGGCCCTCTCTTCAAAAGTCGTAGCCCGTCCCGGAAATCTGCACAAGCCGCATGAAGCCGGTCGCCAAACGTTAAAAATTCGTTATACTTGGTTCACACGGGGGAATCGGCCGGAAAACCGGCCAAATGCGGGCATGAGAACGATGGGTCAAGGGGTTGATCCGGGCGCCAGTGAGGGCTCGGCAGATTTCGATAATCGACGTCAATGGACGCGCCGGACGATATTGTGGCCGGCAAGCATCAGGCTTGGTGGCCAGGTTAGATATTGCCACCTGCGCAACCTGTCGCTCGGTGGCGTGCGGGCACGTGCCGGCGCTGACGTGGCGCTCGCCGAAGGCACTGAAATCACTGTTGATATTCCTTCTCGCGGCACTTTCACCGCGACGGTCGCCTGGCAAGGCGGGCCGGACCTTGGCCTTTCCTTCAGGGATGCTCCAACACGCGTGTTCGAACAGCTGGCAGATATCGCCGAAGCCTTGGGGCTCGGTCGCGGGGAGCCGGCGGGCAGCACGGCCTGAACCGATTATCGCAACTTTTATCATTCAGATTCGCTTAACCTTTGGGGCATACTCTCAGGCGAGTGCGATGATTGGGGAGCTATGCCGTGCCGGCAGAAACCGTGAAGCCTGAAAGCCAGACGAAGCGCCGCAATTTCAGCCGCCGCCATGTCCTGTGGCCGGCGAAGCTTGAGGTTGGCAAGCATGTCTTTTCCTGCCAGATCTGGAACGTATCGCTTGGCGGTGCGCGCCTCCGCATTGATGTTCCCCTGAAAGAGGGCAGCGAAGTCGTACTCGATATTCCTTCGCGCGGGCGTATCCCCTCGGTCGTATCCTGGTCGAACGAACAGGGCCTTGGCCTTTCCTTCCAGGTTGGCCCCGACCGCGTGCGCGAGATGTTCCATTCGGGTGTTGCCGTCCTCGGCCTCGATAATCCGCCTGATTAAGCGCTCTTCCCGTGCAATCCTACCGTCTGCCAAGCGCCCTGCATGCCGCCGCCATCGTGCGCACGGCCTTCAGCAGCGACCGCCCGGCCTATATCGCCCACAAGGGGGACGCTGAACGCGGCGGGCTTCTCCTCAAGGTGAACCGCTTTGCAAAAGGCGTGTGGCTGCTTGAACGCGCTGTCGATTTCGACGGAAACGCCGTCTGGCGGCCGCTCGGCGCCGATGACCAGAACGAGGCTTCGGCAGACGAGCGCATCGCCAAACGCCGCCAGATGGACAGTGATCTCTGGATTGTCGAAATTGAAGACAGGGCCGCAACCTTCGAGCCCGACGCGCCGGTGGAACGGCTCTGAAACGCGCAGCCGCCTTGACCTTTGGCCTCCCTGCGCCTAGGTAAGGCCCAATGACTGGCGCCGTACCGGCCGCCGCACCCGAACGAACAGGCGATCCGAATGGCCAAACTGAACATCATCCATGTGCCGGACCCGGTCCTCCGCACAATTTCCGACCCGGTCGAGGAAGTGAACGACGCCGTTCGCCGTACGCTCGATGATATGGTGGAAACCATGTATGCCGCGCCCGGCATCGGCCTTGCCGCCATTCAGGTCGGCATCCCGCGCCGCATGCTGGTGATCGACACCGAAGGCGACGAGGCGAACCCCAAGCCGAAATTCCTGATCAATCCGGAAGTCGTGTGGGAATCGGACGATTACAGCGTCTATAACGAAGGCTGCCTCAGCGTGCCCGAGCATTATGCCGAGGTGGAACGCCCGGCGACCGTTCGCATCCGCTATGTCGATTATCACGGCAAGCAGGTGGAAGAAGAGATGGACGGCCTTCTGGCGACCTGCGCCCAGCACGAGATCGATCACCTGAACGGCGTTGTCTTCATCGACCATCTGTCGAAGCTGAAGCGCAACATGATCGTGAAGAAACTGCTGAAGGCGTCCAAGGACGTCGAAATCCTCTAAGGGAAGCCCGATGCGCCTTGCTTTCATGGGGACACCTGCCTTCGCGGTGCCGACGCTCAAGGCGCTGATCGCCGCCGGCCACGAAATCGCAGCGGTCTATAGCCAGCCGCCGGCACCGGCCGGGCGCGGCCAGTCCGTCCGCCCGAGCCCTGTGCATCAGGCAGCCCTTGATGCGGGCCTCAGGGTCTTCACCCCCAAAAGCTTCAAGGACGCTGACGTGCAAGCCGAGTTTGCGGCCCTCGACCTTGATGCCTGTGTGGTCGTTGCCTACGGCCAGATCCTGCCGCAGGCGGTGCTTGATGCGCCGCGCCTTGGCTGCCTCAATGTCCATGCCTCCCTCCTGCCGCGCTGGCGCGGTGCCGCACCCATCCACCGGGCCCTGATGGCAGGCGACACGGAAACCGGCGTCTGCATCATGCAGATGGAAGCCGGGCTCGATACCGGCCCTGTGCTGATGCGCGAAGCGGTGACTATCGGCGCGGACGACACCACAGCCAGTCTTCATGACCGGCTTGCCTTGCTGGGCGCAGCGCTGATCAACCCCGCGCTTGAAGGATTGTCGTCTGGAACGATTATACCTGAAACCCAGCCGGAAGAAGGTGTTACCTACGCCCGCAAGATCGACAAGGCGGAAGCACGGATCGACTGGGCAAAGCCGGCCTCGGAAGTCGACCGGCTGGTGCGCGGGCTTAATCCTTTCCCGGGCGCCTGGACCGAAATTGGAGGTGAGCGGCTGAAGATTCTCGGCGGTCATCTGGAGGCGAAGTCCGGCGAGCCCGGCACCTTCCTTGATGACACGCTCCTTGTTGCGTGCGGCGAAGGCGCCTACCGGATCGACCGCGCCCAGCGCGCCGGCAAGGCGCCGATGGACCGCGAGACCCTTCTGCGCGGCTTCAGCGTGCCGACCGGCACCAAAGTCAGTCCGGACGAGTAATCATCTTGGCGCGCTTCAAGCTCACCATCGAATATGACGGCCGCCCCTATGTGGGCTGGCAGCGGCAGGACAACGGCCCCACCGTGCAGGCCGTGCTTGAGGATGCCTTTGCCGAATTTGCCCACGGTGAGGAGATCACTGTTTTCGGATCGGGTCGCACCGATGCGGGCGTTCATGCCAAGGGGCAGGTTGCCCATGTCGATCTCGCCCGACCGATGACATCGGATGCCCTGCAAGCCGCGCTCAATCACTTCCTGAAGGTTCGCGAAACCGGGATCAGTATCCTGAAGATCGAGGAAGTGGACGCGGAGTTCAACGCCCGCTTCTCGGCCAAGGGCCGGCATTATCTCTACCGGATCATCAACCGGCGCGGGCCTTTGTCGTTTGACCGGGGGCTGGCGTGGCATGTCATTCGCCCGCTTGACGCCGAAGCGATGAACGAGGCCGGCCAGCGCCTTATTGGCACCCACGATTTCACCACCTTCCGCCATGTGGAATGCCAGGCGAAAAGCCCGGTCAAAACGCTCGATTACCTGCGGATCGAACGGCACGGCGAAGAAATCCACATGCTGGCGGGCGCACGGTCCTTCCTGCATCACCAGATCCGGTCGATGATCGGCACGCTCGAGCTTGTCGGCTGCGGCAAATGGACGGCGGATGATGTGACAGCGGCCCTCGAGGCCCGCGACCGCGCAGCGCTTGGCCTCAACGCGCCGCCTGACGGGCTTTATTTCCTGCGTGTGGACTATTGATCGGCTGATTTTTGCCGCGATCCCGCCCCAATTGACATGATATTCTGTTTCCCGAGGTTATTTGAGGAGGCAGTAATCATGACGCTTCAATCCGGTTTGGCCCGTTCGCTTGCCCTTTCGGCCGCTTTTGTGCTGGCAGCGCCCACAGCGCCCGCCGTCTTTGCCGACCCGCCTGCACATGCGGCGTCGCACGGCAAGAAAGACAAGGGCCACAAGGACAAGAGCCACAAGGGCGAACACAAGAATTTCAAAGGTGGACCGCCGCCCTGGGCACCAGCGCACGGATACCGGCGCGGTGAATACAAGGACTGGGGCTATGCGGCCCCGATCTTCGAGCCGCGCGATGGTCGCTGCGATTATAAAGCCATGGGCCAGATTCTTGGCGGCGCTGTTGGCGCCACGGTCGGTGCCAAGGTTTCCGACAAGGATAGCCGCCTCGCTGCCATCCTTGCCGGCACGGTCATCGGTGTGATTGTGGGCGGCGAGATCGGCAAAACGGTCGACAAGGCCGGTCGCGGTTGTATCGACCATTCGCTCGAATATGCAGGCGACGGCGTCACCGTGCGCTGGTCGGACGGGCGCAACGATTTTGCCATGCGTCCGGTCGAGACCCTGTGGCGGGGCGAGCAATATTGCCGCCGCTTCACGTTCGACGGTCCTTCCGGCTATTCGCTTTCGGGCAATAACCTCGCCTGCCGCCGTAGTGACGGCAGCTGGGTGATTGAAGGCAGGATCTGACGCTGGAAAGAAGGACGCCGCCTGGGGTCAGGCGGCGTTCGTGGCCGGTTGGCTCAGCATTGCAAACAGGGCCGGGGCCTTGTGCGTGGCGCGCAGTTTTTCACACATACGGTCATCGCGCAGCAGGCGCGATACCTTGGCAAGCGCCTTCAGATGGTCGGCGCCGGCTTCTTCAGGTACCAGCAGCATGAAAATCAGGTCGACCGGCTGGTCGTCTACCGAATCGAACGGAATGGGTTCGGCAAGCTGGGCGAAAAGGCCGACGATGCGATCAAGGCCCTTCATCCGCGCGTGCGGGATGGCCACACCATGCCCCACACCGGTGGAGCCAAGGCGTTCGCGTTCCATCAGCCCGTCAAAGGCGTCGCGGCAATCCACGCCCACTTGCTCCGCCATATGGCGGGAAAGGGCCTGAAGCGCCTGTTTCTTGCTCGATGCCCGGAAGCCCGCGAGGACATTATCCGGGTTTAGAAGATCTTCGATCTCCATAAGGCTACCTCTCGACCGGACCCCGATAGGGGGTCCGGGGATCAATGGGTTCATTATCGATCAGTCAGGGGTGCCTGTGCAAGACACTTTAGTCTCGCGCGCCCGGACTGATCCAGCCGATGTTGCCATCGCCGCGGCGATACACAACGTCGAGCGTGTCGCTCTTCGTGTTTCTGAACATGAAGGCGTTCGAATCCGACAAGTCCATCAGCATCACGGCATCGCTCACTGTAACCCGCGGAATTTCCACATTGGCTTCTGCGATGATCACAGGATGATGATCAGCACCGTTCACAGCTTCGCCCTCTTCATCTGCGTGCGGGGCGAGCACGGTGCTCCTGACTGGCTCGAACATCATTTCTTCGTGGCCTGTCATAGCGTGGTGGTTCTTAAGGCGACGTTTATAACGACGCAACTGTTTTTCGATCTTGTCGGCTGCGAGCTCGAATGCGGCGTAGGGATCGTCCGTCTCGGCGCGGGCCTGCATATTGATACCCTGATTGGCGTGCAACGAAATGTCGGCGCGGGTGAGATGCCCTTCTTTGTGGAATGTTGCCGATGCATCGATCGACCGGGTGAAATATTTCTCAGTAATGGCTTGAAGCCTGTCCGTCACGTGGGTTGTCAGAGCTTCGCCCACATTCATTTTCCGTCCGGTTACATTGATATCCATAGGAGCCAATCATCCTTTCTACACGGCCGGTGAGGCCGCTTGTCGTCGGTCACGGGACCGAGAAGACCGGCAGAGGCGGTCTTCCGCCCGCTTTCTCCTTACTTCTGGGGCCATATAGGCCCAACCAGACAGCCGTTGCAGCTGTCCCTTCAAGCCTACCAAGAAGTTTGGCTGCATGTCGCCTGTCTCTTTAAACGTGTGGCAAGTGGCTGAAAAATCAAGGGTATGGGAAGGCCCTGATGAAGGATTTATGACATCGGGCGGTGCGACTCAGCAAAATCGACGGATTTTGTCAGATCGACTTCAGGCGGCGACGCTGGACAGAGGACGGAATCTTCATCGCCTCGCGGTATTTGGCAACCGTACGGCGGGCAATATCCACGCCTTCGCGCTTCATGATGTCGACGATCGTGTCGTCGGAGAGGATTTTCTTCGGGTCCTCGGCGTCGATCAGTTCCTTGATCCGGAATTTCACCGATTCTGCCGAATGGCTGTCGCCGCCGGCTGTCGCCGAAATCGACGAGGTGAAGAAATATTTGAGCTCAAACAGGCCGCGCGGGCAGGCAAGGAATTTGTTGCTGGTAACGCGCGAGACCGTGCTTTCATGCATGTCGATCTCGTCGGCAATGTCCTTCAATGTCAGCGGCTTCAGGTAGCGTACGCCATATTCGAAAAACATATCCTGCTTTTTCACAAGCGCGGTTGCCACCTTCAGGATGGTGCGGGCGCGCTGGTCGAGCGCCTTGACGAGCCAGTTGGCGTTCGACACGCATTCTGAAATGAAGGCCTTGGCTTCCTTTTCGCCCGATGCGGTTTCGCTCAGCTCGGCCACATAGCTGGAATTGACGAGCACACGGGGCAGGGTATCGCTGTTCAGCTCCACCACCCATTCGCCGGTTTTGGCCTTGGAAACGAAAATATCCGGCACCACGGCCTGCACATCTTCGTGTCCGAAGGCAAAACCGGGCTTGGGGTTCAGCGCGCGGATTTCCTGGATCATGTCGGTCAGGTCTTCCTGATCGACCCCGCAGATGCGCTTGAGCGCGGCCAGATCACCGCGCGCCAGCAGGTCCAGATGCGCCACCAGCGCCTGCATGCAGGGGTCGAAACGATCAAGATCCTTCAGTTGCAGCGCCAGGCATTCACCAAGCGTCCGGGCAAAAACGCCGACGGGCTCGAACGTCTGCAGGATGCCAAGCACCCGGTCCACGTCTTCCTCGGCGCAGTCCAGCCGTTCGGCGGCGTCGGTCACCTCGGCGGCATCGATATAGCCGGCCTCATTGACGAGATCGATCAGGTGGGCAGCCAGCATCCGGTCGGCGGGTGCATGCACCGCCACCAGCATCTGGTGGGTCAGAAAGTCGTGGAGGGATTCACCGGCCTCAAGCGTCTGGTCAAGGCCCCGGTCATCGCCGACCCCGCCCGCGCCGCGCACTGCACCGGCGCCGTCATAGGAAAGGCCGGAAGGCGCGTCGCTCGCCGCCGAAACCCGGTCGCTAACCGCGTCGCCGTTGAAAACATTGTCGCCGTAATCGGCATCGAGCGCGGAATCAGAGCCCGCCGTATTGTCGATCCCGGTTTCCAGCCCGCGGTCGGTAGCAATCAGGCCGCCTTCCTGCGCGTCGCCGTAATCATCGCGCCCGTCGCGGAAGGTATCGTCGCTAAAGTCGCGCAGGCCCTCGTCGCTCGCGGTGCCGCCGCCTTCGCCGGTTTCCATCTCGCCCGGCACGTCGCCGCCCGGCTCGCCGATCTCGAGGATCGGGTTGCGCTCCACCTCCTGCTCGACAAACTCGCCAAGCTCGAGGTTCGACAGCTGCAACAGCTTGATCGCCTGCTGCAGCTGGGGTGTCATCACCAGCTGCTGGCTTTGCCTTAGATCGAGCCGTGGGGTGAGGGCCATTGCGTCCGCTCCTAGAGGCTGAAGCCTTCGCCGAGATAGACACGGCGGACGTCAGGATCCTTGAGCACGGCTTCGGCGTCCCCTTCGAAGAGGACATGGCCGTCATAGATGATGTAGGCGCGGTCGATGATATCGAGCGTTTCGCGGACATTGTGGTCGGTGATCAGCACGCCGATGCCGCGATCCTTCAGATGCACGGTCAGGTGCCGGATGTCGGCAATGGCGATGGGGTCAATGCCGGCGAAGGGTTCGTCGAGAAGGACGAAGCTTGGCCGGGCAGCCAGCGCCCGCGCGATCTCGCAGCGGCGGCGTTCCCCGCCCGACAGGGCAAGGGCCGGTGTCTCGCGCAGGTGCGTGATCGAAAATTCGGAGAGCAGCTCGTCCAGCATCGCTTCGCGGACAGCCTTGTCGCTTTCCGACACTTCAAGCACGGCGCGGATATTGTCGGCCACCGTCATGCCCCGGAAGATCGAGGTTTCTTGCGGCAGGTAGCCGATCCCGAGCCGCGCACGGCGATACATAGGGAGGCGCGTGATATCGACCCCGTCAAGGAGGATCGCGCCATGATCCGGCGCAATCAGCCCGGTGATTGAATAGAAACAGGTGGTCTTGCCGGCGCCGTTCGGGCCGAGAAGCCCGACAACCTCGCCGCGCCTCAGGCTCAGCGATACGTCCTTCAGGATCGTCCGGCTGCCATAGGCCTTGCCAATGGCGCGCACCTCAAGCCCGGCCTGGCTATTTGCCGTGCCGTTTGCGCCTTTGCCTGCGGGCTTGGTCTCGGTCGTCATCGTGTTCGTATCCCTCGCGGCTCGCGACTTGTGGGCGGTTGCCGCCCTCATGGTGGGGCCTTCCGGTTAAGGAATGGCTAATTGGCTCAATTTGTGCATGTAGCCTGCCCCGAAGGCCATGTTAAGCACGTTCGGGGCGGGAGTTCCAGAGGAAAGCGGGAAGGGGCGGCAGCCTTAGCTTTCGGGCTGTTTCTCGGGCAGGCTGAAGCGCCCGCGCACCCGGCCGTCATCGGCGGCTGCGCCGTCGAGGCGGGTCAGGCCACTGACCAGGTCAAGCTCCAGCCGTTCGCCGGCAAGGCGGCTCGACCCGCGGGTCAGCACCACATTGCCGCCCATCGTCACGAGCCGTTTTTCCACGTCATAGATCGCCCAGTCGCCGGTCACGGCTTCGCTGTCGGACGAAAGCGATACCTTGCCGGAGGAATCCAGGCGGCTGATCGAGGGCGAGCCACCGGCGATATCACCGGCATAATAAACGACAAGGCTGTCGGCGGTCAGCGTCATGCCGCCTTGAACGACCCGGACGGCACCCTTGAATTCGGCGCGGCCATCGCGCTGGCGCACTTCCAGCCGTTCCGCCGTGATGTCGATCGGCTGTTCGGTATCGTGGCCCTTGAGGGCAGGTTCGGCAGCTGCGGCGCCTGCGGCACTCGCAAGCGGCAGAAGGGCAGCAATCAGGGCGTGGCGGATTCGCATCATTTCTTGGCGCTCTCGTTCGTTCGGGCGGTGCGCTTCGGCACGATATGGAAGCTGACGCCACCATCGAAAATCGCCGTCTTGTCGTCAACCAGCAATTCAAAGCGTTCGGCATCCAGCGTGCCGAGCGGCGACTTGCCCTGGATATCCCCCTGGCCGGTGGCGCGGCGTTCGCGCAGGTCCACCTCGGCGCCGGCCATCTTCAGGTCATAGTCGGCGCCGACGCGCACAGTAACCCCGCCGATCAGCGAAAGCGTGCCGTCTTTCAGCCGGTAGATGCCGGTGCGGGCGGTGACAACCGCCGGGGTGAAGGGCTCGATATCCATTTCGGCGCGGATGTCGGACAGGCGCACGCGGGGCGCTGTCGGATCTTCCTGCACGCCGGATGCCGCATGGACATTGAAAAGCCGGTTCACCTTGTCGGTGCCCGTATAATTCAGGTTGGTCATGCGGACGGTGCCGTCACCTTCGCTCACCTCTTCCTTCGAAAGGGTGAAGCTCACTTCCTGGCTGTTGATGAAAGGCCAGAATAGCGTCAAGCCACCCAGCACCAGCGCAATGGCAGGCAGGACAATCCGCATGAAGCCGATGAAACGGTCCCAGCCGGCGCCGTCCACCTTGCGGCCCTTTTTCGGCAACAGCGCGGCCCGGCCCACGGCGTGGGCGGTCTCGGGGGTGCTGAAATGGTCGCTGCCGGTCATCGGAAGGGTGGGTCCTCAGGCGTGGGAGAAGATATCCATCGGCTCGAACCCCATGAGGTCAAGCCGGGCGCGTACGGGCAGGAAGTCGAAGGCAGCCTGTGCTACCTCGGTGCGGCCCTCACGGGCAAGCATCATATCAAGCTTCTCTTTCATCCGGTGCAGGTAAAGCACATCGGACGCTGCATAGGCGGCCTGCGCATCGGTCAGCGTATCGGCGCCCCAATCGCTCGATTGCTGGGCCTTGTCCATATCCACACCCAGAAGCTCACGGGCGAGCTCCTTCAGGCCGTGGCGGTCGGTATAGGTACGCACTAGTTTCGAGGCGATCTTGGTGCAGTAAACCGGGGCTGTTTCCACATCCAGATACTGGCTCATCACCGCGATATCGAAACGGCCGAAATGGAAGATCTTGAGGACGGCAGGATCCGCCAGCAGCTTCTTCAGGTTCGGGGCGCTATAGTCCTTGCCATCGAATTTCACGAGATGCGCGTTGCCGTCGCCCGAGGACAGCTGCACCACGCAGAGCCTGTCGCGTGCCGGGATAAGACCCATCGTCTCGCTGTCGATCGCGACAGACGATCCGAAGTCGATGCCATCGGGCAGGTCGTTCTGGTGGATATGGATGGTCATGGATGCACCCCGTAACGGCAGAAGTCTGAATATAGAAGCTTTCTGGCATAAAGGGGGCAGCCAAGCGAGCGGAAACTGGCGGTGAAGGCGGCACTTGATCCTTCGTACCAGGAAATTTAAAAATATCGCTTGATATTATATCGTACACGATATATATGTGATTCATGAAACAGAAACACGACATATCAAACAAGCCCGCAGCGGGTACCAGAGAAGGCCTCAGGCTCGAAAACCAGCTTTGTTTCTCGGTTTATTCCACGATGCTGGCTTTCAACAAGGCTTACCGGGGGCTGTTGCAGCAACTGGACCTTACCTATCCCCAATATCTGGTGATGATGGTTTTGTGGGAAAAGGATGGGGTGATCGTTTCTGACATTTGTGATGCGCTCGCCCTTGAAACGGCGACCGTGACGCCGCTCCTGAAGCGGCTGGAGACCCGCGGGCTTCTGGATCGCCGTCGCTCGAGCGAAGACGAACGACAAGTGATTGTCAGCCTCACGGCTGAAGGCCGGGCCATGATGGACACAGCTCTGGAAGTGCCTGTCTGCATGGCCCGGAAAGTCAACCTCTCCGACCCCGATATGGCAGCGCTGCGCAAGCAGCTTGGCCAGGTAAGGGCAAATCTCACCGCAAACGCCTGAAGAAAGGCACGGTCCGCCCAAGGGGTACCGGAGAGCAAGAACTGTATCTAATTATATCGTGCGCGATATAATCGTTATCGATACTAAACGGCATCAAGCCAAAACGCCGAAGGACGCATCCTTCATCACGACAGGAGAAAGACCATGATCAAGACCTTCAAGAAAACCACCCGGGCGCTTGCTGCAGCCACCGTTTCAGCTGCCCTTCTCGCGGGCCCCGTCCTGGCAGCGGGCAGCCCCGGTGTTGAAAAGACAACGCAGGCGTTTCTCGATGCCCTCGCTGCAAGTGGCGGCCAGCCGCTTGAGACCCTGAGCCCGGCCGATGCCCGTCAGATTCTGGTTGGTGCACAGGCAGGCGCAAATGTGAAGCTTCCGGCCGCTGATGTCAGCGCCAAAACAGTTCGCCTGAACGGCGAGGATGTGACCGTGCATATTGTGAAGCCGGTGAATGCGCGCGGCAAATTGCCTGTGTTCATGTTCTTCCACGGTGGCGGCTGGATCCTCGGCGACTTCCCGACGCATGAACGCCTTGTCCGCGATCTCGTTGTTGCTTCGGGTGCCGCAGCCGTGTTTGTCGATTATACGCCGTCCCCCGAGGCGCACTATCCGGTTGCCATCAATCAGGCCTATGCGGCGACCAAATGGGTTTCTGAAAATGGCGACAAGATCGGTGTGGATGGCAAACGGCTTGCCCTCGCTGGCAATAGTGTCGGCGGCAACATGGCGGCGGTCGTAGCACTCAAGGCAAAAATCGAACAAGGCCCGGCGATCCGCGCGCAGTTGCTTCTGTGGCCGGTCACCGACGCCAGCTTCGAGAACGCTTCCTACAACCAGTTTGGCAACGGGCACTTCCTCACCAAAGGCATGATGCAATGGTTCTGGGACGCCTATACGGTGAACCCCGCCGAGCGGAATGAAATCCTTGCATCGCCGCTGCGCGCCTCGGTCAATGAACTTGCTGGCCTGCCCCCGGCCCTCGTCCAGACCGCCGAAATGGATGTGCTGCGGGATGAAGGCGAAGCCTATGCCCGCAAGCTCAACGAAGCCGGCGTGCCGGTCATCGCGACCCGCTACAATGGCATGATCCACGACTATGGCCTTCTCAACGTGCTCGCCGACGTACCGGCAGTAAAAGCAGCGATGCGTCAGGGTGGCGATTTCCTGAAGGAAAGCCTGAAGTAAGTAAACGGCTTCGGCCGACAAGGCAGAAGGCAGGATCCTTCGGGGTCCTGCCTTCTTCTTTTTACCGCGGCAGGCGGATATCGACCCGGAGCCCGCCTTCGGCGCGGTTGGAGATATGAAGGTCGCCGCCGTGGGCATGCGCGATATTCAGGGCGATCGGCAGGCCAAGCCCGATGCCCCCCGTGTTGCGGTTGCGCGACTGCTCGACCCGGTAATAGGGCTGCACGATCTTCTCGACCTCCCCTTCGGGCACGCCGGGACCATTGTCTTCCACCCGGATGACCAGCCAGTCGGCATCGGCGATCAGCGAGACATGGGCGCTGCCCCCGTATTTCACCGCATTGGCAATGACATTGCCGAGCGCGCGGCGGAGCGCACTTGGCCGGCATTTGCCGCTGATATCCGCGCCCAGAAGCGAAAGGCTGACCGGCTGGCCTTCGTCTTCAAGGTCATCACAAAGGCTTTCCACAAGCGCCGTGATATCGGTCTTGCGCATCGGCTCCGACGGGCTGGCGCCCCGCGCATAATCAAGGGCGGCTTGCACCATCGCGCTCATATCGTCGATCACCCGCATCAGGCCGCGCCGATTGTCGTCCTGGCCAACAAGTTCCGCCCGAAGTCGCAGCCGGGTGATGGCAGACCGAAGATCGTGCGAGATGGCAGCGATCATCTCGGTCTGGCCATGCACCAGCCTGCGAATGCGTGTTTGCATCCGGTTGAAGGCGCGGGCGGCCTGCACCACCTCGCGTGTGCCGGTTTCGGCGATCGACGGGGCATCGATATTCAGCCCCATTTCATCCGCCGCACTTGTGAACCGGTCGAGCGGCGTGATGATCCGGATGATCAGGTACCAGGCGATCACCAGAAAGATGAGGCCCAAAAGGGCGATGAAGCCGATCACCCGGTCGTTAAACAAGGGGGGCGCCTCGGGCAGGGCGGCGTGGAACACCGACTGGCTGCCATCCTGGAAACGGATGGTGACAAGCACGTCGAAACCACCACCGTTTGGGCCCGGCAGCAGACGAAGCTCTTCCATGCTGCGGACGCAGACATCAGCGTCAAGGCCGGGCACGGTGGAGAAATAGCTGGAAAGTTCGGCGTGCATCCGCTCGGCGAACGCATTTTCACGGCAGGCATCGTTGGCGGGCTCGATATCCGTCAGCGACAGGAACTGGGTTTGCGCCGCGGCCAGAATGCGGGCGCGGTCCACCTCCGGCAAACTTTGTGTCAGGTCGACAATACCGGCGATCCGCGCCGCCAGATCGGACGCTTCGGTCAGGATCACCGTTTCTGTCCGGTCGCTTTCATAAAGAAGCAGGCTGACAACATGCGACACAAGAAATGCGGCTGTCACAATCACCAGCGCCTGTGCCTTCAGCGTTGTCGGAGCCCAGGATTTCATCCGAGTTCAAGGGATTTGGTGAAAACATAGCCCGCACCCCAGGCCGTCTTGATGATTTCGGGATGCCGGGCGCTATCCCTGAGCTTGCGGCGCAGGCGGCTGACATGGGTGTCGATGCTGCGATCGAAGGGCGTGCTGTGGCGGCCCTTTGTCAGGTCCAGAAGCCGCTCGCGCGACAGCGGGATTTGCGGGTGCTGCACGAACACCAGAAGCAGGTCGGTTTCGCTTTGTGACAAGGGGATAACGGTATCGTCGGGGTCCACCAGCTCCATGCGGGTCGGGTGGAACTGCCAGCCCGCGAACCGGATCACGCCGGGCGAACGGGGCGACAGAAACTGCACCTGCTTGGCGCGGCGCATCACCGCCTTGATGCGGGCAAGCAACTCGCGCTTGGCGAAAGGCTTGACGATATAATCGTCAGCGCCGAGCTCAAGGCCCACCACGCGGTCAATCTCGTCATCCTTGGCGGTCACCATGATGATCGGCGGCATGGCCGGATCGGCGCGCAGCTGGCGGCAAAGCTCGAACCCGTCGCGGCCGGACAGCATGACATCAAGGAGGATCAGATCAACCCGCACGGCGGCAAGCTGCGCGAACATCTCCTCGCCCCCCTCGGCGGCGATCGGGTTATATCCTTCGCCGGACAGAAGCTGGATCAGTAGCTCGCGGATTTCCCGGTCGTCATCCACAACCAATATGGTCAAACCCGGGGACGTATCGACCTTCAAGTTCGGCATGACTCCCATTTCGTGTCAGTGCGGCGGGGATGCGGTACGCGCATCGGTGAGCATTCTTGCCACCCTTGTGTCTGCGGCACAAAGCAAAATCCCGACCCGTACATTCCTGACACACTTTTTTACAAATCCGGCAAACATTTACATATCACAATTGCCAGATTGTGAGGGAGACAACGACACACGGAAAAGGTGGCTTTCGATGAAAAAGGTCCGGGACGGGCTGCGAAAATCAACTTGGATACTGGGTGCGGTTTCCCTGGCCCTGTTTGTTGCGGTGCCCACCCGCGCAACAGGTGTGGACAATGGCGATGATCTGGCAGAGGCCTGCCGCGACTATCGTCAGGGTCCGTCCACCCCGGAGGCCTTGACATGCGCTGCTTATATCCAGGGGTTCCTTGGCGGGGCTCTGGCGACGGACAGTGTGGTCGAGGCTTCCGTACGGGCCCTCTATGAAAATCGCTCCGACTTCATGAAGCGCGCGGTCAGCAGCCGGGCACCGGGCCCGACGGGCCAGCTGCATTCCAATGTCCATGCGCATTACTGCTTGCCGGCGAATGAATCGCTCGGATCGGTGATCGATGGCTTCAACGCCTTTGCAGCCGGCGGGGACATGCCGGGCAGCGTGCATGCGCACGATTATCTCTACGGCGCGCTCATGCAGCTTTACCCCTGCAAGGGGTAAGCGCCCCTCGGGCGGCTTTTCAGTAATCAGACGGGAATCAGATGAAGCATCTTCTTGTCCTCCTGGTGGCGCTTGGCGCCATCTGGCTTTTGTGGTCGGGCATATATACGCCGCTCCTCCTGGCGTTCGGGCTCGTCTCGTGCCTGATTGTGGCGCTTCTGGCCTGGCGGATGAATCTCGTCGACCGGGAATCGGTGCCCCTGCACCTGCATCTGAAAGTGATCCCCTATTGGGGGTGGCTTGTGAAGGAAATGCTGGTGTCGAGCCTTGCCGTCACCCGGCTGATCCTCACGCCCGGTGTGAAGCTGGTGCCTGAAGTGGTGCGACTGAAAACCGCGAAGATGGAGGATGTGACCCGCGTCACCCTTGCCAACAGCATCACGCTGACCCCCGGCACCGTCACCCTTGATGTGAGCGACGACGAAATCCTCGTGCACTGCCTGACGGCTGATGGGGCGAAGGACCTGCTGGCCGGGGGCATGGCCGCCCGTGTTGTCGCGCTGGAGAATTGACATGCTGCACGCTGCTGCCATCGCAATTTTTGTGACCATGGCGCTGGCGCTGGCCCGCGCGCTCCTCGGCCCCTCGATCTTTGACCGGATATTGGCCGCCAACATGTTTGGCACCAAGGTGGTGCTTCTGCTGGCGGTGCTTGCCTTCTTTCAGGACAGGCCGGATTTCCTCGATCTCGCGCTTGCCTATGCGCTCATCAACTTCATCGGCGTTCTCGCGGTTCTCGAATTTTTCCAGAGCCGCCTGCGCCGTCAGGCACGGCCGCCGGCCGGGGAGGGTGGCCAGTGACTGAGCTCCTGTCGGTCGTCAGCACCCTCCTTGTCGTTTCGGGTGGTCTTTTCGTCCTTGTCGGCGGGATCGGGCTCCTGCGCTTCCCCGATCTTTTCACGCGCATGCATGCGGCAAGCGTGACAGATGCGATGGGTCCCCTCCTCATCCTCGGCGGCCTGATGCTCGAGGCAGGCTGGAGCCTTGCGACGGCCAAGCTCCTGATCATTCTTGTCTTCTTCCTGTTCACGACCCCGACGGCCACCTATGCCCTTGCCAATGCCGCGACACTCGCGGGCGCAGCTAAAAAGTCGTCTGGCACACCAGAAGAAAAGGACTCCTGACATGTCCCTCCTGTTCAGCGTCATTCTTGTCAGCTTCCTGCTTGTCGTGGCGGTTGCCGTGGTGCGTACGGCAAACCTCTTTGCCGCCATCATGCTGTTCGCGATTTTCAGTCTTCTGGCGGCCTCCTATTTCTTCACGCTCGATGCGGCGGATGTGGCGCTCACCGAAGCGGCGGTCGGGGCGGGGATCGCAACCGTCCTTTTCCTCAGCGCCCTCGCGCTGACGGATGACGAGGAAAAGCCCGATCCGGATCGCCGCCCGTTCCTGACGTTCCTTGTGCTGGCCCTGATGGCGGCACCGCTTCTGTATCTTGGTTTCTGGCAGCCTGCCTTTGGTGGGGCCGAAACGCCTGTGCAGCAGCATGTGACGCCCTGGTATCTGGAGACGACGCCCGAGGCCATCGACATCCCGAACCTCGTGACCGCCGTTCTGGCCAGCTTCCGGGGCTATGACACGCTTGGCGAGGTCTTTGTGATCTTCACCGCGGGGATCGGGGTCTATTCGATCCTTGGCATGCCGAAGCGCGGCGGCGCGCATTCGGCGCGCAGTGCGGCAGCCTGGCTATATGGCATCGGCCACCACGCTGTGCCGCGGGTCGTGTCGAAAATCCTGATCCCCTTCATCGTGCTTTTCGGCCTTTATGTGCAGTTCCACGGCGATTTCGGGCCGGGCGGCGGCTTCCAGGCGGGTGCCATCGTGGCTTCCGGCATCATCCTTTATGCCCTGATCGAAGGCGGTAACGCCGCCCGCGCGGTGCTGCCGGTACAGGCCCTTCTGCGCATGGCGGTGATCGGCTGCCTGACCTATGCCGGGGTGGGCATTGCCACGCTCCTGATGGGCGGTGACTTCCTCGACTATTCGGTTCTCTCCGCCGATCCGGTTGCCGGCCAGCACCTTGGCATCCTCGTGATCGAGCTCGGCGTCGGGCTCACTGTCACCGGCATCCTCCTCCTCATTTTTCACGCTTTCGCGCAACGGGAAACCCATTGATGGCCTGGCTTGGCATTCTCAATTACTGGATTTTTGTCCTGCTGTTGATGACCGGCATGTATGCCATCGTCGCCAAGGGCAATCTGATCAAGAAACTGATCGGGCTCGGCATCTGCCAGTCCGCCGTTTTCCTGCTTTTCATCAGCATGGGGAAGGTTGTGGGTGGCACGGCACCCATCCTTGACGGCAGCGACCGCGCCTATTCCAGCCCGCTGCCGCAGGTGCTGATCCTCACCGCCATCGTGGTCGGTATCTCGACCATGGCGCTCGCGCTCGCCGTTGTGGTGCGCATCAAGGAATCCTTCGGCAGCATCGAAGAAGCCGACGTTTACGGGAAAGAAGCAGAGGCATGATCGCAGCCCATCATTTGCCGGTGCTGCAGGTTGTCCTTCCGCTTGTCGCAGCTCCCCTTGCCGTTCTTTGCCCCGGTGCCCGCGCGCCGTGGATGGCGGCTGTTTTCGTCAGCCTCGCCGCTTTCGCGGTTGCCGTCACGCTCGCCCTGCAGGTGGCCGCCACCGGTACCATCGCCTATGAACTCGGCGGCTGGCCGGTGCCTTATGGGATCGGGCTTCATATCGACAATTTCAGCAGCCTCATGCTCCTCCTCATCACCGGCGCGTCGCTTGCAGCCCTCCTGCACGGCAAGCCGGTGATCGACAAGGAAGTGCAAAGCCGGCCTGTCTCGCTTTTCTACGGCGCGTGGCTTCTGGCGGTGGCGGGCCTTGCCGGCATGGTCATCACCGGCGACGCCTTCAATGTCTTTGTCTTCATGGAGATTTCGTCGCTTGCCACCTATGTGCTGATCGCCGCGGGGCCGACGCGCACCGCCCTCAGCGCCGTGTTCAAATATATCATCATGGGCAGCATCGGGGCGATGTTCTACCTGATCGGCGTGGGACTCGTTTACATGATGACCGGCACGCTCAACATGGCGGACATGACGGAACGACTTCATGGTGTTGACGATGTTGTCCCGGTACTGGCCGCTGCCGGTTTCATCACGGTCGGGCTGCTTCTGAAGGCTGCGATCTTCCCGCTGCATGCGTGGATGCCGAACGCTTATGCGGCGGCGCCTTCCACCGTTGCGGTGTTCCTGGCGGCCTGTTCCACGAAAGTGGCGCTTTATGTGCTGATCCGGTTCGATCTCGGTATTTTCCAGCCAAGCCTTGAAGGCCATGACATCCAGTTCAGCGCCTTCCTGATGCCCTTCGCACTTGTCGCCATGATCGCCGGTTCGCTGATCGCGATTTTCGAGAAAGACCTGAAGCGGCTTCTCGCCTTCTCCTCCGTCGCGCAGCTTGGCTATATCGTCCTTGGCGCAAGCCTCCTGACGGCGGCAGGCATGTCGGCCGGTATTCTGCACCTGTTCAACCATGCCCTGATGAAGGCCGCCCTTTTCCTGGCGGTTGGCAGCCTCGTTTACCGCTATGGCAGTGCGAAGCTCGCAGACCTTGCCGGTGCCGGGCGCACCATGCCCTGGACAATGGCAGCTTTCACACTGGCTGCCCTCAGCCTCGTCGGTGTGCCGCTCACCGCCGGGTTCATTTCGAAATGGTATCTCGTGCTTGCCGCCATGGAGGAAGGCACCTTCGGCTGGTTCCTTATTGCTGTGATCCTCGCAAGTTCGCTTCTTGCCGTCATCTATGTGTGGCGGGTGATCGAGACCGCCTATTTCCGCCCCGCCCCTGAAGGTGCACCCGCGGTGAAGGAAGCGCCCTGGTATCTCCTTGCGCCGACATGGGCGCTCGCCGGCCTCAATATCTATTTCGGGCTTGCCGCCAACGCCCCGTACGGGCTTGCGGCGCGCGCGGCAGCTGATCTCCTTGGGGGTGGCGCATGACCGGGCAGGAAACCATCTTTCTGGCGCTCGCATTGCCGCTCCTTGGCGCGCTTGGCATCGCGCTCGCCGGTCGCTTCCCCGATATCCGCGAGGGCGTGACGCTTGCCACGGCCATCGGCCTTGTTATCACGGTCTGGAGCCTGATTCCGGCGGTGATGGCGGGCGGGGCGCCTGCCGCAACGCTTCTCGATATCACGCCGACACTGTCTGTTGCCTTCAGTGTCGAGCCACTTGGCATGCTGTTCGCGGCTTTTGCCTCGCTCCTTTGGGTCGTCAATTCCGTCTATGCCGTGGGCTATATGCGCGGCAACAGGGAGAAGCACCAGACGCGATTCTATGCCTGTTTCGCGATTGCCCTGTCGGCCGCCATGGGCATCGCCTTTGCGGGCAACCTGTTTACGCTGTTCCTTTTCTATGAAGTACTGACGCTGTCGACTTACCCCCTTGTCGCCCACAAGGGGGACGCGGCAACGGTCCGCTCGGCGCGGATTTATATCGGCATCCTGATCGGCACTTCCATCGGGCTGCTGCTGCCCGCCATCATCTGGACGGCGGGCCTTGCCGGGACGCTTGATTTCACACCCGGTGGCATCCTCTACGGCAAGGTCGCAGGCACCGCGCTCGTCGTCCTTCTGGCCCTCTATCTCTTCGGGATCGGCAAGGCCGCGGTGATGCCGGTGCATCGCTGGCTGCCGGCCGCCATGGTGGCGCCGACCCCCGTCAGTGCGCTTCTCCACGCTGTGGCGGTGGTGAAGGCCGGTGTCTTCACAGTGGCCAAGGTTGCGGTCTATATCTTCGGGATCGATTTCCTGAAAGAGCAGGGCATGGGCACCTGGCTGATGGTCGCCGCCGCCACGACCATCCTGCTCGCCAGCCTCGTGGCCCTGCGCCAGACCAACCTGAAGCGGCTTCTGGCCTATTCGACGATCAGCCAGCTTTCCTATGTGGTCCTGGCCGTTTCGGTGCTGGCGCCTCTGTCGCTCCTGGGGGCGGCCTTCCATCTGGTGGCGCATGCCTTTGCCAAGATCACGCTCTTCTTCGCGGCGGGGTCGATCTATACGGCGTCCAAGAAAACCGAACTTGGCCAGCTTGATGGCATTGGCCGCCTGATGCCCTGGACAATGGGCGCCTTCACCATCGGGGCGCTCAGCATGATCGGCATCCCGCCGACGGTCGGCTTTGTGTCCAAATGGTTCATCATGGGCGGCGCCATGGAAACCGGCCAGTATCTGGTGGTGGCGACGCTGGCGCTCAGCACGCTCCTCAATGCCGGCTATTTCCTCCCCATCGTCTATCGCGCCTTCGCCAAGGCACCGCCGGTGGACGCGAAGCCGCACGGCGAGGCACCGCTGACGATCGTGGTCGCGCTCTCCTTCACCGCCCTCATGGTGATCGCGCTTTTCTTCCTCAACCAGCCGGTCCTTGACCTTATCGGCCCTGTGACAGGAGGCCTCTGATGACTGACCAAGTCCATTTCCTGCGCCGCCCGACGACGATCCGCAAACTGTGGGTCCTCCTCTGGGTCGTTCTGGCCCTCACCGTGGCCGCGCAGGTCTTCATTCCTGTCGAAGGCTATTTCGGGGTCGATGGCTGGTTCGCCTTCGCGGCCGCATTCGGCTTCCTCAGCTGTGCTGCCATGGTGTTTGCCGCCAAGGCGCTAGGCGCGCTCCTGAAGCGCAAGGATGACTATTATGACCGCTGATCTTCTGGCCTATCCGCCCCTTCTGCTGCTGATCGGTGCTGCTGTCATCGCGCTGGCCCCGCGGCCCGTGGGCGTGGCTGCGATATTCCTGGCGCCGCTCGCCGCCCTTTGGGCCGTGTGGACGGCGCCTGAGGGCGTGATGCTCTCGGCCCCTTACCTTGACCTGACGCTTGAGGTAATGGAAGTCTCGCCGGTGCGACGCCTGTTCGCGATTGTCTTCACGCTGATGACCCTTGTGGGCGGGCTTTTCGCCTTCCGGCAGGCCGCGCGGACCGAACTTGCGGCTGCCTTTGCCTATGCCGGCAGCGCGCTCGGCATCTGTTTCGCGGGCGATCTTCTGACCCTTTTCCTGTTCTGGGAAATGCTGGCCATTTTCTCGACCATCGTGATCTGGTCGGGCGGCACGGAAAAATCGCGCGCCGCCGGGCAGCGCTATGCCGTTCTGCACCTTCTTGGCGGGCTTGTCCTGATGGCGGGAATCCTTGGCCTCTGGTCGAACACCGGGTCGCTCGATATCCGCGTGCTGACGGATCAGCTGGGCACCCTTTCCGGCTGGCTGGTGCTCGGCGGTGTGCTCATCAACGTGGCCGCCCCGCCGCTTTCGGCGTGGCTTGCCGATGCCTACCCCGAAGCCAGCGCCACGGGCACGGTTTTCCTGTCGGCTTACACCACCAAGGCGGCGGTGCTTGTCCTCATCCTCCTGTTCCCCGGTGCCACCATCCTGATCGGTGTCGGCCTTTACATGGTCTTCTACGGCATCATCTATGCGCTTTTGGAAAACGATGCGCGGCGCATCCTTGCCTATTCGATCGTCAATCAGGTGGGCTTCATGGTCACGGCTGTCGGTATCGGCACCGAAGTGGCATTGAACGGCGCTGCCGCGCACGCCTTCGCCCATATCATCTACAAGGCGCTGCTGCTGATGAGTGCGGGCGTGGTGCTTTACCGCACCGGGCGCAGCAAATGTACTGACCTTGGCGGCTTGTTCCAGACGATGCCGGTAACCGCCATCTGCGGCATCATCGGCGCGCTGGCGATTTCAAGCTTCCCCTTCACGTCCGGCTTCACCACAAAAACGATGATTTCGGAAGCCGCACACATGGAAGGGCTGGTTGCCGTTTATTTCCTACTGGCAGCGGCGTCGGCCGGGGTGTTCCTGCATGCGGGGATCAAGTTCCCGTGGTTTGTCTTCTTCCAGAAGGATTCCGGGCTGCGGCCCAAGGATGCACCCTGGAACATGGCGGCAGCGATGATCTTCTTCGCCGTGCTTTGCGTCTTCTTCGGCCTTTACCCCGATCCGCTTTATGCGCTTCTGCCTTATCCGGTCGAGTTTGAGGCCTACAAGGCCGCGAAACTTGTCTTCTATTTCCAGCTGCTGCTGTTCTCGGGCCTTGCCTTCTTCCTGCTGCTGCCCTGGATGAAGCGTACGGAAACGGTCAGCCTTGATACCGACTGGCTATACCGTGTGGCACTTCATGGCCTCGCGCGGCGGGTGATGGCAGGGGTTGCAGGTGCGGCGTCGGCTGTTGCCACTTCTGCTTCAGGCGTTGCCCGGCAGGTGATGGCGGTGGCAGAACGCGTGGCAAGCGGCAGCGGGGCGCTCGCCCGCAGCTGGAGTGTCGCGGGCTCGGCGCTCATCGTTTCGGCGATGCTGTCGCTTTATATCCTCGCCTATTACCTGACGGCCTAGCTGGCGCTGATCTCTTCGATTTCCTTGTAGAGATTGCGGCCGACGCTTGAGATATCGTTGATATTGCCGGCAAGCTCTTCAAGGCTTTCGTTGATACGGCCGACAGCGTCTGATGCCGTGACCATGTTGGAGGCGATTTCCCGCGCGACGACGCTTTGTTCCTCCACGGCGCCGTTCACCGTCAGCATGTCATCCTGCAGCGTGCTGATCTCGCTGTTGATGCTGCCAAGCTTGACGGAAACTTCCTTCGAGACGCTCTGCATCCGGTCGATCTCGCCAGTGATCTGGCCGGTGGCGGAAGCAACCTGTGTGGCAAGGTTCTTCACTTCGCCCGCCACCACGGCAAAGCCGCGCCCGGCATCGCCCGCCCGTGCTGCCTCGATAGTGGCATTGAGGGCGAGAAGATTGATCTGGTCGGCAATATCGTTGATCAGCTCGACGATATTGTTCATTGACCCGGCCGCTTCGCGCAGCGTTTGGGTCGCGTCGGTCGCGTCCTGCATCTGGCTGAAGGTCTGGTCGACCGCACGGGTTGCCCGGCTGATGCTGGAGGCAATTTCCTGGATCGAGGCATCAAGTTCCTCAACCGCGGCGGCCACTGCCCGCACGGTGTCTTCCGTCTCGTCCGACGCGCCTGATGCGACCCCAGCCTTGGTGTCGGCTTCGCCAACGGCCCCGATAATCCGGTCAAGATTGGCTTCAATCAGGGCGCTGACACGTTCCTGTGTGCGGCGGTCCATCACGCGCTGGGTGATGTCGGCGGCAAATTTGACAACCTTCAGGACCTGCCCCGAAGGGCTGACGATGGGCGTATAGGTGGCCTGCAGCCAGATTTCACGACCGTCCTTCGCAATGCGGCGGAAGCGGCCGGTCTGGTGCTGGCCGGTGGCAAGCTGTTCCCAGAAGGCACGGTAACTTGCCCCCGCGCTTTCGGACGGGTCCACGAACATGCGGTGATGCTGGCCCGTGATCTCATCAAGGCCATAGCCGACTGTTTTGAGGAAATTTTCGTTGGCCGTGAGGATGGTGCCGTCCGGCGTGAATTCGATCACCGCCTGCGTTTTGCCAATGGCAGCCAACTTGCCGGCGATTTCCGCATTTTCAAGCTTCTGGGCGGTGATATCGCTCGCGAATTTCACGACCCGTATGGGCGTGCCATCGGCCCCGAGAATGGGGTTATAGGTGGCTTGCAGCCAGATTTCGCGGCCGCCCTTGCCGGTTCGACGGAACTCGCCCGAGACAAACTCGCCGCGCTGCAGCTGTTGCCAGAATTCGCCGTATGCGGCGCTTTCCGCGTCTGCGCGGTCCACAAACATGCGGTGGTGGCGTCCGGCGATTTCGTCCAGGTTGTATCCGACGGTATCAAGGAAATTCCGGTTCGCGGTGATGATGGTGCCATCCAGTTCGAACTCGATGATGGCCTGCGCGCGGTCAAGCGCGGCAAGCTTGCCGGCAACGTCAAGGTTGCGGTTCTGGGCGGCAGTCTCGTCGGTCGCGAATTTCACGATCTTGTAAACATGGCCTTTGGTATCGCGCACGGGCAGGTAGATGGCCTGCAGCCACAATTGCCGGCCTCCCTTGGCGAAGCGGCGGAACGTTGCCGTATTGTGCCGGCCTTCCGCGAGATCGGCCCAGAAACGGCGGTATTCGTCGCTTTTTGCATAGTCCGCTGCCACAAACATCCGGTGGTGCTGGCCGACAATTTCATCCAGCCCGTAGCCCATTGTTTCAAGGAACAAGGGGTTGGCCCCGATGATTGTGCCATCGGGTGTGAAGGAGATCATGGCCTTTGAACGGGAGAGCGACTCGACGATTTCATCTGCACCGTGCCGAGAGTGGGGGAGAAATCCCTTAATATCCAGTCGCATAGGATCTGCCTTCCAAGGGTAATGCCGGGCGGGGGAGGGTCCGTCCGGGGCCTGCCATGAAGGAACTATAGATTGCAATTCGCTAACCGACGGTAAACACTACCGCATAACGCGTATTTTTCACCCTATGCCTGCGAAGCTTGGGGGGAAACCGGCCTTTCAGGTGCCGAAGGCATGATCCAGATAGTGGCGCACGGCATCCTGTACATGGCGGAAGCGGTCTCCGCCCAGATGCTTGCCGCCATACCAGCGGGTGACGACAACGATATGGCCCTTCAGGCCTTCGCGTTCCAGCATGCGGACAATCACCATGCCCGCGCCGCTTTCGCCGTCGTCATTCTTCACCGGCCCCTCGTCGCCGAGGAAGGCCCATGTATTGTGGGTGGCTTTGGCGAATTTCTTCTGGCGGGTCAGTTCCTTGATGAAGGCACGCGCTTCATCGACCGAGCCACACGGGCCGCCCGATACCGCATATTTCGACCCGCGGTCGGTGATGATGCCATCGAATATCAGCATGCCAGCCTTATCGGTTGGCTGACCGCCCTTGTCAAACATCTGGGCCATGGCAACGCTCATGCACGCAAAGGGCGAGAAATGCACCCTGCACCATAAATTCGCCGTATTGCCGTGCTTCTATCGCAGCCCTCTCGGGGATCACACAAAAGGAGCCTGTCATGATGACATACAGCAAGTCTTTGGCCATCGCTGTCCTGTTCACGTCGGCCTCGTTTGTCCAGAGTGGTGCCGTAGCCGGTGATAGAGACGACAAAGCCGGTTTCCAGCCCAAATACTATGGCGACTGCCATAGCAATGTTGAAGGTTTGGGGGCAGAGCATGCGTCCCCTGCCGGGACCCCTGACGCCCAGCTGAGAGAAGAAACGCGGACCATGCAGGAAACGCTGCAAGGCGTTGAGGCCGCGCAGAACTGCTACTCGAATGCCCTGAGCGATGCACGGGCCGCCGGCACATCTGAAGCGTCGGACCGCAAGATGGCCGAGGCACAGCTGACCGAAATCCGCTCCGGCACCCGTGAGGTCGGCAAGGTGCTCGACAAGGCCACCAAGCGTTACACAGAGCGGGCCGATGCGCTGGCACCCCAGGTGACAGCAGCTGTTGCACCGGCGGCCGGCGGGGATTCCATCACGAAAGATCCCATGAGCCAATCTTCCATGGACCTTCTGAAGGAACGTGACGCGATCCTCGACAAGGCCATGGTTGCCAAAAAGCGCCAGAAAGAACTGGAGAAAAAGGCCGAGAAAGCCCTCTAGACCCTTTTGCCTGCCGGGAGCTGCAGGCGAATGGCTAAACCGAAAGGCCCGGGTTCACAACTGCTGGACCCGGGCCTTCGCTTTTATAAGTCACGCCATAGAAGACGTCTGGCACAACATCAAGGATCAGGAGACTTCTGCTTCCTGCATGCTGCTGATCAGATAGGCACGCATTTCGGCGATATTGCTCATTTGCTGTTTGTGCCAGGACTGGCGCCCGGCAAGCGAGGTGCGGATGTCCTCAAGCATGCTTTCATAGGCCGCGTCGACATCATGATCGGGATACCACTTGGCTGCAAACTCGCGGCGGGTAGGCATGGTCGCGTCGCTATAGCTTGTGGTTGCAAGGTTGGCATGCTGGCGGGAAAGCATTGCCGTTCCGTTTTTGGTCAGATAGGCAATTCTCGCCTCGCCGGTCAGGTTGAGCGCGTCGGCACCGGCAGCCAGCGATTGCAGCGCCTCGCCGCCCTCATGGGTGACAAGACTGCCATCCTTGTTGATATAGCCAAGAATGCGGTCCCCGTCCGAAAAGACCGTACGGACGCCGGAGGGAAGATCGGGGTTCAGGTCCCGCTCGGCGCGCGCTGCCGCTGCCTCGGCGTGCGCCAGCATGTCGCCGCTTTGCTCCAGCATGTCGAAGGCGGAGAAATTCTGCTGCATCTCCAGCCATTTGTCGAAGCTCGGGATCATGCTCTCATATTGCTCGGCACTGAGCTCGGTCCCGATCTGGCCGTCCTCAAACGCAATCGTGCGCGTCGCTTCGCCGTTCGCTTCGGCCTCTTTCATGCCGGCAATACGCTCGCGCATTGGGGCATAGCTGGCTTCATAATAGTCTTCAAGATGGGGACGCATCTCCGGGTTCGAGAAGATGCTGCGATCAAAAGGCATATTGTAGGCGGAGGACGCGCCGGCAATGGAAGTCATGGAAAGACCTTTCCCTGTACTGCGCCCCGAACCCGCAACCGGCGCTTTCAAGAAACATGCCTTTTTGGCGAAATGGACCAAGGCCTTAGCCCGGAAAAAGCAAAAGGCCCGGTTCCATTTGTAAGGAACCGGGCCTTTTGATTGGTGCCCAGGAAGGGACTCGAACCCCCACGACCGTACGGTCACTAGCACCTGAAGCTAGCGCGTCTACCAATTCCGCCACCTGGGCACAGGTGATTTGGTGGCGGGGATGTAGCGTGCCTCAGGGGGGCGTGTCAAGCGTCTGTGGTAAAATCTTTGCACTGTCACACTCCGATATGCCGGCACTTGCGTATATAATGAGCGGATGCAGCGAAGGAGGCGCGGATGAACCGGCAGAAAAGCGTGACTGTGTTTGGCGGCTCGGGCTTTATCGGACGCTATCTGGTCGAACGGCTGGCCGAGGCCGGGTGGCGGGTGCGGGTGGCGGTGCGCCACCCCAATGCAGCGCTTTACCTCAAAACGCTCGGCGATGTTGGCCAGATCGATCTGGTGGCGGCGAATGTGACCCGCCCGGCGTTGGTTGCCCGCGAGCTTGCCGGTGCTGATGCGGCCGTCAATCTTGTCGGTATCCTCTATGAAAGTGGCCACCAGCGGTTCGAAGGGGTGCAGGCGGATGCACCGGGTATCATTGCACGTGCGGCGGCAGAGGCCGGCACGAAGGCCTTTGTCCATGTGTCGGCGATCGGTGCGAACGACCATTCGCCGTCGAGCTACGCGCGCACCAAATGGCGGGGGGAGCAGGAAGCCCTTGCCGCCTTTCCGAATGCTACAATCCTGCGACCGAGCCTTGTGATCGGGCCGGAAGACGGTTTCTTCAACCGGTTTGCCCGCATGGCGCGGATGCTGCCGTTCCTGCCGCTGCCGGGGCTTGGCACCCGGTTCCAGCCGGTGGTGGTGACGGACGTGGCGGCTGCCATCACGGCGGTGCTTGACCGCGGCCTGAAGGGTGACGCTGCCGTTGCAGGCAAGACTTTCGAGCTGGGCGGCCCGGAGGTGATGACGATGCGCACCATGCTGACGCATATGATGGAGGAAACGGGACTTTACCGGCCGCTCATCCCCGTGCCCATGGGGCTCGCCCGCCTGCAGGCGCTCTTTCTGGAGCGGCTGCCGACCCCGCCGCTTACCCGCGACCAGTTGAAGCTGCTGGCGGTCGATAATGTCGTCGCCAAGGGGGCAGCAGGGTTTGCGGCGCTCGGGATCGAGCCCCAACCCATCGCCAGCATCCTGCCGCGCTATATGACGCAGTATCGGGCGATGGGGCAGTTTGGCTGATAGCCTAGTAAAGACGGAAGGACGACAGGAAGGCCCGTGCTTCTGCCGCGGGTGCATTGCGGTCGCACTCGGCTTCAGCGATGTAAAGTTTGTTGCCGCGGATCAGCACCTTCAGATGCTGGCGGGTCAAGGCCGGGGCAGGGCCAAAATAGTCATAGGAACTGTTGGCCAATACCTCGCGCCCGAAGACGCGGCCCGACGAAAGATCGGATTCGCTCAGGATTTCAGTGTCCTCGCGCAGGGTGCTTTCGACCGTATAGTTGAGTAGCCCAACGGGATTGTCGAACTGGCCATCAGCCGGGAAGCCGAACTGGCCTACCGTAACCTTGAAGGAACAATCTTCCTTTTCGCGGTCAAAACGGCTGATCTCCCAGCGCGTGAAGGTGCAACCGTCGATGCCGTCACAGGGCTCGGCGGCCTCTTTCTTCGGGGCTTCCGGGAAATTGACTGCGAAGCCGAGTGCGCCGTCACTGACGCTGACAGGCGCTGCAAGCGCCGGAAGGGTGAAAAATGCGGCAGCGGCGAATGTCAGGTAATGCTTTGATTTCATACTAGTTCCCCCAAACGAAATCACAGATGACAATCACTATATCCAAGCCGCAAGGGCGCGCAATTGCCTCTTTTAAAGCCAGCCCGCGCCGATCATGGCAAACAGCGCGAGGCCGAGGCCGACGCGGTAGGCGACGAAGATCGTCATGGTGGCGTGGGTCAGCCAGCGCATCAGGAAATGGATGGCGACAAGGGCCGCAAGGCACGATAGCCCGGCCCCGATGGCGGCATCGGTGAGGGCGAGCGGATTGCCGTCGGACACAAGCTTCAGGGCGCCAAGCGTGCCGGCGGCAAGGATCGTCGGGATCGACAGAAGCATCGAGAAGCGCGCCGCATCAACCCGGTTGAAACCAAGGTAACGGGCGGCGGTCATGGTGATGCCGGCGCGGCTGGTGCCGGGAATGAGCGCCAGCACTTGCGCGAAACCGATGATGAGCGCCGGTTTCAGCTTCATCGCTGCCATATCAAGGTGGGTGCCGCCGCGTTTGTCGGCCCAGTAAAGAAGGATGCCGAAAAGGATCGAGGTGGCGGCGATGACGCTTGCCGAGCGCAGGGCTTCCTCGATGCCACTGACCGCGAAGATGCCGCCGATGATCACGGTCGGGATGGTGGCAAGGACCAGCGCCCAGAAAAGCTTCGCATACTGCGTGCCCTCGATGGCGCGGCGGGCCGGGGCAATGCCGATGGCGCCAAGGGCCGCGAGCGTCAGGCCTTTTGTATCTTCCCGGAAATAGAGGAGGACGGCTGCAAGCGTGCCCACATGCACGCTGACATCCATCAGAAGGCCCTGGTCTTCCATCCCCGTCACGATCGGCAGCAGGATCAGGTGACCGGATGAGGAAATCGGCAGGAATTCGGTGATGCCCTGGACGAGCGACAGGAGAATCAGATGCAGGATGGTCACGCGAACAAGGCTCCCGGCTGCGGGTGGCACCCCCTGCGCCAGCCCCAAACGCCTTATAGCAAGCCGTTTGCTGGAGGGCATCTTTCAATATAGTCGCAATTCGGTACTAAAAAACACTTGTATTTGGGTCGGTTGGCAGCGCGTGCTGAGTGTGCTATAATAATAAGGTCAACATATTTGACCTATCGCTGATTTTTTGCGTGAGTTTTGGAAATTTTGAACATATAGTGCGGGCGCACCGATTCATAGGCACATAAAATTACGCGCCGCGAATCCTGTTAATGACGGTTGCTACCAGAGGAACGGACCCGATGGCCGAAGACATGCTCAAATTTGTCACGATCGACCAGCAGATGCCTGAAAAGCGCACCGCGGACGACCGCAAGCGTGACTTCAGGGAAATCTATGAAAGGTTCGTACCCGCCGGCGCCAAGGATCAGGCCAGCCGCTGCTCGCAGTGCGGGGTGCCCTATTGCCATATCCATTGCCCCTTGGGGAACAATATCCCCGATTGGCTGCGCCTGACGGCCGAGGACCGGCTGCAGGAAGCCTATGAAGTGGCGTCCGCCACCAACAATATGCCTGAAATCTGTGGCCGTATCTGCCCGCAGGATCGCCTTTGCGAGGGCAATTGCGTGATCGAGGCCGATTTCGATTCCGTCACCATCGGTTCGGTGGAGCGCTATATCACCGATAACGCGTGGGAACAGGGCTGGATCAAGCCGATCGAGCCGCCGGTGGAGCGCGACCAGTCGGTCGGTATCATCGGCGCTGGTCCGGCGGGGCTAGCGGCGGCCGAGGAGCTGCGTAAGGCCGGCTATCAGGTTCATATCTATGACCGGCACGACCGCGCCGGCGGCCTCCTTATCTATGGTATCCCCGGCTTCAAGCTTGAAAAGGATGTTGTGGCGCGCCGCACCGGGCGGCTCGAACAATCGGGTATCACCTTCCATCTGGATTTTGAGGTTGGCCGCGATGCCACCCTTTCCGAACTTCGCGCCCGTCACGATGCGCTGCTGGTGGCAACCGGTGTGTACCGTGCCCGTGCGCTGAAGGTGCCAGGAGTGGGCTTGTCGAACATCGTGCCGGCGCTTGATTATCTGATCGCGTCCAACAAAGTCGGGCTGGGCGACAAGGTTGCAGCCTATGACGATGGCTCGCTGAACGCCGAAGGCAAGAATGTTGTTGTCATCGGCGGCGGCGATACCGCGATGGACTGCGTGCGTACCGCCGTGCGCCAGGGTGCAAAGTCGGTCAAATGCCTCTATCGCCGTGACCGCGACAATATGCCGGGCTCGGCCCGCGAAGTGGCGAATGCCGAGGAAGAAGGCGTCGAGTTTGTGTGGTTGACTGGCCCCGAGGCCTTCACAGGTTCGGACAAGGTAGAAGCCGTGCGCGCCTACAAGATGCGCCTTGGTGCGCCCGATGCCACCGGTCGCTCGGCACCCGAGCGTGTGCCGAATGAAAGCTTCAATGTGGACTGCGATCTCGCGATCCTGGCGCTTGGCTTCGAGCCCGAAGACCTGCCGAGCCTGTTTGGTGCGCCCGAACTGCGCGTCACCCGCTGGGGTACGGTCACGGTTGACCAGCGCAGCATGATGACGAGCCTGCCGGGCGTGTTTGCCGCTGGCGATATCGTACGCGGTGCCTCGCTCGTTGTGTGGGCGATCCGCGACGGGCGCGATGCTGCTACTGCCATGAAGACCTATCTGCGCGAGCAGGCGAAAGCCGCCGCCGTTGCTGCCGAGTGATGAGGACAGAAGACAATGCAAATCTATAACGAACATGTCCCCGGCCCCGTTGGCCTTTATGATCCCGTCGACGAGCATTCGAGCTGCGGCGTCGGCCTTATCGCGGCTATCGATGGCCGCCCGCGCCGTGATGTTGTCCTCAAGGGCATCGAAGCCCTGAAGGCCATCTGGCACCGGGGCGCTGTGGACGCCGACGGCAAGACCGGCGACGGCGCCGGTATCCATGTCGAAATCCCGCAGGAATTTTTCCGCCAGCATGTGCGCGCCACGGGGCATGACGCTATCGTCGGCAAGATCGCCGTCGGCATGGTCTTCCTGCCGCGTATCGACCAGTCGGCGCAGGAAGTGTGCCGCACCATCGTTGAAACCGAGATCCTGAATTTCGGCTACACCATCTATGGCTGGCGTCAGGTGCCGGTGGATACCGGCGTGATCGGCCCGAAGGCCGAAGCCACGCGCCCCGAAATCGAACAGATCATGATCGCCAATTCGAAGGGCCTGAATGACGACGATTTCGAGCGCGAGCTTTATGTTATCCGCCGCCGCATCGAAAAGGCGGCTATCGCCGCGCAGGTGCCGGACTTCTATATCTGTTCGCTGTCGTGCCGCTCGATCATCTATAAGGGCCTGTTCCTTGCCGAGCAGCTTTCGACCTTCTATCCCGATCTGAACGACGATCTTTTCGTGTCGTCCTTCGCGATCTATCACCAGCGCTATTCGACAAACACCTTCCCGCAGTGGTGGCTCGCGCAGCCGTTCCGCATGCTGGCACACAACGGCGAGATCAACACGATCCGCGGCAACACCAACTGGATGAAAAGCCACCAGATCCGCATGGCCGGCATCGCGTTTGGCGACCACTCGGAAGACATCAAGCCGGTGATCCCGCACGGTGCATCGGATTCGGCAGCGCTTGATGCCGTGTTCGAGGTGATGGTGCGCGCCGGCCGGATCGCGCCGATGGTGAAAACCATGCTGGTGCCCGAAGCCTGGTCCAAGAAGGGCGTGATGCCCGAAGCGCACCGCGCCATGTATGCTTACACGAACTCGGTGATGGAGCCGTGGGACGGCCCGGCCGCTCTTGCCTGCACCGACGGGCGCTGGGTGATCGCGGGGCTTGACCGCGCCGGCCTTCGCCCCATGCGTTTCACGCTGACGTCCGACGACCTCCTGATCGTCGGTTCGGAAGCCGGCATGGTAGTTGTCCCGGAAGAAAGTGTGCGCGAGAAAGGCCGCTTGGGGCCGGGCCAGATGATTGCCCTCGACCTTGAGGAAGGCCGTTTCTACCACGACCGCGAGATCAAGGACAAACTGGCCGCCAGCCAGCCGTTCGAGGAGTGGGTGAAGGACATCAAGTCCATCGAGGACCTGCCGGGCTACCGTGGCCCCGAGGCGCCCCTGTCGCTTTACAAGGGGCAGGACCTGAAGCGCCGCCAGGTGGCGGCGGGCGTCACGCACGAGGATATCGAGCTGATCCTCCACCCGCAGGTGGCGGACAAGAAGGAAGCCATCGGTTCGATGGGCGATGACACGCCGCTTGCCGTGCTGTCGTCCAAATACCGGAACCTTGCGCATTTCTTCCGCCAGAATTTCAGCCAGGTGACCAACCCGCCGATCGACAGTTTGCGCGAATACCGGGTGATGAGCCTGAAAACGCGTTTCGGCAACTTCAATAACGTGCTGGATGCCGGCCACACGCAGGCGGGCGCGCTGGTGCTGGACAGCCCGGTGATGACCAACCGCGAATGGAATGCGGTGATCGAGCATTTCGGCGAAACAGCCCAGGTGATCGACTGCACCTTCGGTGTGGACGAAGGCCCGGGTGCGCTGAAGGCCGCCATCGACCGTATCCGCCGCGAGGCAGAGGAAGCCGTGCGCGAAGGCCGTGCCCATATCTTCCTGACCGATGAATTTATCAACGAGACACGCGCTCCGGTGCCGATGATTCTGGCGACCGCCGGTGTGCATACGCATCTTGTGAAAAATGGTCTGCGTACCTTCACCAGCCTCAATGTGCGCTCGGCTGAATGTATGGACACCCATTATTTCGCTGTGCTGATCGGCTCGGGTGCCACCACGATCAACGCCTACCTCACGCAGGATGCGGTTGCCGAGCGTCACGCCAAGGGCATCTTTGGCGATATGGGACTTGATGAATGTCTCGTCCGTGCCCGCGATGCCATCGATCAGGGTCTTCTGAAGATCCTGTCGAAAATGGGCATCTCGATCATCTCGAGCTATCGGGGCGGTTATAATTTCGAGGCGCTGGGGCTTTCGCGTTCGCTGGTGGCCGAGTTTTTCCCCGGCATGCCGTCGAAAATTTCGGGGATCGGCCTCGCAGGCGTTCAACAGAAGGTGTTGGAGCAGCATGCAAAGGCATTCCAGGAGGATGTGGCAGCGCTGCCGGTCGGCGGGCTCTATCGCTTCCGCCGCGACGGCGAGCTGCATGCCTTCGATGGCCAGCTCATTCACCTGTTGCAGACCGCAGTGACGGACGACAATTACGCCAAATATCTGACCTATTCGAAGGGCCTTGGCAGCTTGCCGCCGTTGAACCTGCGCGATCTTCTCGATTTCCGCCGGCCGGATACGGGCATCGCGCTCGAATCGGTCGAGAGCATCACCCAGATCCGCAAGCGGTTCCTGACCCCCGGCATGTCGGTCGGTGCGCTGTCGCCTGAAGCGCACGAAACGCTCGCCATCGCCATGAACCGCATCGGCGCCAAGTCGGTGTCGGGCGAGGGCGGCGAGGACCAGAAGCGCTACAAGCCCTATGATAATGGCGACAATGCCAACAGCCCGATCAAGCAGGTGGCCTCTGGCCGCTTCGGTGTGACGGCTGAATATCTGAATGCCTGCGAGGAGCTGGAAATCAAGATCGCCCAGGGCGCCAAGCCGGGCGAGGGCGGCCAGCTGCCGGGCTTCAAGGTCACGGAAATGATCGCGCGGCTCCGTCATGCCACGCCGGGGGTGACGCTCATCTCGCCGCCGCCGCACCATGACATCTATTCGATCGAGGATCTGGCCCAGCTCATCTATGACCTGAAACAGATCAACCCGCGCGCCAAGGTGTGCGTGAAGCTGGTGTCGTCGGCCGGGATCGGCACGATTGCTGCCGGTGTCGCCAAGGCGCATGCCGACGTGATCCTTGTCGCCGGCCATTCGGGCGGTACGGGTGCGAGCCCGCAGACGAGCATCAAATATGCCGGCACGCCGTGGGAAATCGGCCTCGCCGAGGTCAATCAGGTGCTCACGCTCAACGGCCTGCGCCACCGCGTGAAGCTCAGGACCGATGGCGGCATCCGCACGGGCCGCGACGTTGTGATGGCCGCGATGCTCGGTGCCGAGGAATATGGTGTGGGCACAGCGTCCCTTGTCGCCATGGGCTGTATCATGGTGCGCCAGTGCCATTCAAACACTTGTCCCGTGGGCGTGTGCACGCAGGATGATGCGCTGCGCCAGAAATTCACCGGCACCGCCGACAAGGTTGTCAACCTCTTCAGCTTCATCGCCGAGGAAGTGCGCGAAATTCTTGCCACCCTCGGGGTCGAGAAGCTTGAGGACATCATCGGTCGCACCGATATGCTCCATCAGGTCAGCCGTGGTGCCGCGCACCTTGATGACCTCGATCTCAACCCGCTCCTGGTGCAGGTCGGTGGCCGTCACGAGCGCACCATCTGCACGATGGAAGGCCGCAATCCGGTGCCGGACAGCCTCGATGCCCGCATGCTCGAGGATGCGGCTGCCGTGTTCAGCCGCGGCGAGAAGATGCAGCTGACCTATTCGGTGCAGAACACGCACCGCGCGGTCGGTACCCGCTTCTCGAGCGAGATCACCCGCAAATTCGGCATGTTCGGCCTGAAGCCCGATCATGTGACCGTGCGCCTGCGCGGTTCGGCCGGTCAGTCGCTTGGTGCCTTCGCGGTGCAGGGCCTGAAGATTGTCGTCTCCGGCGACGCCAACGACTATGTCGGCAAGGGCCTTTCGGGCGGCACCATCGTGGTGCGCCCGTCGAACCGGTCCGGCATCACAGCGCGCGACAACACGATCATCGGCAACACCGTCCTTTACGGTGCCACTGCCGGCAAGCTTTACGCTGCGGGCCAGGCGGGCGAACGCTTCGCTGTCCGCAACTCGGGGGCCGAGGTCGTGGTTGAAGGCTGTGGTGCCAACGGCTGCGAATATATGACCGGCGGCACGGCTGTCATCCTCGGGCCGGTGGGCGAAAACTTCGGCGCCGGCATGACCGGTGGTCTCGCCTATGTCTATGACGAGATGAACATGCTTGATGAATTCATCAATCCGGACACCGTCCTTCTGCACCGGGTCGAACATCCTGAATACGAGGCGCGCCTCAAGGGGATGATCGAAGACCATGTTCGCGAGGCCGGCTCCCGCTGGGGCGCCACCATCCTCTCGAACTGGGAAGCGAAACTCGGCCGATTCTGGATGGTTGTGCCGAAAGAGATGGTCTCAAGGCTCGAGGTCCCGCTCGCGCCCGAGGCCGATACGGCGGAGGCCGTGGCCTGATGATCGGGCCAATCCTTTTCTAGTCCCCCACTTGAGGCCGCCGATTCCGATTGGCGGCCTTTTTTTCATGCGATATGAAGGGCGTTATGCCTGTCCTGTATCACCATTGGCTAAGCCCTGCCGCCCGCTTCATCCGCCTGATGCTTGCCGAGAAGCGGATCGATTTTGAACTCCGCCTCGAGAAGGATTGGGAGCGCCGTCCCGCTTTCCTGCAGCTCAATCCTGCGGGCGAGGTGCCGGTGCTTGTCCTTGATAATGGCGCGACACTCGCCGGCACCATGGCGATTGCCGAATATCTGGAAGAATCGGTCCCGTCGCCGACCCTTCTGGATGGCACCGCCGAGGAACGCGCCGAGATGCGCCGCCTGACCGGCTGGTTCCATACCAAGCTCGGGACCGAGGTGACGCGCCTCACCGTGCAGGAAAAGCTGAACAAGCGTTTCCTCGGCATGGGGGAACCCGACAGCGAAGCCATCCGCTGCGCCTCGCATAACCTGAAAATCCACATGCGCTACATCGGCCATCTGGCCGAGCGCCGCCATTATCTGGCCGGCAACCGCTATTCGATGGCGGACGCGGCGGCGGTGGCGCATATCAGCGTCATCGATTATTTCGGCGACATCGTCTGGGAAGACTGGCCCGAAGCCAAAGACTGGTACATGCGTGTGAAAGGCCGCCGCGCTGTGCGCACGCTCCTGTCCGACCGGGTCGGTGGTATCCTGCCCCCCAAACATTACGACCAATTGGATTTCTAAGTGCCTCGGGCGGTTGACATATCGCCAGAAGTCGTCCGGTCCGAAATCATCGTGCAGGCGAAGTCTCTCGGCTTTGATGCCGTTGGTTTCACCCGCGCAGAAACCACGGCTGCGGTGCGCGAAGGGCTCCTGGCCTTCGTGGCCGATGGCCGCCAGGGCAGCATGGACTGGCTGAAGGACAGGATCGAGGAACGGCTGACGCCCGCAAACCTTTGGGACGGGGCGAAGGGGGCCGTGATGCTCGCCATGAATTATGCCCCGAAGACCGATCCGCGAACGCTGCTCGATCATCCAACCCACGGCAATATCTCGGTCTATGCGCGGGGTAAGGATTACCATGATATCGTCAAAAGCCGCCTGAAAGCACTCGGCCGCTGGATGGGGGAACGCTATGGCTGCGGGCTCAAGGTGTTTGTGGACACCGCCCCGGTGGCTGAAAAGCCGCTGGCGGCGCAGGCCGGGCTCGGCTGGCAGGGCAAGCACACAAATCTTGTCTCGCGTGAGTTTGGCAGTTGGCTTTTCCTCGGCGCCATCCTCACCGATATGATGCTCGGCGAAGACACACCCCACAAGGATCACTGCGGCGCCTGCACGGCCTGCCTTGAGGCCTGCCCGACGGAAGCCTTCACGGCGCCGGGCAAGATCGATGCGCGGCGCTGCATCAGCTACCTGACGATCGAACACAAGGGACCGATCCCGGAAGAATTCAGAAAGGCGATGGGCAACCGCATCTATGGCTGCGACGATTGCCTTGCCGCCTGCCCCTGGAACAAGTTTGCAAGTGTGGCGCGCGAGGCGGGCTATCACGCGCGGGTGGAACTGGCCGCCCCGCGCCTCGCGGACCTTATCGAGCTTGATGACGCTGGCTTCCGGCAGGTGTTTGCCGGCAGCCCGATCAAACGGATCGGGCGCGACAGGTTCGTCCGGAACGTGCTGGTCGCCGCCGGTAATTCGGGGGACGCAAGCCTGCTGCCGAAGGCCAAAGAGTTGGAAAATGACCCGGCGGAAGTGGTGGCGGATGCCGCCCGCTGGGCAGTGAAGGAACTGGAGGGGGAAAACTCATGAAGAAATTGCAGATTGCGATGCTGGTGCTCGCGGCCCTTGGGGCGGTTGTTTACTGGGGCAGCCGGGTGCCGACGGAGCCCACGATGGTGATCCATGCTGTTGTTGTCTCGACAGAGGATCTGGACGCCCGCGGCCTGCGCGCCATCAAGGTGCGGTTCGATAACGGCGAAGAACGGGTGATCGAGACGCTGGTGCCCTTCTTTGTGAAGCCGGGGTACGACGTTCGCGTTGGTATTTTCCGATCGCCGCTCTTTGGGGCGAAGTTCGATCTGCTCCCCGGAACGGCGGCCAACGCGACAAAGGCGCCCGCGGTCAGGTGACCGGGGCGCCTTTGTCGCGCGCTCGATAGCTGAGGTCTGTTAGGGCACTCAGCCGGCGCGGCGTTTCAGGGGCGCGTAACCGCCCTTCTTGGCAAAATCGGCTTTCGCCGGAGCAGCCTTGCGACGGGTCGGTGCGCCCTTCGCCTTGGCAGCGTCACGCTCGGCACGGCGCTCGGCACCGTTGCCGCGCGGCTTGGCGCGGAATTCGGCATCCGACATTACGCGGGCCGGACGCTCGGTGCGCTCACCGCGCTCGCGCTTCTCGAAACCGCCTTCGCGTTTTTCGAAGCCACCCTCACGCTTGCCAAAGCCGCGTTTCTCACCGTCGCGCTTGTCGAACGAACGCTCGCCGCGGGGTTTGAAATCGCGCTTCTCGCCGCTGAAGCGGTCTTCGCGGGGCTTCCACTCACGCTTTTCACCGCCATCGCGGTCATCACGCTTGCGGTATTCGCGTTTTTCGCCGCCATTGCGGTCGTCACGGCCACGGAACTCGCGCTTTTCACCGCCGAAACGGTCTTCGCGGTCCTTGAACGGGCGTTTACCGCCTTCAAAACCGTCTTCACGGCGTTGGTAAGGCTTCTTCTCGCCGTCAAAGCGGTCCTCGCGGGGTTTGAAGTCGCGTTTGCCTCCTTCGAAGCGGTCCTCACGCGGTTTCCACTCGCGTTTCTCGCCGCCAAAACGGTCTTCGCGGGGCTTCCACTCGCGCTTCTGGCCTTCGTCGCGATCTTCGCGCGGCTTCCATTCACGCTTTTCGCCACCGAAGCGGTCTTCACGCGGCTTGTACTCGCGCTTTTCGCCGCCAAAACGGTCACCGCGCGGTTTGAAGTCGCGGCGCGGGCCATCCTTGCGGAAACCGTCGCGCTTGTAGCCGTCTTTCTTGAAGCTTTTCTTGGGGCCTTTCGACTTGTCGATGACCAGCTCGAACGGGTGATCGCTATCGGTTTCAAGCGTTGCACCGATCAGGCGTTCGATCGCACGCAGCAGGCCGAACTCGCCACGGTCAACCATGGTGAAGGCCTTGCCCGAGGCGCCGCCACGACCAGTACGGCCAACGCGGTGAACATAGGCTTCGGGGTCGATCGGGGTGTCCATGTTGATCACATGGGTCACGTCCTTCACGTCCAGCCCGCGGGCTGCAACGTCGGTGGCCACAAGATAGGAGAAGCGGTCGGTCTTGAACGAACGGATGGTGCGCTCGCGCTCGCGCTGTTTCTTGTCACCATGCAGCGAATCCGCCGCGAAGTCGTTGTCGTTCAGGAAATCGGCGATCTCGTCAGCCTGCGCCTTGGTACGCACGAACACGATCACGCGGCTTGCTTCTTCTCGGTCGATGAGGTGAAGCAGCAGCTTCGGCTTGTCGCCCTTGGTGGTGAAGAGCGCGCGGTGTTCGACAGCGTCTGCCACCAGCGTGGTGCGCTCGATCGATACTTCATGCGGGTTTTCGAGGAGGCTTTCGGTCAGCGCACGGATTTCGTCCGACATGGTGGCCGAGAACATGACGGCCTGGTGTTCCTGCGGCATCTTGCCGGCAACGGCACGCACGTCATCAAGGAAGCCCATGTCGAGCATGCGGTCGGCTTCATCGAGAATGAAGGTGTGGCAGTCATCGAGCCACACGGTGCCGCGCTTCATATGGTCGATCAGGCGGCCGGGGGTCGCGACAAGGATGTCGACGCCGCGCTCGAGGAAGGCGATCTGGGTGCGGTAGCTGTCGCCGCCATAGATGGCGCAGGTGCGGATCTTGACGAATTTGGCCAGGTCGCGGATCGCATCGTTGATCTGCTTGGCAAGTTCGCGGGTAGGCGCAAGGATCAGCGCGCGCGGCATCATGCGCATGGCGCGCTTGTCTTCGGCAACCAGCTTCTCAAGAAGCGGCAGTACGAATGCAGCGGTCTTGCCGCCGCCGGTTTCGGCAATACCGATCAGGTCGCGGCCTTCCATCAGGGCCGGAATGGTTTCGGTCTGAATGGCGGTCGGAGTGGTGTAACCCTGGGCTTCCACGGCGCGCAGCAAAGGCGCAGCCAGGCCCAGCGAGGTAAAATCGCTCATGGCTTGTCCTGTCTTTTTCTTCTCTATGGCGTGGAAACTTTTGTCCAGCGCCGGTCCAAATTGGCGGGAACTCTATTTCGCCGGGACCGGAAAGACGCCCACTCGTTGGGGCCACTGACAGGACCTGTGCGCTCGTCGCACGGAAACATCGTTCAAATGAAAAACCGGATAACGGCCCGGTCTTTTAGCCAGCCCCTCATTGGGCCGGTCATTGTCGCCGCGGCGGCTTATGACGGAATCAGCCGCCGATGTCAAGGATTGGCTGCAGGGGCGGCAATTTCAATGCTGGCCGAACCCACAATCGGCCCGTGCCCATAGCCCTTCTGCAGAAGGATGGCGGCATGATCCGCGCCGAGCGCCCGGCCGGCAGCAAGGTCAAGTTTCAGCTGGCGGGCATCGCCCTTCCAGTCGGCGATGATATCGCTGCCGCGCACCACATTCGTATAATGAAGCGTGCGGCCCGCATTCTCGCCGTCACCGATTTCAACCGTGGCGTCGGACAGATACCAGACGAGCCGGACGGCGATTTCCGCGCCCGTCTCGGTGGCCGGCAAATCCACGGTAAGATCATCGCCGTTCGCTTTCAGGGCGACAGGGACATGCGTTTGCTGGCCGGCCTTCAGTTTCTCCAGAAGGTCACGGATATGGGTGCGGTCCGACCCCACGCATTCATCAACGCCGTCGAACACCATCTGGGGCGTATAGACGCCGCCACGGCCAAGGCGCTTGTTATAGGCGGTCTGGCGCACGGCATTGTTGGGTTCGGCGAAAGTGTCCTGCCAGCCGAGCCTGTCCCAGTAGTCGACGGGCCAGGTAAGCGTCAGGATATCCGGATGATCGCGCAGCGAGGCAAGGGCCGCGTCCGCCGGCGGGCAGGACGAGCAACCCTGGCTCGTGAAAAGCTCAACAACGGTGGGCGAGGGGCCTTCCGCAGCGGCAGGCAGGGTGGCTGCGGTCGCGGTGACGGCAAGGCCCGCACAGGCGGCGGCACGAAGGATACGACGGATACGATACATGGCTTTCATGCGCCCAACCTATGCAAAGCCTGCGTCACTTGCGAATCACCAGTGTGTGAGGGTTCGGTTCCATGGGTGATTGTGACGCTTTCGTGATTCATGTAGATTGGCAGATGGGGTCGTGGTGCAATTCTGAGCCGGAAGACTGAGGCTGATTTATGGAACCGGCATCCTTTCGTGCGCAAGTACGGCCACTGGCCGAACTTGGCGACTACGAAACCAACCCGTTTCTGGCGCCCTATCACGCGCCTGTCCAGCGCTGGCTGAAGGCCGATGGCAGCGTGCCGCGGCGCCGCGATCTCGGCTTTCGCGATTTCGGCGGCTGGCACGATTCAATGATCGTGTCGGAAATCCTTGAAAGTGGTGATCTGAAATTCAAGCTGGTGGGCCAGCGTGCCGCCGAGATTTTCGGCGGGCTTATCCGCGCGGGCGGCAATTTCTCGACCGTGCCTGGGATCGTCTTTCCTGATTTCCACGGGCATTTCGGTGCGATCAGGGCCGGCGGCGTTTATGGCCGGGTCGAGGGGATCGTGCCGTTCGAGGGACGGGAACATGCCGCCCTGCATGTGCTTGACCTGCCGGTGATGGACAGCGAAGGCCGTATCACTTTCCTTTACTCGTTTTTCCGCCAGCGCCCAACTGTCCGGGCTTTCAGCGAATGACATGAAAAAGGCCGCTCGGAGGCGGCCTTTCTGATGATTGCGTTTGTGCGCCTGATCAGGCGGCAGCAAGGTTCCGGAGAACGAAGTGCAGGATGCCGCCGTGGCGGTAATATTCCACTTCGTTCGCGGTATCGATGCGGCACAGAACCTTGATGGCTTTCGTGGTGCCATCGGCGAAGGTGATGGTCACATCCACGTCCTGACGCGGGGTGATATTGCCTTCGATGCCGGTGATATCGAACGTTTCGGTGCCTTTGAGGCCGAGCGTTTCGCGGGTCATGCCGTCCTTGAACTGCAGCGGCAGGACGCCCATGCCAACGAGGTTCGAACGGTGGATACGCTCGAAGCTTTCCACGATCACAGCCTTGACGCCGAGAAGGTTGGTGCCTTTGGCAGCCCAGTCGCGCGACGAGCCGGTGCCATATTCCTTGCCGCCGACAACGACGAGCGGAATACCGGCATCCTGATACTGCATCGAGGCATCATAGATGGACATCACTTCGCCCGAGGGATAGTGCGTGGTCCAGCCGCCTTCAGTGCCCGGCGCCATTTCATTGCGCAGACGGATGTTGGCGAAGGTGCCGCGCATCATCACTTCATGGTTGCCACGGCGCGAGCCATAGCTGTTGAAGTCCGCCACGGCCACACCATGTTCCTGCAGATACTTGCCGGCGGGGCTTGCCGCCTTGATCGAGCCTGCGGGGCTGATGTGGTCGGTGGTGATGCTGTCGCCGAGGATGGCGAGCGGGCGGGCACCCTTGATGTCGTGGATTTCGCCCGGCGTCTGGCTCATGCCCTGGAAGTAGGGCGGATGCTGGACGTAGGTCGACTTGTTGTTCCAGTCGTAGGTTTCGCCCTCGGCCACCGGAATGGCCTGCCATTCGGGGGTGCCTTCGAACACGTTCGAATAGCGTTCGATGAACATTTCGCGGGTCAGCGACTTGGCGATGGCATCATGGACTTCCTGATTGGTCGGCCAGATGTCCTTCAGGTAAACCGGCTTGCCGTCTTTCGAGGTGCCGACCGGCTCTTTGGTGATGTCGGTCAGGATCGAACCGGCGATGGCATAAGCCACAACGAGCGGCGGCGAGGCCAGATAGTTGGCCTTCAGGTCCGGGCTCACGCGGCCTTCGAAGTTACGGTTGCCCGAAAGGACCGACGCGCAAACGAGGTCGTTGCCGTTGATCGACTTCGAGATCGGCTCATCAAGCGGACCCGAGTTACCGATACAGGTGGTGCAGCCATAACCAACGAGGTTGAAGCCGAGCGCATCGAGATGCTCGGTGAGGCCCGCCTTGGCGAGATAGTCGGTCACGACCTGCGAGCCGGGTGCGAGCGAGGTTTTCACCCAAGGCTTGCGCTTCAGGCCAAGCTCGTGCGCTTTCTTGGCGACAAGGCCGGCAGCAATCAGCACGCCCGGGTTCGAGGTGTTGGTGCAGCTCGTGATGGCGGCGATGCAGACATGGCCTTGCTTCAGGGTGAAGCTTTCGCCTTCAACCGCATATTCCTTGGTGTCGGAAAGTTTGCCAGCGGCTTCGAGGACTTTCGAGAAGCCCTGAACAACGCCGGTCAGTTCCACACGGTCCTGCGGGCGCTTGGGGCCGGCGAGCGAGGGAACGACGGTCGAGATATCAAGTTCGAGCGTGTCGGTGAAGACCGGCTCGGGGGTCGAGCTGTCGCGCCACATGCCCTGTTCCTTGGCATAGGCCTCGACGAGGGCCACGGTTGCGTCCGAACGGCCGGTGAAACGCAGGTAATTCAGCGTCTGGGCCGAGATCGGGAAGAAGCCGCAGGTGGCGCCGTATTCCGGGGCCATGTTGGCGATCGTCGACTGGTCGGCGATGGTCAGTTCGTCAAGGCCGTTGCCGTAGAATTCCACAAACTTGCCGACCACGCCCTTGGCGCGCAGCATCTGGGTGACGGTCAGCACGAGATCGGTCGCGGTGATGCCTTCCTTCAGCTTGCCGGTCAGCTTGAAGCCGACAACTTCGGGGATCAGCATCGAAACCGGCTGGCCGAGCATGGCAGCTTCGGCCTCGATCCCGCCCACGCCCCAGCCGAGAACCGCAAGGCCGTTCACCATGGTGGTGTGGCTGTCGGTGCCGACACAGGTGTCGGGGTAAGCGAAGGTCACGCCGTCTTCATCGGTGGTCCAGACCGTTTGCGCCAGATATTCGACATTGATCTGGTGGCAGATGCCGGTGCCGGGCGGTACGGCCGAGAAGTTATCAAGGCTGTTCTGGCCCCAGCGCAGGAACTCGTAGCGCTCGTTATTGCGCTCCATCTCGAGATCCACGTTCTGTTTGAACGCCATCTGGGTGCCGAACTTGTCCACCATCACCGAGTGGTCGATGACGAGGTCGCACTGGGCCAGCGGGTTGATCTTCTTCGGGTCGCCGCCGAGCGATTTCATCGCGTCGCGCATGGCCGCAAGGTCCACAACGGCCGGAACGCCGGTGAAATCCTGCATCAGCACGCGGGCCGGGCGATATTCGATCTCGTGGGTGCTTTTCCGGGTCTTCTGCCAGTCGACGAGCGCCTGGATGTCCGCGGTTTTGACCGTGGTGCCATCTTCGTAGCGCAGCAGGTTTTCAAGGAGAACCTTGAGCGTGTAGGGCAGGCGGCTCACATCGCCGACTTTCTCGGCAGCGGCCTTGAGGCTGAAAATGTCGTAAGACTTGTCGCCGACCTTAAGTTTGCGGCGCGTACCGAGGGTATCAAGACGCGGATGGGACATGGAAAAGGACCTCCATCAATGGGGACAGGAAGGCTCGGCCCGTAAGGGATTCTGGGCGAATCCGCCCGGCCAGCCCTGAAATCAGTGCCTTATCGCCCAACCCATGGCCAATTGCAACAAAGACTCCCGATTACCGGCACAAACTTGCCAAAAATTTCCGGCTCTGTGGCCTTCAAGACAATCGGGGTCGATAGGGCGTCAATCGCGGTCGAGACGGGGCGTGTAAAGATCAAGCTCGCCGGATGCTTCGAGCTCGGTAATGCGGCGGTCGATATGCGCGATAAAAGCCTCCATGCCGTCCCCGGGCCAGCAGGTCACACTTTCTTCGAAAGCGAGCAATGCAAAGGACGGATCATAGGCGAACCGGGCCGTCGAGTTCGCATCCAGATAGATGGCGGCGTCATTGTCATAAACGATCGTGTGCTCGACCCGGCCGGCGAGCAGGAGATTGAGCGATTCCACAAAGGTCGGCGATTTGACGAGCCGTGCCACTTTGGGCATGGAGGAATGGTTGGCGAGGTCGAAAAACAGGATCTGGTCGACCGCCACGGACCTGCCGAGCAACTCTTCTGCGTTCGTGACCGGTACGGATCCGGGCACAGACATCACATGGACCTTCATGAGGTTGAAGGGGCGGGAAAAAAGGATCTTGGCCCATTTTTCGGCAGGCATGTTGAAGCCCGGCACCATCTGGTGATCTTCCACGCTGATGGTACCAAAATAGCATTGGGTGCGGCCATCCTGCCAGTCGCGGACGCCGCGATAGCCGGGCAACACCGCCGGCTTGACAGGCCGGTCGAAGCCCTCCGTCAGCCGCGCCAGAAGACGGTTATAGGGAAGATTTTCATCGTCACCCAACAGGCCGTGCATCTGCTGCCCGGACATGATGATCGCCTCATCGGCGCTGGCGACGAACGAACAGGCAAGGAGAAGCCCTGCCAGCACAGACTTGAAACAGCTCTTCAATCTTTGCAGACCCCCGATCCTGCCTACTGTTCCCGCAGTATAGGGAACATGATCAGGGGTTGCAAAAGAGATAATCAGCCAGCTTCAGCCGGCGTTTTCGCGTCGATCGACAGGGCATGCAGGGGGCCTGCAAGCTCGGCCTTCAGGGCGTCCATCACCAGCCGCTGGCGGGCCAGACGGCTTTTGCCCTCGAAAATATCCGAGACGATTTTCACAGCGAAATGGCTTTCACCGTCCGAATAGCCCGAGTGGCCCTTGTGCATTTCCGATTGGTTGATCACATCGATAACCTTCGGCGACAGTGCCGCCGACAGTTTTTCCATGATCGCGTCCGAAACCTCGCCCATTGCTTTACTCCTTGCCCTGCGCCCTCTTGCCGCGCCTCTCACGAAAGACTTGTTTCTTGCGGTCCTCCGGGCGACATTGGCGCCCGAGAGTTACGGCTGGTGAGATTGTCACGAGAGATATAGGCGTCCCCGCCGTGCCGTTAAAGGCCTGTGTTATAATGGCCGACGAATTGATAGTGAGATGAAGGAAGATTCCATGACCGCCAATGCGGCCGATTTGCTCCCGCCCCTCCGGATGCCCGATACCGAAGTGAAAGTCCGCGACGCGTTCGGGATCGATAGCAATCTTGTTGTGCCCGCCTTTTCGGAAAGAAGCGAGCATGTGCCGGATATCGACGAAAGCTATGTGTTCGACCGGGAAACCACGCTCGCCATCCTCGCGGGCTTCGCCCATAACCGCCGGGTGATGATCCAGGGCTATCACGGGACAGGCAAGTCGACGCATATCGAGCAGGTCGCGGCGCGCCTCAACTGGCCGACCATCCGTGTCAACCTTGACAGCCATATCAGCCGGATCGATCTTGTCGGCAAGGACGCCATCGTCCTCAAGGACGGCAAGCAGGTCACCGAGTTCCAGGAAGGCATCCTGCCGTGGGCGCTCCAGAACCCCTGCGCCATCGTGTTCGATGAATATGATGCCGGCCGCCCGGATGTGATGTTCGTGATCCAGCGCGTGCTCGAAGTTGAAGGCAAGCTGACGCTTCTCGACCAGAACCGCGTGATTCGCCCGCATCCGGCCTTCCGCATTTTCGCCACCTCGAACACCATCGGGCTTGGCGATACGACCGGGCTTTATCATGGCACGCAGCAGATCAACCAGGGCCAGATGGACCGCTGGAACATCGTCGCGACCCTCAATTATCTGGAACATGATATCGAAACCGAAATCATCCTGAAGAAGGAGCCGGGCTTCCAGACGGAAGAAGGCCAGCGCATGATCTCGAATATGGTGCATGTGGCAGACATGAGCCGGGCAGGCTTCATCGCCGGGGATATTTCCACGGTCATGAGCCCGCGGACGGTGCTTTCGTGGGCGCAGAATACCCGCATTTTCGATGACGTGGGCTTTGCCTTCCGGGTCAGCTTCCTCAACAAATGCGATGAAGCCGAACGTACCATCGTCGCCGAATATTACCAGCGCGCCTTCGGGCAGGATCTGCCGGAATCGGCTGCGAACGCCGTGCGCCGGATGTAAGTCAGGGGCACCCCGCCACCATGCCCGACGACAGCCGCAAGAAGATCGAAGCCTTTGAAAGCGCCGTCGCGGCGACCGCCCGTGCGGTTGCCGAAGACAAGGGGCTTTCCGTGCGCTTCGTTGCCGATCATCCCGGTCTTTCGGGCGGTGAAATGCGCCTGCCGCACCTGCCTGCCCAAGCCGCCGACCGCGATATCGCCGAAATCCGGGGCGTGGCTGACGCGCTTTCGCTGCGCCACCGGTTCCATAACCCGGTGATGCACGCGCGGCTGGCACCGACCGGCAGCCTTGCCCGCGCCATTTTCGATAGCGTTGAAACTGCCCGCTATGAGGCCATCGGCAGCCGCCGGATGGACGGCATGGGGGTGAACCTCACTGCCCTTGCCGAAAAGCGGGCGCTGGCGGCTGGCCTTGGCCGCCCGGCTGAGGATGCCAAGGCGCATATGGCGGCGGTTGTCGGCCTTCTGGTGCGCGAACGCCTGACGGGGGAAGAAGCCCCGCTTTCGGTTGACGGATCGGTCGCCACCCTGCGTCCGCTCATCGAGGCGGCGGTTGGCCACCATCTCGACAAGCTTGCCGAGCGGATCGGCGACCAGCAGAAGGCTTCGGTGATTGCCCGCACGCTGATTTCGGAACTTCTGGGTGATACGCCCGGCGAGAATGATTTCGAGGACCGCGACGAGGATGGCGGCGACGATGCCTCCGCTTCTGCCGCCGAACAGCCGGGCGGCGATACCGAAGAGGCCGAAGGCGACGAGGCCGCAGGGTCGGAACGCGGTGAATCCGACGGTGAAGACAGCGCCGAGGGCGATGACGACGGTGACGCTGCGGTCGAGGACACCGAAGGCGAGGCCAGCGAATCGGGGGAAGGCCGGCGTGAATCCTCGATCCCGTGGCGGCCCAATCGTCCGCTCGAGGAACTGACCGATGCGGCCTTCTATGAAGTCTACACCGCAGCCTACGACGAAACGATCCGTGCAGAAGACCTTTGCGATACGGAAGAGCTCGACCGGCTGCGGCGCTACCTCGACCAGCAGATGGCGCACCTGTCGCGCGCCGTTTCGCGGCTCGCCAACCGTTTGCAGCGTCGCCTGCTGGCGCAGCAGCGCCGTCACTGGCAGTTCGATCTTGAGGAAGGCATCCTTGATGCCGGGCGCCTGTCGCGTGTGGTCACCAACCCCACGCAGCCGCTTTCCTACAAGCTCGAATCCGATACCGATTTCAAGGATACGGTTGTCACGCTCCTCATTGATAACTCCGGTTCGATGCGCGGACGGCCCATTTCCATCGCCGCCATTTCCGCCGATATCCTGGCCCGCACGCTGGAACGCTGTGGCGTCGCGGTCGAAATCCTGGGCTTCACCACCAAGGCCTGGAAGGGCGGCCAGTCGCGCGAGGAATGGCTCACCGCCGGTCGTCCGCAGAATCCAGGCCGCCTGAATGATCTTCGGCACATCATTTATAAAACGGCCGATACGCCGCTCCGCCGGGCGCGCCGCAACCTTGGCCTGATGATGCGCGAGGGGCTCCTGAAGGAGAATATCGACGGTGAAGCGCTCCTCTGGGCGCATAACCGCCTGATCGCCCGGCCCGAAGACCGCCGCATCCTGATGGTGATCTCGGATGGTGCCCCGGTGGACGACAGCACGCTTTCGGCCAACAGCGGCACCTATCTTGAAAAGCACCTGCGGCAGGTGATCCGCTGGATCGAGGAACGCTCGCCCGTGGAACTGATTGCGATTGGTATCGGCCACGATGTGACACGATATTATCAAAGAGCTGTGACTATTCTGGATGCCGAACAGCTTGGAGGAGCCATGACAGAGCAGCTTGCCGCCCTTTTTGAGGAGGTTGTCCCCACCCCGCGCGGAGCGATGCGGCGGTGAGTGCGCGTCATATTGCCATCGCCGGTTTGGCGCTTGTCGCCGCTGTCGGCGCCGTCGCCGGCAAGCTGATGAAGGGCGACGAGGTAGCGGCGCGCGAGGAACGCCCCGCCATCACCCGGAGCTTCGGCCAGAAGATCGATCTTGTCACCACGCCGATCCCGCTGAATTCGAAGGACCCGTCGGTCAAATCTGTCGGCAAGCTCGACTATCTCGCCGGCTGGACCCTGAAGGCCGAGCACTGGCAGTTTGGCGGCTATTCGACATTGCTGATCGACCCATCGCCGCGCGGCGCTTTCCGTTTCCGCTCGCTCAGCGACAAGGGGCTGTGGCTCGAGGCTTTCTTTGACCCCTCAAACGAAGCCGCGCCCTTCACCGATCCCGCGATCATCTGGCAGCGCCCGCGGCCCGATGTGACGGCACTTTCCGACAAGGCCGCCGATTCCGAAAGCGTGGTGCGCGCCCCGCTTGGTTATCTCGTCGGTTATGAAGGGCTGCACCGGATCGAATATATCAGCGAGCCCGGCGGCACCAGCTGGTGGCCGGACCGCATGAAGAAGCTCGATTTTGCGGGTGTGTCCGATAATGGCGGGCTTGAAGCCATCGCCTGGATGCAGGACCGCACCCGGCTTCTGGCCTTCATTGAAAACGGGCTGGATACCGAAGGGCGCCTGCGCGCCTTCCTGATCGGCCCCACGGCAACCGAACGGCTTTATTTCCGCCCGCCGCTCAATTACGCGCCGACCGACGCAGCCACGATGCCGAACGGCGATATCCTTGTGCTGATGCGCCGTTTCAACCAGATGGACGGGATCGGCGCCAAGCTTGTGCGCATCAAGGCCGAAACGATCCAGCCGGGCGCCACCATGGAAGGCGAAGAACTGGCGACCTTCGTGCCGCCGCTCGCCGTCGATAATATGGAAGGCCTTGATATCGGCACCGATGAGGCCGGCAACACCATCGTCTATATGATTTCAGACGACAATCTGAACATCCTGCAGCGCACGATCCTCCTTGTCTTTCGCCTGCGCGAAGACTGAGCACCGGGCTGCCACCTCACCCCTAAAATGAAAACGCCGCGAAGGTTTCCCCTCGCGGCGCTTCATTACGGAAGCCTTGCTTCGCTGACCCCTCAGGCGGCAGCAGCGGCTTTCTTCTTGATCTCTGCCTTCAGCTTCTGGGCTTTGGGCGAGAGATTGGCATCGCGCTGCTTCAGGAGGAAGTTGTCGAGGCCATGATTGTGTTCGACCGAACGCAGGGCGTGGGTCGAGATGCGCAGGGACACGGAACGGCCGAGGGCATCGGAAATCAGGGTAGCTTGCACGAGGTTCGGCAGGAAACGGCGACGGGTTTTGTTGTGAGCGTGGCTCACGTTGTTGCCGGTCATTACTTTCTTGCCGGTAAGTTCGCATACGCGCGACATGATCGTTATCCTTGTTTTTCTGCCGGGGAGGGCAAAGCCCAAAACCCGGGAATCGTTATGATCTGCCCGCCATTGATAGCAAGCAGTGCGCGGGGGATACGAGAAAAGCGGCCAAGAGTCAAGCGTTGCCCTGCCATTTGCCGGGCCGAAAAGCGCCACTGCGGGCTTGGCGCGCTGGGCAATCGCCCTTATATCAGCCACAAGAACGGCAGTGAGGGGCCTGAAGCGTGAGTATCATCAAGGCCGTCCTTGGCCCCACCAATACCGGCAAGACGCACTATGCCGTGGAACGCATGCTGGCGCACGCCTCGGGCGCCATGGGCTTTCCGCTGAGACTTCTGGCGCGCGAGGTTTACGACCGGGTCGTCGCGATCAAGGGCAAATCCCGCGTGGCGCTTGTGACCGGCGAAGAGCGGATCGTGCCGCAGGGCGCGCGCTATTTTCTCTGTACTGCCGAGGCCATGCCGCGCGATGCGGGGGTCGAGTTCGTGGCGATCGACGAGATCCAGATGGCGGCGGACCCCGAGCGCGGCCATGTTTTCACCGAACACCTTCTTTATACGCGCGGGCTATCGGAAACGCTGCTTCTCGGCTCCGATACCATGCGGCCGCTGATCCAGCAGCTGGTGCCGGACGCGGAAATCATCAGCCGGCCCCGGCTGTCGACGCTTTCCTACGCCAAGCCGCAGCGCCTGCAGCGGCTGCAGCGCCGCTCCGCCGTCGTCGGCTTTTCGGCGGCGGATGTGTACGGCCTTGCCGAGCTTGCCCGGCGCCAGAAGGGCGGGGTTGCCATCGTCATGGGTGGCCTTTCCCCCCGCACCCGCAACGCGCAGGTCGGCATGTACCAGTCGGGCGAGGTCGATTATCTGATCGCCACCGATGCCATCGGCATGGGCCTTAATATGGATATCGGCCATGTGGCCTTCGCGGGGCTCACCAAATTCGATGGCCGCATCTTCCGTCACCTGTCGCCCGCCGAGGCCGCCCAGATCGCCGGTCGGGCTGGCCGGTTTGAAAAAGACGGCACCTTCTCGACGCTTTCCGGCACCGATGGCATGGACCCTGGCATGATCTCGCGGATCGAGGATCACGCGTTCGAACCCGTCCGCCGGATCGTATGGCGCAACCACCGACTCGACTTTTCCTCAATCGAATCCCTGACATGGTCGCTTGAAGCGCCGCCGCGCATCGAAGGGCTGATGCGGGCCCATGATGCGGTTGATGTGCGCACCCTGAAGGCGCTGGCGGCCGATCCGGCAATCAGCGGGCTCGCCAAGAGCGAGGCGGCTGTCCGGGCGCTCTGGGACGCCTGTCAGGTCCCGGATTTCCGCAAACTTCACATGGATGACCACCTGCATCTGGTGCGGCGACTGTATGAAGCCCTGATGGGGGAAACCGGTACCATCCCGCATGACTGGATCGCGCGGGAGGTGAAGCGCCTTGACAATATCGTAGGCGACATAGATACCTTGGCCGGTCGCATCGCCAGCATTCGGGTGTGGACCTATATTTCCCACAAGAAAAGCTGGCTCGCGGACGCGGCCCATTGGGCCCATGTGACGCGCGGGGTGGAAGACAAACTTTCCGACGCCCTGCATGAACAATTAACCCAGCGCTTTGTGGACAGGCGCACCGCCGTCCTGATGCGCTCGCTCAGGCAAAGGGGCGAACTCAGCGTGAGCATCGATAACGAGACCAATCAGGTGTCTGTCGAAGGACATGACATCGGCGAACTTCATGGCTTCTCCTTCAAGGCGGAACCGGGTGCAGCAGGGAGCGATCAGCGCACCCTCGAAGCGGCAGCGCAAGCAGCCCTCGGCGCCGAGATGACCCGCCGGGCCAAGCTCTTTGCCAATGTAGGCTACAAGACGCTTTCCCTCGACTTTTCCGAAGGCCTCGCTTTCCCGCGCCTCTTGTGGGAAGGGGCGGTCGTTGCGACGGTTCATGATTCGGGTGCGATGTTCGCGCCGCGGGCAAAACTGGCGCGCGATGTCCTTCTGGACGGCGACAATGCCGATCTCGTGCTGTCGAAGACGCAGGAATGGCTTGATGAGCGGGTGACCGACAAGCTCGGTCCGCTGGTCAATCTTGCCCGTGAACTGAACGGCGAAATCGAGGCTCCGGAAGGCGCCGAAGCGCTTTCGGGCACGGTGCGCGGTATCGCTTACCGCCTCGTTGAAGGTTTCGGCGTACTGAGCCGCGCTGATGTGGCTTCCGATCTCAAGTCGCTGGATCAGGATGCCCGCAAGGGTCTGCGCCGTTTCGGCATCCGCATCGGCGCCTTCAGCCTTTACATGCCGCTCCTCCTGAAGCCGCACGCCACCGAGCTGCGCCTGATGATGTGGGCGATGAAAACGGGTCAGGCTGCCCTGCCGCCGATCCCGACGCCGGGCATGGTGTGGGTTGAGGCCGAAGCAACAGCCCCGGTCGATTTCTACAATCTCGGCGGTTTCCGCCTTGCCGGCAAAAAAGCCGTCCGCATGGACATGATGGAACGCCTGGCCGATGCCGTGCGTCCGCTCGGCTCTGCGGGTGACTGGTTCGAAGTCACGCCCGAAATCATGGGCCTTGTCGGCCTGTCGGGCGAAGATTTCGCCGCTGTCATGCAGGCTATCGGTTACGGTCACGAGATTCGCTCCCTGCCCGTGGTGCCGAAGGCGGCCCCCGTGGCGGCTGAGGCGGAAGCTGCCCCTGTTGCTGAAGGCGAAGAAGCGGCTCCGGCTGTGGCCGAAGACGCTGCGCCGGTCGAAGTACCGGCTGAGGTGCCTGCTGAAGCGGTGGCTGCGGGTGCCGAGCCTGAAATGGTTGAACGCTATGTCTTCCACTGGGCACCGGCGCGTCGTCCCCGTCCTGAAGGCGGTGACCGCAAGCGTGGTGGCGGCAAACCGAACCCGGGTGGCAAGCGTCATGGTGGCGGTGAGCATCGCGGCGGCCCCAAAGGCGAGCGGAACGAGCGGGGCGGCAAGCCGCGCGGCGACCATCGCGGCCCCAAACGTGAAGCCCGTCCGGAAAAGCCGATGGACCCTGATTCGCCCTTCGCGGCACTCGCCGGGCTCAAGGACCAGCTTTCCCGCAAGAAATAGGCCCCCTCGATGGCTGACGGTACCAGCCTCCGGCTCGACAAATGGCTCTGGTTTGCGCGCTTTTTCAAGTCGCGCAGCCTGGCCGCCGAGGCGTGCCGCGGCCACAAGGTGCGGCTCAATGGCGGCCATGTTGCGAAGGCGGCGGCCACCGTCAAGGTTGGCGATATCCTCACCTTCGCACGCGGCGAACGCCTCTTCACGGTCAAGGTGCTGGAGCTGGGGGTCCGCCGTGGCCCGGCCCCGGAAGCCCAAGCCCTGTATGAGGACCTGAGCCCGCCACCCCCGAAGCGCGATGACCCCGATATTCCGGCGCCTGTCGCGGCCCGGGATGCCGGTACAGGGCGCCCCACAAAGGCCGAGCGCCGCGCGATGGACCGCCTGCGCGCGGGTGACGACTGAGTGTTCCGGTGAAAAGGCCGTTGCGGGCGCATGCTTTTTTGCGCTAAACCGCATTGAACTATTTGAGCGCGCAGCCGATTGAGGAATAGGAGACACCAATGGCCTATGTCGTTACCGAGGCCTGCATCAATTGCAAATTCATGGATTGCGTCGAGGTTTGTCCTGTCGACTGCTTCTATGAAGGCGAGAACATGCTCGTCATCAATCCCAATGAATGCATTGACTGCGGTGTGTGCGAGCCCGAGTGCCCGGCCGAGGCGATCCTGCCCGATACCGAGGACGGCCTTGAGGAATGGCTGGAGCTCAATGCCAAATATTCCGAAGACTGGCCGAATATCACGGTGAAAGGCGATGCGCCTGCCGATGCGGAAGACTGGAAGGGCAAGCCGGGCAAGAAAGATCTCCTGTCCCCGAAACCCGGCCAGGGCAGCTGATTCCTGTAGCCGCTTGACTCGCAAGGACTATTCGCGGCCATCTCTGTTGCACTGCACAGAATCCGCCGTGAGCCCCGGAATTCTGCGAATTTTTTGAAGAATAGCCCCTGCGGGGGCTACTTTTTTTGTTGAACTTGTGTTACAATCCCCCGCGATAGTGCCCTAAAGCCAATTCACGGCCCGGGTCACGATGGTCCGTGCCATCAATCAAACATAAAGTCGTCGCTCGAATGCCTGGCTTTGGTTCCAGAGTCCGGTCAAGGGTGGCGATGCCTCTGCGGGTGGAGCATCGCGGGACATCCACCCGGCGGCCTAAGGCGCCGTACTGCAGGAAACTGCCCCGGCACCGAGAGCGCCGCACAGTATAATGGAAAAGGACTGATTACCGTTATGGCAAGCAAACCGAGTAAGCATCCCTTTGCTGTGGGTGATTATATCGTCTATCCGAAACATGGCGTTGGCCGCATCGTCGAGCTGGAAAGCCAGGAAATCGCAGGCATGAAGCTGGAGCTTTATGTGATCCGCTTCGAAAAAGAACGGATGACCCTGCGTGTGCCGACCAACAAGGCTGATGGCAGTGGCATGCGCCGCCTGTCGTCCGAAGCGACCCTGAAGGAAGCCTTCACGACGCTGAAGGGCAAGGCCAAGGTAAAGCGGACCATGTGGAGCCGCCGCGCCCAAGAATACGAAGCCAAGATCAATTCGGGCGACCTTGTGTCGATCGCCGAAGTGGTGCGCGACCTGCACCGCGGTGCCGACCAGCCCGAACAGTCCTACAGCGAGCGCCAGATCTATGAAGCGGCCCTTGGTCGTCTGGCACGCGAACTTGCCGCTGTTGAGGATATCGACGAGGCAGCCGCCATCGTGCGCCTCGAAAAGGAACTGGCTGCCTGATATAAGGCAGACATAGCTTTACTCCTGAGCAAGGCTCGGCATCCCTTCATTGGGGCCGGGCCTTGTTTCATTCCGGAGGTAAAGTTTCCAGCTGGTCGGGGTGGGTGAGCGCAATGTGCGGCCCGCCTTTCCAGTCGACAAAACCGGTGACCCGCACCTTGCGCCCGGTGAGCGCAAGCGGATCATTGCCAATGGCCGCCATGCGCTCCGCCAGCCGTTTGGGGATTTCGACTGTGAAGTCGCGTCGGTAATCCTCACCGAAATTCAGATAGAGCCTGTCGCCGGCCTTTGCGGCCTTCAGGACCGTTCCTTCGACCAGTGCGAACCGGCCCGTTACACTACCCGCATTCTCAGCGCTCGTTGGCGCATAGGCCCGCAGCGACCAGAGGCCGGCCTTGGCGTCGCGGGCGGTGTTTGCCATATCGATGAGCGCGGGAACCGAGATCTTCTCACCGGGGCGGGCGTAGGCGAAAGCCGCGCCCTCCGCTACCAGTCGGGCCTGCAGCCATTCACCGTCCTGCACCACATGGGCGACAAGTGCGCCGTGCCGGTCGGGTCGATTGCTTTCACAGTGAAGGGATACGGTTCTTTCAAGGGCCAGCCGTTCAAGCGCTGCTTTCGCGACCTTTGCGTGCGGCCAGTCCTCATGGGGGCTTTTGGGCGCTGCGACACGGGGCGCAAGGATATGGGCGAGGCGAACCTTGGTGCCGTCTTCAAGTGTGAGCTGATCGCCGCTTGTGATCATTGTTACCCGGCCACCGCCACAAGACGTCAGGCCCTCCGGCAGGCCGGAAAGGCCAAGGACGGCGAGAAGTGCGACGATGATTGTGACCACCTCAGCCTTCTGTCTTGGTCATTTTCGGGCGTTTGCCCTTGCGCGGCAGCCCGGCGAGCGGGAAGTTCAGGCGCACGATCGTGCCCTCACCGACCCGCGACTGGATATCGAGCGATCCGCCCATCAGCTGCATGAAGCGCTGTACAAGCGGCAAACCAAGCCCGGTGCCCTGCTGGCGGCGCACCCGGATATCGTCCGCCTGCCCGAAAATCTCCATGGCGCGGGAAAGATCCTCGTCCGACATGCCATAGCCGGTATCGGTGACCGTGATGGCATAGCGGGTGCTGGTCAGCTCTCCCGCGATGCTGATGGTGCCGCCTGTGGGTGTGAATTTCAGGGCGTTGGACACCACATTGATCAGCACCTGTCGCATCACGCGGGCGTCGGATTCGATCTGGGCGAATTCACACCTTTCCTCGAAGGTGATTTCTTTCGTACGGGCAGCAGCTTCGAACATGCCAAGCACGGCTTCCACAATCTCGGATGGGTCGACCTGATCGGGCGAGAGCTCGAAACGTCCGGCCTCAAGCTTCGAAAGGTCCAGAATATCATTGATGATGGCCAGAAGATGCTGGCCGCTTTCGGCGACAAGCCCCAGATATTCGCGGTTCTTCTCGCTGCCAAGCGGCCCGAAGGCTTCGGACTTCAGCAGATCGGTAAAACCGAGGATCGCGGTCATCGGCGTGCGGATTTCATGGCTCATGGAGGCCAGAAAATCCGATTTTCCCCTGCTTGCCAATTCAAGCTGGTCCACAAGCGCCGATGCACGGCGCACGAAAAGCGCTACAACAATCCCCAGGAGGACCAGCAGTGTCACCGTGGGGGTCGCCGCATTCAGAAGCATGCGCCGGCCCGGCTCTCGCGGGACCCAGGTCAGGCTGGCAATCGGTGCATCGTCGATGCCGTACAACACATGTTCAGTTTGGTTGAAGTTGCCGTCATCAAGCCTGAGGTTATCGATATTGGCGCCCCCGCCTACGTTACTCCAGTCCTCCGCCCGCATGGCGCGAACCATGACGAGCGTGGCATGCCTGTCAGGGGGCAGTTCCTGCCATGACGGCATTTCAGAGACAGGCAGGACAGGGGACACGACAACAAGATACAACTCATCTGCGATCCGGACAAAACCGCTGCGGGTTGGCAGGGCAGAATTGCGCGCAATGGCAAGAATGACCCGCCCGGCTGTCGATTGCATCCAGGCCTGGCGGCTCGGCATACCGGCCGGGATATAGGTGCCAAGGTCGGCGCCGGCATAGCCGACGATCAGCACACTATCCACATGCAGGGTGCCGTCGACCGTGGCGCCAACGTTGCGGTCGATCCAGCCCTTGTCGTACTCGATCAAGGTGTTGATGACGAAATCGTCCCACCAGGCATAGTCTTCGGCAAGGGCTTCGAATTCGGACCGCAGGTTGCCAACAGCAAGCTTCAGCGAGCGTCCCTCATTCTGCAGGGCGATCTCGTCCTCTTCACTTGCCAGATAGATCACCGTCACCATCAACGAGGCGACGGAAAGACCGATCGCCAGAAAGACGGGAATGACCAGTCTGCGGAATTCCATTGAAAACCTTGCCTCGCCGACCGTGGGACACTGCTGAACGGGAGCTTACTCACTCATTCTGGTAAATCACATAGATTTTTCGGTATCCGCTTGTTTCCCAAACGCCTTTCCAGCCTTTTTCGATGAAAACGGCGTCGCCTGCCTTCACCTCGGTCACGCTGCCATCAGCTCCGGTGAGCGTGACGCCGCCTTCAAGGAAATACATGAATTCGTCGACGCTATAATGATCGATATCCCAGCGCGATGCAGTGGCGTCATAGAAGCCGAGGTCAACCTGCCGACCCTTCGAGATGAAAACCATCAGGTCTTCTGTGGTCTGTCCGTCTTCGGCACTTTTAACGGCGTTGGGGCGGGCAAAAAGGGCACCCAGCTGTTCGGCGTTCGGATAATAGTGCAGCTTGCCGCCGCTGGCGGTGGCTTCCGGCACGAGATTGACCGAATCGTCGAAGCAGGTGGCGGCGGGTGCGGCGAAGAACAGTGCGCCTGCGGCGGCGATGGCCAGACGGCCGGCTTTTCTGTAGATCATGGAACGTCTCTCCCTGTCGGTTCCGGCTGAAAGCCCTGCGGGACGCTGGCGTCCTGCCGGGTGGGCGCGGTTGACGCCCGAACCCGATCAGGGTAAACGGACCCTCGGCTTCATGGCAATGGGGCCCCGTAGCTCAGCTGGATAGAGCACCAGATTCCTAATCTGGGGGCCACAGGTTCGAATCCTGTCGGGGTCACCAATATTTCCCGCAATCTGGCGATCATTCTGGCTGCCCCATATCGGTGCAGGACCATGTCACGCCTTCAGCCAACATGATTAACGTTTATTGAAGAATCTTGTGCAAACATAGCATCTTGTGAATTTTCCGCCCGACGTGCGATGGGAAGCCGCTGTTGTTAGTGATCGGAAAAGTGAAAACAAGACGCTGGATACGGACGGCCTTGCGCTTTGTCCCCTCACTCGTCCTTTGGCTTGCGCTTGCGGTGCTCGTGAACACGCTGGCGAGCAGCGAACGGGAACGGACCCGTCTGCAGGAGCAAAACACAGCTAACAGCGCCGGTGTGGCGATCCTGTCGAAGTTTGAAACGGAACTTAAATCCAACGTCTATCTCTCTACGGGTCTTGTTGCCTATATCGCCTCTGTCGATGATGTAAACCGGGAAGACCTGCATGCCGCCATGCAGGGTGTTTTCCGCGCTGGGCGCTATATCCGGAATATCGGCGTGGCGCCCGATAACCGGCTTGATTATGTCTATCCCCTTGAGGGCAACGAAGGTGCTATCGGCATCTATTATCCCGATATTTCAACCCAGTGGCCGCAGGTTCAGCGCGCCATTGCGTCGCGCACCACAGTTATCTCGGGGCCGCTGCCGCTAGTCCAAGGGGGGATTGGCCTTGTTGCCAGAACGCCGGTGTTCCTAGAGAGCGGCGACTATTGGGGTATCATCAGCCTCGTGATCGATATCAAGGAACTGGCAGTGGGCGTTGCGCGTTCGCCGGCAGCACGTGACGTGAAATTCGCGCTTCGGGCGGTGAGTGGTGACGACGGGCAGATTTCGCCGATCTGGGGTGACCAGAACCTGTTTCAGCCAAAGGTGATGCCGCCCAGCATGGATGTGGCGGGGGGGCGGTGGGAAATCTCGGTCCAGCCGGCTCTTGCGGCCAGCAAAGGCGACAGCTGGCTTACTTTCCTGACGCTGATCGCGAATGCGGTGGCCTTGCTCAGCGGCATCGTGCTTTACCGGTTCCAGGCCGTGCACCGCGAGATGCATGCGAACCGCCGGAAACTGCAGGTCATCCTCAACACGTCGCGTGCGGCTATCATGGTCTATGATGCGAAGGGCCTCATTCATGAAGCAAACCAGGCCGCGAACAAGCTTTTCTCGAACGACGGCAAGACGTTGGTCGGGTGTTCGATTCATCTGATCCTGCCCGGCGACATTGGCGTGCCGGAGGTCAATGGCGTTGCCTATACGGGTGCCGACGCCGATGCCGTCCCTATGAATGCCCGGGCGCTAGATGGCACAATCATCCCGGTGGAGATCAAAGCGGGCGAAACCGAATTCGACGGTAAAAGCCTGAATGTATGTGCCCTTCGCGATATCCGGGATCGCATCGTTTATGAGGAAAAGCTGCAGGCCCTTGCCAATACCGACGCAATGACAGGCAGTTTCAACCGCCGCTATTTCAATGAGCGCGCGACCGAATCTTTCCTGCAGGCCAAGCGGTATGGCCGGCCGCTCAGCCTGATGATTTTCGATATCGACCATTTCAAGGCGGTCAACGACAGTTACGGCCACCCGACGGGCGATATCGTGATCAAGGCGGTGGCATCGATTGCCGCAAAACTGCTGCGGTCCACCGATATTCTCGGCCGCATCGGGGGCGAGGAGTTTGCTGTCCTGATGCCGGAGACCGGTGCGACGCAAGCCGAAGTGCTGGCTGAACGCCTGCGTTTCAGCATCGAGCGCGCCAACATGACCTCTGAACACGGCTTGCCGCTGCAGGTGACGATCAGTATCGGCATTGCCAGCTTCCCCGACAATAGCGCCGCGAACGTTGACGAGCTTCTGAGCGTCGCTGACAAGGCCCTGTACCGCGCCAAACAATCGGGTCGAAACCGGGTCGCCGCCTGAACCATAGTGTCGAAATTCGCGTATCATCCTCTTGGCAAGGCAACCCGATGTCCCCACATGGCGGTGACATATTTTCTGGACGGAGGGAGATCGGATGAAATCGGCGGCGGCATTCCTGCAGGCATTCCTGAAACAGGAACAGACAGCGGGTCTTCTCCTCATGGGGGCCGCGGTGCTCGCCATGATCGCTGCCAACTCGCCGCTCGCACCCGCTTATGGCCTCCTTCTCGATACACCCGTTGCCGTGCAGGTGGGCGCACTTGCCATCCATAAACCACTTCTTCTTTGGGTGAATGACGGGCTGATGGCTGTTTTCTTCCTGCTCGTCGGGCTCGAATTGAAGCGAGAATTCGTTGAAGGCGAGCTGGCCGATCGCCGCGCCATCATCCTGCCGCTTCTGGGCGCCATTGGTGGCATGGTGGTGCCGGCGGGCCTTTATGCCTTTTTCAACTGGCACGACCCGGTTGCCCTGCAGGGCTGGGCCATCCCGGCGGCGACGGATATTGCGTTCGCGCTTGGTATCCTCGCGCTGTTCGGCAGCCGGGTGCCGCTCGCCCTCAAGGTGTTTCTCACCTCGCTTGCCATTTTCGATGACCTTGGCGCCATCCTGATCATCGCCTTTTTCTATACGAGCCAGATTTCACTCACCGCGCTTGCGGTCGCGACCCTGATGGTGGCCGTGCTTTTCTGCCTCAACCGGTTCGGTGTGATGTCGCGCAGCCTTTATTTCGTGGCGGGTGCCGTGATGTGGATCGGGCTCCTGAAATCCGGGGTTCACGCCACGCTTGCAGGTGTGGTACTCGCCTTCTTCATCCCGATCAACAATCCGGCCGACCCCGAGCATTCCCCCTTGCGGGACCTCGAGGAAGACCTGCATGCGGCGGTCGCCTATGTGATCCTGCCCGTGTTTGCCTTTTGTAACGGCGGTATCGCCTTTGCGGGGCTCGGGCTTGATGCCTTGCTGCACCCCATTCCGGTTGGCATCGCTGCCGGGCTTTTTGTCGGAAAGCAGCTGGGTATCGTCGCCTTTTGCGGGCTTGGCATTCTCCTCGGCCTCGCTAAACTGCCGGAAGGATCGAACAGGGGGTCCTTCTATGGGGTTTCGGTGCTCGCCGGCGTCGGCTTCACCATGAGCCTTTTCATCGGCTCGCTGGCGTTCGAGCAGGCAGCCCTTGATGCGATTGTCGACGAGCGCCTCGGCATCGTCGTCGGTTCGCTTGCCTCGGGCCTTCTTGGCTATCTGATCCTGGCGCTCAGCTTGCCAAAGGCCGCCGAGAAAGCTTGATTCGCAGCCGCCCCGCGCCTAGCCTTGCCCCCGTGTCCATATCTGGGGAGGGATGATGATGCGTGAATGGTTCTTGGATCAGCTTGCCATGTATGCGGCCTATCACCGCGACAAGCGCAACGAGGCGACCCATCATCTGGGCGTGCCGATGATCGTCTTTTCGCTGATGGTGCTGATGGCGCCAGTGCGCCTTGTGGAATTCGAGGTCGGCGCCCTGACGCTCGCCGGGCTGATGATCGGCTTGCTGCTGCTTTATTATGTGCTGATGGCGCCGCTTGTTGGCATCGTTGCCGTGCTTCTCTATGGCGCGCTTCTTTACGGCGCCGAGCATCTGGCGGGCTATGGCACCGGCTTTGCGGTCAAAAGCTTCGCTGTCCTCTTTGTGGTGGGCTGGATCATCCAGTTTGTCGGTCATTATTTCGAAGGCCGCCGTCCGGCGCTTTTCACCAACCTCACCCAGATTTTCATGGCGCCCGCCTTCCTGATTGCCGAAATCCTGTTTCGGCTGGGGCTCGAAAAAGGGCTGCTTGCCGAGATCGAAGCCCGCAAGGGCCGTTTCCTGCCGGCGGGCGAACAGCAAGCGGCGGAATAAAGCCTACAGGTAAGGGCTCATCAGCCACAGAACGCGACCGAGAGCCCGTGCCGTCACCGGCCGGGCCTTGAGGTCGGCAAGCGTCATCTGTTTGGCGCCTTCGATGCGGCTGTCGATCCGTTTTTCAAGGATTGCGGCCAGCTCGGCGCCGTAAGCTTCCACATTGAACTCGAAATTCAGCCGCAGCGAGCGCGCGTCCCAGTTGGACGAGCCAACCAGCGCCCATGTGCCGTCAATCACCGTCAGCTTCGAATGATCAAACGGCCCGGGCACCAGATGCAGGCGGCAACCGCTTGCCAGAATGGGCGCGATGCCGGCGAGCATTGTCATGTTGAAAAGCGGCAGGTTGTTCTTCCACGGCACCACGATCTCGACCTCCACCCCGCGCAGGGCAGCAAGCCGCAAGGCTTCGGTCAGGCCAGCCGGTGGCAGGAAATAGGGGGTGACGATCAGCACGCGGCGCCGCGCCGAAGCAATAGCGCTTTCAAGGATCGTGGCTGTACGGGGCATGCGTGCGTCGGGCCCGTCGGCGATGGCGCGGGCGGTCTCATGCCCCGCTTCGGCAGGTTCGGCGGGTGGATACCAGGCATCCTCCAGTACTTCACCGGTCGAAAAGGCCCAGTCATCGGCAAAGGCTTCGGTGAGCTGCGCGACAATCGGCCCGTCCAGCCGGAAATGGGTGTCCATCACCTTCGGCTGGCCGTCCCGTCCTTCCAGATGATCGCGCCGGATATTCATGCCGCCGGCAAAGCCCGTGGCACCATCAACGATCAGCAGCTTGCGGTGGGTCCTGAGATTGAAGAAGGCAATCCGCCACGAGAAGCGCGCCGGATTGAAGGCCGCAACCGGCACGCCCCGGCGTTTCAGAAGGCCGGTGACCGGCTTGAAGCCATAAAGGTTGCCGACAGCATCGACCAGCACCCGCACTTCCACACCCCGCGCCTTGGCGCGCGACAGGGCAGCGACGAAACGGCGGCCGGCGGCATCGGCCTGAAAGATATAGGTGGTCAGCGCCACCGTGCGCTCGGCGCGGTCGATGGCCGCGATCATTTCGGCATAGGCCGCCCGCCCGCCGATTAGCGGCAAGATACGGTTGCCGGTGGTCAGCGGCTGGCGGCTGACACGGGCGGCGAGCCGGTCATGGGCCTGCCAGCGCTGGCGGGCACCGGGCAAAAGGTCGGCGAGTGTCAAGCCTTCGAGGTCAGTCGGGCCCGTGGTGCGCGGGGCGAGGCCGCGCTTGCGGCGCTCGATCACGGCGCGGCGCTGGATCCGGTTGATCCCGAACAACAGATACAGAAGAAGGCCTACAACAGGCACAAGCCAGACGATGCCGAGCCATGCGGCGGCCGAGCGCACATCATCCCGCGTGCGCAGGATATGCACGCTTGCCATCACAAGCGCGCCAAGGCCACCCAGCGTGACAAGGATCCCGCCGGCGACCGGATCGCCCGATAATGCTGTGCCTGTTTCCATGCCCTTGTTCCCGGAAAGGCTTTGCCCGAAGCTAGAAAGCGCGGCGCCTGCCTGCAAGGGCAAACTTCTGACTGCTGGTCGCGAGCCTTCGCCAAATCCTTGCCAGTTTCTGCACTTGCGGCTAGCGTGCCGCCATGAACCTACCCCTTGCCACCATGCCTGCAACCCTTGCCGCCGAAGGCCTTTCGGCGGTGCGCGGTGGCCGCCGCGTGTTCGAGGGTGTCTCCTTCACGCTTGCGCCCGGCGGCTTTCTGCTGCTGGCCGGACGGAACGGCAGCGGCAAATCCACACTCATTCGCGCTATCGCCGGGTTATTGCCACCGGTCGGCGGGCATCTTTCGTGGGGGGAGGCGCGGCTGGCCCCCGGCGATCTTGCAGCACAAGGCTTGCTCATTTATCAGGGGCACCAGTTCGGCCTGAAGCCGGTGGAAACGCTGGCTGCCGCCTGTCGCCACTGGGCCGCCATCATGGGGCACGATGTGCCGGACGACTTGCTGGTGGCGGCTGCGAAACGTTTCGGCATGGTCAATCTCTTGGATGAGCCCATCCGCTGCTTTTCAAGCGGGCAGCGCCACCGGGCGGCGCTCATGCGCTTCTGCCTCGCCCCGCGCCCGCTGTGGCTGATGGACGAGCCGACCGTCGGGCTCGATACCGATAACCGCGCAGCACTTGAAGCCCTGATTGCCGATCACCGCGCCCGTGGTGGCATGGTGATCGCGGCAAGCCACGATCCGATTGCCGCAGAAGGCGACCGGCTCGATATGGATGCCCACGCCCCCCGCCGGGTCAGCTACGCGGAGGGCTGGGTATGAGCAGCAGCTTCTTCGCCATCGTGCGGCGCGATATGGCGCTGGCCTGGTCGCAGGGCGGATCGGCAGCGCTCGGCCTCGCCTTCTTCCTGATGGCGGTCACGCTGACGGCCTTCGCGATTGGCCCGGCCCCCCAGACGCTCGCCCGCATTGCGCCCGGCATGCTTTGGCTTTTCGCGCTTCTCGCCTCGCTCCTGTCGCTCGACCGGCTTTTTCAGGCCGATTATGAAGACGGCAGTCTTGATGATCTTGCCCTGTCGCCCCTGCCGCTCGGTTTCGTGGTGACGGCCAAGGTGCTGGCGCACTGGCTGGCGACCCTTGTGCCCCTGGTGCTGGTCACCCCGTTCCTTGGCATCCTGATGAACCTGCCGGACAAGGCCTATGGCATGCTTGTCATCACGCTTTTTGTCGGCACACCCGCCCTCAGCCTGATCGGCGCGATTGGCGCGGCGCTCACCGTTGCCGTACGGCGGGGCGGGGCGCTGATGGCGCTTCTGGTGCTGCCCCTTTATGTGCCGGTGCTGATTTTTGCGACCGGTGCGGTGGAAGCCGCCGCCGGTTTCGCCGATCCGCTGCCGCACCTTGCCATGCTCGGGGCGGTCACGCTTGTCTCGCTCGCCGTTGCGCCGCTGGCCGCCGCCGCCGCGATCCGGCTTTCGCTTGAATGAGGCGAGACATGATGTCGCACTTGCCGCAGCCACGCGGGGAATGTAGGTAAAGCGCATGCACAAGTATGCCAATCCCGCGCGCTTCGGCGCCCTTGCCGACCGGATCCTGCCCTGGGCCCGGTGGGTGACTATACTGGCGCTCATTCCCGGCCTCTGGCTCGCACTGGTTGCCAGCCCGCCGGATTACCAGCAGGGCGAAAGCGTGCGGATCATGTATCTGCATGTGCCCGCTGCCTGGATGTCGATGTTCACCTATATGGTGATGGCGGGTGCTGCCTTCACGGCGCTGGTGTGGCGCCATCCGCTGGCCCAGCTGGCGGGCCGGGCTGCAGCCCCGATTGGCGCTACCTTCACAGCCCTCGCGCTTGTCACTGGCAGCCTCTGGGGCAAGCCTATGTGGGGCACCTTCTGGGTGTGGGACGGGCGGCTTACCTCGGTGCTCGTGCTGTTCTTCCTCTATCTCGGCTATATGGCGCTCGACCGCGCGATCGAGGATGAGGAAAAGGCGGGCCGCGCCGCATCGATCCTCGCGCTTGTCGGTGTCGTGAATATCCCGATCATCAAATTCTCGGTCGACTGGTGGAACACGCTCCATCAGCCCGCCAGCGTGATGCGCATGGGCGGCTCCACCATCGATGGCAGCATGCTGACCCCGCTTTTCATCATGGCGCTTGCCTTTCAGGCCTATTTCGTCTGGATATTCCTCATCCGCATGAAGCTGGAAATCGACCGCCGCAAGGCCGCCGTGATGCGCCAGTCGCTGAGGGGGATCTGACCATGGCCGACTTCCTCGATATGGGCGGTTATGCCGTCTTCGTCTGGGCGTCCTATGCTATAGTGACAGTCGCACTTGCCGGCCTCTGGCTGCGCACGCGCCGGGCCGCGCGGCAGGCCGCTGCCGATGTGGCGCGCCTGCGCGAACGGATCATGGCCGAAGGTGAGGAAAACTGAATGGCGAAGGGCCTGACAACGCGAAAAAGCCAGCGCCTAGTGGTGCTCACCGCCGGGCTTGTCACGCTCGGGCTTGCCACCGGCCTCGTGCTGTATGCGCTCGGCTCCAACAGCCTCAGCTTGTTCGTGCAGCCGAGCGATATTGCCGAACATGACGTGAAGCCGGGTGACCGGCTGAAGCTCGGTGGCCTTGTCGCCACCGGCAGCTTCCACCGGGGTGATGACGGCGTGACCAACCTTTTCACCGTGACCGACTGTGTGGCCGATGTGAAGGTCAGCTTCCGCGGCATCCTGCCGGACCTGTTCCGTGAGGGGCAGGGCGTGGTGACCGAAGGCACCTTCGATACGGCCGGGCTGTTTGTCGCCGATACGGTGCTTGCCAAGCATGACGAAAACTATGCGCCGCCGGGCACCATGCCGAAGAATGCCGCCGCCTGCACGCACCCCGAAGGTGTTGCCACAGCGGCAGAGACGGTGGGCCGATGATCGCTGAAGCCGGCCATTTCGCGCTCGTCATCGCCACCATTCTGGCCCTGATGGCAGGCATCGTGCCGCCCGTGGGCCTGAAGCGCCGGGACATGAGCCTCATTGCACTCGCCGACCGCTTCGCTGTCGCCCAGTTCCTGATGGTGGCAATCGCCTTCGCCGCCCTCATGCATGGCTTTATCGTTTCTGACTTTTCGCTGAAAGTTGTCGCAGCCAACAGTCACACGGCCAAGCCGATGCTCTATAAGGTGGCGGGCACATGGGGCAACCATGAAGGCAGCCTCCTCCTCTGGGTGCTGATCCTTACCCTGTTCGCCAGCCTCATTTCGCTGTTCGGGCGCAAGCTGCCGCTTGTTTTCCGCGCACGGGTGCTGTCGGTGCAGGCGCTGCTGTCGCTTGGTTTCCTCCTGTTCATTCTGGTGACGTCGAACCCGTTCGAGCGCCTGTCGCCGGCGCCGCTTGAAGGTAACGGTCTCAATCCGCTGCTGCAGGACCCCGGCCTCGCCTTCCATCCACCGATGCTCTATCTCGGCTATGTCGGCCTTTCTGTCGCCTTCTCCTTTGCGGTCGCCGCACTGATCGAGCGTGAAGTGACCCCGATGTGGGCGCGCTGGGTGCGGCCCTGGACTCTGACGGCCTGGATCTTCCTCACTGGCGGCATCGCGCTCGGTTCATGGTGGGCCTATTATGAGCTCGGCTGGGGCGGCTGGTGGTTCTGGGACCCGGTCGAAAACGCCAGCTTCATGCCATGGCTCGCGGCGACCGCCCTTCTGCATTCCGCCATCGTGGTGGAAAAGCGCGACGCGCTCAAAAGCTGGACGATCCTTCTGGCGATTGTTGCTTTCTCTTTCTCGCTCCTTGGCACCTTCCTTGTGCGCTCGGGCGTCATCACCAGCGTGCATGCCTTCGCGGTGGATCCCGCACGGGGCATCTTCATCCTTGGTTTCCTCGCGGTTGTTGTGGGTGCCTCGCTGACGCTATTCGCGATGCGGGCGCCGTCGCTCGCCCCCGGTGGGCTCTTCGGGCTCGTCAGCCGCGAAAGCGCGCTTGTCCTCAATAATATCCTCCTCGCCACCTTCGCGGCGGTCGTGCTCATCGGCACGCTCTATCCGCTCTTTGTCGAAGCCGCGGGCGGGGCGCAGATATCGGTCGGCGCGCCCTTCTTCGATTATGCCGCACTTGTGCTGATGAGCCCGCTGATCGTTGCCCTTGGCCTTGGGCCCTTGCTTGCGTGGAAACGCGGGCGCCTGTCGCGCGCCTTCCGGCTGCTGCTGCCGGCACTGATCGTCGCGGCTGTTGTGTTCGTCGGCACCATCTGGGCAACTGCCGGCGGCTATGTGATGAGCGCCTTCGGCCTCGCGCTCGGGCTTTGGCTGATTGCTTCCGCCAAGCTTGAAATCTTGCAGCGGGTCCGCTTCTTCGAAGGGCCTGTCGCGGGCCTCCGACGGCTCGTACGTTTGCCGCGCGCTGCGCTTGGCATGGCGCTCGCCCATATGGGGCTTGGCGTGCTGGTGCTGGCAATCACCATCAGCGAAGCCTGGACGAGCGAAACGCTGACCGTCCTGTCGCCCGGCGAAACGGCGATGGTGGGCGGCTTTGAATTCACGCTCGACAAGGTAGAGCCGGTCGCTGGTCCCAACTATGCCGCCGTGCGCGGCACGCTTACGGTCCGCAAGGACGGTGACCTTGTGACCGTGCTGACCCCCGAAGACCGCACCTTCGGCGATCCGGTGATGGAAACCACCGAAGCCGCCATCCGTCCGCTGGTGACGGGGGATCTGTATGCCGTGATCGGCGAGGCCATCGGCCCTGTGGTGGCGGATGGTCGCTGGTCGCTGAGGCTTTATTTCAAACCGGCGATTTCGGGCCTCTGGCTCGGCGCGCTGATGATGATGGCGGGCGGGCTGCTGTCGCTGAGTGACCGCCGGGCACGGGTGGGTGCGGCCGCCGCGCGGGAGAAGACGGCATGAAAGGCCCCTGGGTTTTCCTGCCGCTCGCGGCCTTTGTCGCCCTCGTCGTGCTGATGGGCGCGATGCTGATGGGTGATCGCAACCCCGCCGAAATCGATAGCGTGCTTGTGGGCCGTGCGGCACCGGCACTAACGCTTTATGCGCTGGAGCCAGGCGGTGAGCCGCTCACCCCCGCTGACCTCAAGCGCGGGGTGCCGGTCATAGTCAATTTCTTCGCCAGCTGGTGTGTGCCCTGCCGGGCCGAGCATGAAAGCCTGATGGCATTGGCGGGCGAGCACAAGGTGCAGATCATCGGCATCGCCTACAAGGACAAGCCAGCCGCCGCGCGGGCATTTCTCGAAGAACTTGGAAATCCTTACGATAAAGTCGTGCTGGACGAAAGTGGCCGCGCAGGCATCGAATGGGGCGTGTCGGGCGTGCCCGAAACCTTCGTGATCGACGGCGAAGGCATGGTGCGTTACCGTCACTGGGGCCCGGTTGTCGGGGACGCGCTTGAAACCCGTGTCCTGCCCGCTGTGGAGGCCGCCCGGTGAAACATCTCCTTGCCCGCCTGATGCTTGTCGCGACCTTTGCCCTCCCAGCTTACGGCGTGGATGTGGACGAAGTGCCGCTTGATGACCCGGCCAAAGAAGCCGAGGCGCGCGAGCTGATGAAAGAAGTCCGCTGCCTTGTTTGCCAGAACCAGTCGATCGAGGATTCGGACGCCGACCTCGCGCGGGACCTACGTGTTCTGATCCGCGAGCGCATGGCGGCGGGCGACGATACCGATGCTGTGAAGGTCTATCTTGTGGAACGCTACGGCGACTGGGTGCTGTTGAAGCCGCCGGTCGCCGGTCGCACGCTGATCCTCTGGGGCTCGCCGCTTCTCATTCTGCTTCTTGTTGCCGCCGGTATCCTGATGCGCCGCCGGGCTGCCCCGCCACCGCCCTTAAGTGCGGACGAGGAAGCCAGGCTGAAAGCGCTTCTTGAAGCCGCTGAGGCGAACGGGAAGGAGCCGCGCGGATGATCTGGTTCCTTTGCGCCGGGCTTGCGCTGGTCGCTGCCCTTTTCCTTCTGTGGCCGGTTCGTGCACAGGCCGCGAACGCCATGCCCGATCCGCTGGCACACTATAAGGCGCAGATCGCCGGGCTGAAGGCAGATGTGGCAAGCGGCCTGATTGACGCTGACGCCGCGAAGGCCGCCGAAGTGGAGATCGAACGCCGCCTGCTGAAAATGGCGGACGGCGGGTCGGCAGCCACGGCTTTGCCGTCGAAGGCAACTGGCTGGCGCTTCCAGCTGGCGCTTGGTGTTGTGATGGTGGCAGGGGCTGCGGCCCTGTATGCGCGCGTTGGCGCCCCGACGCTGCCTGCCGCGATCCCCGAACGCGAACGACTGGTGGACCAGCCGCTGATGCCGGGCGAGCCGACCTATGCCGAGGCCATCGCGCGGATCAGGGAAAGGCTGAAAACCGACCCGGATGATCCCAAAGCGCTTGAATTCCTGGGGCAGGTGTCGGCCACCATCGGTGACTTCGGCACCGCCGCCGATGCTTTTGCCCGCCGCGCCGATATGGAGCCCGCTGGCCCCAATGTATGGCGCCTGCATGAGCTTGAAGCCCTGACGGCGCTTGTGCAGGGGCAGGTGTCGCCAGCGGCCGAGCTGGTGCTGAATGAAATTGAAAAGGATGTCCCCGGCCATCCGGCGGTTTTCTACTATCGCGGGCTCGCGGCGTTGCAGGGCGGTGATCAGGCAACGGCCATTTCGCGCTTCGAGGCGATTGTCGACGGTGTGGACCGCCCCGGCCCTTACCGCGAAGCGGCGCTTGCTCGCCTGCGTGAGCTTGGCGCTCGCCCGCCTGCGGTGACCGACGATGCTGTTGCCGCCTTCGCGCAGATGAGCGAAGAGGAGCGGCAGGCCTTCATCGAAAGCATGGTGGCGCGGCTTGAAGCGCGGCTCGAGTCGGCCCCGAATGACCCGGCAGGATGGATGATGCTGGCCCGCGCGCGACTCACCCTTGGTGATCGCGCCGCCGCAATTGCCGTTCTGGAGAAGGGAATAGCGGCAGTTTCGGGCGAAGATGCGGCATCCTTGCGCGCGCTTCTTGACAAATTGCAGGAATCCGGAGAGCCTTGAGCCACGGCAGGGCACTTTGCCCCGGCCCGGGAATCACGGCAGCAAAAGCGACCGCACAAGATGGGCCCGAACGGCCCTCATCCCCCGAAAAGAGGGTTGAACCGAGGTCTTCTTCCGATGAAAGTCGATCAGACCCCGCTGCAGTTGCAAGCACAGCTCCAACGTCAGCTGCAGGGACAGATCCAGACAGACCAGAATGCGCAGGACCGTACCGCGGCCCGCAGCACCGTCCGCACGCCTTATGACGGGGCGAAGCAGGATGGCTCTGGCCGTGCGCTTGTTGCGCGCGACAAGCTTTCAAGTGAAGACGAGCTGCAGGCCGCCAAGCAGAAGGTGCAGGCCCTGACGGGTACCTCGACGCGCGAAGCACCGCTTGGCCGCGTTTCCGCCAAACAGGAAGAAGAGCGGCGCCAGCCGCTTGGCCAGATCATCGATATCCGGGTCTGACCGGCAGCATGGCAGCGCCCCCCGGAACGCCCGTCAATTTCACACGCAAGGTGCCGGACGGCGATGAGATGGAACGTCTCGTCTGCAGCGATTGCGGTTTCATCGCTTATGAAAATCCCAAGATCATTGCGGGTGCGGTTGTCACGCACGGCGACAGCATCCTTCTGTGCCGCCGCGCGATCCATCCGCAGAAGGGCCGCTGGACCCTGCCGGCCGGTTTCCTTGAAATGCACGAAACCCCGGCTGAAGGCGCGATGCGCGAAGCATGGGAAGAAGCCCGCGCGAAGATCGAGATTGTCGATCTTCTGGGCGTTTACACGGTGAAGCGCATCAGCCAGGTGCAGATGTTTTACCGGGCGCGGCTGACAGATGCGGCGATTGAGCCCGGCCCTGAAAGCCTTGAGGTTGGCCTTTTCACGCTCGCCGATATCCCGTGGGATGATCTTGCCTTCCCGAGCGTGCATTGGGCGCTCGGGCATTTTCAGGAAATCGCTGGCCGGGACGACTTTGCCCCCTTCACCAACCCGCCGGGTTGGGAGAATGTCTGAGGCTTACGCCTCTTCGCCGTCTTCCTTGATCTGATATTTGTTCAGGATCGGCGCCTGGCTGATCGCGAACAGGAAGGTCAGCGGCAGGAAGCCGAAGGTCTTGAAATCCACCCACGTATCGGTCGATTGCGTGCGCCAGACGGCTTCATTGATCGCCGCCATCGCGACAAAGAAGAAGGCCCAGTTGCGGGTCATCAGGGTCCAGCCGCGCTCGGCAAGCGGAGGAAAGCCCGAGGCAAGCACGGTCTTCAGAAGTGGCCGCCCGGTGACAAGCCCGAAGAAAAGGATGACAGCAAAGATGCCGTTCACGATGGTCGGCTTCATCTTCACGAAGGTTTCGTCGTTCAGGTAAAGCGTCAGCGACCCCATAACGATGACGATGGCGAAGGTGACCCACAGCATCGGCGGGATTTTGCCATCCAGAAGCTTCGACGCGATGATCGCCACCACCATCGAGGCCATGAAGACGCCGGTCGCCACCATGATGCCGCCGAACTTGAAGGCCACGAAGAAAAGGATCAGCGGCCCGAAGTCGGTCAGAATCTTGCGCCAAAGGTTGGTGGATTTCGCCTCGCTCATACCGGCTGTCTCTTTCATCAACTGTCGTCTCAACGTGCGCCCGGACCGGCAGCCTTGCCCCCAAGCGCCCTTTGCGGCTAGAAAAACAGGAACCACCGCCCAAAGGATGCCCTTTATGCGCCAGAGCCAGACGAGACGCAACGCCAACAATGCCCCGATGGCATGGGGAAAGCGCTGCTGATGCGCGGCTATTTCGGCATCGGTATCGAGGGTGCGTCGAAGGAAGGCAATATCGGCAACCTGATCCGCACGGGCCACGCCTTTGGCGCCGCCTTCGCTTTTGCGGTGCGGCCCAAGGTGCGCGCCGATACGGGTGAGCCGGTGACCGTGCCCTTCACCGATACATCGAAATCGTGGCAGCAGATCCCCTTTTACAGCTTCGATACGCTGGATGACGTGCCGATGCCGCAAGGGTGCCAGCTTGTCGGCATTGAAATGACCGATGAAAGCGTGGCGCTGCCCGAATTCCGCCATCCCACACAGGCTATCTATATCCTCGGCGGTGAACGCACGAGCCTGAGCCCCGAGACGGTGGCGCGCTGCAGTGCGCTTATCCGCATCCCCACGGCCTTCAGCCTGAATGTGGCCACGGCCGGGGCCATCGTGATGTATGACCGCGCCCGCCTGCTTGGCGGTTTTGCCGAACGCCCGGTGATGACGGGACAGCCGGTGGAGGATCGCGGCGCCCATGTCCATGGCGGGCGCATCGTGCGCGAGGACGGGGTGAAGACGAGCATCGGGCGCAACATAGTGGAGCGCTCGAAGGGTTAATTGGGGCGGGGCCTTGTCCGCCACGCAAAGACGTAATAAGGGTGGGGCAGGGAGCCCTCCGGGATTGTTCAAAGAAAGGCGAATGACGATGCGTATGATGTCCGCGCTGGCGATGCTGGCAACCCTTGTGACCACGGCGGCGATGCCGGCCACGGCCCAGGGAAAGCGCGACATCCTCGGCAGTTATCGCGACTGGGACGCGCTGACGCATGTCAGCGGCAAATCCAAGACCTGCTACATGATCTCGGTGCCGAAAAAGAGCGCTGTTTCCAAATCCGGCGCGCGGCGCGGCGATATCTACATCACCATTTCCCACATGCCCGGCCAGAAACGGAAGGGCGAGGTGAATGCCGTGGTCGGCTATCCGCTGAAACCGGGGCAGGATGTGAAATTCACGGTCGACGGCAAAACGAGCTTCAAGCTCTTTGTCGATGGCAACGGCGCCTGGGCCTATGATGCCGCCGATGACGGCCGGATCGTGGCGGCCATGCAGCGCGGCTCCAGCCTCACGGTTGAAGGCATGTCGTCGCGCGGCACCAAAACCACCGATACCTATTCGCTGTCCGGCTTCACCGCCGCCTTCAAGGCAATCAGCAAGGCCTGCGGTTACTGAGAAGTTTCAAGCTCGGCCCTGTAGCGCCGGCTGGCGCGCAGGGTGCGCCCGTCTTTCAGCGTCAGCTTCATGTCGCCCCCGGCGATGGGGTCGATGGTGCGGATTGCCGCGCGGTTGACGATATAGGACCGGTGGATACGCACCGCGGGCACCCCCTCGGCGGCCAGTTTTTCCTGCAGCTCGGATAGCGTGATGCGCGCAAGGCTTTCGCCCGAACCGCTGGTGATTTCGGCATAGTTGGCGGCACCCTTGGCGAACAGAAAATCGGCGGGGTCGAGAAGGATGCGGGTCGCGCCGCTTTTCAGCTCGATCGGCAGGCCGCCGCTCCGCTGTGCCGCAGCCTTCAGCGCGTCGCCAAACAGGATGAAACCGCCGAACAGCAGCACGAAGGTGCGGGCATCTTTCCAGAATTCATAAGGTAGCGCGCCGAGGCCCCGGTAGAAAAAGTCATAGCTGCCCTCGAACAGCAGCGGAAACGCCGCCATGCGCATCAGCACCATCAGGGTTATGTGCCCGGCGGAAAAGGCGATGGTGCTGGCAAGATAGACGGGCAGGTGCCGCCACCAGCTCGTGCGGCGCGGCGGCCAGCGTTCCCCCGTGGCGATGATGCCGGGCAGCATGATCAGGATGGCAAGCGCACTGGTGAATTCGTAAAGCACCGGTTTGCGCCAGTCGATGGGCTGGCCGATGCTTTCATAGTCGCTCACCATCGTGTTCGCATTCACCACCAGAAAAACGCCGGTAATGGCAATCACGGCCAGCACAAAGCCCTTGTGCCGGCGGAAGTGATCCAGATAGCCCTTTGCCAGATGTTTCATCATGGCGGGCAGTCTAGCGCCGCGCCGCACGCCCCGCAAAGCCTTATGGCGCGGGTATCCTACCGCTTGTCCCGAAGGCGATACCGTTTGTCCCAAGGGTAGCTATGGGCCTTACCACTTGTCCCGGCGGCGATGACGTTCACCCCCGGATGGTGGCGACGATGAAGCATCGAAGGCAGGCTCCGTGCAAAAAACAAGGAGCCCCGAGCCATGACAGCCATCACCAACCCCCCGCGTCGCTATGATCTCGATTGGCTGCGCGTCATCGCCTTCGGCCTGCTGATCTTCTATCATATCGGCATGTATTATGTGACGTGGGGCTGGCACGTCAAAAGCCCGCACGCCGGCCCTTGGGCCGAGCCCGCGATGATGCTTCTCAATCCGTGGCGCCTGTCGCTGCTTTTCTTCATTTCGGGCGTCGCCCTTCGCTTCGCCGCAGACAAGGCACCTGCCGCCATCTTCGCCCGCAAACGTATTGTCCGGCTCCTTGTGCCGGTTGTTTTCGGGATGGCGGTGATCGTGACCCCGCAATCCTATTTCGAGCTTCTGGCGAAGGGCGAGATCACCCCCGGCTATCTCGATTTCTGGGCGCGGTATTTAAGCGCCGATAAGGGTTTCAGCGTCATCGTGCCGACATGGAACCATCTCTGGTATGTCGTCTATCTGCTTGTTTATTCGCTGATTGCGATTGCCCTGATGCCGGTGTTCCGCAGTATTGCGGCAAAGCTTGAAGGCGGGCGTTTCGAGGCATGGATGGACAGGGGCGGCATCCTTCTCCTGCCCGCACTGCCCTTCATCCTTTTCCGCTTCACGCTCGATGAATGGTTCCCGACAACCCATGCGCTGGTGGATGACTGGAACGCCCATGCCAACTATTTCATGATCTTCGCTTATGGCATTCTGGTCGCCAAAAGTGACGCCTTCTGGCGGGTGATTGCCCGGTCGTGGCGCGCCTGCCTCTGTGTCGCCATCGCACTTGGCGCCATGCTCACGCCGGTCTGGGCCAACTGGGATGCGCTGATGCCGGGGCATGACACGGCTATTGCCATCGCCCGTGCGGCGCGGGTCATCTATGCGTGGGCCGCGATCCTCAGCCTGCTGGGTCTTGCGCAGGCCTATCTCAACCGTCCGCACCCGATGCTCGGTTATTTCACCCGTGCGGTCTTCCCCTATTATATCCTGCACCAGACAATCATCGTTATCGCCGCCGTCTGGCTGTCGGGTTACGGCTTCTCGGCCCCTGTCGAATTCACCGCGCTTGTCGCCGTCACCACGCTCGGCTGCGGGCTCGGCTATCATTACCTGATCCGCCCCTTCCCGCTCCTCCGCCCGCTGTTTGGTGTGTTTGGGCGAGAGGCACGAAGGGAGCCGATCTCTGGCTACCTGCCGGAGAGTGCTGCAGAATAAATCTACTGGATATTATTGAGCGGCTATTGGGCTTCGGTGCGTTGAAGAATGCGTTCGCCGTGGCCCCTCGCCCTTTCCTAGGCTTAGACTATGTGAACGTGCACCCGGAAATTGCTGAAAGGAGCCTGCTCACTTCCACATGGTTCGATATAAATAGTCCAGTAGCTGTTGGGAACACCTGCGCTAATCTCAATCCCACGGCACGAAGAATTGTCTGATTTTGGCTTGGCCCAGTGGACACCGAATATCTGGGAGCTATCCACATCTTTGAACTGTTCCCAGTTGAAGTCGCACAGGTTACCGACGAATGATTTTTGGTCTTTATCTAATAAGGCATCACAGAATTCACGCTTGTCCATTTTCCCGACGACTTTTATGAATTCATCAATCGTATATTTTACTTCTTGATCAGATATTCCTCCATCAATGTAGAACCAATTCGTTTTGACGCTACAGTCGTCAATTTCTGATAGAGAAATTCTAGTATAGTCAATCTTATCTATTTTTGTAATTTGACCCTGTTTATTAAAATATATCCTACTCTCTTTCATTCGGCAGGCAATTTTGCTCGACCGATAGGGATTGGCTTTCACGACAAGCTCAATAAGCTTTTGATCTCTGAACTCTTTGACATTTGATTCAACTGCATGAAAGCCTGCTGCGCTGCCGCCGAACGTTTGCCCTAGCACTAGGTCCAATTCGTCAGCTGTGGCTTGGCGAACTTCCACTTGAGCGTCCTGCTGCGCTGAAACAGCATGTTGAATCAAGATGGTTGCAAAGGCTGCGATAGCGGCAGATTTCATCGCTTCACTCCAATTGATTGCGCGTAGACAGTATCGACGGAGCCACGTCTTTACAATCCGCCCGCTCAGGCGTATAAGCCGCCCGCACCTTAAGAACCCGCGCGGGGGTGGAACGCCCCTGTGCCCGAAGCGCCCTGGAAGACCCGACGTGTCTGAAAGGCAGGAGAGAGAAGATGATGCAGATCCCGTCCGGGGTCGAGCCCATTGTGGCCGACCGTGCCGATCCCGCCCTCAAGGAAGGCAAGCGCAATATCCTCGGTTTCGACCGTGAGGACCTGAAGCTTGCCCTCGCCGAGATCGGCGTTCCCGAAAAGCAGATCAAGATGCGCACCACGCAGGTGTGGCACTGGCTGTATCACCGCGGGGTCACCTCGTTCGAGGTCATGACCAACGTGTCGAAAGACGTGCGCGCCCTGATGGCGGATCATTTCGTGATCGACCGGCCGCAAGTGGTGGAAGCCCAGTATTCGAACGACGGCACCCGCAAATATCTGATCCGTTTCGCCGACGGCAACGAAGCCGAGACGGTTTATATCCCCGAGGAAGACCGCGGCACGCTTTGTGTGTCCAGCCAGGTCGGCTGCACGCTCAATTGCAAATTCTGCCATACCGGCACAATGAAGCTGGTGCGCAACCTGACAGCTGCCGAGATCGTCGCCCAGCTCATGGTGGCGCGCGATGACCTTGGCGAGTGGGAAAATCCCACCGAAGGCCGCCGGGTCACCAACATCGTGATGATGGGTATGGGCGAGCCGCTTTATAATTTCGACAACGTCAAGAAGGCGCTGGAGATCGTGATGGACGAGGAAGGCATCCAGCTTTCCCGCCGCCGCATCACGCTTTCCACCTCAGGCGTAGTGCCGCACATGGAACGCGCGGGGCAGGAAATCGGCGTGAACCTCGCCGTCAGCCTCCATGCGGTGCGCGATGACGTGCGCTCGGACATCATGCCGATCAACAAGAAATATAATCTGGAACAGGTGCTCACCGCCTGCGCCAATTACCCCGGCGCCCACAATGCCCGCCGCATCACGTTCGAATATACGATGCTGAAAGGCATCAACGACAGCGATGCGGATGCGAAAGAACTCGTCCGCCTTATCCGCAAATACAAGCTGCCGGCCAAGGTGAACCTTATTCCGTTCAACCCGTGGCCGGGCAGCGACTATGAATGTTCGGAATGGGCGCAGATCCAGCGCTTTTCGGATATCGTTTACGAGGGCGGTATCTCGGCGCCGATCCGTACCCCGCGTGGGCGCGATATCATGGCGGCATGTGGCCAGCTCAAGTCCGCATCCGAGAAAAAGTCACGCGCCGAGCGTGACCGCGAGGCAGCAGCGGCTGCTGCCGATGTGCCGCATATGGAAGCGTCCGACAGCGCGCTTGGCTGGGTTACCGGCTGACCGGTCAGCCGGCGTCCTCCTCGCCCTCATTGGCTTCCAGCCGGGCAAGCAGAAGCTGCATCGGCTCGAAATCGGGGCGAAGCTCGATCTGGCGCTTTGCCTGCGTGATGGCTTCATCAAGGCGGCCAGCCGCACGCAACAGCCGGCACAGCAGCATCGCGGCTTGCGGGAATTCGGGCTTTAAGACCAGCGCCCGTTGCACGCCGAGCATGGCTTTCTGCCGGTTGCCGTTGCGCATGGCTTCCCGCGCATTCAGGAAAAACACCTTGGCCCGCGCGTGCTGGCCCTCAAGCGCCAGCTTGTTGATATGGTCGGCAAGCCCTTCGATGGTTTCCGGTCCCCATGCCGGCTTCGGGTCCTTGATGCTTTTCGGCGGCAGCTTGGCGAAAGTGACCCCGAACACCTTCTTCAGGTAACGCAGGTCGGGCGCCGCCTTCTGGGTCAGGCGCTTGTAGGCGGCCTTGCTGAAGGAAAAGGGCGAACCGGGAATGAGGTTGAACCCATGCGACCGTGCCCGGTTGGGGTTCCAGTCGCCGTCCTGACGGTAGGCTTCCTTCTGCATCAGCGCGTCGGCAATGAGCGCGGCTTCAAGGCTCATGGCCGGGTTTGCTTCCTCGGGGGCGTCATTGGTGAGGATGGCTGCATCCTCCCCGACGATCCCCAGAAAGTCCGTAACAACGTCGCCGTCCTTAAGGGCCTCCCGTTCGAACGGGCGGACAAGAACGCGCGGGCGGCCAAAGGCATCGATGAAGCGGGGCAGGATGTTCGACGGGCTGTAGAAATAGAGCTCGTCTTCCGTCTGTTCCAGTGTCCTCAGGCCACTGCGGATCACCTGCTGTGCCGATGAAATGGCGTGGAAAACCGGATGGCGGATATAGCAAACGATGGTAATTTCCTCAGCCACCGCATGAAGCCATGCCGCCATGGCGGTGCAACCTTCCTCGGGCGTGTCGCACAGGAATTCGCTGGAGATGACAAGCGTGTCGCCGGTGAAGGCATCAAGCTCCGCCGCCAGTTTTTCAAACTCCCGCTCGATATGGCGGGCAAGCACCGTCGGCTGCCCCAGCCCTTCGCGCAGGTTGTTGGAAATTTCGGTCGGCTCCAGCCGGAAAGCGGAAGCGAAGAAAACATGGTTGGCTTCGTTGGCCGGATAGAGGATGCCGGCGCCCTGCAGATTGTCGCGGTTGCGGAAAAGCCGCTGCTGGATGCTGCTCGTTCCCGTCTTTGTTGTGCCGATATGCACGAAGGCGCGCTTCAGCTTCGGGCGTGTCAGGCGGGGCGGGGCAGGGAAGTGTGCAGTCATATCGGTACTCATTGGGCAGGTCCCGGGTCCTTGCCGGCGCGCAGCCAGCCGGTGACCGAAAGCCGCGCGCCCGGCGAGAAGGTCGAGACCTGACTCACGGCATGCAGCTTCGGAACGGAAAACAGGTTGAGGGCATTGAAAGACGGCACGAAGCCGGCCTCGACATGCCCGTCACCATCAAGGAACTGGAGGATGCCGCCCCAGTCCGCCCGCCAGCTGGGCGTCAGGTTCAGGACATAGGCCGCACGGCGGTCCTTGCCGTCCACATCATCATCGTGGGTGGTGAGGAAGTCACCAGCGGTAAACCGGGTGACCTGCGCGTCCGCGAAGCCGATATCGCTGTGGCCGGTTATCTGCCGCATCAGGCCAAGGAAAGCCTCGCCGTTCAAAAAATCAAACAGCTGCCGGAAGGCGGGTGGTGCGATGCCTGCGTGGCAGGCGTCATATATGGGGTAATTCTCGAAAAGATACTGGAAGCCCTGTGTGGCCGACATGTCGATGAGCCGCCGCAGCGTCGCCATCTGGTCGGCGCTCATGTGCCGGCGCTGTTCGGGCGGGATGCTGTGATCGCCGTCCCCCTTGCGCAGGCTTAGGTTCCAGTCAGCGAAGGTCGCGATCACGTCATGCAGGGCCTTGGCCGAGGGCTCGGTCATGATCCCGGCGATATGCAGGCGTCCTGCCGCACCATAAAGGCGCGCGAGGGCGGCCCCGTCCAGTGCGGGGTTCAGTATCGGGCCGGTATCGGGCTCAGTCATCGGCACCTCCGTTCGGTCTCTCTTAACGCCGGTATCACTGGTCGTCAAAGCTTCAGGGGATTTGCGCCTTGCCCCCGGCCTGCCGCAATTGATCACGCGGCTGCCATCAGCCCGCCCTGCGCCCGGCACAAGTGCCTTTGATGATGCCAGCCTCACCCACCCCTCAGCCATAGGAGGCGGCCATGCAAACCGGCCCAGTCGTGCGTTTCCTTTGTTTATTCTTCTTCTCCGTCGCAGCTGGCTTCTCGCCTGGTCAGGCTGCCACCAATGTCGTCCCCAATGCCGGGATGGAAATCCGCGCGATGGAGCCCGAAGGCAAGCCGGCGGTCACCCGCCCCGCCCTGATGGTTTCAAGTGATATCGGGGCCGAAGTCTCCGGACCCATTGTACGGCTGACGGTGAAACAAACCTTCAGGAACGACAGCGATTTCTGGAGCGAGGGGCTTTTCCGTTTCCCGCTCCCCGATAATGCAGCGGTCGATACGATGGTGCTGACGGTCGGTGACCGGCGCATCATCGGCACCATCAAGGAAAAAGAAGAAGCCCAGCGCACCTATAACGAAGCCGTCCGGGCCGGCAAGAAAGCCGCCCTGCTGAGGGAATACCGGCCGAATATCTTCGCCACCCTCGTCGGTAATATCCCGCCGCATGGCGACGTAACGGTGGAAATCGGCCTGCAGTCGATGGCAAGCGTGGAGGGCGATACCTTCAGCTGGCGGCTGCCGCAGGCCATCACCCCGCGCTATCATGCGGAAGCGAAAGCCACCCCGCGTGTGGCGGATCGTTTTTTTGAAGGCGAAGTCTTTTATTCGGCGGACGGCAAGGCCAACCCCACCAGCTTCCACGCGCGCTTCACCGCGCCCCATGCGATCGATGCGCTTGAAAGCCCGTCGCACAAGCTGAATATCACCGGTGAAGGCAAGCAGCTGAAGGCAGAGCTCGCGGCAGGTGCCGAGCCCGCGAACCGCGACCTGATCCTCAACTGGCGTTACCGGGCGGGCGAAATGCCCTCCGCCATGCTCTTCCGCGAAACGAGGGGCGAGGAAAGCTATCTTCTGGGCCTTGTGCTGCCGCCCCGCGGCGATGCCCCGCGTGCTGTGCCGCCGCGCGATGTGACCTTCGTGATCGATATCTCGGGCTCGATGAGCGGGCGGTCGATCATGGAAGCCAAGGTGGCGCTACTGTCCGGGCTCGACCTGATGGCACCTGAGGACCGGTTCGATATCATCGCCTTTGAAAGCAACAACCATCCGCTGTTCGGGTCACTGCGCACCGCTACCCCTGAAACGCTGCACAAGGCGAAAGAATGGGTGATGGGGCTTAGTGCCAACGGCGGCACCGAGATGGCGCCGGCCCTTGCCGCCGCGCTGAATGAAACCGGCGAGGGCGAGACCCTGCGCCAGATCCTTTTCCTCACCGACGGGGCCGTGGGCGATGAAGCTGCCCTGTTCGCGCAGGTGAAGGCCGGGGCAGGCAAGGCGCGGCTCTTCACAGTCGGCGTTGGCCCCGCGCCCAACGGCTGGTTCATGCGCAAGGCCGCCGAAATGGGCCGGGGCATCCATATCCAGATCGATGACCTGACGAGGGCGGCGGACGCCATGAAGGCGCTTTATGCCGACATGGCGCGGCCCTCGCTCACCGGTCTTGTGCTCGATGGCAAGGGGGCAGACATGGCGCCGGCGGCATTGCCCGATCTTTATGGCACCCGTCCCGTTGTGTTTGCGCTGAAGGCCGGCGGCAGCGGCCCGCTTGTCCTGAAGGGCACGGACGGTGCCGGACGGCCATGGCAAGTGAGCCTTGATCCGGCGAGTGCCGAGAAGGGGCAGGGTATCGCCAGCCTCTGGGCACGGCGCAAGGTCGAAGGGCTGATGGACGATGCCGCCATCCGGCGCGAAATCAATGCCAACCGGCAGGCGATTGTCGATATCGCGCTCGAACACCGGCTTCTCACCCCCTACACGAGCTTCGTGGCGGTGGAGGAAAAGATCAGCCGGCCGGAGAAGGAAGGGCTGGACCGTCAGGTCGCTGAAGGCAACCTGCCCGAAGGCACCAGTGCCAAGCAGTTCTTCGGGCCGAAAACGGCGGCGGGCCTTGGCCTTCACGCCTATGCTGCCTTCCTTGCCCTGCTGGCTGCATGCTTCTTCTATGCCCTCGCCCGGCGGCGGACGGCATGAAGCGCTGGCTTTATGGTGCGGCGGCGGGGGCCCTGGCCCTCGTCGCGCTTGTCGAAGGGGGCAGGGCCGGGCTCATTGCTGCCAAGGCCTTCGCTGCCCCAGTACTGATCGAAGCGGCCTTCGAACGCTCGGCGGAAACGGGCAAGCCGGAAAAACCGTGGCCGTGGGCCGATGCCACCCCGCGCTGGCACCTGACAGCCCCAGCCGTGGGGCTTGACCGGTTCGTGCTTGAAGGCGCCACGATGCGCGCGCTGGCCTTTGGCCCCGTGCACCAGCGCATGGGGGCGGCGCATCTGGTGTTTGGTCACCGGGACACCCATTTCGCTGCCCTTGGCCGCCTTATCGAAGGCGACCGGATCGTGACGGCGGAACCGGGCGGACACACCCGCGAATGGCGGGTCGAACGACACTGGGTGGCAAACGAAGACGCGCTTTATGTGCCGGGCGGCGGGGACGAGGCCGGGCTTCTTCTTGTCACCTGTTTTCCGTTCGATGCGATCACGGCGGGTGGCAAGGGGCGTTATCTGGTGTGGGCGGTGCCGAAATAGGGCCGAAATGGTAGGAAAATAGCCGTTTAAAGCGATTGACCGACCCCGAAGCGCCGCTATACTCGCGCACCGCTTACATACTTTCATTCCGGGAGTTCCCCACCAATGTCGGACAAGATCAAGAAAGTTGTCCTCGCCTATTCGGGCGGCCTCGACACCTCGATCATTCTCAAATGGCTGCAGACCACCTATGGCTGCGAGGTCGTGACCTTCACGGCTGACCTCGGGCAGGGTGAAGAGCTGGAGCCCGCGCGCAAGAAAGCCGAACTTCTCGGCATCAAGGAAATTTTCATCGAAGACCTGCGCGAGGAATTTGTCCGCGATTTCGTGTTCCCGATGTTCCGCGCCAACGCGCTGTACGAAGGTCTTTACCTCCTCGGCACCTCGATTGCCCGGCCGCTGATTGCCAAGCGCCAGATCGAAATCGCCGAGATGGTGGGCGCCGATGCCGTGTGCCATGGCGCCACCGGCAAGGGGAACGACCAGGTCCGTTTCGAGCTCGGCTATTATGCCCTCAACCCGCGCATCAAGGTGATCGCCCCCTGGCGCGAGTGGGACCTGACGAGCCGCACCAAGCTCATCGAGTTTGCTGAAAAGAACCAGATTCCGATCGCCAAGGACAAGCGCGGCGAAGCGCCCTTCTCGGTCGACGCCAACCTCCTGCATACCTCGAGCGAGGGCAAGGCGCTGGAAAACCCGTGGGAAGAGGCGGAAGAGTTCGTCTATAGCCGCACGGTTTCGCCGGAAGCTGCCCCCGATACGCCCGAATATGTGGAAGTCGAGTTCGAAAAGGGTGATCCCGTCGCCATCGACGGCGTGAAGATGAGCCCGGCGACGCTTCTGACCAAACTCAACGAGCTTGGCGGCAAGCATGGCATTGGCCGTCTCGATCTCCTTGAAAACCGTTTTGTCGGCATGAAGTCGCGCGGCATTTACGAAACCCCCGGCGGCACCATCCTCCTGATGGCTCACCGTGGCATCGAACAGGTCACGCTCGACAAGGGCTCGTCGCACCTGAAGGACGAGATCATGCCGCGCTATGCCGAGCTCATCTACAACGGCTTCTGGTTCAGCCCGGAGCGCGAGATGCTGCAGGCCCTGATCGACAAGAGCCAGGAGTTTGTCACCGGCACCGTGCGACTGAAGCTCTACAAGGGTTCGGCCACGATTGTTGGTCGCAAGAGCCCCTTCAGCCTCTATTCGCTCGCCCACGTCACCTTCGAGGAAGATGCGGTTTACGACCAGCGCGACGCAGCCGGCTTCATCAAGCTGAATGCGCTCCGCCTGAAGCTCCTGAAGCAGCGCGGCACGCTGAAGGGGTAACAACACAGCATGGCCGGGATCCTGACCATCATCGCGCCGGTTTTTCTCGCGATGATGCTCGGCTACGGGCTTGGCCGGCGCGGGCTGTTTGACGAAAGCGTCACGCCCGCGCTGATGCGCTATGTGATGCTCATCGCCGTGCCTTGCCTGCTTTTCCATTCGATTGCCGTCAGGCCCCTGCCGGGCGGGCACGAGATGCTGATGGTTGGCGGCTATTACGGCACGCTGGCGCTTGTCTATATCGCCTCGATGTTCATCACCCGCTTCACCTTCGGCAGCAATCTGGCCGAGCAGGGGGTGTTTGCCCTGTCCGTTTGCTTCGCGAACGGCATGTTCATCGGCTACCCCATCATCGAAGGCCAGTTCGGCGTTGAAGGCGTGCGGCTTTACCTGATGATCCTTGCCTTCCATTCGCTCACGCTTGTCACCGCCACAACGCTTGTGATGGAACGCGCGAAGGCGGGTGCGGTGTCACCCGCGATGATCCGGGCGACGGCGATCAGTGTGGTTTCAAACCCTATCCTGATGGCGCTCGGCACCGCCCTTGTCTGGACAGGGCTTGAAATCCCTGTGCCGGCATGGCTCGACCGGTTGACCGGCCTGTTCGGCGCGTCTGCGGCCCCTGTTGGGCTCTTTGCGGGCGGCCTTTCGCTCGCGGGCGTCAGCATCGCCGGTGACCTGCGCCCGGCGCTGACAGCCACGGCGCTGAAGCTCCTCGGCCTGCCGGTCGCGGTTTATGCAATGCTGCATTTTGTGCTGGATTTGCCGCCCCTCTGGGTCGGCGTGGCGACGGTGATGGCGGCCCTGCCCACGGGGATCATCCCCTATACCATCGCCGCCCGCTACCAGACGGCGCCGCGGCGTACCGCCAGCACCGTCCTGATCTCCACCGGCCTTTCGGCCATCACGCTTGTGGTGCTTCTGAGTCTTCTCTGAACCTTTGGATCAGCGCGGCGTCCTTCGAGACACCCTTCCGGGTTCCTCAGGACGAACGGAAGCATAGTCCGTTCGGTCTGAGGAGCGGCGAAGGCGCGTCTCGAAGACCGTTGCTCAGTCCTGCCCCGCGCCCTTCAGGCTGGCCTCGCGGGCAGCCTTGAACTCGGTGCCTTCGTTCCATGCCGGCCAGATGCCGGTATCGGTGATCGAGCGGCCGAAATCGTAATAAAGCGTCAGGTCCTCGATCGCGCCGTCAAACACCCAGTCTTCCGTCAGTTCGTCGGAGGCCGCGTGATAATGATCGCGCAGGAAGGCTTCCTCGACAGCCGCCACATAGGCCTTGCCGCGTTCCACATGGTCGGTGCCGCTGCCGGGGTAGATCATCGGTACGCCGAATTTCGACAGCGAGAAATGGTCTGACCGGTAGAAGCCGCCGTGCTCGGGGTGTGCGTCGGGTACGATCACGCGGCCCTGTTTTTCAGCGACTTTGGCAAGAAGGCCGTCGAGTTCCGAATTGCCGTAACCGGTGACGGTGACATCCTTCGTGCGGCCGAAATTGTTGATGCCGTCCATATTGAGTCCGGCAACCGTCTTGGCAAGCGGGACGAGCGGATGGGCCGCATAATAGGCCGAGCCTAGAAGGCCCTGTTCTTCCGCCGTGACAGCAAGGAAGAGAACCGACCGTTTCGGCTTTTCACGTGCGCCGGCGAAGGAACGGGCAAGCTCGATGAGGCCCGCGGTGCCGGTGGCATTGTCGAGCGCACCATTATAGATGCCGTCGCCATCGATCGAGGGATCGGTGCCGAGATGGTCCCAGTGCGCCATATAGACGAAATATTCGTCCGGCTTCTCGCTGCCCTCGACGACCCCCGCCACGTTGCGCGAGGTCACGTGGTCCACCTTGTTCGAAAACTCGGTCGAGGCGGTGAGGTTCATCGGCACGGCCTTGAAGCCGGGCTTCAGGGCCGCCGCTTCAAGGGCGCGGCGGTCAAGGCTTGCAGCGGCGAACAGCTTGTCGGCGGATTCGGTGGTGATCCAGCTTTCGAAGGCGGAAAGCGAGGCGCCCTTGTCTTCGCGCACGAGGCCGAACTTGGCGCCGGTCCAGCTGCTGTCGACCGTTACCCAGCCATAGGCGGCAGGGGCAGTTTCATGAACAAGGATGGCGCCGATGGCACCCTGGCGGGCGGCTTCGTCAAACTTGTAGTCCCAGCGGCCATAATAGGTCATGGCCTTGCCGTTGAAGAGCTTGGCGTCGCCGGTTGCGAAGCCCGGATCGTTGACAAGAATGACGGCAATCTTGCCGGCCATGTCGACGCCTTCATAATCGTTCCAGTTCCGCTCCGGCGCGTTGATGCCATAGCCGACAAACACGAGCTCGGCGTCGCTGACCGCCACCGATTCCTGCTCGCGGCGGGTCCAGATCACCTGATCGGCGCGGTAGGCGAGGGCGAGCGGCTCGTTGCCGCCGGCGACGGACAGCATCGGCGCGCCCAGCGCTTCGATGGAAACGAGCGGTACCTGCTGCTCGTAGCTGCCATTGTTCGCGGGTCTCAGGCCGGCTTCGGCAAAGGCTTTCGCGATGAATTCCACCGTCTTGTCCTCGCCGGGGGTCGCCGGGCCGCGGCCGCCGAACTCGTCGGACGACAGGGTGGCAACGCTGTCCTTGTAGGCCGCTTCATTGATCAGATAAGGGGCCGACGTGGGCGCCTCGCTTTCGGTATCGCAGGCGGCAAGCGCGAAAAGCGCCGTGGCAAGAAGGGGTAGCTGTTTCACCGTGAACTCCAGTTTCTTCTCGGGGAGGGTTGAAGCGGCGTCAGGCGCCGAAGAAGGTGTTTTTCAGGCCATCGAGGACGAACTGGCCAGCCATGGCAGCCAGAATGATACCAAGCACGCGGGTGATCACACCATTGACCGAGGGGCCAAGCACGCGCATCACCTTGCCGGCCGCAAACAGGAAGCCGAGCGTGATCAGCATGGTGAGGCCAAGCGCCAGATAGACCATGATCTGCCCCGGGAAATCGCCTTCCACGTTGGTCATCAGAAGCATGACGGTGGCGATGGAGCCGGGCCCAGCAAGAAGCGGCAGGCCAAGCGGAAAGACCGAGATATCCTCGAAATAGTCTTCCATCTTGTGGGCGCTTTCTTCCTTACGCTCAAAGCGCTTCTCCATCACCATTTCAAGCGCGATGATGAAAAGCATGATGCCGCCAGCGACGCGCAGGCCGTCCATCGAAATGCCCATGGCGCCAAGGAAGGGTTTGCCCACAAGCGCGAAGAAGAAAAGGATGCCGGTCGCGACGACCACACCCTTGATCGCCATCCGGCGCTGGTGATCCTTCGGCGCGTCCTGCGTGAGGCTCGCGAACACGGGCGCGATGGCCACCGGGTCCACAATGATGAAAAGCGTGATGAAAGCGGTTACAAACGCGTCAAGCATGGCGAAAACCCGTTATTCCTGATGAAGTTGGGCTGAACTGCGCCACAGGGTGGCGTCAGATCGCTTTCGGGTCAAGCCTGTGCTGGCGGCAGGTGGCCGTAACGGTGTTACGAAGAAGGCAGGCGATGGTCATTGGCCCCACGCCGCCCGGCACCGGCGTGATACGCCCGGCGACAGTTGCGGCTTCGTCATAGGCGACGTCGCCCACAAGGCGGGTCTTGCCTTCGCCCTTCTCGGGCGCCGCGATACGGTTGATGCCAACGTCGATGACGGTGGCGCCGGGCTTGATCCAGTCGCCCTTGATCATCTCGGGGCGGCCAACGGCGGCGACAACGATATCGGCGGCTTTCACTTCACCGGGCAGGTCTTTCGTGCGGCTGTGGGCGATGGTCACAGTGCAGTTGGCATCCAGCAGCAGTTGCGCCATAGGCTTGCCGACGATGTTCGAGCGGCCAACGACGACGGCCTTGAGGCCTGAAAGATCGCCGAGTGCATCCTGCAGCATCAGAAGGCAGCCAAGCGGCGTGCAGGGCACAAGGCCGCGGCCACCGGTCGCCAGAAGCCCGGAGTTCACCACATGGAAGCCGTCCACATCCTTGGCGGGGTCGATGGCGGCGATCACCTTGGCTTCGTCGATCTGTTTGGGGAGCGGCAGCTGCACAAGGATGCCGTTCACGGCAGGGTCGGCATTCAGCGCCTCGACGCGGGCCAGAAGGTCGGCTTCGCTCGTATCGGCGGGCAGTTCGAAATGGAAGCTGTTCATGCCGGTGTCGGCGGTCTGCTTCACCTTGTTTTTCACATAGACCTGGCTTGCCGGGTCTTCGCCCACGATCACGACAGCGAGGCCGGGGGTGACACCGTGTTTGGCCTTGAGGGCGGAAACGTCCGCCGCGACACCGGCGCGGACTTTTTCGGCAAAGGCTTTGCCATCGATGATGCTGGCGGTCATGGGCGGGCTCCCGTTCTGGTGCCGGTCAGGGGCTCAAGGGGCAAGCTCGGCCAGCCGGGCGGTGATTTCTTCCTGGAACGCGGCGCGGCCTGCCGCATCGGCGGGGCCTTCAAGAAGCAAGAGTTTCTGCCGCGATATGTCGCCCCCTATAAGCCTTACGGCTGTTTTCGGCAACTTGAGTTTTTTGGCGAGAAACCTGATGAGCGCGGCGTTCGCCTTGCCGTTTTCAGGGACGGCGGTCACGGCCACCTTCAGGCGGGTGTTGCCGGCGTCGTCGCTGATCCAGCCATCAATCCGCTCGGCGGCAGCCTTCGGCGTCAGGCGCACGGCGAGGGTCAGCCCGCCGTCCACTGCCTTGAGGACGCCGTTACCAACCATAGACCCCAAACATTGGCGCTACTGATGTGGCAAAAAGGACTCGCAGGAAATGGATCAGCAACAGCAGGATGATCGGCGAGATATCGAAGCCGCCAACGTTCGGGATGATGCGCCGGATCGGGTTCAGGATCGGTGCGGTGATGGCGTCGAAGAAGGCCATGACGGTGCGCACGAAGGGCTGGTAGCTGTTGATCACGCCGAAGGAAACGAGCCAGCTCATGATCACCCAGATGATGAGTGCTGTGCTGTAGAGATACAGAACGGTATCAATCAGCATGAAAATTGCCGTCATCGGCCTCGCCTCCCTGCGCCTTTTCCGTTATGGTGGTGCTGACAGCCCGAAGGATTCTGTCACGCATCTTGCAAAGATGTAGGGTGAAAACCGCTGGAATGCAATCTGGCGGCAGAATTTGCCGGATTTTTCCGAGTCGTTTGGATGGCTTGAGAATATTCGGTGGGCAAGAATGTCCATATCGGCAAGAATTGCCGGGTGAGTGGCCCTGAAGGGCGGAAAGCAGAAGGCGCGAAAAGTGGCGTTTTTTGGAAATATCAGCGGGTCAGGTGGCCTGTTCGGCGGGAATGCACAATCCTTCCGGCCGACGATTGTTGGCATTTCGACCTCGCTTCTCTCTGCCGTCAATGATGCCAAGCTCACCCAGATTGCGCTCAACAGCCTCTCTAGCGAAGATCGCGCCAAGCTCAACCAGCGCGTCCCCACCAATACGCTCACCACTCCGCCGTGGGAAAATGCCGAAACGCCGCGCTCGTTGGAGCAGCAGGTGCGCGAGGTGCGTGGCCTGAATTCCTTCATCAACCTGAAGGATTCAGATATCAAGGGTCTGGCAAACGACCCCGACCAGCAGGCGACTTTCGTGCTCTACAAGGCGCTGAATAACCTTCGGGTGCTGGCGGAATATGCCTCGCAGAAGTCGACGACATCCTCGACGATTGCGCAGCTCGATGCGCTTTTCAAATCCGGCCTCACCGAAGTGCGGGATTATCTCTCTTCCACGTCGCTCAACAATCTCGACCTGTTCCTTGGCGACAAGCAATACAAGACAGAGACGACGACGCGCCTTGGCAAGAACGCCTCGGAATATGACGGCAAGCCCGTCGCCGAGACCGCGACCGATGCGGTTGTAGGCCTGACCGGCAATGAAGTTTTCACCGTGACGCTGTCAAAGAACAGCGTGGCGGGCAATCAGCTGGATAGCGATACCTTCACCGTTGACCTTTCAGAGATCAGCGGCACGCTTTCGCTGAAGGCGGTGACCGATCTGATCAACTCGAAGATCGAAGCGCTGCAGGGCGAGGACGAGCTGGGTAACCCCTTGGTGGACGGCGAGGGCAATCCGGTTTCCAAATATACCACGCGCTTTGTGGCGGCGCAGGACAGCCGTACCGGCGACTATGCCATTCGCGTGAAAGGCACGATCCTTGAGGATGCGAAGTTCGAGGCAGCGGTAAATGAGCCGACGCTTTATGTGTCTTCGGCCGTTTCGCAGCTTGATGATGCTTTTGCAATCACCAGCCGGGTGACGGAGCTGAACAACCTGACTGGTACCATCTCGGTGGACGATACCTTCTCCTTCTCGGGCGTCGATCTTGGCGGCACCGAGTTCAAGGGCCTCGTGTCCGATGAGGAAGACGAAGATATCGACCCCAGGATCAAGGCAATGCGCGACAAGATGCTGGCCGAAAGCCGCGCCGATGTGATCGGCGAGGATGCGGCCGCGGAAGAGGCGGAGGCCGAGGACGAAGACGCGACCTCGATCACCAATGTCGACGCCAAGAATCGCGTCAGCGCCGACACGTCTGCTTCCAAGATCGCCACGGACAGCGAAGGCAATGTCTATGTGATCGGCACAACGACCGGCAGCTTCGGTCACCAGATCAATGCGGCCGATACGCAGGATGTCTTCCTCACCAAGTTTGACAGCACCGGCAATGTGGTCTTCTCACGGCTTCTGGGTGCCGCAGACAGTGCCTCGGGCTATGCGATCACCATCGACGGCGAAGACAATGTGATTATCGCCGGGCAGACCAACAGCGCGCTTTCCACGAAAGATGTGATCAGCGGCACCGATGCCTTTGTCACCAAGCTTTCGAAGCGCGGCGACGAGATTTTCCGTTACCAGCTGGATACGGCAGGGGAGACGAGCGGTCTGTCCCTCGCTGTCGATGCTGCGGGCGACATCATCCTTGGGGGCTATACGAAGTCCGGCATCAGCGCCACTTCGGGCTTCTCGGGCGGCAAGGACGGCCTTCTCCTGAAGCTTGACGGCGACACGGGCACCAAGCTCGCTTCTGCTGTTTATGGCACCAGCTCGAACGAAAGCGTCAAGGGTGTGGCGGTCTCGGCTGACGGCAATATCCTGATCGCTGCGGAAGAAGGCGGCAATGCCGTTGTCCGCAAGCTGAGCGCCACCGATTTCTCGGTCATCGATACGGTCGATTTCGGCTATCTTGGCACCGGCGGCTCGGTCGAGGGTCTGAGGGTTGACGGCAACGACGTGTATCTCGTCGGCACCACCACCTCGGCGCTGACCGCTGGCGGTTCGGCGACGCAGAACGGCAGCCTCGCTGGCGGCTATGACGGGTTTGTTGCCAAGGTCACCGATGGCGGTGGCTCGCTCTCTGCTGACTATACCACCTATATCGGCACCAGCGGCACCGACCGGCTCGCCGATGTGGCTGTCTCGGGCGGCAAGGTCTATGTGGCGGGCTCAACCGCCGGGACCATCGCGGGCGAAAACAAGACAGGCTCCTACGATGGCTTCGTGACGCGGATCGATGCCGCCACGGGCGCGGTTGAAGATACCCAGCAGTTTGGCGAGCAACTGGCGCGATCGACCGTTGGCGGTGTGGCCTTCACCACCAAGGGCAACAGCGTGCTGGAAACGCTCGGCCTGCCGCAAGGCACGATCCTCGAGGACCAGAAGCGCGACCTGCAGACGCAGACATCGGCGCGCGCTGGCGACTATTTCTATATCTCGGTCGATGGCGGCACGAAGAAAAAGATCACCCTTTCTGAGGGTGATGATTTCAACGATATCGCCCGCAAGATTCGTATCGCCGCCTTCAGCAAGCTGACGGTAAGTGTCTCGACCTCCAGCGAGGGCGCCAAGCTGAAGCTTGAAGCCAAGAATGCGACGATTGACCTGATCGCCGGCAAGGGCGACCAGGACCTTCTGGAGCGGATCGGCCTGACGCCAGGCAAGCTGCTGCCGAAGAATGAAGCGCTCGGCATCGACCAGGATGAGGTCGAACCCGATCCGGCCAACCCGTTCAACCTTGGCGGCGCCTATGCGCTGAAGCTCGATGGCGCGCTCAATATCGGTGACAAGAAGGCGGCCAAATATGTGCTGGGCCTTATGGATAGCGCCATTTCGACGGTACAGCGGGCTTTCCGGTCGCTGGAGTACGATCCGATCAAGGCGCAGCTTCTGGAAGATTCGAAAAAGAATGCCAACATCGGGCAGGCGCCCGCCTACCTGACGGCCAAGATTGCCAATTATCAGGACGCGCTGAACCGGTTGCAATCGTCAACGATCGCGAGCCCGACGAGCTTCTTCTTCTGACAATTCTTCAGGATTGCAGCCCTGGTGGGCGCAAAAAAGAGAAAGCCGCTTCGGGGTGTCTCACGAAGCGGCTTTTCTTTCAGAAGGCTGACTGCGTGCCTCCCGGCCGGCGCAGAAACAGGAGTACGATTGGGGGTCGAGTTTTCCCTGCTTCGAGCCCCGGCGCGGGAGGCACTTCTATCATTACAAGTGCTGTGCCAATCCGGCGTTTCCGGATTTACGCCATGAAAAACAGAGGGTTATAAAAAGCCATCCTCCAATCTGGTCACTACCTCAGGGTTGAATTTCGCATTATGCAATATAATGTAAATGCAAAATGCAAATATAATTGCAATATGCATTGACGATATCGTGCTGCGGACGAACCAACTGGGTCTGGCCGCCACTCATGTTTCTGGTCTAGGATAGGCCTTCCTTAGTGAACAGGACGCTGGTTGATGAGTGAAGGGTACGGGATGATCGGATCATGGCGGCGCGTGGCACTGGCGGTCGCACTGTGCCTGCCTGCAGTCATGATCGCGCCCCTGCCGGTGTGGGCCGCCGAAAAGGCCGAAGAAGCGCCGCAGCCCTATATCGACCTCGCCCCGATCTATCTCTCTGTCCTCAACAAGGGCCGGGTGATCGGCGTTGTGACGCTTGAGCTGGTCCTTGAGGTCAAGGACCCGGCCCATGACAGCGCGCAGATCACGGAGCGCCTTCGCCAGATCGAGGGCGATTTCGCGGCGGCGGGCATGGAAATGGCCCGGCAGGTTTTCCGGGTGGACCGGCCCATCGACCCTGACCTCGTGGTGGCCTATCTCACCCCCTATGCCGAACGACGGCTGGGGCCGGACAAAGTGAATGTACTGGTGAAACAGGCGCTGATCCGCCCGATGTGACGCAGGCGTCATCCTTCCATTTCAAGGGGTTGGAAACCAGGCCGTTTGCAGCCCAAAAGAATCCTTACATTTTAATGTCACTTTTGTTACAGACCGCCCAAATGGTATAACCGCCCGGCACGACGCCAGGGGTGAGGAGCGGACATATGGAACTGGACAAGGTCGACCGTGAGGTCGCGCGGGTCGCGAAGGTGCAACAGGCTGTCGCGGCCGAGCAAGGCGGCCTCATGAAGCTGGGCCTCGCGCTCTTCTTCGTCGTTCTCGTCTTCCTCTATGCCACGCAAGTGCATATCGGCAGCCATATCAGCTATTTCATCATCGCGGCGGCTGTGATCGGCGCCTATATGGCGATGAATATCGGCGCCAACGATGTGGCTAACAACGTCGGGCCGGCGGTGGGCTCCAAGGCGCTCACCATGGCGGGCGCGCTTGTCATTGCTGCCGTGTTTGAAGCCGCCGGTGCGCTCCTCGCGGGCGGGGACGTGGTCTCCACCATCTCGAAGGATATCATCTCGCCCACCGCCTTCGCCGATGGCATCACCTTCATCTGGGCCATGATGGCGGCGCTTCTGGCCGCGGCACTCTGGCTCAATCTCGCCACCTGGCTTGGCGCGCCTGTCTCCACCACCCACTCCATCGTTGGCGGTGTGATGGGGGCCGGTATCGCGGCTGCAGGCTTTGGCATGGTCAACTGGCCGGTGATGGGGGGCATAGCCGCGAGCTGGGTCATTTCGCCGATCCTTGGCGGGGTTATCGCTGCCGCCTTCCTGCGGTTCGTCAAGCTGGTGATCGTCGAGAAGGAAGACAAGATCGCTGCTTCCAAAAAATGGGTGCCGATCCTTGTTGCCATCATGGCGGGCACCTTCACGGTCTATCTGGTCTCCAAGGGCCTGAAGCATCTCTGGAAGCCGGAAGCGCCGATTGTCTGGGCCACCGGCCTTGCCATTGCAGTCGCTTCCTGGGCTGTGATGCGGCCTTATGTGGCACATCGGGCGCTCGGCCTTGAGAACCGCAAGAAGTCCGTGTCGCTTCTCTTCCGTGTACCGCTTGTCTGTTCGGCAGCCCTTCTTTCCTTCGCGCACGGTGCCAACGATGTGGCGAATGCCGTGGGGCCGCTCGCCGCTATCGTGAACGCAGCCGAATCGGGCGCGTCTGCCGCTGGCAAAGTGTCGTTGCCCCTGTGGGTGATGGTGATCGGCGCCATCGGCATTTCGATCGGTCTTCTGCTGTTTGGCCCAAAGCTGATCCGTACCGTTGGCGGCGAGATCACCAAGCTGAACCAGATGCGCGCCTTCTGCGTGGCCCTGTCGGCGGCTATCACGGTGATTGCGGCCTCGGCGCTCGGCATGCCTGTTTCCTCGACCCATATCGCCGTTGGCGGTGTGTTCGGCGTTGGGTTCCTGCGCGAATATCTGGCCAACAAGGCCAATGGCAACGCCCGCGAACTGTCGAAGATCACGACGCCTGAAAAGGTGGCCGCCAAGGCCGAGAAGAAGGAAAAGCGTCGTCTGGTACGCCGCAAGCAGGCGATGAATATCGCTGCCGCCTGGATCATCACGGTGCCGCTTTCGGCCTCGCTTGCCGCTGTTCTGTACCTCGGCGCCCGCACCTTCTTTGGCTGAAGTCTGCCCGCTTTGATTGTCTGCCCTTTTTATCTGCGGTAAAACGGGGCGAAAGGGCAGACGATGCGACACTTGCTTATCCTGATACTGCTTCTGGCCCCGGCTTTCACCGGTCGGGCGGCTGTGGCCGATGACCGGCCCTTGGCCCAGTGGTATTATGTTGATGTGCCGCCCGCCATGATCCTTGAGGGCGACGGCAAGGGTACGGGCTATGTCGACCGGATCATCGCGCTGTTCAAACGGTCCATGCCCGGCTACCGCCATGAAGATGTAGCAAGTTCGGTGGTGCGCATGTTTGCCACCATGCAGGTGCGTGATGGCATTTGCACCGGCGGCCTTCTGCGCACGCCGGAACGGGAAAATGTCCTCGTTTACAGCGATTCCTTCTATCCGGTTCTCGTCAACCGGCTGGTCACGATCCGAGCCAAGCGCCCCATGCTGGCGCCTTATCTCGGTGCCGATAATCATGTCGACCTGATGGCACTGGCGGCAGACAAACGCCTCGTCGCGGGCTATGTGGGGCAGCGTTTCTACAGCACTCTCATCCAGCGCTTCATCGAGGAGCGCACGGAATCTGACCCCGAAGGCCGGCTGCGGGTGCTGATCCCGAATGACCGTTTCTCGGATCTTTTGCGGCATGACCGCATCGACTTCGCCTTCGGCCTTGCCGCCGAAATCTATTACCAGTCATTGAACGGGGACGCCGCTGTGCCCGGCGGCGAGCTTGTGTCCTTCGCCGTGAAAGGCGAGCCGATCACCAAGCCCGGCGGCTTCGCCTGTTCGGGCGGCCCTCTTGGACGGCAAATGGCAGACGAGATGAACCGGCTGATCGCTGATCCCGCCATCCGGGCGGAGATTCACGGTTACTATACCGACTGGCTCGATGAAGACGCCCGGCGCGATTTCGAAGCGGCGGTCAGGGAAGAAGAGACACGCTGATCAGTGCGCCTCTTCCCAGTTGTCGCCTGAGCCCACATCCACATCAAGCGGTACGCTCAGCTCAATCGCCGGGGCGGCTGCCCCTTCCATCACCGTGCGGATCACCGGAATGGCCGCGTCAACCCGGGCTTCGGGCGCTTCGAACACCAGTTCGTCATGCACCTGAAGGAGCATTTTCACGTCCGTCAGGCCAGCGTCCACCAGCGCCTGCGGCATGCGGATCATGGCGCGGCGGATGACGTCGGCTGCAGTGCCCTGGATGGGGGCGTTGATCGCTGCCCGCTCGCCGAAGGCGCGGTGCATCGGGTTCTTGTCTCGGAGCGCCGCGATATGGCATTTGCGGCCGAAAAGGGTGGTCACATAGCCCGACTCTTTGGCGGCAGCGATGGTATTGTCCATATAGGCGCGGATGCCGGGGAAGCGCTCGAAATAGGCTTCGATATATTTCTGCGCGTCCGACCGCTCGATCCCGAGCTGGCGGGCAAGCCCGAAGGCCGAAATGCCATAGATGATGCCGAAGTTGATGGCCTTGGCCTGCCGGCGCACCATCGGGTCCATGCCCTCGATCGGCGTGCCGAATACTTCGGAAGCCGTCATGGCGTGAATGTCGATCCCGTCGGCGAAGGCTTTCTTCAGCGCCGGGATATCGGCGATATGGGCGAGGATGCGAAGTTCGATCTGGCTATAGTCGGCGGAGAGGAGCTTGCAGCCCTTCTCTGCGATGAAGGCGCGGCGGATCTTGCGGCCTTCTTCCGACCGGATCGGGATATTCTGCAGGTTCGGATCGTTTGACGACAGCCGCCCCGTGGTGGTGGAAGCCAGATGATAGCTCGTATGAATGCGGCCGGTTTCCGGGTTCACATCATTGACGAGCGAATCCGTGTAGGTGCTTTTCAGCTTCGCGAACTGGCGATACTCGAGCACCTTCTCAGGCAACGTATGGCCTTCAGCGGCAAGGGCCTCAAGCACATCGGCGCCGGTGCCCCAGGCGCCGGTTTTCGATGATTTCTTGCCGCCCTTGAGGCCCATATCCTCGAAAAGGATTTCACCCAGCTGCTTCGGGCTCTGCACATTGAAGGGCCGCCCGGCGAGCTTCTGGATTTCCTCGTCAAGCTTCTGGATCGAGGCTGCAAACTCGTTCGACAGGCTTTTCAGTGCCGGGACGTCAACCCGGATGCCTTCGCGTTCCATCGCGGAAAGCACGGGCACCAGCGGGCGCTCGAGCCGCTCGTAAACGCCCATCACCTGTTCGGATGCAAGGCGTGGCTTCAGGATGCGCCACAGGCGACCGGTGATATCGGCGTCTTCAGCCGCATAGTCGGTCGCTTTTTCAAGCGTCACCTTGTCGAAGGTCACCTGCGACTTGCCGGTTCCCGCCACATCCTTGAAGGATATGGGCGTGTGATCGAGATGGAGGCCCGAAAGCTCGTCCATGCCATGCCCGTGCAGGCCGGATTCGAGCGCGTAAGACATCAGCATCGTGTCGTCGATCGGCGCCACATCGATACCTTGCCGCGCGAAGATCGAGATATCGTATTTCAGATTCTGGCCGATCTTCAGGATCGACGGGTCTTCCAGCACCGGCTTCAGGCGCTTCAGCACCTCGGCCTTATCGAGCTGGTGGGGACGTTCGGCAAACATGCCGTCACCGTCGCCCGTATGGCCCACGGGGATATAGCAGGCTTCACCCGGCACGATGGAGAGCGAGATACCGACAAGGTCGGCCTGCATCACATCCAGCGACGTGGTCTCGGTATCAACAGTTACCTGACCGGCAGCCATGATGCGGACAATCCATGCCTCGAGATCGGCCATCTCAGTGATGCAGCTGTAGGTGGCTTTCTCGACCGTGACAGCCTCGCTCACCGGATCGACGGTCGGGCTGTCATCAAGGAAGCCAGCATAATGATGCTGCACCTTCACCTTCAGCGAGCGGAAGGACTGCTCGTCGATGAAGGCGAGAAGTGGGCCGGGCTCGGGCTCACGGACCGTCAGGTCATCAAGGCCGAAGGGCACGGGCGCATCGTTCACCAGCCGCACCAGTTCGCGGCTCATACGGGCCTTGTCGGCATTCTCGAGAAGGGTTTCGCGGCGCTTCGGCTGCTTGATCTCACCTGCGCGTTCGAGAAGCGTATCGAGGTCGCCATATTCGGTGATCAGCTGGGCGGCTGTCTTGATGCCGATCCCCGGCACACCGGGCACGTTATCGACGCTGTCGCCACACAGCGATTGCACATCGACCACGCGGTCCGGCCCCACACCGAATTTCTCGACGACGCCTGTGTAATCGATCCGCTTGTTCTTCATGCTGTCGAACATGGTGACCTGCTCGTTCACGAGCTGCATCAGGTCCTTGTCCGAAGAAACGATGGTGACCTTGAAGCCTTTGTCGGCTGCCTGCTTGGCGTAGGTCGCGATGATATCGTCGGCCTCATAGCCTTCCATCTCGATCGCGGGCACGCCAAAGGCTTTCACCGCATCGCGGATGATCGAAAATTGCGGCACCAGATCCTCGGGCGCCGGCGGGCGGTGGGCCTTGTATTCCGGATAGATTTCCGAGCGGAAGGTCTTGCGCGCGGCATCGAAGATCACGGCCAGATGGCTCGGCTTCTCGCCGTCGGCCAGATCCTGGATAAGCTTGAACAGCATGTTCGAAAAGCCGAACACCGCGCCAACCGGCGTGCCGTCCGGCCGCGTCATCGGCGGCAGGGCGTGATAGGCGCGGAAGATATAGCCCGATCCGTCGATCAGATAGAGATGAGGCGTTTCAGCCATCAGTGGTGATCGTCGACAGGTTCGCCGTCAAGGATGAAGAGGCGGTCGCAGTAAGGGCATTCAACCTGGCCGTCTTCGTTCATCGTCAGATAGACGCGCGGATGGCCGAGCGGGCCCTCGTCGCCGTCGCAGGCTACGGTTTTCGTGTTCACATGCTTGATTTCAGGAGCGTCTACAGACATGGCGTCACCTTACATTGCGCTGGCTTTGCCCCTATATAAACAAGGCTTCCCGCCTTCACAAGCACGCGAAGGCCGCCCGGCGCATGTCCGGCGCAATTGACCGCTACCGGCGCCATCTGGTACCGCTTCAGGGTAAGGGGAATCTTAAGCATCCAAGAATTGACCCAGAGGACAGCGACGTGATCGAGAATGCCATCGAACTGAAAGGCCTGACAAAGGCGTACCGGGGCCGCAAGGGCAGCCAGCCCAAGGTCGCCCTGAAGGGTATCGACCTCAATATTCCCCGCGGTTCCATGTTCGGGCTTTTGGGGCCGAACGGCGCCGGCAAGTCGACCACGATCAATATTCTCGCGGGCCTCGTGAACAAGACCGCCGGCACCGCGCGCGTGTGGGGCTATGATATCGAGGAAGATCCCAGGAATGCCCGCGCCAATATCGGCGTGGTGCCGCAGGAACTGACCTTCGATGCCTTCTTCACCCCGCGCGAGATGCTCGAGGTGCAGGCCGGCATGTACGGCGTGCCGCAAGCCGACCGTCGCACCGAGGAACTCCTGAAGGCCGTGCATCTCTGGGAACAGCGCGACGCTTATTCCCGCACCCTTTCGGGTGGTATGAAGCGCCGCCTGCTGGTTGCCAAGGCGATGGTACATACCCCGCCGATCCTGATCCTTGATGAGCCGACGGCGGGCGTGGATATCGAGCTTCGCCAGCAGCTTTGGGATTATGTGCGCGAACTGCATGCGCGCGGCACCACCATCGTGCTGACCACCCATTATCTCGAGGAAGCCGAAGAGCTTTGCGACACCATCGCCATCATCAACCACGGCGAAGTGGTGGCCTGCGAGCCGACAAAGCAACTCCTGAAACGCATCGACGAGAAGCAGGTGACCATCATGGTCGCCGAGACGCTTTCCGAAGTGCCCGGCAGCCTCGCGGCCTTTGACGCCAGCCTCAACGGCGATCACGGCGTGACTGTGCAGCTCAACCAGTCGGTCGCCAATGTGGGCGCGGTGCTTGCGGCTGTGCAGAAGGCAGGACTGACCATCGTTGATATCTCGACGCGCGAGACAGACCTTGAGGATATCTTCCTGCAGCTGACGCGCCGCCAGAGCGGGGAAGCAGCATGAGACGCACCTATGATGTGGTGATTGTCGGCACGGGGGCGGCAGGCCTTACCGCCGCGCTGCATCTGGCGCGACACATGCGCATCGCGGTGATCTCGAAAAACGAGCTTGATGCGGGCTCCACCAATTGGGCACAGGGCGGTATCGCGGCGGTGCTGGAGAAAACCGACACGATCCAGTCCCATATCGACGACACGCTCATCGCCGGTGCCGGGCTCTGCGACGAGGCCGCCGTGCGCTTCGTGGTGGAACGCGGCCGCGAGGCCATCGAGGAACTGATCGAGTTTGGCGTGGCGTTCGACAAGGCCGATGGCAGCGTTGAAGACGGCTACGATTATCACCTGACGCGCGAAGGCGGCCACAGCCACCGCCGCATCATCCATGCGGCCGACGCCACGGGGGCGGCGGTGCAGGGCACGCTCATCGAGCGGGTGATGGCCGAGCCCAATATCGACCTTTTCACCGATCATATGGCGATTGATGTGATCACCAACCGCCACCTGAAATCGAAGGCGCCTTATAACGATCAGGCGCACGGTGTTTATGTGCTCAACCGCGGCAAGAACCGGGTGGAGACCTTCACGGCGCGCGCCACGATCCTCGCGACCGGTGGCTCAAGCCGGGTCTATCTCTATTCCTCGAACCCTGACGGCGCCACGGGCGACGGCATCGCCATGGCGTGGCGGGCCGGCTGCCGGGTCGCCAATATGGAATTCAACCAGTTCCACCCGACCTGCCTTTATCACCCCGAGGCCAAGACCTTCCTGATCACCGAAGCGATGCGGGGCGAGGGGGCGGTTCTCAGGAACGCCGACGGTAGTCGTTTCATGCCGCACTATGACCCGCGCGAGGAACTGGCGCCGCGCGATATCGTCGCTCGCGCGATCGACAGCGAGATGAAACGCCGCGGCCAGCCCTGCGTGTGGCTGGATATCACCCACCGCGAGCCCGATTTCATCCTGTCGCATTTCCCGACCATTTACCGGCATTGCCGCACCTTCGGGATCGATATCACGAAGGACCGCATCCCCGTGGTGCCGGCCGCACACTATACCTGCGGCGGCGTGATGGTCGATTTCACGGCAAGGACCGATCTCGACCAGCTCTATGCTGTGGGTGAATGCGCCCACACCGGCCTGCACGGCGCCAACCGCATGGCCTCGAACAGTCTTCTGGAATGCCTTGTCTATGGCCGTGCAGCCGCTGACGACATCCTTGCCCGCTTCGATGACCTGCCCCCGCCGGGCCAGGCCCGCGACTGGGACGAAAGCAAGGTGACGGATTCGGACGAGGAAGTGGTGGTGACCCACAATTGGGCCGAGCTCCGCCGCTTCATGTGGGATTATGTGGGCATCGTGCGCACCGACAAGCGCCTGTCGCGCGCCAAGCGGCGGGTTGATCTGTTGCAGACCGAAATCCAGGACTATTATGGCAACTTCCGGGTAACGGCGGACCTTCTGGAGCTCCGCAACCTTGTCACGGTTGCTGACCTTATCGTGCGCTCCGCCATGATCCGGAAAGAATCACGCGGCCTGCATTTCACGGCGGATTATCCCGAGACCATGTCGCATGCCGTTGATTCGGTGCTGGTGCCTTTCGGCCGCGCGGTTTCCGAACGCGTCGCCTGACGACAACACCTCTTTCCCGAACCCCGCACAAAAGAAAACGGCCCCCGAGACACCGGGGGCCGTCAGATATACTCGGAACGACTGATGATTAGTCGAGCGACCAGGTCAGCGGCAGAACGAAGGTCAGCGCAGCTTGGCCTTCCGGCAGCGACGGCAGCGGGTTCAGACGGTTGATCAGTTGCGGGATCTCGTCGTCGAGAACTTGCTGGCCAGTCGGCTCAATGATTTCGCTAGCGGTGATCGCACCATCGGGAGCCACGGTCAGGCGGACCTTTGCCTTGCCTTCGATTTCAGCCGAGAGAGCCGAACGGGGGTAGGTCTGCTTTTTCGAGATTTCGGAAACCACTTCACGGCGCCAGTCGTTCATGTCCTTGGCGGCAGCAGCAAACGAAACGGTCGAGCCGAGAAGAGCGGCAGCAACAGCAACGGTGGCGATGTTTTTGAATTTGGCGATCATCAGTCAGTCCTTCATGGAAACGAATTGTTACGTCAGTCAGATGTTCTTATTGAGCCGGTCCGGGGTACTAATCGGAACCACTTGGGTCCCGTCCGGCGTTGGCGAGCTTTTACCGTTAACCTTCTTAAGGGCCGGTAACTGAATGATTCAAATTTTATCGATTCCAGAAAAATTCATTCAACGCATTGAAATATATGGATATAAAAAGTTGATGCCGGCTGAGGCGGTGGTGACAAATGCTGCGGCGCAGCGTAAATCGGCCGTCGAATCGAGCCCGCCACCCGGCCCGAGTCCCGCCTTGGCGCTTGCGCAAGGCATACGAACCGTATAGTGTCCGCGCCGACAAACGAATCGGCCATGCACCCGTAGCTCAGCTGGATAGAGCGCTGCCCTCCGAAGGCAGAGGCCAGGGGTTCGAATCCCTTCGGGTGCGCCATTTCTTTCAATGACTTAGAAGATTTTCCGAAATCAACCTGTTAGCTACAGGTAGCCAATAGGTAGCCATTGATATGACTCTTGGCTAATGATTTCCTGAGAAATGTAGGTTTGGGATTTTGTAGAATCAGGTATCTGGATACCTGATATCAGGTATCTCCTTGCTTTCTATCAGCGTACCTACCCAGAAAGTATCAGATATGAGATACCTGATACTAGATAAGCCCATATCAGGTATGGGGTTATCTGATACCTGATAACCCATTAAAATTTGGGCGCACCGGGTACGTAGTTGCTTTTGATGGCCGCGTCGGGGAAGCGGTTCGTCATATCTTGCAAGATAATCCGTTTCCGCTCGGTTCTGCGCAGGCCGGAATTGGCAATCGGGCGATCACAATCGATCTCGGCGGTTGCCCGCCGGGCTTCGATTTCACGGCTCATCTGGTCGAGCGTTTTCTTGATCATGTATACGGCCTTCTTTTCTGACCGCATTTATAACACGTCAATCACAACGCTGCATTTTCAGATTTGATAGGGCGCACCGTGTTAGGGGTCGGCCCCCTTCCAGACGTCCCTATAGGGCCGCCCGGAACCTTTTGGGGAGGCCTTGTCTGCCGGTTCCGGGCATCGGGCCGTAGGCCCTTGACCCCAGATCCAGGAGGATCTGGGGTGCCACAAGGGTGGCCCTGCACCCGCCGACAACCCCCGCCCGCACCACTGCGCTTAACCCATCGGGATTTTCTGATTTTTCAGATGGTCGTTCCAGTCTTTGCCAGTGGGGGGTGTCTCGCGCGCGCGGAGGGGGTGATGTTCGGCAATCTTCATGTAGAGTTCATCACCGGCTGCATCTGCGTCGGTCGCGCAGATAAGTGAACGACCGGGCTCAACCCAGGCGAGGGGAAGGGATGGCCTGCCAGCTATGCTGAGCACTTGGAACTGTCGGTCTGATTCGTACATTTGAAAATACGATAGGCCGTCGACTGCAGACTCAACCAGTACGTTTGGGCCATTTTTCCCGGATTCAAGCGCGAAACGGCCGGAGGATTTCGCGGCAGCCCCACCCCAAACCTGCTTGTTTTTCATGCCTGAAGGCGGAGTGAGCAGGATAACCTCGGCACCCACTATTTCGCCTGTCGGACTTGTCATTGGAAAGCAAATTACCGGGCCAAGCGACTTAGATTGAGCTGGGATGATCTTCCCGGCTGCGATCATGCGGTTCACAAAATTAGGCTGGATGCCGCGCACGCTTACTAGCCAATCCAGGGCAGCGGGAAGGACTGACCTGTTGAGACGGGGAGGGAAGAATTTGGGCGCATTGAGATCATGTGCCCGCTTTCTCTGTGTCAGGAATTCTTTGGAGGGATGAGGTAGGGGTGTGCCAGCCAGGTCATGCACGGCTGTCGTAAAGTCGACTGCTGCAAGATGTTGGAACAGTGATATCGGTCCGCGCCCGCCAGCGTTCTTTTTGCCTGGCCGGCCGGGCTGATTGAAGTCGACCCAGACATCATTTTCAATTTTTATATGATTTGACTTGTCCAGCGTTTTATATCGCTTGCGATCGTTAGGGTCTGGCGCGACGTTGAAATACTGCAGAATGGACAACATATCTGTCTGCATAGCCCGGTCGATCAGATTTTCTGGAATTCTGGCCATTAGCGACCTCCACTATGACCTATGACGACGGTGCGCAAACCGGTCGTGTCGGGCAGACGGCAGCCGTGGGATTGGATGGCGATCGAAGAATTTTAGGACGCCGTTCATCGCCTTGTTGAGGATTGTCGACATGCCAGACAGTCGGTCGAAATTCGTTTTGACGAATGTAAATTTGACAAGCTGGGCCGCAGCGGAGGGATCGATATCTAGCTCCTCGATTTCCCGTTCATTCAACTTCCCCAGGTGCAGCATCAATCTAGTGTTGCTCGAGATCGCGCTCGATCCGCGGAGTGCATCGATCAGGTCTGCAACATCACCTTTCACAACGTGAGCGAGGAGTAGCAGAGATGTCGACTGACGATGGACGAAAGCGCGGGCTTGCTGCAGAAAGTGACTCATTTCGCCGGAAGAATTCTCGTCAATTCCAGCGGCGGCCTGCGACATTGTATCAATTATTGTGAGATCAGGCTTGATCTCAGCTACGACCTTCTCGAAACGATCGAAATACAGTGTGGGCGCGACCTGCCCACGTTCACGAGCTGTTTCAAACAGAGTAACGCCCCGATCTTCGCAAATTATATGCAAGTTCAAGTGATATAGACATTTCTGCTCATCTGACATCTGCCACTGAATATGATTCCATAGGGTGTGCAGTCGTTGCTCAATCACCTCGATCGGATCCTCGAGGGCAACATACAGAACTGCGCCCGGCTTAGGGTCGTCTACACCGGCCGGAAATATGCCCCATAAGTCGAGACCGACAGCTTTTGAGATCGCAAGCTGGAGTACGGCCCAGCTTTTACCCACGCCGGTCTTGCCGGCCATCACACCGACCGTTTTTCTCGCAAATCCTGGCAGGACAAAATCGATCGGGGTTGGGCCAATTTCAGCGAGTTTTGCAAGATCAATACGTCGAGAAAATGCATCCGCAATTCGATGCGGAAACAGGGCGTCGAGGATGATCGGATCACGCTGCATTTTTAAAACTCCTTACTAGTTTTAGTCTCGGCGTTTCGGCCTTCTTGGAGTTCGGACGTTCAATCTTTTCGAATTGATTTTCAGAGGTTTGAGCCATGTAGATGTCACTGCCGCTATTCTCGAGGCCTGCTACAGCCGCCCTGATCGCAGCATTTCTGCGCCGCTGGCCTCGCGACCCAAGGGGCGCAGCAGGGGCAGCGAAAAGGAGGGAATCGAGCGTTTCGAGACTTGGCTTCCAGTGGCCGCGTGCTGCAGCGCGGACGAGCAGAAGGAGCGACAGATCGCGCAATGCATTGACACATTTGAGGGGAATTTTTGTGAAAGCATGCTCTGGCCCTCGGGGCAGTGCTTTTCCGTCTTCGCCGCGATGGCCAACCACTACCGCGGATAGGGCTGGGGAGAGGGAAACAGTAAATCGACTATGGCCGGCGGATGAGGGGTGGAACGATATTTCCAGGGCAGGCTCATCGTTGATCAGCAACGAGTTGAGGGGTGCAATCATAAAAAGAATCTGCGATGTGCTGTATCTCCCTTTCAGGCCCATCTTGCAAAAAATGGAGCTTACCGAAATCTCATATTCGAGCCGATTGAAGGGCATAGAGGCAGCTTGAGAGGCTGACATCAGATACAGGAAAAGTCGAAGGTGATTGGGCTTTAGTCCGCGGCGGCGGCCACAGGACAAAAAGCTGTTCTCAAGCGCAAGTTTCTGCGGGATTAGAGCAAATTCAAAGTTTGGGATGGCCATGAATCGTCGCTTTTTTATTGCGCAATCGGCCTCCCGACAGTAAGATCAATCTGTGGCTAGATCTTTTTGTCGCGCCGAGATCGCGCTAATTGATCCACAAGACCCGCTGCTGCGCCAACAGCTTGCGGGTCTTTTTCTTTCGATTATGCTGCCTGGAAGCCGCGGGCGACGCGCTCTTCGGGCGTCATTTTCGAGATCCGCTTTGCACCAATCGCCGTCTTGCGGCAGCGCTCGCGAAGGCCGATATAAGTGGCAGATTCCTGCGCCTTTACCCATTCATCGACGACGTCTACTCGCCAGCGAACGGGTTGACCTGAGGTTGCGCGAATGGGGGTTGGCAGGCGGTCGGGCATCTCGGTCAGGCGCCTCTGAATTGTCCTCGGCTCGAGCGCAAGAATTTTTGCGAGCTCGTCGATACCGATTGTTCGAAGATGTTGGGGGATCATGACATACGTCCTCAAAGTGGTGTAACTATGAGGTCATATTATGCACATGGCATGCTAGCGGTCAATCATGACATACTATGAAATAATCACAGAGTCAACAACATTCGCGTGCTAGATATATTATACGCAACACTCATTGATAAGAAGTGGCGGAATTCTGCGGATTTTTCATTTGAAAAATATTTTTCGCATGCCCTAGTAAATGGCCGGCAAAGAGATGCTTCCGCTTTTGCCAAACAGTGTTCCGCTTTTGCCAAACAGTGTTCCGCTTTTGCCAATCAGTGTTCCGCTTTTGCCAATCAGTGTTCCGCAGATAAAATACAACATGTTGAATTATATAGTATATTTCAAGTATCGCTCTCTCTCTAAGATTCATTATGATCCTGTTAGGATCAATAATGAATTTCTCCACTGCTTCGCCTTGAGGGCGAGCGGTGGAGAAGGGTGTTGATGCGGGGAAAAGGGGTGAATGCCGCTGGAAGCGGATAGAAGGCATCTTTTCCCGCATCAACAACGTGTGGTTACTGGAATATGTCACAGCCAAAGGAGAGTAGATGCCCTCTTTCTTGCCGCAAAATCGGTTTGCCGCTAATCCGCAGAAATCCGCCAAAGACTGACTGAGACTGCTCTCGTCTGTGGTGAACTTGTGGCGAAAGGACGGCTGCGCATTGATTTTACACTGGTCATTGGATACGGTGATTTAATCACTAAAACTACCACACGTTGAACTATTTAGATGCGTTTAGTGATGATAGGCTAGGTCCATCGCCATATGCCACTAGGGACGAATTTGAAGCTTTGCTAGGTGCTGCCGCAGGTATGGAAATAGCGCATGTTCATCAAATCTTGCAAACCGAGGGTCTCGATACGCCAACCCTCCGCGCTCTGATTCCAAACGTCGACAATTACAAGGTCCTCTTGATGCAGCCTCAAGGTGTCTTAGAGGTAGACGATGCGGGAGTGCGTAACTTTGATCGTGATCTGGCGAGAGCTCAATTTGGCCGGTTTCTCACCGACGCCTGCGCCACCCAGCCGGATCTTATAGCGACTCCAGAATATGCGATGCCCTGGGAGGTCTTGTCCGAAGCAATCAAAGCCGGACAAACGCCTGAAGCCGAGCGGCTTTGGGCCCTTGGATGCGAGAGCATATCGCATGCTGAGCTCGATGCGCTAAAAGCTGAACTCGAACCGCATGCTACCTTGCTCTACGAAGGGCTAGAACCCGATCCTGATCGCTTTCTCGATCCTCTCGCTTATATCTTTCTTGCTCCTGTTCAGCAAAACCAAGAGGAAACGAAACTTGTCGTCCTAATCCAGTTTAAGACGCATCCTATGGCCGATCAGGATCATTTCGAGGTCAATGGGATGCAGCGTGGTACGCGCATTTACAGGTTTGGCGGCTTTGCCGGACAGGAGATAAGCTTCGTCTCTCTGATCTGTTCCGATGCCTTAGCCTTTTATGACGCAGACGCTCAGGCCATCTACGACCGTGGGATGGTTCTCCACATACAGCTTAACCCTAAGCCACGACAGGATCAGTTCCGGCGATATCGGGACAAATTGCTGCAATTTCAGGGAGACGCCACCGAACTTATTTGCCTTAACTGGGCTAGCGATATCCGCATAAGGATTGGCGGCAACGAGATCAATTGGCAAAATATTTCTGGTTCGGCCTGGTATTTGAAACCAGACAAGTTCGACATCCGGGATGAAACGCTCCACGCAAACCACAAACTCGGCCTCTACTATACATGGCTTCAACCATTATACGTCCATGCCCTCTTCTTTAATTACCAGCCAGCGACGTATCTCGTAAATGCGACCAAAGTAGCGCATGTCGGGGTTCCCGCTGTCAGCTCACGCAGGCGAGGTCCACAAATTGCAAGAGTTTCCATCTGGGATAATGATTCGGGTGCCTGGGCCGAACAAATGGCTGTGAAAGACGGCTTCTCCGCCATTGTCGGTGAGGCCGGAAGCGCCAAGCACGATATCCAACAAATATCCGATCAAAACCCCTTTGCAGCAGAACGCGTAATGGCTCTTTGCGCGGGTAAGATCGATGAAACAGACGATTGGCACAAAGTGTCCAATCTGGATTCTTGCCGTATTGATACCTCCGAGATCATCTATAGGCTCACGTTCTGTCAGGATAGCGACCAGAGCGCATGCGAATTTAGAACCGCTCGCCTCAAGCGTTGCGGCCATCTTTGGGATATACTGCAAGACGATGCGAAAATTCCTCCTGCATTGGCCGACTTGCGGGAAGGATTCCACCTGCATTGGTCGCCCGACGCCCCACATCAAAACGTAGTCTCCGGGCAAGGCCTCAAAGCTACCGTCGTCTACCTGGGCGAAGATGCGAATCTCAAACAGGTGGAGGCCACAACGAAAAGGATAGCCGAATTCCTTCAAAGGAGGTCTTCCAATCTGGACGAAAGTCTCCAGTCTCGCCAGCGACTGGCAGTTTGGTATCGTGACGAGAATGACCAGTTCGTAGTCTATGGCACACATAACTACACTAGGATCGACAAGACAGCAGATCGTTCAGAATTTGATATCGGGAGGCAGGGATGACCATTAATATGGGCGACCTTCGGGAACGCATCGAGCGCCAATTCCCGGGCGCAGAACAAGTCAATGACTCTGTTATCCGTTTCACCAGAAGCGCCGAAGCTTGCCCCTTTGCGGTCTACTATCTCGACATCGCGCACGAGCTTCCGAATAGCCTCCATGATTTGAACCGCTATCAGGACGAAGTCATAGGGAAACGGTATTTTGAAGGCAGGAAAAGTCTTCAGTGGAGCAATTATCTGTACTTCTTGAGAACCAACGAGGAACTCGCTCTCGCCGAAGCGCAGCGAGCGAAGGAACTCATTGAAAACGATAGATCATATGCGCGCAAATTCGTAATTCCGGAAGGAAATCTTGAGGAAATCCTTAACCCTCCCATCGTTACGGCCACTGAGAACAAACGACAAGAGAACGTTTTGTCGGCTTGGATCAATATTCTAACGGAAGCTGGCATCCAAGGGGCGATCCTTAGCGATGATGATCTCCCAACTCGACTGAAAAAGATTGAAGTTAACTCCCCAGAGGGTCGCAAAGCAGCCGAGCCGCCGCGCAGGCGTTTCGCCAAATCAGCTCAATCGCTTCGTTCACTTGAACTAAAGCGTTATCGACAGTTCCCCCTCCGCCGAACCTATGACTTTGGTGCCGTGAACCTGATCTTCGGTCCGAACGCTTCTGGCAAGACTTCTCTTCTTGAAGCGATAGAGCTATTCTACTGTGGTCGAACCAAGCGAAATCCCGACCTCAATACTCAATACGAGCTAAAAGCCGTCTTGGCGGATGGAACCGAGGAGCGGGCGGTGTCCAGCCGGACGCCACAAGACTTTCGTGAGCGCAATCTCGCATGGTATGGGCAGTTCGAGATCAAAACCAATAATTTGTACAAGAGCTTTGCTCAATTCAATTTTCTCGACACTGACGCTGCAGTTAGCCTTTCCGAATCGGCCGACCACGTGGAAGAAGATCTATCCAAACTCCTCGTTGGCCCTGATGCTTCGAAGATTTGGCGAGATATCGAGCGCGTAAGCGATGGTGTCAAAGTCAGATTAAAAGACCTCCGATCCACCCAAGACCAAATCAGGTCCGAGCTTTCGCGGATAGAGAAACAACTCAGCGACTCTGCGGATGAACGGCACCAATCGGATTCACTTCGAACACGCTTATTTGAGATGATCGCCCGCCATCACTGGCACCTCGAACCGGATGTGGATGAGGATTCGACGGAAAAATTTGTCGGAGGGCTCGCGGAAGCGATCGCCATCGCCCAGCAAGCTGTTGAAATTCATTGGGCTGGCTCACCGGTCACATATGATGCCCTTGTCAATTACCACCAAAATACCATCGCGCTTGTCAATGAAGTCACACCCGAAATCGACCGGCTTGAAAAGGCTACAGGTCAGCATCTACGGCTAACTCGCGTACTGAGCAGCGCGAAACAGGCTTTGGAGCTAGGAGTTCAAGCTCAGCGTTTTATCGACGCTGGCGTGGCCAACCTCAGCGCAGAGCGTCGTAAGCTGAACGACACCATCACGTTTAGTTCTATGAGGGTAGCAGGGTTCGAAGCCGAGCATTTCGAAATCCTTGCTGGACTTGAGAAGGATGAAGTCGTGGCCATCTCTGAGCGGGCCGCAACTCGAAAGCGTGTGATCGCAGAGTCGGCGCTTGCAGCGACAAAGGCTGAATATGCCAATTTCGCCAAGCTGAGAGATGAATCGGAAAACCTGACGCAGCAATTGCGGCAACTTGCCGCAGCCATACTAGACCGCGCCACCAATCCGGATGAATGCCCGCTGTGCCATACACAGTTCGAACCGGGCGAGTTGGCCAACCACATGAGCAGAGGTTTGGACGCTCACCTTGAACCGCTCGGGCGATCACTCCTCAATCAGATAGAGAATCAGGAGGCCGCTCTCAATGATGCGAAACGAGTTGAAACGGCCTTGCTTCGGTTGCGCGAATTTTGCGAGCGCTCAGACCAGAAGGTGGAGTTGACGATAGGGGAAGCTGCGGCCCAAGCCTTGGGCATAAGTGAAAGCTTGGCATCATCCCGGGCTCGCCTCCAAACTCTGACGCAGAAAATCGAAGATCTCGACAATGCCGGTCTTTCTCTCGAGGAAATGGATCGGCTCGTCTCTCGAATGAATGACCTTGGGTTTCCTCTCGAGCACCTTTCCCACAAGGCTGCGGATCAGTTGGTGTCGTCAATCCAAGAGCAGATATCGACGACATCCGAACAACTCGAATTATTGTCGAAGGAGGCGGCGGAACTCCAAGTCTCATTGCGGGATCGGCTGGGGGCCGCGCTAAGCGCAGACGAGATTAGACCTGTCCTTCTCAAGACCAAAGAACAGCTCTCCAAGACTGAATCAATCCTTTCGCGGCTCGATGGATTTCGTGAGTCCATTCCATGGCCCGGCGATCACCCTATTTCAGAATTCATCGTTGCGGGGGAATCCGTTCGCAGCGTGGCCGCTGAGACGCAGGCAGCATCGGCTCGTGAAAGGCAGGCTGATAAGATCCAATCGGAGGCGCGAGCGCGCAAGGAACAACTAAGTGAGCAATTGACGAAGCTTTCGCAACGCATCGATCGTTTTGCAACAGCCCAAAAGGCCCTCAACAAGATAAGGCAAGGCCACTCACTCAAGGCCGCGATGGAGTCCACACTTCAGCTTAACCGTACTGCGATCGAGTCAATATTTTCTGCTATCCACGCTCCGCGGGAATTCTCAGGGTTGGGTTCCTCGCTTGCGACCTTGGTCCGCAAGAGTGACAGGTGCCAATCCAAACTGACCGAAATTAGCACCGGACAGCGTGCCGCATTTGGGTTGTCACTTTTTCTAGCTCAAAACAGCCAACTCACAGTAGCGCCGCCGGTTATGTTGATTGACGACCCAATCGCGCATGTTGACGATTTGAACTCACTTTCGTTTTTCGATTACCTGCGCGAAATAGCCATTACAGGCCGTCGTCAAATTTTCTTTGCTACAGCTAATGACAAACTTGCGACACTGTTCGAACGGAAGTTCGATTTTCTTGGAGACGGTGAGTTTCGGAAGTTCACATTATCGCGAAAGTCTGATTAGCAGCGGTGCAATCCAAAACAGGTGCTGCTTCAAAGATAGACGTTTTCTGGAAAGCGCAAGACATTATTCTGAAGTTAGCTCACGTCTTTTATTTGGCGTTCTCAGATCGTGTCTGCGGTTGAGCGAATAGCCTATAGGCAGGGACTTGTCATATGGCCACCTTGCATCCATTGCCTCCGCGCCGGCCCCGCAAACGGGCCACGACGAGTAAACAAAGCACGCTGCGACGTTTATCGCGCCAGCCCCTCCTTGTGCTTGTCCTCATCTTTGCAGCGGTAGCCACTGACCGATTCTATACCTCAACTGATTCAGATGCTGCTGCAGGCACAAATGGCGCCCTATCGGGACACGTCGAGCGCGTGATCGATGGTGACACGTTTGTCCTTGCGGACGGTCGCAGGATCCGGCTTTGGGGTCTTGATGCCCCGGAACGGGATACTGCGGAAGGACCAGCTGCCACAGCGGCCCTTGAAGTTATTGTTGGCCGCTCCTTTGTGACCTGTGACGACATGGGCGAGAGCTACAATCGCACGGTCGGTCGCTGTTATTTGGCGGACGGCCGCGACGTGAGCCGCGCCATGATCGAGACCGGTACTGCGGACCAATACTGCCGGTTTTCAAAGGGATATTACAATGGGGCAGGCGGGAGAACCTGCTGATAGATTGATCTCAGGCCATCCCACCCACAAAGTGATGCTGTGGCTTGATGATGATCGGGGTGATCTTCGTGCTGGTCCTGCGGCACCTGGGGCAGCACAGCTTGGCTTCAAGCTCCTCAAGGTACAAGGTCTTCCGCAGTCCCTTGCGGGTCAGCAGGCCGGCAGGTTCCTCGTTCCAGCCGTACCTGCAAGTCCGACAGAGGACGCGAAAGCGGTAGCCTTCCTCATAGTCTCTCAGCTGGAGATCCTTGGTCACCAGAAGTCCTCCATGTCGGGAACCCGGCTGAAGGCGATCTTCCCGCCGGCATAGCCCCCTGGTGGCGGCGTCCATGGACCAACGCTCAGGACCGTCTTCGCATACTTGCTATTGATGGCATCGGCTGCCTCGCTTAGCTTCTCCCACTTGCGGCGGACTGCATCGTCCTGCTCCAGAAGGTCCAGCTGACGGGCATCAGAGGGCTTGAGGTCATAGAAGGCCACATGGACCTGAACGATGCGGCTGCGGCTCGGCAGGTCGCGTCTGGCGATCTGCCAAAGTGTCGTCAATGCGGTGAGCCCAGCGTGATCATCATTGGCCTCTCCCAGTCGCCTTTCGCCGTGCCAGTTGTCTTCTTTCATCATGAGCCAGAGGCCGAATGTATTGGCGAGATACTTGCCCCGCCTGAGCCTGCGGGCTGCCTTGATAGTCAGCAGCCTTGCTGCCTCAAACGCATGGGTAAAGTCCCGCCACTCCGGGGGCAGCACTCGGCCATGACCGAACATTGCCCGAGAGGTCGGCAGGGCCTGCACTTCGTACCCATGCAGGGCATACCAGAGACGCTCGCCAGTCACGTTCCCCCAGATGGCTCTGAGCTGTTTAGGCTGGGTCTTCCAGAGCGCCTCCATGGTCCAGATACCTGCATCAATCAGCCGGGTCTTGATGCGTCCACCGATGCCGGGGATGTCCTCAAGCGGCAGCGTCAGCAGCCGTCCCGGTAGCTCCTCAGGTCTCAGGATCGTCAGGCCATCTGGCTTGTCCATGTCGGCAGCGATCTTGGCCAGTTGACGGTTCGGAGCCATCCCGATGGAGCATGTGAGATAGTCGCCCACATCTTCCCTGATCCGGGCTTTGATGCGCTGCCCTAGTCCATGTGGGTCTCGGATGTCACCCTTGTCCAATCGACAGGTCAGTTCATCGATGGAGCACACGGCATCGATAGGGATAACTCGCTCAACTGAGAGCAACAGGCGGCGATGTGCTCGCTCGTACAGGTCAGGCGACTGGGGGACTAATGCGATGTCCGGGCATAGCCTTCTGGCATCGGTTACGGATACACCTGTCTTCACCCCCTTGAGCTTGGCTTTGCGGTTCGCTGCGATGACCATAGTGGCCGTGGTGTGCTCGAAAGGAATGACCCCGATGGGCTTGCCTCTGAGGGCTGGACGAGCGGTTTCCTCGACGGCGGCGAAGAAGCCGTCAAAGTCCAGATAAAGGCGTTCGATGGTGTCGGGTTTGCGCATGTGCAGAGACTCAATAGGGTCATGGCACACAATGAGAACAAAAATAGAACAAACTGTAAAGGGGGTGAATTTCAGATGCTGCAGAAAAGTTGAGATAGGAACATTCATTGGTCCTATATCTAAATACATGTATTAACTACGTAAATCGACAGTGGTATTATCGATAAATCGAGATAAGTTCCTATCTCATAGTTAGGAACTTAACTTCGTTAATTAGCCTGATTTCCTATATGGTGTAAGGGTTTGTCTAATGTTCCTATCTCAACTTTTCGAGCGTCTTTATAAAAACAAGTATCGTGTATAATATATATTACACACGATACTTGTTTTATTGATGGATTTTCATAATTATTATTGACTGTTCACTTGGTTGGTGTGATTCTGTTGTTGCTTGGAGCAAGCATATCAAACGTGGCCACAGCCACCATTTGATCCTTGCAAAAGGGGCTGCGCCCCTCTTGACACCCCTGGCCTGGCGCTGGCGCGCAGTGTGAACGAGTTCGACCGAGATGGATGATGTAACTGCAATCTCTTCCCGTGCCACTTTCCCCACCTCTCCCGAGGATGGTGCTGCAAGTGGGGGGTGCGATAACCTCAAGTCGGTTGACTTTAAATTTCGTGTGACTCCGCGCGAGCGCGCCCTAATCACTCGCTGCGCGCGTGCTGCTGGTTGCTCAAACGATTCAGAATGGGGGCGAGATCGCAGCACCACAATCGGCGACACTGATAGGTCAGCAGATCGCGCGCTTGCCCAAGCTATGACCCATTTTTCGTACCAGCTTCAGAAAATCGGCGTGAACGTCAACCAGATCTCGCACGCGGCCAACTACCTTGTTGCCGCGGGCAGGGCCGATGAAATGATCAACCTCATTGATCGCATGAAAGATGTGCTTCATGCCATTGATGAATCGGCAAAAAAAGCAACTTTCCATTTCGCCCGTATCGCAGACGAGCGCGAGCGGGGTGTCGCGAAATGATGCCGACGTGGTCAAAGCACAAGGGCAAGGCCGACCCAACAGGAATGGGCGCCTGGCGATACTTGACAGGAGAGACGAAGTGGCAGAGCGGTCAGCTGATCAGACGTTCTGTGCCGCCGAAGCCATTCCTTGGCGATCCGAAAGCGGTTCTTGCAGCAGTTAGCGCGATCAGCCGAGACGTCAAATATCGAACATTTACTCTTAGCGGTCATGAGCTTGACCTCGACTGGCAAAAAATTCTCACTGACGACCCGGCTGAATTGAAGAGGGCCACCGATATCGTCTCGCTAGCCGAAAAAATGATGTTCGCAGGCCTGGATGAATCAATTTGGCCGGCCCGGTTTTGGAATTTCCATTTGGATCGGGGGCGCGTTGAGATCAATTGCATGCTCTCTACCTCTATCATTGTGGACGGGGTAGAGCGCGCGTTTGACCCGCAGCCAAACTCTTATTCCATCACCCACTTCAACATTCTAGGCGACCACATCAATCAAAAATACGGCTTAGCTGATCCCTTTAATCCGCAGCGGATGCAGCTGTTTCGGGCGCGACCGGAAATTCAGAAAAAAGCAGCAGCGGGGGACGAAAATCTTCAGGCGGAGCTCGCAGAACCACAAATTGAATTCCTGGGAAATGAGAAGGCGGTTAGGGACCTGGTGCGGATGACGCTAAACTCCGCGCGGGGCGCTAATCGACAAGTTATGGAGTGTCGCCTTGGGCGCGCGGCAAGAATTTTGTTCGGCGCCGGCCTCGTTGATAATGTCGACGAGCTCGTTGATGAGTTTGCAGCGGCCGGATGGACGCCCTCCGAGGCCTGGCAAAAGTCTCGCGCGGCAGGTGGGAAAGGCCGAAAACATGTCACGTTCAACGTCCCGGGACGCGAAGGCGGCCGGCCAATCAAAGTGGCTGGTGCACTCTTCAGTCGCGAATTCACCTCTGCCGATAAAATCATGGGGATGCTCGCCGGCGAAATTGGCCAGCGACGCCAGGACCCAGAATATTACTCAGCAGATTTTGCCGAAGTCCTGAAGGCACGCGCGGCGGCGGTTCGTAAAAGGTATGGCTTGTATAATATTGACCCGCACAAACCGCCATATCAGCCCGCAGCAACGATCGCGGAAGAGCAGGAAGATGCCCTTGAGGCCCTTGCCGAAGTGGCTCGGGAGCCCGAGATGGTGTGCGCGGTCAAACCGGCAGGCAGGCAGTCTGAGCGGCGCGTTCGGCATTTTTTTGTAATTTACCGTGACGCAGATCTGCCGAGCTGGATCCTGCCTCAAATCGTCTGGGCCAGCGAAGAAAAGACAGTTATCCGTTCGCGGCAGCAGGATGCCGAGCCAAAATTTATCCAGATTCGAGATCGCGGCGATGCGCTTGAAGCGAGTGCCGTCGATGCAGACGCTGTCGCCGTCATGCTTCAAATGGCCAAGGCCAAGGAATGGTCGACAGTCGTGGTCGAAGGTGGTCTCGAGTTTCAACTTCTAGCCGCTCGCGAGGCTGCCCGGATCGGCGTCGTCATCGAGGCAGAAGACCCGCGTGCCCAGGAAATTTACCAGGCTGAACTCGAAAAAATCTCGGTAGAACAGCTTCCCGATCGGGCGCGAGAATTTGTTTATTCGGCCCGTCGCCGGAAAATGAAGGCCGTGCCCATCCCGCCAGGCGAGGGGGCTGCGTTTCAGATGCTGATCGCGCAAGAAGCGGCACGCATGAAGTTGCCGATCGAAGCCACAGATCCAGCCCTGCACGCAGCATGGCAGGAAAAACTAGAAGAGATCAAAAATCGAAAATCGAACGACAACCAGGACGAATTTGAATTCGATCACAGCGATCCATACTTTAATGAAGGAGTCACCCTTTGAAAAAACCTGTTTTTAATAGGCTCGTGGAGGATATCGCCGAAGCTTGGCATATCCTTTTTTGCGCAATGGCGATGGCCGGTGCCGTGGCGAGCTACTATGGGTGGCTTACGAAAAGCTTCGTTTTTGCGTTGTTCGTAGTCGCCGCCCCCGTCTTTGTGCGCGGGCTGTTTCCATCAAAACCAAACGATCAAAAGTGAATGGCCAAGCTTGGTGCAACAAGCCTGGCCATAAGGTCGCGACCCTAACCTCTAAGATAGAAAGAATCGACATGACAAACGTAACCGCCACTTCCAAAACCGTCAATCCTATCGCCACCCCTCTTCAGGTCTGGATCGAAGAGCTCGACGCCGTTGGCGCGCACGGAGACGAAGCCGATCTCCGCGATATGCTCGCATCCTGCCCGGACCTCGATTGTGAAGAGGCCCAACTGCTCATCGCCGATCTCGAAAATCGCGAAAAGCCGCAATTTTACTGAGCCGTTTCGCCGGGATTTTCAGTCTCAGCTGATAAGATTGGTCGAAAAACGCTGCCCGCAACAGGCAGTGAACGGAAGAGGATTCCTAGATGAAAATTACAAATCTCGTTAAACCCGATCTCGGTGCCGACAAGGTCGGGCGGATTGCTCTTCGAAGCCGCAACAATCTGCGAGCGCTGAAAGACCGTCTGGTTCGCCCCGCCATGCCATTCAGCACGTTTCGAGAAATGATGCAGATGCGAAACATGTCATCTGCTGATCTCTCATCCACCGTCGAACACCTGCGGACGGTTGGACTGATACTTGGTGCGATGAGCATCAGCAGCCTCGGCCTCGGAATCTACAACTTTTGCCAAACCGAGTGGAATCGTGGCCTGTATCCTATGGCCGTTTCCATTCTCTTTTTCGTGCTCAGCCTCGAGAAGTTTTGGCGGGTGCGCCAGGCAGAAGAACGGACATTCCTCGAATTTTGCGACTGGTTGAAACAACTTCCACTGCCGAAATCAGTAATTTCGTGCCTCAACCTCCTCAAAAGAAAAGGGGAAAAATAATGGTCGAAACTGGATATGAAAACGATCAAATCTATCGCGCCCTTGACGTGATCACCTCCGCCAGCGGGCAGGGTGGCTCTGTCATCGCAACTTTATTTGACCAGTACAACTCGTATGTTCTTGTCGTAGCGACGGGTTGGCTGACCTATCTTCTTCTGATTGGAATCGTGAACAGCGCCAAAGATGGTGAGGCCTTCGGCCGCGGCTGGTCTGGCACCTGGGGCATGCTCCGGGTGGTCGGCTCTTTCACGATGCTGGCGCCGACTGCCTCGGGCTACCCTATTATTATTTCAGTGATCATGGCGATCGCGGGGCAAGCTGTTGGTATGGCAAACGACCTTTGGGAGCGAGGCGTGAACCAGATGACCGAACACGTATCGCCTATCTCGGCGTCAAACGGGTTGGATGTAACGCGAGTTGCGCAGCAGATCTGGGAAATCCAAAGCTGCAGAGTGCTCATTAATTCGATCTTTTTTGAAAGATACGACTTGGAAAAGATCAATGAGATAGAACTCATCCTAATGGGCGAGGATGGTCAGGGTAATCTGCAATTAACGACAACGCCACTGATGGTCGACGGGGAAGAGATCCTTGGCAAGAACGCGTGTGGCAGTGCCCAAATTGGTGGACCAGCAATTGCGGGAGAAGATGTGTCAGCCCCGGCGGTAACCGCCATGCAAAATCTGCACGCCCAGCAAATCAAAAAAATTGCAAGGGCTGCGCAGCCGATGCTTGTCAATATCGCAGGGATGACACTCAATTCGCGAACGACGAAATGGAAAGACAGTTCCAACCGCACTGCTGCGGGCAAAATCGGCGGTACGATTTCAGAATATAATCAATTAGTTATCGCGCAGGCTGCCATGATTGCAGACGAAGAAGGGGATCGCCTGCGGGCTGATTTCAAAGACAGAGCCCTGAAAAGTGGTTGGGCCGGCGCGGGAATGTACTGGCTGGAAATTAGCAAGCTGAACGCTCGCGCAGCAAGCGGGATGCGCTTCCTCCCGAAAATTGTCGGGCCGGATTGGGATTACATTATCGAACAGTTCAATAACGACGATCACATTTCGGGAAAGGTTGAAGCGTTCCGGCACACAATAAATGACACGTGGCTGATGGTTGACCGCGGAACCGGATTTTCAATCGATGTGAATGAAAAAGAACGAGAACTGGAATGGTCGGACATGATGTCCGTCGAAGTATGGAGCGACGGCTTCGACAGCCTGAAAAACTGGTTCAGTAAGTACCTCACGCAATCGGTGAGAAGGGCACAATATGCAACCCTGTCGATCACAAACTTCTCGGCGGAAGGCGGGAGTGCCGAGGATAGTGCTGAATACCGTGAAGCGATGGCAAATGGAGCAGATCCAGAAAAACTCGCTGATATGATGGAAGGCGGAGGGGTGGTTGACCCCATCACTTCACTGACCGGGTTCGGGCACATCCTGCTGAATACATCCGAGGCCATATTCGGCGGGATGGCTGGAGCAAAAATGATCCTTACTGCAGCTGCCAAGTCGGCGGACAATCTGGCTAATCAACCTGTCGCAGGAGCCGCTGCTGCTCCACTGTCCGGAGGCCTGGCAGCGGCAGTTTCTCTTCATCAGAGCCTCTCAACCTACACGAATAGCATGGCTGGAACGCTGTTCCTTGTTGGTGTGTATTTCGCCTTTGTCATCCCCTTCATGGTCTGGATCAATTACCTCTTCGCCATTTTTCAGTGGATGATAGGCGTAGTTGAAGCAATCCTGGCGGCCCCCCTGTGGATGGTCATCCACATGAGCTTCAAGGGCGATGAGTTCGTCGACAACCGGATGGTGCCTGGATGGCTGATACTCCTTGGCGTGCTGATTAAACCGATGCTGATCGTGATCGGATTTTTCCTAACGATAGCGGTTTACTATATTTTCATATCAATCGCCATGAGTCAGTTCATCCCCTTCTTTAACGGGATGGTTGCTGGGAAAGTCGGAATCACCGCAACGATTGTCATGCTCGTTTTCCAGGTCGTGGTGGCCTGGTACATCGGAAAGCTCTCCTTCCGACTAATGACGTCGGTCCCTGATACAATCTTCAACGTTTGGTTCAATATCCAGAGCCGCGGCAACGTCGAGGGGGATGTAGCTGGAGCACTCGCGGGGACGGGGATAACCCAGAGATTTGAGGGGGTCGTGGCTGCTGCCGCTACCATGAACAAGACCCCGACTGGCCGTGTACGCAGCGCTGGTGTCGACATTGAAAATGTCAATCCGGAGGGTGGATCTCTACGACCGAACGTGAAGGATTAAGATGGAATAATGCGAAAGGCCCGATTTCTCGGGCCTTTCCTTTTGGTTTCGAATTTTTAGAAGAAGACCGTGTTCAGGGTCACTTCCAGGACGCAGATGGCAGCCAGCAAGTTGGGTGGCCAAAAGATCTTCAGAATCGCCATGTCATTTTTCCTTTCTGTTATCCGGCCAGTCGTCGGGTCGGTAGCCGGATAGGTAAGCGCGTATCAGTCGCTCCATGCGTGGTGCCGGCTTGCGGTGTGTTGAACAATGAGAGCCGAGCTCCATTCTCCTGATCGAAAGAGTATCCGTATCAAGCAAGATAGCGAGCTGGGCTGGCTTCAAACCCAAACTCTCGCGAGCTTTCCTAATCTCGTCTGGCAACATCATATCAAGGAAACTCCACGACCATACCAATGTTTATAATATATGGGCAATTGCCCATAATTTCAAGGGGGGAGTTATTGATTTATGCTCGTATGTCAGGAGAGATCACATCCCCGGACTCAACCCGCCTCCACCGTCGCCGAGCTTTACTGCCATCTGATAAGCTGCCCAGACACCCGGGCTCAGCGCGTCGAAATCGAGAAAATCATAGGTAAACTTGCCGAACTGGCGGGGCTCGGTGTGGCCATGCAGCACCTCCATGATCTCCTCCCTCCCTTCAAGGTCGAAGGTGCAGACCAGGGCGGCGATCATGCCGCCGGCTCGGGCGGTGGCATATGAGCTGGATGTCGCATCCTTTTTACCAAATCCGGTGCGGCTGAAATTGATCGCCGGCTCTCCATCTATAACCAGATCGACAATCCCTTCTAAAACACTGTCATAATTGACCCGCAGTCCTTTGTTTGTACCCGCAACGGAGATTGCCGCATGATGTGACGCAGGCCAGGGTGCAAAGTCAGCACGTTTATTCCCTGTTGAAGTTATGATCTGCAGGCCGAGTTCTTCAGCCGTTTTCATGAAGTGCTCCGTTGCAGCTGTTTTTTCGTTAACAAAGCTTGTGACGACAACTTTCACGCCATTTTCATGATACCAACTGAGTGCTTCATGAGCCGCTCGCCAATCAACCGCCAATTTGCCGCCTGAACCATCCTTCTCCAGAAATGGGTTCGCATGAAAGATCATGATCGCCCCGCCAGAGCCCAACGTTCGGTCAACTCCATCGATAATGCCGTGCACCATCAAGTCGCCATGACTAATCATTGCATCAGCAATCGGATAGCTCGCGCGATGATATCCTGGGCGGTCCGGAGCCTTGGGGCCGAGGATGATCGACAAGTTTGGCCGGTCATCCAAACTTGTCGAGATTTCCGTGTCAAGCAGGCCGATCTTTATCTCGCTGGCATGAGCGGCGCCTGGTGAGGCGGCGCTCAAGCATGTGGCAGCGAGAAGAGCAAGTTTTTTGTTTTTTGTCATATAGTTAACTCGTGAGTAACTATGAGCAGTTGTACCGCTTGATCTGTATTGTCTCCATGCAGATGCCGGTAGTGCCGGTGCACTTCGCAGTCCAGCCGGACTTAATTACATGCGTGTACGTCGAGCCGATGGTGCAGGCGGCAGATGAGGAAGGAGCACTTAGCGAACGCTTCTCTCCGGCCATGGGGGGCGACTTTGCGTAAGTCGTAGGCGTGCAGCCCCGCGGACAGGTGACTGTGGAAGGGAAGGGGGTGAAAATCCACTTCAAACCAGTTGGAGGCGGCGGGCAGGCCTTAGTTTCCGACGTCGCCGGTTTTGTGGCGCCCGCGCAATAAGTTGTCGAAATTTTTGCACCAGTCAGGTCGTTGCGACACTGAACTGTCCTCGTTCGAGTGCCGGCTGACGGGTCCGTTGCGCACCCAGCCCAAGAGCCCCAGCTTCCAGCCCACCAACTGTAAGACGCCGACGAACAGGATTGTGTTTTCGATGACGAAGGCTTTGAGCCCGAGCAATAGCTGTCGGACACGGTTGCACCATCTGAACGCTCACACCAGACTGTCCGAGTGGCAGACTGGCTGCCACCCGAGCATGAAGACCAACCGCTCCAGCCGGAGTAGGCCCAGTCATAAGTCGTGACAGTACAGGACTGCGATGATGTCGTCGAAGGTTTCGATCCCGAGCAGTAGGAGTCAGGCACCGTGGCGCCGTCAGAGCGCTCGCACCAGACAGAACGGCTGCGGGATTGGGACCCGCCGGAGCAAGCGGACCAGCCGCCCCAATTACCGGTCTGGTAGCTATATGAATAGCCCGCACATGCAATGCTCTCATACATGTCAGGCTTTAGGCCCGAGCAGTTAGTGTCGAGTTGCACCACACCCGGCTTGTCCGAGCGTTCACAAATTACCGCGCGTGTCCGGGACTGCATTCCAGCCATACAAGCCGACCAGGCGGTCCACGAAGATGGATTCCAGGCAAAGGTGAAATAATCGCAGTTCGCACTGCCGCCTGTACAATTTGCCGAAGAAGTGGCCGTCGACGAATTCCCGCTGATCGAGATGTCGTAGGTCTCACCGCTCATCAGCGAGTTCAGAATCTTGTTGTCGCTATCGACAAGCGATCCGACCAGGCGATTGATGTTGAGAGTGCCGCTCGAGAGATTGCTCGCGTTCGTATAATAGGATGCGCTGTTACCCGAAAGCTTGTCGGCATCATCTGCCTTCAGTGCGCGCGTCGCCTGTGTGGCGAGGTCGACGGTCGCCGCCGTGCCGGCCGTATTGGCAAAGCCTACCTCTCTTGCATGTCCAACCGTTTTAGCGTGAGCGAGTATCGGGAGACTATAGCCAGCCTCCATCTGTTCCGGGGTTAACGACGCCCCGTCCTGTGCTTCATATGCTGATGTTCGACCATCCGATTCACCTGCACGAACGGATACTTCAAAGGCCAAAAGTCCCGCTACGGCTAAAGATAACGCAGTGAATATTTTCAGGGTGGGAGATGCATGTGTCATTATGCTGGCCTCATAATGTATTAATGAGGCCAATTTATCATTTAAAGAATCGGCACGTAATTGAAAATCCAACAAAAAGTCACAGACATGACGGATTTTCACTTCAATATTCGTGTATAATATACATTACACACAACAATTACTTCATGCGAGGATGTCTTGTCTAAAATTGAGACAGTTGGTATCTTGATGGGGATCTCCGGCGGGCTTCTGTGGGTAAGTCCATCATCCACCTCCTCGGGAGGTAGGGCCGGGCGAAATCTCTGACGTCTCCTCGCTCTTTCGGCCCCTCTCTTTTCCCGCTTCAACCCCTTCTGCAAAAGACTGAGATCACCTCCCATGAAAATTGCATTCGGATCGGATCTGCATTTTGAATTTGGACAAGGTTTGCCGGATCTGTCGCCTGTTTTGGACGTGGATTTGATTGCTCTCCTGGGGGACGTCGATGTCGGGTACGAGCCGGCGTGGAATGGGAGGGACGACCCATCATCCCCTCGGCTGATGGTGTGGGCGCATCTGGTGCATGAAAGAACTGGGAAAGTGGTAGTAGCAGTCGCCGGAAACCATGAGTTTTACGGCGCGGTGCTGGATGACTATCTCGAATCTTGCCGAACATATGCCGAAAAACATGGTCTCCAGGGCAGTGTCTTTTTCCTAGAAAGAGATGTTATCGAGATTAATGGCGTCAGGATTTTGGGCTGCACGCTTTGGACCGATTTTCTGGCGTATGGCTCTGAGTGGAAAGAGTCTGCTCAGGAGGCCGCCAGAAAATTTCTGCACGATTTTCGGCAGATTCAAATCCGCCAGCTTGGTGTAGATCGTCCTTTTTCGCCGAAAGATGCTGAGCGCATCAATGCGGAATCCCGGGACTGGCTATATCAGGAACTCGCTAAAACTCATGTCGGGACAACAGTAGTCCTCACCCATTTCCCGCCCGTTTTTATGTCCGATCCTGTTCATGCTGGAGACGAGCTAGGGCCTTACTTTTACAACTCCTGGGCCGATGAAATTGCAGGTGGTCAGCTAATCCCGGATTATTGGATTTCTGGTCATACTCACTGGAATTATGATCAGATAATCGGTCGGACCAGAATCCTATCTAGTCAAAGAGGTTATCCAGGAGAAGGGCTTCCACCGTTTCAATGGGGAGTCGTTGAGGTCTGAGCATCCGGCTCTTAGTTTGTGCCTAGATACCCATCCAGGTAGTCAGCGCAAGCTACGAGACCTCGGATGGTCTTGAGAAGATCAATCGGCCTAGCCTGAAGCTCTCTATTCTCGGTGTTCAGCCAGCTCTTTGCGGCTCGATCATCACTGCCCACCATTGCATCAAGACTGTGGAACAGGCGCGCCAGATATTGTGCAAGTTCGAATTCTTTCGTTTCGGGGGAAAGCTCCCGAGCGCCATTGCGAAGTTGGCTGATGCTCGCAGGCGAGACGCCAAGAATGGCGCCAAGATCTGAGTTTTTGATGCTCCATAGGTCAGCAATCCGATTGATCGCCTTGGTCAGCATTCTCACATCTTCAGCAGTATATCGCTTTCCTGACATAGACGTATCAGGCTTTAGGAGTCCACATCATCAGATGTCATTCTGTTCATTTTTCCTTTTTTTATCATTTTGTACGCAAACGCTTTGCCATCGCTTGTTAAATGGCTCCCATCTGATTGGGGCATATAGGCATCCATGTTAGCAAATATGATTTGGCCACTCGTCTCACAAATAGCTTCAACGCAAGCTTCAGCAATCCCGAGCCTGCGATACATTTGGTCGACATTGGCTGAGGTCAACAATAATTCATACTGAGGTTCGCCCATCGCATCGAGCCTAACGCAACATTCACCACAGATGATTTCACCAACTTTCTCGCCACTCGTATTGAATGCCGATGCCGAATGCTCGTCTGTAAGGATGGTAATCAATCCTTTTGAGGTGTTGAGAGTTTTCTGCAATTTGTCGTATTCCCTTTCAAAGGCATCACGCGCCAATGCGATTGGGCCCCAGTTGCTGTTCTGAGTAAGCGGCAATAATACTAGCCATTGACGAACGCGCCAAATTTGAGTGTTCTAGGCGCATTACGGGGACATCATGCAAACTAGCCGACCTGATCATTTACCTGATTATACACATCCGCCACTCGATGAAGTGGTGGTTGGTTTGCAATTCACGGCTTGTCCGACCTATACGTCACTAGGCCTTCATACGCTCCATGACCTTTTCAGTGAGGAATTCCCTAGTTTCCAAGAGCAATTCCCTATGGATGCCACTTTCGAGACGTTCGGAGGGTCACGACCTCCAGGTGTCCAGTTTAGGTTATCGCCGCCGCCGCTGCGTCCTCGCTCGTGGTTTATTGCTGCTGATGAAAGCCATTTGCTTCAGTTCCAGAACGACCGGTTACTATTGAACTGGCGCCGGAGGGACGGAAACCGCTACCCTCGCTTTGAGGGGATGGCGGAAAATTTCAGCACTTATTTCGAGCGTCTGAAAGCTTGGTACAAAGCTTTTCATAACTTCGTCCCGGAAGTGACCCAAGCGGAGATCAGCTATTTCAATATAATCCCGGTTTCGAGTTATAGTGAGATCGAGGACTGGTTCAGGTTCAGCTCATTGAAGGATGGCGACATCGAGAATGTATCGTCAAGTTTCGTAGAAATCCTGAAGCATTCAGATGGCAGGCCTTGCGGGAGGCTGTTCGGTGAACTTATATCAGGGCTGAAGAATGATGGTTCCTCCTTTGCCTTAAGGCTGAACTTCACTGTTCGGGGGGCACCGGACGGAACAGATCTGGTATCAGCCATTAAGTTTCTTGAGATGGGGCGAGACAAAATCGTTACCACCTTCGACAAAGTAACAACAGAGCAGGCCCACAAAGCGTGGGGTAAAGTGCAATGAGCCCAAAAGCCAATGCAATATTCACAAGTGCGTTTCAAAATCACATGGACCTGTTTTCGACTCTCAACTTGTCACAGAGCTCAGGCCAGATAATTCGACGCGACTTCAGACCTCATCGTATTGTTGTCGAGACGTATCAGTCTGAATGGATGTCCGTTCTGCGTCCGCGATTTGATGAACTGACGGCTTTGCCCAGAGGGTGGGATGGCTATCAGGGGGTTCCTGTCTCATGGAGTTGTGCCGAATTCGCGGCAAACATTCTGGACCGTCTCAATGAAGAGTATGTACCGCCGCCGAGCCTAGTACCTGGAAGTGACGGCACCGTTCAGATCGAATGGCATCGCAACGGCTATGATGTCGAAATCCATGTCTTGGCCCCAAATAAGGTGAATGCGTATCGTTACGATAGGAACTCCGGGCATGAAGAAGAGTTTAACCTGACAAACGATTTCAGTTCGGTCCAAAATTGGGTGAAGCAGCTTTCGAACCGCGGGCGGACTGATGCTGTAGCCGTCGCTGCTGAAGGCTGATTTTTCGTATGGTGGCGCCGTACGATGATGACTCGATTGAGGCAGACGACCTGATCATTCGCCGCATCGATCCCGAAAACCACCTCGTTTACGATGAGAACCTGCAGACCAATCGCCTGTCCAGTCAGGTATTTTCTCCGTCCTCTGGTGGCGGGATGTCAGTCGATATTGAAAAGTTGATCACTGCTACCGGCAGCATGCCGGAAGAATATGTCGTTACCCCCAAGTGGAAAGGCGCTGTGCAGTTTACGGCAGGCGCGGCCAGAGATGTTGAGCTCATGGTCGGACTGGATCCGCTGGACAGCAACCCCTGCCACGGTGAGGTATGGGGGAGGTTTTCACGCTCACAGAAACGGGCCTTGATGGAAGCATCAGAATGGCTTGTGCCCCTGACCGGCGTAGAGATCGATAAGAGAACCTGATCCCATTCTCGCGAATGAAGCGGAGCTACCGCTCGCTTCATTCGTCTGTTGTCACTGATCGTGCAACTTCAACCTTCGCAGTCAGATTATGCACCCACCATCCAAAGTCTTTAGGGTTGGGGTGAGCTTAATATGATGCTAGCCAAGCAGAGGCTTGGGGTGATCTTAGAAAATCCGGTTCCTTCTTTGCATTGGCTCTCACAATCTGGGCCATGGCTTCTATTGGTTTGGCTTGTGCCATCCGCTCATTATGTGCGGCAATCTCTTCTTTGACATGGTCTGGAAGATTCTTTGCGGCAAGCCAAGGCTCCACCCAAGTTTGCCAAGCAAACCAAGTAAATTTGAGAGCAGCTAATGTCCCGGCTACCCATGCTGGCACACCTGCAGCATGCATAAAATGAACAGCTAGGAGTGAGATTGCTATCATCAGTCCGCGTCCCAACATGACCCCCCTTTTGATGAGAGGCACCCGTTCAAGTAGATCATTATGACTCGCAAATGTCAGTAGATTTGATATACATAATTATCTGGAACAAAATAGAAACGTATTGAGATTGTGCATTGCCTGACAAGCATGACAACCAGCATGAAATGTCTGACGAAGACCTCCTGAAACTCAGGCTATTCTATGATGATATCGCCCTTGTTTCTCCATATGCGATCATCGCCCCCCCAGATTGGGCGGAGGCGGTAATCCAAGCAAAATACTCTTTGCCTGCACCTAAGGGAACCAAGCTGCTCCAGTGCTCATTGCCTGGAAGACATAAACACAACCAGGGCTTCATAATGATGTCCCCTAGCGGGGTAAAATTCCTTGCTGGAATCGACTGTGGGAAGAAGGAATTTGGGGGTGACTTTGCCGGACTCAAGACCCGGCACGACACTGCCAGAAAAAGGCAGATTTCTGTTAATCGATATATTTTACTGAAGGAATTTCTTCCAACATACCTCGAGAAGATAACCAGAATCGAGAATGACTTATTTCCCCGTCTTATTGAGCTGGCTGATAACTCGATCGATAAGTTTGACTCTCTGCTTGATCACATAGGATCTGATGGGAGACTAGCTTACGACACCTTCGAAGAGGATTTTCAGGCCACTCAGCGGGCAAAGGAAGCCGTCGCTAAGGAGCTGGAAAAAATCGAAGCTGACTTCAAACAAAATCGCATAAAAGAGACAATCTTTAAGAAACGAGTCCAAGACATAAATCTACGGATCAGAGCCGTTAAGCCTGTCATGCGACAGGTTACTAAGTATCTTAAGGATCGAGCTCTTGGATTTGAATTTTTGAAGGAGGCCTCCTCAGAACAGACGAGATTCGCTGAGGCAGATATTGTCCTTAGAAAAACCATGAAACAAATGAGGCATGCTACATCGAGCGACTCTTTCAGCAATGACGAGCTTGAAGATTTGATTAAGGCAGCAAAAGCTGCTTTCAAGGAAATCGATAATTGTTTGCCAATTTTTGAGAGCGCTAACCGATTTTATTCTAATCAGAATCTAGGCCTTCTCAGCCAATGGGCGCCTATGGTATCTCCATCCCAATCGGTCACTTTCACAAGTCGTAGAGTGGATATCAGGATCGGTGAGTATCTAGCTTCTATTGATAGGCCAGGTCAGTTCATCGTGCCCCCACTGCCTGATCCTAATCAGATATTGGATGCTCTTCCTGGAGTCTAATATAGGGTGAAGATAAACTGCATCTGTACGAGCAGGCTGGTGCTTCGACCGGGGCACTAACAGCTAAGCAGCCTTCACCCGACAAATTTCGATCGGCACATTTTCGTCTGAAAGCCATTGGAGCCATTCGAATTGCGCCTCCCGTAGCTGCTCGCGGACCTTCTTGGTTTCTACGAACTTCATCGTGTCTTCCTTCCACACAATAAAGTCGGGCAAACCAGCACGGTTCTGGTTTGGATTTGTAGCAATCCTGTAGACGATCTTGGCGAAAAGAGGAGCCGGGAAAATCTCCAGAAACTCCTGCACGATTGACGACCTAGCATAGCGAAGGAGATCCTCATCCCCATCGAACAATAGCCGGGTCCAGGCCCCTCTTGTCTTGCCGATCTGCCGATTAATGAAGACCTTCAGATTGGCCGATGACAGGTTTGCAAACTTTTGATCGATGCTTTGTTCGCGCGCTCTGTAGAAGGTTTCATCACGGAACAAGTCGATGGGAATATCTGCTCCGTGCTGCGGAGTTCCCATCCCGGTGAATATCTCGTCCCAGAAGGTAAGACAGAACATGGCTTGCCAGAATGAAACTTCAGCCCGCATAACCTTCCATCCATCCGCTTCCATATGATCGGCGAACGCGTCTTCTGTTGAGCAAGGCGTTCCATCTTTCCGCAAAAAGGCCAATTTGCCCTTTTCGCCAGAGGCCTTCACTTCGATCATTGTTGTAATATCATCGATGGAAAGGGACTCGGTTACATCTGGGGCCGCCATTGCTACCTCGGCACCATCCTCGTATCTGATTCTGGCGCCAAGATGATGCAGCCTGGCCAGTCCCTCGCGGTCATTCTCGCCTTCCAGAACGCCTTTCAGGGTCTCATAAAGAGACAGGCGCGGGACTTCATATGATGGCAGTGCTTGAACCTTCTCCAGTGTCATTCTGGCGATTTTCCTGTCCCTGTTCGGGTCATAGATGTCGAAGGCTTTTTGAGCGTTATACTCAACCAGGAACGGCTCGATTAGGGAAACTCCGCGCTCGCACCACATGACCAGCTCATCCCTAAACCCTACGGGGTTGAACTTGTAGCGGCGTGTCAGATAGTCCACGACCGAAACAGCAGCAAAGTATCTTTGACCGGCTCGTGTTGCCTCCTCGTAATAGGCCTTGTTGGTCTCGTAATGCTCGTGTGCCGCTGTGCGCCCATGCCACAGCTCCAGGGTCCTGCCGATGTCCTGTTTGGTTTTTGTCGCTATATCCATTGTCGAGAAGGGAAAAGTGACGACGTATGCATTCTGGAGCCCTAGCAAGGCCTCAAAATATTCTTCAGCCTTCCAGTTGGTTTGAAGTTTTTGGAGACCAAGGAAGTTTTTCCAGCCCTGCAAGGGATTGGTCAGCTGCAGGATGACATGCTCAAGGGAGAGATATACGGCGACCGTCTTGGCGAACGGGTCGTCACGGTCCTTGTAGTAGGTCGCAATCGCTTTGCGTAGGACCTTGTCGCGCTCTACCGGATCCTCAGACAATCCTAGATCGAAAGCCTCTGAGCGCACCAGCGCCAGATCCTGTCCATGATTGGTCGCATAGTATTCCATCGCCATATGGGCCATTTGCAGGGCCTGGTCGGTGTCTTTCGGGAACTGGTGGGATTTTTTGAAAGAAGCGAGGGCTTGTTCGCGGCGCGCGTAGGAGGCGTCCATCGTGTTTGTGTCAACATAGGTTGACACCCGGACCCTGGGTGTGTGGATGCGAGGCTCTTTTCGGGGCTCGCCTGATTTGCGGGAATGATCTCGTCGGGTCTGACGCCAGAGGTAGATCAGCACCAGCAGGACACCAATTCCGTAAACTATCCTGTCCTCCATGCCGCATTCCCCCAGAAAGCAATAATCTCAACCTCTGGGGAGATTTTGGCGTGGCACAAAGTTCAGTCGCAACCGAAAAGTCAGAGAGGGCAGGTGAAACTTGTTAGATGCTTAGCCGCTTCGCCACCCATGCATCAATGTCAGCGGGCTGATAAAGCGGCCGGCGACCAAATTTTTGGAAGTGGGGCCCACCTCCCACCACCGCCCACTTTGCCAATGTGGATTTGGCAATCTCGATGCCGTGCACGAGTGACAGATAAGTTGGCACCTCATCACGCCGAAGGCGCGGTTTGGTCAGGAGTGCAGGTTTATTATCGTTGTCGATCATTTCTCAAGCTCGCTGTTGTTTGCTTGAGATGACCGTATCAAACGAAACTGAAAATCCATGCAGATCGACCCGAAAAAAATGCATCAATCGTCATTTTTTTCACTCATGGCCGTGTCGATCGCTTCTGAAACCCGATCCGCAGCAGCCAAAAGGACCTCATCAAGGTGGTGCACATAGCGGCTCGTTACAGATCCTGCTGCGTGGCCGATTAGGGCGCCGATAGTGATTTCTGAATAGCCCAAATCACCAGCCATGCTGGCATACGAGTGACGAAGCGTATGAATTGTGAATCCGGTCAATTCAGATCTCTTCAAAATTCTTTTCCATGCCCTTGCCATTCCACCAAAGGGCTTCGTCTTTTGTCGAGCACCAGGCAGTACGAAGTCGCATTCGTTGGATCGTGGGGCATTCTTAAGGAGGTCGATGGCCAGCTTGCCAAGAGGTCTAACCGATTCACCTGTCTTGGAATCACCCAAGCGTAAACATCGGTTCGTGAAGTCCACTTCATCCCATTTAAGGTTGATAATTTCTGCTTTGCGGCATCCGGTCAGAGCGAATAGGCGAACCGCTAGGATCGCCTGATACGTATCACCTTCCCACTCTGACTTTTCCAAGCCATTTCCGAGCTTTAGATACTCCTTTTTAGTTAAGCGCGTGGTTCGCTTAACGTAGGCTGGCTTTTTCACACCAGTCACCGGGTTGTATGCGATCAATCCTTCTGAAACGGCATAGGACATAATGCTTCCAAGCAAGCCAACCGTTCTAGTTGCTGTACCAGCCCCGCCTTTCACTACCGTTCGACCCCTCAGATTCCCTGACTCAACGTCCTTGGCAGTTTTGCCAACCGTCACATCCTTGATGAATTTGGAGATGTCGGCTTGAGAAATATCCTTCACGCTGATCTTGCCGAGCAGTGGTTTGATGTGCTGCGCAACGCGACCCCGATCGATTTTGAGCGTACTTTCTTTTTTAGGTTTGCCGCTTCGCCCAAGAATCAGTCCTTTGTCGGCGGCTTCAAGATATCGATCGCAAAAATCCGCAAGAAGAACCTGCTGGGCCTTTTCCTTCTGTTTCATGGCAATGTCTGCGGCTGGATCACCTCCCGCTGACACTTGGCCAGCATATGTCTTTGCCTGGCGCCGCGCCTCTTCGGCCGTTACCTTGCCGTGATGTCCAAGCGTGATTTTTTTGATTTGCCGGAAGCCCCTGGGCCTGTACTGAAAAAAGAATGTTCTCTTTTCAGAAGGCCACACCCGAACACCAAACCCTTTCACCTCATCGTCCCATAGAACGAAGTCCTTCTCTGTGGATGTGAGGCTATCGACCAGGGTCTTGTTGATCTTGGGCATAGTGTGCTTCCTTCAGGTAGCCAATAGGTAGCCAAAAAAATCCAATTCAGGCGATTCTGGGTAATCTCAGGAAAGCCATGAAGTTCATGTAATACGTTAATTATCGTGTAAAATATATATGTTACACGACATCGGTAAGCAACGGTAAATCAGGGTAAACAATAGAGCGCTGCCCTCCGAAGGCAGAGGCCAGGGGTTCGAATCCCTTCGGGTGCGCCATTTCCGGTCAAAGATGGGCACTTCCCCATTTCCAGACTTTTGTGCTGCGACTGCGTTTTGCCCGGATTAGCGTCCGGGCGTGTAATCTCACGGCTGTTGATGCTGCTCTTGCGTTAATGATCGCGGGCATAAGTGGCAAGTTGCGTGTTAACTACTTGTTAACAAATCGCGTGACGACCCGCCAAAACTGTTATAAAGAAAGTTTACGCACCGCCGTTTTGGGGCTAGCGGTCAATCAGGCATGACAGCTTTTTCTTGTTGAAACTGAATTGATATACCCGGCAGGCGATGGACCTGACCGGATGGGAGAAACGTCATGCTCAGGAGAGCTCTGCTCGCGGGCCTCGCTGCGCTCGCGCTTGGCGGTACGGCTGAGGCGACCGTCTATCAGTTTACCGGCACTGTTAGTTTTGGCGGCAATGATCCGTTGGCGGCGGCCTTCGGGGCAGTCACGGGCGACAGCTTCACCGCGCTCCTCGATTTCGATGACAGCCAGACCATTGTCCCTGACGCTATAATTACCCTTTCGGGCAGTGGTTCGGACTTTAGCTACACGCGCGCCTATTATGACTATGACAGCTTCTCATGGTCGCTGGGGTCGGTAAGCTGGGCTTATAATGGGTCATTTTTCTCTGGTGATTGGTTGACGGTGTTGGACGGTGATGATGGCACATCGGATGTCAGTGACAGCCTAAGAGTTGAAGGTACTAGCAGCAATCATGCTATTGCAGGCGGCTCAATCACTCAGTCCAGAATAGAATCATACAATTGGGATGAGACATTTTTGACGACCGCTGATGCTTCTGCAATCGGCGCTTGGAATGAAGTGGCGGCCGGTTCCAACTCGGGTCAAATATATACTACGATAGGCACAATACGACTTTCTAACATCAGCATGACCGTGCTTGGCGGTGTGCCCGAGCCGGCGACCTGGCTGATGATGATCATGGGCTTCGGCTTTGTCGCCGTGGCGGCGCGGCGGCGCAAGGGCGCTGTTGCTGCCTGAAGAAATTGAAAGAGCGGCCTTCGGGTCGCTTTTTCATTACGTCTTACGACAGATCAGAATCTGCAGGCTCCAGTTCCCATCTTCAACCGCGTTGGTGCGCCAATTACTCCCCTTACAGGCACGGCACTTCATTTCACCTGGCGCGATCCATGCGTCTGGGTGGCAAATGACAATCCGGCCGTGACGGCTGGCGTCACGACCGGACTGGTCTCTCGGGGATGAAGGGCGACCAGCGAGGGCTGCTGGGCGCTTGTTGTATCAGGACTGGGCGCGGATCTGCCCGACGAACGAGCCGACGCTCGTTTGCATCTTGTCGACATTCTCGTGCAGGACCGACATGGCGACCGTCATCTCGCGGGCGGCAGTGCCGTTGGCGGCGGCGATTTCGGTCATGCGGGTCGACCCGGTTGCCGCCTCGGCCATCTCGCCGGCCGCGATGCTCACGCTGCGCGAGATTTCCTGGGTGGCGGCGCCCTGTTCCTCGACTGCCGAGGAAATGGCGGTCGACACTTCGTCGATCTGGCGGATGACCGATGCGACATTCTCGATCATCTTCACCACGTCGCCGGTAGCTTCCTGCATTGTGGCGATCTGGGTGGCAATCTCGTCGGTCGCCTTGCTTGTCTGGTTCGCGAGGCTCTTCACCTCGCTTGCCACCACGGCGAAGCCCTTGCCGGCCTCGCCCGCCCGCGCCGCCTCGATCGTGGCGTTGAGGGCGAGAAGGTTGGTCTGCTCGGCGATATCATTGATGATGGTCACCACCGCGCCCACCTTGCCTGCGAGTTCATTGAGTGAGGCGATCCCGTCGGACGACTGGCCTGCGACCTCGACCGCGCTGCTGCTGAGCTGGGCGGCACTTACTACCTGCCGCGAGATTTCCTGGATCGATGCTGCCATCTGCTCGGATGCGGCCATCACGCTGTTCATGCTGGCGGTGACGCTTTCGACGACCTTGTGAAGGCTGTCGCTCGTCATGTTGTTTTCTTCAGCGCGGTTGCCGACTTCGTCCACGAGCTGCATCACGGAGGCGACCGTCGTCTGCAGTTCCTCGACCGTCAGGTTCACCGATTTGTCGAAATCTTCGGCGAGGCCGGCGAGGAAACGGCGGCGCTCGGCTGCTGCTTCTTCTTCGGCCTGACGGCGGCGCTGCTGCTCGTCGCGTTCGCGCTGGAGTTCTTCCTCCAGGCGTTGCTGGCGTTCAAACTCGGCCTGTTCGCGTGCCTGTTTCTGCTCTTCCTCCAGCTGGCGGGCCTGCAGGAGTTCGGAACGGAACAGTTTGAGCGAATCGACGATCTGGCCAAGCTCGTCGCCGCGCTCGAGGGCATCAAGGTCGATGTCATAGTCGCCGGAGGCAAGGGCCCCGGTTGCATTGGAGAGTTTGGATGCAGAGCGCACAAAGCCAATGATCGTGAAGGCCGAGAAAGCGATCACAAGGATGATGGCGCCGCCCGCGATCAGGATGAAGCTTGTCTCGGTGCTGGCGGCTTCCCGTTCGCTATGTTCCAGGCTTTCCTGCGACAGCGCCTGTACGCGCGCGATGGCCGAGCGGGTCTTGTTGATCAGGTTGTCGTAGTTTTCCCGGAACGGCTCGATTACCGAAATCGCGCTCTGGAAATCGATCTCGGCAAGCTCCAGCACCACATCGATCGTGCCTTTGTAGGTTTCAAGCTCAGCCGGCAACTGGCCGATTTCCTGCCCGGCGCCGGCATCAAGCGTCGTGACCTTGCCCGCGAGCTCCACAAGCTTTTCATTGAGGCGGTCAACGCGGTCCTTGACGGCACCAAAGCCGGTTGCGGCGTCATAGGTGCCACCGGCGGCGGCGATGGAGGTCGTGACATTGTAGAACTGGCCGTCGATGGCAAGGAGTTCCGCCTCGACTTCCTTCAGTTCGGTCACGACACCCACGTTTTCATTGAGAACGCGGCTGAAGTTGCCAACCTGCAGGCCAAGCGCGTTCAGGCTGAGAACAGCGATGAAGGCAAGCGCTGCGAGGGACAGGAACGGGGGCAGACCAACCTTGACGGCGAGGGGCCAGTTATCGCTGGAGAATCGCTGCATCATTGTCACGTCATCCTTGTGTTTCGAGCATTTCAGGGCGGGCCGCTACGCTGGCCGAGAGGCCGGTTCTAGAGATACCGGCGACCCGGCAGCGTGCTGCCGGGTCGTGTACAGTGTCCTCAGGATCAGAAGTTGAAACCGATCCCCATCAGGACGCGGGTGTCTGCCTTGAAGACAGAGAGGCCGGCGGCATTGTTGGCCGTCAGGTTTTCGCCGGTCATCCACAGCGAAATCCCGTTGTCCATCGCATAGGCAACCTTGGCATCAACGGTAACATTGCCGCCGAGATCGCGGTAGCCCGGGCCGGTGACGAGCCGCTGTTCGGTCGACGAGCGGTAACGACCGACGACATAGGCGTTGAACGGGCCGTCGACATAATCGAGCTTCACATTCAGCTTGTGGGCTGCGGTACCTTCATCGAGCGAGATGATGGCTTCGGTCGCAGGCGACAGGAAGTCCTCTTTCACGTCCGTCCAGGTATAGTTCACGGCCCAGCCAAGCTTGTCGTTCATGGTGCGGCCGCGCAGCGTTGCCTCGATGGCATATGCCTTGAAGTCACCGATCACGTCTTCGGTCAGCCGCACATAGGGATATTCGGCGGTGGGCAGGTTGATCGTGACGTTCTGGCCAGCGGCGAGGAAGTCCGAAACCTTGGTCAGCGAGCCGGTGATATTGAAAGCGCCATTGATGGCCGCAACGTTGCGGTCAAGGGCGATTTCGTAAGCCTGGTTGATCGAGGCATTGAGGTTCGGGCTGCCGGCGTAATAGAAGCCGCTCGGCAGCTGGGTTGCGGCGCCGAAGCCGACAAGGGCCGGCGCCTGAACGCCGCGCGCGGTGCCGATGCGAACCCGCGTTTCGTCGTCGATCGTGTAGGCGAGCGACGAGTTATAGCTATATTCGGTCATCGAGCGGTCATAGTCGGCCTGCGTATAGGGGAAACGCGGGTCGCCGATGGGGCCGTGGCCGAGGTTCAGCTTGTCGAGGCGCAGGGCGTTCGTCAGTACCAGCTTGTCGGTGACCTGCCATTCCCACATGCCGCTGCCGGAATAGACCGAATAATAGGTCTGGCCAGCATCTTCATTGACGAATTCAAGTTCGTCGCGGCGATATTCGAGGCCGAGACGGACGCTGTGACGGGCGCCGATCTTGAACAGGTCTTCAAGCTTGGCGATGACAACGTTGCTGATGCTATTCCCGATGCCCGGCGTGTCCTGTTCGACCGAGTTTTTGTAAACCTGTGCCTTGATCAGGCCAAGGCTGGTGTCGGCTGCGACCGAGCCATTGAGGCTTTCGAGCGTGGTCGTGAAATTATAGAGATCATACTGGTAGGCCTGCATGATCTGACGGCTTTTGCTGTAGGTATAGCTGGCGTCCGCGCGGATGTTGCTGGCGAGCTGTGCCACAAGTTCGGCCGAGAAGTTTTCGCGCGCCGGGTCATGATCGGCGGTGATGCCTTTCCAGTCGTTCGCTTCGGTCACGCCGCCCGAGAATTTCATGCCGACCTTGTCGTTGATCTTCATGTTGCCGACAGCAGAAAGCTCGTAGGTGCCATCGGTGCCGCCCTGGGCGCTGCCGTGGAAGCTGTTGCCGGTGGAAAGCGGATCGACGGTGATGATATTCACCACGCCGGCAACGGCGTTGAAGCCGAAGAGGGCGCTGTTCGGGCCTTTTACCACTTCGATCTGCTGGATCTCGCTCATCTCGATGCCGAGGAGGCTCCAGTCGGTGTAGCCATAATGGTCGAGATAGGTCTGACGGCCATTGACCATCACAAGGAGGCGCGGGTTAAGCGGCATGTTGGCGCCGCGGATGCCCACTTCACGCTGGCCGGTGGCATAGCGGTTCACATCGATGCCTGCATAGTTCTGCAGGATATCGGGAATGGTGCGTACACCTGAACGGCGGACCTCCTCGCCGGTGATGATGACCATCGAAGCCGGGGCTTCGGACTGGCGCTGCGGCTTGCCGGTCGCACTCGTCGTTACGGGCTCGCCGAACAGTTCTTGCAGGTCACCGTAGTTCACGGCCTGGGCGAAGGCTGCGTTGCTCACCGTTGCCGGGATCAGGGCAGACGCCATCACAATCAGTTTTTTCATTTGGGAGAACTCCTGGGGGAATGGGGCTCGAAGGGTCAGGTCCGCGCTCAGCGTTCCTTGACCATCATGAGAAAGGCTGCGCCGAACTGCAGTTTGGACGCGCTCGTCGCACTCTTGCTGACGACAATCAGGACCTTCGGTTTTGACTGGACGCCGACCACGCAGCGGTCGGTCTCAACGCAGCTCATGTCGTTTGAAATGGTCAGGACCGAATTGGCGGCAGCCGCCGCGCTCACCGGACCCATGCCGTCGCCAACACCGTGCGCGAGGAAAGCCACCTGCACGTTTGCAAGGCTCGCCGCATCGCCAACCGCTACCAGTTGAGGGCGGAGCGTGCCGCTTTTGATCTTCAGGCCGTCGCCCATGGCCGCCATGATGGCGTCGGCATCGGCTTTCGAAGCGGGGTTGGCAGGATCAAACACGACGGCGGTGGGGACATCGCCTGTCAGGGCCGGTTCTACAAAAGCAGCTGCCTTGGCACCGACCTGGATATCGAGGGTGGTTGACTGGGCATGTGCAATACCGCCCATGCAGGTGGCCAGCATCGCCAGCCCTGCCGCCCGCGCAGCAAAGCCTGTTACCTTATTTTTCATTGGAAGCACCTATCTCTCAGTAATCAAAATGCGTTACCTGGATAGGCTCTGTTTACTGTCACATAGATAAAATACGGTTAATTTTTTCATTAATTACCAATTAATTAGTATTAACGAAGTATCAAGGCAGCAATCTTGATTCGTATATTTCAACCGGCGATCTGCAATCGGTACCGGATTGCTGTAATCAGCGCGCGATTGCCGGGCAGGAGGGCGGGGATACGTTTGTTGCGGTCGCGGGCTTTTTGCAGATGCATGTCGGCAAGTGCGATACGCTCGGGCACCTGTTCCAGATGGCAGGGCAGCGTTTCGAACCCCATGCCATAAAGAACATACTGGTAGCTTGACGCCGGGAACGGGTCATAGGGACTGAGGAAGCCGTTGTTGGCCGGCGGTTGGTGGCGCCAGAGGGTGAGAAGGTCCGTGAGGCTTTCGGGGACGCTCTCTGCGCGCCGGTTGTCGCGCCAGAAGGCGCTGTCGCTCCGCTGGCTCAATATATAATGCAGTTTCAGGAAATCGACGATCCGGTCCCAGCGGAAGCGGCAGATGCGGTTGAAGTTGCCTGCCACCACATCCATCCCTTCCCGTGCCGCCGGCAGATGACGGGCGATCATGGCAGCGGCCAGCTCGACCATCACAAGGGCCGAGGCTTCGAGCGGTTCCAGAAAGCCTGCCGCCATGCCGACGGCCACGCAATTGTTGACCCAGAAGGTTTCCCGGTGGCCGGGCTCGAACGCCAGGTCGCGGAATTGCAGGCTGGCGGGATCAGCGCCGAGGCGGGCGATGTAACCCTCAAGTGTCGCCTTCGCCGCATCGGGCGTTGTGTGGGTCGAGGAATAGACATGCCCGACCCCGCGCCGCGACGGCAGGCCGATATCCCAGATCCATCCGGCATCGGTGGCGGTTGAAAGCGTGGCGGATTCGATTTCAGCGTCCGGCGCCGGATAGGGCACCTGTGCGGCAATTGCGCGGTCGATGAACAGGGTGTCCTTCCGGCTGATGAAGGGCACCTTATAGTGACGGCCAATGAGGAGTGCCGCTGTACCGCTGCAATCGATGAAAAGGTCGCCGGGGATTTCGCGGTCGTCTGCGCAGGTGAGCGAGGCGATATCGCCGTTCTCGCGCGCCTTCACGCCTGTGATGTCGGCAAGATGGTGCCGCACCCCAAGGCGGCGGATAGAATGGTCGGCGAGGAAGGCGGCAAACTTGCCCGCATCCAGATGATAGCCGTGGTTTTCGACGCTCGCATAATCGGCAGCATCCAGCGGCTTCGGCGCCCGCCAGGCATCACACAAGGCTGCCTGGATGCCGACCGCCGCGGCGAACGGGATGTCACGGTGCTTTTCCTGCCAGCGGGCGGCGAGGTTCACCTCATCAAAACCCTGCGGCAGCGAGAAGGGGTGATAATAGGCGTCGCCCGGCGCACCCGTCACCCAGCCGATGAATTTTGAACCCTGCTTGAAAGTGGCGTCGCACGCGCGGATGAAATCGGATTCGGCGATCCCCATCTGCCGAAGCGTCTGGCCCATCGTCGGCCACGTGCCTTCGCCGACACCGATGATGCCGATTGTGGGGGATTCGACCAGTGTGACGCTGATCGGGGCGCCAGCGTCCCCGCAGCGGTAACGCGCCGCGATCAGGCCCGCCGTGATCCATCCCGCGGCACCGCCGCCCACCACCACAATCGACCGTATCACCGATTCCCTCCCGTTTTCCCACCATCGCCAAAGCGCAACCACGCCCGGAATGTGCGCGTGAAACCGGTTACATTTTGTGATTGACACATTCCATTATATAATCACAATACAAAAATGTTATAAACATTCTAATTTGGAATGGCGTAACAATTCCGGTCGAAAGGCGCTGTCGCTGCTGTGTTTGGCGGTGCGTCCCGGCAGGGAGAAGCGTCATCCGGTCGGGCCCAAGGGGGTGGGACTTGACTGCGTCAAGAACTACAGGAGGAAACAATGCCCAGAAATATGACACTGAAAACCAGACTTCTTTCATCCGCCCTGATTCTTAATCTCGGCGGCCTTTATCAGGCGGCGTCCGCGCAGGATGCAGGCAGCGATAGCGACGATCCGGCTTTCGAGGAAATCGTCGTTACCGGCCTGCGCGCCAGCCTGATCAATTCGGTTGGCGTGAAGCGCGACGCGAGCGTGGTGGTCGATGCGATCACCGCTGAAGACATCGGCAAGTTCCCGGACCAGAACGTCGCGGAATCGCTGCAGCGGATCACCGGCGTGACGATCGACCGCAGCGGCGGCGAAGGCCAGCTTCTGACCGTGCGCGGCATGGGGCCGGAATTCAACGCCGTGCTCCTCAATGGCCGCACGCTGGCGACCACCAGCGGTGGCCGCGCCTTCAACTTCGATATCCTGGCGTCCGAGCTGATCAACGGTGCCGAGGTCTTCAAGACCCAGTCTGCCGAGCTGCAGGAAGGCGCGATTGGCGCGACCGTCAATATCACCACGCTGAAGCCGATGAACTTCCCGGGTTTTCAGGCCGTGGGCAGCACCAAGGCGCTTTATGACGGCATGACCGAAAAGGTCCGCCCGCAATTCTCTGGCCTCATCAGCAACACCTTTGCCGACGACACCTTCGGCGTGCTGGCGTCCTTCTCCTATTATAACCGCAAGAGCCGGTATGATCAGGCGAACACCGCCAGCTATTTCAAGACAAGCGCTGACCTCGACGGGGTGAATTACGGCGAGGTTTATTTCCCGCGCAACTATGACCAGATCGCGCAAACCGAAGCGCGCGAGCGCATCAGCGGCACCCTCGTGCTGCAATACCGGCCGAGCGACAATCTTGAAGTCACGGTTGATGGGATCTACTCGCGGCTCGACCTCGATTACCGCCAGGATGTGCTGCCGCACTGGTTTGAAACCGGCACGATCCGCAACCCCGTCCTTGATGAAAACAACACGGTCGTGAAGGGCGATTTTGAAGGTACTTTCGTGGAAACGCTGGTGCGCCAATCAAGCTCCCGCGACGATCTTCTCGGTGGCGGCCTCAATATCGACTGGCAGGTGAATGACCGCTGGAACATGGTTGTGGATGTTTCGAAGTCGCGCGCCGAATCCGATCCCAAGCAGGGCTATTCGGATACAGTTGCCGGTCGTCCGGGCGATTTCTCCTATGATCGCTCGTCGGGTGATCTGGTGCCGACCATCACCTACGCGCCGGCGGACGAAAACGCACCGCTGACCGCGGGCTGGGCTTCGCTGCAAGGCACCCAGATCAAGGACGAAGTCCTCGAAGCCAAGGTCGACAACAGCTACGAATTCTCGGGCGGTCTTCTCTCCGAGATCCGCTTCGGCGGCCATTATTCGGACCGCACGCTCGGCTCCACCTGGGGCGAGACCGAATATCCGCTGCCGTGGATTTTCGGCGACAACAGCACCCGCGTCGTGTTGCCGATGAGCCTGTTCCGCACCTACGATTCCGATGGCTTCCTCTCGGGCGCGTCGGGCTCGCCGACCCAGTCTTGGCTGACCTTCAATTCGGACGAGCTGTTCGCCTTCCTTACCTCGGAAGAAGCCCTGTCGCAGCTTGATGACCCGGACCCGATCCGCGAGCTGATCGCCCGCACCGGCGGGTTCGACATGGTTGCCGATCCTGCGGCCTACAAGGTGAATGAAGAGCTGATGTCGCTCTATGCCGACGCCCACCTTGACGGCGAGCTTGGCAGCATGCCGTGGTCGGCGGTGTTCGGCCTTCGCTATGTGCGCACCGCCAGCACCTCGATCGGCCGTCAGGTCGCCCTTGTGAACCTGATCAATGTCGATCCCTCGAAGCCTAACCAGGTGGTGGCGATCGAATCTGATGACTATGTGCCGGTGCGCGTGAAGAACACCTACAGTGACTTCCTGCCCAGCATCAACGCCAAGCTCGATATCACCGACAGCCTCATCGGTCGTGTTGCCTGGTCGAAGAGCCTGACCCGGCCGGAGCTGGACCAGATGTCGCCGCTGACGAGCTACTCGGGTGGCGAGATCGGGCAGCTGACAGCCTCGGGCAGCAACCCGCTCCTGATGCCCTACAAGTCGAACAACTTCGATGCGTCGCTTGAATGGTATTATTCGGAAGGCAGCTATGTGGCGGTTGCCGGCTTCTACAAGGATGTCGACGGCTATCTCGGCACCGGCGAGGTGAAGGAAAGCGTGACGGTCCCGAGCGGGACGTACGAGTATGAAGTCTCGCGGCCGATCAACCTCGACAGCACCAAGATCAAGGGGCTGGAAATTGCCGTGCAGCATATGTTCACGAGCCTGCCTTCGCCGTTCGATGGCATCGGTATCACCGCGAACATGACCTTCGTGGACAGCTCCAGCAGCACCGATGTGCCGGGCGAAAAGCTGCCGCTGATCGGCCTCAGCAACTCGCAGAACCTGATCCTGTTCTACGAGAAAGGCCCGCTGTCGTTCCGGGTTGCCTACAACAACCGCGACCGCTTCCTGCAAAGCAAGCCGCGCTCCAACCGCGATGGCCATTATGTGGATGATTATTATCAGGTCGATGTCAGCGCCAGCTATGCGATCAACGATAATTTCTCGATCTTCCTCGAGGGCATCAACGTGACGAACGAGCTTTATATCAAGAATGCCGAATTCAAGAACCAGACGCTTGAGGTCACCGAAACCGGCCCGCGTTACACGCTCGGCATCCGGGGCAAGTTCTGATCGCTTCAGGCAGGTGATCAGTTGCTGAAAGAAGAAAGAGGAATGGGTTACATTCCTCTTTCATTCATGCCGGGCCTGCCGGCAAACCGGAGGGGGAAACGATGATCAAGCTTTCATGTCGGCCATTCGCGCTTGCAGCCATTGTTGTGGGGCTTTTCGGCCTCGCACCTGCCCACGCGGGGGACGAGGGCTGGAAAAGCCTCTTTGACGGCGAAAGCCTTGATGGCTGGATCCCCAAGTTCGCCGGTTTGCCGCTCGGCGAGAATTACAAGAACACCTTTCAGGCCAAAGACGGGGTCCTGAGCGTTGTTTATGACGATTACGACCGGTTCGAGGGTCGCTTCGGCCATATTTTCTATCATGTGCCCTACAGCCATTACCGGCTGCGCTTCGAATATCGCTTCCACGGCAAGCAAACGGCAGGGGCGCCCGGCTGGGCCTTCCGCAACAGCGGCGTGATGGTGCATTCGCAGGCGCCGGAGACGATGGCGGTCGATCAGGATTTCCCGGTATCGGTCGAGGTCCAGCTGCTGGGGCAGGAGGGGACAGAAAAGCGCGCCACCGGCAACCTTTGCACGCCGGGCACGCAGGTGGTGCTCGCTGGCCAGCCTGTCATGTCCGACCAGTGTGTCGATTCGTCCTCGCCAACCTTCGCGGGTGACGGCTGGGTGAAGGCCGAGGTCGTGGTGAAAGGTGGCGAGCTTGTGGAACACTGGATCGAGGGCCAGAAGGTCCTTGAGTATGGCGCGCTCAAATACGATCCGGCAGCTGCCGATACGGCGCGCCTCGGGGCCGGCGCCGTGCCGCTCACCAGCGGCTATATTTCCTTCCAGGCGGAAAGCCACCCGGTCGATTTCCGCCATATCGAACTGCAGGTCATCGATGCCGACCAGAAAGACTAGACTGCTGCTGGCGGCAGCGGCATTCGTTTTCGCAGCGCCTTCCGTTCTGGCCGATACGCCTTCAGGGGCGCTGGACCGGCGCGGGGCGCCAGCCGCGATGCTTGATCTCGACGATTATGGCAACCAGCGCTTCAACCCGCTGATGGATGCCGGTGCGTGGCACGGCTATCTGCTGCCCGAAGCTGGCAAGGCCGGCTATTTCGCCGGGCCTTATGTGATCGCTGAGGAAATGCCGCTTTATTTCGGTCGCACCGTCGATGCCTTGTCGCTGAAGCTGGCGGACGGCCGCATCCTGACGCCCAAGGACGCCAGCGACGCGGCGGTGACAAGTGGCCCTGGCATGCTCCGCCAGTCCTACCGGCTCGGTGATTTTGCGGTCACGCTGACGCTTCGCTTCGTTGGCCCCCGTACTACGTTGATCGAAACGGCTGTCCGGAATACCGGCGCGAAGGGCGCGAGCGTCCGTCTGATCTGGCGAAACGAGCTGATGACGGCATGGCGCAAGGGCGAAGATGCCACGCTGCCCGACGGATTTGGTTACACCATAGCTTTCAGCGATACCGGCAGCCGGGTTGCCTACAGTGAAATCCGTGATCCGGCGCATGTGCTGCTGCATGAGGGGGCAGGCTATCTCGTTACCCGTTCGGTGCCCGTGTCGCAGGTGCAGGAGGGTGCTGCCTATAGCGCCGAAACCGCCCCGGTTGAGCTTGCCCCCGACGAAGGAAAATCCTTCTTCGCGGCCCACAGCTACGGCCATGATGCCACCGAGGTTGCAGCCCTTGAAGGCGAGCAGCGCGATATTCTGGCGAAGCCCGAAGCGGCGCAGGCGGCGAGCGAGGCGCGCTGGCAAGCCTGGCTCGCCCGGCTCCCCAAAGATGCGACGCAGGCGTCGGTTGGTATCAAGGCGCTTGAAACGCTTGTCGGCAACTGGCGCGCCCCTGCCGGCGCCATCGCGCATGGTGGGGTGACGCCGTCGAACACCTACCTTTATTTCAGCGGCCTCTGGCCGTGGGACAGCTGGAAGCATGCCTTCGCGCTGGCGCCTGTCGTGCCCGATCTTGCCGCGGCTAACATGCGGGCTATGTTCGCGCACCAGATTGCGGCGGATGATCCGCTGCGCCCGCAGGACGCCGGCATGCTGCCCGATACGGTTTTCTATAACCAGAGCCCGGAGCGGGGCGGCGACGGCCCCAACTGGAACGAACGCAACACCAAGCCCTCTCTGGCGGCATGGGCGGTGTGGGAAATTTTCGAGCGCACCGGCGACAAGGCCTTCCTTGCCGAAATGTACCCCAAGCTGCGCGCCTATCGCGCCTGGTGGTTCCGCAACCGCGATCACGACGGCAACGGCATCGTGGAATATGGCGCGACGGTCGATTCCGCCCACAACGACACCGAAGGCCGGATGACCTTCCGCCTGAAGCCGGGCAATGCAGCAGTACCGGCTGAGTGCGTGGCAGGCGAGCGCGGCTTATACGATTGCAAGGGGGCAGACGCCTACGCCCGGCTCCTTTCCGAAGGCGGTTTCGAAGCCCTTCGGAGCGGCGCACAGGTCGCGGCAGGCTGGGAATCGGGCATGGACAATGCCGCCCGCTTCGGCTTCATCAGCGACGACCAGCTTGCCCGGTATGCGGATCGCACCCATGGCGGCGATATCGCCCGCGCGGCGAAGGACTGGACGGTCGGCATCCTTGAAAACCGCGATGCGGCGGGGGCGCTTGTTGGTTATTCGCTCGATCAGGAAAGTGTGGACCAGAACAGCTATTTGTTCCTTGAGGCCCGGATCCTTTCCCGCATGGCGACGCTTCTGGGGCATGCGGGTGATATTCCGGCTTATCGGGCCGAGGCCGAACGGGCGCGGGACTATATCAACCGCTGCATGTTCGACCCTGAAACCGGCTTTTACTATGACGTCCATATCGCGCCTGCGCCGCTATCCGACGGTTGCGCCGGCCCGCGCGTCACCGCACGCGGGCGGGGCAGCGAAGGATGGACGCCGCTGTTCGCCGGGGCCGCCACCCGAGAGCATGCCGCAGCCGTTGTGAAGGTGATGCTGGACGAGGCTGAGTTTGGCACGCTTGTGCCGCTGCCGACCGCCAGCCGCACCAACCCAGCCTATGATCCGGAGATTTACTGGCGTGGCCGGGTGTGGCTCGATCAGGTCTATTTCGGGGTCGAAGGGCTGAGGCAATATGGCTACACGCGGGAGGCAGACACCCTTGTCGCCCGGCTTTTCAAGAATGCCGAAGGCCTCTCGGACGGTGCGCCGATCCGCGAAAACTATAATCCCGAAACCGGCCATATGCAGGGCGCCACCAATTTCAGCTGGTCCGCCGCCATGCTTCTGATCCTCCTGTCCGGCCAGTGATGACGGCTTGGGCGGCACGAATATCTGTGGCTTGCATGCGAAAATGTAACCGGTTACACTTGCCCATGACACAGGTCAGACTTGTCCCTGGGGAGGGACTATGCGCGGCGTGCCCGCCGCAGGGAGGGAAAACGTGACCGAACAAGAAACCGGCGCCGAAGACGCGCGCCGCGTGGCCAACCTGTCCCGGCGGCAGGTATTGGCCCGCATCACCATGCTGACGGGCGGCGTGCTGGCTGCCCCCCTGATGTCAGCGATCCTTTCTGGGGCCTCAAGCGCCGACGCCAAGGGGCTCGATCTCCTCAGCCCTGACGAGATGGCCTTCGTTTCCGACCTTGTGGAAACCATCATCCCGACAACCGACACACCTGGCGCGATTGCTGCCGGCGTGCCGGATTACATCCATCTGATGCTGGCGCGCTGGTACAAATCCGACGAGCGCAAGGTGATCCTTGATGGCTTCAAGGCCATTGGTGCGCGGGCTCGCGAACGCCATGGGCGCGACTTCACCAAACTTACACCCGCTGAACGGCTCTCCCTCCTGCAGGGGTTTGACGCCGAGGCCTACGGCAGCAGCGAAGGCGAGCATTTCTTCCGCCAGATCAAATCACTGACCGTGGCGGGTTATTACACATCCGAGATCGGGGCGACGCAGGAACTGCTTTACGACCCGGTTCCCGGCCCGTTCGAGGGCTGCGTACCTTTTTCAGAAATCGGCCGCCCCTGGGCGATCAGGGGGATCTGACATGGCAGGACAACCAGAATTTGACGTGATCGTTGTCGGCTCAGGCATTTCGGGCGGCTGGGCCGCGAAGGAACTGACGGAGCGCGGCTTCAAGACGCTGGTGATCGAGCGCGGCAAGAATGTCGAGCACGGCACCGATTATACGGGCGAAGGCAAAGGCCCTTGGGAAACCGAGTTCCGCGACCGGGTCGACCGCAATCTTGCGGAAAGCGACTATCCGATCCAGTCGAAATGCTATGCCTTCAAGGAAACGACGAAGCATTTCTTCGTCAATGACCGCGAAAATCCCTACACGCAGGAGGAAGGTAATCCCTTCACCTGGATCCGGGGTTATCACAAGGGTGGCAAATCGGTGTTGTGGCACCGGCAGAGCTATCGTTTCGGCCCGCAGGATTTCGAATCGAACGCCCGCGACGGCTATGGTAGCGACTGGCCGATCCGGTATGAAGACCTCGCCCCTTGGTACGATCATGTGGAGCGGTTCGCCGGTATTTCAGGCGCGCGCGACGGTGTGCCGCAGCTGCCGGACGGGCAGTTCCAGCCGCCGATCGAGATGAACTGCGCCGAGATCGAAATTCAGCGCCGCATCGCCGAAACCTATGATGACCGCCAGCTGATCGTCGGCCGCTGCGCGCACCTGACGGAACCGACCGAAGAACAGCTGGAACTCGGTCGCGGTCGCTGTCAGTCGCGCAACCAGTGCCAGCGCGGTTGTTCGTTCGGGGCCTATTTCTCTAGTCTCAGCGCCACGCTGCCAGCGGCGGAGCGTACCGGCAACCTGACGATGCTGACCGATGCCATTGTCCATAGCGTGATCCATGACCCGAAAAGCGGCCGTGCGACCGGCGTGCGGGTCATCAACCGGCTGACGAAGGAAAAGAGCGAGCATCATGCCCGCGTGATCTTCATCTGCGCGTCCACCATCGGCTCCACGCAGGTGCTCCTTAACAGTACGTCCGAAGCCTTCCCGAACGGCTTCGCGAATTCGAGCGGGGCGCTTGGCCATTATCTGATGGATCACCTGTCGATGCACGGCGCCTATGGCATCCTCGAAGGGTTCGAGGAGCATTATTACAAGGGACGCTCGCCGACCGGCGTCTATATCCCGCGCTTCAAGAATATCAAGGCGGACGACGCCGACTTCTTGCGCGGTTATGGCTTCCAGGGTGGTGCCTCGCGCGCGGCGTGGAATTCGGTGGCCGATCAGCCCGGTGTGGGCGCGGACCTCAAGGCGGCGGTGCGCAAGCCCGGCCCGTGGGTCTTCCATATCGAAGGCTACGGCGAGATGCTGCCGCGCTATGAAAATTCGATCAGCCTCAACCATAACAAGCTCGATCAATGGGGCATGCCTGTCCTGCATATCGATTGTTCGCTTGGCGACAATGACCGCAAGATGCTGAAGGATATTGTGGAGACCTCCACGTCGATGCTGAAGGCCATCGGGCTGAAGGATGTTGGCTCCTACAGCAGCGATTCGATTGCCGGGATGGCGATCCATGAAATGGGCACGGCGCGCATGGGCAAGGACCCGAAGGATTCGGTCCTCAACCGCTATAACCAGTGCCACGATGTGCCGAATGTGTTTGTCACCGACGGGGCGGCGATGGCCTCGTGCGCGTGCCAGAACCCGTCTCTCACCTATATGGCCATCACGGCCCGCGCGGCAAACTATGCGGCGGACCAGATGCAGGCCGGCCTCCTCTGACCGCTCGGAAAGGAAACAGCAATGCAGATGAACAGGCGTAATTTCCTGATGGCAGCCGCCGCCGGGTTCGGGGCAGCGGCCCTTGGTGGATTGCCGGCGCTGGCTGGTGGCGGACGCGGGCTCGACCGGATCGGCCTGCAGCTTTACACGCTTCGTTCCCTCATGGAGAAGGACGTCGCCAAAACGCTCGCCTTTGTGGCGGAACTTGGCTACCGCGAAGTGGAGTTTGCCGGCTATTTCGATCACACACCCGCCGAGATCAAGGCGATGCTGGCAAGCGAGGGCCTGACGGCGCCTTCAACGCACGTCAGCATGACCCATCTTAACGAGCATATCGATGCGGTGATCGAAACTGCGCTGACGGTCGGACACCGCTATGTGGTGATGCCGTGGCTGGCGCCCGAGGAACGCGGCGGTGCCGACGTTTACCGGACCTATGCCGAGCAGCTGAACCGCGCCGGCGAAGCGTGCCGCAAGGCCGGGCTGACGCTTGCCTACCATAACCATGCATTCGAGTTTGAAGCGGTGGATGGCATCGAGCCCTATGACATCCTGATGGGTGAAACCGACCCCGAGCTTCTGAAAATCCAGCTCGATCTATACTGGACGACCAAGGCGGGCCGCGACCCGCTCGATTACTTCGCGCGCTATCCTGGCCGCTTCGTCAGCTGCCATGTGAAGGATATGCGGGCGGACGGCGAAATGACGGAAGTTGGCAGCGGCACCATCAATTTCTCCCGTATTTTCGCGGCGAGCGAAAAAGCCGGCATCCGCCATTATTTTGTCGAGCATGACGAGCCCGCCGATGCGGCAGCGAGCGTGCGCGCGAGTGTCGAATATCTCAAGAAACTGCGCTTCTGATACCTGTCTTCCCCTCCCTGAAGCGCAAAGCCCGGCAGGCCTTTTAACAGGTCTGCCGGGCTTTTCACTGCCAGCCGGGAGAGAGGGTGCGCGGCCGGTCAGGATTCCGCTTGCAAAGCCGCATCGAGCGTGGCGACCAGCAGGTCCGCCTCCGCCTTGCCGAAGGCCATCGGCGGCTTGATCTTGATGATATTCTCGAACGGCCCGTCGGTGGACAAGAGGACGCCTGCTTCCCGTGCAAACTGCACCACACGGTCAGCCGCTGCCGTGGCAGGCGTGAGCGTTTCATGGTCTTCGACAAGCTCGATACCCACAAACAGCCCGGTGCCGCGCACATCGCCGACGAGCGGATGTTTGCGCAGGCCTTCGAGCCCGGCGAGCAGATGGCGACCTGTTTCAAGCGCATGGGCCTGCAGCCCTTCGCGTTCGATCACATCCATCACCGCCATACCGACGGCACAGGAAACCGGGTTGCCGCCGAAGCTGTTGAAATATTCCATGCCGTTCGCGAAGGCATCGGCAATCGCGCGGGTGGTGACAACCGCCGCCATCGGGTGGCCATTGCCGATCGGCTTGCCGAGCGTGACGATATCCGGCACCACGCCCTGCTGCTCGAATGCCCACATATGGGTGCCGACCCGGCCGAAACCGGTTTGAACCTCGTCCGCGATGCAAAGCCCGCCCGTCGCGCGCGTGGCCGCGTAGGCGCCCTTCAGATAGCCTTCGGGATAGACAACCTGGCCCGCCACGCCGGCAATCGATTCGGCAATGAAGGCAGCCGGGCCTTCGCCGCTCGCGGCCTTCAGGTCGGCGATGCAGGCCTCGACCCCGGCGGCGTAAAGCTTGCCGGTCTCAGGCCCATATCCCTTGTAAGGGCCGCGGTAGGGGTCGGGCAGGGCAGCGATCCGCACATGATCGGGCCGTCCCTTGCCGCCCTTGCGATTGAACTTGTAGGGGCTGATCTCAATCAGGCTCGATGTGTTGCCGTGATAGGCCCAGTCGACCACCACAGTGCCGCGCCGCCCGGTGGCGGTGCGGGCAAGGCGCAGTGCCAGCTCGTTCGCTTCCGAGCCCGAACAGACGAAATAGACGACCGACAGGGGATCGGGGAAGGTGGCGAGCAGCCGTTCGGCATAGCGCTGGATATTGTCGTTCAGGTAGCGCGTGTTGGTGTTCAGCACGGCAGCCTGTTTCGATAGCGCCTGCACCACATGCGGGTGGCAGTGGCCCACGTGGCTGATATTGTTCACGCAGTCGAGGAAGGCGCGGCCCGTTTGATCGTACAACCAGGCGCCCCGGCCTTTTACGATCTTCAGTTTTTTCCGGTAGGAAAGGCTGAGCGACGGCCCAAGGAGACGGCCGCGTTCGGCAATCATGTCCTCGATGCTTTGCGGGTTTTCGGGCGTCGTGACGATGTCGCCGTAAGGGCTGAAACCGGCGGCGCGGCGGGCGAGTGCGACGAGGGCACCCCTGTCCATCGCCTCAAGCTTCGCCAGCAGCTCCATCGCCGGCGCCTGCGAGATCAGCAGATAGTCATTATCGGGGAAATCCTTCGCCCGGTGCGAGGAAATGCACAGGCTCATCACCAGCCGCATGGTGACAAGGTCAAACAGCAGGTCGGCCTCGGCAGGCTCCAGCGGGAAGACCTCGGCATAGGCCGTGATGATCGTGCTGGCGGTGGCGGGCACATCCGCCACATCGAACAAGGCATAGGCGAGCGCGGTGGCGAGCTCATTGATCTGGCGGGCGAAGACCATGTCGCCATAGTCGATGGCGCCGGCGATCGTTTCGCCGTCTGCCGCGACGACGATATTATTGTCATTGAGGTCATTATGGATCACCGCAGCGCGCAGTTCCCCAAGTCGGGGCAGCACATGCTGGCGGTAATGCGCGAAGGCGGCGGCGGCGCGGGCGCGGGTCGCAGGGTCGACGATATCGGCGACATAGGGCTTAAGCGCCGCGACGTTATCGAGATTCCACAGGAAATCGCTGCGATGCGCCTCGGCGTGGCCGAAGCTTTTCAGCGCTTTCGAAAGACCGCCCATATAACGGCCAAGCCCGGCAAAGAGGGCAGGGGTCTTGGGCACCTCGCTGAAAAGCTTGCCTTCGAGATAGGTCAGCAGCCGCACGGCATGCGGTTCGCCCAGTGCCATGTGGGTGGCGATGGCATTGCCGCTGCGGTCCGCAATCAGGCGGGGAACGCCAAGGCCGGGGGCTGCGGTTGCCACATGGGTCAGCGCCGCGTTCTGGAAGGCGAGGAATTCGGTCCGTTCCGCCCGGTTGGCGATCTTGAGCACATAGCGGGCGCCATCCGCATCGATAAGCGCATTCTGGTCGCGTTCGCTGACAAGCGGCGACTGGCGGCCCTGAAGCCCGTAAAGGTGTTCGGCCAGTGCCAGAATCTCGTCACCCGTCAAGGCGGGCGGGGAAGTCCTGAATGTGCTCATACCTGCTGACAACTCCAAGCGGGACATGGGGGCAGTTGGGCCGAATTTCTGGCTCGGCTTCTGCCGCTTTCGATTGTTGTTAACACACCAAAATTGCTGCACAAAGGAAATATGTGATATTTATTCCAAAATAATGCTAGCGTTCACATCTGGCACAGATAGCCCGTTTGCCGGATGCCAGCGCATTATTGGCATGTTCTGCACAATATGCGACAACGAGTTGAATTGCCTGCCTGCTTGGCGATCAGGGGAGATGAAATTTGGAAGCCGGTCAATCCTTGTTCGACTGTATCCGCAACGAGACGGAAAGCTTCACCAAATCGGAACGCAAGGTGGCGCGCGTGCTGCTTGCCGACTATCCCGCCGCGGGCCTGCAAACGGTGGCGGAGCTCGCCAGCCGCAGCGCGGTCAGCGGGCAGACGGTGATCCGCTTTGTTGCCCGGCTGGGGTTCGAAAGCTATCCGGCCTTCCAGCAGCATCTGATCGGCGAGGTGAAGGCAAGGAGCCAGACGCCGCTTTCGCGCTTTGAAGGGCAGGAGCTGCCTCCCGGCGATCATCCGGCGGCAGCTGCCTTTTCGGTGCTTGAAGATGGCCTCAGGGAAACCCTGTCGCGCCTGCCGCTTGCCGAGTTCGACCGCGCGGTCGAGCTGCTGAGTGACCAGAAGCACCCGGTGGTGGCCGTCGGCGGACGCACTTCGCAGCTTGTCGCCCATTATCTGGTGCTGCAGTTGCAGCAGCTGCGCCCGCGCACCGCCTTCGTGGCCGAGGACGCACAGGCGCGGACCCGTGCCCTGATGGAGATGGGCCGCAACACGCTGGCGGTTGTTTATGATTTCCGGCGCTACAGCGAAAGCACCCGCCGCTTCGCCAGTGCAGCTGCCAAGGCCGGCGCAACGGTGCTCTTGATCACCGATCCTTACCTGTCGCCGGTGGCGGAGGTTGCCGATATCGTGCTGCCGGTGCGGATCGAGTTTCCGACCCCGTTCGACAGCCAGGCGGCGGCGGTGGCTTTGAGCGAGGCGCTTGTTGCAGCGGTGACCAACCGGATGGATGGCAGCTTCGCCGATCATATGGCCCGCTATGAGAAATTCCGCAGCCAGCTAAGCGATGACACCAGCACGGCTGGTTGAATTGCAGTATCCGCGACTCGGCTTCATCGAAAAAGCCGGTGAAGCCATAGCCTGACTAATCGAATTCTCCTTAAACGGTTATCTGGTTTTTCAATTATCCGCAGAAAGTCTCGTCCCATATCCTGTGGGCCTCGTGGAAATCTCCACGTCCAGAGGGGAATGGAAGGAGACCAATCATGTCGATATTCAGAAAATCGATGCCTTTACTTGCAGTGCTGGCGATGGGCGTTTCGTCCACGGCACTGGTGAACCCTGCCATTGCGGAGGAGACTGCCGCCAAGACTGCCCATGTGGCAATGAAGGACGGCGGCCCGACCAATGATTACTGGTGGCCGAACCGGCTGGACCTTGACCCGCTTCGGATGAATTCGGCGAAATCCGACCCGATGGGGGCCGGTTTCGACTATGCGAAGGAATTCGCAACCCTCGACCTCGAGGCTGTTAAAAAGGATATCGAGGCGGCGATGACCTCCTCGCAGGACTGGTGGCCGGCTGACTATGGCCATTATGGCCCCTTCTTCATCCGCATGGCCTGGCACAGCGCCGGCACCTACCGCGTGATGGACGGCCGTGGCGGTTCGGACGGCGGCATGCAGCGCTTCGCGCCCTTGAACAGCTGGCCCGATAACGCCAACCTCGACAAGGCCAGGCTCCTGCTGTGGCCGATCAAACAGAAATATGGCGACAAGATTTCCTGGGGCGACCTGATGGTGCTCACCGGGACCGTTGCCATGGAATCGATGGGCTTCAAGACCTTCGGTTTCGCCGGTGGCCGTGTTGATGGCTGGGAACCCGAGGAAGTTTACTGGGGGCCTGAAGGCGAATGGCTTGGCGACAAGCGCTACAGCGGTGAACGCGATCTCGAAAACCCGCTCGCAGCTGTGCAGATGGGCCTCATCTATGTGAACCCGGAAGGCCCGAACGGCGTGCCCGATCCGCTCCTCGCCGCGAAGGATATCCGCGATACCTTCGGTCGCATGGCGATGAATGACGAAGAAACCGTGGCACTGATCGCCGGCGGTCACACCTTCGGCAAGGCGCACGGTGCGGCTGATCCGTCCAAATATGTAGGGGCTGATCCGGAAGCTGAAGGCGTTGAAGCGCAGGGCCAGGGCTGGAAAAGCAAATACAAGTCCGGCAAGGGCGCCGACACGATCACCTCGGGCCTTGAAGGCGCCTGGACGGTGAGCCCCACGCAGTGGAGCATGAACTATCTCGAAAACCTCTATGCCTTCAACTGGGTAAAGACGAAGAGCCCGGCCGGTGCCACGCAGTGGGTCCCCGATGATCCGAACGCGGCAGAGATGGTGCCGGATGCCTACAACCCGGAGAAGTTCCACGCGCCGATCATGTTCACGACCGACCTCGCGCTCCGCGAAGATCCTGAATATGCCAAGATCACCAAACGCTTCCTTGCAAACCCGGAAGAGTTTGAGCTTGCCTTCGCCAAGGCTTGGTTCAAGCTGACCCACCGTGACCTTGGTCCGCGTTCGCGTTACCTCGGCTCCATGGCGCCGAAGGAAGAACTGGCGTGGCAGGACCCGATCCCGGCGGTTGACTACAAGCTTGTCGATGCCGCTGACGTGAAGGACCTGAAGGCGAAGATCCTGTCGTCCGGGCTGAAGACGGATGAGCTTGTCCGTGCGGCATGGTCGTCGGCTGCAAGCTTCCGCGGGACCGACATGCGCGGCGGCGCCGATGGCGGCCGTGTTCGCCTCGCCCCGCAGAAGGACTGGGCTGCCAACGATCCGGCTGAACTGCAGAAGGTGCTGAAGAAGCTTGAAGGCATCCAAAAGGACTTCAACAAGGCCCAGAAAGACGGCACGAAAGTGTCGATGGCCGACCTGATCGTCCTTGGTGGTGCCGCAGCGATCGAAGATGCGGCGAAGAAGGCCGGGCATCCGGTTGAGGTTCCCTTCACGCCGGGCCGCAACGATGCCACGCAGGCGATGACGGACGTCCAGTCCTTCAGCTTCCTGAAGCCGACAGCTGACGGTTTCCGCAACTATTTCGAAGCGGGCAACAAACGCTCGCCCGCCGAAATGCTGGTGGAAAAAGCAGCGCTCCTCAATCTGTCGGTGCCGGAAATGACGGCGCTTGTGGGTGGTATGCGGTCGCTTGGTGCCAATGCCGGCAAAGCGAAGCACGGGGTCTTCACCGACCAGCCGGGCACGCTCAACAACGACTTCTTCGTCAATCTCCTCGATATCTCGACCGAGTGGAGGAAAGCGGAAAAGACCGAAGGCGTTTATGAAGGCCATGACCGGGCAACCGGCAAGCTGAAATGGACGGCAACGCCGGTCGATCTCGCCTTCGGCTCGAACAGCGAGCTGCGGGCGATTGCCGAGGTCTACGCTTACGCTGACGGCGAAGACAAGTTCGTGGGGGACTTCGTGGCCGCCTGGACCAAGGTGATGAACCTCGGTCGTTACTGATCCGGCCTCATAGCTGAACAGGGAAACGGCGGTGCCACTGGCACCGCCGTTTTCGTTTGATCTATTGGCTCTGCTGCCAGTCGAAAGCGAGCTCGCCTTCGCGGAAGGCGAAGCGATTGATATGCCGCTCCACCGTGCCCTGCAGGGCTTCAAGTTGCGCGTCCGCACTTGCTGCCAGATGGCAGGTCAGTGTGTCGGCATTGGCCGCAAGCGTGAGCCGCGCGTCTCCCGGCCAGTCGGCCCCGCGGGCGTCCCGGGGGAAGGTGACAGTGCCGGCCTCGCGGGTAAATTCCACCGCCAGATTATGGCCCCAGTGCTTGCACAGCTGCTGCAGGTAACGGCTGGCATTGGGGGTGGGGACATCGGCTTTCGATGCGTGTGTCATGGCCTTTCTCCTTATTCCAGCCGCTCGATCTGCTGGGCCGCCGTATCAAGGATGGTGGCGATATCGTGGGCCAGATCCTTGCGGGCACCCGTCCGGTGCAGCGCAGTGCGCAGCGCAAAACGCAGGTTGTTCATGGCGCGCTTCACGGGGGCGGCGTCGGGCATTTCCTCAGCCGGGGTCAGCGACGAAAGCTTCTGGAAGATGGCTTCCGCCATGTCCGCTTTCTCGGCGAGTTCCGTCTCGCCCGCATTGGTGATGGCAAACGCCTTCTTCGCCCCTTCGGACTGGACGGGATCGATCAGCCCGGTGTCTTCCAGCATCGAAAGCGCGGGGTAAACCACACCGGGGCTCGGTGCATAGGCGCTGGAGGTCAGCGTCCCCACCGCCTGGATCAGGTCGTAACCATGACAGGGTTCCTCGGCGATCAGCTTGAGGAGGACAAGCCGCAGCTCGGCGGAATCCAGGATGCGGCGCCGACCGTAGCCGGGACCATGGCGGTGCCGGTGTTCATGACCTTCATGGAAAAGATCGTCGTCCCTCGCTTCGTCGTGACGGTTCGGGCCATGGGCGAATCTGTGCTGTCTGTGTCTCATTGTTTTTCTCTTTGAGTGTTTCAGATGTGACTAAGATATATCTTAATATGTTTTTGTCAAGAGCCACCGATGATGTTGCCGGGGTGCGTTCAGGACAAAAGAAAAGCCCCCGGACCACGGGGGCACGGGGGCTTCTGGTTTTTCTGGTCTGTGCCGGTCAGGCGGCGAGGCTTTCGGCCTCGTTGAGCATCAGATATTCGAAGGCGGCGAGCGATGCCTTGGCGCCTTCGCCCATGGCAACCACGATCTGCTTGTAGGGCACGGTCGTCACGTCGCCGCAGGCATAGATGCCGGGCTCCGAGGTTTCGCCCTTCTCGTTGATCCTGATCTCGCCGTAGCGGGTCATGTCAACGATGCCTTCCATGAACTTGCTGTTCGGAACAAGGCCGATCTGCACGAAGATGCCGGCGCCGTCCCAGCGCTTCTGTTCGCCCGTCGCGCGGTCTTCGTAGACAAGGCCGTTCACCTTGGCGTCGGCGGCGGTCACTTCCTTCGTCGCGGCATTCTTCACGATCGTGATGTTGCTGCGCTTCAGGGCCTGATCGACGAGAACCTTGTCGGCCTTCAGTTCGGGCAGGAACTCGAACACGGTGACGGATTTCACGATCCCGGCGAGATCAAGGGCTGCCTCGATGCCCGAGTTGCCACCGCCGATCACCGCCACGTCGCGTCCTTTGAAGAAGGGGCCGTCGCAGTGCGGGCAGTAAGCCACGCCCTGGCCGATATTCTCGCGCTCGCCGGGCACGCCCAGCTGGCGCCACTGGGCGCCGGTCGCGACGATCAGGCTGCGGGTGGCAATCACTTCACCGGAGGTCAGTGTCAGACGTTTGATCGGGCCTTTTTCAACCGTCTCGACGCGGACATGCTCCTTCAGCGTCACTTCATAGTCCTTGAGGTGCGCCATCAGGTTGTTCGAAAGCTCGGGGCCGGTGGTTTTGGGCACGGAAATGAGGTTCTCGATTCCCATCGTATCCTTGACCTGACCGCCGAAGCGTTCGGCAATCATCGTCACCTTCAGGCCCTTGCGGGCGGCATAGATGGCGGCACTCACACCGGCCGGGCCGCCGCCGATCACTGTCACGTCCTGCAGGGGCAGGGGTTCGGCTTTCTTCGCGGCACCGTCTTTCAGGTGCGGATAGGCTTCCAGAAGCTTGGCGATGATGACCGACGTATCGATCTTGCCGGTGGCGAACGGCTTGCCGTTCAGGATCACCGTCGGCACGCCCTGGATATTGTGCTCAGCCACAAGTTCCGGGAAGACGCCGCCATCGATCATCTCGCTGCGGATCTCGGGGTTGAGGGCCGCAAACTGGTTGAGGCTTTGAACCACGTCCGGGCAATTGTGGCACGACAGGCTGACGAAAACCTTGAAGTCCAAAGTTTCGGCCACGCCTTCGATCAGGCCGCGGATCGTGTCATCCAGCTTGATCGGCGTGCCGGAGAGATGCAGCACTGCAAGGATCAGCGAATTGAACTCGTGGCCTGCCGGGATGCCGGAGAAGCGCACGCCGCTGTCCACGCCGTCGCGTTCCAGAAGGAAGCTGACGGGGCTAGCGAGCAGGCCTCCGGTGTCGCGCTCGGTGAGGGCCACGCGCGGGGAGGTGGAGGCTACGGCCTCCAGAAATTCTTTCAGTTCGGCACGCTTGGCGTGCTCACCCGTCTGCAGCACGAAGGTGATGTCATGCTGCATGGAGGCCAGATAGCCTTTGAGGGCGTCGAGGGTTTCCTTGTTGAACATGATGGGGCTCCGTGTTTGGGCGTTGGGCAAAGAAATGGCGGCACACCCCGAGGGGATTGAAAGGTGTGCCGCCAGTGCTCAGGGAGGAAACGCGTGTTACTTAGATCTTGCCGACGAGGTCGAGGCTCGGCGTCAGGGTCTTCTGGCCTTCTTCCCAGGCAGCCGGGCAGACCTCACCATCGTGGGTCGCGACATACTGGGCAGCCTTGACCTTGCGGACCATGTCCTTGGCCGAGCGACCGATGCCGAGGTCGTGGATTTCGGCAACCTTGATGATGCCTTCGGGGTTGGCGAGGAAGGTGCCGCGCAGGGCAAGGCCGTCTTCTTCGATCATCACGTCGAAACCGCGGGTGATGGTACCGGTCGGGTCGCCGAGCATCGGGAACTTGATCTTGCCGATGGCATCCGAGCTATCGTGCCAGGCCTTGTGGCTGAAGTGGGTGTCAGTCGAGACCGAGTAAACTTCAACGCCGAGCTTCTGGAGCTCTTCATAGTGATGGGCCATGTCTTCAAGTTCGGTCGGGCAGACGAAGGTGAAGTCGGCCGGGTAGAAGATGAAGATCGCCCATTTGCCTTTCACGTCGGCATCGGTGATGGTGCGGAATTCGCCGTCATGGAAGGCTTCGGCTTTGAAGGTCGGGATCGATTTGTTGATCAAGCTCACGGGAATGTCTCCTGTTTGAAAAATGGGTCGCCGTTTCCGGCTGCACCCCCTAGATACCCGTGGCGCTGAAATTGATCCAATCGATAGATTTCGATTTAGTAATCGAAAAACAAGATTAATTGAGAGGCGCACCGCCAAGCACCTGTTGCGGGCACGGGCTCTGTGGCAGGATGACGGTGTCTGTTCAGGCGCTTGACTGTCGCTTTCCCCTGCCGTGCCGGAGTTGCCGTATGATATTCGCGCTTTCCCGTCGTGCCTTGCTGACAGCGGCTGTTTCGCTGCTTGCCGGTTGCGGGCCGCTGACGCTGCAGCACAGGCCAGAGCCGAAGCCGCGGCTGATGGTGGTGGAAACGGCAGTTGCCATTCCAGACAGCCAAGAAGCCGCAGCGTGCGAAAAAGCCGCAAGTGCGGCGCCATCGGAATCAGTAGGGCACGCCCTGCGCCTCTGGTGCGGGGGCGAAGCGCAAGCGGAAAGCCTTCGCTATCTCGCGCGGCTCGCCTATGAGCGCGGCAAACGCCGGTTCCGGCCCGAGCTTCAGATCGCCCCCAATATCCGCATCGTGACCGAGACGCAGGCGGACGCCACGTATCTCTTGGCCGAAGATTATGGGGTCGATGGCACCCCGGCTATCGGTGTGTTGCCGGGCCTTGGCATGCCGCTGGTGCGCCAGCGCGATAATAGCGACGAACACTTCCCCAATTATCCGCCTGAAGGCATGTATGATGCTGTGGCCATGGTGGCCGATCCAACGCTCGATGCGGATGGTGGCCTCCTGATTCGGCTTTACGAGGAAACCGAACCTGCGCTGCACCGGCGTGGCTATGCGGATGCCAGCGGGCAGGCCTATCTCCAGCTTCTGGAACTGGTTGCGGCCTCGCGGCAACAGATCGACCGTGAAATCCGCAAGGGGCTGGCGAACCCTGCCGGCATGACCGGGCACCCGGATGGCATTTACCTGATCGAGCCCTATGACCCGGGCCGTATCCCCGTACTCCTGATCCACGGGCTGAAATCGAGCCCGCTCATCTGGCGGGATCTGACGCTCGGCATCCTGTCGGATTCGGACCTGCATGCCCGCTATCAGGTGTGGCATGCTTTCTATCCGACCGGAGTGCCGTCTTTCTACACTGCCTCACGCCTGCGTCGGGCGCTGAATGAGCTTCTGGACCGGAATGATCCGGCAGGGGCCGACATGCCACGGCGCCATATGGCGGTGATCGGCCACAGCATGGGCGGGATCATCGCCCGCATCCTTTCCACAGATGCCGGCAGCGCGCTTTGGGACATCACCTTCACAGTACCGCCCGAAGAACTGGCGGTGGACCCGGCACATCTGCAGACATGGAAGGAAATCATGATGCCCCGGCGCGAGCCCGGCATCGGCTTTGTCGGCTTCATCAATACGCCGCACCGGGGCAGCGCGATTGCGGATGGTGTTATCGGCCGGATCGGCTCGGCGCTGATTTCCATCCCGAGCGAGTTTCGGCAGATTTTTGCGGGAGAATCCGAATTTGAAGCGCAGGTGACCCCCGACATGGCACCCTATATCGCGCGGCGGGGCTCCAGCAGCGTGGGGGCGCTCAGTCCCCGTCATCCGATGGTGCAGAAGCTGTCGGAATTGCCATTGCCCGAAGGCGCGACGGTAGTTTCCGTGATCGGTGTCAAGAAGGGGGCTGACTGTGTGGTCGATCCGGACTGCACGGCTACGGACGGGGTGGTGTCCTATGAAAGCGCACATGTAGCAGGTGCGGACGAACTGGTTGTCCGCTCGGGCCACGACAGTTTCCGCAAACCCGAAACGCTCGACTTCGTTCTGGATCATCTTCGCCGCTGGCCGCCGGAAGCGGGCGACTGAGCCTCAGCGTCGGCCCTTAGCCGAAAGCCCCCTTGATTTTGGGTCGGTCATGGGCTCCACTGGCGCCCGATTTCAGTTACGTTACAGGAGCCAGCAATGGTCAAGATTTCGGTCACCAATCTCGCAGGTCAGACGCGCACCATCGATGCCGACGAAGGCATGAGCCTGATGGAAAATATCCGCGCCAACGATTTCGACGATCTGCAAGCCATCTGCGGCGGCTGCTGTTCCTGCTGCACCTGCCACGTTTATGTGGAAGACGGCTGGTATGAAAAGCTCCCGACCCAGGCAGATGATGAAGCCATGCTGATCGAAGACAGCGAATGCTTCCAGCCGGGCAAAAGCCGCCTGTCGTGCCAGATCGAGGTCTCGGGCGACATGGAAGGCCTCACCGTCACCATCGCGCCTGAAGTTTAAGATCCCCGCCCGGTCATCCAGCGGAAAGGATATCCCATGCCCGCCCCCATCGAATGCCTCGCCCCGTTTGACAAGACGCTGGACGCCACGCCGATCTATCTGGTGTCGCCCGCCGATCTCGCGAACGGGAAACGCCTGCCGGTAGGCGCGCGCGAATGGGCGGCGACGGTCGGTTTCAAGGCGGGGGAAGACAGCGTCTGCCTCGTGCCCGGCCCGAAGGGCAGTGTGAAGGCGGTGCTCGTGGGGCTTGGCGCCCGTGACGCCAAGGCGCTTGATCCCTTCGTGATCGCAGCTGTCCCGGCGGCAGTGCCTGCGGGTACCTACAAGCTGGCAACTGCGGGCCGCACCTTCGCCGAAACGGCAGCCCTTGGCTGGTGCCTCGCCCAATATGGGTTCGACCGCTACAAGGCAGCAAACGGCAAGACACCCGTGGTGCTGATGCTGCCGGACGGTGCCGACCCCGTGCCGGTGTGGCAAGAAGCCGAGGCGGTGACGCTGGTGCGCGATCTTGTCAACACACCGGCTGAAGACATGGGGCCGGACGCGCTGCAGGACGCCGCCGAGGAACTGGCTGAGGAATTCGGCGCCGCGATTTCCACCCTCGTTGGCGAGGAGCTGCTCGACGAAAATTACCCGATGATCCATGCGGTCGGCCGCGCAGCGGAAGCGGGGCGTGCCCCCCGCCTGATCGACATGACATGGGGCGACGAGGACGCGCCGAAAGTGACGCTTGTCGGCAAGGGCGTGTGTTTCGATACCGGCGGGCTGGACCTCAAGACCGCCTCCGGCATGCGGCTGATGAAGAAGGATATGGGCGGGGCTGCCCATGCGCTGGGCCTTGCCCGCCTGATCATGAGCCGTAACCTGCCGGTGTGCCTGCGGGTGCTTGTCCCGGCGGTTGAAAACTCGGTGTCTGGTTCGTCTTTCCGCCCCGGCGATGTGTTCCCGACCCGCAAGGGGCTTTCGGTCGAGATCGGCAACACGGACGCCGAAGGCCGGCTGGTCCTGTCGGACGCACTGACGGCTGCAAGCGAGGAAACGCCGGATATCCTGATCGATTTTGCGACCCTCACCGGCGCGGCGCGCGTGGCGCTCGGGCCGGAGCTGCCACCGGCTTATGCAAACGATGAGGGTGTCTGGAAAGCGCTTGAGAAAGCATCGGGCGACGTGCGCGACCCCATGTGGCGGATGCCGCTGCATACCGGCTACCGCGACGATCTGGACAGCCCCATTGCCGACCTTTGCAATTCGTCCGAAAGCGGCTTTGCGGGATCGATCACCGCAGCTCTTTTCCTGCAGCGGTTCGTGGGCGAGGGGCTCCCCTGGCTGCATTTCGATATCTATGCCTGGAACGCCAAGCCGCGCCCCGGCCGGCCCAAGGGCGGGGAGGCGCAGGTCATCCGTGCCATGCTCCGCTACCTTGAGGATCGCTTCGGCGCCTGAAATCCAACCAAAAGTGATGGTGCCCGCCTTGACCCGGCGGCCCGAATCGGCGACCCTCCGACCATGATTGTTTCGGGGGCGTGCTGATCATCCGGCCTCCGGTCATGGGGGTTGGGCGATGAGCGAAAAAACGAACCCGAAGATGCTGCGGTTGTGGCGCGAGGCGATGCTCGCCGATGTGCGCGACCGCAAGCCGGACCTGACGATGCGTCAGATGTCTGTCCTTCTCAGTGTCTATATGACCGAGCCGCCCCATACGGTGCGGGGTCTTGCCGCAGAACATAATGTGACGAAGCCGGTGATCACCCGCGCGCTCGATACACTGTCCCGCCTTGGCCTCGCCAAGCGCAAGCGCGATGACGCCGACAAGCGTAGCGTGCTGGTGCAGCGCACGGTGAAGGGCGCGGTGTTCCTGAGCGAGCTTTCGGACCGGCTGGTGCAGGCCGAGCGTGAACTGGACGAGCAAGACGCCGCAGAAGCAGCAGTGTCGGAGGGCAAGTCCGACCAATGAACCGTGCCGACCTCTGGACAATCGACCGTTTCCCGCCGCTCCTTGATCCCAAGGAGCGGGTGAAAACCGACAACCGGCTCGATCCGGCTGTCAGTGTCGATGCCCATTGCCGCCTGCCTTGGGCAGCCCTGAAGGCAACGCCCGATGACGGCGCCCGCGCGGTGAGCGAAATCCTTTACGGCGAGCCGGTCGCGATCCTCGATCAGGCCGGCGGCTGGGTGAAGGTCGTCAATCTGATGGATGCCTATGTCGGCTGGGCGCAGGCGAGCGGCTTTGAACGCATCGGCGGGCTGGTGGCTTCGCACCGCGTCACCGCCGGTATCACCCATCTTTACAGCGACCCGGACCTGAAGGCCGAACCCGTGATGCCGCTGCCGATGGGGGCGCTTGTGTCGCTCGCGGACGATGTACCGCGCCAGCGTTTCCTGCCGCTCAGCCACGGGGGCTGGATCTTCTCGGGCCATGTGGCGTCGCTCTGTGCGGTGCCGGCGCTCGATTTTACCACGATTGCCGAGCGCTTCATCGGCACGCCCTATCTGTGGGGGGGGCGCACCTTCATGGGGCTTGATTGCAGCGGGCTTGTGCAGCTCGCCATGGCGGCGGTGGGCAAGCGCGTTCACCGCGACAGCGACCTGCAGCGCGAAAGCATCGGCACCCCGCTCGCCGACGGGGAGGCGCCCTCACGCGGTGATCTCGCCTTCTTCCCCGGCCATGTGGGGGTGATGGTGGATGAAACCCGGATGATCCACGCAAACGCCACCCATATGGCGGTCACGATCAACCGGGTGTCGGAAGTCGCCGACTGGCTGACCGCCGAGGGCAAGAACCCCGCCTTCCTCGGCTATCGTCGCCCCTGAAATTCAGCCAAGTTTCTTGTAGAAAACAGTGGTCGAGACAAGTCCGCCTTCAGGCAGCAGGGCATAATCGGGGATAACGCCGACTTCCTGCCAGCCGTGCCGGCGATACAGCCGGTCCGCCGGGCTGCCTGTGACCGTATCCAGCACCAGAAGGGTCCGGCCAAGCGCGAGGGCCGTTGCCTCGACCCTTTGCAGGAGGGCCGCGCCCACGCCTTTGCCGCGCGCTGACCGGTGCACCAGCATTTTGGCAACGTCGGCCCGATGTGGCTGGTTGGGCGGGGTATTCACCACCAGCTGCACGGTGCCGACGATCTGGTCATCGACTTCGGCGACCAGAAGGTGGCGTTCACCACGCGTTATGCCTTCTGCCACTGAAAGCCAGAAGGCATAGGCGTCTTTTGCCGGAAAGGGCGCCATGAAGCTGACGGATGCCCCGCCGGCCACGCAGTCATACAGCACGAAGGCCAGTTCTTTCGCACGGTCCCGCGCCTGATTGCCGCTCAGCTCCATCACCTTCATAGGGTATCTCCCAAACGAAAAACGGCGGACCGTGGGGCCCGCCGCTTCTCTTGATTTACATTTCCCGAACGATCAGGAGCCGGTGGCTGCCGTCGCGGCTTCCTCGGCCGGAGCTTCCTCAGCGGGAGCTTCCTCAGTGGCCGGGGCTTCTTCAGCGGGGGCTTCCTCGACAACCGGCAGGTCAGCCGGGGCGTCAGCATGCTGGCGCAGGAAAGCGATCAGGTCGGCGCGCTGGTCGGCCTTGCCGATACCGGCGAAGGACATCGAGTTGCCCGGAATGGTGTTTTTCGGGCTGGCAAGCCAGTGGTCCAGAAGCTCGTAGGTCCATTCACCGCCATGGCCTGCAACAGCCGACGAATATTTGAAGCCTTCATGGCCGCCGATGGCACGGCCGATCAGGCCGTAAAGGTTCGGGCCGGTGCCGTTCTTGCCGCCTTGATCGACGGTGTGGCAGGCCTTGCACTTGGCAAACTGACGCTCGCCTTTGGCCGGGTCGGCGGTTTGCAGCAGCACGGCAAGCGACGGGCCTTCTTCGGCCGCAGCTTCATCCGCACCGGCATCAGCATCGGCAACTTCAATCGTGAAGGCCGGCTTTTCGGCATGTTCTTTATGGAAGATCGACTCGGAAACCGTGCTGATCACCATGATGACAAGCGCACCGGCAATAACCGACGCGAAGACTTTATTCCACTCGAAGGAATCCACAGGCTCTTCTCCTTTGGAGGGGCAAGCGCCACAAAGCGACAAAAATTCGCGGCGACAATAGCGGCACCCCTGCCCTTACTCAAGCCGTGATTTACACGATTTTCGCCCTTTCGCCAAAAACTTTGCATGCGCGGCCAGCCTGCGCTCACGCCGGTTGACAAGCCGAGGGGGCGCTTGGCACAAAGTCAGCCCTGAATTATTTAACCGAAAGCCCGGAAATGAGCCCGACTGCCACCGATCCATCGAACACAATCGCCTTCCAGGGCGAGCTTGGCGCCTATTCGCACATGGCAGCGACGGCCAAGTTTCCGGACATGGCCGCTCTGCCGTGCCCGAGCTTCGATGACGCGCTTGAGGCAGTGAAGAAGGGCAAGGCGCAACTTGCCATGATCCCGATCGAAAATTCGACCGCGGGCCGGGTTGCCGATATCCATATGCTGCTGCCGGGTTCGGGCCTTTATATTATCGACGAGCATTTCGAGCCGATCCGCCACTGCCTTCTGGCCCTGAAGGAATCGACCGATGCCGACCTCAAGGCTGTGATCAGCCACGTGCAGGCGCTCGGCCAGTGTCGCAACGCGATCCGCGACCGCGGGCTGACCTCGATGCCTTTCTATGATACCGCCGGGGCCGCCAAGGAAATCTCCGAGCGCGGCGACAAGTCGGTCGCGGCGGTTGCCAGCCAGCTGGCGGCAGAGGTTTATGGCCTGCGCGTCGTGAAAGCCGACCTGCAGGACCAGGGGCATAACACCACGCGCTTCGTGGTGCTGTCGCGCAGCCCGCTTGCCAACCCCGATTTCAGCGTGCCGATGATGACAAGCTTCACCTTCGAGGTGCGCAACATCCCCGCCGCGCTTTACAAGGCGCTCGGCGGCTTCGCGACCAACAATGTGAACATGACCAAGCTTGAAAGCTATTACGAATCGGACAGCTTCACCGCGAGCGAGTTTTATGCCGATATCGAAGGCCACGAAGGCATGGCAAATGTTTCCCGCGCGATGGAGGAACTGCGTTTCCACACCAAGCGTGTGCGGCTTCTCGGCACCTATCCGCAGGCGCGGCTCCGCACCGTCGGCTAGGCTTTGGTAGCAACGGCGCCAGGTTCAGCTCAGCCCCATCTTTCTGTGTGGAGCCAATACCGGAAGTTGGCGAAGTCGAAATTGTGACCGCAGATGGCTTGGAGCTGCGGCGAGACGATATCTTCTATTTCCCACGCTCCCACAAAGGGATGATCGTCGCTAAAGCCAAAGGCCTCTTTAACTGCTGCATGGGATTCGAGCGGGATGCGGATTCTGAACGCCTCATCCCAAGCTAAAAAATCATCCGGATCGTCATGATTTATCGGACCACCTCTCGAGATATCCAATAGCTGGGGCTCGACAAAGAAGGGGGTCTGAAAGTCTTCGCAATAGAGCCCCGATTGCTCGATATTTGCTATGATACGTTTGTCTGGGCGATCAGTTCCAACGAACATGTAAAAGTCGTCTGCGAAATGAACGTAAAACTTGTCCCGCAGCTCTAGCTTGCCCCAGCCAATGCCGCGCAGGATCATCCGCATGACGCGGGGAATATCGTCTCTTTCAAGGACTATGTCTTCTTCAAAAGGATGGAGAAAAAACTCACTTTTGTGCAGATCCTTGTTGCGCTTACGCAGGTTCTGCATCTTCCATTTGTCGAGCGATACGTTCGTAAGCCTCAGGTGAGCGTGACCGGCGGCGTCGAACAATTTCAGCACGGCCTCAATATATTTGTTCTCGACACGGAGATAGTCGCGAAACCGGACCTTGCGTCCGCTAATCACTCGTCCAATTTGATGAGCTTCGGTCCATTGGTCCCACCAGTCCCAATATATTCCGTCGCCATCACGCTTCGACTTGTCGTATTTGGTGATGCGGTATTGGGCCAAAACCATTCATTTGTCCTTTTGGAAGGTACTTTTCAGAAGGTCAGCCAGTCGCCGCCATGGCCTTTTTCGATGATGTCGGCAAGGCCGGAAAGCTCTATGGCCGGGCGGGTGATCAGCTCGTCGACCGTCAGCTCTTCTTCCGTCATGGCGTTTTCACAGGCCACGAAGCGGACCTCGAGGGCGGCAAGGGCGTCGATCAGGACCGAGAAATCCGCCAGCCCCTTCTTGTCCTGCGCCTTGTCCATATCCGGCACCGTGCGGCCGTCGCTGGTTTTTAGGGTTTCCCAGCCGCCCTTTTTCAGCGCGTGAACCGCGCCTTTCGAAAAGAAGAAGGTGACGGGCAGGCCCATCGCGGCCCCGGTGGCGCCGGTCATCAGGGCCATATGGATGCGTTCGGCAAAGGGGCTGATGACCATCAGGGTCATCGGGCGGCGGCTCGGTCGCTGCGCGCTCATTGCTCGGTCACCTTGCGGCAGACCGGGCAATCGGGTTCTTTCGGCAGGCTGATCAGCCGTGTGCGCATCGAAAGCCCGTCGAAAATCATCAGCTTGCCGGCAAGGCTGTCGCCGATCCCGGTGATTTCCTTGATCACTTCCAAGGCCTGCAGGCTGCCGACAACACCGGCCACCGCGCCAAGGATGCCGGTATCAGCGCAGGTACGGTCGGCGTCCTCGCCCGGCAGGTCGGGCACGAAACAGCGGTAGCAGGGCAGGCCCTTGCCGGCGTGCGGCTTGAAGGTCGCGATCTGGCCGTCGTAGCTGGCGATGGCGGCGGAAACGAGCGTCTTGCCGAGCGCCACGCAGGCGTCGTTGACCGTCAGGCGCGTGGCGAAATTGTCCGACCCGTCGGCGACGAGATCATAGTTCTTCACGATGTCGCGGGCGTTCGTTTCATCGAGCCGCAGGACGTGGCGTTCGATTTTCACATCAGGATTGAGCGCCTGCAGCCGGTCGCGCGCGGCATCCACCTTGCGCTGGGCAAGATCGTCACTGCCATAAACGATCTGGCGCTGCAGGTTCGACAGCGCCACCCGGTCATCGTCGACAATACCGATGGTGCCGACGCCAGCAGCGGCGAGATAGAGGAGAAGCGGCGAGCCAAGGCCGCCTGCACCGATCACCAGTACACGTGCCTTCAGGAGCGCTTTCTGCCCTTCGCCGCCGACCTCCTTGAGGACGATATGGCGGGCGTAGCGCTCCAGCTGCTCGTCAGTGAAATCCATGATGTCAGCGCGTACCGGTGGAGCCGAAGCCGCCTGCACCGCGCGCGGTTTCATCCAGGGTGTCGACCTCGACCCAGTGGCCTTGTGTTACGGGCGCAATCACCATCTGGGCGACCCGCATGCCGGGCTCGATGGTGAAGGGCGTGTCGGAAAGGTTCACAAGGATCACCTTCACTTCGCCGCGATAGTCGGCATCGATGGTGCCCGGCGAATTGAGGACCGAAACGCCGTTCTTGGCGGCAAGGCCCGAACGCGGACGGACCTGGGCTTCGTATCCCTTTGGCAGTGCCATGGCGAGGCCGGTGGGGACAAGCGTGCGGGCAAGCGGCTTCAGCTCAATGGGCGCATCGATCGCGGCCATCAGGTCCATCCCCGCACTCTGCTCAGTTTCATACTTCGGCAGCGGCAGGTTCTGGCCGTGGGGCAGGCGGGTGACATGGATCGAAAGCGTGTCGGTCATAAAGTTTCAAACTCCGAAATGGCTGGCAATGCGGTGGGCAAGCCGGTCCGCGACCTGTTCCTTCGGGAGGCGCGGCCAGTTTTCCTCGCCTTCCCGTGTGATGAGATGGATCTGGTTGTCGGCCCCGCCCATGGCGCCGCCGGCGGCGGACACATCATTCGCCACGATCCAGTCGCAGCCCTTGCGGTCGCGCTTGGCACGGGCGAAATCGATCACCTGTTCGGTCTCGGCGGCGAAGCCGACGATCAGCGCCGGGCGGCCTTCCTTCATCGAGGAAAGCCCGGCGAGGATGTCCGGGTTTTCAACCAGATTGAGCGCCGGGATACCGGCCTTTGTCTTCTTGATCTTCTGGGCGCCTTCGCCCTCGACCCGCCAGTCGGCAACGGCGGCCACACACACGGCGATATCGGCGGGCAGCGCCTTGCGGACCGCCGCCTGCATCTGCCATGCGGTTTCCACATCCACACGGGAAACCCCATCCGGGGTGGCGAGATGGGTGGGGCCGGAGACAAGCGTGACCTCGGCGCCGAGCTTGGCAAGCGCACCGGCCACCGCAAAGCCCTGACGGCCCGACGAGCGGTTGGCGATATAGCGTACCGGATCGATGGGCTCATGCGTCGGCCCGGCGGTTACGATAACGCGGCGGCCCTTGAGCGGACGGGCAGGACTTTTGCCGAAATGGGCTTCTACGGCGGTCACCATATCCATCACTTCAGCGAGCCGGCCGGGGCCGACCTCACCGCAGGCGAGGATGCCGTCGCCGGGCTCAATGAAGGTGACGCCATCACCCTTGAGGGTGGCGATATTGCGGCGGGTGGCCGGATGCGCCCACATCTGGGCATTCATCGCGGGGGCCACCATCACCGGCTTGTCGGTGGCGAGAAGAATGGTCGAGGCCAGATCGCTCGCGAGGCCGTTTGCCATCTTGGCCATCAGGTCGGCGGTTGCCGGTGCGATCAGCACAAGGTCCGCCTCGCGCGACAGGCGGATATGGCCCATCTCGGCCTCATCCTTCAGGCTGAAAAGATCGGTATAGCAGGGCTCGCCCGTCAGGCTTGCAACCGAAAGCGGCGTGATGAACTGCTGGCCGCCGTCTGTCAGCACCCCGCGCACACGCGCCCCCCGTTCCATCAGGCGGCGGGAAAGGTCCAGCGCCTTGTAGGCGGCAACACCGCCCCCGATGATAAGAAGGATGCTTTTCCCCTGAAGGGTCATGGCCTGATTTTCCGTCATTTCCTGCTCCCCGTCATATAAGCGGTTTCGGGGCCATTATAGAAGGAGAAGTTTCAACAGGATGGCACCGGCCAACAGGCCGAGTGCGAAGGCGCCGAGGCGGCTTTCATGCTTCACGATCACGGTCGGGGCAGTTGCCTGCTTTTCGGCGAGCAGCCGGTCGATCCGGTCGGGCAGGCGCTCCATGAGGCGCGGCAGGCTTTTCAGGAAATCGGCGATGCGGGCCTCGGGCGACAGGTTATCGCGCATCCAGCCTTCAAGGACCGGCTTCGAGACCTGCCACATATTGACCTGCGGATTGAGATGCATGGCGATGCCTTCGGCCATCACCATCGACCGCTGCAACAAGAGAAGCTGTGGCTGGGTCTGCATCGAGAAACGCTCGGTCGTCGCGAAAAGTTGAGCGAGAAGCTTGCCCGCAGAAATCTTTTCCACCGGCAGGTCCATGATCGGATCGGCGATGGCGCGCAGGGCTTGCGTAAACTCCTCGACCGACTGGTTAGCGGGCACATAGCCCGCGTCGAAATGCACCTCGGCCACGCGGCGATAGTCCCGCGCGATAAAGCCATAAAGGATTTCAGCCAGGAATCGCCGGTCATGTTTGGAAAGCCGTCCCATGATGCCGAAATCGACAGCAACGATGCCGCCGTGCGGCTCCACGATCAGGTTGCCCTGATGGAGATCGGCATGGAAATAACCGTCATGCATGGCCTGCCGCAGAAAGATCTGCGCGATGCGGGCGGACAGGGCCTCAAGGTCGTGTCCGGCAGCGACGAGCGCGTCGCGGTCGCCAAGGCGGATACCATCGGCCCATTCCTGCGTCATCACGCTTCTCGACGTGCGGTCCCAGTCGATCTGCGGCACGCGGTACCCGTCTTCGCCTGCCATATTGTCGGCAAGCTCGGCCGCAGCCGAAGCCTCAAGCCTAAGGTCCATCTCGCGCAGCACGGTTTCTTTCAGCTTGGCGACGACCGCGACCGGGCGCAGGCGGGTGGCCTTGGGCACATTGGCCTCGGCGATCCCGGCAAGCCACGAGAAAAGGGCAAGATCCTTCGAGAAGCGCGCCTCGATGCCGGGGCGCAGCACTTTCACCGCAACCGTGCGGCCATCCTTGGTGATAGCCTTGTGGACCTGCGCGATGGAGGCGGCGGCAACGGGTGTTTCCTCGAAGGCCGAGAAATGGTCTTCCAATTTGCCGCCAAGCTCGGCCTCGATGGTGGCGCGGGCGGCTTTGAAGGGGAACGGCGGCAGGCTGTCCTGCAGGGTAGCGAGCCCTTCGGCAAGTGGCCGACCGACAAGATCGGGCCGGGTCGCCAGCGTCTGGCCGATCTTGATATAGGTCGGCCCCATGGCGGCCAGTGCCAGCGCCAGTCGTTCGCCTGCCGCATCCGGCAGGCCGCGGCGACGCGGAATGAAGAAGGTGAGGGCACGCAGAAGCCCCGGCGCTGCGGGCGGCACGGTTTCGATCTGCGCGAGTGCGCGAAGCGCGCCGTAGCGGCGCAGGCCGACAGCCAGACCATAAAGCCGGAACAGGTGACGAAGGCTCGCGATCATCGCGTCAGAGCCGCCAGCCGCTGTGAAGCGCCACCACGCCTGCCGACATGGTGCGGTATTTCACCCGGCCGAAGCCCGCCTTGGCGATCATGGAGGCGAATGTCTCGGGCTCCGGGAAACGGCGGATGCTTTCCACCAGATACTGGTAGCTGTCGCGGTCGCCGGCGATCTTTTCGCCCATCCAGGGGATGAGGTGGAAACTGTAGGCGTCATAGGCGCCTTTCAGCATCGGCACGACCGCCGGGCTGAATTCAAGGCAGAAAAAGCGGCCACCGGGTTTCAGCACGCGGTAGGCTTCATCGAGCGCATCCTGGATGCGGGTCACGTTCCGGATGCCGAAGGCGATGGTGTAGGCGTCCATCGAACGATCCGGGATCGGCAGCTTCTGCGCGTCACCGCACACGAAGGCCGAACGGTCGGCAAAGCCGCGCTCCTCGGCGCGTTTTTTGCCCACGCGCAGCATCTCGGCATTGATATCGCAGACGGTAACTTCGGTGTTCGGCGCCCCTTCAAGGAAACGGAAGGCGATATCGCCGGTGCCGCCCGCCACATCCAGAAGCTTCATGCCGGGTCGCGGGCGCATGCTGTCCATCAGGCTGTCTTTCCACAGCCGGTGGACACCGAAGCTCATGGCATCGTTCATGCGGTCATAATCGTCAGCGACCGAATCGAACACGGCGCGGACAAGGCCCGCCTTGTCGCCTTCGGCCACGGTGCGGAACCCGAAATGGGTGGTCCCGGCGCTGCCTTGTGCTGTCTGATCCGTCCTTGACATATGCCTTCTTCCGCTCGATTGCTGGTGCGCGGCGGACCATAGCCCGGAGAGGCGGTCCCGCCAAGCGCAAACGGGGACAGGAATACTAGCCTTATGCCGGAACTTCCCGAAGTCGAAACCGTCACGCGGGGCCTTGCCCCCGTCCTTGTCGGTCGCACGCTCGCCCGGGTGGAGGCGCATGCGCCTACCTTGCGCCTGCCGGTGCCCGCTGATTTTGCTGCGCGCCTGACGGGGCGGCAGGTGAGAGGGCTTTCCCGGCGCAGCAAATATATGCTGATGGAGATGGATGACGGCCTTGTGATGATTTGGCACCTCGGCATGTCGGGCCGCGTGCAGATCATGGCGGATGCGGGTGCCCCGCCGCGCGCAAAGCATGACCATATCATCTTTGTCACCGACGCCGGCTACCGGGTCGTCTTCAACGATGCCCGGCGATTCGGCCTTGTGGCCTTCACTGATGTGAATATGGCGGCCAGTCACCCGCTTCTCGCCCGGATCGGGCCGGAACCCTTGGGGAATGGCTTTGATGCCGATATCCTGTCGGCAGGCCTCAAGGGGCGCTCGGGGCCGATCAAGACGGCGCTTCTGGATCAGACGCTTGTGGCGGGGCTTGGCAATATTTATGTCTGCGAATCGCTCTGGCGGGCCGGGATCAGTCCGCGCCGCACGGCATCCACGGTCGCCGGCAAGCGGGCCGAACGGCTGGTGCCCCATATAAGAGACGTGCTGAACGAGGCGATTGCCGCCGGCGGATCGACCCTCAAGGACCATGCACAGGTTGACGGGGAGCTCGGCTACTTCCAACATAGGTTCGAAGCCTATGGCCGCGAGGGCGAGGCATGCCGGACAGCAGGCTGCGGCGGTACGATCCACCGTATCACGCAGGCCGGCCGGTCCACCTTCTTCTGCCCTTCGTGCCAGCGCTGAGACGACAGATGACCCGGGAATTTCCTTTGCGACTCGCCTTCACCGCCCTTGCCCTCAGCCTTTTCGCCGCGCCCCATGCCGGGGCGGACGACGCATTTATCGAAGGTTTTCCTGACGTGCCGCTGATTGCGGGCGTGCGCGAGGTGGACGGCGAAAAGATGCTGTTCGACACGCCATCGGGCACCCTTGGCGAGGTGCATCTGGTGGGCGGCAAAAGCTCGGCCGAACTGATTGATGCCTATGCCCTTGCCTTGCCGCCGCTTGGCTGGAACTGCCTGGAGCATGGCGGGGTGCTCGCCTGCGAACGCGGCAAGGACAAGCTGGCCCTCAGCCCCCGCAAGACCACGGGTCGCGCGGGCTATATCGTCATCAAGCTCGAACCTGCCGAGTGATAGCGCTAGCGGATAGATACAATTTTCTTTGATTCAATCCGGTGTCGCGGGTAGGAGTCGGGTCCAACGAGGCAATCATAGGGAAACCCATGTCCTTCAAGACCATTCTGCTCGACCACCAGGAAGGTGTCGGGCTTATCACCCTCAACCGCCCCGAAGCGCTCAATGCGCTGAACGCGGAGCTCCTGTCCGAACTCGGCAAGGCGCTCCTGTCGCTGGAGGCGAATGAGGAAATCGGCGCCATCGTCATCACGGGCAGCGAGAAAGCTTTCGCCGCCGGCGCCGATATCAAGGAAATGGCCGAGCTCGAATTCGCCGACGTGCTGGCCGAAGACAAGTTCGCCGAGATCAATGCGGTGTTCGCGAAAGTCCGGAAGCCGGTCATCGCGGCGGTCGCGGGCTACGCGCTTGGCGGCGGCTGCGAGATCGCCATGGCGTGTGATTTCATCGTGGCGGGCGAGAATGCGAAATTCGGCCAGCCGGAAATCAAGCTTGGCGTTATTCCCGGCATCGGCGGCACCCAGCGCCTGACCCGGGTCATCGGCAAGTCGAAGGCGATGGACATGATGCTGACCGGCCGCATGATGGATGCAACGGAAGCCGAACGCGCAGGCCTTGTCAGCCGTATCTTCCCGGCCGAGGACCTGATCGAAAAGGCGCTCGAGATCGCAGCGGGAATCGCTGCCCTGTCGCGCCCCTCGGTGGCACTTGCCAAGGAAGCCACCAACCGTGCGCTCGAAGTCAGCCTCTCGGAAGGCCTTCTTTTCGAACGCCGGGTGTTCCATTCGCTTTTCGCGACGGAAGACCAGAAGGAAGGCATGAATGCCTTTGCCGAGAAGCGCCAGCCGCAGTTCAAGAACCGCTGACGGAAGCGCCGGGGTGGCTCCAGCCCCGAAAAAGGGTGGCATTGCCAGCCTTTCGTGTTGACTGGGGTCGGGATCGGAGCTATAGACCCGACCTCGAATTGCCGGATTTCCGGGGCCACTAGGCTTCGGGGCAGAGGCAACAAACGGAATATTCGGATCGCATGTGCGCTGGACGGGTTTAAGCGGCGCGGCTTGCGGACCACAGAACAAGCCCCCGACAGGGGACATGAAAAGAAGATAGGTTAGAGAAACATGGCCAATTCGCTGCAAGCCAAGAAACGCATTCGCACCAACGCCCGCCGCGCCGAGATCAACAAGGCACGCGTCAGCCGTATCCGCACCTTCGTCCGCAAGGTTGAAGAAGCCATCGCGACCGGCAACAAAGACGCCGCAAACGTTGCTCTGAAAGCTGCCGAGCCGGAAATCATGCGCGGTGTGACCAAAGGCGTTTCGCACCAGAAGACGGCGTCGCGCAAGGTTTCGCGTCTGTCGGCTCGCATCAAGGCAATGGCCTGATCGATCGCCGGGTTGCCTGAACAGGCAGCCCGATTCGCCCCCTGGGCGCGCAGAAATGCGGTAAAGCCATCCGAGTTTCGGGTGGCTTTTTCATTTTCGCACAGTTTGGAATTTTCGGTCGTGCGCGAGCGACCGGCTAAGTGAGGGTCGATCACAACATCTAGTAGGTCACCCCACACCCATGCCCCTAGGCGACTTGGACCCCGCAGATTCTTTTGGCTTCAGCCATCGAATCAGTTGCCGCATCCGGGGGGCGTCTGTATTTTCCATCTCTGGCTCGGCAGGCCGGTCGGATACCCCCCCTTCCCCATTCGGGAGCATCCGCAAGTGGCTCAGGCGTAGACGTAACAGCGACAGGCTGGATACGGCTGGGGTCACGCTGCCGGGATATGACAATGAAACGTTGGAACGGATGGCGAAGGTTCGCTTCGTCCATTCATGGTACCGACATTGCGTGCGCGGGCACGTGTGGGCTGGGCGGATGTTTCGCCCTTGGAGTTTGGGCAGGGCGGTCTGTAACGCATTGGCCGACGAAACAATAAGAAGCGGCAAAGGCTACAAGACCGATGAACGACGAAAAGGAGTCTAAGTCGATGGGGGCATCCGGGGGGATCGACCGTGGCGTGGCAGCCTGGTCGCGCGTGTGCGAGAAGTTCAAGGCCGAGTTCGGGGTTCATGTCTATTCGTCGTGGCTGGAGCAGATGGGCTACCGCGGGCTGGATGGCTCGACGGTTGAACTGACCGCGCCGACGAAATTTCACCGGGATTATATCCAGCAGCATTATGCGCCGCGCCTGAAGGATTTCTTCGTGGCCGAAGACCCGCGCGTGAAGGCCCTGAGCATCCGGCTCGGCACCGCGGCGGCACGCCCCGCGAATGACGAGGACGTGCTGAAGGTCACCCGCATCCAGGCCCCGACGATCATCGAGCCGCGGGCGCAGGACACGGGCTCCGCGCTTGATCCGCGCTACAGCTTCGACAGTTTCGTGGTCGGCAAGTCGAACGAGCTTGCCTATGCCGCCGCCAAGCGCATCGCAGAATCGGATGATGTACCCTTCAACCCGCTGTTCCTGCACGGAGGTGTGGGCCTCGGCAAGACGCACCTGATGCATGCCATCGCGCATGAGGTGAAGCGCCTGAAGCCACGCAAGAAGGTCGTCTATATTTCGGCCGAAAAGTTCATGTTCGAATTCATCGCGGCGCTCCGCTACAAGGACACGCACGAGTTCAAGCAGAAATATCGCAACGTCGATCTCCTGATGATCGACGACGTGCAGTTCATCGCCAACAAGGACAGCACGCAGGAAGAATTTTTCCACACATTCAACGCGCTGGTCGACAGCCGCCGGCAGGTGATCATCACCGCCGACCGCTCGCCGACCGACCTGCAGGGCATCGAGGACCGCATCATCAGCCGTCTTGGCTGGGGGCTGGTGGCCGATATCCATCCGACCGACTATGAGCTGCGCCTTGGCATCCTTCAGTCGAAGGCCGAGCAGACAACCGGCGTCGATGTACCGGCTGACGTGCTTGAATTCCTCGCCCGCCGCATCACCTCGAACGTGCGTGAGCTCGAGGGCGCGCTCAACCGGGTTGTGGCCTATGCGACCCTTGTGGGCCGTCCGATCACCATGGACATGACCCGCGACGTGCTGCAGGACCTGATCCGCGCCAACGACCGCAAGCTGACCATCGACGAGATCCAGCGCGCGGTGGCGGACTATTACAATATCCGCCTCGCCGATCTTCTTTCCGAGCGCCGCTCGCGCAATATCGCCCGGCCGCGCCAGATCGCCATGTTCCTGGCGAAGCAGCTGACCAGCCGCAGCTTGCCGGAAATCGGCCGTCGCTTCGGCGGGCGGGATCATACGACGGTGATGCATGCTGTCCGGAAAATCGAGGACCTGCGGCGCGATGACAGCCATCTCGAGGACGATATCACCCGGCTTCTCCGGCTTCTTGAAGGCTGATCCGGGGCTGATCCGACGCTTATCCTGAGCACGATTTGAGGGGGCATTTCGTCCCCTTTTCTCTGCCTACCCGAAACCCGCTCCGACTCGGCAGAAATCCGCCATTTTGCGGGGGCAAAAAAATCCGCCTTTCAGGAGTATTTTTGTTTGGTTTGGCGGGCAAATTCGCTATTGTCGAGGCGATACGATCAAGGCCGGGACCGGGGGACTTTCCTGATGCTTGGAGATAGCCCAGAACGGGGCCGCGTCAGCGGTGCCGGGCGGGAGCGTCACCCCCGAAAAACACCGTGCCTTGCCATCCGATAGTCCGAGGCAGATAAGAAGATCCACCTATGAAAGTCTCCATCGAACGCAACGCCCTCCTGAAGACGCTTGGCCACGTACAGTCGGTCGTCGAGCGGCGCAATACCATGCCGATCCTCTCGAACGTGATGATCGAAGCGGACGGCGGCAAGGTTTCGCTCACCGCTACCGACCTCGATATCGCGATTGTCGAGGAAACCGAGGCAAAGGTCGGGCGCCCGGGGGCGACCACCGTACCCGCGCACACGCTTTTCGATATCGCCCGCAAACTGCCGGACGGTTCGGAAGTGGACCTGAGCCTCGAGGACGGCGACCGTCTGGTGGTGACCGCTGGCCGCTCGCGCTTCACGCTGGCGTGCCTCGACCGCGACGAATTCCCGGTGATGAACGAAGGCAACCTGCCGCACCGCTTTGCGCTGGTGGCAGGTGAGCTGAAGCGCCTGATCGACAAGGCCCGCTTCGCCGTTTCGACCGAAGAGACCCGCTATTACCTGAATGGTATCTACCTGCATGTGGCTGACAGCAGCGAAGGCCAGCGCCTGCGCGCCGTGGCGACCGACGGCCACCGTCTGGCGCAGGTCGAGCAGGACGTGCCCGAGGGTGCCGCCGGCATGCCGGGCGTGATCGTGCCGCGCAAAACCGTCGCCGAGATCCGCAAGCTTGTGGAAGAATATGAAGGCGAGGTGAAGATCGCGCTTTCCGATACCAAGATCCGTTTCAGCTTCGGCCATGTGATTGTCACCTCGAAACTGATCGACGGTACTTTCCCCGATTACAGCCGCGTGATCCCGCAGGGCAACGACAAGCGCCTTGAAATGGATTGCCGCCTCTTTGCCGAAGCGACCGACCGCGTGTCGACCATCAGCTCCGACAAGACCCGTTCGGTGAAACTGTCGATGAACGGCGATACGCTCACCCTTTCGGTGAACAGCCCCGACAGCGGCACCGCGACCGAGGAACTGCAGGCAGCCTACTCCGGTGACGCGATGGATATCGGCTTCAACAGCCGTTACCTCCTCGACATCCTGGCCCAGGTGGAAGGCGATACGGTGCAGGTGTTCCTCGCCGATCCGCAGGCGCCCACGATCCTGCGCGACCTGATGGACGAAGGTGCCCTTTACGTTCTGATGCCGATGCGGGTCTGAGGCCCGTCCGGCCTTTGACGGCGGGATAACGGCGTGGTGATGACAGCAAGACGTGAGGATGAGCAGGAAATGGCGGGCAGGGCAAAGGCCGGTCCGCTTGATCTTGCCGTGACGTCCCTGACATTGACCCGTTATCGCAGTTACGACCGGGCCCGGCTGACGCTGGAAGGGGCTGCCCCCTTGGTGGTACTGACAGGCCCGAACGGCGCCGGCAAGACGAACGTTCTGGAGGCCTTGAGCTATCTGGCGCCGGGCCGGGGCCTCAGGCGGGCCGCCCTTGGTGAAGTCAGCCGTTTCGGGGCCGATGGCCCGTGGGCGGTGGCGGCGGACCTGATGCTGGGCGATGAGCCCGTGAAGGTCGGCACCGGGATCGAGGCAGGTGCTGCGCCGGGTGCCAACGATGACGATGCGGACGAGGACGACAGCGGCCCCGCGGGGCGGCGGCTTGTGCGGATCGACGGCGAAACGGTGGGCTCCACCAACGCGCTGGGTGACCGCTGGAGCGTTTCGTGGCTGACGCCGCAGATGGACCGGTTGTTCATCGAGGCCCCCTCGGGTCGGCGGCGTTTCCTCGACCGGCTGGTGATCGGGCTTTACCCCGATCATAGCCGTCAGGTTGCGGCTTACGAGCGGGTGATGCGGGAACGCAACCGCCTGCTCGCGGACCGCGGGGCCCATGCCGATCCTGCGTGGGTTGGCGCCTTGGAGGCCCGGATGGCGGAGCATGGTGCGGCAGTGGCGGCCGCGCGGCTTGAATTCGCCGGGCAGCTTGCCGGGTTCCTGGCCGAGCCCAAGGGCGCGGAGGCAGCAGCCTTCCCCGAGGCGCGGCTGGCGATCGATGGCTGGCTCGAAGGATTGATGGCGGACGGCATGGCACCCGTGGAAGCGGAAGCTGCCTACCGCGACAAACTGGCCGAGGCGCGGCGCGTGGACGCGGCGACCGGCCGGGCGGGCACCGGCCCGCACAAGACGGATCTTCTGGTTGTGCATGCCCCGAAGGACATGCCGGCCGGGTTATGCTCGACCGGTGAGCAGAAGGCGCTCCTGATCGCGCTGACGCTTGCCGATGCGCGGCTCGTAGCGGCGCACCGGGGACGTGCCCCCTTGCTCCTGTTGGACGAGGTGGCGGCGCACCTGGATGCGGATCGCCGCGCTGCGCTTTTTGCGGTTCTTTCCGAACTCCGTGGCCAGTGCTGGCTCACCGGTACTGACCGGGCGGTGTTCGAGGCGGCGGAAACGTCCGCCCTGTTTTTCAATGTGGAAGGCGGCCAGGTGGCCCCTGCCAAATGACACGATTTCCGGGACTGAAAAGGTCAGTATCATGAGTGAAACCACCCTTCCTCAAAACACCGAATACGGCGCGGACAGCATCAAGGTCCTCAAGGGCCTCGATGCCGTGCGCAAGCGTCCGGGCATGTATATCGGCGATACCGAGGATGGCTCCGGCCTCCATCACATGGTGTTCGAGGTAACCGACAACGCGATCGACGAGGCCCTTGCCGGCCACTGCGATCTTGTCACCATGACCCTGAATGCTGATGGCTCCTGCTCGGTCACCGATAACGGTCGCGGCATCCCCGTGGATATCCACGAAGGGGAAGGCGTATCGGCGGCGCAGGTGATCATGACCCAGCTGCACGCCGGCGGTAAGTTCGACCAGAACAGCTACAAGGTCTCGGGCGGCCTGCACGGCGTGGGCGTATCCGTGGTGAACGCGCTTTCCGATTGGCTTGAGCTCCGCATCTGGCGGAACGGCAAAGAGCATTCCATGCGTTTTGAGCGCGGCGAAGCGGTCGAAGACCTGAAGGTGATGGGTGATGCCAAGCCCGGCCAGAAGGGTACTGAAGTGACCTTCCTGCCGTCGGTGGAGACCTTCAAGAATATCGAGTTCGATTTCGAGCGGCTTGTGCACCGTTTCCGCGAGCTTGCCTTCCTGAACTCCGGCGTGCGCATTCGCCTGGCCGACAAGCGCCACGCCGAGCCGAAGGAAGTCGAGCTTTACTATGAGGGTGGCATCACCGCGTTCGTGAAATATCTGGACCGCAACAAGACGTCCGCCATTGGTGAGCCCATCACCATCATGGGCGAGCGTGACGGCATCACGACCGAACTGTCGCTGCAGTGGAACGACAGCTATCACGAGAATGTCTTCTGCTTCACGAACAACATCCCGCAGCGCGATGGCGGCACCCACCTTGCGGCCTTCCGCGCCGCGCTCACCCGCTGCATCAACGCCTATGTCACCGAATCCGGCATGGCGAAGAAGCTGAAGGTGCAGCTGTCGGGTGATGACGCCCGCGAAGGCCTCACGGCTGTGCTATCGGTAAAAGTTCCGGACCCGAAATTTTCGAGCCAGACCAAGGACAAACTGGTGTCGTCCGAGGTGCGCCCGGCCGTTGAAGGCCTTGTCTCCGAGAAGATGACCGAATGGTTTGGCGAGCATCCGAACGAAGCCCGCAATATCATCGGCAAGATCGTTGACGCCGCCGCCGCCCGCGAGGCAGCCCGCAAGGCGCGCGAGCTGACCCGCCGCAAGGGGGCGCTCGATATCGCGTCGCTCCCCGGCAAGCTAGCCGATTGCCAGGAACGCGACCCTGCGAAATCCGAACTCTTCATTGTGGAGGGTGATTCGGCAGGTGGTTCGGCGAAACAGGGCCGTCACCGCGCCACACAGGCGATCCTGCCCCTGCGCGGCAAGATCCTGAACGTGGAACGCGCGCGGTTCGACCGGATGCTGGCATCGAACGAGATCGGCACGCTGATCACGGCGCTCGGCACCGGCATCGGGCGCGAGGACTTCAATATCGAGAAGCTCCGCTACCACAAGATTATCATCATGACTGACGCCGACGTCGACGGCGCCCACATCCGCACGCTCCTCCTTACCTTCTTCTACCGGCAGATGCCGGAGCTGTTCGAGCGCGGCTATGTCTATATCGCCCAGCCGCCGCTTTATAAGGTCGCGCGTGGCAAGTCCGAAGTTTACCTGAAGGACGACAAGGCGCTTGATGACTATCTCCTCGATGCCGGCACCTCGGAAGTCGTGATCGTGGACGCGAACGGCGCCCAGCATGCCGGCGAGGAAATCAAGTTCCTGGCGGGCGAGGCGCGCGCCATCCGCAACCTGATGCAGAATGTGCCGCCGCGCTATAACGCCGGCCTCGTGGAAACCGTCTCGCTTCTGGGCGGTTTCGACCCCGCCCTGCAGGGCGATATCGATGGCCGCACGGCGATTGCCACCCGTGTGGCGGACCGCCTGAACGGCCTTGCCATCAACCCCGACGACGCCGGCTGGTCCGGCAAGGCGGCGGAAGAGGGCGGCTATATCTTCCATCATGAAGTGCGCGGCGTGACCGACGTTCACAAGCTGGATGCCCAGCTGATGGACAGCCAGGAAGCCCGCGGCCTCCATGCCCGCATGAAAGGCGTGCGCGACCTGTTCGCGAGCCCCATCACGCTGACCCGCCGCGAGGACAGCCAGTCGGTCGGTACGCCGCTCGAGATGCTGGCGATCCTCTTCGCCTTCGGTCGCAAGGGCCTGTCGATCCAGCGCTACAAGGGCCTTGGCGAGATGAACCCCGAACAGCTGTGGGAAACCACGCTCGACCCCACCGTCCGCTCGCTTCTGCAGGTGAAGGTGGCGCAGGCCGACACAGCCGACGAGATTTTCTCGAAGCTGATGGGCGATGTGGTCGAGGAGCGCCGCACCTTCATCCAGGACAACGCTCTGAACGTCGCCAACCTCGACGTTTAAACGTCGGCAGGCAGCGATCATCTTGTCGGGTGATACATAAAGTGCAACGGGTGACGCATTAAATGCATCTCCGTGACACATAAAGTGCAACAGGTTGCAGCTTTGGTGTTTTGCGCAGTATCCTCTAGCGCTCAGAAGCATTCGATATTGTGCTTATCGGCTCTCCAATTTCCGCCCGTTTAGACTTGGATCTGCATGGATGGAAATCCGACAAGTATACTCGTATAAGACGAATGAATTCTTGACATGAGCTGGTGGCACAGCCTTCAATTGAGGCAATGAAACCCAACCATACTGGGACTGACCTGCTTCAATGAATCAAAACAACTCAAGTTTTTCACCCGACCAATTGAACATTACTAACGAGAATTCCTCGTTATCGCCTTTGGTACTCGCAGCGGCAGAGCTCGCAAGTGAGCAGCGCAGGCGTAAGAGAAATTACGAATTAAAGAGTGTTCATCCGGCGGACGTCTCTATTGAAGAGGAAAAGGGTTGGATTGTTGTCCGTGCTGGTAAGCGCACGACAAGTATGAAGCGACCGAAAAGGCACGATAAGTGGCTAGAAGACCGCGTGTGGTGCCTAATGCATGCGATGGGCTATCCAACCTTAAACGGAACAAACTTCAACATTGAATACACACGACCAGACGGGTCAGCAGGCAAGAAGCAGATTGATGTATATGCCGAAGACGAGGAAACAGCACTTATCATTGAGTGCAAATCGCGAAGCGAACGTGGCCGACGGACATTACAGAAAGATTTGCATGAAACGATTTCTTTACAACAACATTTTCGCGAAGTTGTCTTCAAACGGTTTGAAGGACGCGCAAGACCAAAGATTATCTGGATTTATGTGACCGACAATATTCTATGGTCAGTTCCAGATATCGAGCGGGCTGATGCCTATGACATAAAAATTATTACCGAAAATGAACTTCAGTACTTTGAGACGTTTGTTAAGCATATGGGACCAGCAGGTCGCTTCCAGATTCTCGGGGAATTCTTGAGGGGGCAAAAAGTACCTGGACTCACCGATGTAAAGATTCCCGCGATAAGGGGAAAAATTGGTGGGGAGACATTCTATAGTTTCGTTACGTCACCTCGACATTTGCTGAAAATCGCATTTATAAACCACCAAGCGCTCAACCATCCAGATGGGCGCCCCGCTTACCAACGAATGATTTCAGCTCCTAGAATTAAAGAAATTGGTTCATTCATTGAAAAAGGCGGCTATTTCCCCACAAATATCTTGGTTAACTTTTCAGATGAGCCAAGATTTGATCTTATATCGAACTCTGAGAATACTGACCCAAATATCAAATTTGGTTGGCTGACATTGCCATCAAAATATCGCTCAGCATGGATAATTGATGGGCAACATCGGCTCTACGGCTTTTCCCATCTGGACGAAGCATATCTTGATCAGAGCTTATTCGTTCTCGCTTTTGAAAAAATGGCCGTCCAAAAAGAGGCAGATCTATTCATTACGATCAATCACAAACAAAAAAGCGTCCCCAAAAGTCTGCTTGTTAGTCTTCTAGCAGATATAAGAATGGGAGACGCTGAGCCGACAACTGCTTTGAGTGCGCTTGGGTCAGCTATAGTTAGATCTCTGAACACGGATAAAACTAGTCCATTGATACGTCGGTTTGCGATCCCCGGGGTCCCTCCAGAGCAAAACCAAAATTTGACAATATCCGAAGCGGTAAATGGCATACGTCGCTCTGGATTGATTGGAAAGGTAATGGGCAAATCTGTAGCCCCCGGTCCACTCTCAGCGGAGACCGATGAGGCTACCGTGGAACGAGCAGGATTTATTTTGCGAGGTTATTTCGAAGCGGTTAGGGCAGCCCACCCCCAACGCTGGGAAGCTGGCCGGGAAGCTTATATAGCCGTCAATCCGGGTATTCGTGCTCACCTAACCATAATCGCTGAGTCCATCACATACCTTTCACATAAAAAATCTCTCGATTTTGATTTAATGAAACCTAGTGATTTTGTGGCTCACATTCTGGAGTTCTGTCAGCCAATCTTTGAATATATTGGGCGTGCATCTGATGAAGATATACGATCCAAGTTTTCACGCAAATTTGGCGAAGGCGGTGTCAAGGAGTATGCCTATAATTTGATGAGCATACTACGAGAAGAGACCCCAGACTTTGGTGGGGAAGAGTTTCAGAGATGGATGGAACAAATTAGCTCTGAGAAAATTGATGAGGTAAATCAGTTTTTGATGAAACTATCTGAGCGCCTGACAGACTTTGTTATAGATACTTTGAAGAAAGTCCATGGTACACATCGCCTACCTAGCGATGAGCCAGCTTTTTGGGAAATCGGTGTGGAGAGCGAAAGGATTAGAAGAAATGCTTTCGATGCACAACAAAAAGATAAAGCGCGCAGGAAGCCAAAAGAAGCTTACTTGAACATTGTTGATTTAGCGGAAATTGTGAAACAGCCCAATAACTGGTCACACTTTGAGCATGTATTCAAAAATGCTCGGCCTGGCGAGCGTTCGGGTCAAAAATACTATCTTGGTTGGATTCAGACATTCAATGAGCTTCGAAACATAGCGGCTCACAAAAACCAACTTAAGACCTATACCGACGATGACCTCGAATTCGTTGATTGGCTTCGCTCTGAAGTTAGCCCGAAGGTGCCATTATAATGCGGAAACCCCTTAAGCCATTTCTCAAATGGGCGGGTGGCAAACGTTGGCTCTTTGAAAGTGGCCAGTTCAGACTTCCTGAGTTCAGCGGAAAGTATATTGAGCCCTTTCTGGGGGGGGGCGCGGTATTCTTCGAGAATCAGCCTAGAAATGCGATTTTGAGCGACTTCAATGGGCGACTGATTGAGTTATATCAGCAGATTAGAGATAATCTGGAGGATTTTGAAATTCTCTTGGCAGGACATGCAGAATCACATTCCAAGGAATACTACTATCAAACTCGTGCACAGCAATTTGATTCTGCCGTAGAAAGAGCAGCACAATTTCTCTACCTCAACCGAACCTGTTGGAATGGGTTGTATCGAGAGAACTTAAAAGGCGAATTCAATGTCCCTATTGGCACTAAGCAAACAGTAATTTTTGAAAGCGATAATTTCGGAGCCTGGTCCAAGGCACTTAGGGGCGTCATTTTGGAGAACAAAGACTTCGAGGAAGCAATCAACGAAGCACATACAGGTGATTTTATATTCGTTGATCCTCCGTACACAGTTCGCCATAATTTGAATGGATTTGTTAAATATAATCAGAAAATATTTTCTTGGAATGATCAGGAAAGATTACGTGATGCGTTGAAAAGGGCGCATGCTCGAGGCGTATCATTCGCACTCACCAATGCGGACCATCAAAGTATTAGAGATCTATATTGTGGTTTTGGAGACCAGAAAAAACTTTGGAGGCATAGCGTCATTGCGGGCAACGCAGAAAACCGCACTCTTTCAAGCGAGCTGCTTATTTCTGCCCTTCGTGAATGAAGAATTGAAAAGTGCGGTTTGGCTGGAAAACAGTCCGTCCTTAATATCATCTATATCATCGCCGCCCCGGCCAATCCTTGCTCCATGATGACTGAGCGTGAGACCTGCGTGCGGTCAGGGTTTGGCATTCCTTCCGGTTGCCGCTCAATCTTCAAGCCTTCCGCGACATCCTAGTCGAAGGTCATCAGCCCGATCGATAGCGACCCCAGCACATGCAGGTCTCGCCTAAGCCGGTCGACGATGTTCGTGCCTGCCGGCAGGATGAGCCAGAAATGCCGGAAGAATGTCGCCGACAATCGAGATACGAAAAGGGGAGCATCCAGCTCCCCTTTTTCATTCACCCCTTGGCGGGTAGTTCCGCCTGCAGGATTCGTTCGGCGGTGCGGCGGGCGTCGCGGGCGGCGTCGTCGGGGCCGAACAGGTGGGCCAGCACAATGGCGCCTTCCTTGAGCGTCAGCAGCTCGCGCGCCAGTGCTTCGGGTGCCTTCGCGCCGGCGCGGCGGGCGAGATCGGTGAAATAGATCAGCAGAAGCCTTTTATGCTCGGCGGCCGTGGCGTGGATCGGATGGGCCCTGTCCTGATATTCGGACGAGGCCTTGATGAACATGCAGCTTCTGAAATCCGATTCGCGGAACCATTCATCCAGCGCATCGAAGATCGCCAGCAGCTGGGCGCCCGGCGCCTCGGCGAGCGCCGCCACCCGGCGCATCAGCCAGTTGCGGAACTGTTCATCCCGCAGCCGCAGCACGGCAAGGATCAGATCCTCCTTGGTGCGGAAATGCTTGTAAATGGCGGTCTTCGAGACCCCCGTTTCCTTGGCAAGTTTGTCCATCCCGATTGCGTGGAAGCCACCCTGGTAGAATGTCTTCAACGCCCTCTGGACCAGTTCGTCTCGCTTCGATGCGCTCATGGCCGGCCGCTTTCTCCGAAATACCTATAACATATACGACTCTGTCAACACCATATCACGGTGGCTGGCAAAGGCAATAGCGCCGGAAAATAAAGAATTTTCACGTTTTACCACGGGGGTTTCGGAGAAATTTTCGGGTGATAGGAAAATTTAACGTTGACAGGTCGGTTACCCTTGGTTATTTACATTAACCGATCAGTCAACGTTGGCTGGTTCAAAAAGCAGATACACCGGCGCGGAGGGGAACAAGGCTGGGTCAACAACAGCCCCCGTTCGCAAAAGGTGAAATGAACTGAAAACGACAGCTCAAAAATAACTGAAACCGCACCTCGGACCCCCGAGATGCAACCCGAGTCACACAGGAGAACTGGAAATGAAAAAAATGACTTCTCGATCGGCAGTTGCGGCAATCGGTCTTGCGCTTGCAACCGCCACCTTCGCCATGGGGACCCCGAGCTTCGCGGTCGTCGAAACCTCGACCTCTGAAGTGAATGCCGATGCCCATGGCCTCGCCATGCAGGGCTACGATCCCGTTGCCTACTTCACGGCAGGCGGCCCGCAGAAAGGTGACAAGAAATTTGCCCTTCAGCACACCGGCGGCACCTACTATTTCGCCAGCGCTGAAAACCGCGACACCTTCATGGCCGACCCCGACCGCTACCTGCCGCAATATGGCGGCTTCTGCGCCATGGGCGTAGCGCTTGGCAAGAAACTCGACGGTGATCCGAATGTCTGGAAGATCGTTGACGACAAGCTCTATCTCAACGTCAACAAGGACGTATCGGTCGCGTGGCAGCGCGATATCCCCGGCAACCTCGAAAAAGCCGACGAATACTGGCCGGGCCTGAAGTACCGCACCCCGGCTTCCCTGAACTAAGCCCCCCGAGTGCCCCTCGCCGGGCGGCGGCATCGCTCGCCCGGCACCCTTTTCCCCCTTCATTGAAAGGACAGTCAAATGGACATCAAGAAGGCGACATATCTTTCGGCTGCGGTCGCAGTCGTCATGTCGAACATGGTGGTCGCCTCGGCAGCCGAGGCGCGTGAGCCGCAGGAGAAATGCTACGGGATTTCGAAAGCCGGCTACAATGATTGCGCCGCCGGGCCGGGCACGTCCTGCGCCGGCAGCTCCAAGCGCGACTTTCAGGGCAATGCCTGGAAGCTCGTTCCTAAAGGCACCTGCACCACAATCGAAACGCCTTCCTCGCCCACCGGCTTTGGCCAGCTGAGCGAATACGAGGAAGCAAAGAGCTGACCATGGCTGGCAAGCTCGACATCGCCGGTCCCCCAGCCCCATCCCCCGCTAACCGGCGGGAGCTTGCCCCTGGTGTCGGGGTTGGTCTGAAGCGGCCTCACCTGAAGCAGCTTCTGGCCAACCCCACAAGTATCGACTTTGTCGAGGTCCATGCCGAGAATTTCATGCTCGGCGGACCAAACCTTGAAATGCTGCAGGATGTCGCCAGGGTCTGGCCGGTCTCGGTCCACGGCGTTGCCCTTTCGCTTGGCGGTGACGACCCGCTCGACCGCGACCATCTGGCGCGGCTGCGGCACCTGATCGATACCGTCAAACCGGCGAGCTTTTCCGAGCATATCGCCTGGTCCCGCGACGATGGCATCTATCTCAACGATCTTCTTCCCATCCCCTATAACCGACTGACCATCGACCGGATGGGTGAGAGCATCAACGAGGCGCAGCAATATCTCGGGCGGCGGATTCTCCTTGAAAATCCGGCAAGCTATGTGCGCTTCCGGTCGGACACCCTGTTCGAGGCCGATTTCATCGCGGAACTCGTGCACCGCACCGGTTGCGGCCTCCTTCTGGACCTTAACAATCTTTATGTCTCCGCCCGGAACCACGGGTGGGACATGCGCGACTGGCTCTCCCGCATCCAGCTTGGCGCCGTTGGCGAAATCCATCTGGCCGGCCATGAGCAAAGCCTGGACGAAGACGGCAGCCCCGTCCTGATCGACACCCACGGCGACGCGGTCGCCGATGCTGTCTGGGCGCTTTATGAAGATTTCCTCGCCCTCGCCGGGCCGCGCCCGACGCTGATCGAGCGCGATAACAATATCCCGCCGCTTGCCGAGCTTCTGGTGGAAGTGGATCACGCGCGATTGCTGATGCGGCCGAAACTGGCGGGTGCAGCATGAACCGGGTATTTGCACAGGCGGTCCTCGCGCCGGCGGCGGATGTGCCGCTTGGCATCATCAATACCGGCGGTCGCTTCAATCTTTACCGGAACAATTTTCTGGCGGGCCTGACGGACATTCTCGGCGCCAAATTCCCGGTCACCGGCCAACTGGTCGGGGAGGCCTATTTCGAGGCACTTGTGCGGGCTTTTGTGGGCGATCACCCGCCCGTCTCGCCCATTCTTGACCTTTACGGCGATACCTTCGCCGCTTTTCTGGAGGCCTTCCCGCCGCTCCGTTCGCTGCCCTATCTCCCCGATGTAGCGCGGATTGAATGGGCGCGGTGCGTGGCATCAATCGCCCCGGACCATCCGGTATTCCGGATCGAAAGCAGCGCCGATATCGAAGTGGCGATTGAAACACCGTGCCAGTTGGCGCCGGGTGCCAGCCTCATCCGCTCGCCTTTCCCGGCGGGCACAATATGGGAACGCCATCAGGCCGAAATACTGGCACCGATCCCGGACTGGACCGCGCAAACCATAGCTGTCTGGGCGCAGGACGGCAGGGTCCAGCAAGAGATCATCCCGGCGGATTTTGAGCCGGTTCTGGCCGGGCTTGTGAACAATATTCCCCTGATCGCACTCCTCGACGCGACGGCAACCCAGGAACAGGCCGTCCGCCTGATCGGAGCCTTCGCCGGATTTGTGCAGTCAGGGCTGCTGGTTCCGAACGATGTGAACAATAAAAACAAGGAGCACGACCAATGACCCCTCAAAAAGACACCCCTAATCTGGCAGTCACCTACACGCGCCTCTTCACCCGCATCCCGGCCGATCTCGTTCAACTGACGCTGCGGCTGGGGCTTGCCGGTATTTTCTGGGTATCGGCCCGCACCAAGGTGACAGGCCTGATGACGATCAGCGACAGCACCTATTATCTGTTTGAAGAAGAATATCAGCTGCCTGTCATCCCTGCTGATATCGCCGCACCGCTCGCAACCTATGCCGAGCATGCCTTGCCGGTCCTGCTGCTTCTGGGGCTTGCGACCCGTGTTTCCGCGCTCGGCCTTTTCGTGATGGCGCTGGTGATCCAGCTCTTCGTCTATCCCTCGGCATTCCTCTCCACGCACCTTGGCTGGTTCGCGCTGGCACTGGCGATCATGGCCTACGGCCCGGGACGTTTGTCGCTTGACCATCTGATTGCGCGCCGGGCCAAGCGGGACTGAAGAAACAAGGCTGCCCGCCCTTTCTGCTTGCGGGGCGGGCGCAGGGACGGTACATCCGATTTCAGTTAAGAATTGATCGCAATTTTTTCTGAGCGGACCTCGCCCATGCCCTTTCGCAAGCTGCTGTACTGGCCGCACCTGATCTGCGGTGTCCTCGCCGGCATCGTCATCCTCACCATGTCGGTCACCGGCGTGCTGCTGACCTATGAGAAGCAGATGGTGGCATGGTCCGAACGGCAGTTCGATGTGGTGCCGCCTGAGGGTGCCACGGCCCTGTCGCCCGAGGAACTGCACGCATTTGCCAGTGCGGTGGACCCGTCGCGGCCGGTCGCACGGCTGATTTACCGGAACGATCCTGATGCAGCTGTGGTGGCGGTGCGGGGGCGGAGCGACAAGCTCTATCTCGACCCCTACACCGGCCGCGTGATCGCCGAAGGGCCAACCGCCATGCAGGCCTTCATGCAATGGACCACGCAGTTCCACCGCTGGTTCGCACTTGAAGGTGCCTCGCGCGATACGGCCCGCATGGTGACGGGGGCAGCGAACCTGATGTTCCTGTTCCTCGCGCTTTCCGGCATCTATCTGTGGTTCCCGCCTGTGCTGCGCTGGGTGAATGTCCGCAAGGTGCTGTTCTTCAAGAAGAATGCAAATGCGCACGCGCGCGATTTCAACTGGCACCATGTGATGGGCATCTGGTCGGTCGTGCCGCTTGTGGTGATCACGGCAACTGCTACCGTCTTCTATTATGAATGGGCGAACAATCTGGTTTACCGGCTGGCGGGCGAGGAAGTGCCGGTGCGTGGTGGGCGTGCGCCGGATAAGGCCCCTGGGACAGAAGCAGCTGCATTGGAAGGGGGCGTCGGGCTTTCAGCCATGCTCGCCACTGCCAGCAGCCATCGGCAGGACTGGACCAGCCTCACGCTCGCCTGGCCGAAACCGGCGGACCCGCTGGTGACTTTCACGCTCGATTGGGGCATGGGCGGTGAACCCACGAAGAAGGGCGACCTGCTGATCGACCGGGCAAGCGGCGCGGTTGCCGGATGGGCCGGATTCGAGGACAAGACCCCCGCCAGCAAGGCCCGCAGCATGGTGCGCTTCCTGCACACCGGCGAGGCGCTTGGTGTGATCGGACAGACCATCGCCGGGATCGTGTCGCTTTTCTCCGCCATCATGGTCTGGACCGGGATCGCGCTCGCGTGGCGGAAATATGTGACGCCGCTTCGCCGCAAGCGGGCCTGAGCGGATGGCTACCGAAACCCCGGCAACGAAGGCTTTGAAGGCGGCGTCGGTCGCCTTCGAGACACGCACCTATGACTATGACCCGAAGGGCGAACGGGTAGGCTTGCAGGCTGCCGAAGCCTTGGGCGAGGAACCTTCACGCGTGCTGAAAACCCTGATCGCCGCGGTTGACGGCAAGCCCGTCTGCATCATCCTCGCGTCCGACCGGGAGGCCAGCATGAAAAAGGTGGCCGCTGCCTTCGGCGGCAAGAGTGCGGCCATGATGCCGGTGCCGGAGGCCGAGCGCATCACGGGCTACAAGGTTGGCGGGGTCAGTCCCCTGGGGCAGCGGCGGCGCTTGCCGACCTGCCTTGATGCGGCAGCGCTTGAAGAACCCTATGTGTTCGTCAATGGCGGCAAGCGCGGTCTGCAACTGCGCCTGTTGCCGGCCGACCTGCACACCGCCACCGGCGCCAGCGTTGCGGCCATCACGGCCTGAACGCCTTTTAGCGGTGCTGGTCGATATTGCCGATCAGCATGGTGATACCGGCCTGCAGGCCGCCGGTGACATCAAGGTCAAACCGTTCGCTATCCCTTTCGCGGATCGAAGCCAGCAGTTCGTCGGCGTCTTCTCCTGTGTCGCCAAGGCGGGTGAGGGCCTCGCGGCTCATGGCCAGCGCGCTTTCGACCGTTTCCCGCACCTGATGATCGACGCCGAGCTTGACGAGCTCGATCGCATGCACCCGGTCATAGGCGCGGGCGATCACGGGGACGAGGGGAAACTCGTGTTTCACCAGATCGACGATCTTTGTCACCGATTTCGGATTATCGATGGCCACGATAATAAGGCTCGCGTCTGCCGCGCCCGCTGTCCGCAGGATATCGAGCCGGGTGCCATCGCCGTACCAGACCTTGAAGCCGTAATCGACAACCTCGCGGATCATTTCGGCGTCCGTTTCGATGATCGATACGGTATGGCCGCGCGCCAGCAGTGGCTGGGTGACGATCTGGCCGACCCGCCCGAACCCGATCAGCAGGATATTGGCGCAAAGGTCCTTGGCCTCATCGACACCATCAAGCGAGGTGCCGGCCTCGGGCACCAGTCGGTCATGCAAGAGGAGGATCAGCGGCGTCAGCGCCATCGAGACGATGATAATCGCGCTAAGGATTGCGTTTCCCTGGCCGCTGATGAGGCCGGTTTGGGCTGCGGTCGCGTACAGGACGAAGGCGAACTCGCCGCCCTGGGACATCAGGGCAGCGCGCTCCAGCGCTTCGCGGCGGTCAGCCCGCGCGATGCGGGCGACGATATAGACGACCATCATTTTCAGCGTCATGTAGGCCGGCACGCAGACGGCGATCAGCTGCCAGTTTGCAGCGATAACGTCCAGATCGAGCGCCATGCCGACGCCGAGGAAGAAGAGACCGAGAAGCAGCCCCCGGAAGGGCTCGACATCGGCTTCAAGCTGATGCCGGAACGAACTTTCCGAAAGCAGCACCCCGGCGAGGAAGGCGCCCATCGCCATCGAAAGCCCGCCGGCCTGCATCAGGAGTGCGGCACCAAGCACAACAAGAAGGGCGGCGGCCGTCATCACCTCGCGCGCGCCGAAACGGGCAAGGATCCGGAACATGGGATTGAGAAGATACCGCCCGGCAACGACAAGGGCGGCAATCGCGCCAAGGCCGATGGCAATGCCGGTCAACCGGTCGGCAAGGGTCGCCTCCGCGCCGCCGGGGGCGAGGAAAGCGACAAGCGCCAGAAGCGGCACGATGGACAGGTCCTCGAGAAGCATGATGGCCACGATGCGGCGGCCCTTCGGCAGGTCGGATTGCCCGCGCTCTGCCAACGTCTGCATCACAATCGCGGTGGAGGTGAGGACGAAGCCAGCACCCGCGATGAAGCTTTGTGCCACCGGGAAGCCGAGGGCGATACCGACCCAGACCATCGCCGCGCTGGCCATGCCTACCTGCAGCATGCCCAGCCCGAAAATCTCGCCGCGCATCGACCAGAGCCGCGAGGGCTGCATTTCAAGCCCGATCAGGAACAGGAACAGGACAACGCCGAGCTCAGCCACATGGATGATCGACTGCGGATCGTCGAAGAAGCCGAGCCCGAAGGGGCCGATGGCAAGACCGGCGGCAAGATAGCCGATCACACTGCCAAGCCCGGCGCGGCGGAAGAGCGGCACGGCGATCACGGCGGCACCCAGAAGGACGACGATACCGAGCAGGTTGACCCCGTCATGTGCGGCGCTCGCTGCGGCAGTGATCGCTTCCCCTGTCATGGTCTGTCCTCCGATGGCTTGTCGGCGAGCCGCATGGCGCCTGATGCGATGTGATCATATCAAGCCCGTGTCATGAAAGCATTTTTGTTGTCCGGCACAGGACCGCCCCGCCGCAATCGCCGTGCCGACGCCATTTGTGCCGACAAAGGGCAGGGATGCTGCCGCGATTCTCGACGGCATCCGCAAGGGGCGGGTGTTTGTGGACGCTTCCGGCAGGGCGGATTCCATCCTCGATCTCGCCCTTCAGGCGGGCGGGCACACGTTTGTGATGGGCGAAATGGCCCCTTTCACGCCGTCCGTGGCGCTTTCGGTGACGGTGAAATCGGCAAGCGGCGGTCGCGTGCAGATCATTGAAAACGGAACCGAAACGAAGTCTGTGAGCATTGATAAAGATGACCTCCACACGATGACTTTTGACCATGTTTTGAGGGCTGATACCACATGGGTCAGGGCCAATGTGCGGGAGGCGGATGGGCGCCTTATTCTGGTCGGTAATCCAATCTATCTGGCCCATTAAGTATAAACATCCCGCCAGGGGCTTGCCAGGGCACCCCTATATCCGTTACCTCCACCATCAGCCTGATCTTTATTGTTGAGAGTTATTATCAATTGCAATAAACACGGGCAGTCAGTTCACGTTGTTCGGAGACGCCCGATGAATTTGAATGTCGACCTTAAAGCACGCTCGAGCTCGGCCCCGACCGAGGAGAAGGTTCTGTCCGTGACCCACTGGACGGATTTCCTTTTCTCGTTCCGGATCACCCGGCCGCAGGGCTTCCGCTTCCGGTCCGGCGAATTCGTCATGCTCGGTCTTGCCGGTGAAGGCGAAAACGCCAAGCCGCTGATGCGCGCCTATTCAATCGCCAGCCCCAACTGGGACGAGGAGATGGAATTCTTCTCGATCAAGGTGCCCGATGGTCCGCTGACCTCGCGCCTGCAGAAGATCCAGCCGGGCGATACCGTGCTTCTGGGCCGCAAGCCCGTGGGCACGCTCGTGATGGATGCGCTGAAGCCCGGTCGCAATCTCTATCTCTTCTCCACCGGCACCGGTTTCGCGCCGTTCGCGAGCGTCATTCGCGACCCCGAAACCTACGAGAAGTTCGAAAAGGTGATCGTGACCCACACCTGCCGTGAAGTGGCCGAGCTTGACTATGGCAAGAACCTCGTCCGCGAACTGCAGGAACACGAATATCTCGGCGAGATGGTCGAAGGCCGGCTTTTCTATTTTGATAGCGTGACCCGCGAGACCTATTCGCGCATGGGCCGCATCACCAGCTTCATCCAGTCGGGCGACCTTTACAAGGAACTCGGCCTGCCGCAGCTGGACCCGGCGATTGACCGCGCAATGATCTGCGGCTCGATGGACATGCTGAAAGACACCAAGGCGCTGATGGAAGCCGCCGGCCTTGAAGAGGGCTCGAACGCGTCGCCCGGCGAGTTTGTCGTCGAACGCGCCTTCGTCGGCTAAATCTCAGGCCGCCCGCCCGGCAGCATGGCCTGCCGGGTCCGAGGGCTGCGCCGTCCCCCCTCGCACTGCCATCGCATCCTGCTTCGGTGAAATGCCGAAATGGCGGGTATATTCCCGGCTGAACTGCGACGTGCTCTCGTAGCCGACCTTGAAGGCGGCGTGGGTGACGTTGGCGGCCTCGCATGTCATCAGGCGGCGCGCTTCCAGCAGTCGCAGCTGCTTCTGGAACTGCAGCGGCGTCATCGAGGTCAGCGCCTTGAAATGCTGGTGAAATGATGACGCGCTCATGCAGGCGGTTTCTGCCAGGTCCTGGATGCGGATCGGCTGGTCATAATTGCTTTTCAGGGCATGGATCGCTTTGGCAATGCGCTGGGTGTGGCCGGTGGTCAGCACCAGCCGGCGGATTTCCTGCGCGCCCGGGCCGGTCAGCAGCCAGTAATAAAGCTCGCGGGCGAGTGAAGGGTAGAGGACCGGCACGGCCTCGGGCCGCTCGAACAGCCGTATCAGCCGGGCAAGGCAATCGGCTACCGGGTCGCTCAGCTGATTGACAAGGATGCCAAGCCCGCCTTCAGTCGGGGGGGCTTTCTGCATGTCGATCCCGGCGATCACTTCGCGCATGATGCCGGCATCCAGCTCCAGCGCCATGCCCAGGTAAGGTGCCTTGGTGATGCCGCTGCGCGCCGGCAGGTCGATCCCGACAACCAGCATCTTGCCTTCCGAATATTCAAGGCTGCGGTCCGACAGGGTGACTTCCTTGGCACCGCTCAGGATCACGCACAGGGCTGGCTTGTAAAGCACATGGCGGGGCAGGGTCTGCACCCCGCATTTCATGAACACAAGGTCAGCCAGCGGCGTGGCGATCAGCCCGTCTTCCGGCTGGTGGGGGGCGGTGAAGGCTTCAGCGGCTTCTCTGAGGGCTGCGAACATGACGGTTTCCTTTCAAGCATGAATTTAAGGCCAATCGGCCTGCCGGCCAATACGCTTTGCAGGATTAGGCAAGAAATTCCCGGTATCGGGCATGCAGCATTTTTCCGGGCGGGGCATAGTCACCCTCGACAACAGCCCCCCAACAGGAGAAAGCGACATGAACAAGAAAGAATTCCCCGTCCGCGCCCAGCGTATCGCCCTCATCACCGGCGGCAGCCGCGGGCTTGGCCGCAACACGGCGGTGAACCTGGCCGCCAAAGGCACCGACGTTATCTTCACTTATCATTCGAACAAGGCCGAAGCCGACAGTGCCGTGCGCGCCATCGAGGCCCTCGGCCGCAAGGCGGTTGCCCTGCAGCTGGATGTGGGCGCCACCGCCAGCTTCAAGGCATTCGCAGCCCAGGTGAAAGAAGCCCTGCAGGCCAACTGGAATACCGGCCAGTTCGACCATCTCGTCAACAATGCCGGGGCCGGCCATCATGCCTCCTTCGCCGAGACGACCGAAGAAGCCTTCGATCAGCTTTCGAACACCCACTTCAAGGGCACCTTCTTCCTGACGCAGACCCTGCTGCCGCTGATCGCGGATGGCGGCCGGATCATCAATATCTCGTCGGGCCTCGCGCGTTTCAGCATGCCGGGTTATGCGGCCTATGCCGCCATGAAAGGCGCGATCGAGGTGCTGACCCGTTATCTCGCGAAGGAACTGGGGCCGCGCGGCATTGCCGTCAACACGGTTGCCCCCGGCGCCATCGAGACCGATTTCGGCGGTGGTGCGGTGCGCGATAATGCCGATCTCAACCAGCAGATCGCCTCGATCACGGCGCTTGGCCGGGTTGGTCTGCCGGGCGATATCGGTCCGATGGTCGCCTCACTCCTGTCGGACGATAACAACTGGATCACCGGCCAGCGCATCGAAGCGTCGGGCGGCATGCTCCTCTGAGGGTCACCTCGGGGCCAACAGGAACGCCGGGCAGTGGTTGCACTGCCCGGCGTTTTTCATAGCCACTGACTTTCCAGTTGCACCCCGGCGCATTCGCGGCCATTCCTGCGGGAAAGAATATGGAAGGCAGCAGCATGACCCCCGATCATCCCCTTTTCGCCGGCCCCACCCGGCTTGCCGATATCGTCTTCCCGGGCGACGCCAACCATCATGGCACGCTGTTTGGCGGGACTGGCCTCGCGCATATGGACAAGGTGGCCTTCATTGCCGCCTCGCGCCATGCCCATGTCGATTTCGTCACCGCCTCGTGCGAGCGGATCGATTTCGAGGCGCCGGCCATGATCGGCGATATTGTGGAACTGACCGGATCGGTCGTCCGCGTCGGGCGGAAGTCGCTTTCCGTCGAGGTCGATATGGTGGCGGAAGGGCCGATCACGGGCGAGCGCCGCCATTGCTCGCGCGGGATTTTCAACATGGTGGCGGTGGGGCCGCGCCTTGCGGCAATCGGCGGTGTGCTGCCGCCCCTGACGCCCGCGCCGACGGCACCGGTTGACCCGGCCCTGCATTCGGCGATGGTCGAGATCGTCTTCCCCGAACGCACCAGCCATTATGGCAGCCTGTATGGTGGCCATGCGCTTGCCGCGATGGGCAAGGCCGCTTTCATCGCGGCTTCGCGCCATTCCCGGAAAACCGTGGTGATGGCGGGCACCGAACGGGTCGATTTCACCAACCAGATCCAGAACGGCGAGGTGGTCATCACCCTGCCGCGAATCCTTGCCACCGGGCGCTCGTCGGTCAGGGTGGAGGTGCAGCTCTGGGCCGAAAACCTGCACACGGACGTGCGCCGCCAGTGTGGCAGGGGCGAATTTGTGATGGTCGCGGTGGACGCCACCCACCGTCCTGTGCCGCTTGCACAATGATGAAGCGCGGTAAAAGCGCTAAAGCAGCACGGCCCTGATCCCGTAGGCAACGATACCGAGGGCGATGACGCTGGCGAGCCAGAGCCCGGCAAACCAAAGGAGCCGCTTGCCGAGCGGGCGTTGTTCGCTATCTGGTTCCCCTGCCATCAGTGATAGCCTTCCCCAGGCTTCATCTTGCCGCGGAACACCCAGTAGGCATAGCCCGTGTAGCCGAGGATCAGCGGCAACAGGAAGGCGGTGCCGACCATCAGGAAGCTGAGGCTTTTGTCGGGGGCCGCTGCCTCCCAGATGGTGATTTCCATCGGCACGATATAGGGGAAAAGGCTGATCCCGAGCCCGACGAAGGAAAGCACGAAAAGCCCGATGGTGGCGAGGAACGGCCGATGGTCCATCGCGCGACCAAGCGACCGCCAGAGATAGAAGGCGAGCAGGGCCACGGCAAAGGGCACCGGCGCCACATAAAGGATGGCGGGCCACGCCGTCCATGCCGCCATGAAGCGGGGGTCAAGCGACAGGGTCGCGAGGCTGATGAGCGCGATAAACATCACGGTGCCGATCATGGTGACGCGGGCATAGCGCACGGCTTTGAGCCCCAGCCGGCCTTCGGTTTTCATCACCAGCCATGTGGCGCCAAGGAGCGCATAGCCGATGACGAGGGCGAGACCGGTCAGCAGGCTGAAGGGGGTCAGCCAGTCCCACCAGCCGCCGGCATAGGCGCGGCCCTCGACGGCGATCCCCTGCACAAAGGCGCCAAGCGCGATGCCCTGGCAGAAGCTTGCGACCATCGAGCCGATAGTGAAGGAATGGTCCCATGCCTTGCGGTGGCCCCGGCTTTTCCAGCGGAACTCGAACGCCACACCTCGGAAAATGAGGCCAAGCAACATCAGGATTACCGGCACATAAAGGGCCGGCATCAGCACGGCATAGGCGAGCGGGAAGGTGGCAAAAAGTCCGCCGCCACCAAGCACCAGCCATGTTTCGTTGCCGTCCCACACGGGGGCCACGCTGTTCATGGCGGTGTCGCGGTCCTCATCCGTTTCAAGGAAGGGGAAAAGGATACCGATGCCGAGATCGAAGCCATCAAGGATCACATAGATCAGGATCGCGGTGGCGATAAGGAGCGCCCAGAGAAGCGGCAGATCAATCATGGCGGCCTCCTTCGGCGAGCTTCACATAGTCGGTCGTGTAGGCGGCGGCCCGGGTCGGGCCTTCCGGGACGTGCGCTGGCGTGCCGGGCCGTTCGGCCATCTGGCGCAGGATGTAGACAGTGCCCGCGCCGAACACGATGAAATAGACGACAGCAAAGATGGCGAGCGAGGTGGCAACGGCCGGGGCCTCCACCGGTGAAAGCGAATCGGCGGTGCGCAGCAGGCCGTAAACCGTATAGGGCTGGCGGCCGACCTCGGTGACGACCCAGCCCGCTAGCACGGCGATGAAGCCGGACGGTGCCATCAGGACAGCGGCTTTGCCGAGGAGCGGGCTTTCATAAAGCTTGCCGCGCATCCGTGCGATCAGGCTCCACAGGCCGATGCCGACCATCAGGAAGCCGATGGCCACCATGATGCGGAACGACCAGAAGACGATGAAAACGGGCGGGCGGTCTTCCTTCGGCCAGTCTTTCAGGCCCTGGATCACGCCGTCGGGGTCGTGCTTCAGGATGACGCTCGCGAGCGCCGGCACGCCGATCTCGAAATGGTTGCCCTCGGCCTCGTTGTCCGGCACCGCGAACAGCAGAAGCGGCACCCGGCTGCCGGTTTCCCAGTGGCCTTCCATCGCGGCCACTTTGGCGGGCTGGTGCTCAAGCGTGTTCAGCCCGTGCATGTCCCCCGCGATCACCTGAAGGGGTGCCACGACCAGCGCCATCCACATGGCCATCGAGAACATGATGCGCGCCGGGCGGTTGCTGCGGTCCTTGAGGAGATGCCACGCACCCACCCCGCCAACCACGAAGGCGGTGGTGAGGTAAGCGGCAAGCGTCATATGAACCAGCCGGTAGGGGAAGGAGGGGTTGAAAACAACCGCCCACCAGTCCTCGACGATGAACTGGCCGGCCTCGTTGATGCCGTAACCCGCCGGGGTCTGCATCCAGCTGTTCACGCTGAGGATCCAGAAGGCCGAGAAGAGCGTGCCGACGGCAACCATGAGGGTCGCCATGAAATGCAGCTTCTTGCCCACGCGTTCGAGCCCGAACAGCATGATGCCAAGGAACCCGGCTTCGAGGAAGAAGGCCGAAAGGACCTCGTAACCGAGAAGGGGCCCGAGCACCGGCCCCGTCTTGTCGGCATAGACCGCCCAGTTGGTGCCGAACTGGTAGCTCATCACAATGCCAGAGACGACCCCCATCCCGAAGGCGACGGCGAAGATCTTCAGCCAATAGCGGAAGGTGGTGAGATAGGCTTCATCCCCCGTCTTCAGCCACAGGCCCTCGAGCACGGCAAGATAGGAAGCAAGCCCGATCGAGAAGGCGGGAAAGACGATGTGAAACGAAACGGTGAAGGCAAACTGCGCACGGGCAAGTAGTTCGGCCGTCAGGAATTCCGGCATGGGGGACCCTCCCTGGCTGAAGGTGCATCTCCTGATACGATGAAGGAGAGTGTCCCATGGGAAGGCCGGTCACACAATGCGGCAGGATAGCGCGCGGCAGGTTGCCGCAGGGTGTCAGCGAGGCGGGTGCTTGACCTGGGTCATCCGGTCCACATAGGCGATCCCGACGGCAGACAGGATGAAGACGCTGTGGATGATCGTCTGCCACATCACCGCCTCGCTGGTGATGCGGGCATTTTCAAGCCCGATCGACGAGGCCTCGATGAAGGTCCGCAGAAGATGGATCGACGATATGCCAATGATCGCCATCGCGAGTTTCACCTTCAGGACACCGGCATTCACATGGCTCAGCCATTCCGGCTGGTCGGGGTGCCCTTGCAGACCAAGGCGGGAGACAAAGGTTTCATAGCCGCCAACAATGACCATCACGAGAAGGTTCGAGATCATCACCACGTCAATGAGGCCCAGCACCACGAGCATGATCTGCTGCTCCGAGAAAGTGGTGGCGTGGCTGACGAGATGGACCAGTTCCTTGAGGAACAGAAAGACATACACACACTGCGCCGCAATGAGGCCGATATAAAGCGGGAGCTGCAGCCAGCGCGAGCTGAAGATCAGCATCGGCAGGGGGCGCAGCGGCTTCAGGGGGGCGGGATGGGCGGCAGGCTGGTCGGTCATGATTGTCCCTGTTTTCCTTTCTGGGGGCTTGGCGGCCTCTAGCAGATAGGGACAGGGCCCGGCAAGCGCAACCGGCACAAAGAAAAAGAGGGCCGGTCTCTAAGGAACCGGCCCCCGTGAGTACATCCTTTCAAGGGGGCCTTGTCAGGATGTGAGGGACAAGTGGGCGCCGACCCCGCCTCCCCTCCCAAGGGACAAGGCCGGCAATTCTGTCAGTCCGGGCGGGGCGCCCTCCGCTGCCCCGTGGACTGGCCGCCTGTTCCGCCAAGGCTAAAGAAGCGGAACAGGCGGGGTGGCTGTTATTCGGCCGCCACGAATTGTGCGGTCTCGGTCGATTCGCCCATGGCGGTGGTCGACGCCTGACCTTTGGTGATGGCTTGTGCAACTTCGTCGAAGTAGCCGGTGCCAACCTCGCGCTGGTGGCGCGTTGCGGTGTAACCGTCTTTTTCCGAAGCAAACTCGGCCTGCTGCAGTTCCGAATAGGCAGCCATGCCGCGGTCGCGGTAGCCCGAAGCCAGTTCGAACATGCCGTAGTTGAGGCTGTGGAAACCGGCCAGCGTCACGAACTGGTATTTGTAGCCCATGGCGCCCAGCTCACGCTGGAACTTGGCAATCGTGTCCTTGTCCAGCTTGGCTTCCCAGTTGAACGACGGCGAGCAGTTGTAAGCCATCATCTTGCCGGGATAGGCCTTCTGGATCGCTTCGGCGAATTTCTTCGCGTCTTCGAGGTTCGGGGTCGAGGTTTCCCACCACAGCAGGTCGGCGTGCTTGGCGAACGCAAGGCCGCGGGCGATGCAATGGTCGACGCCGGCATCGAGATGGAAGAAGCCTTCCGAGGTGCGGCCCTTGTCCTTCAGGATGAAGGCATGGTCGCGCTCGTCAACGTCCGAGGTGATGAGCTTGGCGGATTCGGCGTCCGTACGGGCGATGATGATCGACGGCGTACCGCAGATGTCAGCGGCCAGACGGGCGGCCTGCAGGTTCTGCTCGTGCGCTTGCGTCGGGATCAGCACTTTGCCACCGAGGTGGCCGCATTTCTTCTCGGCTGCCAGTTGGTCTTCGAAGTGAACGCCCGAGGCGCCGGCCTCGATAAAGGCCTTCATGATCTCGAAGGCGTTCAGCTTGCCGCCGAAGCCGGCTTCGGCGTCGGCAACGATGGGGGCGAACCAGTCGCGCTTCGCACCGCCCTCGGCATGTTCGATCTGGTCGGCACGCTGCAGGGTGCGGTTGATGCGACGGCAAAGCTCAGGAGCAGCATTCGCCGGATAGAGCGACTGGTCCGGATACATGGCGCTCGCGGTGTTGCTGTCGGCGGCTACCTGCCAGCCCGACAGGTAAATGGCCTTCAGGCCGGCGCGAACCATCTGCATGGCCTGGTTGCCGGTCATGGCACCGAGGCTGTGGACATAGTCTTCGGTATTGAGGAGATCCCACAGCTTGCGCGAGCCACGGTCGGCGAGCGTGTGCTGAACCTGTACCGAACCGGCGAGACGCTTCACATCTTCGAGCGTGTAGTTGCGCTCGATATATTTGTAGCGGTCTTTTTCAACGCCGAGGTAGGATTCGAAGGTTTCCTTGGTCATGTCACTTACTCCGTTCGGGGAACTGGTTTTTTCGGTTATTGGATGAGGCCGTAGGCCGGGGTTGTCAGGAATTCGGCGAGCTCGTCAGCGAAGACGAGATCGAGGAACAGTTTGCCGGCATCTTTGAAGCGGCCGTTTTCAAGGGTTTCGGTGCCCAGCGCTTCCTTCAGCCCCGCCATTTCGCTGTCATAAAGCGACTGGACGAGGGCGCGGTCGACCGTGCGGCCGTCATCGAGCTTGGCGCCGTGATAAAGTTGCTGCCAGATCTGGGTACGGCTGATTTCGGCCGTGGCGGCATCTTCCATCAGGTTATAAAGCGGCACAGCGCCCTTACCCTGCAGCCAGGCTTCGATATATTGAACGCCGACCCGGATATTCTCGCGCAGGCCCTTCTCGGTCGCCTGGCCCTGATGTGGTTCCAGCAGATCGGCGGCGGTGATGGTCACATCCTCGCGCTTGCGGATGATCTGGTTGGCTTGCGGCATCAGCTTGTTGAAGACCTCAAGCGCCACGGGCACGAGCGCGGGGTGCGCCACCCACGTGCCGTCGTGGCCGTTGGCGGCTTCGCGTTCCTTGTCGGCGCGGACCTTGTTGAAGGCGGCCTCGTTGGCGGCTTCATCATTCTTCACCGGGATCTGGGCTGCCATGCCGCCCATCGCATGGGCGCCGCGCTTGTGGCAGGTCTTGATCAGGAGAAGCGAATAGGCGCGCAGGAAGGCCTTGCCCATCGTCACTTCGGCGCGGTCCGGCAGCAGGTACGCCGGGTTTTTGCCGATGCGCTTGATATAGCTGAAGATATAGTCCCAGCGGCCGCAGTTGAGGCCGACGATATGATCCTTCATGGCATGGAGGATCTCGTCCATCTCGAACGCGGCGGGCAGGGTCTCGATCAGGATCGTGGCCTTCAGGCTGCCATGCGGCAGCCCGAGGGCGGCTTCGGCATAGGCGAAGACATCGTCCCAAAGGGCAGCTTCCTTGTGGCTCTCCAGTTTCGGCAGGTAGAAATAGGCGCCGGTGCCACGGTCCAGCAGCTTGGCTGCCGAATGGAAGGCATAAAGGCCGAAATCGAAGAAGCTGGCCGAGATCGGCTGGCCGTTCAGTTCGGCGTGGGCCTCCAGCATATGGAGGCCACGCGGGCGAACTTTCAGAACAGCAGTCTTTTCGCCGAGGGCGTAGGACTTGCCGTTCGACGGATCGTTGAAGGTCAGCTTGCCGTCGGCGTAATCGATCAGGTTGATCTGGCCGTCGATCATATTGGCCCAGGTCGGCGCCGAGGCATCCTCGAAATCGGCCATGAAAACATTGGCGCCCGAATTGAAGGCGTTGATCATCATCTTGCGGTCAACCGGCCCGGTGATCTCGACGCGGCGATCCTTCAGGTCAGCCGGCGTGCCGAGGATGGTCCAGGGCTTGTTGCGGATGTCGGCGGTCTCGGGCAGGAAATCCGGCAGCTCGCCGGCGTCGAAACGCTTCTGGCGCTCGGCACGGGCTTCGATGAGCTTGGCGCGACGCGCGCCGAAGCGGGCTTCAAGGTCAGCAATGAAGGCGACCGCGTCCGCCGTCAGCACACGCGCCGTGCGCTCATCGGTCTTGCCGGTGATCGTAAGGCTGAGCGGAGCGCTTTTCTGGAGCGTCGAAGCCGTCATGTTCCTGTCCCTTTCTTCAATCGTAACGAATGTGTCGGCAACAATGTTGCGGTGACAGGACCAGTATCCCACCTGATATTTCTTGTGCAATTGCGAAATGTTACAAAAAGTGTCTGATTGTATGTGTTTGTTTATGTAAAAAAGTTGATATGTAAATTTTGTATGAGTAGGATGAAAGGCGTGATTTGAAGGAGCAGGGCCATGGCCGAAGCCGCCCAGAAAAAGATTTTCGCGGGGCCGCGTATCCGGCGGCTCCGGCGTGAGCTTGGCCTCAGCCAGGCGCAGATGTCGGCGGCCCTCGGTTTTTCAACGAGTTACCTGAATCTGGTGGAGCGTAACCAGCGCCCGGTTTCGGCCCAGTTCCTCTTGCGGCTCGCTGAAGTTTACGACGTGGAGCTGGCCACATTCGCCGGCACCGACGAGGCCCGCGCCTTCGCCGACCTCACCGAGATCATGGCCGACCCGATGTTCAAGTCGCTCGGCCTCACGCGTGGGGACATGCAGGACATGGCCGATGCCGCCCCGAAAGGGGTCGAGGCCTTCAACCTTCTTTACAGTGCGCTGCGGCAAGCCCGGCAGGCGGCGAGTGATTTGTCGAATCAGGTGGTAGACCGCACCGGGGCGGCGACTGAAACCGTGGTGCCGGTGGATGAGGTGCGCGATTTCCTGCATGACCGGCGCAATTATTTCCCCGAGCTTGATGAAGCTGCCGAATCGCTCCATACGGAACTCGGGCTCGACCGCGACGACCCGTTCCTGCTGCTTTCCGCCCGGCTTGATGAAGAGCACGGCGTGCGCGTGCGGATCATGCCGCACGAGGTGATGCCGGAAACGCTCCGGCATTTCGATTTCCACCGGCGGCAGCTGCAGCTTTCGGAACTGCTGGACCGGCAGGCCCGCCAGTTCCAGATCGCGTTCCAGCTGGCACTTCTCGAACAGCGCCCGCTGATCCAGCGCCTGTCGGAGATGCCGACCTTTCAGACGGATGAAGCGCATCGTCTGTTGCGCATCAGCCTCGCCAACTATTTCGCTGCTGCCCTCATAATGCCTTATGGCCGGTTTCTGAGGGATGCCCGCGCGCTGAAATATGATGTGGAGCATCTGGGCCGCCGCTATGGCTGCAGTTTCGAACAGGTCTGCCACCGGCTGACGACGCTGCAGAAACCGGGGGAGCGCGGCATCCCCTTCTTCCTTGTGCGGGTGGACAAGGCGGGGAATGTGTCGAAGCGCTATTCGGCGGGGCGCTTCCATTTCACCCGCTTCGGCGGCACCTGCCCCTTGTGGAGCGTGCATGACACCTTCACCACCCCGGGCCGGATCGTCACGCAGATCATCGAGATGCCGGACAAGACGACCTATTTCACCCTGTCGCGCACGGTGCGGCGGGTGGGGGCCATCTTCGGCGCGCCGGACCAGCAGGTGGCCATTGGCCTTGGCTGCGATATCGGCCACGCGCGGGACCTGATTTACGCCAAAGGCCATGATCTCGAGAATATCGATGCCACACCGGTTGGCCCCGATTGCCGCCTGTGCGAACGGCCGAACTGCCCGCAGCGCGCGCATCCGCCGCTCACCCGGGCGCTGATCCTGGATGAACGGTCGCGCGGAATTTCGTCCTATCGCTTCTCCTCGGAATAGGTCTGCTATATAAGGGGCCAAACTCAGGGGTGGCCTTTCTATGACAACAAGCGTTCTAGACCTTTTTTCCATCGGCATCGGGCCTTCAAGCTCGCATACCGTGGGGCCGATGCGGGCTGCCCGCGCCTTCCTGAATGGCCTTGAGGAAGCAGCCAAGCTTGGCTCTGTGTCGCGCGTGCGGGTGAAGCTTTATGGCTCGCTCGGGGCCACGGGCCGCGGTCACGGGTCGGACGGCGCGGTGATTCTTGGCCTGATGGGCGAGGAACCGGCAAACGTGGATGTGGACAAGGCCGCCGACATGATCGCCGAGGTGCGTGAGCGTGCCAGCATCCGGCTGAACGGTAGCCGCCCTGTCCCCTTCGAGGAAGGCACCGATCTGGTGCTGCTGCCGCGCGAACGGTTGCCCTTCCACCCGAACGGCATGCGTTTCACGGCGGAAGCCGCTGACGGCACCGAGCTTGCGAACGTCATCTATTATTCCATCGGCGGCGGTTTTATCGTCTCGGAAGCTGAGGCCGCGAAGGATGCCTTCAAGGCACCGCCCGTGAAGGTGCCCTATCCCTTCTCGTCGGGGGCCGAGCTTCTCGCCCACTGCGAAAAGGCCGAGAAATCGATCAGCGATATCATGTTCGCGAACGAGAAGGTCATGCGCTCGGCTGACCAGATCCGGGCGGAGCTTTTGAATATCTGGGCGGTGATGCAGGAATGCGTGAAGCGCGGCTGCAATTCGGATGGCATCATGCCGGGCCTGAAGATCAAGCGCCGGGCATCAAGCCTTTATCGTCAGCTCGCGAACCGCGCCGAAGCCGCCCTTACCGATCCGCTGACGATCCTCGATTGGGTCAATCTTTATGCGCTCGCCGTGAACGAGGAAAACGCCGCCGGGGGCCGTGTGGTCACCGCGCCCACCAACGGGGCGGCGGGCATCGTGCCGGCGGTCCTCCACTATTACACCCGCTTCGTGCCCGGTGCGAATGACGCGGGCGTTGTGAAATTCCTGCTGACCGCCGGGGCCGTTGGCATGCTTTTCAAGGAAAACGCGTCCATCTCGGGCGCGGAAGTCGGCTGCCAAGGCGAGGTCGGCTCGGCTTGCTCGATGGCGGCAGCGGGACTGGCTGAAGTAATGGGCGGCACGCCGGCGCAGGTTGAAAACGCCGCCGAGATCGCGATGGAGCATAATCTTGGCCTCACCTGCGATCCCATCGGCGGGCTTGTGCAGGTGCCGTGTATCGAGCGGAACGCGATGGCCTCGATCAAGGCGATCAATGCGGCGCGCCTCGCGCTCAAGGGCGATGGCACCCATTTCGTCAGCCTCGACAAGGTGATCCGCACCATGCGCCTCACCGGGCGTGACATGAAATCCAAATATAAGGAAACGGCGCGGGGCGGCCTTGCTGTCACCGTACCGATTGAGGCGACGGTCGTCGATTGCTGACGGCGCTTCACAAGGGAAGGAAACGGCCATGAAGATCGGCACCCCCAACTCACCCACCGCCACCCGCGTGATGCTTCTGGGCGCCGGCGAGCTTGGCAAGGAAGTCATCATCGCCTTGCAGCGCTACGGGGTCGAGGTGATTGCTGTGGACCGCTACGAAGGAGCGCCGGGCCATCAGGTGGCGCACCGCGCGCACGCGGTCGACATGACGGATGCGGGTGCCCTGAAGGCGCTGATCGCCAGGGAACAGCCGCACTATATCGTGCCGGAGATCGAGGCGATTGCCACGGACGCCCTCGCCGAGATCGAGGCGTCGGGCGCCGCCACGGTGATCCCGACGGCGCGCGCCGTGCAGCTGACCATGAACCGCGAAGGCATCCGCCGGCTGGCAGCTGAAGAACTTGGCCTGCCGACCAGCAAATATGCTTTTGCATCGTCCGCTGATGAAATCCGCAAGGCGATCGAAGGCAACAAGGGCACTGGCTATCCCTGCTTCGTGAAGCCGGTGATGTCCTCCTCCGGCAAAGGGCAGAGCCTCCTGAAGGGGCCCGATGATGTGGACAAAGCATGGGACTATGCCGAAGCGGCGGGTCGCGTGAAGGGTGCGCGGGTCATCGTGGAAGGCTTTATCGATTTCGAGTTCGAGATCACGCTCCTGACCGTGCGCTCAAAAGGCCCCAGCGGGCTTGTTGAAACCAGCTTCTGCGACCCCATCGGCCATGTGCAGCAATCGGGCGACTATGTGGAAAGCTGGCAGCCGCAACCCATGAGCCCGACGGCCCTTGCCCGCGCCCGCGACATTGCCAAGGCCGTGACCGATTCCCTTGGTGGGCTTGGCATTTTCGGGGTCGAGCTTTTCGTGAAGGGCGATCAGGTCTGGTTCTCGGAAGTCAGCCCGCGGCCGCACGATACGGGGCTTGTCACGCTTGTGACCCAGCACCAGTCGGAATTTGAACTGCATGCCCGTGCGCTGCTGGGCCTGCCGACCGATACGGCGATGGCGTCGCCGGGGGCAAGCGCCGTTATTTATGGCGGCATGGAAGAGCAAGGCATCGCCTTTGAAGGGCTGGATGAAGCCCTGCGTGTGCCCGAAACCGAAGTGCGCCTTTTCGGCAAGCCCGAAAGCTTTGCCCGCCGCCGCATGGGCGTGGCCGTGGCACGCGGCGAGACAGTTGCCGAGGCCCGCGCCCGCGCCAAGGAAGCAGCGTCCCTTGTGCGTCCGGTAAAGGGTTGAGCGCGTGCGGCCCCTGAAGCAGAAGAAGATAGGACTCCTTGGTGGCATGAGCGCCGAGGCGACGAGCGAATATTACCGCATGATCAACGCCGCCGCGAACGCGCGGCTTGGTGGCTGGGATATTGCGGAAACGGTGATCATCGGGGTCAATTTCGGCAATATCGAATATTGGGTGCGGAACGACGGCTGGGACGCACTTGGCGACTATCTCGCCGAAAAGGCGGTTGCCGCCGAACGCGCCGGGGCCGATTTCCTGATCTGCGCTTCCAACACCGTTCACCGGGTATATGAGCGCTTCACTGACGGCATCAGCATCCCCTTCCTCCATATCGCGGACCCGACCGGTGCTGCGATCAGGGCGGCGGGGCTGAAACGCATCCTCCTCCTTGGCACATACCCTGTGATGTCGGCGCCCTATATGCGGGACTATTATGCCCGCAATTTCGGGCTCGAGATCATGGTGCCGGATGAAGCCGAGCGGCGCGATGTGGACCGGATCATTTTCGATGAGCTTTGCAAGGGCGAGATCAGCCTGGCCTCGAAAGCGCGCTATCTGGAAATCGCCGACAAATACCGGGCGGCAGGCGCCGAAGGCCTGATCATGGGCTGCACCGAGATTTGCCTGTTGATCGCTCAGGCTGACCGGCCCGATTACCCGATGTTCGATACCGCCGGGCTTCATGTGGACGCGGCGGTCGCCATGGCGCTGGAGCCCTGACATGCCGGCGGGCGAGGGGCTGTTCGCGGCGATCCATGATCTGGTGCGGATGATCCCGCCGGGGCGGGTGGCGAGCTACGGGATGATCTCCACCCTCGTGCCCGGCTCCACCCCGCGCATCGTCGGCTTTGCCATGAACGGCCTGCCGACGGATACCGATGTGCCATGGCAGCGTATTATCAATGCCTCGGGCGGCATCAGCCCACGGCCCGGATCGGAGCGCCAGCGCATCGCGCTTGAGGCCGAAGGGATCGAGTTTTCAAAGTCCGGCAAGGTGGACTGGAAGAAAGTCGCCTGGGAAGGGCCCGGCCCGGACTGGTGCGAGGCCACGGGCTTCGATATGGTCGATTATATGAGCATCATCCGGCACTGGCCGGGTTAATGGGAGGATTTCATGAGAGCTGCAGCCATCCTGATCGCCAGCATCGGTTTCACCTTTGCGGCCTCGGCCGACGATATCGTTTTCCACAGCATGGAAGGCGCTAACGCCAACCTGCCTTTCTCGGCGGCGGTGGAAGCGGGCGGCTTCGTCTTCGCCTCCGGCCAGATCGGTGACAAGGACGGCAAGCTCGTCGAGGGCGGCATGGCCGCCGAAGCCCGTCAGGCGATGGAAAACACCAAGGCAGCGCTCGCCCGCGCCGGTGTGGGCATGGACCGGGTGGTGAAATGCACGGTTTTCCTCGCGGACATCAGCGAATGGGCCGATTTCAACAAGGTCTATGTCACCTATTTCCCCGGCAACAAGCCGGCCCGCAGCGCCTTCGGGGCCAATGGCCTCGCCATGGGTGCGAAGGTCGAGCTTGAGTGTATCGCGAAGAAGTAGCTTTCAGTCGGCCAGGAACCGCGCTTCGACGGCATCGACGCGCGGATACATATGGAACCAGGGCCTGGTTTCCGTAAGGACGCGCGCAAAGGATGGCCGCTCGCACAGCCGTTCGAAATAGGCGGCGAGAAGGTCGTTATCTTCCCCGAAAGGTTCCAGCGTGCGGGCATAGAACAGGGCAGGGGCCGCCGCGCAGTCAGCAATGCTGAACCGGTCCCCCGCCGCCCAAGTGCGGCCATAGAAATGCCGGTCGAGCATCCCGTACGCCGCCTTCAGCGTGGTGTGGGCTTCAGCTACGCCGATGGTGTCGTGCCCGCCCTCCGGGCGGAAGCCGTCGCCGATGATCTTCTGCACGGGCGTCATCACATAAAGATCGAAAACCCGGTCCATCTTGCGAGCCATCAGGCAGGCGTCGGCATCGGTCGGCAACAGGGGCCGGGCGCCGGGATAATGCTGATCCAGATATTCGATGATGATCGACGATTCGGTGGCCGTTTCTCCGCGCGTTTCGTCAACCAGTGCCGGCATCTTGCCCATGGGCGAGATTTCGAGGAATCGTTCGCGCTCCGCCGGGTCCATCAGGTTGAGGATGGCCGGGGTGAAGGGCACGTCCAGCTCATAAAGGCCGATCAGCACCTTGTGGCAATAGGACGATAGCGGATGATAGTGCAGTGTCAGCGCCATTGGCGGCTCCCCCTTCCGGTCAATGGGCCGAGCCTACAGTGTCAATGTGCGCCCGTCTCCCCCAACCTGCAGGTGGGATTTTTGGGGGCTTTGTGATATGCTTGCCCTACATCTGTATTGCGTCCGACTGGTCCTGAAACCCCGACCGCTAGGAGGCCGAAAATGTCTATGTCCCCCACGATCCAGACCTATCTTCAGAAGAAGGGTGTCGCCTTCGACCTGATGCCGCACGACCGCGCCGTCACCGCGCAGCGCATCGCCCGCGTCGCCCATATTCCGGGCGCCGAGCTCGCCAAGGGCGTGCTCCTTAAATCCGATCACGGCTATTTGGTGGCCGTGGTGCCCGCCTCGCACCAGATCGACCTTGCCGAACTGAGCCACCGGCTGGATGAACGGCTGGGGCTTGCGAGCGAAGCCGAAGCCAGCCGCATGTTCCCGGACTGCGACCCCGGCGCCGTGCCGGCCCTTGGCACCGCCTATGACATGCGCACCATCGTCGACAAGCGGCTTGATGGCATCGAGGATATCTATTTCGAAGCTGGCGATCACACCACGCTCGTGCATGTGAAGCGCGATGCCTTTGCCCGGCTGATGGACGGCAAGACCGAACACGCCACCATCGCCCGCCGGCACTAGGGCACGGCGCCCTGCACGGGCCACAGGCTTTCGGCATCGGTTCGCCGCACAGGGCATTGACAAGGTCGGTGCCTTTCCGTGAAGTGTGTTTCAACAGAAACAAATTTCCAGGGGGATATCATGATACGACCAGCTAGCGTTTCGCGGCTTGCGATTGCCATTGCACTTGCCACGGCCCTTGCCGCGTGCGGAGACAAGAAGGAAGAGGCAAAAGCACCGGCCGCGCCGACCGCTGCCGAAGCCATGGCCTTCGTGACTGAAGCCGAAGCCCGGCTTGAAACCGACCGCGAATATGCTGCCCGCGCCGCCTGGGTGCAGGCCAACTTCGTGACCGTGGATACGAGCTTCCTTGCCGCCCGCGCCGACGAGGCCTCGACCGCGCTGTCGATGGAACTGGCGAAGGATGCCGCTCGCTTCAACGATGTGGAAGTGGACGCCGAAACCCGCCGCAAGCTTGAAATCATGAAGCAGGGCCTGACCATCCCGGCCCCGTCCGACCCGGCGCTGGCGTCGGAGCTCGCCACCATCAAGGCCGATCTCGATTCCATGTATGCCACCGGCAAATATTGCAAGGAAGACGGCACCTGCCTGAATGACCGCGACATCATCCGCATCATGGCAAGCTCCCGCGATCCGGAGGAATTGAAGGACGTGTGGGCTGGCTGGCGTCAGGTCTCGGCCCCCATGAAGGACAAATATGCCCGCATGGTGGAACTGGCGAACGCCGGTTCGCGCGACCTCGGCTTTGCCGACACCGGCGCGCTGTGGCGGTCGGGCTATGACATGCCGGCCGACGATTTCACGGCAGAAACCGAACGCCTCTGGGGGCAGGTGAAGCCGCTGTACCAATCGCTGCAGTGCCATGTGCGCGCCAAGCTTTCCGACTATTACGGCAGCCGCACCATGCCGCAGGACGGCACCATTCCGGCGCATCTTGTGGGTAACGTCTGGGCGCAGCAATGGGGCGAGATTTTCGATCTGGTTGCCTCGGGCGACGCCGACCCCGGCTATGACCTCACCGCCCTTCTGAACGAGAAGGGCTATGACGCGATGAAGATAGCCAAGACGGGCGAACAATTCTTCACTTCGCTCGGGATCCCGGCGCTGCCGGAAACCTTCTGGGAACGTTCGCTGATCACCAAACCGCGCGACCGCGATGTGCAGTGCCATGCGTCCGCCTGGGATATCACCACGTCGGACGTGCGGATCAAGATGTGCACAGAGGTGACGGGCGAAGACTTCCGCACCATGCACCACGAGCTTGGCCACATCTTCTATTACACGAACTATGCCCCGCAGAGCATCCTGTTCCGCGGTGGCGCGCATGATGGCTTCCATGAGGCAATCGGCGATGCCGTGGCCCTTTCCACGACGCCCGCTTATCTGGTGGAACTCGGTCTCCTGGATGAGCAGCCGGACGCTGCGGCCGATATCGGGCTCCTTCTCAAGCAGGCGCTCGACAAGGTTGCCTTCCTGCCGTTCGGCCTGATGGTCGATCGCTGGCGCTGGGGCGTGTTCAACGGCGAGATCACGCCGGATCATTATAACGAAGCCTGGTGGAAGCTGCGCCGGCAGTATCAGGGCCTGTCGGCACCGGTGGAACGCACCGAGGCTGACTTCGATCCGGGTGCCAAGTATCACATCCCGGGCAACACGCCTTACACCCGTTATTTCCTTGCCCATATCCTGCAGTTCCAGCTTTACAAGGCTGCGTGCGAACAGGCCGGGTTCGATGGCCCGCTGCACCGCTGCAGCTTCTATGGCAACAAGGAAGTGGGCGAGAAGCTGAAGGCCATGCTGGCCATGGGCGCCTCGAAGCCGTGGCCCGAAGCGCTGGAAGCTTTCGCCGGTACCCGCGACATGGATGCCTCGGCTGTTCTGGCCTATTTCGCGCCGCTTCAGGCTTGGCTCGACGAGCAGAACAAGGACCGCAACTGCGGCTGGGAATAATCCTTCCCGCTAGCGACCAGACAAAGGCCTCCGCATCTCGCGGGGGCCTTTTTTATTGGGAAAATTGATCACAGTCATACTATCGTTCAATTGGACGCCCTAGGCTGCGTCTGCGAGCATTTGAAAGACCGGACGAAGGCAGCGGGCCTCATCACGGTGTATCGCTCGCCAGTATCTGTCCTGACTTACCGGTTCACAGAATTTCGCACCGTTTCACACGGTGTTCGGGTTTTGAAGCTGCATCATCTGCACGCATACGGTCCCTGAAGGAGGATATCATGATGGATGGAAGCGACGGCCGCACCACTGGCAAATGCCCCGTGATGCACGGCGGGATTACGGCAACAGGCACGACAGTCATGGACTGGTGGCCGAAAGCGCTCAATCTCGACATCCTGCACCAGCACGACACCAAGACCGACCCGATGGGGGCGGATTTCGATTACGCCGAAGAAGTGAAGAAGCTGGATGTGGCGGCCCTCAAGGCCGACCTGAAGGCACTGATGACCGAAAGCCAGGACTGGTGGCCGGCTGACTGGGGTCATTACGGTGGCCTTTTCATCCGTATGGCGTGGCACGCGGCGGGCACCTACCGCACCGCAGACGGGCGCGGCGGTGGCGGCACTGGCAACCAGCGTTTCGCACCGCTCAACTCTTGGCCCGATAACGGCAACCTCGACAAGGCCCGGCGCCTCCTGTGGCCGATCAAGAAGAAATACGGCAACAGCCTCAGCTGGGCCGATCTCATCATCCTTGCCGGCACCATGGCTTACGAATCGATGGGGCTGAAAAGCTTCGGCTTCGGCTTCGGGCGCAAGGATATCTGGCATCCGGAAAAGGACATTTACTGGGGCGCGGAGAAGGATTGGCTCGGCTCCAGCCGCTATGACGGCGAGGACCGCGAAAGCCTCGAAAATCCGCTCGCGGCTGTGCAGATGGGCCTCATCTACGTGAACCCCGAAGGCGTGAACGGCGTGCCCGACCCGATGAAGTCGGCCAAGGATGTGCGCGTCACCTTTGCCCGCATGGCAATGAATGATGAGGAAACCGTGGCGCTCACCGCCGGTGGCCACACGGTTGGCAAGGCGCACGGCAACGGTGATGCCTCGGTGCTCGGGCCGGACCCGGAAGGCGGTGCCGTGGAAGATCAGGGCCTTGGCTGGCTCAACAAAAAATCGCGGGGGATCGGGCGCAATTCGGTGACAAGCGGCCTTGAAGGCGCCTGGACCACGCATCCGACCAAGTGGGACAATGGCTATTTCAAGATGCTGTTGAATCATGAATGGGAATCGAAAAAGAGCCCGGCTGGTGCCTGGCAGTGGGAGCCCGTCTCGATCACGCCTGAAGATATGCCGGTGGATGTGGAAGACCCGTCGATCCGCTGCATGCCGATCATGACGGACGCCGACATGGCGATGAAGGTTGATCCGGCCTACCGGAAAATCTCCGAACGTTTCGCCAAGGATCAGGATTATTTCTCCGATACCTTCGCCCGTGCATGGTTCAAGCTGACGCACCGCGACATGGGGCCGAAAGCCCGGTACATCGGCCCCGATGTACCGGCAGAAGACCTGCTGTGGCAGGACCCGGTACCAGCTGGCAACCGCCAGTATGACATCGGCAATGTGAAATCGCGGATCGCCGCTGCCGGGCTTTCGGTCAGCGATCTGGTTTCGACCGCATGGGATAGTGCCCGCACCTTCCGGGGGTCCGACATGCGCGGCGGCGCCAATGGTGCCCGCATTCGCCTCGCCCCCATGAAGGACTGGGAAGGCAACGAGCCAAAGCGCCTCGCCAAGATATTGAAGGTCTATGAAGGTATCGCAAAGGATACGGGTGCGAGCGTTGCCGATGTGATCGTGCTTGGTGGCAACCTTGGCATTGAGTTGGCCGCGAAAGCGGCGGGCTTCGATATCAGCGTGCCTTTCGCCGCAGGCCGCGGCGACGCGACCGACGCACAGACAGATGCAGACTCGTTCGACGTGCTGGAGCCGATCCATGACGGCTACAGGAACTGGTTGAAGAAGGACTATGCCGTCAGCCCGGAAGAACTAATGCTGGACCGCACCCAGCTGATGGGCCTCACCGCCAAGGAAATGACGGTGCTGGTGGGCGGCATGCGGGTGATCGGCACCAACCACGGCGGCACCAAGCATGGGGTGTTCACCGCACGGGAAGGCGCGCTGACGACCGACTTTTTCGTCAACCTCACCGACATGGCAAACAGCTGGGTGCCGGCCGCGAACAATCTGTACGAGATCCGCGACCGCAAGACCGGCAAGGTGAAATGGACCGCGACCCGGATCGATCTGGTGTTCGGCTCCAACTCCGTCCTCCGTGCCATCGCCGAGCTTTATGCGCAGGATGACGCCAGCGAAAAGTTCGCGCGGGACTTTGTCGCCGCCTGGGTGAAGGTGATGAACGCCGACCGGTTCGACCTCGCCTGAGGAATGCCGGCGTGAGACCTGAAAAGCCCCCGCATATGTCGGGGGCTTTTTGCTGCCCGGGATACCCCGCCGCAAAAACCGCGTCTTGCTTGTGCCGGTGCCGGCCCCGCATACTTGGGTGTAGCGAGGAAAAGAAGAGGGATAAGATGCAAACCTATATCGCGCTCCTGCGGGCGGTGAATGTGGGCGGCACGGGCAAGCTGCCGATGGTGGAACTGAAGGCCATGTGCGAGGAAATCGGGTTCTCGGCTGTGAAAACCTATATCGCCAGCGGCAATGTGCTGTTCAAAAGCCCGCTTGCCGAGGCCGAGGTGCGGCAGGCGCTGGAAGCGCGGCTTCTGGCCTATGCGGGCAAGCCTGTGGGCGTGATCACCCGGAAGCCTGAAGGGATGGCTGCCGCCCTTGCCGCCAACCCCTTCCCCGGCGAGGCGCCCAACCGCACCCTTGTCACCTTCCTCAACGACCCGCCGCCCGCCGATACGATCACCCGCGCGCGTCATCACATGGACGAGCAGATCGTGCTGGGCGACCGCGAGATTTATATCTTCTATGGTGACGGCATGGCGGGATCGAAGCTGCAGGTGCCCGCCGCCGCCCTTGGCACCTCCCGCAATATCAACACGGTCACCAAGCTTGTCGCGATGGCAGACGCCTTGTGATGACACTTAAGTTATCACTTGACTATTATCGGGCGCCGGTATAGTTAAGTTTCAACTTAACAAATATCAGCGAGGAAAAATCATGTCCGACCCGACCGTCATCCACGGCAATTTCACGATTGTGCGGCACTATAGGGCGAGCCCCGCCAAGGCCTTCGACGCCTTCCGCGACCCGGCGAAGAAGCGCCGCTGGTTTGTGGAAAGCGATGGCTTCCATGTCGATTCCTTCGAGATGGATTTTCGTGTGGGCGGCACCGAACGGTCCTGTTTCCGCTTTGTGGCGGACAAGCCGATCGAGGAAGGCACGCCCTGCATCAACGATACCGTCTATATGGATATCGTCGAGGGCGCCCGCATCGTCACGGCCTATACGATGACGGTCGGGGAGGCGCGGATTTCATCGTCGCTGGCGACGGTCGAATTCCTGCCTGATGGCACCGGCTCCAAGCTTATCTTCACCGAGCAGGCAGCCTTCTTCGCGGGCGGCGACGGGATCGCAATGCGCCAGCAGGGCTGGGAAGAGCTGATTGACCGGCTGGCCCGTTTCCTTGAGGGCACATTATGATCGGCGCAGGGCTCGAACCAGCGACGGTGGATCGCATCTTCCAGGCGCTTGGCGACCCTACCCGCCGGGCGATCCTTGATGCGCTCAGTGCGCAGCCTTCGTCGGTGTCCGATCTCGCCCGGCCGCTTGATATGTCGCTCGCCGCCGTCGTGCAGCATATCCAGGCGCTTGAGGAAAGCGGCCTTGTCCGTACTGAGAAGCAGGGCAGGGTGCGCACCTGCCACCTGATGCCCGAAACCTTCGCGCTGGCCGAACGCTGGCTCAGCGAGCGCCGTACCCTGTGGGAACGCCGCCTCGACCGGCTTGGTGCCTTTCTGGACGAGGAAGAGGGCGAAAACAGCTGACCACACAGGCTGTTGATCGGTGGTGATTTGATCGCCGGATGTTCCCTTGCCAGTCAGTATCCGCACAAGGATTGCGGGGAGACGTGGCATGAACAACAGCCGAACAGGGGCGATCACATTCGCGCGCCTGCCGGAAATTCCGGTGGGCGAGCTGATGGCGCATATGTCCGACCCTCGGCTTGCACGCCATATGCCGCTTCTGACCTTCACATGGGATGAGGCGCGGATCGCCGACTTTGTGGCCGCCAAGGAAGCCTCGTGGCAGCGCGACGGGCTCGGCCACTGGGCGTTCCTACAGGACGGCCGCTATGTCGGCTGGGGCGGTTTCCAGAAAGAAGGGGATGAATGGGATTTCGGGCTGGTGCTGAGGCCCGACTGCTTCGGGGCTGGCCCCGCCATCACCCGGCAGGCGCTTGCCTTTGCACGGTCAGACCCGCGCATCCCGTATGTCACTTTCCTGCTGCCACCCTCGCGCACCCGCTTCCGCGCCTTCACCAGCCTTGGCGCCACCTTTGTGGGCGAGATTGACTATCAGGGAAGCCGGTTCCTGAAGTACCGGCTACTGGCGGCGGTTTAGCCGCGATAGGTCCGCTCAGGCCCTGAAAGGCAGGCTGCGGACACGCGGCCCGCCGGCCCGGGCCAGTGCATTGGCCACGGCGGGTGCTGTAACCGGAATGGCGATCTCACCCATGCCGGAAGGGTCTTTCTCGCTATTGATGATTTCAACGACAATTTCGCGCGGGGCTTCTTCCATGCGCAGGAGCGGATAGGTATCGAAATTGAGCGTTTCGACCCGGCCGCCTTCCACAAGAACCGCCTGCCCCATCGCCGCCGAAAGGCCATCGATGATTGAGCCTTCCGCCTGTTTGCGCACCCCTTCCGGGTTGATGACGGTTCCCACATCGACGGCAGCATAGACCTTGTCGACCCGGAACGATCCGTCCGTCCGCCGGGTCACCTCGGCAATCTGGGCGCAGTAACCGCCAAAGGTGAAATGTGCGGCGATACCCTGTGCCTGACCCTGTGGCATCGGGCGTCCCCAGTTGCCAAGACGGGCGACTGCCTTCAGCACTGATGCCAGCCGGCCCGTATCGAAGACCGGGCCGCCATGACCTTCATAGGGCAGCTCGCGCGGCTCTCCGAGCAGCCGCAGTCGCAATGCGAGCGGGTCTTCGCCAAGTTCGGCGGCAATTTCATCAAGGAAGCTTTGCACTGCGAAAGCGTTGGCAACATGCCCCGGGGCGCGCCAGCTGCCGCGTGGCATGCCGGAGGCCGCCGCGAAATATTCGAGCCTCAGATTATCGGCCAGCCCGGCAGGGAAGTCGTCGGGGAAAAGTTCTGACGTCCATTTCTGATCGGCAGTCACGTTGTCACGGCGACCATATTTCGAGGCGCTTGCCAGTCGGTGCTGCCAGCTGGTCAGTCTGCCATCTGCATCGACGGTTGCGACCAGTTCATGATGGCCGGCCGGGCGGTAATGATCGTGGGCCATGTCGTCTTCGCGGGTCCAGATAATCTTCACCGGCATTCCGCAGGCTTTGGATACGAAGACAGCTTCCGCAGCATGGTCTGACGTTAGCCGCCGTCCGAAGCCGCCCCCGAGCCGGGTGACAATCACCTCAATCTTCAGGCGGTCGTGGCCGGTGAAGGCTGCGGCAAAGCGCGATGCGCCGGACGGGCTCTGGAAGGGGCCGATAACAATGGTGCTGTCTGCCTTCACGTGGGCAATGGCGTTTTGAACCTCAAGCTGGGCATGCGACACGAACGGCTGGCGATACCGCTGACGGAAAAGCCGTGCGCCGGGCGCGTTCAAAGCAGCGTCCACATCGCCGTCGTCGCGAACGATCTGCCCCTGTTCGCCGTCCAGAAGGCGGATACACTGCGCGTCAAACCCGCGTGTGCTTTCATCGGTATGGGGTCCTTTGTCCCAATCGATCACCAGCGCGTCGCGGCCCTTTTTCGCTGCCCAGAAAGTTTCCGCCACAACGGCAACGCCGGCAGCGAGATAGGTATAATCCTTGTCAAGATCCGGGCGCGGCAACACCACAATATCAAGCACCCCCGGCACCGCCCTTGCTGCGGTGTCGTCCACAGCGCGGACTTCACCGTCAAGCCAGGGTGAGCGGGCGATCAGCACTGTCTTGACACCGGGATAGGTGGCGTCGAGCCCATAGACCGTTCGGCCCGTAACGATATCAGGAAGCCCTTTGTCGCGCTGTGGCCTGCCAAGCAGGCGCCATTCGCTGCGAGGCTTGAACGAGGGCTCGAAATCGGCGGGCAGCACAATCCGGTTGGCGTCTGCGACGAGGTCGCCGTAGCCAAGCTGGTCGCCCGTTGCCGGATTGCGGACCACGGATTGTTCTGTTTTCAACATAGTGGCGGCGACACCCCAGCGTTTTGCTGCAGCTTCCAGAAACAAAGCCCGGGTGGCGGCACCCAGCCGTCGCACGTCGGTCCAGGCGCGGGGGATGCCGGTTGATCCACCTGAAAACTGGGGAACGACCCGCCAGTTGACCGTGCCTTCGGCATCTTTGGCGAGCCAGAGCGGCATTGTCTCGACCGTCATCCGCGCAAAATCGGCATCCATTTCTTCGGCAAAGATCATCGGAACCGATGTCATCACGCCCTGGCCCATTTCCGGGCTTGGACAGAAGAAGCGGATTGCGCCATCCGGTGCAATCTCCACCATGGGGGTGATGCTTTCAGCCGCATCGGCTGCAAGGGCAGCCCGCGTGAGAGGGATTTTGCCAACAACGAGCAAAGCGCCACCGGACAGCGCATAGCGGAACAATTCACGACGATTGACGGCAAACGACATCGCACCCCTCCCCATTCCATGCGGAGTAAAGTCTAGCACTTGGGCCAGTCTTTGAAACGCCGGCTCATCGCATCCGGGGCTCGGCTCGTCGCCGAACTAAGCGATCTGCATGCAACTTTGGTTCGGAATTTTGGAGGGTGCACAAAAATCGGCACCCGCATGAGCGACCGGGGCCTGTGTCATGGCGATATTGAGCCATAAAAAAAGCCCCCATTCCGGGGGCTCGTTTTATGACTGGCGGAGCGAGAGGGATTCGAACCCTCGAGGGAGTTGCCCCCCAACACGCTTTCCAGGCGTGCGCCTTAAACCGCTCGGCCATCGCTCCGCACCAATCATGATCCACGTCGCCCCGAGCGGCGGGGCGGTGGTGCGGTCGGCACTATAGTCAAGTTGCTGCCCCGCGCAAGCAGGAAATGTAAGGAAATCACTGCGAACCCCTTGCATTGTCGCGCTGTTTATTATCTGTTTACGATGTTCTCTTAGGCTTGGGGCAAAGGGCCTTGAAATGTGGAGGAGTGGCATGAGCTTTTTTAAAGTCTCCGGACTGAAACACCTGTCCGCGCTGGCGGTCGCCGGTGTTCTGGCGGCGACGACAGTCGGCGTACCCGGCGCGATGGCAGATGTGGGCGCCTGGCGCAAGGCGATGGTGAAACACATCATCGACAAACACATCTATCCGCGTTCGGCGATCCAGCAGGAAGTGGAAGGCACGGCGAAGGTTCGCCTGACGATCGACCGGGCAGGCACCATCGTGACTTACGAGATTGTCGAGCCAACCGGTCAGGCAATCCTTGATGAAACGATCCCGCAGATGCTGGACCGGATGAACCCGGTACCGCCGCCGCCGGATGATGTGCCGGACAGCAACCTTACCTTCGTGCTGCCGCTTTCGTGGCGCCTGCAGTAAGCGAAGACTGAAGGATAGCGATCAGGAGGGGCCTTTCGGGGCCCCTTTCCTTTTGTGTGCCAGCACGCCTTCGGGGACTGGTGCCCGCAAAAAGAAACCGGGCGGCTCCGATATCGGGGCCGCCCGGTTTTGTTTGTTGTGTCTCTGGCCGTCAGGCGCGAATGGTGGAGAGGAAGTTTTCCACCTGTTCGCGCAGCTCGATCGACTGCTGCGACAGAAGCTGGGCGGCAGACAGAACCTGCGTGGCGGCTGCCCCGGTCTGGGTTGCGCCTTCGCTCACTTCGTGGATGTTCGAGGTCACTTCCTCGGTGCCGGTCGACACTTCGCCAACGTTCCGCGCGATCTCCTGCGTCGAGGCATCCTGCTCTTCCACGGCCGAAGCGATGGAAACGGCGGTGCTGTCGATCTCGCCGATGATCGACTTGATCGCGTTCATGGCGTCCACGGCAAGCTTGGTGGCCTGCTGCATGCCGGAAACCTGATCGCCGATTTCCTTCGTTGCGTTGGCGGTCTGGTTCGCGAGGCTCTTCACCTCGCTTGCCACAACGGCGAAGCCCTTGCCGGCGTCACCGGCGCGGGCAGCCTCGATTGTCGCGTTGAGGGCCAGAAGGTTGGTCTGCTCGGCGATATCGTTGATGAGGTTCACCACGTCGCCAATCTTCTGGGCGGCGTCCACCAGCTGGGCGATATCGGTCGAGGCCTTGTCGGTGCGGTTCACCGCATCGCGGGCCGATGCCGAAGACTGGTTGGTCTGGGTGGTGATTTCACGCACCGATGCCGACAGTTCCTCGGCGGCCGAGGCCACCATCTGGGCGTTGGCGCTGGCTTGCTGGGCGGCGCGGGCCACCACATCCGATTTGCCCGAGGTATCCTCGGCGGTTTCGGCCATGCGGCGGGCTGCGCTTTCCATTTCGGCGGACGAGCGCGAAACGCCTTCCACCACGGCCATGACCGACGCCTCGAACTGGTCGGCAAGCTCGAGCATCGAACGGCGGCGTTCCTCGCGGGCGACGCGTGCCTGTTCTTCCTCGCGCTCGCGGCGGGCTTCCTCGGCTTCGCGAGCCTTGCGTTCCTCTTCCTCGCGGCGGGCACGCTCTTCTTCCTCGCGCTGGCGCTGGTGTTCTTCAAGGCGCAGACGCTCGACGGCGTTTTCCTTGAAGATCTGCACCGAACGGGCCATGTCGCCCATTTCGTCATTGCTGTCAGCGTTCGGGACTTCGACGTCAAGATTGCCGTCAGCAAGCACCATCATCGTGCTCGAGAGCTCGTTGATCGGTTTTACCACGCGGCGCAGCACGACCCAGAAGGAACCGGCGCCAAGTACTGCAATCAGGACAAGGATAAGGAGCGACGTGATGAAAGCTGTGTTGGCATCGCCGAGCAGCTCTTCGTTCAGTTCAAGCGCGAACTTGTCGGCTTCGGCGCTCATGGCCAGAACCGGGGCCGAAGCCTTGTTGGCGGCAGCCACCCATTCCTCGGCAGACATCGGATAATTGATGATGGTGATGGTCTTTTCGGTGAAATCGTCCATCACTTCGGTGCGCGTCGTGGCGGTATCGGATGCCGCATAGATGCTGTCGCGTACGCGGGTGAAGTCCTCGAACAGACCTTTTTCGATGGAGCCGATCTTGCCGCGGATGCTCTCGGGCAGCTGGCCCGAACCCGCAAGGCTCTTCACCTGTTGCCAGCCGGCGTCAACCGAGCCGCCATATTTGGAAACGAGCAGGAGCTGGATATCGCCGATCTTTTCAACGGCTGCGATGCTTTCGCCGATCGAGGCGCTTTCGCGGGCCGAATATTCGATCATGAACCACAGCTGTTGCTTCAGGCGAGACATCGCCACGATGCGGCTGTTGTCGATGCTGTAGGCAGTTTCAAGCGCGCCGCGAAGTTCGGCAGCGGCGTCGATCAGGTCACCAAGCGTGTTGAACACGGTGCGGGTGCGCATCTGGCGCGCTTCCTTCACCTTGCCCAGCTCGTCGGCGAGCGGTGCTTCAAGGTCGGCATAGGCCTTGTAGGCTTTCTGGAACTTGGCGAGGGCGGCTTCGCGGCGATCGAACGGCGGCAGCACTTCCATATCGGCAAGTGCCGTTTCGTAGGCACCGTTCACTGCGCGGCGCTGGGCCTGCACATTCTTGAGGAAGCTTTCAGGGGGAATGCCTTCGAAGCCGAGGCCGGTAAGGGCGGCGGTACGTTCGCCGGCCACGGCCATCTTGAGCTGGGCCAGGTCATCGACCATGCGGTTCACTTCCATGGAAAGTTCCGCCCTTGCGCGGTTGTCCATGGCTTCGAACATCATGTTCACCGTCAGTCCACCCACGGCAAGCATGAGGAGCGCGGTGCTGACGATCAGCAGGTTGCGGATACTGAAAATACGGGCGTCGGATTTGGCGTTTTGCGTGCTCATGAGCGCAGCAACCCCCTCTGCTTTAGGCTGGAAACTATACACGGCCCGAAAGGGCCCTTGTGCCCCTGTACACCATCCAGCTTAATAAAATACAAACAGACGCTTCTCCGAAACTCGGGAGCTCGCGGCAATGGTCAATCGGATACTAGCGTCTGCACCGCCTTCTTCAACCCAATCCTTTCATTCCTATGGCTTTGCCGCTAGAAAACCGCATCCCGGTCCTTGAAGGAGCGCGTCATGCCCCCTGCGCCAAAAAATTTTGATGCCGTCATTGTCGGTGCAGGTGCCGCGGGCCTGATGTGCGCGCAAGCGGCAGCGGCGCGCGGCCTGCGGGTTATTGTCCTTGAGCGCAGCGCCAAACCCGGCGCCAAGATCCTGATCTCGGGCGGCGGGCGCTGCAACTTCACCAACGAAGAAGCGGGACCAGCCGCCTATATTTCAGCGAACCCGCATTTTGCCAAATCTGCCCTTGCGCGTTACACGCCCCATGACTTCATGGACCTTCTGGCCAGACACGGCGTCACCTGGCACGAGAAAAAGCTCGGGCAGTTGTTTTCGGACGCGGGTGCAGGGCGCATCCTTGAAATCCTGCTTGCCGAGTGCGCGGCGAACGGCGCCGAGATCAGAACCGGGGTGGCCGTCAACAAGGTGACGCAGTCGGAAGACGGCTTTCTTCTCGAAACCGGGATGGGGCAGGTGGCGACGAAAAAGCTGGTGGTCGCCACCGGCGGGCTATCGATCCCCAAGCTTGGCGCTACCGGCTGGGCCTATGATATCGCCCGCCAGTTCGGCCTCCCTATCGTGACGCCCGAACCGGCCCTTGTGCCTTTCACGTTTGCCGCGGGTGACCTCGCGCTCATGAAGCCGCTTGCCGGTGTCGCGGTCGATTGTCGGGTCTCGATCGGCAAGGCTGCCTTCCGCGAAAATCTGCTGTTCACCCACCGGGGCCTGTCCGGCCCGGCAATCCTGCAGATTTCAAGCTACTGGTCGCCCGGCGCGGCGGTGCAGATCGACCTGTTGCCCGACATGGCGGATGTGGAAAGCGCCCTGAAGGCCGAGCGGCAGGCGCACCCCAAACAGATGCTGAAAACATGGGCCGCCCGCCAGTGGCCGGAACGGTTCGCCACCGCCTTCGTCGATACGCTGGTGGGCGATACCCGTGCGGGCCACGAGCCGCTTGGGGGGCTTTCTTTCGCTGAAACCACCCGCATCGCCACGCTTGCCAAAAGCTGGATGATCACGCCGACCGGCACTGAAGGCTTTGCCAAGGCGGAAGTCACCAGGGGCGGCGTGGCAACAGACGGCCTTTCCTCCAAAACAATGGAGGCCAAAGCGGTGCCCGGCCTCCATTTCATTGGGGAATGTGTCGATGTCACCGGCTGGCTTGGCGGCTATAACTTCCAGTGGGCATGGGCCAGCGGCTGGGCGGCGGCAGAAGCGCTTTAGGCCCCTGCCGCCATCCCTTCATCAGTTGGTCGCGTACTGGAAGCCCAGAATGTTCCAGTAGTAATAGAAGACGACCATATAGACGGACGCGAGCGCCACGAGCGTGTAGTGGACGCGGCGGCCAAGGCGCCAATAGCCCTGCTTCCATGCCTGCACGGCGTGATAGATCACACCGATGGTGAGGAGCGAGGCGAGGATCGGCAGCACCAGATTGGCCTTGAAGGCGAACGGGATGCCTTCAAACAGCGTTTCCTTGTAGATGCTGATGACGATCACGAGGCCAAGGACAAAGAGCCAGTTGGCACCCGCCACCGCGAGCGAGAAGCGGATGGCTGCGCGCTCGCCCGGCTGCATCGTCTTGTATTCGCGGCGGCGGTAAAGCCAGCCGGTGAAGACGGTCAGGAACAGGATGAGCGCGAAGCCCGGCACAAGCTGCTTGAAGAATTTGGATTCAAAGGCCGGTGCCTTGCTCAGCGACATGAAGGGCAGGCCGTCGATATACAGATCCTGCACATTGCCGTTGGCATCCTCGATGAAGGCGATGCGGCGCTGGCCGTCAACCTGACGGAACAGGTTCTTGTCGATCTCCACATATTGCTGCGGACCCCAGAGACCGGCGAGGAAGAGCGTGCCTTCGCCCGTCGGTGCCACTTCCACATCATTCATGAGGACGGAAATGGCCTTTTCGATCGTGCTCGCATTGTGGCGCCAGAATTTGTAGGAGCCGGCATAGCGCGCCGCGCGCTCGTCAAAGTCGGCGGGCGGCGTGAGTTTCGCCAGTTCCACCGGATAGTAGCGGTCGTAGAAGGTCTCGACGAAGGTGTTGCGGCCCTTGGTGTCCGAGCCCGTGGCGTAGGATACGAAGATGCCCAGCTGCTCATCCTTGTCGATCAGCATGTTGGTGTGGAATTGGTTGGTGTCGCCGCCGTGGCCGATCAGCCGGTGGCCGTTCAGATATTCCTCATAGAAACCATGCGCCATGCCGCCAAGGCGCTTGTCGCCCTGGAAGATCACCGAATGCATCTGGCGGGCGGTCTCGGGCTTCAGGATGCGGGCGCCATCCAGCTCGCCGTCCTGCAGGTGCGCCATCATGAAGCGGGCCATGTCGGTCGCGGTCGAGGAGACCGAGCCTGCGGGCGCAAAGCCGGCGATTAGTTCGAACCGTTCGGGTTTCAGGGCGCCCATTTCGCGGCTGTAGCCAACGGTGCGGCCATCCTTCAGGCGCTCGGGCAGGGGTTCGTCGAACGTGGTGCGCTGCATGCCAAGCGGATCAAGGATGTGGGTCTGCACATAGTCGTTGAAGGGCATGCCCGAAACATTCTGCACGATGAGCCCGGCAAGGGCCGTTGCATAGTTCGAGTAGGACGTATAGGCGCCCGGCTTGTTGACGCGCATCGGGATATGCTTCGCCATTGCATCCTGCAGCGACAGCATGTTGTCGGTGTCATAGCCGATGAGGAAGCCAAGCGCGCCGTCCTCGAAACCCGCCGTGTGCGTCAGGATATGGCGCAGGGTGATGGGCTCGGGGAAGGTTGCCGGAATCTGGAAACCGGTGAGATAGGTATTCACATCGGCATCAAGGTCAAGTTTGCCCGCTTCCACCTGCTGCATCACCGAGGTCCAGGTGAAGAGCTTGGAGGTGGAGCCGATGCGGAACGTTGACAGCTCGGCGGTGGCCGGCACGTCTGCCTCGATATCCTGCATGCCATAGGCGCGGGCGAAGATCACCTCGCCGTCCTTGACGACCGAAATGGTCGCTGCCGAAATTTCCATGGTGGCGAGCTGGGTTGCCAGCATGCCATCGACGAAGGTGGCAAGCCCCGGATAGGGTTCAGCCGCGGCGGGCGCTTCCACCGCCGGTGCAGCTTCCGCGACTGGCTCCTGTGCCATGACAGCGCCGGGCAGGGCAGCCGCCATGCCGAACGCCGCGAATAGGGTGCGTATCCTCTGTTTCATCGGTTTCCTCACTTCTTCCCCGGGGTCGTCGCCCCGTCCCTGTTTATCATTCACCCCCAAAGTTCAGCCGGGGGCACCTCCACTGTGCCGTCAGGGCCGTAGGCCAGGGCGGCGTCAACGTCCGCTGCCAACAGGAGCGGTCCGTCGATATCCACAAAGTCGCAGAACTGGGCGATCACATAGGACGGCGCCATCGACAGGGACGAACCCGTCATGTTGCCGACCATCAGCTGTTTGCCATCACGGCGCGCAAGGCCGGCGAGCGTCAGCCCCGCCGAAAGCCCGCCGCATTTATCAAGCTTGATATTGATGACATCGTAGCGCCGGGCCGCCGCTGCATATTCGCTGGCGTCAAGGCAGCTTTCATCGGCGCCCAGCGGCACGGGCGAGCGGTAGCCCTCGAGTGCCTCGTCACCGCCGCGCGGCAGGGGCTGCTCGATCATCGCGATGCCGAGATGCGCGCAGGCGGGCGCATATTCCTGCAGCTCGTCAAAGGTCCAGCCCTGGTTCACATCGATGATGAGGCGGGCATCCGGCCGCGCCCGGCGGATGGCGGCGAGCTTGCCGACGGGATCATCGGCATCAAGCTTGATCTTGATGTTGGGGTAGCGACCGGCGGCATCGGCGTTTCGTGCCATCTCGTCCGCACTGCCGATACCGATGGTGAAGAAGGTCTGGCGGGTTTTGAACGGGATGCTCAGCCGTTCCCAGACACGCACACCGGTCTCCTTTGCAGCAAGGTCCCAGTAGGCGCAATCGAGCGCGTTGCGTGCCCCGCCGGCGGGCAGGATATCAAGGAGGCTTTCATGGCTGAGGCCGCGCTCGACCAGCGGTGCGACCTCCTCCAGCTGTTTCATCATCGTGTCGACCGTGTCGTCCAGATAATAGACGCCGTTGCCTTCCCCGCGACCCGAAACGCCGTCGGCTGTCAGCGTCACATGCACGGCATCGGTTTCGGTGAAGGTGTGGCCGGTGATCGTGAAAGGCTTCTTCAGCGGGAAGGAGACCTTCGTGATCTCGACCTTCAAGGGGCCCAGGGGCGCATCATGCATCTTACGCGACTTTCAGTTTGCCGAGACGGGCGACAATGGCATCGGTGCCGGTCTTGAGGGCGTCCACACACGGCAGGCCGAGCCGGTCCGAAAGGTCGGCGAGATATTTGCCGCGCTCGTCCGCCGACAGCGAGGACGTATTCACGCTGACCCCCACGCAGGTGATGTTCGGGTTCGTCAGCTGGCCGATCAGGATGGTGCGTTCGATCACCGCTTCGATGGTGGGCAGGGGGAAATCTTCCCAGCCCTCGATATGGGTGCGGCCCGCCTCGTGACAGACGACGAAGGCATCGGGCTGCGAGCCAACGAGCAGCCCCATGGTGACCGCCGAATAGCCGGGGTGGAAGATGCCGCCCTGGCCTTCGATCACGTCCCAGTGGTCGGCGTCATTGTCGGGCGACAGAAGCTCGGCAGCGCCCGACACGAAATCGGAAATTACGGCGTCGATCGGCAGGCCCTGGCCGGCGATCATGATGCCGGTTTGCCCCGAGGCGCGGAAATCGGCCTTCAGGCCGGCGCGCCGCATGTCTTTTTCAAGCTGCAGGGCGGTGTATTTCTTACCGACGGCGCAATCGGTGCCGACGGTGAGGAGGCGCTTGCCGCTGCGCTTCTTGCCCGTGCCGACGGGCAGGACGGCGGGCGGGACGCGTACGTCGATGAGGGACGCACCCGACTTGGCAGCGGCTTTCGCCAGCCGTTCGATATCGGCGAGCCGCGAATGGACGCCGGCGACGATATCAAGGCCGAGAAGAACAGCTTCTTCGAGGATATCGAGCCAGTCATCAGGGATGCGCCCGCCGACGAGCGCGGTGCCGATCACGAGCGAGCGGATACCGGCAGCCTTGGCTTCAGCCACCGTCATGTCGGGCAGGCCGAGGTCCAGCGTGCTGCCGGACAGGCGCAGATGGCCAAGGCACAGCTCGCGCCGCCACTCAACAAGGCCGGCGCCGGTTTTGGCGTAGGTCGGGCGCGATTCGCTGCCGGTGAAGATAAGATAGGGGGCTTTGAGTTCGACAGTTTTCACTTTTCTTTTCCTTCAGGTGGTCGGTGCCCGGAACGCCCGCCATACCCCTTTGGTGAGGAGCGGCAGGACGAGGACGCCGATGAAAACGAGGGTGAGGAAGCCGTAGCCGCGCGCGATCAGGTCGATGATGCCAAAGGAGGTGCCGGCAAGGATGGCGGCGGCAATCACGACGACAGCGACAAGCGGCCGGGCCTGCCGGGGCAGGCTTTTTCCGGCTTCGGTAAAATTGCTGTCCAGCCGTTCGTTGACGGCATGGAGAAGGGCGGTGCCGGTTTCGACAAAGGTGCCGAAAACAACGATCTGAAAGAGGAGGCCGAAGCCGGGCACGTCAAGCGCGGCCATCAGGGCGGCAGCGGGCACGGGCTCGTCCCCGATGGCCGGGTAAAGCGCCATCATGGCGATGAAGAATAGAACCGCCGGGATCACGGCAATAGCACCGGCGAGCAGGCCGGAAGTGACGGTCTCTTTGCGGCTTGTCTGCCCCTTCACGGCAAACAGCACGGCGGGCAGAACGGCGAGGTTATAGCCCGCGTAAAGGATGCCACCTTTGAGCCAGCCCTCACCAGCATCCGCGCTTTCGTAAACCCCGGCGATGGTGTCGCCGAAATGGGTGAAGGCGAAGATAAAAAGGAGGATGTAAACGGCGTAAAGCACGAAGGACCAGAAGGCGAGGACGCGCTTGATCGTCTCGGTGCCATAGAAGGTCAGAAGGGCAATGAGCGCCATCAGGGCAATGGTGCCCGCAAGCGGCGGCAGGCCGAAGCTGAGGGAGACCAGCTCCCCGGCGGCGGACGCGATCACCGACATGATCAGGAGGAGAAGCGCCATGAAGGCAATCTCGAACACGACCCAGCCACGCCCCAGAAGCTCGCGGCAGAAATGCCGGTAGTCATAGGCGCCGGTGACGCGTGCAAACTCGAAACCCGCTGCCAGCACGATCCCGAAGCAGAGCCCGGCAACAAGAAGGCCAAAAAGCCCGCCCATGGGCCCGCTTGCGAAGAAGAACTCCACAAGCTCGCGCCCCGTGGCATAGCCGCCGCCGATGACGACGGACTGGAACATCAGCCCCGGCAGCAGATATGTGCGAAAGGCGCTCATGCGGCTCACTTTGCCTTCACGGTATTGCGCACCGGCTTGCCGGGCAGGGCGTTCGTATCCACCACGCCGTCGTTCACCAGCACGGTCCCGTTGACGATGACATGGCTGAAGCCGGTGGAGGTGCGGCCCGGATGGTCAAAGTCGGCCTGTTCGCCAACCGTCTCGGGGTCGAAGATCACGATATCGGCGTCAGCGCCCTTCTGGATGCGGCCTTTCAGCTTCATCTGCGGGACGGCGTCTTCAAGGATATGGGCAGGGCCGTAGCTGACGCGGCGGATCGCCTCGATCAGGCTGACGGCTTTTTGCTCGCGCAGATACAGGCGCAGGAAACGGGCATAGGTGCCGGCGCTGCGCGGATGGCTCCATGCGTTTTCAGGAAGCGGCCAGGTTTCCTGCGGGATCGGCTTGCCGTCCACAATAAAGTCACCACCGTCCGAGGCGATCACGCCGCCGGGGAACAGTACCGATTTCGACAGGATGGCCATGTCTTTGGGGTCGGAAAGTTCGATGAAATGGATGACGGTGCCGGTGGCCGGGGCCTCGGCCTGCAGGCGGGCAAACTCTTCTTCCGTCAGTCGCTTGCCGTTCACATCGAAGTTGGAAGCATCGACCCCGCCAAGGCGTTCGCGCCAGCGTTCCTCGCGGAACATGGCGGCCCCGATGCCGGTCGCCCCGGCGCCGTAAGGGTAGGCTTCTGTCGTTACCTTCAGGCCTTGGCTCTGTGCGTTCGAGATCAGGTCAGCGATGATATCCGTGTCGCGCAGGCTGATCGAATTCATGTGAACGATATGGGTGTGCGCGCCGGTGCCGGCGGCAGCTGCCACGATTTCCTGCATGCCTTCAAACGAGCTTTTCGGCTCCAGCATCGAAAGATACCGGGCGTGGGTGAAGGTGGGCATCCCGCGCTCGGCCGCCAGCTTGTTGACGGCGAAAAACTCCTTGTGGCCGGTGCCGGGGGCATAGCCGATAAGGATGCCGACACCGAGCCCGCCTTCATCAAGGCCCTCTTTCACCATCGCGGTGATCTTTTCAAGCTGTTCGGGGCTTGCCACTTCCTGCTGCCAGTCGGGGCGGGCGAAAGCTTCCTCGAACCAGGCGAGATCGTCCTTGGGTTCAAGATTGGCGAAGGTGGCGATGCGGGCATTCGCCCAGTTGACCGACGCGCCATAATTGATCGGGCGGCCCTCGCTGGCGAGACGCTTGTAATAGTCGCCGACCGGCAGCATCCCGGCTTCAAGTTCAAGTGCCGTGGTGACACCGTCCAGCGCCTGCACGCGGCCGGCAAGGATGCTCTGGCCGTGGGCATGCATGTCGATGAAGCCGGGGCTGACGACGCGGCCTTTGGCATCGATCACGCGGGCACCCTTCAGGGCCTTTTCGCTGACGGCGGCGATCCTGTCCCCCTTGATGCCGACGTTGCGCACTGCATCGAGCCCGGTTTCGGGGTCCACCACCCGCCCGCCTGAAATGACGATATCGTAGGTTTCAGCGGCCTTTGCGGGTGCAAGGCCGGCAAGCGCGGCAAGGGTGCCGGCCATGATCAGGCGGTTCAGCTTTTTCATTGTTTCCTCCGGAGCCCATTCCACTTCGAAGGCGAGTTTAGCTGCATTAATATCCAATACAAGAAGATTATGGCTGTGTTATATGTGTATATAGCAGCCTAAATCGGCTGTGAGGCGACTTTCCCTGTTGTAAGCAGGCGCCGAGGGGCTATAGAGGACGGACACGACCGAGCCCGCAGGAAAGGAATGACGTGCAGACGGACGACTTGCAGAACGAGGATGCCCGTGTGGCCTATGAGGCCATCATGGATGCCATCGTCACGCAGAAGCTGGCGCCGAGCCAGAAGGTGTCGGAAAATATCCTGAGCGATATGTTCGGCATCAGCCGCACCGTGGCCCGCAACCTGATCGAACGCCTGATCGCCAAGCATTTCCTCGTTTCCGTGTCCCCCCGCGTCACCATCGTGGCGCCCTTGACCCTTCTGGATATCAAGCAGAATTTCACGCTCAGAAAGATGCTGCTGCCCTCGATCTTCTCGCTGACCGGCCCGCGTGCCGATTTCGAGAAACTGCACCGGCTGAACCGCGAGATAGAAGCGATGAAGGCGATGAAGGACGACGAAACCGCCCTTGCCTTCCTCAAGAAGAACAAGGAAATGAACCTCGCGCTGTGTGAAAATGTCGGCTACCCGCTGATGCTTGATTGGGTGCGGCAGCTGGAGGATATCGCGATGCGGATCTACTGGCTGTATCTGAAGACCGAACAGGGACTGCCTTATTCAAGCGAGCAGCAGGGCATGACCATCGATGTGATGAAAAGCGACGAGCCCGGCCGGATCAAGACCGTGATCCATGACATGCTGGCGCAAACCGAAGAACGCATCCTCGCCACCATTTTCCGGAACGAACAATTCTATACGCAGGACCTGCGGCTCTGACGCTTACTCGTTGCCGAACGCCAGGGCCATCAGGCCGGCGCGCATGGCATCCGCGGGACTTTCGGGCGGAAGCTCGTTTTCCAGTGCTGCATGCTCGCTGCGCCAGATCGGCACCGCTTTGGCGAGCACTGCCCGGCCTTCGTCTGTCAGGCTGAGAAGCCGGCTGCGGCGGTCGTTCGGGTCCGGCGTGATGGCGAGAAGGCCTTTTTTCTCCAGCGGCTTCAGGGCGGCCGTCAGCGTGGTGCGGTCCATCGCCAACAGCTGGGCGACCGGCCCCATCGGGGCAGGGTGTGGGCGATTGAGTGACATCAGCAGCGAAAACTGGCCATTGGTGATGCCAAGGTGCCGGAAGGCGTTGTCAAACCGCCGGGCCAGCGCCCGTGCGGCGCGCTGCACATAAAGGCAAAGGCAGGCGTCCCGCACCTCAAGCGTGGTGCTGAAGGGAACGGGGTTATCCAGGGTGATGGCTTCGATGCTTGACATGATCCAATTATGTTGATATCAACGTATTTGTCAAGCGCAAAAGTGGGGCGTTTGGCCAGTTTTCCGTTGAAAAACCAGCAAAAAATCCCGGTCACGACAGCCAAGGAGAAAACCTGATGGCCCGCATGAATGCCGTTGTGCATTTTGAACTTCCCTATGACGACAGAAGCCGCATGGCGGCCTTTTACACCAAAGCCTTCGGCTGGCAGACGACGATGCTCGGCGAAGAGATGGGCAATTATGTCCTCGCGGCTACTGCGCCCTCGGGCGAGATGGGGCCGATCGATCCCGGCGCCATAAATGGTGGCTTCCACCCGAAGATGCCAAATGCCGATGCGCCCTCCGTGGTGATCGAGGTGGACGAGGTCGAAACAGCGATGGAGGCAGTGGCCGCGGCTGGTGGTATAATCCTCGGCGAGCCGATGGATATCCCCGGCGTTGGCCGCTATGTGCCTTTCACTGACACCGAGGGTAACCGCCTCAGCATGCTGCAGCCGCTTGGCGGTCCGCGCGAATGCGGCAATTGATCAGGGACAAGGGAGACAAAGAATGACCTATGTTGATGGATATGTACTGGCCGTGCCGAAAGCCAAGAAACAGGCCTATGTCGATCTCGCCCGGATGGCATCGGTCGTGTTCAAGGATCACGGGGCCCTTTCGGTGGTCGAATGCTGGGCGGATGACGTGCCCGAGGGCAAGCTGACCTCGTTCCCGATGGCAGTGAAATGCGAGGAAGGCGAGGAAGTCGTTTTCTCATGGATCACCTGGCCGTCCCGCGCCGCCCGCGACACTGGCAACAAGGCGGCGATGGAAGATGACCGTTTCAAGGATATGCCGATGAGCGATATGCCCTTCGATGGCAAGCGCATGATCTTCGGCGGTTTCAACACGATTGTGGAGGCCTGAACCATGACCAAACGGACAGTTACCGCCTTCAAATGGGTGCCGCCCTTTGCCAAGGGGCTGGTGCGCGACCTGCGCGTGCGTTGGGCGCTTGAGGAGGCCGGTCTTCCCTATGATGTTCGCCTGATCAGCCATGAAGAGAAGGAATCACCGGAATACCGCGCCCTGCAGCCCTTCGCGCAGGTGCCGGTCTATATCGAGGATGGTGTCGACCTTTTCGAATCCGGCGCCATTGTCCTGAATATCGCCGAACAGTCGGAAACCCTGCTGCCGAAGGACCCGAAAGCGCGGATCAAGGCGATCAGCTGGATGTTTGCCGCCCTCAATTCGGTGGAAGGCGTGGTGCAGCAGCTGGCGACCATCGACCTGTTCTATCCGAACGAAGCGTGGGCCAAGGAACGCCGCCCCGAGGTGGTGACGATGATCGAACGCCGCCTTGCCGCGGTCGCCGACCGGCTGGGCGACAAGGATTATCTGGAAGGCAGTTTCTCGGCGGGCGACCTGTTGATGGCGACCGTCCTGCGGATCCTGCGGCATACCGATCTGGTGGCGGGTCAGCCGAAACTTGCGGCCTATCTTGCCCGCTGCGAGGCCCGGCCTGCTTTCCAGAAGGCATTGGCCGGTCAGCTCGCTGATCTTGATGAGGAAGCCGCGTAACGAGCGGACCACCGACCCGGGCGCCCTCCGCCCGATACAAGCGCTCCGGCCATCCCCCGGGGCGCTTTTTTTCAGGTTTCGTCGGGAAGTTCGGGTTTTTGCGAAAGGTCGGCGCCCGCTGTTTCCGCATAGCGCTTCAGCTTGATGTCGGGACCGATCACCAGCCCCATGCCGAAGGCACCGCTGCCGACCCAGCGCACTTCGCCGGCAAACTCGCCAAGACCTTCGATCATCAGGAGGGCTTCGTCGCCGACTTTCACGGGCGCGATGCAATGTACGAGCGTGCCGGCAAGCGCCACATCCTGCACCTGGCAATCATACTGATCGCCGGATTCCAGCGTCAGTGTGCCAACCCATGCAACGTCGAGCCGCTCGTCCCGGCGCTTGTCATCAGCGCGGTCAATCATCAACCTGTCCCCCTTCGGCCTTGATTTTCGACACGCTAACCTTTTTTCTGCTTGTGTCAACGCACCGGCGAATGCCAATAGGTCGCGCAAGTGGCTGGAAACCGGCCCCGAAGGGAGAGAGCATCGTGATTCACCGCCTGATAGACGCCCTGCGGTCTGTCCTGTTCAACCTGACCTTCTATCCCTTCACGATCCTCTATACCGGGATCCTGTCGATCTTCTGCTACCTGCCGGTCAGCCAGGCGTTCGTGCGCAAGGGCATCCATGGCTATTGCCTTGGCTCGGCCTGGATCGCGCGCATCGTGATGGGGATCAGGTGGGAATATCGCGGTCTTGAGAACCTGCCGAAGACAGGCCCGGTGATCATTGCAGCAGCCCACCAGTCGAACCTGGATCCGATCCTCACCTATAACGTGCGGCAGGATGTAACGGCGCTTGCAAAGAAAGAGCTGTTCAGCCTGCCCTTCATCGGCCCGATCCTCTCTAAAGTCGGCATCATCCGGGTGGACCGCCAGTCCGGCACCGCCCACAAGGAAATGGATGCGGTTTCGAAGATCGTCCACGACGGCGGCCAGCCGATCATCGTTTACCCGCAGGCGACGCGCACCAAGCCCGGCCAGTACCGACCGCTCAAATCCGGTGCCTATTTCATCCAGAAGGCCGGTGACCTCACTGTTGTGCCGGTCGCCACCAACACCGGGCTTTTCTGGCGCAAGGGCTTTTTCCACCGTTCCGGTACTGCTGTTTTCGAGATCGGCGCACCGATCCCGTCGGGCCTGTCGAAGGACGCATTCATGAAGGCAATCGAGCGCGACGTGGTGAAACGCAGCGACGAACTTTTCGTGGAAGCGGGCTTCGGACACCTGCTGCCGGCCTCGGCGGACAAGGATAAGTAGGCCAAGTCTCGAATTTGTGAAGAAATTCTCGCGCAAGGTCCCCTTGTAGCGCCGCCCGATAGGTCTAAACTATGGAGGCGCAGCGAGGAGAGGCGCCATGAACAGTTCAAAAAAGATTTCTGCCACCGATGCACCGGCCCCGGCTGGTGACCTGAAAACACGGCTAACCGCGCAGCGCGCGCGGTATGGCCGTATTCCGCCCCTGTCGATCAGCTCGGGCGGTCAGCTTTATTGCCGCATCCTGTCCCTGATGTTCCCGCACTTCCTCCCCGAGGGCGAGCGGGACACGCCGGTTGACGGAATGCTGACAGCAGCGCGGGATGAGCTTGCCCGCCTGATCGCAGCACTCCTGCCCGAACGCGCGCACGAGGCCGATGCCATCACCTGCGCGTTTCTGGATCAGCTGCCGGCGATTGCCGACGCCTGCCATGCAGATGCCGAGGCGCTGCGTGAAGGCGATCCGGCCGCGACATCCCTGGATGAGGTGATCCTCAGCTATCCCGGCTTCTATGCGATCACCGCCTACCGGGTGGCGCATGCCCTGCTGAAGCTCGGCGTGCCGCTGTTGCCACGCATGATTACCGAATTCGCCCATCACCGCACGGGGATCGATATTCATCCGGGTGCGACGATCGGCAAATCGCTTCATATCGACCACGGCACGTCGGTGGTGATCGGCGAAACCGCCATCATCGGCAACAATGTGAAAATCTATCAGGGGGTCACCATCGGTGCGCTCCGGGTGGACGAAAGCATGCGGTCGAAGAAGCGCCATCCGACCATCGAGGACAATGTGGTGATCTATGCGAACGCCACGATTCTCGGCGGCGATACGGTTGTTGGTGCGAATTCCGTGATCGGTGGTAACGTGTGGCTCACCCGGTCGGTCCCGGCCTGGTCGCGCGTGATGTTCCGTCCGTGCGACACCGAGGAAATCATTCCGATCGATACCCGCCGCAAGGCGTGACCCGACAATCCTTTCTGGGGGAAATCAGATGAAAGCCCAATCCGTTCTCGACACTATTGGCGGGACCCCGCATGTGCGCCTTGCGCGCCTGTTTCCGGATCATGATGTCTGGCTGAAGCTCGAACGCGCCAACCCCGGCGGCTCGATCAAGGACCGGATTGCGCTGGCCATGATCGAGGACGCGGAGGCGAGCGGTGCCCTGAAGCCCGGTGGCACGATCATCGAGCCGACCTCCGGCAACACCGGGATCGGCCTTGCCATGGTCGCTGCTGTCAAAGGCTACCGGCTCATTCTTGTGATGCCGGAATCGATGTCGATCGAGCGCCGCCGCCTGATGCTCGCGTACGGTGCCGAATTTGTGCTGACGCCCAAGGAGCTTGGCATGAAGGGGGCCGTGGCCCGCGCCGAGGAATTGCTGGCCGGCACGCCCGGCGGCTGGATTCCGCAGCAGTTCAAGAACCCGGCAAACGCCGCGGTGCATGAACGCACGACGGCGGAAGAAATCGCGGTCGATTTCGCAGACGGGCTCGATTACCTGATCACCGGTGTCGGCACCGGCGGCCATATCACCGGCTGCGCACGCGCGCTGAAGAAGCGTTTTTCGGGCCTCAAGGTCTATGCGGTGGAGCCGACCCTGTCGCCGGTCCTTTCGGGCGGTCAGCCCGGGCCGCACCCCATTCAGGGGATCGGTGCCGGCTTCATCCCCGACGTGATGGATCTGAAGCAGACGGACGGCGTGGTGCAGGTCGCGCCTGATGCCGCCAAGGACATGGCCCGCAAACTGGCAACCAAGGAAGGCATCCTTGTGGGGATTTCTTCGGGCGCTACGCTTGCGGCGATTGCCTCGAAGCTTGACGAGATCGGCAAGGGCCGTGTGCTCGGCTTCTGCTACGACACGGGCGAGCGCTACCTTTCGGTACCGGACTTCCTGCCCGAATAATGGCCTGAATAAGGGATAAAGGAGCGGGCGGTCAGAAGCCCATCGCGCCGGCTGCTTCGGGCTCACCCGTTTGCAGCCGCACGATCAGGGCAATATGATCGCCCCTCAGCGCCAGTTCCTTGTAGGAACCGCGCGGCAGGGGAATGCCCTTGTCGATACAATGATTGAGCACCGCAACGCCAACCTCGCGGCTGTTCATCGGGGCCATCTCGTCATAGCCATCGGCGGTGACTTTCACCTGAACCTCGCCCTCTTCGTCGAGGCTCGCTTTCAGGGCCTCGCCGGCGATTTCATCGAAAATGCCTTTTTGCTCCAGCAGCGGACGCAGCGCGGTGGCCAGTTCGTCATGCGAAAAGATGATGCTGCGGGATTCGAGGATCATGTTGGCTCTCGATCAATCGGCGATAGTTCAAGTTTTTTGGATATTGCAACCTTTTCAGGCGCTTGTAAATCCCGAGCGTCAGATTGTGTCGCTCGTGGCACCGTCCACAACGACGTTGGCGCCGGTCATGTAGGCGGCTTCGTCGCTGGCAAGATACAGAACCGTGCGCGCAACAACGGCCGGGTCCGCCGGGCCGCCCTTCGGGAAACCGCCCGCAAATTTGCTCATGTCACCGCCGATATCGGCCAGTGCGCGGTCCAGCATCGGGGTCCGCATGGGGCCGGGGGAGATGGCATTGATGCGGATGCCGTCGGCCGCATAATCCATCGCTGCCGATTTGGTGATGCCGACAACCGCATGTTTGCTCATGCCATATGCCGTCATCCATTCCGCGCCGGATTTCGACAGGATCGACGCCGTGTTGACGATGGCGCCGCCGCGCCCCGCCTGCAGCATATGATGGATTTCGCGCCGCATGGCATGCCACACGCCCATCACATTGGTGCGCCAGACATCCTCGACGATGGCAAGGTCCTGATCGGCGAAGCGGGCGGCCTTGTGGCTGATCCCGGCATTGTTGACGGCAATGTCGATCCCGCCGGCCTGACCCGCTGCCGCATCGATGAAGGCATGCACGGATGGCTCCTCCCGCACGTCGGCATGGCGGTAGAAAGCCTGGCCCGGCGCATCTTTCAGGGAGGCGACAACGCGCTCGCCTTCGGCATCGATCAGGCCGCAGAACCAGACATTGGCGCCTTCGGCCACAAAGGCCCGCACGATGCTTTCGCCGAAGCCGGAGGTGCCGCCGGTGACGACAATCGATTTACCCTCGAAACGCATCAGGATTGTCTCTCGTGATGATGGTGGGAATGGCCCTTTTCGTGGCCATGTCCATGATGATGGTGATGCCCGACCGTATGATGGGCATGGAGGCGCGCGAAGGGGGTGCGCGGCATCAGCGTGCCGACAAAGCGCCGGGCCCCCATGCGCAGGAACGACGCCAGCGTCAGGATGCTCCACAGCATCAGCGGCAGATCGATCCGCACGGTGCCCACCGGCGGTTCGGGGAACCAGCCGGGCCGCAGAAGCGCGATCACGGTGACGGCAAGCCACAGGAGAAGCGACCAGGGGGCAGCAAGGTCCAGTCCGTCGCGGCAGCCCTCCAGCCGCTTGTGGCGGTGGCGCACGTAGCCAAAGGCGATGCCCGAAAGGACAAGGCCGAGAAGCAGCGGCGCCAGCGTGTGGCCGGTCGTCGCCATCAGATCGATGGCATTGGCGTGGCTTTCATCGCCTGCTACATGGCCGGCGTGCCCGCTGCGCATCATGTGGCTGAGCGCGAAGGCCATAAGGAGAAGCACGCCGGCAAGCGTACCGGCCTGCTGGCCCCGGCGGGCCTCGCGTTCGGTCGCTGGGTCTTCTTCCAGGGGATGCAGCACGATATGCAGCAGTGATCCGGCCGCAAAGGCCTGCCAGTAGCCGACGATGGGAATGCCGTGCCAGTCAAGCGCGATGCTGGCGGCACCATAGCCAAGCCCGGAGACGGCGGCGAGCACCGCAAGCATCAGGTAACCGACCTTCTGGCTCAGGAACGGGCGGAACAGCCACCACAGCGCCACGGCAACGCCGATCCGGTGCACCACAATACCGGTTGCCACAAAGGCAGCCCCTTCGTGGCCAGCGGCGAGGGCCAGGACGGCCCCGTCGCTCGCTTCATGCAGCAGGATGGCGATGAAGGCGATGACAAGGAAGGCCCGGTGCGCCTTGGCTTCGGCATGGTGCAGCATCAGTTCGGCGAGCCACGGCAGTGCGAAGCCGAGGGCGGCAACAAGAAATGCCACGAGCCCGCCATGCGCCAGCGCGTCGGGCAGGAGGGTCAGGAAGATGAGCCCGAACACGACCACGATCACAAAACCGTCGAGCCCGGCGCGGTAACCCGGGCGGCCATCGGTGAGCCGCGCCAGAAGGGGCGCAGCCAGCACGGCCATCATCGACAGGATCAGGGCAAGAAGCATCGGCAGGAACGGGTTCCAACAGGGCCGGGCGGACCATCCATCCGGCGCGAAACTGTTACAATATTACATTTGTCTTGGCCAGCACCGATAAATTTTGGGGCGAGGCCAGCAAAAAGGGGCCACGAAGGCCCCTTCCGCTTATCTCGATATAAGCCCGGCTTAGCGGACTTCAAGAAGCTCCACATCGAACACGAGGGTCGAATAGGGCGGGATATCCTGGCCGGCACCGCGGGCGCCGTAGCCGAGGTCGGACGGAATCGTCAGTTCCCATTTGTCGCCTTCCTTCATCAGAAGGAGCGCTTCGGTCCAGCCGGCGATCACGCCATTGACCGGAAAGTCGATCGGCTCGCCGCGCTTGTAGCTGCTGTCGAACTCAGTGCCGTCGATCAGGCGACCGGCATAGTGAACGACAACGGTTGAGGTGTCGGTCGGGCTTTTGCCGCTGCCGGATTCGACAACCTTGTACTGCAGGCCCGAAGCGGTGGTGGTGACACCGGCCTTCTTGCCATTCTCGGCGAGATAGGCGTCCTGCGGTGCCTTCATGTCGGCGATCAGTTCTTCCTCGCTCGTCACCTTGATCAGTTCAAGATCGAAGATGAGGGTCGAGTTCGCGGGGATCGGGCCACGGTCCATGTTGCCATAGGCGATCTCGGCGGGGATGGTGATCTGCATCTTGCCGCCTTCTTTCATCATCAGAAGCGCTTCGGTGAAGCCCTTGATCAGACGACCGGCGGGGAAGGTGGCGGGCTCGCCGCGCTTGAACGACGAATCGAACTCGGTGCCGTCGATCAGGCGGCCGGCATAATGGACAACCACATAGCTTTCAGCGGTCGGTGCGGCGCCTTCGCCTTCTTTCTCGACAACATACTGCAGACCGGATTCGGCAACTTTTACGCCTTCCTTGGCGGCATTCTCAGCGAGAAACGCTTCGTTCTTTTCCTTGTAGGCGGCAAGTGCGGTCATATCGATGGGACTTTCTTCTTCGGTATTGGTCTCGGTGCCTGCCTCGGTGCCGGCCGGTGCTTCGGTGGCGGCTTCGTCCTTCGGGGCTTCCGCTTCCTTCGGCTTGCTGCTGTCACAGGCGACAAGGGCAAGGCTGAGGAGGGCGGTGGCAAGGATATTCTGCAGGGCGGTATGCTGACGCATGATGGTTTCCTCGGGTTCAGAATTGGCGCGACACTAGCGAAGCCATGGGGTAGGGGAAAGGAAATAATGCAGGTTGCCGTAAGGAAACGCTGAATGATGACCGACGTTCCGACCTTCGATCCAGACCCGTTCGAACGCATAAAGGCCGATGTGGGCGAAGAAACCGCCCGTGTGCTGATGGCGAGCTTCCGGGCCGAGGTCGAAGACGCACTCGAGGCCCTTTTCGCCCATCATGATGGCGGGAATTGGGCACTCCTGGATGTCGAATCCCACGCGCTGAAAAGTACGGCCCGCACCTTCGGCGCGCTGGCGCTTGGCGAGGCGGCGGAACGGGTCGAAAAGGAAGCGGAAGCCGGCGGCGTGAGCGAGGAAGCGATGGCGATGCTTCGCGAGACGATTATCGCCACGCTTGAGGCCACTACCTAGAAACAGGCCGCGAGCCGGCTTTCCAGATGCTCCACCGAGGGGGTCGTACCGCCGTGGGCGAGGGCGGCGCGAAACTCGGTCGCTGCACCCGCTGCATCCCCGCAGGTCAGCAGGATTTCACCGCGCGCCGCATGGTAAAGGCCGTAGGTCGCCAGCGCTGGATGGGCGGCCAATGCATCAAGCCGGGCGAGTGACGCACCGGCGTCACCGCGCATGGCGGTGGCAATCGCCTGATTGAGTGCGACAATGGGTGAACCTGTCATTTCAGCCAGAAGATCATAGGACGTGCAGATGGCCTCCCAGTCGGTTGATGCCCAGTCGGGGCTGACAGCGTGGGCGGCGGCGATCCCGGCTTCCAGATGATAGCGGCTCAAACGGTTCGCCCCCTGTGCATGCCTCAGATACAGAAACCCGTTTTCGATACTATTGCAGTCCCAGCGGCTTCGGTCCTGATCGGCCAGCCGCACGAAGCGCCCGGCTTCATCGGTTCGGGTCCCCAGCCGGGACGCCTGAAAGTTCAGAAGGGCGGCGAGCGCACTGGCGTCCGGCGAGGCTGTCATCTTGGCGCCGGCCAGGGTTTCAGCAAGACGCAGGGCCGCAAGCGCCACATCGCGCCGCACGGCACCTTCCCCCATGCTCGGTGCATAGCCGAGCGAAAAGGCCAGATAGATGACCTTGTGGACGGTCTCCAGCCGAGCAGCAAGATCGGCGGGCAGTGGCCAGTCGAGCGTGAGGCCACTATCACGAATGCGGGCCTTCACACGCGTCAGGCGCTGGCTCATCGTCGCGGCGGGCACGAGAAAGAGCCCGGCAATTTCGCGTGCCGTGAAGCCAAGCGCGGTATTGAGCGTGAGCGCCAGCCGGTCGGGTTCGGCCAAATCGGGATGGGCGCACAGGAGGATGAGCCGCAGCTCGTCGTCCTCGACCCCCGGTGTCGGGTCACTGCTGTGGCCCGCCATGGTCTCGTCGAGCCCGGTTTCCGGCCGGGTGCGGCGCAGGCGGTCGATCATCCGGTTGTAGGCGGCGCGGTGGAGCCACGCGGCAGGATTTTCCGGCGGGCCTTCGTAGGTCCAGGCGCGGGCTGCAGCGACAAGCGCATCCTGTGCGATGTCTTCGGCGAGGGCCAGTTGCCCGGCGCCAAGTCTGCGAGCAATGGTGGCGACCAGCCGTCCGGCCTCGCGGCGGAACAGCTGGTCGAGGGTTTCGTTCAAGGGGCTGTCGGACCCGGGCTTCATTCTATTGCGTCGATCATCCGCACTTCGATCCGGCCATATTTGAGATGGGGGCAGGTTTTGGCGAGCGCGCAGGCCTCGTCATAGTCGGCGGCCTCGATCGTCATATAGCCGCCGAGGATTTCATGGGCTTCGGCGAAGGGGCCATCATGGATTTCAACCGATCCGCCTTTGGTGCCCATCACACGGCCCGGCTCGTCTGTCAGTTTCTGGCCGCCGACATAGCGGCCCTCGGCCTTCATCTTCTCGGTCCAGGCCATATAGTCCTTGATGATCGCCATCATCTCGTCGCCCGAGAGGCCGGCGAAGGCATCGGTGCGGTCGTGCAGGAACAGGATGAATTGCGCCATTGTGTGTCTCCCTTTGGTTGCCAGCGTGCCAGCGCGCGGCAAACCGGGCAAGCTTGCAGGCGCTGTATCCTGATGACGCAGGACGCAGGCGGGATTCGACAGGGCGTGAAAATAAAGTCGGGAAGGCCTTAGCCGTTCGCGGCGATCTGGGCGATTTCGGCGCGCACTTCTTCAAGGCCCCAGCCCTTCTCACTCGATGTAGCAAGCACGACAGGGTGGCAGGCGATGAAGGTTTTGGCGTCAGCCGCGGTCTTCTCGATGATCTTGGCGCGTTCGGGCGTGGTCAGCTTGTCGAGCTTCGTCAGCACGATCTGGTAATTGACCGCAGCGTCATCAAGCATCTTCATGATCTCGCGGTCGTTTTCCTTGAGGCCATGCCGGCTGTCTATGAGAAGGAGCACCCGGCGCAGGGTCGGGCGACCACGCAGGAAGGATTTCACCAGATGGGTCCAGCGCTCCACGCGCTTGCGCTCGATCTTGGCATAGCCGTATCCTGGCAGGTCGACGAGATACATCGGCAGGTTCATCTCTTCACCTGCGCGGAAATAGTTCAGTTCCTGCGTGCGGCCCGGCGTGTTCGAGGTACGCGCCAGTGTCTTGCGGCCGGTCAGGGCATTCACAAGGCTCGATTTGCCGACGTTCGAGCGGCCGGCAAAGGCCACTTCCGGGCGGTCGGCACCCAGAAGCTGGTCCAGCTTCACGGCACCCATGACGAACTCGACGGGACCGGCCAGCATCAGCCGGCCGGTTTCCATCTGTTCAGGTGTGAAGCGGGCTTCTTCGGTCACGCCTTGGAGCTCCGTGCAACACGGGCTTCTTCACGGCGCATGATGACCCATTGCTGGGCAACCGACAGAAGCGAGTTCCAGGTCCAGTAGATCACGAGGCCTGCGGCGAACTGCGCCAGCATGAAGGTGAAGATGATCGGCAGGAACATCATGACCTTCGCCTGCGTCGGGTCCATGCCCGTTTGCGGGTTCATCTTCTGCTGCAGCCACATGGTGAGGCCCATCAGGATCGGCCATACGCCGATGGCGATCATGGCCGGCGGGTCCCACGGAATCAGACCAAAGAGGTTGACCGGGGTGAAATGGTCCGGTGCCGACAGATCCTGCACCCAGCCGAAGAAGGGCTGGTGGCGCATCTCGATCGTTACATACAGCACCTTGTAGAGCGAGAAGAAGATCGGGATCTGCACCAGCACCGGCAGGCAGCCGGCCAGCGGGTTGATCTTTTCCTTCTTGTAAAGCTCCATCATTTCCTGCTGCAGGCGGGCCTTGTCGTCCTTGTGGCGTTCCTGCAGGGCCTTGATCTTCGGCTGCACCATCTTCATGTGGCTCATCGACACATAGGATTTGTTGGCAAGCGGGAAGAGTGCGGCCTTGATCAGGACGGTCATCACAAGGATGGCAATGCCGAAGTTTCCGGTCAGTTCAAAGAGATAATGCAGCCCTTTGAAGATCGGGCGGGTCAGCCAGTAGAACCAGCCCCAGTCGATGGCGCGGTCGAAAAGCGGGATGCCGAGCTTGGTTTCATAGTCATCGATCGCCGAAACGATCTTGGCACCGGCGTAGAAGTGGGTCACGTCCTCGCGGCTGTTGCCGGCGGCCACGGCCTGCCAGTTTTCAACATAGTCGACACGGTGGCGCAGCATGCCGCCCGTTGCCTGACGCACGAAGCGGGCGCGCGAAAGGTCGGCTTCCTGATCGGGGATCAGGACAGTCATCCAGTATTTGTCGGTGATGCCGAGCCAGCCACCCTTGGACGAGGTTTCGAAGTTGCCGTCGTCTTCAAGGTCCGAATAGCTTTTTTCCTCAAGCGTGCCGTTGAATACGCCAAGCGGACCTTCGTGAAGGATGTAAAGGCCTTCGGTCTTCACCTGGCCGTCCCGGTTAATGAGGCCGTAGGGGGCAAGCTCAAGCGCTTCGCCTGAGGAGTTGGTGACCGACTGGGTCACCTTGAACATGAATTCCTTGTCGATCTCGATCTTCTGGGTGAAGCGCACACCGGCAGTGTTCGTCCAGGAGAGAGTGACAGGGCTGTCGGGGCTCAGGGTCGCATTGTCGGCGGTCCAGACCGTCTGGTCACCGGGGACGAAATCCGTGCCCTGACCTTTGGCAGCCCAGCCAAAGCGCACATAATAGGAGCGCTCGTCAGCGAGGGGCGAGAGGAGACGAACCGGGCGGTCGTCTTCAAGCGAAACGCTATGCTTCACAAGCACAAGGTCATCGAACCGCGCGCCGCGCAGCGACAGCGAGCCTTTCAGCTCCGGCGTTTCGATCTTCACCGAACCGGCGTCGGGGAGCGCAGCAACAGCCTTGGTGGCAGGTGCTGCTGCGGCGGTGCCGAGATCATCATGCGGGGCGATGGCAAGGTCATCGGCCGGGGCAGGGGTTGCGGTCGACAGCGCGTCGCCGGGCTCGCCCGCTTTCTTCAGCGCGTCCTGCGCTTCCAGCTCGCGCTGGGCGGCTTCCATTTTCGGCTGCAGGTAAAGCTTGTCGTAGCCGATCATGACAAGGAGCGCGAGACCGAGCGCAATGAACAGATTCTTGTTATCACCCATAGTGACGTTTCATCCCGATTAGACTTTATCTATCCGCGGGCGGGACCGGGTCGTAACCCGAGCCGCCCCACGGATGGCATTTCGTGACGCGCCTTATTGCCAGCCAACCACCCTTAAGTCCACCATGAAGACGGATAGCTTCAAGCGCATAGGCGCTGCAGGTGGGCTGGTAACGGCAGTTCTGGCCAAGAAGCGGCGACAGGAAATAACGGTAAAAGCGCACGAGCCCCGTGAGACAAATGGCAAGCGGGGACCGCATTTCAAGGCTTTCCCTTGGGTTTCTGCGCATTTTCGCGCCGCTCGGGCTTCGCCTTGCCACCTGTGAGGTCAGCGCCGGCACCGAGCTTTGAAAGGCCCCAGGCGAGATCGGCTTTCAGCTTTTCAAACGGATAGTCGACAGCCGCCTGCCGGCCGACGAGCACATAATCCCAGCCCTGCACGCCTTTTTCGGGCAGAATCGCCCGGGCGGCTTCCTTCAGGCGGCGGCGGGCCCTGTTGCGGATCACCGAATTGCCGACCTTCTTGGAAACCGTGAAGCCGGTACGCGGTGGCACGTCGGTTTCGCCGGGGCGGGCTTGCAGGATGAATGCGGGGGTGATCCATTTGCGGCCGGTGGCGGCAATGGCGAGATAGTCGGGCCGTTCGGTGACCCGATGGAGCGCCTTGGCGGCCTTGGCCTCTTGCCCGCTCATGCCTTGTTCAGCCCCTCAAAAGACGAAAGCCGACCGGATAACTCTCGGTCGGCATTCGAAATGCAGCTTTCCGCCGGGGCACCATGGCGCCCCGCGTCGCTCCGTGTCAGGCCTTAGGCCGACAGGCGCTTGCGGCCACGCGCGCGGCGGGCAGCAAGGACGGCGCGACCGCCAACGGTTGCCTTGCGAGCGCGGAAACCATGACGGCGCTTGCGGACGAGCACACTCGGTTGATAGGTACGTTTCACGTGTCCAACTCCAGCTTTATCGCGCGGTTCCGCCGCAATGGGGGCTGCCTGCGCATCAAATTCGAGCGCGCTGTATAGCCCCGCCCATGGCATGAGTCAACCGTGGAATGGTCGATTTTCGGGCGAAACGGACAAGCGCCGTAATTTTTCGCCTGCCATCATAGAGGTGCGAACAAGGCTTGCCAAGCGCTTGAAAGGCCGCATAGTTTCATCTGACCTCACGCGGCCATGCGCCGCCAACAGATAAAAAGATGCCAGACAGATACAGACCCATCACCTCCTCTCTGCGCTCCCGTTTGCTGGCGCTCACCGTGTTTTTCATCACGGTGGTGGAGCTGCTTGTCTTCATGCCCTGGATCGCCGCGTACCGGCAGGGTTTCCTTGAAGAACGGCTGATTGCCGCGCAGGTGGCAGCCCTGTCGCTTGAAGAAGCACCGGGCCATATGGTCAGCCCGCGGCTTGAACAGCAGCTTCTGGAAACCGCCGGTGTGATTGCCGTGATCGTGCGCCGGGAAGACAAAAGCCTGATGCTCGGGTTCGACCTGATGCCGGCCGAAGCCGATGCAGTGATCGACCTCCGTCAGGCGTCGCTTGGCATGCTCATCGCCGATGCCTTCGATACGTTCCAGGCCGAAGGCGGGCGTATCATCCGGGTGGTAGGCGAGCCATCGCTCCCTGGCACCCGCTGGGTCGAGATCACCATGAGCGAAATGGGCCTCTATGAAGCCATGGTGGCCTACAGCTCCAACGTCCTTATTCTATCCATAATCGTTTCGGTGATGGTGGGGCTCGGTGTTTACCTTGCCCTTCACTGGCTGATGGTCCGCCCGATGCGGCGGCTGAAGAACACCATTGTCAGCTTCCGCCTGCATCCCGAAGCCAAAGGCCCGCACCGCCGGCTGGTGCGCCGCCGCGACGAGATCGGCGTGGTGAGCCGCGAACTTGTCCGCATGCAAGACGAGCTGCAGGCGAACCTGAAGGAAAAGACCCGCCTTGCCGAGCTCGGCGAAGCGGTTTCCAAGATCAATCACGACCTCAGGAATATCCTGACGACGGCGCAGCTGGCGACCGACCGGCTCTCGAAGGTTGATGATCCGCGCATCGTGCCGGTGGCGCGCCGCCTGATGACCTCGGTAAGCCGCGCAGTGGCCCTTTGTGAACGCACGCTCCGCCATGGCCGCGCCGATGAGCCCGCACCCGTGAAGGGAGAAACCCCGCTGTTGCCGCTCCTTGAGGATGTCGCCGCCACGCTCGGGCTCGATGACGACGGCGACTTCAAGGTCTATTTCAACTTCCCGAAAGACTTCTGGATCTGGGGTGACGGCAATCAGCTGCACCGCGTGTTCCTCAATCTCGCCCGCAACGCGCACGAGGCGCAGGGCCAATCGGGCTCGATCACCTTCACGGCGGAACGGGATGACACCGGCACCTTCCATATCGATATCACCGACACGGGCCCCGGCATCCCGGCGCATCTGGTGCCGAACCTGTTCAAGCCGTTCCTGGCGGTTGCCAAGGCGGGCGGCTCCGGCCTCGGCCTTGCCATCGCGCGCGATATCGTACTCGCCCACGGCGGCCAGATCGGGCTGAAGGAAACGGGCGAGGGCGGCACCACCTTTCGGGTCTGCCTGCCGGGCCCCGATCCCGACGGCGAGGACTGAGCCATGCAGGTTTCCGCCCGCCCCGGCCCCGGTGATTCGCTCCTTGATATAAAGGGGCTGAAGGTCGGGCAGGCGGAGGATGCCCGTGTCCGCACCGGCACCACTGTCATCCTGCCCGACGCCCCTGTTGCGATGGGGGTGGATGTGCGCGGCGGCGCGCCCGGCACGCGGGATACCGATGCGCTTGACCCCACCTGCCTAGTTGAAAAGGTTCACGGCCTTGTGCTGTCGGGCGGGTCCGTCTTCGGGCTGGCGGCGGCCGACGGCGTGACGGCAATGCTCTCCTCGCGTGGCATTGGCCTGCCGCTTGGCCCCCGCGCTGTACCCGTGGTGCCGTCGGCCATCCTCTTTGATCTCGCGAATGGCGGCGACAAGGACTGGGGCGACACGCCGCCTTACCGCGATCTGGGCATCAAGGCGCTCATGGCAGCGGGGGAGCCGATTCGGCAGGGCCGCGCGGGTGCGGGATACGGCGCGCTTGCCGGCGGCCAGCCGGGCGGGATCGGTACGGCAAGCCTTGTTCTTGCGGACGGCACGGCGGTCGCCGCCCTAATCGCTGTCAATTGTTTCGGGGAGGTAGCACCGGGCGCGATGCAGCACGGCGAGGTGACCCTGCCCAAGCTTGGCCTCGTGGGCGGCAACACCACAATCGGCTGCGTGGCAACGAATGCGGTGCTCGATAAAGCCGCCTGCCGGCGCCTTGCCATCATGGCGCAGGACGGTCTCGCACGGACGATTCGCCCGATCCATACGTCGTTTGACGGCGACACGATTTTTGCGATGGCAACCGGCGAAAAGGCGGCATCCGGCCCGCTGGCCACCACGCTTGCCATCCTCGGCACGCTCGCGGCGGACTGTGTGGCGCGCGCCGTGGAAAAGGCCGTGTCCGCCGCTGCCGGTTAGGGCGTCAGGGCTTTCAGCTTCTGCCGCTCGGTCGCGACCAGCTTGTCAGACGCTGCATAAAGGGCGGCTGCCGCCTCCGAAAGCCCGGTCAGGGGGATCAGGCGTTCCCGCACGAAGCTCGCCCGGGTCAGCAGCAGCTGCGCCTCGCGCCAGCGATCCCCCGCCACATCCTTGTCGGGGGCAGTGCCAATCGAATCGCGAACATCGGCGTAGGCCTTCAGCGCAGCCCCGTAAGCCGCCTCAACCTCGGCGAAGCGGCTGGCGGCTTCTTCCGCCGATTCGGGCATCGCATCCACCGCCTCGTCGCTCGCGGTCGGCGGTGCGACCTCACGCGGGCGGGCGTTCGGGTCCTTGTAGGGCGTGGTGCGCGCCGCCGCATCCGGCAGCGGATCGGTCAGCGACGGCCAGTCGGCCTGCCCGGCGCATCCGGCGACGAGAAAGGCGGCAGCAAGGGCAGGTATCAGGGGCGCGGGCGGGCGCAGGATCATCACTTTTGTCCCGTTCTTCGGTCGGTTCGGGGGCTACGCTAATGGCCTTTTCCCGCCCCGCCAAGAAAAAGTCATTTCCCTCTTGCATTGGCTGGGCAATCTGATTAGGTTGCGCCCCACATCAGCCGGGGCCGGTTTTGACGGCCCCTGAGGAATGCGCGCCCGTAGCTCAGCTGGATAGAGCATCAGACTACGAATCTGAGGGTCAGGAGTTCGAATCTCTTCGGGCGCGCCATTTCCCCCTGATCGACGAAAAAGCCCTGCCGGAAACGGCGGGGCTTTTTGTTTTATTGGTCTCATTTTCTCGCACTAAAGTGGTAACATTCAGAAGCCTTATTGGCCGTTTTTGACGTAAGGGGGGTGGCATGAGCGTTTCTGAGATTGTTTTGTGGGCAATTGGTATTTTAATTACGATTTTGTTGGCATTCATCGGTGTGAAAAAGGTCAACCAGAAGACCCGCCAGCGTGCTCGAACGGGAGATGCTTCTGTGGTGATCCAGTCAGGGAGGGACACGAAAATCAAATGATCCCTACACAGAAAATCACTACAGGAACAAATTCCGCAGTAATTCAAAGTGGGCGTGATACCAATTTGGGCGTGTCGCCAGAGCAGATGCGGCAAATCGTTGAGACTCTGGCAGATCAAATGCCGAAATACGCAGCAATTGCTGCTGAGATTGTAGAAGCTAGGCTTAAAACATTTGAAGAAAAAATCATGGACCGCTTCTCGACATCGGAAAGCGCAAATCCTAAGGCATTCTCAGACCCGGACTTTCAGTACTTACTCGGCAAATCGCAGCAGGCTTTTGCACGGTCAGGAGACCAATTAACAGCAGATGTCTTAGTGGACTTAATTGCCGAACGGTCGTTGCAAGCCGAGAGATCGCGATTAACGCTCAGTTTGAATGATGCCGTTGAGCGCTCGGCATTGTTAACCAAAAACGAATTTGCAGAGTTATCCCTTGCCTTCTTGCTTCGCTTTACTCGGAAATTGGGGCTGACTAACTTCCGCGCACTGGTTGAGAACCTAAAAGAGACCTCCAGTCCTCTACTTAAAGATATTTCAAGAGAATCTTCGAGCTATTCGTATCTCGCGGCTCAAGCTTGCGCGTCCGTTGAAATCGGAACCATTAATTTTATGGACATGATGAGTGGCACGTATGGTGGGCTTATTTCGCTAGGTACTCCACGTAAGAAATTCGCCGCTATACTTGGAGAAAATTTTGAGAGTGATTACCCAGGTATAATTGTGGGCTGCATAAACGGAGGAACAGCCTTTCAGGCTGATGCATTAAATCTGGAGTCCCTCGTAGAGCGCATGAGAAAATATTCTATTGAAGATAAGGCGAAACAGGTTTGGAATGCTCACATGGAGGGCGTAATGAACCAAGAGCAGTTCGTTGAGAATGGTAAGAAGTATTTTGATGAGTTGCCGCATCTCGTGGAGTTATGGCAAACGACACCTCTGAAGCATCTTGAGTTGACTTCAGTAGGTATCGCAATCGCTTACGCAAATCTTAAGAGGGTAAGTTCATTTAGTGCAGATTTATCTATTTGGATCAAATAGATTTCCCTTAATGGCGGCAAGTATCACCTTACGTTGATTTTCACCCGCTCTCGCGCGCCACTTCCCCCTGACCAACAAAAAGCCCTGCCTTCCGGCGGGGCTTTTTGTTTGCGTTAAAGCGACAGCAATATTTTTGTGCGATGCAGCGTGGAACTCTGTATAAGCGCAGCTCATTGCATTCACGGGACTGTCTCACATGATCACCTTCACCGACGTGGCGCTGCGGCGCGGGGCCAAGCTGCTGTTCAAGGACGGTTCCTTCAATCTGAACGCCGGCGAGAAGATGGGCCTTGTGGGCGGCAACGGCGCTGGCAAGTCTTCGCTTTTTGCGCTTCTGCGCGGCGAGCTGATCGCCGAGGGCGGTACGGTCGATTTCCCGGCCAAGTGGCGCATCGCCCATGTGGCGCAGGAAACCGAAGGCAGCCCGCAATCGGCCCTGCAGTTCGCGATTGACGGCGATATCGAGCTGCGCGCGCTGGAAGCCGAGCTTGCAAAGGCCGAGGAAGCCGAAGACGGCTTCGAGATCGCCCGTATCCATGAAGAGTTCATGCGGATCGACGCCTATTCGATCGAGCGCCGCGCGGCGGAGCTGCTGGTCGGCCTCGGCTTCGATGAGGCCGTTCACGAAAATGCGGTGTCGTCTTTCTCGGGCGGCTGGCGGATGCGGCTGAACCTTGCCCGCGCGCTGATGTGCCGGTCGGATCTGCTGCTTCTCGATGAGCCCACCAACCACCTTGACCTTGAAGCCATCGTCTGGCTGCAGGACTGGCTGAAGGCGTTTGACGGCACCGTGCTGATGATCTCGCACGACCGCAACTTCCTGGATGCCACCGTGGACCGCATCCTCGAGCTCGCCGGTGGCACGCTCACGCTCTATACCGGCGGCTATTCGGATTATGAGAATATGCGCGCCGAGAAGCTGATGCAGCAGCAGTCGCTTTATGAAAAGCAGCAGCGCCAGATCGCCCATATGTCGTCCTTCATCAACCGCTTCAAGGCGCAGGCCTCGAAAGCCCGTCAGGCACAAAGCCGTATCAAGGCGCTGGCGAAGCTGGAGCGCGTGGCAGCCGCCCATGTGGACACGCCCTTCACCTTCAAGTTCCGCGAGCCCGATGCGATGGCAACCACGCTTTGGGAAGCGCTCGGCGCTGATGCCGGCTATCCCGGCAAGCAAATCCTAGGCGATATCACCCTGAATATCGGGGCGGGTACGCGGGTCGGCCTTCTCGGCCGCAATGGTGCCGGCAAATCGACCCTCATCAAGATGATCGCTGGCGAGATCGAAAGTGCTGGCGGTGAAGTGATCCGCGACCGCAAGCTCAATATCGGCTATTTCGCCCAGCACCAGCTGGAAACGCTGGACCCTGAGCAATCACCGCTCTGGCACATGAAGAAGAAGGCCCCGCAGGCGCGCGAGCAGGAACTGCGCACTTATCTTGGCACCTTCGATTTCTCGGACAAGACCGTGTTCCAGGAAACCGGCACCATGTCGGGCGGCGAGAAATCACGGCTTGTGCTTGCCATGATCATCTGGGACAGGCCGAACCTCTTGCTCCTTGACGAGCCGACCAACCACCTTGACCTTGAGGTGCGGGCGGCGCTCACCCTCGCGCTGCAGGAATTTGAGGGCGCCGTCGTGCTCGTCTCGCACGATACATCGCTTATCGAAACCGTGGTTGACCGCTACTGGCTCATCGACAAGGGCACGGTCAGCGAGTTTGACGGCAATCTTCTCGACTATAAACGCTACCGCGCACAGGCCGACCGCAAGGCGGCCTGAGAGGCCCCGGGGCTCGGGCAATACTGACCTCAGGCGTCGCTGCGGATTTCCTGAAGGAAAGTTTTCAGCGCTTCATTCAGCTTCTCGGCCTGCATCGCGAGCTCGGAAGAAGCTTCGCGGACCTCGGTCGTCGCAGCATCATTCTCGTCCGTCAGCCGCGATACGCTCGAGATACTTTGCGTGACCGTCATCGTGCCCTGAGCGGCATATTGCGTGCTCTTGCTGATCTCTTGCGTGGCGGCAGCCTGCTGTTCTGCAGCGCTGGCGATGGTGACCGAGATCGAATTGACCTGTTCGATCGTCTTGGTGATCTGGCCAACCACGGATACGGTCTCAACTGTCGCCTTTTGCATATTGCCAATCTGGGCGGAGATTTCCTGCGTGGCTCTTGCCGTCTGGGTTGCAAGCGTTTTGACCTCGCTGGCGACAACGGCAAAGCCCTTGCCCGCATCGCCCGCCCGGGCGGCCTCGATGGTGGCATTGAGCGCCAAGAGGTTCGTCTGCTCGGCAATGTCGTTAATCAGGTCGATCACGTTGCTGATCTTGTCGCCTGCGAGCTTGAGCGATTCCACATTTTCGGCGGCCGTATTGGCCTGTACCACGGCACCACGGGTTACCTCGGCGGCATTGGCGAGCTGGGCGCTGATTTCCTGCACCGAGGCATAAAGTTCCTCGGACGCACTTGCGACCGAATGCACATTCTCCTCGGCGGTTTTGGTGGCATTGAGCGCAGCAGCAGTCTCGGCCGTCGTCTTGCCGGCAATGGTCGTCAGGATCTCGGCCGTTGAGGCCATTTCGCTTGAGGCACTGCTCACGCCATTCACGATGTCGCCGATGCGCCGTTCAAAATTATCGGCCATCTGCAGACGGTCGCGCTTGCGCTGGTTGGCTGCGGCTGTCTCCTGCGCCTCTTTATCAGCGCGCGCCTGACGCTCGGCCTCGAGCTCGGCAAGGCGCCGTTCTTCGCGCTGGCGCTCGGCCTCTATACGTTCGGCTTCAGCGGCCTGCTCCAGCCTGATTTTTTCGATGCTGGCTTGCTTGAAGACCTCAACAGCATTGGCCATCGAACCAATTTCGTCGCGCCGTTCACGGTCCGGCACGATTGTATCGAGCGCACCGGAGGCCAATCGCTGCATCACATTGGTCAGATTGAGAACAGGGCCGGAAATCGACCGGTTGATGAAATAGGCAAGGACAGCGGCCGTCGCGATTGCGAGCGCAAAGACCAGCATGGTTGAACGGGTGGCAGATTGCTGCTGCGCAGTGAAATAGCTGCGGTCAACGCCGAGGACCAAAATACCGATCGTCTTGCCGCTATAGTCGGCAATGGGGGCGGCGATGCGGGCATATTCCCTGCTGTTGAAGCTGACATGCTGCAGAATGGCTTGCTGGTTCCGGGCGGATAGCAATGTTGCGTCGGCGAGATCCAAGACGCTTTCTGGGAAGGTCGACGCGAAAGGCTTCAGGCCTTGCCCCTCGAGCAGAAGCAAAGCGACCTCGGCACCTGTGCGCGCTTTGAAGCTTTCAAAGAAAGGCTGCCCGAAGGACATGCCGAATTCAACCGAACCGACATGCTGACCCTGAAAGCGGATTGGTGTAATGCCCCGGACGCCCAGCCCGGCTACGCCAAACTCAAGCCCTTTGACACTTTTGACGGCCTTGTTGGTCTCAACGAGAGACGGCCGCATTTCCGAAAGGTCGTCGCCGAATTTTTCGGGTCTGTGGACGCGCAGGAAAGATACAGCCGGTGCCAGATGGAACTGGAACTGCTCGACATTATAGTCCCGTTTCATGGTGGCGAAGCCCGGTACGAACAGGTCCGCGAGTGCCTGACGGTCCTGATTGGCCATCGCTTCCTGCACAACCGGCATCGATGCCACCTGTTCGGCAAGTGCGGCGGCGCTGCCAGCTTCCTGTTCGAGCATGCCCAGCAACTGCCGGTTATAGGCCTGAAGCTCGCGCTCCTCGGCCTGTGCAATCACCGATGACTGGATGCTGGCATTGACAAGGGCAATCAGAAGCCCTGTCACGATTGCCACCAGAATAAGCGAGAAAACAATACGGACACTGATCTTGAGGGAGGAAAACATCGGCAGCCACCACGTCAGAGTATGTGTGTTTCGAATGTTGCCTGATCATAGGCACGGATTGCCTCAAAATTCGGTTAACTTTGAGCGCATTTTCACCTTTGGGTGGACTATCCAGATATCGACGCGCGTCCTGTCTGGTAGCGTTCATTCGCGCCACCTGTTAGGCTCCCTTACTGGTTGCCATAAGGGGGGACTGTTCATGGCGGAAGATCGGTATATCGACCCGGATCGTGAGGCGTTCGAGGCCTTCAAGGCCTTGCCGCGCGATACACCCATCCACATGCTGAACCTGATCCGCTACCGGGCGGAAGCCGCCTATCCGGCAGGCCATGCGCTGGCTGGCAAGGGGCTGACCGGGGCCGAGGCTTACGCCGAATATGGCAAGGCATCCGGCCCCATTTTCACGCGGCTTGGCGGCAGCATCCTGTGGCGCGGGCGGTTCGAGGGCATGGTGATCGGGCCGGATGACAAACAGTGGGACAATGTTTTCATCGCCCAGTATCCGAACGCGGGTGCCTTCCTCGCGATGGTCACCGACCCCGACTACAGGCTCGCGGTCGTCCACCGGCAGGCTGCTGTGCTGACCAGCCGCCTGATGCGGTTCACGCCGGACACCAGCGGCGACATGTTCTGAGGAGTGCAAGCGGCGTGATGGGGCGGTTTTTAAGGCGTGCAGTGTTTCTGGGGGCGGGGCTTTTGGCTGCAGCACCCTCGGTGGCGGCAGAGGCCGGTATCGACCTTGTCACGGTCGCCGATGTGCGCCTCACCCTTTCGGACGCTGACGGCAGCGGCGCGCACGCCGGCGGGCAATCGCTCGTGCGCTTTGGCGAAGGGGCAAACGCGGCGCGCCTTGCCTTTGCCTCGCTGGAGCTGCGCCCCTATGTAGGCCGCACGTTCGATGGCTTGTTTCAGGTCCGTTACGATACGCAGGGCGGGCTTGACCTGATAGAAGCCTATGGTCGCTACCAGACACCGGACCGCACGCTTTCGCTGCGCTTCGGCCTGATGTTCCCGCCCGTCTCGCGCGAGAATGTGGCCGATGGCTGGCAAAGCCCCTATACGATCACGCCGTCCGCGATCAACAGCTGGGTTGGCGAGGAATTGAAGGTGCTGGGTAGCGAGGCAAGCTGGCGCTGGCGCGCCGGCGGGCATGATCTGCTGCTGTCGGCTGCCCTGTTCGGCTTCAACGACACGGCGGGTACGCTGCTCGCCTGGCGCGGCTGGGCGCTGACAGACCGGATGGTCGGGGCGTATGAAGGGGTCACCCTGCGCCAGGTGCCGGCGCTGCCAGCAGCGTTCCCCGAACAGGCGTGGGATACCAAGCCGGTTTACGAGGTCGACGACCGGCTGGGCTATTATCTCCGCGCCCGCTGGCAACCACCGAAAGGGCCGGTTGTTGACGCGCTTTACTATAGCAACCGCGCCGACCCGCAGCAGGTCGAGAACGGCCAGTATGGCTGGGATACCCGCTTCCTGAGCCTCAGCCTTGAAGGCGATATCGGGCGTGACTGGCATTATATCCTGCAGGGCATGGAAGGGGCGACCCAGATGGGCTGGCCCCTGAAGGCCGAACCCGACCGCCGCGCGGTGGACGCACATTTCCGTTCGGCCTACGCGCTTCTCAGCGTCCGCTTACCGGGCGCGCGGGGCGAGGGCTGGCGGGTGTCCGGCCGTGTCGATCTTTTCGAGGTCGCGGACCGAAGCTGGGTCAATATCGATAACAACAACCAGTCAGGCCATGCCGTCACGCTGGCCGCTGCCCGGCGCCTGAATGACTGGGCCGAGCTGTGGGTCGAAGGCTTGCACAGCCGCCAGTCCCGGCCGGCGCGGGAAGCCGACGGTCTCGCGCGGGTGGAATATGCCAATCAGCTGCAGGTGAGCCTCAGAGCCGTTTTCTGAAGGCGTCGATCCAGCCCTTGAGGGTCGCAACCTCGGTATCCGAAAGCGACAGGCCAAGCTTGGTGCGCCGCCACAGGATATCGTCCGTGCTTTTCGCCCATTCAGCATTGATCAGGTGGCGGACTTCTGCCTCGTAAAGATCGGCCCCGAAATGGGTGCCAAGCCCGGCTGGGCCTTCCGCACCATTCAGGATGGCGTCCGCCCGGCTGCCATAGGCATGCACCAGCCGCTCGACAGTGGTTTCGGCGACCCATGGATATTTGGCCGTAATCGCCGCCATCCCCGCTTCGAACGAGCCGATATCTCCGCCGGGCAAGGGGGTGGTTGCGGTGCGACCCCGGCGCCGGTCGTTGACAGTCTCGGCGAGCTTGTCGACGGCTTCTTCGGCGAGCACACGGTATGTGGTGATCTTGCCGCCCAATATGGTCAAAAGTGGTGGCTCGCCCTTCCCGCCTTCAAGCCGCAGGCTATAGTCCCGTGAAAGGGCAGCGGCCGGGGTGCTCTCGTCCCCGATCAGGGGCCGCACGCCTGCATAGGTTGCCACCACATCGGCGCGCTTTGGTGCCTCGCGGAAATAATGGCCGATGATATCCAGTAGATAGCTGATCTCTTCCTCGCTGGCGCTCACTGCCGCCGGGTCGCCCGAATAGGCGCGGTCGGTGGTGCCGACCAGCGTGAAACGGTCGAGATAGGGAATGGCGAATACAATGCGGCCATCGGCGTGCTGAAGGATATAGGCGTGCTCGCTGCTCGCGAAGCGCGGTACGATGATATGGCTGCCGGCCACAAGGCGCACAGGGGTGGGGGCGCTGCCCTCGATCCGGTCGGAAACCTGCCCGAGCCACGGGCCGGATGCATTGACAAGGGCCCGACCGCGGAGCGTGCCTTCGGACCCGGTTTCAAGGTCGCGGACCGCCAGATGCCAGTGCTTGCCGTGCCGGTGTGCCCCGGTGGCCATCGTGCGGGTCATGATCGAGGCACCGGCCTCACGCGCTGCGATGGCATTCATGACCACAAGCCGGGCATCATCGACCCAGGCATCGGAATAATCGAACCCGCGTTTGAAGTCGGGCTTCAGGAAAGCTTCGTCGCGTTCCATGTCGACGCCCGCCGACCCCGGCAGGCTGCCGCGCATGGCGAGGTGATCGTAAAGGAACAGCCCCAGCCGGATCAGCGGCACGGCGCGCAGGTGCGGCTCGTGCGGCAAGCGGAAGCGCAGCGGCTTGATCAGGTGCGGCGCCAGCGACAGGAGCCGCGCCCTTTCCTTCAATGCCTTCCGGACAAGTCGAAACTCTCCGTACTCAAGATAGCGCAAGCCCCCATGGATGAGCTTAGATGACGCAGATGATGTACCGCTCGCCAGATCGGCCTGTTCGACCAGCGCGACCGAAAAACCGCGGAGCGCGGCATCAGCCGCGATCCCGGCACCATTGATCCCGCCGCCGATGACGAGAAGGTCGAAGGGATCGTCGGTCGCATCGCTCATTGTTCGATCTCGCCGTTTCGCGGTTGCACCTTGCTGCCGTCTTCAAGCCCTTCTGGCGGGTAAAGGACGACCGTGTCGCCGTCCGTCAGCCCGTCGATCACGGCGGCATGGGCATTGTTCATGGCCCCGACCGTGACGGGCATCTGCCGGGCACGGCCGCCGTCCACCCGGAACACCGCCCATCCATCGCCGCCGGTGCGCACCAGTGCCGAAATGGGCACCGTCAGCGCATTCGCATCGCTTGATACGATCAGCCGCACATCCACACGGTAACCATGTTGCAGCCCGCCCGCCACCCTTGGCACGTCCTTGGTGTCGAAATCGATCACCGCGTCCACCCGCTGTTCTTCAACGCCGAGCGCCGAATATTTGGTGTAACCCTTGGGTTCGATCAGCCGCAGGCGGGCCGGGAAGGCGGTGCCGCCCCAGTTGCGCACTTCGGCCTTTGTGCCGGGTGGCAGGTTCACGACCCGCTGGCTCAGGTAATCGACGACGATTTCAAGGTCTTCGGGGTTGCCGACTTCCATCAGTGGCGTGCCGGCGGCCACCACCCCCGCACTTTCGTGCAGCAGGGTCAGGACCTTGCCGGAAACGGGGGCGCGCAGCTCGATGATGCCACCGGCCTTGCCGCTGGTGCCGGGGCCGATAAGCGAGGCACGGGCGGCGCGGAGGTCGGCTTCCCGGGCGCGCACGGCGGACCGGGATGCGGCAAGGGCGGCGCGGGCACTGTCGCGGGCCTGCCGGGCAGCATCCAGCCGCGCGGGGGCATAGGTGCCGCTCGCCGCCAGCGGTTCGACCCGCGCATAATCAGCCTCGGCAAGCGTCAGCGCGGCCTCGGCGCGGGTGGCTTCGTCCCGTGCGGCGGCAACCGCCGCGTCAGCTGCCGCGATGGTGGCGGCGGCCTCGCTTTCGCGGCGTTCGTCAAGGAAGGCTGGGTCGGCGGGCAACAGGGTCGCAACGATTGTCTCGCCGCCCACCACCGTGTCGCCGCGTTCCATCGGCAGGCGCAGTACCCGGCCGGCGACCGGCGCATGAACCGTGTACAGCTCCTTCACGCGGGTGAAGCCATCGTCCTCGACCCATGTTTCAAGCGTGCGCCGGGCCACCTTGCCCATCGCCACATCCACGGGTTTCGGCATCGCCCCCCAGATGATGACCCCAACGGCAGCGGCCCCCATGGCGGCGAACAGGATATGTTTCGGGCTCAGTTTCACGGTCGCATGTCCTTGTCTGTCAGTCAGAATATTTGAGGGCGGAAACGAGATCCAGCGTGCGCACCTGTTTCATCACCATCCAGCCCGATATGGCGGCAGCGATGACGATGATCAGGGTGGCATAGCCATAGGTCCAGGGTGCAGTCACTTCGGGTACGCGGAAAAGCTCGCTGCTCATTTCCGTCGCCAGCATGCCGGCGAGCTGCCGCCCCATGAAACCGCCAAGCGGCAGTGCCAGAAAAATCAGGATGCCAAGCTCACCCAGCAGCACCAGATTGACGTCCCCCCGGCTGAAGCCGAGGACGCGGAGCGTGGCAATCTCGCGGACCCGCTCGGCAAACGATATGCGCGCGCTTGAAAATACCACGCCGAACGCGATGAGGCTGGCGAAGGCGGTGTTGAACAGGTTCATCGTATTCAGGTTTTCATCCATCATCGCCCGCATCACTTTGTAGGCGTTGGCGTTCGATGTCACCGCTGCCACCTTCGGCGCCTTCTTGAGTGCCGCGTAAAGATCGTCCATCCGGGCCGGGTCCACTTCCAGATGCACGCCGGAGACACGCGGCCCGAGCCCGGTGAGGGATGCAAGCTCGTCATGGTCGATAAGCGCCGAGAGGCCGATATAGGTGGTGAAGATGTGAACAACCGGCAGGTCCACCCGCTTGCGGGCCCCCGTGCGAAACTCCACATGGATCGTGTCGCCTACACCCACCTGCAGGCGTTCGGACAGACTTTCCGAAATGGCAAGGCCGTAGGGCGGCACCGGCACGGCTTCGCCGGCCTCGTTTTCCATCAGGCTCAGTTTCGTGTCCGGCCAGCGCCCGGTCAGCGACAGGGCCCGCTCATAGGTGCCGGCCTTGAGGATCGCGGGGGCGGCATAGAAGGGCTCCACCCGTTGCACACCGGGCAGGGCTGCCATTTCATGCACGATGCCCTCGCCCTGGTCTTCGATGAAGCCGACGGTCACATCCTGCCGGTTCAGCGACTGGAACTGCAGCTGCATCATGAAATTGACGCCGTCGAACATCGAATGCGCGGCGACCATGATGGTCATGCCGAGCGCAATACCGAGACAGGTAAGCGCCGACCGCACCGGCCAGCGCACCAGATGCCGGAGAATGAGCCTTAGTCCCTGGTCGAGCTTGGCAAAGAGCGGGCTATCGAGCCGGAGATGGCTATAGTCGGTGGGCGCAGGCGGCGCCATGGCGACAGCGGGGCGGAGCGCGATCACCCGGCGCATGGCGATGAAAACGCCAACGGTGGCGGCCAGAAAGGCGAGCCCCAAGCCTTGCAGGTAAACGGGCAGGCCCGCGGTGAATTCCAGCGACGGGAACTGGTAATAGGCCCGGTAAATCTCGGCCAGTCCCCCGCCCATTCGGGTGCCGACGATGAAGCCGGCGGCCACGCCAAGGGCGACCATGGCATAGGCAAAGATCAGATAGTGGCGGGCGATGGCGGCATCGGTGTAGCCGAAGGCCTTCATCAGCCCGATCTGGCCGCGCTCCTGATCGGTGATGCGCGAGACAACGATATTGAGGAGATAGGCCGCCACCCCCATGAAGATGGGAGGGATGATGCCGCCTGTCACATTCAGCTGCTGGAATTCGCTTTCGATAAACTGGTTTGAAAGCTGGGTATCGCGGCCATAGGTGTTGCCACCGCCATAGGGCAGCAGCAGCCGGTCGGCTGCCGCTTTCACATCGGCTTCCATCGCGCCGGGCAGCAGGCGGATCAGGATTTCATTATAGGCGCCTTCCATTTTGAAGGCACGCGAGACCGCCCGTTCGGGCATCCAGAAAACGGCAAAGCGGCGCGGATCGGGGATCAGCTCGCCCGGCGGGATCGCGTAAATGAACTCCGCTGAAAGGGCGGTGCCGGTGATGCGGAAGCTTTTCTTGGCGCCGTACAGCACCGCTTCGATCGTATCGCCGGGTTTCAGGCCGTGGGCCTCGGCAAATTCGTCGGCGATCACCAGATCGTCGGTGTGGGCATCGGGCAGGTGGCCGCCTGTCAGATGCAGCCGGTTGATGAAGGGCTGACGGCCTTCGGGCAGGGATATCACCCGGGCTTTCACCGGCGCGGCTTCGCCCGGCATGTCAAGGATCGCGGCGGCGGCAATGCGCGGCTCGGCGCGGGCAACGCCGGGGTGGTGCGCCAGCGTTTCGACGATGCCGCCGGGGATGCGCACAGCGGGCGCCCAGAGATGCGCCATCATCGCCTCGGCATAATAGGTATCCCGCGTGATGAAGAGCGAATTGACCACCCCGTTCATCATCACATGCACGGCGGTGCCGGCGGTGACGACAAGCGAAACGGCCAGCACCTGCAACCGCATGGAGCCGAGCATGCGGATCAGCTTCAGGGTCAGCGGCCGGGATTTCAGGCCAAGGCGGGCAAGGAGCGCGATCACAGCACAATCTCCGCCGTTGTCAGCGGATTGTCGTTCATCACGTCTTCCTCCACCTGCCCGTCGCGGAAGCGGATCACCCGGTCGGCAAGCGGGGCGATGCCCTGATGGTGGGTGACCATGATGACGGTCGCCTGTTCCTTCCGGGCAACGTCCACCAGCACTTCAAGCACCTTGCGGCTGGTGGCGCTGTCGAGTGCCCCCGTCGGCTCATCGCACAGCAGCACCTTTGGCCGTTTGGCGATGGCGCGGGCGATGGCAACGCGCTGCTGTTCGCCCCCTGAAAGTTCGGACGGGAAATGCTTGCCGCGTTTCGCAAGCCCGACAGCGGCAAGGGCATCGCCAACCGGCATCGGGTGGGTGGCAATTTCGGTCACCAGCCGCACATTTTCGTCCGCCGTCAGACCCGGCATCAGGTTATAGCTCTGGAAGATGAAGCCCACGCTGTCGCGCCGCCAGCGGGTCAGGTCCCTGTCCTCGAACTTTGTGATATCGGCGCCGTGAAAACGCACATGGCCGTCCGTTGGCGCATCGAGCCCGCCAAGGATATTGAGAAAGGTGGATTTGCCGCTGCCCGAGGGGCCGAGAAGCACAACAAGTTCGCCGTCACCAATGGTGAGGTCGATCCCCCTGAGTGCGGCAACGGCGGCTTCGCCTTCGCCGTAAATCTTGGTCAGCCCCCCGATTTCGAAACAGGGGGCACGCTCCCGGCGTGTCATCTTTGCATCCCTGACGACGTTCGTTTGCAAAAGCTATCTTATGGGCAGCATTGCAGTCTTGCCAAGCGTGGCGGATTGACGCGGGCTTGCCGCCCCTGTGGCAGGCCCCGCCGTTTTGCAAAAAGTAATTTCATCGCCTGTTTTGCCCTGCTAAGCTCTTGGGGTGGCCCTGAAAAATTTTGCAAACAAGGATGGGCCGGTTGCGAGGACTGAATGACGACGAAGGTGAAGCCGGAAGACGGCGAAGAAGGTGCGCTGAACAAGCTTGAGGACCTGGCGGAACTCGCCGGGGTCTCGATCTCCACCGTGTCGCGCGCCCTTGCCGGCAGTTCGCTGGTCAGCGAGCGGACCCGCAACCGCATCCTCGCCATCGCCGAAGCCAACAATTATGTGGGCCGTACCCGCCAACGGGTCGAGGTTGCCGAGCCCGCCAAGACGATCTCGATCGTGGTGCCGCCGCCGCAAGGTCGCGACAGCCGCCTGTCGGAACCGTTCCTTCTGGACCTCATCGGCGGGATCGGTGACGCGCTTCGGGAACGTGACTGCGACCTTCTGATTTCGCACCTGATGCCGACGGAAGTTGAAGCCGTGACCGCGCTTGTCTCCGGCGGGCGGACGGACGGGCTGATTTTCCTCGGTCAAAGCACGCTGCACCGGCAGCTCAACGCGCTCGCCGCCACCGATACGCCTTTCGTGGTGTGGGGGGCGCATATGCAGGATCAGGCCTATTGTTCGGTCGGGTCCGACAACCGGCAGGGCGGCTACCGCGCCACCAACCACCTGATCCGGCTCGGCCGTTCGCGAATTGCGTTTCTCGGCGATACCGACGCGCCTGAATCCGCCCTCCGCTTCGAAGGCTACAAGGCAGCCCTGTCCGACGCCGGCATCAAGCTGCGGCCCGAGCTCGTGCGACCTGCGCATTTCTTCCCCGAATCCGCAATGGAAGCGGTCGAGGTGCTTCTGGAAGAAAATACCGCGCTGGATGGAATTGTGGCGGCGTCCGACATGATCGCCATGGGTGCCATTCGCGGCCTTATCCGCAACGGTATCCAGGTGCCGAAGGATGTGTCGGTCGTCGGCTATGACGATATCCATGTGGCGGCTTATTCAAGCCCCGCGCTGACCACCATCAAGCAGGATGTGGCGAAGGCCGGCCGGCTGCTCGTTTCGAAAATCCTGCGCCGCATCGCGGGTGAACGTGTCCGCTCCGCCCTTCTGCCCACCGAACTGATCGTTCGCGAATCCTGCGGGGCGTGAAGCCGGTTAAAGCTTCACGATCCAGCCGCTGAAAGGCCCCATGGCGCCGGTGGCCGGGTCGCAGGTGCCGCTGGTTTGCAGCACGGTTCCGGTCTCTCCCTCAAAGCGCACATCACCGTTCGACAGGTTGAAAACGCAGAGGAGCGTTTCGCCGTCCGCTTCCCGCGTGAAGGCGAGGATCGGCTCGGGCGTGTCGAGGAAACGGTGGCCGCCGACGCGCAGGGCGGGATGGCTCCGACGCAGGGAGAGGAGGGCCTTGGTGAAGGCGAGCGTCGAAGTGGGGTCTGATGTCTGCACATCGGCGGCAAGGGAGATATGGCGCGGGTCGAGCGGCAGCCACGGATCGCAGCTCCAGCCGCCGAACTGGGTATCCGCCTTCCACGGCATGGGGGTGCGGGTGCCGTCGCGGCCAAGTGTTTTCGGCCAGTTGGCGAGGGCTTCCGGGTCCTGCAACCGGTTGAAGGGCACATCGGCCTGCGGCAGGCCGAGCTCTTCCCCCTGATAGAGGAAGATGGTGCCGCGCAGGCTGAGGAGCAGCATGTTCATGGTGCGGGCAAAGGTGGCGGGGTCTGCCTCCTTGCCCCAGCGGCCGAGCGTGCGGGGCCGGTCGTGGTTCGAGAAGGTCCACGAAGGCCAGGCATCGGTCGCGGCATCCCAGTCGGAAAGCGCCTTGCGGATGACACCGGCCGAAAGTTCGGGCGATTCGAGGAAGATAAAGCTGTAGGCGGTCGAAAGGCGGTTGTTGCCCTTCGTATAGTCGCTCATCTCCTCGATGGCGCGGCGGCCGCCGATTTCGGCAACCGTGAAGCGGTCGCCGCTGTAGCTGTCCAGAAGTGCCCGGTAACGTTCGATGAACGGCAGGATATCGGGGTGCGACTGGTTATAGCATTGTTCCTGGAAGTTGAAGGTATAGCTCTCGCGCGCCGCCGCCCCCGGATAGGGCGGGTTATCGCGAAGCTCCGGGTCATGCATATAGAAGTTGGTGGCATCCAGCCGGAAGCCATCGACACCGCGATCGAGCCAGAAGCGCGCGGTGGCAAGAACGGCTTCCTGCACGTCGGGGTTATGGAGGTTGAGGTCCGGCTGCGACGACAGGAAGTTATGCAGATAATATTGGCGCCGTCCGGCGTCCCACGTCCAGGCCGGGCCTGCGAAGACCGACAGCCAGTTGGTGGGCGGGGTGCCATCTGCCTTGGCGTTGGCCCACACATACCAGTCGGCCTTGGGGTTATCGCGCGAGGAGCGGCTTTCCTTGAACCATTCGCATTCGGCGGACGTGTGCGAATAGACCTGATCGATGATGACCTTGAGGCCAAGCGCATGGGCGCGGGCGAGAAGGGCATCGAAATCGGCCAGCGTGCCGAAGATCGGGTCGACATCGCAGTAGTCGGCGACGTCATAGCCGAAATCCTTCATCGGTGATTTGAAGAAGGGCGATATCCAGACGCCGTCCACGCCAAGCGCTGCCACATGGTCGAGATGGGCGGTGATGCCCTTCAGGTCACCGATGCCGTCGCCGTTGCTGTCGGCAAAGCTGCGCGGATAGATCTGATAGATCACCGCGCCCTTCCACCAGACAATGTCGGGGGCAGCGACAGCAGCAGGATGATTGAATGCGGGTGCGGTCATGATCAGTTCGTCCGGCGGTAAAGAATGTAGGAAAGCGGCGCAAGGCGGAGCGTGCCATCAGGGCTGAGTTCCGCCGTGCCGCTGGAAAGAACAGGGGTAAGCCCGGCGGGATTGGCGACCGCCAGAACGGCGCTTGCTTCCTCGGTGCTTGTGTTGATCGCCGCGACCAGTTCGCTACCCGACGCGAGATCGGTGCGGTCGAAGGCGAAGATACCGGGCGCGTCCCCGGCAGCGACTGTCCGCTGGTTGCCGCGCATCAGGGCGGGTTCGGCCTTGCGAACCGCTGCGAGCGTCGCGATCTGGCGGTAAAGCGGATGATCGGGGTTGAAATTGTCCCCGGCGGTGGTTGCGTCCGAGCCAATCAGGACATTGTCGTTGTAGCTCTCAACCTGGCTCGGGAACATATTCTCGCGGGCGGCCTGGTCGCCGCCGTCGCCGGTGAAGCCCTGCTCGTCGCCGTAATAGATGACGGGCACGCCGCGCGCGAAGAAGAGAAGCGCGTTGGCAAGCTCGGCCCGCTTCAGCAGTTCTGCGGGGTCTGCGCCCGGGTGTGCCTGCTGCAGGAAGAAGCCGAAGCGGCCCATGTCATGGTTTCCAAGGAAGGTCGGCAGGAAGGTCGCAGATTTGCCTGCCACACCCGTGTATTCGATGTCGCCATCGAAAAGGTCGGCAAGCGCCTGTGTGGGGGCGAAGCCTGCCTTCGGGGCAGTCTCCGACTGGAAGCCCGTCGAGAAAATGGCCTGCTGGCTGCCGGCTTCCGGGATGCCGACGATGGTTTTCTGGATCGTCCACTGAAGGGCGAAATCGAGCACGGACGGCAGCTTCGCCACATTGGTGAAATGGCTGAGCTGCTTTGGCGTAAATTCATAGACTTCGCCGAACATATAGAAGTTCGGCAGGCCTTCGGCCTTGGCATGCTCGATGATCGCGGGTGCAAAACTCTGCCAGAATTCATCATTCACATGGCGCGCGGTATCGATGCGGAAGCCATCGATGCGGAACTCGCTGATCCACCATTTGTAGATGTCGGCCATTTTGGCGGCGACTTCGGGATTGTCGGTATCCAGATCATCAAGCCCGGCGAAATCGCCATAAAGGCTGCTTTCGCCCTTGAAGGTCGAATTACCCTGATTGTGATAATAGCGCGTGTCGTTCAGCCATTCGGGCTTTTTGATCCCGGCTTCGGCCGCAGGCACATAGGCCGTATATTTGGGCTCGCCCAGCGGGCGATACGGGCAATCGGCCTGTTCGGGCATCATTTTGCCGGTATCTGGCCCGGCGCATTCCAGATACTTGATCACGTCCGCCGTGTGGTTGGTGATGATATCGAAAATCACCTTGATGCCGCGCGCGTGGGCCGCTGCCACTAGCGCTTTCAGGTCGTCATTGGTGCCGAAATGCGGATCGATCTGGGTAAAGTCGGTGATCCAGTAGCCGTGATAGCCCGCCGACTGGTCGCCCGGGTTGCCCTGCACCGGCTTGTTCTTGAAGATCGGCGTCATCCAGATCGCGGTGACACCCAGCCCTTCGATATAATCGAGCTTCTCGGTGATGCCCTTGATGTCGCCGCCGTGGAAATAACCCTTGTGGGTGGGGTCGAAACCATGGTCGGGGGTCTCGCCCGCGATGCCGCCACGGTCGTTCGACGGGTCAGCGTTTGCGAAGCGGTCGGGCAGGATGAAATAGATCACCTCGTTCGTGGCCGGCCGGTCAGCGGGGCTTGTAACCTTCACGCCCTCGGTTGCCTCGGCAGGGGCTTTCGCCTGTTCGGTTGATTGCTCCGGGCTGCAGGCGGCAAGAAGGGCGGCAAGCGATACGCTGGCGAAGGCGCCCGTAAGAAACTTCTGACTAATCATTCGGCAACCCCCTTACCGGAACGAGACAACAATGACGGTGGCAATCACGGTGAGCGCGAGCGCGTGCAGGCGGTAATTCTGCCACCAGGGCAGAGCCTTCAGCGCCTCGGTCTCGGCGCGGTAGCCTGCAACCGTCCAGACATAATTTTCGACGTCGGAGACTTCCGAACCGCGCTTCAGGCCGCTTGCCACCACCAGCACGAGGCAGGAGAAGGCAAAGAGGATCGGCGCCATATAGAGGAAGTGCAGATGGAAGGTGCCGGTGACTTCAATCAGCACGAAGCAGATGGCACCGGCGAGCGTGCCAAGGCCGAGCGTGGCAATCGCCCCCGTGGCGTTCGCACCGCGCCAGAAGCTGCCGAGGATGAAAAGCGCCACGGTCGGCGTCACCGCATAGGTCAGGATCTTCTGCAGATATTTGAAGAGCGAATCGAACTTGCCGATCTGCGGCGCCCAGAGGATCGCGGCGAGCAGGATGCACAGCGTGACAAGGCGGCCGACGGCGACCATGCGGTCGGCCTTCAGTTCCGGCCAGCGCGGCTTGATGAAATCCATCGTCACGAGCGTGGCGGCGGAATTCACGGTCGAGGTCACCTGGCTCATGATCGCAGCAAGGAAGCCGGCGAGCACAAGGCCGAGAAGGCCAGTAGGCAGCAGGTGCGTCAGCAGGGTGGGGAACACGAGGTCAGCGCGTTCGAGTTCCGGGAACAGGATGATGGCGGCGGTACCCGGCAGTACCATCAGGAACAGTACCGGCAACTTCAGCAGGCCACCGAACAGCGCGCCCCAGCGGCCATGCTCGATCGACTTGGCCGAAAGCACGCGCTGCACCATGAACTGGTTGTTACACCAGACATAGAAGCCAAGGAGCGGCGCCCCGAGCAGGAGGCCGAGCCATGGCATGCCCGGATCATCGAGCGGACGGATGAGGCTAAGTTTGGTTTCTGGTACAGCGGCGGTGATCGCATCCCAGCCCCCGACCGTATTATAGGCAATGACCGAAATGACGGTGCAGCCGACAAGGAGAATGACCGCCTGGACGGAATCGGTATACATCACGGCCGCCAGCCCGCCGGCGATGGTGTAGGCGCCGGCAAAGGTGGCGAGCCCGGTGATCGTTACCCACATCGGCGTGTCGGGGAAGAAGAGCTTCAGCATCAGCCCGCCGGCATAAAGTGTGGCGGCCGTATCGATCACGATGGTGAGGAACAAGGTGAGTACCGAGAAATAGACCCGCGCCCGCTTGTCGTAGCGCCGTTCCAGATATTCTGGCATTGTAAAGACGCGGGAACGCAGCACAAACGGCAGCACGAAGATCGCGAAGAAAGCGAGGATGACAGCAGCCAGCCATTCATAGTTATAGACCGAGATACCCGTGGCGTAGGCGTCGCCTGCGAGCCCGACGAGCGTGGTACCCGAGATGTTGGACGCAAAAAGCGACAGGCCGATGATCGGCCAGGTCGATTTGCGGCCGGCGAGGAAATAGTCCTCGGCCGAATGGGACCGTTTGGCGAACCAGATGCCGAGAAGGAAAATGGCGCTGAAATAGATGCCGATGATCGAATAATCGAGATTGCCGAGCATGGCACTGGCAGATGACACCATCGATTCACTCCCCTGGCCGCACTGTGGCGGTCCGACCCCTTGTTGCAAGCATCGCCCGGAGCGGCTTGCCGTTTCTATGGTTTTGCAAAATTACGCATCGTTTTTGCAAAACGTTTCAACCAATGTTCGGTCGATCTTGAGGCGCATTATGGATCAGGACTTATCGGGTAAATCAAGAAAAAACGTTGTATTCAGCCATTTTTTGTGCGTTGCGGCAAAATTGGTCTAATCTTTTGTGCAATGCAAACTTTTGCAAAGATTGTAACAAATTTCAAAAATCAGCTTGTATTTTGCAATATGTTGGATAATTTTTGCAAACGACCGAACGTTGGCGGAGCAGACCGGAAGGGGGTGTGCGCCGTCTTTCGCCGCCCCTCAAAATCGGGTGGCCGGTTCGGTACGGGAGGGAAAAACGTGCATTCTTCGGAGAGGGTCATGGAAACGACTAAGAAGGATTTCCGCATTCGGCTGCTGGCCGGTGTGGCGACCGGTGCTGCGCTTGCTTTCGCGGTAACCGGCGGTGTTTCGGCGCAGGATCAGGGCGCTGACGAAACTGAACTCGATGAGATCGTCGTCACGGGTATCCGTGCCTCGATCCTGTCGTCGGTTGAAAAGAAGCGTGCTTCAAGCTCGCTCGTAGAAGCCATTTCGGCGGAAGATATCGGCAAGCTGCCCGATGCCTCGATCGCTGAATCGATCGCGCGCCTGCCGGGCCTTGCTGCCCAGCGCCTTGATGGCCGCGCCAACGTGATCTCGATCCGTGGCCTTGCCCCCGATTTCACCACCACGACGCTGAATGGCCGCGAACAGGTTTCGGCCAACAACAACCGCGCGGTGGAATATGACCAGTATCCGTCGGAACTGATCAACGGCGTCGTGATCTACAAGACGCCGGACGCGAGCCTGACGAGCCAGGCGGTCGGCGGTACCGTTGACCTGCAGACCATCAAGCCGCTTGCTTATGGCAAGCAGGCACTGGTTGTGAACGCCCGCGCGGAATATGCCGATCTCGGTGCCCTCAACTCCGGCACGTCGGCCTGGGGCTACCGCGGCAGCGTTTCCTACGTTGACCAGTTCGCGGACGACACCATCGGCCTCGCGCTCGGTTATGCCCGCATGCTGTCACCGACGCAGGAAGAGCGCTGGAATGCCTGGGGCTTCCCGAGCGATAACGGCAATGCAGATGGCAACCTCGTCATCGGTGGTGCCAAGCCCTATGTGAAGTCGAACGAACTGACTCGCGACGGTTTCCTTGGCGTGCTCGAATTCGCGCCGCATGACAGCGCCTTCAGCACCACGATTGACGCCTATTATTCGAAATTCGACGACGAGCAGACCCTGCGCGGCATCGAAATTCCGCTGTCGTGGTCGGGTGCTTCGCTGCAGGACGGCTGGACGGCAGATAACGGCCTTATCACCGAAGGCCAGTTCAATGGCGCCGAGGTTGTGGTTCGTAACGACTTCGTGGACCGCAAGGCCAAAACCCTCGCCCTCGGCTGGAACACCAAATACGAGCTGAGCGAGACCTGGCACCTTGAAGCCGACCTCAGCTATTCGAGCGTTGACCGCACCGAGCGCAACACCGAGACCTATTCCGGTACCGGCCGTGGTTCAGGTGTAGGTGCGACCGATAATATCGGCTTCACCATCACGCCGGATGGTAGTGCCATCTTCACCCACGGTCTTGACTATTCCGACCCGAACCTCATCCAGCTTGGCGGTCCGCTCAGCTGGGGTGGTGGCCTGATCGGTGCCGGTGTGTTCGACAACGACCGCGGCCAGGACGGCTTCGTCAACGCGCCTGAAACCGATGACGAGCTTTGGGCTGTTCACCTGAGTGCCGAACAGACGCTCGATAACGGCTTCCTGTCGTCGATCGAATATGGCGCGCGTTATTCGAAGCGCACCAAGAGCCTGCTTGATCAGGGCTTCTTCCTGACCCTGAAAGAGTTTGCTGCGGACCAGACCTTCAACACGCTCCCGGTTCCGTCGCAGTATCTCCTGGATCCGACCTCGCTTGAATTCATCGGCATGGGCAACATGCTTTCGTATGACGCCCGCGCGCTTTACGAATCCGGCGCCTATCTCGTGACCGATGCATCCGAGAGCGAGCTTTCGCGCTCCACCAACAGCTGGCTTGTCGAAGAGAAAGTCTCGAACTTCTATGTTCAGGCCAATATCGACACCATGCTCGGCGAGCTGCCGGTTACCGGCAACATCGGCGTGCAGGCGGTTCATTCGGACCAGAGCTCGACCGGTTCGGCGGTTCGTGTGGTCGCTGAAAACGGTGTGAACACCGTCCAACTTCTCGAAGTGACCGACGGCAAGAAATACTGGGACTTCCTGCCCAGCATGAACGTCGCCTTCAACCTGAATGACGACAACAAGATCCGTCTTGGCGTCGCGCAGGTTCTGGCCCGTGCCCGCATGGACCAGATGAATGCCGGTTTCGAGCTCGGCTATGACCAGACGACCCGCATCGTTCGCGGCAAGGGCGGCAACCCGCGCCTCGAGCCGTTCAAGACGTGGCAGTTCGACCTCGCTTACGAAACCTACTTCGGTGAAGGCGGCTATGCCTCGGTTGCCGGCTTCTACAAGAAGGTCCAGAGCTTCCCGTTCACGACCTTCGAAGAGTATGACTTCACCGACGTTCTGGCGAATGCCGGGATCACCGACGCAGCCTCGAATACCGGCCTCATCGAGCGTCCGGGCAATATCGATGGCGGCAAGATCTATGGTGTCGAACTTTCGATGAGCGTGCCTTTCTCGATGTTCTCCGAGGCGCTTGACGGCTTCGGCGTACTCGGTTCGGCCAGCTTCACCAAGAGCTCGATCCGCGAGACCCCGGACAGCGATCCGATCAAGATGCCGGGCCTTTCGAAGACCGTGCTGAACGGCACGATCTACTACGAAAAGCACGGCTTCCAGGCTCGCGCCAGCCTGCGTCACCGTTCGAGCTTCCTTGGCGAGGTTTCGACCCTCAGCCTTGCGCGCGCCCTTGTGGACGTGAAGCCTGAGACCATCGTTGACGCGCAGATCGGCTACGATCTGTCGGAAGTGGGTATTGAAGGCCTTTCCCTGCTGTTCCAGGTGAACAACCTGACGAACGAGCCCTTCACCTCCTACTATAACAACGACCCGCGTCAGGTTCGCGACTTCCAGAACTATGGCCGCACCTTCCTCTTCGGCGTGACCTACAAGATGTAAGGTCCGGGAAGCGTGCTTCTCTAAAATCGCCCCCGCTGGTATTGCCGGTGGGGGCTTTTCTTTCTAGCCTCCGGGAAACGAAGGGCAGGCACGGATGCAGGATATGCGGATCAGGCGGGTGGTGATTGTGGGCGGCGGGACCGCCGGCTGGATGAGCGCTGCCCTGCTGACAAAGGTGCTGGGCACCGGGCTTTCCATCACGCTGATCGAATCCGACGAGATCGGCACTGTGGGTGTGGGCGAAGCGACGATCCCGCCCATTCAGGTTTTCAATCAGGCTATCGGCATGAATGAAGCCGACTTCGTGAAGGCCACCGGCGGCACCTTCAAGCTCGGGATCGAGTTTGAAAACTGGGGCGGGCTTGGCGACCGCTACATGCATGCCTTCGGCACCATCGGCCGCCCGCTAGGCCTCACACCCTTCCATAATTTCTGGCTGCGCGCCCGGCAGGCGGGCAGGGCAGATGCCGGGAGCCTCTGGAACTATAGCTTCAATTATCAGGCGGCTTCCCGTGACCGCTACGCCCGGCTTGACCGTATCCCCAATTCGCCGCTTGAAGGCATCGTTGAAGCCTATCATTTCGACGCAGGCCTTTATGCGCGTTTCCTGCGGCAAGGCAGCGAAGCGGGCGGCGTGAAGCGGATCGAAGGCATGATCATGGGCGTCAACCGCGACGGCGAAAACGGCTTCATCCGGTCGGTGACGCTGAAATCCGGCGAGACGGTTGAAGGCGACCTTTTTATCGATTGCTCGGGCTTCCGCGCACTGCTGATCGGCGAGGCGCTTGGGGTTGGTTACGAGGACTGGACCCGCTGGCTGCCCTGCGACCGCGCCATCGCGGTGCCTGCCGAGAACGGACCTCGGCTTCGGCCCTATACGCAGTCCATCGCCCACAAGGCAGGCTGGCAGTGGCGTATTCCGCTGCAGCACCGCGCCGGCAACGGGCATGTGTTTTCCAGCAACCATATGAGCGAGGACGAGGCAGCCGCCATCCTGATGGGCAACCTTGAAGGCAAGCCGCTCGCCGATCCGCGCACCATCCGCTTCCGCACCGGGCGGCGGGCCACATTCTGGGAAAAGAACTGTGTATCGGTCGGGCTGTCGTCGGGCTTTCTGGAACCCCTGGAATCGACAAGCATCCACCTGATCCAGACAAGCATCGTGCGGCTGGTGCAGATGTTCCCGGATCTGAATTTCGCCGCCGCCAATATCGCCGAATATAACGCGCAGGTGGGGTTCGAATATGAACGCGTGCGCGATTTCATCATCCTGCACTATCACCTCAACCGCCGCACCGACAGCGCCTTCTGGACGGCATGCCGCGAGATGGCAGTGCCCGAAAGCCTGACCCACCGGCTGGACCTGTTCCGGCAGACCGGGCGGATTTTCCGCGAAAATAATGAACTGTTTTCCGAAGTTGCCTGGCTGCAGGTGATGGTGGGGCAGGGGCTGATGCCGGAAAGCTTCACGCCGCTCGCCGACAAGCTGTCGGACGATCAGCTGGGGCGGTATCTCGCCGATCTGCGGCAGATCATCGATGCGAACGCGGGACGCTTGCCCGGCCACCGCGAGGCTGTCGCCCGGCTTATAGCATCCGCCGTCTGATTTTTGCAAAAATATGACAAGATGGATCGCCGATCCGGTTCGGGGTCGGCATCATAACTACCTATAGATAAACACCTATCGCCGAATTCCGGGCTGGCGGTGGTTCAAATTATTTATGCAAAAACATGATAATTGGCTTGATTTTTGCATAAAACCAGCTACCATTTGCACAGGTTTCGTGGCGAATCGTGCGCGAAGCCTTAAGTTTCGAACCGGCCCCGCCTCGGCGGACGTCAGTTCCAGCTTACATTGGGGACCCTCAAAACCACGGGCAGTCACTGTCCCGTGGTTTTTTTTGGTCTCCGCCCGGGCCCTCAGGCCGGGGACGCCAGCGCCGCCCCGATCAGCGCTGCCGCATCGGTGGTGATGAGGCGAACCGGGATCGGGGTGAGGTAATCGGTGACCGGGCCTTTTTCGCTGAAGAGCTTCGCGAAACGGTCGCGGTCGATGAAATGGGCGAGCTTCGGCAGGATGCCGCCGCCGATCATCACACCGCCACGCGCGCCATGGGCCAGCGCCATGTCGCCCGCCGTACGCGCCAGGATATCGAGGAACATATGAACGGTTTCGACCGCCAGCGGGTCGGTGCCCGCTTCGGCAGCAGCGCTGATATCGGCGGCCGACAGTTCAACGACCGATCCCGTCGCCTCGCGGCTGAGGAAACGGTAGATGCGGGTGAGGCCACGGCCGGACATCAGCAGCTCGACCGATACATGCACCGCATCGGGCTGCAGGAAGCTGACAAGCGCCTGTTCGCGGTCATCGCTCGGGCTGAAGCCGATATGGCCGCCTTCGGTCGGCACCACGGTCCAGTTGCCGTTCGTGGGCATCAGGATCGCGACGCCGAAACCGGTGCCGGGGCCAACGACGCTGATCGGCGCGCCCTTCTCGCTGCGGCCTTCGCGGATGACCATGCTTTCGCTGTCGCCAAGCCATGGCACGGCGTGGGCGAGGGCGGCGAAATCATTCAGGAAGGAAACGGTGCCAAGGCCCGTGTCGCGTTCCACGCTTTCGGCATCAATCGTCCAATCGAGATTGGTGATGCGGCCGCCGGTGGCCCGCACGGGGCCGGCGAGCGCGAGGTGCGCTTCCGACGGACGGTCGTCTTGCCCGAGCGTTTCAAGATAGGCGCCCAGCATCACGGCAAGGCTCGGGAATTCGCGGCAGGCATAGCGCTGGATGCCATCAAGCCGGATACCGCCCGTATGGGTGTCCGTGGAAGCGAGCGCAAAGCGGCCGTTGGTGCCACCGATATCGGCGACGACAAGCGGACGATTAAGGGGCGCGGGTTTCATTCCCATCTGGCGGCCTTCAATTCTGGACAAACGTGCTGAAACTTTTCTGCAATCGTTTTACGGACCATTGACAGCGCTGTCAATTAAGACACGCAAACGGCCGGGGAAGTCGGGCTTCCCCGGCCGTTCCGGAAACCCCTAGGGGAGGGTCTCCGGGTTAGTCCTGTTTGGCCTCAGCGCTGTCGGCAGCAAGACGCTCGCGCACTGTGCCGGGCTTCAGGGTGACGTAGGATTTCAGCACATCGATGGCTTCTTTTGCCGCCTCTGCGGGTGCGCGCTTGCCGTCCGCCACGTCACCGGCGATGCCAAGGATCGGCATATACATTTCCATCGGTTCGCCCTGGATCGTCAGGCCGAATTTCGGATGGTCACGTTCGAGTTTCGTCCATTCAGCGCGAATGAGCGCCCAGAAGGGTTCGGTTTTTTCCAGATAGTCGGTGGCAATCGCCACATCGAAACCGTCGAAATGCTTGTAGGTGTTGATGCCAACCTCATGGGCCAGCACCTGCGGTTGGTTGCCGGTGAGGATAAGTTTCTGGTTGTCCTGCTCATGCACCCAGCCAGTGGGGGTGATGGCATGGCGGTTGACCGCGGCAATGGCGTGATAGTCGCTGCGCGTGGTGGCGTCGCGGCGGGGCAGGGGGCGCCAGCTGCGGTTCGAGGCCCAGGAATGCTCGCCGTGTTCATGGCTCCAGGCGGCAAGGCCGGCATACCGCGGGGCATCATCCACCTGATAGACAACCTGCGACCATTTGCCTTTGGCCTCAGCCCGGCTCAGGTCGCGCCGCACCCAGGTGTTGGCGCCCACATAATCGGGGATTTCGCTGGGCTCGAAGGTCCAGTCCTGCCGCCAGTGCTTGATCGGCATGAAGGGCATTTCCTTGCCGTCGCCCACCACAAGGATGTGCTGCAGGCTGATAAAATCGGGCCGCTCCTCGATCACCCGGACAACCTCGTAAGCGCCGGACTTTTTCGGCTCTTTCAGCTCGTAGCCGTCAACGAAGGCGGCGGATTCGATGAAATGGAAGGTGACCTTATAGTCGCCGGCCATCGCCTTGATGGCGGTGCGGTCGGCGGCAAGGTCGGTCACGGATGCCGCTGCCATGGCAGGCGCGGGCGCCGTGGCCGACGGATGGCCGGTGCCGGCGCAGGCGCCAAGCATCAGGGCGGCTGCCAGCGTCAGGCAGGTGAAGGGTGTGCGTTTCATGGTTTCTGGTCCTCGCATTCTCGTCCGGTCAGGATTCTCAAAACCTTTTAATAGGATTGATTCTCACTTGCAATCGCATTTGGACAGGATTAGACGGGTGTAACGCAAATGCGAATCGTTCGCAAATTATAACCGGCGATCAACGAGGTGCAAGACCCGTCAGCCGGTCCAGGGAAGAAAGGTTGAGAAAATGACGAACCGGACGAGGACAATGAGGCTGGTGCTTCTGGCAGGTGTTGCGGCAAGTGCCGCGCCTGCATTCGCGGCAGACGCCGGCGGTGCAGCAGACATGACCGAGATCAGCGTTGTTGCCACCCGCAACCCGATGCCGGCCTTCACGGTGCCGGGTTCGGTCAGCGTGGTGAACAAGGCCGAGATCGACGATATGGTGGCTTCCAGCATCTCTGACATTTTCGCGACCGTACCGGGCCTGATGTTCGACGGCGGTCCGCGCCGCAACGGCGAAACCCCGGCGATCCGTGGTCAGGCCGGCGAGGGCGTTGTCGTCCTTTTCGATGGCGTGCGCCAGAATTTCCTCTCCGGTCATGATGGCCGTTTCTTCATCGAACCCGATCTTCTGAAATCGGCAGAAGTGGTGCGGGGCGGGGGCTCGGCCCTTTATGGTTCGGGCGCGGTCGGCGGCGTGCTGGCCTTCCGCACGGTCGATGCGGCGGACCTTCTGAAGGAAGGCGAAACGGCGGGCTACCGGCTCGCGACCGGCTATCAGGATGGCAGCGACGAATGGATGGGCAGCGCCACGCTGTTCGGGCGTTCGTCTGACGGCAAGTTTGATGGTGTGGCCAGCCTCACCAAGCGCGGCTCGGGCGATATCAAGCTCGGCGACGGCACCACGCTGCCGTCGGATGACGATATCGGCTCCGGGCTCCTGAAGGGCACCGTGAAGGTATCGGAAGCCCTGACAGCGAGCTTCGGCTGGGTCGGTTACCGCAACGATGCCATCGAGCCCAACAACGGCCTTGGCAACAATACGGGCGACCTTGTGGACAAGAAGGTCCGTTCGGACACCTACCGCGCCAACCTGCATCTGGCCCCGGTTGATAGCCAGTATGTCGATGCCTCGCTCGTGGCTTATGTGAACAAGGCGCGGGTGGATGAAGCCGAACTGGATAGCGACCGCGAAATCGGCCGCAGCGTGACGACGAACGGCGTGGCGCTTGATAACCGCAGCCGTTTCAAGCTGGGCGAAGGCGCGTCGATCACCTTCACCTATGGCGGTGAATATTATGAAGACAAGCAAACGGGCACCGATAACACGACAGTCGACGGCACTCGCGGCGGCGTGCCGGATGCCAAGGCCAAGACACTGGGCCTGTTCATGCAGGCTGAAATTGCCACATCGACGGCGATTGGCGATTTCCTGATCATCCCGGCGGTGCGCTACGACCATTTCAAGAATGAAGCCATCGGCAGCGGCGAGCGCCCGACCGACAAGGCAACCTCGCCGAAGATCGGTGTGACATGGGAACCGGTCGAGGGCTTCATGCTTTACGGCCAGTATGGCGAGGCCTTCCGCGCGCCGTCCTTCAACGAGATTTTCGCCGACGACCTGCACTTTGAAATCCCGCTGATGCCGGGGGTGGTGGCGCCCAACTATTTCGTCCCGAACCCCGATCTGGCGCCCGAGCGCTCGAAGGGCTGGGAATTTGGCGCGGGCGTCGATCAGGCAAACCTGATGACGACCGGTGACCGGCTGACACTGAAAGGCGGCTGGTTCCGTTCGGACGTGAAAGACCTGATCGATCTTGAGGTCAACTTCGCCTTCTCGCCCGGTTGTTTCATCCCGGGCATGCCCGGTGGCTGCAACGCCGGCACCAGCCGCAATATCAACACAAGCGAAGCCCGGCTCGACGGGATCGAACTTGAAGGTTCCTACGACCATCCCCGCTTCCGCATTGTCGCGGCCTACAGCACGATTGATGGCAAAGATCTGGAGACCGGCGACTATGTTGGCATCCTCGCGCCGAATCGCCTGTTGATGACGGGCGAGCTGAAACTGCCGGAAATCGACGCGCGCATCGGCACGCGGTTCGATATCGCCGGCAAGTTTGACAAGGTCGCCGACCCCGCGGACGCGCGCGCGGCCTACGAATCCGTCGATATCTTCTTCAACTGGGCGCCGAAGGGCGCGCTGGAAGGACTGCGTATTGATCTTCGCATCGACAACCTGTTTGATACAGAGGTCGAGCGCGTCTTCGCTGGCGTCGTTGACCCTGGCCGCAATGCCAAGGTCCGTGTCAGCTGGAGCGGGAGCTTCTGAAAATCCGGGGGGATTGAATGACTGAAGAACAGCAGGGAACGCAGGTTACTTCCTATAACGCCACGGCCAAGGGCCTGCACTGGATTGCAGTGCTCCTGATCCTCGGCCTCAGCATCGTTGGCCTCTATTTTTCCGACCTGCCACGCGGGGACGAAAAAACGGCGCTGCGCAACATGCATGCCTCGACCGGGCTTCTGCTGCTTTTCCTCATGGTCCTTCGCCTTGTCTGGCGGGTGCGGTCCGGCCGCCCCGCCGATCTTGAGACCACGACACCGCTGCAGGCCAAGCTGGCGGTGGGTATGCACCATCTGCTGTATCTCAACGTCTTCGCACTGATCGCTGCGGGGATGATGAGTATCCTGACCACCGCCACGCCGGTGCCCTTCTTCGGGCTGTTTGAAATCCCGTCGCCGTTCGAGCGCGACATGGATCTCCATCATCTTTATGAGGAAATCCACGAAGGCGCCTGGATTGCGCTCATGGTCCTTGTCGGGCTTCACGTGCTGGCGGCGCTTTATCACGCATTTGTGCAGAAAGATGGCACGCTGCGGCGCATGTGGTTCGCCGGAAAGTCCTGAAATAAAAGAGATTATCAGCATCAAGGCTGACCCAATGACATGGTTAATTTTATGTTAACCATGTCATTTTTGTGATATTCTCATCTCTGTTCCCGACTGTATGTGTTTCCAGAGATGAGGAAGGCTATGTCCGCCCCGTCGTCAGCACGTCAGTTTTCCCCGTTTGAACCGGTCGAACTTGTTTCGGAAGGCGCACCCCTGCAGCCTGCCTATGACCTGCATCCTCAGGCACGGTTTGTGCTGGATCAGGTGCTTGGCCGTGTCACCCGGTTTGTCGATGGCGTTGTCCCGCGCAGCGCCATCCATCCGCAGGATTTTGCGGTGGCCTTGCCAAACATCGCCATGATAGATATTCGGTTCGAAGATGACGGAGAATTCGCCGCCAATGCCACAATCGTGGGTGAGGAATTATCGAGCCGGTATGGCCTCAAACGTGGCCTGCTCAGCCTGCAGGCAATCAACGCCGATGCTGATCGGCGCTTCCGGGATGTTATCCAGTTTATCCGGCGGGTTCGCCGCCCTGTGGCAGTCCGCGTGCCGCGCATCCTGCCGGGTCGTCCGCATTATGAAGCGCGCGGGCTTTATGTTCCCTACAGCCGCGAGGCCGATGTCATCTGCGGCGTCCTCCTGCATGCGGTGGTCATCACCAATCATCATTAGCCTCGGCCTCGCTGCAGCGCCGGTATCTGCGTCTGAAACGGAAGCGCAGGCCTTACCGCGCGAGGTGACGGTTTATGCACGGCACAACCCGCCCTTTGTCAGTGTGTCCGAGACGGGTGAACTGCAAGGCGTGGTCGGCGAGACGGCGGCGCATGTGATCCGTGAGCTTGGCTGGGAGCTGCATGTTGTGGGCAATGTGCCGGAAGGGCGGCTCTACCGTATTCAGGACCCGGAGATGGAGCCTAAAAACGCCATCATCCTTGATACTTTCCCGACTCCCGAACGTGCATTGAACGGCTGGCTGACCCGCACAATCATCACCGAATATGCCGCACTCATCGTGCGGACGGGTGAAGTTGAACAGTTCCTGATCGAAAGCCCTGAAGCGCTGGTGGGGCATCCGGTTGCCGGTCGTATCGGCTTCGCCTATCCGGCGATCGATCCCGTACCCGGCATCCTGATGATGCGCATGAACACCAACCTCGCGAGCCTTACCATGCTCCTCAGCAGCCGGGTGGATCTGGCGGTGGTGAATGCGATCAGCGCCACATGGCAATTCAACAAGGCAGGCTTCAAGGGGCGCTATGCGTTCCTGCCGCGCGCCCTGAACCGGGTGCCGCTGGTGCTGTCGCTGTCGCGCCGCGATTTTTCGGCAGACGACCTTTCAGCGGTCAACGACGCGATCGAGCGGTTTCAGGCAAGCGAAGAATGGCCGAAGCTGTTGGAACGATCAGGCGGGCAGGCGCTGTTCCGCACCTTCCCGGTGATGGTAGAAGACCCATTCACAGAGGCCAATTAGGCCTCGGGCAGGTCTTCCTCGATGATCGCCATCTGGAACTGATAGGAAACCTCGCCTTCATCCTCGTCGCGGTACACAACGCCGATGAATTCATCGTCCAGCATCACCTCGACCGAATCGGAAACATTCGGGCGGCGTTTGAGGACTATCCCATCCGATTGAAACAGGTCGCGCAGATAGGCTTGCAGGCGGGTGGTCTCTTTCGCGTTCACGGGCGGCATCCTTTTTGGCTGGGCAGTGTGTTCATGTATCGAAGCCCGGTGCGGGGATGCAAGAAAAAGCGTGGCAAGCTTGTGAAAATCTTTCATTATGTAATCGGGGTCGATGCGAGGCAGACATGGAATATGGACGAACCGGGGATCAGCCATTCCTCGACCCAGAAATCATCGCAGAATTTACAGCCTTCGTTTCGGAAAGTGCGCGGACGCTCGCGCGCTGCAGTGCCGAGATGGATACCCGTGGTCGGGAAGCGGCTACACAAATTTTCGAACATAGCCACAATCTCAAGGGGATCGGCTCTACGTTCGGCTTCGCGCTCCTGACCGATGTGGCTGGTGGCCTTTGCCACTATATCAAATATGTCGGCCCGACAGCCGACTTCCGCACCGATGTGGTGCGCGCTCATGTTGATGCGATCATCCAGATCATCGACACACCAATGCCCGGCGATGGCGGTCCGGAAGGCGAACGCCTGCTTGCGCGCCTGCAGGTGCTGGCGGGGCGCTAGGCGTCGGTGCCTGGCACTTCCCCGAAGCCAGCCCAGTCTTCGCGGCCACCCTTGTTTTCAAGCACATTCTGGAGTGCGGCAACGGCCTTGCGGTCATAGCGCTTGCCGGCTTCTTCCATCAGCAGGGCCATCGCCTTGTCGAACCCGAGGCCACCCCGGTGGGCACGGGCGGAGACCATGGCGATGAAGGCATTGGCAACAGCCAGCACGCGGGCAGCGGGCTCGATCGCGTCGCCCGATAGGCCGGCGGGATCGCCGCTGCCATCCATATGCGCCTGCAGTTCGGCGAGGCTCCGATAGACCGGGCCTTCGAAATCGAGGTCCTTCAGAAGGGCCGCCCCCTTGCGGATGCTGTCGCGCACCAGCGCGAGCTCGGACGCATCAAGCGGGCTCTCTTTCGTCAGTACCGAAATCGGCACAAAAATCTTGCCGATATTGACGAGCCGGCCAGCGATGGAAACGGCTTTCAGGCGCACTTCATCCCAGCCGAGTTCGGCGCCGATGGCTTCAGCGACCTCGGCAACCCGTGCCGAATGGTGGCGGCTGAAGGGATCGCGGGAATCGATGATATCGGTCAGCACCCCGATCAACTGGCCGAGGAGCGCCTCGCTCCGCTCGTGGGCGCCGATCAGGTCGGTGATGTCCTGCATCACGACAAGGGTCGAGGTGCCCTGCGACGCATCGTCCACCGCAACGAAATCGACCTGGAAATGACGCTGGCGACCGCCCAGAATATGGGTCACCAGAGTCTGTGAACTGTCGCCTGCAAGCGCATGGGTAATGCCATCGCCGAGCGCGCGGGCGGTGTCGCGGTCAAACACCGGCAGGAACTGGCGGTCGATCATGTCGGCACGGTCAAGCCCGACAAGCGCCGTCATGCCGCGGTTCACGAAGCGCACGGTGCCATCGTCGGCAAGGGCCGCAATGGCGGTCGGCTGCGCGTCGCTCACATGCTGCAGGAACTGGCTCAGAAGCTCGTTCTCGGTGCTGAGGGCCGCCTGTGTGCGGTAGGCCGTCATCAGGCGCTGCGACACGCCGTAACGCCACACAAGCACAAGGACAACGAGAAGAGCGATGCCCGTTATGCCGAGCGTGATTTCAAGGCTGGTGCGGCGGGCTTCGATATCGGCCATGGCTTCAGCGGCGCTGATTGTGTGGACCAGTATCCACGGCACGGGGGCTGTCAGTTCGCGCCCGGTGACCAGTACTTTGTCGCCCGTATAGCCCGCGAGAGTGGCAAAGCCGCCGGGGGTTGCGATGGCATGGCTCGCTGCCACGTCGCGGCGGACCTCGCCCACACGGCCGCCACCGGCAAGCGGGGTCAGCGAGATGACGGTGTCGGGGCCACTCGCACCTGCTGGCATGGCGAGATAGGTTTCCGCCGTGCGGGTGGCATCACCCGGTTGCTTCAGGGTCGCCAGGAAATCCTCATCGAGCGGCCGGGCACCGATAACCCATGCGGCGGTGAGGCCGGCAGCGGCGCCTTCCGGCGCTCGCACCGGGGCCGCGAACAGCACAAGCGGTGTCTTGTCTTCAAGCTGGGGGCCGAGTGCGATGAAGCTGCCGGTGCGGCCTTCGCGCCAGTCATGCCCGGCGAGCGACGGCATGCCCCGCGTTACCACGAGGGGGGCGCCGCCGTTGACGGACAGAAGGCCGAGCCCGGCACGCTGCGGGCGCTTTACATTGGCATTGACGGGGTCAAGCGCGCGCTGCTCGTGGAAGCCGCTACGGTCGGCTTCTGCCGACAGATAGTTCAGCACATAACTGCGCTGAGCTTCGACAACGGCGGGGTCGTCGATCCCCATGAGACCAGCGGCATAAAGCTCGACCGTCGGGTCGGCGGCGATTTCCTCGACTTGCGCGAGATACCGGTTGAGCCAGGCGGACGCGTCGGCGGCGCGGCTGTCGGCGACGATTTCCATGCGGTCGCGCCAGCGGCCAAGGTCTTCGGCCTCGCGGGCATCGGCAAAACGGTTGATCAGCAGGAACCCGGTGACAAGCGCCAGCGCGATGAGTCCGCCGCCAATCCACCAGCCGGTTTTTCCCTGATCCATCGTCTGCATTGTCGCCCCCTCGTCACGCACCGGTTCCGACAGCAATGCTAGCTGTCGGTTGAAACGGCGACTATGTTGAATCAGAATGGGAATCGGTACAATTGTTTTGAGAGGCCAGATGGCGTCGCTTATCCAGTCGATCGTTTTTTGCATATGGCTGGCGCCGCCTCCGGACGCGGGAATGGCCCTGCCGGTGCCCGCCTCTGCGCCCGTTTCCCGCCCTGTGGCCGCTCAGTCGGCTCCGGTAAAAGCAACTGCACCGACACAAGCCCCTGCACCGGCCAAAGCCGTGCCCGGCCTGTTCGGCAGCACCGAGATCGCGTCGAAGGATCTTAGCGCCTTCACGAAATGGAGCGATATGTGGCGCCGCACCGCCGCCGACCGCAATGAGATCGGCAGGGCTGACGCTGCCGCCGCTGTGCAGGGCGCGCAGGATGCAGAAGCCTGCGGGCGCGACAAACGGCTCGTTTGCGGCAGGGAATCCTGGGAGAAGCTGGTCGCCGAAGCACAGCAAAGATCGCCAGCCGAAAAGCTGAAGGCGGTCAATGATTATATGAACCGCACGCCCTATATCATCGATCCCGAAAACTGGGGCGTGCCGGACTATTGGGCGACACCCCGCGAATTTTTCCTGAAGGACGGCGACTGCGAAGATTATGCGATCAGCAAATATGTGACGCTGAAGCGGCTGGGCATCGATCCCGCTGCCATGAGGCTGGTGATCGTGCAGGATGAAAACCTGCGGATTGCACACGCGGTCCTCGCGGTCACACTCGGATCGGATGTATTCATCCTCGACAATCAGGTGGATGCCGTGTTGCCGCAGCAAAAGATATTGCATTACCGACCGGTTTATTCGATCAATGAGACCGGCTGGTGGCTTCATCAGCGCCGCCGCGCCCGGTCCTGAGTCTGGCACTCCAATATCCAGAATTTGAGAAAAACAAGAATGGCGGTTGATCCCAAAGCCCTGAAACAGTTCACCGATTTTGTCGCCAACGCCGTCGCACACCCGGACGGACGGCGCGCTGTGCATGTTCGCCTTTCGGGGCTTGAGCGGCACTTCAGGGACAGCTATTTCCGCCGCGCACTGGCCGCAACATTGAAGCCGCTGCTGTCGCGTCCCGGTGTGCTGCATCAGACGATGGCAGGCCTTGGCGATATTGTCTTCACGGTGCGCGGGATCGATGATGTCGAAATCGAGGCCTATCTCGTCAAGGCGCGGAAAGACCTGAAGGATTCCGACGTCATTCAGGGGCTTAACCCGGCCCCCGGCAAAAGCGACATGTTTGTCGGCTGGTATAATCTCGATACCGATGGTGCCACCTTCAAGGCGCAGATGGATGAACTGGTGCGCGAGGAACTGGCAATTGCCAATCCCAAGCCCACAGGCATTGCGCCCAAGAAGATTTCGCTGGTGCCGGTTGACCGGCCCGACAAGCAGACGGTGGTCAAATCGCTGGACCCCGAGCTGTTCCTGGCGCTCACCAAGGCTCTGCACGGCGCGGATGTGAGCGGCCTTGTGCGCAAGCAGGGCATTGTGGCGGTCATGCCGGGGGCGCCGCAAACGCCGGTGATGGTCCACCGTTCGATCCCTTTTTCGGTGATCACGGAAACCCTGCTTGCGGGCGTGAAGCTGCAAAGCGACCGCTGGCTTGCCGGTTATATCGAGGACTTCGTGACCGAACGCCTGCTGGCGAGCGGGCCGAACATGGCAAACGAACATTCGCTTGCCTCGATGGTGCGGGTGACGAGCCACGCGGTGAACAGCAAGGGTTTCGAGATGTTCGAACGTTCGCTCGGCGGCTTGTCGCGTGCCAAGGTGGTGCTTGAATTTTCGGCGCGGGACGCCATCGAACGGCCGGCCGAGTTTAACAAGGCATGCGACTTTGCCCGCGAACGCGGCTTCCGCCTTGCGCTATCGGATGTCGGCGCCGAAGGTCTTGCCTGGTTCCAGCCCGGCAACGTGCCCGTAGAATTCTTCAAGGTGCGCTGCCCGGCGGGCGACGTGCCGGGCTGGTGGGAGACCCCGGTCAAGAAGGCAGTTGCCTATCTGATTGATGCCGTCGGCAAGGCACGGGTGATCATGGACGGGATCGATGACAAGGGCGATCTCGAAGTCGCGACCAAGCAAGGCGTGACGCTTTTCCAGGGCAAGGCCGTGGCGCCCGCCACGATCTGATCCATCTTACTGGGGTGATTTCTTGGCGAGGATGCGCTGCAGCGTGCGGCGGTGCATGCCAAGACGTCGGGCAGTTTCCGAGACATTGCGGTTGCAGAGCTCGTACACGCGCTGGATATGCTCCCACTTCACCCGGTCGGCCGACATCGGATTGTCGGGCGGCGGCGGTGCTTCGCGGATCGCCATGAGGGCAGCCTCGATTTCCTCAGCACTAGCCGGCTTCGCCAGATAGTCAACGGCGCCGGCTTTCACGGCGGCCACAGCACTCGCGATATTGCCGTATCCGGTGAGGATGACGATCCGCATGGCGGGGTTCAGCTCGCGCAGCATGGGCACCAGATCGACCCCGTTACCGTCCGTCAGCCGCATATCGAGTACCGCGAAGGCAGGCGGGTTTTCGCTCGCCAGACGCTGGCCTTCTTCAAGACTTTCAGCCGCTGCGACAGTGAAGCCGCGGCGCTCCATGCTCAGCTGCAGGCGCGTGCGGAAGGCGCGGTCATCTTCCACGATCAGAAGGCGGCGGTCGTCTGTCGTCATCAGGTATCTCCTTCCCCTGGCGTCTTCGGTGGCGCGTTCCAGATGATGCCGACCTCGGCACCGCCTTCGGGACTTGTGCCGAAGCTGACCCGTGCGCCGGTGCGTTCCAGAAGCGTGCGGGCGATGAATAGCCCGAGCCCCATGCCGCCATCGCGTCCGGCTTCGATCTCGCGTGTCGTTACATACGGCTCCCCGAGGTCGCGCACAATGGCCGGATCGAACCCCGGCCCGTCATCGCCGATAATCACCAGCGTCTGGCCACCTTCCGATCCGAAGCGGATGGTCACCTCGCCGGTCGCAAAACCCGTGGCATTTTCGATGATGTTGCGGAAGGCGTGGATGGCCTCGGCGCTTCGTGCCATCTGCGGCACGTCGCCCACGGCTTCGAACCGGATACGGATGCCGCGATGTTCGTGCGGGGACGCAGCCTCGCGCAGGATCGCCTCAAGGCTTTGCTGCGCGAAATGGTCCACCGCGCCCTGCCGGCTGGCGCCAAGCTCGGCGAGGATTTCACGGCAGCGCGCGGTTTCGGCAATGATCAGTTCGATATCGGCGTGCGCCGGGTTGCCCTCGGGGCAGGCGTCTTTCAGGTCATGCGCGGTGAGATAGATGGTGCCAAGCGGCGTGCCAAGCTCGTGGGCGGCAGCGGCGGCCAGCGTGCCAAGTGCCGACAGGCGCTGCTCGCGTTCAAGCGCGATATGGCTCGCCGCCAGCGCATCGGCGCGCGACCGGCTTTCGCGGGCGAGATGCCCCGTATAGGCCGCGAGAAAGATCATGGCGAAGGAAAGCGCAACCCACGCGCCCGCCAGATGCAGCGGATCAAGCGTATAGCCATGAACGCCGAACGGCAGCGGGTAAGGTGTGAAGGCAAGCCCGGTAACAGCGGCAAGCGCAAGGGCCAGAAGCGCGACTGTGCTGCGGGCGCGCAAGACCGATGCCGACACGCTTGTCGGTGCCAGCAGCAGCACCGAGAAGGGGTTGGCGAGCCCGCCGGTCAGGAACAGGAGAAGAGCGAGGACGACAAGATCGAACCCCAGTTGCAGGGCGGCTTCGCCGTCGCTGATGCGGGTGTTGGCGTCGCGCCCCACCCCGACCGCCACATTCACGAAGGCGGAAAGGCCGATCAGCAGCAGGGTCGCCAGAAGCGGCAGGTTGAAGCCCAGCCAGAAATTGACGACAAGGATGCTGGCAAACTGGCCGGCGACCGCCATCCAGCGAATCTGGACAAGGCTGCCAAGACGGACGACACCGCCGATGCTGAGCGGTGCGATCAGGCTATCGCTGGAACTGTCAGCGGCTGACATGCAGGGCTCCGGCAAGAAGGGCGATCAGCAGAAGGAACATGATCAGCGTTGCAGCAATCGCCACGAGCTGGCAGCGGCGAATGTCAGCGGGCCCCAGTCGCGCGCGACCATCGGCTGGGCCAAACCACAGGGCCGCATCATCGCGCATTTCCGTATCGCTTTTGAAATTGAGGCCAAGGCCGTAGGCAAGGGCGCCCATCGGAAGTGCCCGAGATAGAAGATAAGGCCCCTTGCGCGGCAGGAAGCCCCGGAAGGTGCGGAAAGATCCGTGCGGTGCAAAGAACTGGGCGGTGGCGACAATCAGCCCGGCGATCAGCGTGCCGGGGAAGGCAATGATCTCGTGCAGGATCACAGCCACGCGGTGGAACGCCCCCTTGGGACGCAGGAGACCCGACGGTGCACCTGTCGAAACGGCTACCGCGATCAGACGGAAGGGCAGCAGCAGCGTGAAGCCGCCAATCATCAGGAGGGCGGCATTGACGACAAGGCCATCGGTAAACCGCAACACCAGCCGCTCCAGCGCCCAGCGTGCCGCGCCGAAACGGTTCTCGTCCGCCCGCCGGGTGCCGTCGGCCAGTGCCTTGCCGATAGCGCGGGTCAGGTCCCACACCGCCCGCTGGCCGATCGTGAGGACAAGCAGCACGAGGGCAAGAAGGCTGCCGGTGCGGCCGTCAAAGGCCACGCGATCGACCATATGGCCGAGGCCGGCGAGGGCCGGCGCGAGAATGAGGATCAGCAAAAAGCCGCGGGCCATCTTGGTGCCCTCGCCACGACCTGGCCTGTCGAGCCGCGTAGCGATGGCAGCGACTAGTCCGTAAAGCAGATGGTCAGGCCCCGGCAGGCGGCCCAGAAGCCGTCGGCCCCCGAGGGCAAGGTCCACCAAGAGTGCGGCGATCAGGAGAAAGCTCCAGTTGGCGATGCTTTCGGCGACGGTCATCCGGGGCTTGCTCCGAGGCGGCTTGTGGGGCGGGTGGCCGGGGTCAGTTGGCCCCGGCGTCTTCCAGAAGGCGGATCATGCGGCTGTTGCGACGTTCCTTGGCATAATCGAGCGCCGACTTGCCGGTAACATCCTGCACATTGGGGTCTGCCTTGTTCGCGATCAGAATCTGGGCGGCGCGGAACTGACGGTTGCGCACGGCTTTGGTCAGCGCGGTTTCGAGGCTCGCATCCGTACGGTTGATATCCGCGCCCGCGTCCAGCAGCATCTTGATCCCTTCGGCATCCCCCGAAATCGCCCGCACCATCAGCGCGGTTTCGCTGCCGCCGCGGTCGGTCATGTCCGGGTTGGCCTGATGATCAAGGAGCATCTTCATGATCACAAGGTTGCCCTTGCGGGCGGCGATCAGGATCGCCGGCTGGCCCCCTGTGCGCTGGCGCGTGTTCGGGGAGGCACCCTTGTTCAGGAGTTCGGTCAGCTTGGCGATATCGTTGGTTTCAACGGCCTTCAGCAGTTCATACTGGTCGCTCATGGCATGGGCGGCGTGGCTCGCCGCAAACAGCGACATAAACAGGACAAGCCCCAGGCGGGCGAGAATCTTCATGTTAACTCCATCGTCAGTTTTCCGGCGCGCGCTGAGGCGTGCTGCCGATTTACGGGAGCGGCGGGCCGTTTGTGACGGCGCCCCCGTGACATTGCGGCCCCATCTTTCTATATAAGGACTGGATTCTCAAGTCCCGACCAGCCGCCAATCCGCGCTGTTCACGGGATTGTTGCCGGATTGTTACGGAGCTTGCCATGAAAATCATTCGCGTCGTTGCCTGGGCCCTCGTTGCCGCGCTGGTCGTCCTGATCGGTGTGCGGCTTCTCACCGGTGCGCCGGAGCCGACCAAGACCGACCTCGGTGCCGCCACGCCGGGCGGCGCCTTCACGCTGACAAGCCACACGGGCGAGACCGTTTCGGACACGGATTTCGCCGGCCGCTACATGCTTGTCTATTTCGGCTACAGCGCCTGCCCCGATGTGTGCCCGCTGGAGCTGCAGAAGCTGACTTCAGCCCTTCTGGACCTTGAAGCCGAAGGCTACGACACGACGCCGATCCAGCCGATTTTCATCAGTGTGGACCCCGAGCGCGACAGTACAGAGGAGCTCGCGGGCTATGTGCCGCAGTTCCACCCGCGCCTCATCGGCCTGACCGGCACGCCGGAAGCCATCGCCGAGCTCGCCAAGAAATATCGGGTCTATTACCGCAAGGTCGATACCGGCAGCGCCATGGGCTATCTGATGGATCACCTGTCGGTCATTTTCCTGATGGGCAAGGACGGCCAATATGAGCGTCTCTTCACCTCGCGCGATACGCCGGAAAGCATCGCCGAAGCGCTGAAGCCGCTGCTTCAGAAAGCGTCCTGATGGCCTTCTGGCACGACAAGCCGCTGGCCGCCCTTTCGCAGGCTGAATGGGAAAGCCTGTGTGATGGTTGCGGCAAGTGCTGCCTGCACAAGCTTGAGGACGAGGACACGGGCGAGATCCATTATACGGATGTCGCCTGCCGGATGCTCGACCTGACGACCGCTCGCTGCAAACGCTATCCCGAACGCAAGCGCTATGTCGCCAATTGCACGGTGCTGACGGCGAAGAATATCGAAAGCTTCGCCTGGATGCCGTCGACCTGCGCTTACCGCCTGCTCGCCGAAGGCAAGGACCTGCCGGACTGGCATCCGCTGGTGACCGGCGATCCTGCCAGCACGCTGGCCGCCGGCCAGACGGTCGCTGGCCGCGCGGTGGACGAGCGCGTGGCGGGTGATTTTGAAGACCATATCGTTAGCTGGCCGGAATAGGGGGCACGGATGCTCGGTCGCCTCCTCATAACCCCGCTGCCTGACGAGCTGAATGTCACGCTGCCGGACGGGGGCATGATGCGGGTTGCGGTGCGCCCGCATGCGACGGCGCGGCGCATGGTGCTGCGCTATGACGCCCGCACCGACAGCGCAAGGGTGACGGTGCCGAAGGGTGCGAAGGCCGCGACGGTCGAGCGGTTCGCTGCCAAGCATGCAGGCTGGCTCCTCAATGAACGACGGAGCCACGAAGGGGTCCCGAGCCTCGCGCACGGTGGCCTGCTGCCCTTCAGGGGCAAAGATCATGCGCTGCATTTCACCGGCATCAGCCCCCGGCAGGTGACGGTGGCAGACGGCGCGATCCATGTGGGTGGCCCGGCTGATCAGGCATCGGCGCGCCTGTCACGTTGGTTGAAGGCAGAAGCCAAGGGCGATCTTGAGGTTTGCGTGCGCCGGCATGCGGCGGCGCTGGGTGTCGACTATGGCCGGATTTCGGTTGGCGATATGTCCAGCCGCTGGGGCAGCTGTTCCTCGACCGGCACCTTGCGCTTCAGCTGGCGGCTGATCCTCGCGCCCGGCCCTATCCTTGATTATGTCGCTGCGCATGAAGTGGCGCATCTTCTGGAGATGAACCATTCTCCGGCCTTCTGGGCGCATGTGGCGCGGCTGGTGCCGAACTGGGGGGAATCCCGCCGCTGGCTGCGGCAGGAAGGGGCTGCGCTCATGGCCGTGCGGCTGGACGGCGGCACCGAAGGCGAGCCCTCAGTCGCGGCTGCCGAATAGGCGTTCCCACAGGCTTTTCTTGGTTTTCTGCCAGCCGTCTTCTTTCTCGGCGGGTTCGGTCGGCTCGTCCGGGGACATGGATTGGGCCGAGGCGATATAGAGCCCTGCATCGGCCAGCAGGGGGCGTACCGGTGTGCCTTCGCTTGCCTGCTTCATGAAGGCGCCCCAGATGCGGGCGGGCAGGCGGCCACCGGTCACATCTTTCATCGGAGCGAAGCTGTCGTTGCCGACCCAGACGGCGGTGGCAAGGTCGCTCGTGTAGCCCACGAACAGCGCATCGCGGCTGTCCTGTGTGGTGCCGGTCTTTCCGGCGGCGGGGCGATCAAGCTTGGCAGCACGGCCTGAGCCATATTCGATCACGCCTTGCAGGCCCTCGGTCATGGTGGCGGCTACTTCATAGGAAATTGCCTGCCGCATCGACATGGGCGGCTGGCGGTAAAGCACACGGCCACCAAGTTCGGTGATCTCGACAATGCCGTAGGGGGACGCTGCCATGCCGCCGCTTGCGACGGTGCGGTAAGCGTTGGCGAGGTCGATCAGTTTCACTTCCTCGGTGCCGAGCGCGAGGCTCGGATGCGGGGCGATTTGCGTCGTGATGCCCATGCGGTTGGCAAGGGATGCGACATACGGGGTGCCGGCCTCTTGCGACAGGCGTACCGCCACCGTGTTGGTGGATTTGGCGAGCGCGTCGCGCAGGCGGACATCGCCGTCGAAGCGGTTGGTATAGTTGCGCGGGCTCCATTTGCCGATGGTGATCGGCCGGTCGGAGACAATCTCGTTCAGCTTGTGACCGCGCTCGAACGCCGCGAGATAGGTGAAAAGCTTGAAGGCGGAACCCGGCTGGCGAGAGGCCTGCACTGCACGGTTATACTGGCTTTTCCGGTAATCACGCCCACCGACCATGGCGCGTACGGCACCATCAAGGCCAAGTGCGATCAGCGCCCCCTGGCCCGCATTCACGGTGGAGCCTTCGCCTGCGAGGCCTTCCTCGACGGCAGCGGAGGCCGCCCGCTGCAGTTTCAGGTCAATCGTCGTATGGATCGTGATGCTGATATTGCCTACGTTCGGCAACAGGCGCCGGGCTTCGGCTTCCACCCAGTCGGTGAAATAGCGCACATCGGGGCCGACCGAATCTTTCACGACCTTGGGCGGGCGGGCCATCAGCTTGCGGGCGGCCTCGGTCGGCAGGTGGCCTGATTCCGCCATGGTGCTGAGAACGACCTTGCCGCGGTCCCATGCCCCCTCGGGGTTGATATGCGGGGCAAGGCGCGAGGGCGCCTGTACGAGGCCGGCGAGCATCGCAGCTTCGGGGATCGAAAGGTTGCGGGCACCGTGATCGAAGAACCGGTGGGCCGCCGCATCGATCCCGTAGGCCCCGCCGCCGAAATAGCTGCGGTTCAGATAAAGCGTCAGGATCTGTTCCTTGGTGAAGCGCTGCTCCAGCCAGAAGGCGAGCAACGCTTCTTGCGCCTTCCGTTTGAAGGAGCGCTGGTTGGTAAGGAACATATTCTTGGCAAGCTGCTGGGTGATCGTGCTGCCACCTGCCCGCACCCCGCCGGAGCGAAGATTGGTGGCAGCCGCGCGCGCCAGTCCGCGCCCGTCAATCCCGCCGTGATCGAAGAAATAGCGATCCTCGATCGACAGGATGGCCCAGACCATGGCGTCGGGAATTTCATCGAACATCAGCCAGTCGCCATGCAACGGGCCGGTGCGGACAAGCGTTTCGCCGCCGGCTGCCTTCACGACCACAGCCGGGTCGTTGGCGCCGGGATCAGGCAGGTTATCAAGGTCCGGCAGGTCGTGCGCGAAATAGGCGAAGACGATCATGCCCGCGATCAGCGCCCAGACACCAAGGACGGCCCCGGCATAGACGATATGGCCGAGGATGGAGCGCTTCTTGGCTGGCGCGCGCGGGCGGCTGGCCGGTTTCTTCGGTGCAGCCGGCTTTTTGGCCGGGGCGCTGGCTTTGGGCTTTGGAGTGTCGGCGGCTTTGGATGCGGGTGCGCTGCCGCGCCGCCCGTTCGCGCGGGATGCCCCCGCCGACCGCTTCGCGCCGCTTGCCCTTTTTGCCTTGCCGTCCTGATCGCCTGCCATGCTTCTGCCGATTGGATTGTGGACGATGCCTTGCCGCTATCGTCCCACTCGATACCTCGTTTGTTCCTACCCCCAACCGGCCCGGATTGCAAAGGTCGGGTCGGCAGGCCGGGGCACCTTGCCCCGTGATTGCGGCATCTTGTGGGCGCGGCGCCACATTCCATCGCAATTCCGGATATGGCGTCATAATGTTGTAGCCGAACGTTCGGTCTGTTTCACGTGAATCACTCGTGCTAGGATGCTTCAAACCGGGCAGGGAGGCAGATGATGAAGGCGCAATTATCGAAGGCAGGGCTTGCGGACCGGCTGACCCCGGTGTTTGAGGCTTACGGATACGAAGGCGCCAGCCTGTCGCTCCTCGCCAAGGCGGCCGGTCTTTCGAAGGCGAGCCTTTATCATCATTTCCCGAACGGCAAACGCGACATGGCCGCTGCCGTGCTGGCGCGGGCGGGTGCGCGGCTGCAAACGCTGGTGATCGCCCCTCTCCATTCAGCGGCAAGCCCGGCGGAGCGCCTTGGCCAAAGCCTTGAAGGCGTCGCCCGACTTTATGAAGGCGATATTCCGGGCTCGCTGATGAACAGCCTTCTGGTCGGCGAGGGCCGTGGCCTCTTCGGCGCCATTGTCGCTGGCGGCGTCGCAGCGTGGGAACAGGCACTGGCGGGTGTTCATGAAGCTGCCGGAAAGCCGACAGCAGCGGCCCGCGATACGGCCCGCCAGACGCTGGAGCGGATCGAGGGGGCGCTGGTCCTTTGCCGGGTCGAGGGCAGTCGTGCCCCGCTTGAAGCCGCGCTCACATCCCTGCGAGGCGGACTTTAGCCCTTGACCTTTGCCGCGCGCGGGGCCACATGAGGGGCGAACAATCCTGAAGGAATTCGTCATGTTTATCGAAACCGAAGCCACGCCCAATCCGGACACGCTGAAATTCCTGCCCGGCCGCATGCTGATGGATGAAGGCACCGCCAATTTCACCGATGTGGATGCGGCCAAGGGCTCGCCGCTTGCCACCGCACTTTTCGGCCTTGCCGACGTGCGCGGGGTTTTTGTCGGCTATGATTTCGTAACCGTGACGAAAGCGACCGAAAGCGACTGGTCTTTGGTGAAGCCGGCGGTGCTTGGCACGCTCATGACCTTCTTTGCCTCCGGCGCACCGGTCATCGATCCCGCCTATCTCGCCTCCATGGGCGGACAGGGCGACGCCGAGGAAGACGCCGAGATTATCGCGCAGATCCGCCAGCTTCTGGACGAGAAGATCCGCCCGGCCGTGGCGCAGGATGGCGGCGATATCGTCTATCACGGCTTCAAGGAAGGCGTGGTTTACCTGCAGATGCAGGGCGCCTGCTCGGGGTGCCCCAGCAGCACGATCACGCTGAAAAACGGGATCGAAAACCTGCTGAAATATTATGTGCCGGAAGTTGTCGACGTCCGCGCCGTTGATCTTTAGTCCCTGACGCCTGCCAGAAACGCCCGAACCGTTTCCAGATACAGGGCCTCGTTCTCCCGCATGGTCGAATGACCGGCATCGGGGATCGTGTGATAATCGCCGCCTTTGATCATGCCGGTATATTTCCGGCATGATTTCGGGGCGGCCTCATCGAATTCGCCGCAGATCACCAGCGTAGGCACCTGAATGGCGTCAAGGCGTGCCGTCACGTCATAGTCCCTCAGCGTGCCGGGTGCGAAAAACTCGGTCGGGCCCCACATATATTCATAAACGTCATTATTCTTCTCCGGCCCGCCGGTGCGGTCATCCGCATTCGGGCACGGGGATTTCCGGCACATATGACGGGCATAGAAGGCGTCCTCTGCGGCGCGATAGTCCGGGTGGTTGGTTGTGCCGGCCTCTTCATGCGTGATGATCGCCGTGCGTTCCTTTTCGGGCATGGCCTCGATCCATTCGCGGTTATCGGCGATCCATTGCCGGGTATTCAGCAGCGGGCTCGACAGGATGGCGGCCTTGAGGCCCTTCGGGTTCCGGACGGCATATTCAGCCGCGAGCGTACCACCCCAGCTGTGCCCGGCGATGATCACTTCCTTCAGGTCAAGCGCGCGGCGGATCGCATCGATCTCGCTGACGAAATGCTCGACCGTCCATTTACGGCGGTCGCCCGGCCGGTCTGAGTTTCCGGTGTCGAGCTGGTCATAAAGAATGACGGGATAGGTATCCGAAAGCTTCACATAAGGCATGTTGCTGCGGTGAGTGCCGCCCGGGCCGCCGTGCATCACGATGATCGCAGGCTTCTTGCCCAGATGGCGCGCCCCGTTCAGGCGATACCAGACGCGCCCGCCATCAACCGGGATATAGCCCGCGACCTCGGGGTCGGTATGCGCCAAAACGGGCGCCGCACTGAAGGAGAGCGCGAGCACGAGCGCCCCGATGAATGCCTTGATGAATTTGCTCACGAAATTTCCCCCTTCAGAATATCCGGCCTCAATCGAGCGTGCCGCCCATCACCATGAAGAACTGACCGAGCCAGTACCAGCGGCGGTCCGGCCCCGGCATGGTGCAGTTGATACGGCTGCGGCCCGGCGGGAAGGGCTTGTCGAACCGGACCTCCACGCGCTGCTCGCCGATCACGGTGATTTTGGCCGGTTCGCTCATATGGCTTGGATAGCAGCTGAGGGCCTTCAGGCCCGGCACCGGGCGCTCGAGCGTGAAGCCGAAAAGCGGCGGGTTGCGATCAGCGGCGAGGACCGGTTCGGCAGGGACGATCTCGCTCACCGGCAGGGCCTGCGCGCTGGCGATCAGCTTGAAACGGTCGAGGCCCGAATAATTCTGGTTGAAGGGGAAGCGCGGTAGCGCGAAGGGATCGGACCCCATACCCGCCACCCCTGAAAACTGCGCAAGGGCGGCGGTGAAGCCGGCCTGCTGCACCGCTTTTCTCAGCGCCAGATCATATTCCCCGTAAGGATAGGCGAAGATCGGCGGCACGCTCCCCAGTTCCTGCTGGAACCGGGCGCTGGCCCGCGCAAGGTCTGCCTTGGCTTCATTGATGCCGGCATGAACGGTGTGAAGATGGGCGGCCCCATGGTGGCCGATTTTCACGCCTTCGGCCTGCAGCGCGCGAACGTCATTCCAGCCGAGATAGCCCTGGCCCGGTTTGTCGGTCATGTCGGTCGAAATGAAGAGGGTGACGGGGAAACCTGCTTCCTTGAGGATCGGCCAGCCGAGCGTCCGGAAGGATGTATAGGCATCGTCCACGGTGATGACCACGCTGCGGGCCGGCAGCTCCTGCCGGGCGCGCAGCTTGGCGACGGCTTCCTCAAGCGGCAGGACATTATAGCCACCGGCTTTCAGCTCGTTAACGTGGGACCGGAACTGTTCTTCGGTCACGTTGGTGGCGGGCACGCTATCCTCGCCGAAACGGTGATAGATCAGGATCACAGCCGACTGGTCTGCCGATACTGGAAAAATTCCAAGGCCCGCTACCAGCACGCCGAGGGGTGCCAGAAGCCGCAGAAACCGTTGCCGAAGGGCCATGAGCCGTCCTTTCCTGTCCGTCCCCGTTTGGTGTGGCGCCATCATATCGCCTGATACGGGGCTGGCAAGACGGCAGCAGGCGGCCTATATGTGGGCGCAATCCCCAACTCGGAGCCCCCGGCGCCCATGTCTGTTCTTGCCATCGATACATCCGAAGCCTGGTGCAGCGCCACGCTTGTCGCGAATGGCGCGGCCCTCGGTTCGATGCGCGAGAAGCTCGGGCGCGGGCATGCCGAGCGCCTGATGCCGATGATCGAGGAACTGATGGCGGAAGCCGGCTGCAGCCTTGGCGATGTCACGCGACTGGCCGTCGTCACTGGCCCCGGCACCTTCACCGGCCTCCGGATCGGCCTCAGCGTGGCGCGCGGGCTGGGTCTCGCGCTTTCAAAGCCGGTGATCGGCATTACGGGGCTGTCGCTGGTGGCGGGACCGGTGCTTGAACGCACGGGCGGCACCGTGCATGCCGTGGTTGACGGTCGCGGCGGGCAGGCCTTCCATCAGGCTTTCGAAGGATTTGATTCTGATGGCTTGCCGGTCCCGGTCAGCGACGCCGGCTGCTTCGATATGGATATCATCCGCGAAAAAATTGCAGCGCGCCCGGGCCATGTGGCCGGCAGCGGTGCCACGCCTGCAGGTAGTGCCGATGCCGCGTTTGACGGCATCGATCCCGTCTGGCTTGCGCGCGTTGCCGAACGGCTCGACCCGGCGGCATTCCCGCCGGAGCCCGCCTATTTCCGCCCGCCCGACGCCAAGAAGGCAACACCCCTGTTTCCAGTAGCTGTATGACCCGCACCCAGAAACCTTCGAAGGCCGGTTGGGCCTTGCCCGTTCTCGAACCCGTCATGGCCGGCGTTGATGCCGCTGCCGAGCTTCTGTCTGCCCTGCATGTGGCTGCCTATGCCCCGCAGCGCGAGGCGGGCTGGGATGCTGCTGCAATGACCGCGCTTCTGGCCTCGCCGGGAATGGAAGCGCACACGATCATCCTTGAGGGCAAGCCGGCCGGATTTACCATGACCCGCCGTATCCTCGATGAAGCCGAAATCGTGACCATCGGGGTAATCCCGGCACTGGCCGGGCAAGGGATCGGCCGCCGCGCGCTCGAAATACGTCTTAAAAGCCTCGCCGGGTGCGGTGTTCGCACAGTTTTCCTTGAGGTGCGCAAAGACAATGAGCCGGCAATCCGGCTTTATCGCGGACTTGGTTTTGCCGATATCGGGGCGCGGAAGGATTATTATACCACCTTAGATAATCATAAGGTGGATGCGCTTTGTATGCGCCGGGACCTCATTCCCTGTTAACTGGTAAAATTTGAAGAATATAAAATTATCAATTGCTATTTACTTGAACGAGAATCATCGTTAACTGTGTTTCGCGAGTCTTTTCAAGGGTGTCCTTGAGGCTCGGGTCGCGTTCGATTGATTCCGTCATTGCAGAAGCAGGTAGCGGGGTGACGCAGTGTCCAAGGGCCTTTAGGGACCGGACAAGAGGTGCGTTTGCTGCCGTTTCCTCATAGATAATGTGGGCGATCGCACGATCAGGCAGGCCATCCAGGAAAAGGCGGGCGCGTACGAAAGCCATGGGGCAACCGACGCCTGCAAGGTTAAGGAACGGAATATTTTCATTGTTAACCATAGGAGGCAACCGGAAACGGGCAATTCTGGTTTCCTGAATATCGACCAAGTCGAGTGGTTGGCAAGAAAATAGAAGAATATAGTTTCTCCGGTATAGCGTGGGAGTTTCGGAATGAATGAACAGGACAACAGCAAAGGCGCTGCAACTGAAGAGTTGCTGGCGCTGACGGCAGATATTGTGGCGTCGCACGTGTCCAACAATACGGTTGCCGTGGCGGACCTGCCGCGTCTGATCGAAAATGTCTTTAAAGCCCTTTCCGAGGTCGGTGCCCAACCCAAGGTAGAAGAAGTCGCCCTGCAGCCTGCCGTCCCGATCCGTAGGTCGGTCCAGCCTGACTATATTGTCTGCCTGGAAGACGGTAAAAAGCTGAAGATGCTGAAGCGCCACCTGAAGACCTGCTACAATCTGACGCCTGAAGAATATCGGGCGAAATGGAGCCTGCCGTCGGACTATCCGATGGTTGCGCCCAACTATGCGGCCCAGCGCCGCAAGCTTGCAAAGCAGATTGGTCTTGGTCGCGGTCGCCGCAAATAAGGCTCGCTGAAATAATTCTGCAAAGGGTGGCCTGCTAAGCGGTGCCACCCTTTGTTTTTTTATGCCCTTTTCGCCGCCGCTTGGGGCTGCTTCGGCTTGCGGGGGCGCACCTGCTGTGCCATCTTCGGGCATCCGCAACGCCGGATGCGACTGAATTCCAGGGGAAGAAGAAATATGAAACACGCCACCGTGGACATCGAGGCGCTTTGCGTCGAAAAAGGCATGCGGATGACGGACCAGCGCCGCGTCATCGCGCGCATCCTCAGTTCCGCCACCGACCACCCCGATGTGGAAGAGGTCTATCGCCGCGCGACCGAGGTCGATTCCGGCATCAGCATCGCGACCGTCTACCGCACCGTGCGGCTTTTCGAGGAAGCAGGCATCCTTGAGCGCCACGATTTCCGCGATGGCCGCTCGCGCTACGAGCCCGCGACGGACGAACATCACGACCACCTGATCAACCTTGAAACGGGTGAAGTGATCGAGTTTCACAATGATGAAATAGAACGTCTGCAACAATTGATCGCGGAGAAGCACGGCTTCAGGCTCGTCGACCACCGGATGGAGCTTTACGGCGTGCCGCTGAGCCGCAACAAGTAATCGACACCGGCGGGTATGCCGGTGCGCGGAGGAGTGCCCCGGACGTGGCCGTTGAATATGCGGGATTGAAGGCGAATGTGGCCGGTAAGGGCTGGTCTGCCCTAGGGCTTTGGCGCGCATCTGTTGTCGCGCTGATTACCCTTGTTACGGTTCCCATCCAAAGCACCGTTCTTGTTATCCTGCCGCGCTACTGGTGGGTGATGCCGACGCTTTGGCATCGCACCGCCTGCCGCCTGATCGGTATCCGGATCGAGCGGCTGGCCCCCCGCCGCCACGGCAAGCCTGTCCTTTATGTGGCGAACCATATCAGCTGGCTCGATATCCTCGTGCTTGGCGGCGTGCTGCCGAAGGCGAGCTTTGTTGCCAAGGCGGAGGTGCAGACCTGGGGCGTGTTCGGCTGGCTTGCCGGCCTTCACCGCACGCTTTATGTGGACCGCGCCCGCCGCACCGCGAGTGCGGCCCAGCGCGATTCGCTGGCCGAGCGTGTGCAGGAAGGATCGAGCCTGATCCTGTTCCCCGAGGGCACATCCACGGACGGCATGAAAGTGCTGAAGTTCAAATCCTCGCTTTTCTCGGTCGCGGAACGCGCTGACGAAGCTGCGCATCATGACCTGATCATCCAGCCGATCACGATCGCCTACACAGAAGTGAACGGCATGCCGCTCACCCGCGCGCTGAAGCCGATTGTTGCATGGCTTGGCGATGCTGAACTCGTCGGCCACCTGAAGGCGCTGATTGGCGTCGGGCGGGTGGCGGCAACGGTCGAGTTTCATGAGCCTGTGACTTATACGGAAATGGGCTGCCGCAAGGTGCTGGCGACCCACTGCGAAACCGCGATCCGGGCAGGGCTTGAACGCGCCCACCGGAACGAAGCCCGTTTCGGCCCGCAGCGACTGCCGGAACTGGTGGCGCCCGAGGCGGTGGATACCGGCTTCGAGGACGGCAGCCTGCCGGCCTGATTTCTTGACTCTCCGGCCTTCGATGCTAGTCTCCGGCGCCTTTCGCGGGATGCGGAGGCTTTGGAGTACGGCCCCGGAGGCCGAGGAGACGACCTTGAAGAAGAAGCTATTCATCAAGACCTACGGGTGTCAGATGAACGTTTACGATTCGAACCGCATGGCCGACGTGATGAAACCGCACGGCTATGAAACGGTGGAATCGCCGGACGAGGCTGATCTTGTCGTCCTCAATACCTGCCATATCCGGGAAAAGGCCGCCGAAAAGGTCTATTCCGATGTTGGCCGTATCCGCATGATCAAGGAAGAACGCTGTGCGGCCGGTGGGGCGGAAATGACCATCGCGGTCGCAGGCTGTGTGGCGCAGGCCGAAGGCGCCGAGATGATGAAGCGCGCCCCGGTGATCGATCTGGTGCTGGGGCCGCAGACCTATCACCGCCTGCCGGAACTGGTGCGCTCAGCCGAAGCCGGACGCAAGAACGGCAAGCCGGCCCATCTTCTCGACACCGAATTCCCGAGCGAGAGCAAGTTTGATTTCCTGCCCGAGGAAAGCGACCTGCAAGGCCCGGCGGCGTTTCTGGCCGTGCAGGAAGGCTGCGACAAATTCTGCACTTTCTGCGTGGTGCCCTACACCCGGGGCGCTGAATACAGCCGCCCGGTGGCGGACCTGATGAAGGAAGCCCGGCGGCTTGTCTCCAAAGGTGTGCGCGATATCACGCTTCTGGGGCAGAATGTGAATGCCTATCACGGCGATGATGGCAACGGCGGCACAGGGTCGCTTGGCGGCCTTATCCGTTCGCTGGCCGAAATCGACGGGCTCGCCCGTATCCGCTATACGACCAGCCACCCGACCGACATGGATGACGCACTGATCAGCGCCCACCGTGATGTGGCGGCCTGCATGCCTTATCTGCATCTGCCGGTGCAATCGGGGTCGGACCGTATTCTGGCGGCCATGAACCGCAAGCATACGGCGGAAAGCTACCTTGATGTCATCCGCCGCCTGCGTGACGCGCGGCCCGATCTGGCGCTGTCGTCCGATTTCATCGTCGGTTTCCCCGGCGAAAAGGACGAGGATTTCGAGGCGACCATGGCGCTGGTGCGCGAGGTTGGTTACGCCCAGTCCTTCAGCTTCAAATATAGCGCGCGCCCCGGCACGCCGGCCTCTGTCATGCCCTTCCAGGTGCCCGAAGACGTGAAGTCGGAGCGCCTCGCGGCACTGCAAGCACTGCTTTCCGAACAGCAGCTTGCTTTCAACGAGGCATGCCTTGGCAAGACGCTTGAAGTGCTGGTCGAACGGCCCGGAAAACGGCCCGGCGAACTGGTTGGCCGCAGCCCTTATTTGCAGGCCGTTCACATCGATGTAACCGGCAGCGATTACACGCTGGACGAGGGCACCGTTCCCACTTACAGTGATCTCATGGGCCAGATGGTCCGGGTCGAGATAAGGGACGCGGGACCCGGAAACCTGAGAGGCGTAATTGCAGCCTGACGGACCTCATAGAAAGGGGTCAGGCCGCGATACAACACTCAGGCCCTCGACCGGTGAGACACCGGCATGGTGCGGGTGTGATCCGGCTGATCCGGCAAGACCGGAAGGAGCTGAAGCCGTTTGAGCATCATCGCGAAAGCCTCTGCCGCCCCGTCCGCCAATCACCGCGGCAAGCCATACTCCGCCTCCTCACCCCGTAAACAGATGATCGAGTTCGACGACAATCGCCTCGCCGCCAGCGTTTTCGGCCAGCATGACCGGAACCTTGCGCGGATCGAGCAGCGTTTGGGCGTTGTCCTGATCAATCGGGGCAACCGTATCGTGATCGAGGGGGAGCCCGTGCGCGCCCGCCTCGCCCATACGATCCTTGAGGAACTTTATATGATGGCCAGCCGCGGCCAGCCGATCGAGATCGGCGACGTGGATGGCATCATCCGCATGCATGACGGGGTCGCCCGCGTTGATACCGCGCCGCGTCCGCGCTCCAACGATGCCGGCAATGTGCCCGGCAGCCAGATGAAGATTTCCACCCGTAACCGGGTGATCATGCCGCGCAGCCAGGGTCAAGCCGACTATATCGAGAAACTGGCGAGCCACGAGATGGTGTTCGGCATCGGCCCTGCCGGTACGGGCAAAACCTATCTCGCCGTTGCCATGGCCGTGGCCCGGATGCTCGCGGGTGAAATCGACCGCATCATCCTGTCGCGTCCGGCTGTGGAAGCCGGCGAGAATCTCGGCTTCCTGCCGGGTGACCTCAAGGACAAGGTCGATCCCTATCTGCGCCCGCTTTATGATGCGCTTTACGACATGATGCCCGCCGAGCAGGTTGAAAAACGGCTGGCGAGCACCCAGATCGAGATCGCGCCGCTTGCCTATATGCGCGGGCGGACGCTTTCGAACGCCTATGTGATCCTCGACGAAGCCCAGAATACAACCGCGATGCAGATGAAAATGTTCCTCACCCGCTTTGGCGAAAACAGCCGCATGGTCATTTGCGGTGACCCGAGCCAGGTGGACCTGCCGCGCAACACCAATTCCGGCCTTGTGCATGCGATGGAGGTGTTGAAGGAAGTTGAAGGCATCGGCTTCACCTGGTTCACCAACAAGGATGTCGTGCGCCATCCGCTCGTCGGCCGCATCGTCGATGCTTACGACGCCGAAGCCGGGGGCGCTGTATGACCGGCGACGGTTCCTCTAGTAGGCGCGGCGAACCGCGGCCCGACGGGTCGTCCGGTTCGCCGTCGCTCCTGACCATCGACATCGAGATACGCGACAACGCGTGGCAGACGATCGGCGGCCTTGAGGCCATGGCCATGCGCGCGGTGACAGCCGCCCTGAAGGCCGAGGCCGACGATGGCGGCGTGGATATCCTTGCAGTACCCGCCGAGCTTTCGATGGTTTTCACGGATGATGAAGACCAGCGCAGCCTGAACCGCGACTACCGCGACAAGGACAAGTCGACGAACGTCCTTTCCTTCCCCGGTGTGGAACCCGACGAGATCGAGGACGCCGCCGAGTTTGCGGCCGCCGGCGGACCGCCCCTGATGCTGGGCGACATGACGCTCGCCTGGGGGGTTGTCTCCCGCGAGGCCGAAGAGCAGGGCAAGACCCTTGCCGACCATCTCACCCACCTTGTGGTTCACGGCACGCTGCATCTGGCGGGCCACGACCATATCGACGACGAGGAGGCCGAAGTGATGGAATCGCTTGAGCGCGATATCCTCGCCCACCTCGGCATTGCCGACCCCTATGAAGTTGAACTGATCCATGACTGAGAAACCGGAACGACAGGAAAGCAGCATTGCGGCCTTCTGGCGTGGCCTATTCGGGCGCGGCAATGAAGTAACGCTGCGCGAAAGCCTTGAAGAGGCGCTTGAAGAGCATGAGGAAGATTCCGATGCCCCGGCCCTTGGCGAGGCCGAGCGGACGATGCTTTTCAATGTGCTAGATTACAGCGCCCTGATGGTTGAGGACATCATGGTGCCGCGCGCCGATATCGTTGGTGTTTCGGCGTCCGTGGGCTTCGATGACCTGATCAAGCTTTTCTCGTCGGCCAGTCATAGCCGCCTGCCCATCTACCGCGATGCCCTCGATGAAATCCTTGGCATGGTGCATGTGAAGGACGCGCTGAAACTGGTGGCGGACGAGGCGGACACGCGCGACTTCCGGGTCAGTTCCATTTCCCGCCCCGTGCTGTTTGTGGCGCCCTCGATGAAGGTGATGGACCTCTTGGCCCGCATGCGCAAGAGCCGCACCCATATGGCCATCGTCGTGGACGAATATGGCGGCACCGACGGCCTTGTGACCATTGAAGACCTTGTCGAACAGATCGTTGGCGAGATCGAGGACGAGCATGACGAAACCGATGTGCCGGCGCTGACCGATATCGGCAACGGTGGCTTCGATGCCGATGCACGGCTTGAGCTTGAAGCGCTTGAAGACAAGCTCGGCTTCGACCTGTTGCCCGAAGAAGATGCTGATGACGTGGACACGCTCGGCGGCCTTGTCTTCTCGCTTGCTGGCCGCGTGCCTGATATTGGCGAAGTGATCCCGCACGAAAGCGGTTACAGCTTCGAAGTGCTGGATGCCGACCCGCGCCGCATCCGCAAGGTGCGGATCCATGCGCCGAAGCCGGGAGCCCCGATCACCGATGAGTGAGGCGACGCTCTCAGGGCGTTTCGCCCGCTGGCTGGATGCCCGGCCCGGCCCGGTCTGGCCGGCTGCCGCCTTCATTGCGGGGCTTTTGCTGTCGCGCGTGTTCAGCCCGGAAAACTGGGCGCCGGTGCTGCTGATCGCCGTGCCGTTCATGATAATGGCCATCGACAGCGCGAAGACGCCGAAACAGGCGTTCGGACGTGGCTGGTGGGTCGGTTTCGGCCTCTATGCTGCCGGCATCAACTGGATCGGCGTCAGCTTCACGCAGCAGGACGCCGTGCCGGCATGGACCGCCCCCATTGCCGTGGCTGCCCTCGCGGCCGGTCTGGCGGTCTATAACGGGATCGTCTTCTGGTTCGTGAAGCGCTTCGGCACGAAGGGCGCCGCCCGCATCATACTGTTCGCCGCCGTCTGGACGCTTGCCGAAATGGTCCGCGCCGTGGCGCTCACCGGTTTTCCCTGGCATTCCATCGGGTCGCTCTGGTCCGATTGGGGCTTCATGGCGCAGGGGGCATGGTGGTTGACGCTTTACGGCCTTTCCTTCATCACGCTGGTTGCTGCTGCCACACCGATCCTGTGGCTGGACGGCAGCAAGGATACCGCGCGGATCGGCTGGACACTGGCTGGGCTCGCGGCGCTCGCGGCTGTCGGGGTCGCCGGCGCCCTGCGCCTGTCGGCCAACCCGACGGCCTATGACAATGAAACCACGCTCCGCATTGTGCAGGCCAATATCCCCCAGCGCGAGAAATGGGTTTCGTGGCTCATCGACGATCATTTCGACCAGCATCTGCAACTGTCCCGCGCCCGCGACACCGATGGGGTGGCGCGCGATGTGAAGCTGCTGATCTGGCCTGAAGCCGCCGTGCAACGCGAAAGCTTCGACCGTCAGGGCTCGATCCTGCGCTGGCGGCTGGCGCAGCTTCTGGAGCCCGGCGCCCTCGCCATCACGGGCGGCATCCGTTACGACATCGACGGCGAAAAGGTGCGCTATTATAACAGCCTCTTCGCCGTTGCCCCCGATACCTCGCTCTATGCCCGGTACGACAAGGCGCACCTGGTGCCTTTTGGCGAATATCTGCCCTTCAACGATTTTCTCGAAAGCATCGGGCTCGCGAGCCTCACAGGCGCAGTCAGCCAGGATCATGGCCCCGGCCCCGCCACGCTGCATCTGCCCGGCGTGCCGCCTGTGTCGCCACTGATCTGCTATGAAGCCGTGTTCCCCGGCGATGCCATCGACGCCAGCGACCGGCCCGAATGGCTGTTGAACGTTACGAACGACGGCTGGTTCGGCCTGACAGACGGCCCCTACCAGCATCTGGCGCTGGCTCGTTTCCGCGCGATCGAGGAAGGCCTGCCGCTGGTGCGTGCGGCATCCACCGGCATCAGTGCAGTGATTGACCCCCTGGGTCGTACGGTCGCGAAGCTTGGGCTCAACAAGCGGGGTGTGCTTGATAGCAGCCTGCCGAAGCCGCTGGCCGCCCCCGCCATCCCCACGCGCCAGCGCCTGCTGCTGGTCGCTGCCCTTTTGGCACTAGTCACGGGTGCCGCAATTTACTGGGGAAAAATAAGTATTAAAAACAACGAATAGTAACGAATGCCATTTTTTTGAAATAATTAACCATAACGCAGCGTATTTCCTGTTGTGACCACCGTAATTGGAACGGTATATCTAAAAAAAATAGTTTAATTATTTCGGGGAGAGGCAATGCCCGATCCTATTGATGTGCATGTTGGTTCTCGTGTACGGATGCGGCGCACACTGCTTGGTTTAAGTCAGGACAAATTAGGTCAGGCACTCGGTCTTACATTTCAGCAAGTCCAGAAATACGAACGCGGCACAAACCGTATGGGTGCAAGTCGGCTTCTGGAAATTGCCCGCGTGCTTGATGTTTCGCCGTCCTGGTTTTTCGAGGACATGCCCGAGGAAATCGCCGGGTTTGGCCGCAAGGGCATGGCGGATGAGGCAGTTGAGGGCTTTGAAGCCGATCAAGGCTATAATCGCCGCGAAACGCTGGAACTTGTCCGGGTCTTTTACAAGATCGAAGCATCAGGTGTGCGCCAGCGGCTGAAGGATCTTCTGGACGCCGTGGCAGACGCCGAGCAGGCGGGCGCCGACTGATCGGAAAGGCTTCCAAGCCGCCTTCAAACGCGCTATAGGGGCGCGCATGACGAACCCCGATGACATCCAGAAGCCCGGCTTCCAGCTTCCCGAGCAGCGCTATTTCGGCCGCCGCAAGGGCAAGCCGCTGACCGCCCGCAAGATCAACCTGATGGAAACGCTGCTCCCCGAGATCGGCGTGCCGCTGCCTGCGGGTGACGACAAGAAGCTTGATCCCTTCACCCTGTTCGGGCCGGAAGTGACGGACATCTGGTTCGAGGTCGGCTTCGGCAAGGGTGAGCATCTGCACTGGCAGGCGGCCAACCATCCCCATGTCGGCATCATCGGCTGCGAGCCTTACCTCAATGGTGTGGCGGGGCTTCTGGCGCAGATCGAGGATGAGAAGCTCGCCAATATCCGTATTTACGGCGACGACGCCCGCCATGTGATCTGGAAACTGCCGGACGCCAGCGTTTCGCGCTTTTTCCTTCTGCATCCCGATCCGTGGCCGAAGACGCGCCATGCGCGCCGCCGCTTTGTCAATCAGATGAACCTCGATGACATTGCCCGCATCCTGAAAGACGGTGCCGAGTTCCGTATCGGCACCGATCACCCGATCTACCGCGAATGGGTGAACCTGCAGATGAGCCAGCGCAGCGATTTCGAATGGCTCGCCGAAGGGCCAGAGGACTGGCTCAATCGCCCCGACGACTGGCCGGAAACCCGCTACGAGGCAAAGGCGCTTGAAGGCCGGGCCACCTATTTCCGCTTCCGCCGCCTGCCGCGTTGACCTGCGGAGGCAGGCTTGGCATAGTTCCCGGCTAATCTCGGGAGTGCGCTGACAATGGACAAGTACCAGAACTGATACGGAACCCCGCCGCCTGCCATCTGATGGCAGTGACCGGCACCGTTTGACCTTTCGAAAAGAAAGAGTGTTCTGATGCCTGCACTTCCGCACGCGCCTGATCCGGCGACCCGCTATCCCTTGCCCGGCAATGCCGAGGTCATTTTCCTCAAGCCCTTCATCACCGCGCCTTATATCGAGGTCGGCGACTTCAGCTATTACCATGCCGCCGAAAATCCCGAGGCGTTCGAGCGCACCAACGTGCGCTATGGCCACGTGGGGATGAAGGAGAAGCTCGTGATCGGCCGCTTCTGTGCCATTGCCGAAGGGGCGACTTTCATCATGAGCCCGGCCAACCACCGGATGGACGGGCCTTCCACCTTCCCGTTCCCGATCCTCGGGGGCCGTTGGGCCGATCATATGGGGCTTTTGATGGACCTACCGTCGCGCGGGGACACGGTCATCGGCCATGATGTGTGGCTGGGCTTCCAGTCGCTGATCATGCCCGGCGTAAAGGTCGGCCACGGTGCCATCGTGGCAACCCGCGCCGTGGTCACTCGGGACGTGCCGCCCTATGCCATTGTCGCCGGCAATCCGGCGCGCGTGGCGCGCCACCGATTCGATGAGGCGACCATCGCGCGGCTCCTTGAAATCGCGTGGTGGGACCGGCCGATTGACTGGATCAGCGCCCGTATTCCTGCGCTGATGGCGGGCGAGATCGCCGATCTCGCTTGATTCCCGAGCATTCCGCGGCACGGGGTAATTAAACCATTGCTCCGTGCGGTGCTCCGCGTTATATAAGGCCCGCTTCTCCCTGAATATGGACCTTCATTCAGGAAGTGGGCTAAGGCCCACTTTTGCCATTTTGCATATCTGCTGCGTGGCGGTCACCTTCGGGAAAGCGCGTAAGCAGAAGGACTATTTTCGGTGAACGAACCCGCAGACAAGATTACCGCTCTCATTGCTCCGACGGTGGAAGCCCTCGGCTTTGAATTGGTGCGCGTGACCTATGGCGGTGGCCGCAAGCCGACCCTTCAGATCATGGCCGAGCGGCCGGACGGCTCGATGGGTGTCGATGACTGCGCGATCATCTCGCGCGAGGTTTCGGCCCTTCTCGATGTCGAGGATCCACTGCCCGGTGAATATCTCCTCGAGGTCAGCTCGCCGGGGATCGACCGTCCGCTCACGCGGCGCAAGGATTTCGAACGCTGGATGGGCTTCGATGCCAAGGTCGAACTTATGGAGCAGATCGACGGGCGTCGCCGTTTCCGCGGCAAACTCGTGTCGCTTGCGGGCGATACGCTGACGCTCGATACCGAGGACGAAGGCAAGGTCGAGCTGGACTATGGCCAGATCGGCAAGGCCAAGCTGGTGCTTACGGACGAACTTTTGAAAGCGGTTCAGAAGAAGGCGGCGGATGCCGCTGCGGCTGCGGAAGCAGCTGAAGGCGACGACTGAACCAGTTGGCAAGGGCTTGAAGGAACCGCACTAGGAAAGAGGCGGTATCCTCTAGCGATGGAGTGAAACGGATGGCTGCTGCTGTCAGCGCAAACAGGCTTGAACTCTTGCAAATCGCCGATCTGGTGGCGCGCGAGAAATCGATCGAGAAAGATATCGTTCTCGAAGCGATGGAAGAGGCGATCCAGAAGGCGGCGCGCTCGCGCTATGGCGCCGAGAACGAGATTCGCGCCCAGATCGACAAGCACAATGGCGACATCCGCCTGTTCCGTGTGATCGAGGTTGTGGAAGTGGTCGAGAACCCGGCCACCCAGATCAGCCTTGAAGACGCGCAGAAAGACAAGCCGGACGCCCAGATTGGCGACTTCCTGGCCTCGTCGCTGCCGCCGCTCGATTTCGGCCGTATCGCTGCCCAGACCGCCAAGCAGGTGATTGTGCAGAAGGTGCGCGACGCCGAGCGTCAGCGCCAGTATGACGAATTCAAGGACCGCGTGGGCGAGATCATCACCGGTGTGGTGAAGCGCGTTGAATATGGCAACGTGATCGTGGACATGGGCCGCGCTGAAGCCATCATGCGCCGCGACCAGGTGATCCCGCGCGAGCATATCCGCCAGAACGAACGTATCCGCGGCCTCATCTATGACGTGCGCCGTGAAAACCGCGGTCCGCAGATTTTCATGAGCCGCACCAAGCCGGAATTCATGGCTGCCCTGTTCGCGCAGGAAGTGCCGGAAATCTACGACGGCATCATCGAGATCCGTTCGGTCGCCCGTGACCCGGGCAGCCGCGCCAAGATCGCCGTCTTCTCGAACGACGGTTCGATCGACCCCGTTGGCGCCTGCGTTGGTATGCGCGGCAGTCGCGTGCAGGCCGTTGTGAACGAACTGCAGGGCGAGAAGATCGATATCATTCCGTGGTCGCCCGATGTGGCCTCCTTCATCGTGAACGCGCTTCAGCCCGCTGAAGTGACGAAAGTGGTGATGGACGAAGACCGCGCCCGCGTTGAAGTTGTGGTGCCGGACGAGCAGCTTTCGCTCGCCATCGGTCGCCGCGGCCAGAACGTGCGTCTCGCGTCGCAGCTGACCGGCTGGACCATCGATATCATGACGGAAGCCGAGGAATCGGAACGCCGTCAGGAAGAATTCATGGCGCAAAGCCGCCGCTTCATGGAAGCCCTGGACGTGGACGACACGCTGGCGCACCTCCTTGTGGCTGAAGGCTTCACCGAGCTTGAAGAAATCGCCTATGTCGAGCCCGAAGAACTTCTCTCTGTGGAAGGCTTCGAGGAAGAGCTCGTGGGCGAACTGCAGCGCCGTGCGCAGGAATTCCTCGAGAAGGAAGCTGCCGAAGCTGACGAGAAACGCCGCGCGCTTGGCGTGTCGGACGATCTCGCCGACATCGAGGGCCTGACCCCGCAAATGCTGGTCGCCCTTGGTGAAGCTGAAGTGAAGAGCCTTGAGGACTTCGCTTACTGCGCCGCTGACGAGCTGACCTCGAAAGAAGACGGCATCCTCAAGACCTTCGGTCTTTCCGAGGACGACGCTTCGGCCATGATCATGGCAGCCCGTGTGGCCCTTGGCTGGATCACCGCCGAGGAAGCTTTCGGCGGCCATGAAGAAGAGGCTGAAGAGGGTACAGAATCGGTCGAAGCGGAAGCCGAGACCGAGTAAGATCGGCAGGAGCGTCACGCGGCAATGGCGGCAACAAAAGGCCATAGCCCGGAACGGCGGTGCATCCTGACCTTCAACCGGGCACCCGCAAGCGGGCTTGTCCGGTTGGCCGTGGCCCCGGATGGCAGCCTTGTGCCCGATGTGGCGGCAAAGCTGCCGGGCAGGGGGCTTTGGGTTTCGGCCGACGGGCCGCTCATCGCCGAGGCGATGAAGAAAGGCACACTTGCCCGTGCCGCCAGCCGGTCGCTGAAGACCGGCGTGCGGAACGATCAGGTGCCGGCCGATCTGGTGGATCGGATCGATGCGCTTCTGGTGCGCCGCTGCCTCGACAGGCTTGGCCTTGTCCAGAAAGCGGGTGATCTGCTCGCCGGGACCGACAAGATACGTGCTGCGCTTGGTGAGGCCGGGCGTGGTGGCCGCGAACCGGCAATGATGCTGGCAGCAACCGATGCCGGCGATGATGGCCGCCGTAAGCTGAAGGCACTCGCCGACGGGGTAACCGGGCGGGATGTCGGGGTGGTGGACCTTTTCGACCGCGAGGCCCTGAGCCGCGCGCTCGGACGTGATAATGTCGTTCATGTGCTTTTGTTTGAAAGCGGTGGAACGACCGAACTGATGGCCGACCTTGGTCGGCTGAATGGCATGCGCGGCGTCAAGCCGCAGTCTTGTGAAGCACAAGGGAACGAAGGTTAATATGAGCGACGACAAGAAACTGACCCTCACCGGACGCACGCTCGGGGTAGGCAAAGGGGTAGAGACCGGTCAGGTTCGCCAGAGCTTCAGCCATGGCCGCTCGAAAGCGGTTGTCGTGGAGCGCAAGAAAAAGCGCGTCCTGACGCCCGGCACCACGCCCGCGCCGACCGGTCGCCCGGATGCGGCTGCGCCCTCGGCGCCGAGGGCCTATGTTCCGAAGAAGAATGCCGGTGACGCCAGCGCCAATGCGACGTTGACCGATCACGAGCATGAAATGCGCATTCGTGTGCTCGAGGAAGCAAACCGCCGCAAGGAAGAGGAAGAACGCCGGGCCGCCGAGGAAGCTGCTCGCCGTGAGGCCGAGGAAGTCGAGCGCAAGAAGCGTGAAGCGGCGGCTGAAGCTGCCCGCGCTGCTGCGCGCGAAGCTGCCGGTGCTGACGCTGCTGCCGAGGACGAAGAAGAGGCGCGCCACCGCGCCGAGGCCGAAGCCGACGCCAAGCGTCGCGCCGCCGATCTCGCCCGCAAGCGCGAAGCCGAAGAAGTTGCCCGCAAGGCGAACGAAGAAGCTGCTGCCAAGGAAAAGGCCGGCGAGGAAGCTCGCAAGAAGGCTGATCTTGAAGCACGCGCCGTTCAGCTGAAAAAGGCAAGTGAGGCCCGCCAGCAGGCTGGTGACGACGAAGAAGCCGAGCGCGGCCGTCGTGGCGGCGGTGCGGGCAAGCGCGCGCCGGGTGGCGCACCGAAGAAGACCCGCAGCGATGACGACCGTCGTCGCGGTCGCCTCAGCGTCAACCGCAACTTCGACGATGAAGATACCCGTCAGCGGTCGCTGGCAGCCTTCAAACGCGCCCAGATGAAAAACAAGCGTCGTGTCGACACTGGCCCGGCCGAACGTCAGGCCCGCGAAGTGGTGATCCCCGAAACGATCACCGTGCAGGAACTGGCCAACCGTATGGCTGAAAAAGCCACGGCTGTGATCAAGGCTCTGATGGGCATGGGTGTGATGGCAACCATCAACCAGGTGCTCGATCAGGATACCGCCCAGCTGGTGGTTGAAGAGTTCGGCAATACGCCGAAGCGCGTTTCGGACGCAGACGTTGAAATCGGCCTGTTCGGTGACGCCGACATCGAGGCCGATCTCGAATCCCGCGCCCCGATCGTGACCGTCATGGGCCACGTCGACCACGGCAAGACCTCGCTTCTTGATGCCCTTCGTTCGGCGAATGTGGTGTCGGGCGAAGCCGGTGGCATTACCCAGCATATCGGCGCCTATCAGGTGGCGATGGAAGGTGGCCAGAAGATCACCTTCCTCGATACCCCGGGCCACGCCGCTTTCACCCAGATGCGCGCCCGCGGCGCCAGCGTCACCGATATCGTCATCCTTGTGGTGGCAGCGGATGACGGCGTGATGCCGCAGACGATTGAAGCCATCCACCATGCGAAAGCGGCCGGTGTGCCGATGATCGTGGCCATCAACAAGATGGACAAGCCGGGTGTGAACCCCGACCGCGTGCGTCAGGAACTCTTGCAGCATGAAGTCGTTGTCGAAACCTTCTCGGGCGAGACCCAGGAAGTGGAAGTGTCGGCCAAGACCGGCGCCGGCCTCGACAAGCTGAAGGAAGCCATCATTCTGCAGGCCGAAATCCTGGAGCTGAAGGCCAACCCGAACCGCACCGCCGAAGGCGTGGTTGTGGAAGCCAAGCTCGACAAGGGCCGTGGCTCGGTCGCAACGGTACTCGTCCAGCGCGGTACGCTCCGTCAGGGCGACATCTTCGTGGCTGGTCCCGAGTGGGGCCGTGTCCGTGCGCTCGTCAACGATCGCGGCGATCAGGTCGAAACGGCAGGCCCGAGCCAGCCGGTTGAAGTGGTTGGTCTGCAAGGCACGCCGGGTGCGGGCGATGATTTCTCGGTTGTTGAAAGCGAAGCCCGTGCCCGCGAGATCACGAGCTACCGTCAGGCACATCTGCGCCAGAAACGTCAGGCCGCAGCCGCCGCACCGAAGACGCTCGAATCCATGTTCAGCCAGCTGAAGGAATCGAACGAGACCATGACCTTCGACGTTGTCCTCAAGGGCGACGTGCAGGGCTCGGTCGAAGCGATCACCCAGGCGCTTGAAAAGGCCGGTAACGACCAGATCCGTTGCCGCGTTCTGCACGGTGCGGTCGGTGGTATCACCGAAACCGATATCACGCTGGCGCACGCTTCGAACGCGCTGGTTATCGGCTTCAACGTACGCCCGAACAAGCAGGCCCGCGAATTGGCCGAGCATGACGGCGTGGCGATCAAATATTATTCGGTGATCTATCACCTGATCGACGACGTGAAAGCCGCCATGGCTGGCGAGCTTGGTCCGGAATTCGACGAGAAGATCATCGGCCGCGCCGAGATCCGCGACGTGTTCCAGGCTGGCAAGTCCGGCAAAGCTGCAGGCTGTCTTGTCGTCGAAGGGACGATCAAGCGCGACGCCAAGGCCCGTATCCTGCGCGATGATGTCATCGTTTACGAAGGCGAGATCGACAACCTCCGCCGCTTCAAGGACGACGTCAAGGAAGTGGGCTCGGGTCAGGAATGCGGCCTTACCTTCGAAAACTTCCAGGACATGCGCGCTGGTGACTTCCTCGAGGTCTACGAACTGATCGAGATCGAGCGGACGCTCTGATAGAAAATATGTCACCCCGGGTTCGGCCCGGGGTCCAGACCTTGTAGCAAGACTGGATGCCGGATCAGGTCCGGCATGACTTTTTTGTATGCCGGTGAAAAACCATGAAAAAACAGAAAAACAAAAACAGTGAGCCGAGCGTGCGCCTGTTGCGCGTGGGCGAAAACGTCCGCCATGCGCTGTCAGCAGTCCTCGCCCGCGGCGAAGTGATGGATGATGACCTGAAAGGCAAGTCGATCACCGTGACCGAAGTGCGCGTCAGCCCCGATCTGCGCCACGCCAATATCTTCGTGATGCCATTGGGCGGCGACGCCGACGGCAAGGTGGTGAAGGCGCTCAACCGACACAGCCATTATCTGCGCGGCCAGATCAGCCATGCGCTGGTGATGAAATATATGCCCGAGCTGCGCTTCATGATCGACGAAAGCTTCGATGAGGCCGGCCATATCGACGCCCTCCTGCGCGATCCCCGCGTTGCCCGCGATCTTCACCCGGGTGAAGACGCAGAAGAAGGCGAAGAATAAGCCTTGGCACGACGCAAGAAAGGCGAAGTCGTCAACGGCTGGGTGATTCTCGACAAGCCCCTCGGGCTCGGGAGCACACAGGCGGTTTCCGCCGTGCGGCGCATTACGAACGCCCAGAAGATCGGCCACGGCGGCACGCTTGATCCGCTCGCCTCCGGCATCCTGCCCATCGGCATGGGCGAGGCGACGAAGGCGATGCCCTATATCGTCGATGCCTCCAAGGACTATGACTTCACCATCCGCTGGGGGGCTGAAACCTCCACCGATGACCTTGAAGGCGAAATGACGGCCTCGAACGACGTGCGCCCGGCGGAAGCCGAGATTGCCGCCATTCTGCCACGCTTCACCGGCAGCATCACGCAGGTACCGCCCGCCTATAGCGCGATCAAGATCGATGGCGAGCGGGCCTATGCCCGTGTGCGGGCCGGTGAAGAGGTCGAAATGCCCTCGCGCACCGTGGAAATTCATGCACTTACGCTTGTCTCCCACAATGCGGAGAAGGGCGAGACGATGCTTTCCGTGACCTGCGGCAAGGGCACCTATATCCGCGCGCTTGGCCGCGATATTGCCCGCGCCCTTGGCGGGCATGGGCACCTTGGTGCGCTGCGCCGTACACGGGTCGGGCCCTTTTCGCTGGAAAGCGCAATTTCGCTGGAAAAATTGACCGAGCTCGGGCATAGTGCGCCCGCCTCGGACTATGTCCTTTCGATCATGACGGCGCTGGACGACATCCCGGCGCTTGCCGTGAGCGAAGCGGAGGCTGATCGCATCAGATGCGGCCAGCAGATCCGCGTGTCCGGGCACCTTTCCGGGCTCCATGTCCTGACCTATGGCGGTACACCGCTGGCGCTTGCTACGGCGGCGCAGGGTCTCATGGTGCTGGAAAGGGTGTTCAATCTCTAGTCTTTATAAAGGAGACCCCGATGTCGATTACTACTGAACGCACGCAGGAACTCGTCAAGGAATTCGGTCGCAACGCAAACGATACCGGCTCGCCGGAAATCCAGGTTGCCATCCTTTCCGAGCGTATTTCGAACCTGACCGAACACTTCAAGGATCACAAAAAAGACCACCACTCGCGTCGTGGTCTCCTGAAGATGGTCAACGAGCGCCGTTCGCTGCTCGCTTACCTCAAGAAGACCGACGAAGATCGCTACACCAAGCTGATCGCCCGTCTCGGCCTCCGCAAGTAAGCCCGAAATACCGAAGGGCCGGCACCGCAAAACGGGCCGGCCCTTCGCGCCTTTACATCGAAGGCATCCCTCAGGCCCTTGTCTGTAACAGGGCCGTCAAAATCGTCCGGCATAAGCCGGACCTCGCGCCCGGAAAACATGCCGCCCCTTAGCGGCACCCGGGGTTCAAATGAAGCGGGGTATGGTCAAGGGGCCATGCCAGGACCTGCCGGTCGAGGAATGTTTTAAGCCCGGTCGGTCCAACAGAGGTTAGACAATGTTCAACATTCATCGCAAAGAAATCACCTGGGGCGGTCGCAAGCTCGTTCTGGAAACCGGCCATGTTGCTCGCCAGGCCGATGGCGCCGTTATGGCGACCTATGGCGACACCACCGTCCTCTGCACCGTTGTCGGTGCCAAATCGATGAAGCCGGGGCAGGACTTTTTCCCGCTCACGGTAAACTACCAGGAAAAATACTTCGCTGCCGGCAAGATCCCCGGCGGCTTCTTCAAGCGCGAAGGCCGTCCGACCGAGAAAGAAACCCTCGTGTCGCGCCTCATCGACCGCCCGATCCGCCCGCTTTTCATCGATGGCTTCAAGAACGAAGTGCAGGTTGTCTGCACCGTGCTCAGCCACGACCTTGAAAACGACAGCGACATCGTCGCCATGGTTGGCGCGTCTGCTGCCCTCACCCTTTCCGGCCTGCCGTTCATGGGCCCGATTGCTGGTGCCAAGGTTGGTTACAAGGATGGCAAATACATCCTGAACCCGACGACCGAAGAAGTGAAAGAAAGCGACCTCGAGCTTGTGGTTGCCGGTACTTCGGAAGCCGTTCTGATGGTGGAATCGGAAGCAAAAGAGCTTTCCGAAGAAGTCATGCTCGGCGCCGTCATGTTCGGTCACGCCGAAATGCAGCCGGTGATCAATGCGATCATCGAGCTTGCTGAAGCTGCCGCCAAAGACCCGTGGGAACTGCCGGAACCGGCTGACCTGTCGGCTGTTGTCGCGCGCATCAAATCGGTTGCCGAAGCTGATCTCCGTGCCGCTTACGGCATCATCACCAAGCAGGACCGCGTGAAGGCGATCAAGGCTGCGAAAGAGAAAGTCTTCGCGGACCTCGCCGAAGAGATCGAATCGAACGATGCCCTTTCGGCAACCGTTGTCGGCGATCTCCTCAAAGCGCTCGAGAGCGATATCGTTCGTAACTCGATCCTCGACACCAAGAAGCGTATCGACGGCCGCGATCTCGATCAGGTTCGCCCGATCGTTTCCGAAGTCGGTATCCTGCCGCGTACCCACGGTTCGGCGCTCTTCACCCGCGGTGAAACGCAGGGCCTCGTGGTTGCCACCCTCGGCACCGGCGAAGACGAGCAGATCATCGACGCACTTGAAGGCAGCTACCGCTCGGCCTTCATGCTGCACTATAACTTCCCGCCCTACTCGGTGGGTGAGTGCGGCCGCATGGGCGGCGCCGGTCGCCGCGAAATCGGCCACGGCAAGCTCGCATGGCGCGCTGTTCAGGCAGTGCTCCCCGAGAAGGAAGCCTTCCCCTACACGATCCGTATCGTGTCGGAAATCACCGAATCGAACGGTTCGTCCTCGATGGCATCCGTTTGCGGTGCTTCGCTCTCGATGATGGATGCCGGCGTGCCGATCACCCGTCCGGTTTCGGGTATCGCCATGGGCCTCATCAAGGAAGGCGACCGTTTCGCGGTTCTCTCCGATATCCTGGGTGACGAAGATCACCTCGGCGACATGGACTTCAAGGTAGCCGGTACGGACGCGGGCATCACTGCCCTGCAGATGGACATCAAGATCACCGGCATCACCAAGGAAATCATGGAAGTCGCGCTCAACCAGGCAGCTGGCGGCCGTGCCCATATCCTTGCCGAGATGAGCAAGGCCCTCACCGGTGCCCGCGGCGAGCTTTCGGCTCACGCCCCGCGCATCGAGACCATGAAGATCCCGACCGACAAGATCCGTGAAGTGATCGGCACCGGCGGCAAGGTGATCCGCGAGATCGTGGAAGTCACCGGCGCCAAGGTGAATATCGAAGACGACGGCACCATCAAGATTGCCTCTTCGGACGCTGCACAGATCGAAGCCGCGAAAAACTGGATCATCGGCATCGTGGCTGAGCCCGAAGTCGGCAAGATCTATCACGGCAAAGTCGTCCGCATTATGGAATTCGGCGCCTTCGTCAACTTCATGGGCAGCCGCGACGGCCTCGTCCATATCTCGGAACTGAAGGAAGACCGTGTCGAGAAGGTCACCGATGTGGTGAACGAAGGCGACATGGTTTACGTCAAGTGCCTCGAGATCGACGGCAAGGGCAAGGTTCGCCTTTCCATGCGTGTCGTGAATCAGGAAACCGGCGAAGAAGACCCGAACGCGCGTCCGGCCAAGGCTGCCCCTTCGGGCGACCGTGGTGATCGTGGCGACCGCGGCGAGCGTCGTCCGCGCCGTGACCGTGACTAAGCCTTTGGTTTTGGCCAAAGACTTTCGTTGAGCTTTTGGAAACCGGCATGGGGTATAATGCTCCGTGCCGGTTTTCCTTTCTTAAGGGGGGCGGCGCGTGTAGGGTTGCGCCGACTAGGGAGAGAGTTGGATGAGCTTTTCTATCGATTCCATTCGCCTCGGTGGCAAGGAAGTGCTGCCGCTGATCGAAGGCGGCAAGGGTGTCGCGATTTCGACCGGCGCGAGCTCCGGCCCGTGGGCGGCCGCTGGCGGCGTTGGCACCATCTCGGCGGTGATCGCCGATCAGTATGACGCGCATGGCAATGTGGTGCCCCACGATTACAAGGGCCGCACCCGCGCCGAGCGCCACGACGAAATGGTCGATTTCTCGATCAAGGGCACGATCGACCAGATCCGCAAGGCGTGGGATATTTCGAACGGGCAGGGCCTGATCAATATCAACATGCTGTGGGAACTCGGCGGTGCGCAGCGCGCGCTGCATGGCATCCTCGAGAAAACCAAGGATATGGTGCACGGCGTCACCTGCGGGGCAGGCATGCCCTACAAACTCGCCGAACTCGCCGCCAAATACGGCGTCCATTATTATCCGATCGTTTCTTCGGGCCGCGCCTTCAGCGCGCTTTGGAAACGCGCCTATAAAAACGTGTCCGAGCTTCTGGGTGGTGTCGTTTATGAAGACCCGTGGCTTGCCGGCGGCCATAACGGCCTCTCGAACGCCGAAGACCCCACGAAACCCGGTGATCCGTACCCGCGCGTGGCGGAACTGCGCCGCATCATGCGCGAGCTCGGCCTCGATCATGTGCCGATCATCATGGCGGGCGGCGTGTGGAACCTGAAGGAATGGGACCACTGGATCGATAACAAGGAAATCGGCCCGGTGATGTTCCAGTTCGGCACCCGGCCGCTTCTCACCAAGGAAAGCCCGATTTCCGACAAGTGGAAGCAGAAGCTGATGTCGCTGAAACCCGGCGATGTGCTCTTGCAGAACTTCAGCCCGACCGGCTTCTTCTCGAGCGCGATCAAGAACAGCTTCCTTGGCGAGCTGGTGGAGCGTTCCCGCCGTCAGGTGAACTTCCGCGCCACCCAGGACAATGATTTCGATACCGAAATGACCATTGACCGCAAACGCTATTTCTTCCGGAAGTCGGACGAGCATAGCGTAATGGAATGGCTGAAAGCCGGCTTCGACCGCGTGATGAAAACCCCGGACGACAGCCTGATCTTCGTGACGGGCGACAAGGCCGGCGAAATCCGCAAGGACCAGGCCGACTGCGTGGGCTGCCTGTCGCAGTGCCGTTTCTCCAGCTGGGCGGATAACGAAAAGCATTCGACCGGCCGCCTTGCCGATCCGCGCAGCTTCTGCATCCAGAAGACGCTGGATGACGTGGCCCACGGCGGCAGTGTTGAAAACAACCTCGTTTTCGCCGGCCACAATGCCTTCCGCTTCGCCGAAGACCCCTTCTATTCGAACGGCTTCGTGCCCACCGTGAAGCAGCTCGTGAACCGGATCATGGAAGGCGACTGATCGCCTGACCAGATACAGAGACGACAAAAGGGGCGCCGCTTGGTGCCCCTTTTTGTTTGACTCTATGCCATTTCCGACGCTGTCATTGACGGAATGGGTTGGGGTAAAAATGAATATATTTCTATATGTTGCGCAGATCGCGCTCCTGAATTGGTCAGCAAGTTTGTTGTATAGAGGTGATGCTCGAAAGGCGATTGCCTTTGGAAGTGTGATCCTGTCGACCATCTCCTTTTTTGTCCTGTTTTATGTTGAATGTGGATACGTCAGCCCATTCTGGTTCATTTCGATTTTCCCCATATTTTTTGTTGCTGCGGTTACTGTTGTGGTTCTTGAAGCTGCTTATCGGGGTTACGTCACTGCCAAGAGAAAGCACGCGCGGCTTAGAATGCTACTAATCGCACTTTACTGCCTTGCCTTCGGGAGTTCGGTCTTGGAGGTGCTTACAAGAATTTATGGTGCCTTCACCGGCTATCGATATTGCCCTGTGTAATGGATTGGCGTCATGCCGGACTTGATCCGGCTCCAGTGGCGCAGGCGGAAGGGCTTGACCCCGGCTCGGGGGCCGGGGTGACGGCGGAGTGGGGTGGGGTTATTCCACCATCCCCTTCGGCCACGTGATCGTAAACGCACCGCGTAGCTCGCCGACCTTGAAGCCGGTGGCGGCGTCGGCGGGGTAGCGGGCCTTGATGGTGGCGAGAAGGGCGGGGTCGATGGCCTCGCCGTGGCAGGCCGCACACTGGGGCTTCAGGGGGATCGCGCGCATATAATGCAGGGTGGCCATGGTGCCCGTGGCGTCGGCTTCGGCCCATACGCGCTCGACCGGTTTGCCGGCCGCGTCCAGCGGGGCTTCCGCCATCACGATCAGCATGGCGCGTTCGGTGGTGGTGGGGAAGGCTTCGGGGTTGCGCACCTTCAATGACGTACGCCCCACCTTCGCGCCGGATTCCGCCGAAAGGGTTGCGGCAATCGTGGGTGCCACCTCGGCGCAGACCTCGATGGCGGCGGCTGGCCCGCCGGCCTCGAGTGCCGCTTGCAGCTGCGCCATCAGTTCGGCCTGATAGCGGTCGGCAAGGGCCGCCGAGCGCGCCTTCAGGGTCGCGCCGTCAAAGCCGCCATGTGTTGCCGCCACAGGGGGCAGTGTGAAAACCAGCGCCGTAAGGGTCGGGAGAAGGGCCTGCCGCATCGTCTGCCTCCGGGATTTCCGCCACCATCCCATGATGATAACCGAAAAGCACCGGGCCAGCCATGCGACAAAAATGCCGTGAGACACCGTTTGGATGGCATCTCACGGCAGTGGGAGAAAATTCAGGCGGCCCGCTCACCGGATGAGGCCGGGCTGCCGCGCCATTCCATATAGCAATCGGTGCCGGCATAGGCGTCACCCGCCGGGTTGGTGCCGGCAACGAAGCCGAGCGCTTCATACAGATGCAGGGCGGCGGTGAGCTTGGTGTGGGTTTCGAGATAAAGCCGTGTGCCGCCCTGTGCGCGGAACCAATCGATCACCGCCTGGCACAGCAACCGCCCGAGGCCCAGCCCGCGTGCGGCAGGGGTGACGCCAAGCTTGGTCAATTCATACACGCCGCCACCATCGGCGCGCACCGCCACGGTGCCGACGGCGACCCCGTCCTTGAGCGCGAAGAAAACCTCGCCGCCGCCCGCAAGGATTTCGCCTTCCGGATTCGAAAGAACGGCGCGGTGCTTGGGCTCCACCGTGAAATGCTCTTCGAGCCACGCGATATTGATATCAAAGAAGGCCGATCTGTATTCAGGGTTCCAGCCGGTGAGGCAGATATCACTCATGTCACGCGGCCTTCTCACCTCGGAAGGCCGGGCTGCCGCGCCATTCCATATAATAGTTGGCGCGCTCGTAGGGGCTCGGGATCATCGGGGCCATCGCCACGAAATCGAGCTTTTCATAAAGCCGGATGGCGGGCTGCAGCACGGTGTTTGTCTCCAGGAACAGGAGCCGCCCGCCGCGCGCCGTGAAGCGCCGGATGGTTTCCTCGCACAGCGCCTTGCCCATGCCGCCGCCGCGATACTCGGGCGAAACGCCAAGCTTGGTCAGCTCGAAAGCGCCTTCGCCGTATGTTTCCTTCGGCATCGGCTTCAGCGCCACGGTGCCAAGGGCCTTGCCGCCGACGACCGCGAAGAAAACCTCGCCGCCTTTCGAAAGGATCGTGCCTTCGGGGTCCGAAAGCACGGCTTCATCCACTGGCTCCATCACGAACCATTTGCTCACCCATTCGGCATTCAGGTCATAGAAGGCCTGCCGGTAGGCAACATCATAGGGGACGATCTCGAAGGCCGGGGGTGCGGCGTCGGCCAGCTTCTCGCTGATGCGGGCGTGCAGGCCCTTGGATTTGAGCGCGGCTTCCATCGCGGTAACGGCACCAAGGAAATCGAAACCGGTCTCGGCGATCACATCCTTCACGGCAGCTTCCACCGCATCCCACATCGGGCGGCTTTTGGCGACAAGGGCCTCGCCCTTTGTAGTCAGCCGCACCAGTTTCTGGCGGGCGTCGTCTGCCGTTTCGGTATCGATCAGGCCAAGCGACATCAGCTTCTTCACTGTCTGGCTCACCGCCGAATGGGTGAAGCCGGCGAGCGCGCCAATCTCGCCCATCGGCATCGGGCCGCGCTCGGCAAGGGCATAGATCACATAGAACCAGCTGGCCTTGAAGGTGAGGCCGCTTTCGGCATACAGCCGCTCCACATCGGGGCTCATGCGGTCAATCAGCCGCCGGAGCCGGGTGCCGATGCCCAGTTCAGTGAAAAGTTCTTCGTTCGTTGTCATGACTCGGGTGTCCGTTCAGGGGATTTATGTAAGAAATTATGTAAGAACTTACATATCATGTCAAACGGGATTTGCGGCCGGGGAGGGCGGGCCGATGCAGGCTGCTGTTATTCCAGTGTTTCTTCCGGGTAAACACCCCAGAGGTGGCTGCGTTCAATCCAGCCTTCGGTGCCTTCGATCTCCATCCGGCACCAGTCGCCGCGGCAAAGGCGAGTCCAGCCGATGACGCCGCCCTCGGCGGTCAGCACCACGCGGGAGGCGGCTTCGGGGTCGCTGTGCAGTTCAAGCTTTTTGCCGACCAGCATCGCCGAGCGTTTGGAGGACAGAAGCCGCACATGCATCCAGCCCTTGGTGCCTTCTATGTCGCGCACCTGCCGCCAGGCGCCGTGCTCGTCGATGATCTCGAGGGGCAGGTGGCGGCGGTTATAGACCCAGGCAACGGGATATTGCAGTCCCGGCCCGGTACGCAGATAGGCGACTTCAGGCGACAGGGAGACAAAACGGGGCAAGGGATTGCCGCTCGGCCCCACGTCTGCGGCGTGGGCAGTGTGCGTCAGCATCATGAGCTTCGCGACGATCACGAGCGCAAGGATGATCCGGCCGGGCTTCAAGGTCCTGTTTCCTCAGCTATCGGTTGGGCTTCTTGGCGTTTGAAAGCGCCGCCCCCTTCTGCTATCAACCTTTAACGTCAGGCTGCAAGCCCCGAGGCGGGCAGGTCGCTAGAAAAGGTTATTTTACCGCATGAGTCAAACAGGAAACCGGCGAGAGCGCCCCAAGGTCGCCGTCACCCGCAAGCTTCCCGACAGCGTCGAAACCCGCATGGCGGAGCTTTTTGACGTGTCGCTCAATCTGGCGGATGAGCCGCTTTCGAAAGAAGCGCTGAAATCCGCCGTTGCCACCGCTGATGTCCTTGTGCCGACCGTGACCGACACGATCGACGCCGAGGTGATCGAGGCCGCGGGCGAGAAGCTTAAACTGATCGCCAATTTCGGCGCCGGGGTCGACCATATCGACCTGAAGGCCGCCCACAAGAAGGGCATCGTTGTTACCAACACGCCGGGCGTGCTGACCGAAGACACCGCCGACCTTGCGATGGCGCTGCTGCTTTCTGTGCCGCGCCGTATTTTCGAAGGCGAGAAGATCCTGCGTTCGGGTGGCTGGACCGGCTGGACCCCGACCTTCCTGATGGGCCACCGCATCCAGGGCAAGCGCCTTGGCATCATCGGCATGGGCCGCATCGGGCAGGCCATCGCCCGCCGTGCCCGCGCCTTCAACATGGCGGTTCATTATCACAAGCGCACCCGCCTGCCCGCGCAGGTGGAAGCCGAGCTTGAAGCCACCTATTGGGCTGATCTTGACCAGATGCTCAGCCGCATGGACTTTGTGTCCGTCAACTGCCCGCTGACACCCGAAACGCATCACCTTCTGAACCGCGACCGGCTGAAGAAGATGCAGCCCCATTCGGTGATCATCAACACCGCCCGCGGCGAGATCATCGACGAGGAGGCGCTGGCCGACATGATCGAGGTCGGACGGCTTGCCGGGGCGGGCCTTGATGTGTTCGAGGAAGAGCCGACGATCAACCCGAAGCTTCTTTCGCTCGACAATGTCGTTCTGTTGCCGCATATGGGCTCGGCAACGATCGAGGCCCGGGTGGCGATGGGCGAGAAGGTGCTGATCAATATCCGCACCTTCATGGACAACCACCGGCCGCCGGACCGTGTGCTGCCGCTTTGACGCGGCACCGGACCGAACGACAGATTTGAATGAGAATCCCCGGTTGCCGGGCGGGCGAAACTGCCTGTCCGCCAACGGCTTATAGTGAAATGACCGACCGGCCATGACCCTGCAGAAGCATATCCGCAACTTTTCCATCATCGCGCATATCGACCACGGCAAGTCGACGCTTGCCGACCGCCTGATCCAGGCGACGGGTGGCCTCAGTGACCGCGAGATGAAACAGCAGGTGCTTGATTCGATGGAAATCGAGCGCGAACGCGGCATCACCATCAAGGCACAGACTGTTCGCCTGCAATATAAGGCGCAGGACGGCGAGACCTATATCCTGAACCTGATGGACACGCCCGGCCACGTCGACTTCGCCTATGAAGTCAGCCGCTGTTTGGCCGCATGCGAAGGCTCGCTCCTTGTTGTGGACGCCAGCCAGGGGGTGGAAGCCCAGACCCTCGCGAACGTTTATCAGGCCATCGAGAACGATCATGAGATCGTACCCGTCCTCAACAAGATCGACCTGCCGGCGGCAGAACCCGAGCGCGTGCGCGAACAGATCGAGGATGTGATCGGCATCGATGCCTCCGAAGCCGTCATGGCGTCGGCCAAATCGGGCATCGGCATCGACGAGACGCTCGAGGCCATCGTCACCCGCCTGCCGGCCCCCGAAGGCGACCGCGAAGCGCCCCTGAAGGCCATGCTGATTGACAGCTGGTACGACACCTATCTCGGTGTTGTGGTGCTGGTGCGTATCATCGACGGCGAGCTGAAGAAGGGCCAGACCATCAAGATGATGGCCGCCAAGAGCGAGCATTATGTGGACCGCGTCGGTATCTTCACGCCGAAAGGTGTGGCGGTGGATGTGCTTGGCCCCGGCGAGGTCGGTTTCTTCACCGCCTCGATCAAGGAAGTGGCCGACACCCATGTGGGTGACACGATCACCGATGTGCGCAAGCCCTGCGAAACCGCACTGCCGGGCTTCAAGCCCTCGCGTTCGGTCGTCTTCTGCGGTCTCTTCCCGGCGGACGCCGACGACTATGACCATATGCGCGACGCCATGGCGAAGCTGCGCCTCAACGATGCCTCGTTCGAATATGAGCCCGAAAGCTCGGCAGCCCTCGGCTTCGGTTTCCGCTGCGGCTTCCTTGGCATGCTGCACCTCGAGATCATCCAGGAACGCCTGAGCCGCGAGTTCGACCTTGATCTCATCACCACGAGCCCGAGCGTTATCTACAAGATCCACCTGACCGACGGCACGATGATCGAACTGCATAACCCGGCGGATATGCCGGATGTGGTGCGTGTCGATCATGTCGAGGAGCCGTGGATCAATGCGACCATTCTGGTACCGGACGAGCATCTGGGCGCCGTGCTGAAGCTTTGCGAAGAAAAACGCGGTATCCAGACCGACCTCACCTATGCCGGTAACCGCGCGATGGTGAAATACCGCCTGCCGCTCAACGAAGTTGTCTACGACTTCTATGACCGCCTGAAGTCGGTCAGCCGCGGTTACGCCAGCTTCGACTATGACTTCGATGTTTATGAGGAATCGGATCTTGTGAAGATGTCGATCCTTGTGAATGCCGAACCCGTGGATGCACTTTCGATGCTGGTCCACCGTTCAGCCGCCGAGTCGCGCGGTCGTGCCCTCTGCGAACGGCTTAAAGACCTCATTCCGCGTCAACTATTCAAGATTCCGATCCAGGCAGCAATCGGCGGCAAAGTAATCGCCCGCGAGACCATTTCGGCACTCCGCAAGGATGTGACCGCGAAATGCTATGGCGGCGACGTCACCCGTAAGAAGAAGCTATTGGAAAAACAGAAGAAAGGTAAGGCACGGATGCGTATGTACGGGAAGGTGGAAATCCCGCATGACGCGTTTATTGCTGCCTTAAAGATGCGCGAAACGAAATAGATTTCGTCCCAATCGGCGTGCTTTCGCGGCAGTAGTTACTGGAACCTTTACCCAGTTTTGAGCGGCTTTTGTCCGTATTTACTGCCTGTTAACGCAAACTGTAGTATAAGGGTATTGCTGATACAGCAAATTAGCTCCCTTGATCTGACTGTGTCGCGCGGAACCGTCCTCCTCCCCCGAGAGCGGTTCCGCATTTTTTTTGTGCAGCAAAAATCAGCGCTGGAAACCGGGACTCCAGGTCACACCGGTGAGCGCCGTGATCAGGTCGGCGCCGAAGACGATGGCGCCAAGGGCACCCGTGAACATCAGGAAAAAAGGCGGCACCAGGGGCAGTTTGCCCGGCGTGTAGCGACGCTCCTGCCAGAAGCCGATGGCGGCCACGACAAGCGAAACGCCCACGCCGATCATATCCCCGTTCGCGGTCATTACTTCTTTCCCTCTATAGCTTTGGTTCAGGGCCGGGCGGCCCGAGGTTGACACCCCTTCACCCGGTGCTAGGCTCCGGGCCAAACAATCATGTGGGGGATATCATGCGCCTTTTAAAGTCCGCAATTCTTGCAAGCATCATTCTGGCACCGGCCGCCGTCAGCGACGACGCAGCGAAGGGCAAGTTCATTGAACTTGAAGACATGTTCAACATCGAATATGCCGCCGGCCCGCAACTGATGCCGGACGGCAAATCGGTGGTTTACGAGCGCCGTTCCAGCGACATCATGACCGATGGCACGCGGATCAACCTGTGGGTCGCGCCGCTTGATGGCTCGGCGCAGCATCCGCTTCTATCGGGCGAGAAACAGTATCGCAGCCCGCGCCTTTCGCCCGATGGTACGCGCCTCGCCTATATCTCGAACGAAGAAGGCAGCAACCAGCTTTATGTACGCTGGCTGAAAACCGGCGATACCGCCCGCCTCACCAACCTGCAGGATGGTTTCGGCCAGATCGCATGGGCACCCGACGGCAAGTCGATTGCTTTCGTGATGGATGTCGAAGCCGAGAAGAAGCCGCTCTTCAAGGGCATGCCGGCAAAGCCCGAGGGCGCCAAATGGGCAGGTCCTGCGAAAGTGATCGAAGCCGCCGAATATCGCGGTGACGGGCAAGGCTATTTCGATGTGGCCTACAGCCATATCTATGTGATCCCGGCTGACGGTGGCACCCCGCGTCAGGTCACCTCCGGCGACTATCAGCACGGCGGCCGCCTTGCGTGGACGGCAGACGGCAAGGAAATCCTGTTCGGCAGCCTGCGCATCAAGGACGCCGAATATGCGGGCCGTGAGTCCGAGCTTTATGCCGTGAATGTGGAAACCGGCGACATCCGCCAGCTGACAGACCGCAAAGGCCCCGACTTCCGCCCCTCGATCTCGCCCGATGGCAAGCGCGTGGCCTGGATGGGCTTCGATGAAGACACCCGCAGCAACCGCGAAAACAAGCTCTATGTGATGGATCTGAGCGGCGGCAAGCCGCAGGCTCTGACCGATGATCTGGACCGTGGTATCAATGACTTCGAATGGGCGCTGGACGGCAAGAGCCTCTATGTTTCCTACGACGATCACGGCAAGGCGCTGGTCGCCAATGTGGACCTCAAGGGCAAGCGCAGCGTGTTGACCGATGAACTGGGTGGCCAGTCGATCGGACGCCCGTACACGAGCGGCGAGTTCGTGGCCGTGCCGGGTGGCGTTGTCATCACCATGGAACGCACCGACCGCCCGGCGGACCTCGCCCTTGTCGGCAAGGGCGGCAAGCCGAAGCTTCTGACCGCGCTCAATGAAGACCTCCTTGGCCACAAGACGCTGGGCAAGGTTGAGGAACTGTCGTTCAAGTCGTCGGTCGATGGCCGCGACATCCAGTTCTGGACCGTGACCCCGCCGGACTTTGACCCGACCAAGAAATATCCGCTGATTCTGGAAATCCACGGTGGCCCATTCGCCGCATACGGCCCGGCTTTCTCGGCTGAGCTGCAGGCATTTGCGGCCAAAGGCTATGTGGTTGTGTATGGCAACCCGCGCGGCTCGACCTCTTACGGTGAGGATTTCTCGAACCTGATCGACCGCGATTATCCGAGCAAGGACTATAACGACCTGATGGATGCGGTGGACGCCACTATCGCCAAGGGCTTCATCGATGAAGAACGCCTGTTTGTAACCGGCGGTTCGGGCGGCGGCGTGCTGTCGGCCTGGATCATCGGCCATACCGACCGCTTCCGGGCGGCGGCTGTGGTGAAGCCGGTGATCAACTGGCTGTCCTTCTCGCTGACCTCGGACGGGTACCTGCACTACAGCAAATACTGGCTGAAGGGCACGCCGTGGGACGAGCCGATGGATCTCTGGAAGCATTCGCCGCTTGCCTATGTCGGCAATGTGAAGACCCCGACCATGATCATGACAGGCGAGGTGGATTACCGCACCCCGATGTCGGAAACCGAGCAATATTATCAGGCGCTCAAATACCGGAAGATCGATGCCGCGATGGTGAAGATCCCGGGCGCCAGCCATGGCATCGCCGCGCGTCCGTCGAACCTCGTGCAGAAGATCGGTCATATCCTCGCCTGGTTCGAACGCTATGACGTGAAAAAAGACGACGCCAAGAAGGATTGATCCCGATGAATCGTCATACAGTCTGGCTCGCTGCAGCCCTTGCCCTCGCCGGATGCGGCGAGGGTGGTGACAAGGCGGCCAACAATAACGACCAGCCGTCAGCGACCGAAATGTCGCATGCTGGCGACACGGCGGAGCAGGACTTCGCCGGTCTCATGCACGGCATGGAGGTCAGCTATTTCTCCGAATGGCCGCAGATGGCGAGCTATTATGGCGTGTCAGAAGATGTGGCGGGTGTCGGCTATGCCGGCGCCCTCAACATCACCGGCCCGCGTGAGGAAGCTGCCCGCCGCACCGCGTTCGAGGAACTTCTCGGCCGCATGCGCATGGCACCCACAGACAAGCTCGACCCGCAGCAGAAGCTTTATCTCGAGACGCTGACAAGCCAGCTCGACAAGGCGATTGCGCCGGGCCGCATCGTGCCTTACGGCGCCATCATGGGCACCTATGGCAGCTGGTTCACCGTTTATCCTGTCACCCAGCTTGGCGGGCCGCAGCTTGATGTGACGAACCTTCTGGATCAGCAGCATGCCATCAAGACGGCGGAAGACGCCGATATGTGGCTGCAGCGGCTGGAGCGTTACGGTGCAGCCGTGGACGGCGCGATCGAATCCCTTGCCGCCTCGCGCGAGCAGGGCGTGATTGCCCCCGATTTCATCCTGACGAAGGCGCTTGCCTCGCTTGCCGACAAGAGCGTGGAACCGGCAGCCGATCACCCGCTGATTGCCACCTTCAAATCGAAGATTGAAGCCGCTGGCATCGAACCCGGCGACCGGGTGGAGAAGGCCATTGGCCTGATCGACAGCGTCTATCTGCCGGCCAACGCCCGCCTGAAACTGGCGCTTGAGCAGCAGCAGCCCGAAGCCGTGCATGATGCCGGTATCTGGCGCCTGCCCAAGGGCGTGGAGCTTTACCAGTCACTCGTTCACCAGATGACGGATACGAACCTTACGGCCTCGCAGGTGCATGATATTGGCCTTGCCGAAGTCGCCCGCATCACGGCGGAGATGGATGCGATCCTGAAGGCGCAAGGCCTCAGCGAAGGCCCGGTGGGCGTGCGCATGCAGGGCCTTCTGAAGGACCCGAAATTCCTCTATCCGAACACCGAAGAGGGCAAGGCAGAAATCCTTGCCAAGCTCAACGGCTGGATGGACGAGATCATGCCGATGATGACTGAATGGTTCGACACGATCCCGACCCAGAAGGTCGTGGTGCGCGCCGTGCCCAAGCAGAACGAAGGCAGCGCCACTGGCGGCTTCTATGATGCCCCGTCACTGGATGGCAGCCGTCCCGGCACTTTCTGGATCAATCTGAAAAACACGGCGACCTGGCCGTCCTACACGCTGCGCACGCTTGTCTATCATGAAGCCGTGCCCGGCCACCATTTCCAGACAGCACTTGGCCTTGGCAAGGATGTGCCCTTGCTGATGTCGACCCTCTATTCCAACGCCTTTGGCGAGGGCTGGGGCCTTTATTCCGAGCTGCTGGCCAAGGAAATGGGCCTTTACAAGGACGACCCGTTCGGTGATCTCGGCCGCCTGCAGGCCGAACTGCACCGCGCAGTGCGGCTGGTGGTCGATACCGGTATCCATGCCAAGAAATGGACCCGCGAACAGGCCATCGACTATATGGCATCAACCGAAGGCTCGCATGTGGATGAAGCTACAGCCGAGATCGAACGCTATGTCGTGTGGCCGGGTCAGGCGCTTGGTTACAAACTTGGCATGCTGAAGATTGTTGAACTGCGCGAACGCGCCAGGGCGGCGATGGGCGACCGGTTCAGGATCGGGGCTTTCCACGATGTGGTCCTTGAGGACAGCGGCCTGCCGCTCGATATCCTCGAGAAGAAGGTCGATCGCTGGATTGCTGGCGAACTTGCAGGTTGATGTGATCCGCGCGGCATTAGCGCGCGTAAAGGGAACGATTATCTCGGGCAAAGCAGACAGATGATGAAACGTTCCCTCCTAGCCTTGTTCACTTTCGGTGCGGCTTCGGCCGCACCTTTCTTGTCGGCGGCAGCTGATGACGACACCAGCTCATGGAGCCTTGGTGCCGCCTTCATCGCCAGCGACCGGGCACAAACGGGGCGGGGCACGCAGTTCCTGCCGGTGCCCTATGTGGCGTATGAGAGCAAGCATGTGAAATTCTCGCCGCGCGGCCTGACCGTCGGCTTCGAGCCCGCAGCAGGGCTTGAGCTTGCGCTGGTCGCCACGCCGCGGTTCGACGGGTTCGAGGCGGACGATTCACCGGCGCTTGCCGGTATGGCGGACCGTAATGCCACGCTTGAAGCCGGCGTATCGGCGACCTACACAGGCAGCCTTGGCACCGTCAGCCTTACCGGGCTTTGGGATACGCTCGGCCAGCACAGCGGCTCGGTCCTGCGGCTTGAAGTCAGCCGCAGCCATATGATCGGCGACCGCTGGATCGTGACGCCGGTCGTCACGGTCGAGCGGCAATCGGCGAGCTTCACGGACTATTATTATGGTGTGCGCGCGGATGAGGCGACAGCCTTGCGCCCGGCCTATACCGGCAGCAGCGCGCTCGTCGTCAGCCCCGGTGTCAATGTGGTGTACCGGATCGGCGGCAAATGGGCGGCATTTGCAAGCACCGAGCTATCGGTGCTGCCGGGCGACATCAAGGATAGCCCCATCGTTTCCGACAGCACGCTCTGGTCGGCGGTTGCGGGTGTCAGCTACCGGTTCTGAAACAGGACCTTGCCGTCCACCATCGTCAGTACAGCATGGCCGTTCGGAATGTCAGCCAGCGGCGCCGTCATCAGATCCACGCTGAAGGCGGTGAGGTCCGCTTTCTTGCCGATGCTGATGGTGCCGATATCCTTTTCCTGGAAGCTCGCTGTGGCCGGCCAGATCGTGAAGGCCTTCAGCGCCTCGTCGCGCGTCATCACCTGATCGGCCTGCCAGTCCGGGCCCTGATAGCCCGAAAGATCGGTACGGCCGATGGCGGCATAAAATTCGACAAGCGGATCGCCCTTTTCAACCGGCGCGTCGGAGCCGCCGGCGATGATCGAACCGGCCCGCAGCACGGTGCGCCATGCGTAAGCCTCGTGGATACGGTCCGGCCCCAGCCGGGCGGGCGCGAAATGCATGTCGCTGATCACATGGCTCGGCTGCATCGAGGGGATGATGCCCATCGCCTTCATGCGGGGGGCGTCTTCGTCGGTGATCACCTGCACATGCTCGATCCGCCAGCGCAGGTCATCATCCAGCTTGCCTTTCAGCACATCCTTGTACCAGTCCAGAAGCACGCGGTTGCCCTTGTCGCCGATGGCGTGGGTCGCTACCTGCACGCCGTGTTTCAGCGCCTTGCGCATATAGCCCTTGGCTTCTTCCTCGCTGATCAGCATCAGGCCGCTGGTGTGGGCGTCGGCATAGGGCTCCAGAAGCGCAGCCCCGCGTGAGCCAAGCGCGCCGTCCACATACAGTTTGATGGCGCGGGTGATGATACGGCCATTCTCGTTGGTGACCGGGCCGTCTTCAAGAAGGGCACCCGCACGGGCGCCGTCCGGCACCACATAGACGCGGATGCCAACCTCGTCCGAGGAGGAAAGGTCAGTCAGGAGCGGCACGTCGCTCCAGGCGGCGGACATATAATGCATGCCGGTCCAGCCCCGATGGGCATAAAGCTCGGCGCCGACTTTCAGGAATTTCGTCTGCTCGGTCGCACCGGGTTCGGGGATCAGCTTCTGCACAAGGCCCATGGCATTGTCGATCAGCATGCCGGTCGGCTCGCCGGCCTCGTCCTTCAGGATATCGCCGCCGAAGGGAGGCTCGGTATCGGCTGTGATACCCGCAGCCTTGAGGGCGGCGCTGTTGACGATCACGGCATGGCCGTCAGCGCGCGACAGGATCACCGGTACATCGGCGATGGCAAGGTCAAGATCGGCGGCGGTCGGGAAGCGTTTCTCGGGCCAGTGGGTTTCGATCCAGCCGAGGCCGGCGACGATGGTATCTTCAGGGTGCGCCTCACGCCACGACTGCAGCCGGGCCTGCAGGTCGGAAACCGAGGCGGTGCCGGTAAGATCGAGCGTCAGTTCACGCCGCCCGATACCATCCAGATGCGCGTGGGAATCAGTGAAGCCCGGAAAAAGGGCTGCACCCGCCAGATCGATTATCTGGGTGCTTGGGCCGACCAGCAGGGCGATATCGGCGCGGTTGCCAACCCCCATGATGCGCCCGTCCTTGATGGCAACGGCTTCAGCCGTGGGATTGCCGTCATCTGCCGTATAGACCGGCCCGCCCCAGATGATGGTGTCGGCAAGCGGTGTTTCTACCTCGCTTTCAACCGAACAGGCAGCAAGCAGGAACGACAGCCCGACCGCGGCTTTCCAGAGATGACGCATGATATCCCCCAACAAGTTTGGCCCGCCGCCATGCTGCGGCGCAGGGGCAGGGCTGTCAAGCGCGGGGGTCGCGTGGGTCGCTTTCCGAACCGATTTCCTTGCCGGCGTCCGCGATCAGGGCATCAAGCCCGTCTGACCGGTGCCGGCGGCGCAGGAAACCGATGATGAGGCCGAGCACGCCACCAGCGGCGATGATGATGGCGAACATCATGAAGAAGCCGGTGATCAGGATGCGCAGGTCATGGCTCTGGTCGCACGCGCCTTCGCAAAGGGCGTCTTCAGGGTTGCCGATCCACAGGCGGAAGGCGGCAAGGGCCGCGATAGAGACAAGCACCAGCATGAAGATGGTGCGGCCCGTAAGAAGGGGCTTGTTGCGCTTGGCCTGGCGGCGCTCGATGAAGATATGCTGGCTCATGCGCGGCACTATGCGCGGAGAGGGCGGTGCGATCAAGCGGCTTCGCTCGGGCCTGTCAGCCCGTGCTTCTTCATGGCATGGCGGAGCTGGTCGTAGCTGAGGCCGAGCCGGTCGGCGGCGGCCCGCTGGTTATAACGGCAGGCCTTGAGGGCAGCTTCCAATATATCGCGCTCAGCGGCGGCAACAGCCGCGCGGTAGTCGACCGAGCCACCATCCCCCAGAGTGGTGATCCCGTCCCGCAGGGCACGTTCACCATTCGACGCAGGGTGTGTTGCTGATATATCAACCGAACGTTCGGTTTGTATAGATGTCTTGCTGCTGCCAACTGCCGATGTAGTGCCGCGCGGGCGGAAGGGGCTTTTGAAAGGGTCAAAAACAATTGCGTCAATCGGGTCCTCGCCGTCCCACGCAGAATAGACCGCACGCTCAATCACATTCTTCAGTTCACGGATATTGCCGGGCCAGTCGTAGCTGACCAGCTGGTCCATCGCCCGCCCGGTGAAGCCTGGAAAGGTTGGCCATTCGCATTCGTGCGCCATGCTGCGCCCGAAATGCTCGGCAAGTTCCGGGATATCTTCAGGCCGGGCGCGCAGGGGCGGGATGGTGAGCACGTCGAAAGCCAGTCGGTCCAGAAGGTCATGGCGGAACTTGCCATTGTCGGCGGCGGAAGGCAGGTCGATGTTGGTGGCACCAATCACCCGCACGTCCACCTGCTGCGTTTCGGTGCCACCGACCCGTTCGAACTCGCCATATTCAATGACGCGCAGAAGCTTCTCCTGCGCGTTCAGGCTCATGTTGCCGATTTCATCAAGGAACAGCGTGCCTTCGTGCGCGGCTTCAAACCGGCCAGCGCGGCGCTTGGCGGCACCGGTGAAGGCGCCGGGCTCGTAGCCGAACAGCTCGCTTTCAAGGAGTGTTTCAGGCAGCGCCGCGCAATTGAGCTTCTGGTAGGCCTTGTCCCAGCGGTTCGACAGGAAGTGGAGTCGCGCCGCGATCAGTTCCTTGCCGGTGCCGCGTTCGCCGATCACCAGAAGGGGCCGGTCAAGCGGGGCCGCGCGGCTCACCTGGTCGATGAGATCGAGAAAGGCAGGGGCACTGCCGATGAGGCTGTCATCACGTGAAATCATGAACGCCAATATATGGTGTAAAATACCAATAGTCAGTAAATATCACGTTACGTAAGTGCGAATTTTTGATGCGCAAAAATAAATACCGTTATATTTCAATATATTATGATTTTCTCAAAAACTGGCACGGCGGGTGCAATACAGGGAAGCATCCCGCAAAGACGGGAAACAAAAACGACGATACGACAGCAAAACGAAGCTCTTGAAGGACACGACCATGAACAAGCTCATGACCCTGACCCCGGCACTGAAAGCGGCTCACCGTCTTGACCGCGATCTCGCCACGCTGACCGCCGTGTTCGGCAGCACCCGTCGCTCGGCCCCGCGCCGTGAAACGGCTACGGCAGGCATGGGCCTTCTGGGCGCCCGTTCCTGAAAGACATAAGGTTACGCCTAACCCGGCACCGGGTCCGGCCAGCGAGGAATTGAAAGGAAAATAATATGGGTATCTTCTCCCGCCTGAACGACATCATCAACTCGAACATCAACGCCATCCTCGACAAGGCGGAAGATCCGGAAAAGATCATCCGCATGGTCATCCAGGAAATGGAAGACACGCTTGTGGAGGTTCGTTCGAACGCTGCCCGCATCATTGCGGACCAGAAAGATGTCGAACGCCGCATCGCCAAGCTGGCTTCGGCACAGGCCGACTGGGAAGCCAAGGCAGAGCTCGCCATCTCCAAGGGTCGTGATGACCTCGCGAAAGGTGCGCTCATGGAAAAGGCCCGCCTTGCCGAAACGGTCGGTCATCTGGAAGCCGAGCTTGGCCATCTCCGCGAAGCGCTGGTGCATGCCGAAGAGGATGTGATCAAGCTCGATGCCAAGCTGCGCGAAGCCCGCGCCAAGAAGGCAACGATCCAGACCCGCACCAAATCGGCGGTCAACCAGGTTCGCGTACGCCGCAACCTCTATGACCCCCGCATCCGCGATGCTTTCGACCGGTTCGACAAGGTTGATGCCCGCATCGACCGGCTGGAAGGTGAAGCGGCGGCCATGGACCTCGGTCGTTCGAAGGAAGCAACGCTTGCTGACGAGATCAACGCCCTTGAATCAGAAGGCGAGATCGATGCAGAACTGGCTGCGCTGAAGGCGAAAGTTTCGGGCAAGAAAGCACCGGCTGCTCCGGCTGCCGAAGAAGCCCCGAAAGCCGCCCCGAAGAAGCCGGCGTCGAAGTAACCGGCACCCAATACTCTAAGCGAGGAGAGTATCCGTGTTTGAAACAGTCATGATCCTTCTCTGCGTCATTGTCGCGCCCCTGTGGATTATCTTCCACTATGTGACGCGCTGGAAGCAGATGAAGGGCCTCACCGCGGAGGATGAGGCAAACCTCGGCGACCTGCGCCGGCTGGCCGACCGCCTGGAAGACCGGACCCGCACGCTGGAACGCATTCTGGACGCCGAGGTTCCCGACTGGAGGAGCCGCAACCATGACCTCTAGTCAGCACGAACATCATCACTATCACTTCCACAGGAAGGATAAGACCGACATGAACTACCGCAAAAGCCCGACCCGGCTCTACAAGATCCCCCGCGAGGGCAAGCTGATGGGTGTATGTGCGGGGGTAGCCGACTATACCGGCGTGAACCTCACCGCTGTACGCATCCTCTGGGTGGTCGGCCTGTTCACACCGATCAACTGGATCCTTCTTATCGGTTACTTCGTCCTTGGCATGACCCTCGACCCCAAGCCCGAGGATCTTTACGAGGACGTCCGCGAGGAAGAATTCTGGCGGCAGGCCCGCAAGGCACCCGACTATACCGCCGCTGATCTGCGCCGCCGTTTCCGCGAACTTGATCGTCGCACCGGCGACATGGAGGCCTACATGACGAGCAAGAGCTTCAAGCTCGACCGCGAACTCAAGGCCCTCGAAGACTGATCGACAAGTATACACTATGCGTTTCCATGACCCTGAGGGCGTCTCATCCGAGGCGCCCTATTTTTTTGTGCGCCCGAAAAAGGGTGGACAAGGGCGCTACGCGGTACCATGTAGCAGGGGATTGAAGGCAGACTGCGGAGTGACTATGACGAGCGAAACCACGACCCTCGATGATGTGCTTGATACGTTCGAGTTCCTTGATGACTGGGACGAGCGTTACAAGTTCATCATCGATCTTGGCCGCCGTCTGCCGCCGCTCGACGCAAGCGAGATGACCGACGATTTCAAGGTGCGCGGCTGCCAGAGCCAGGTATGGCTGATCCCCGAACGCGATGCGGATGGCCGTATCCGTTTCCGCGGGGATAGCGACGCCCATATCGTGAAGGGCCTCGTGGCCCTGATGCTGCTTATCTATAACGATAAGACGCCCGGGGAAATCCTCGCGGTTGATGCGCGCGGGCTGCTGGAAAAGCTGGGGCTCGCGAGCCACCTGTCGCCGCAGCGCGCGAACGGTCTTTTCTCGATGGTAGAACGGATCAGGACAATCGCCGGGGCGGCTGCCTCAGCTTGATGGTTCGCTATTGTCGCGGAGCGTGACGCGGCCTGCTGCCTGAACGGTTTCCGCCACAACAGCCGCGGCTTCTGGCCCGCAGCCCAGAAACTGGTTCATCGCCATTTCATCGCGTGCGGCGATCTGCAGCGCCTTCGTGCGCTCGCCGGCGTCTTCCATGCTGAGGCCGCCGTCTTCCATAAGGAGCGTGCCGACGATATTGGTGAAAAGCGCGATCTGCCGCTCATATTGCTGCTTCTCGCCCCCTTCCACAAACTTGCACTGGACATTCAGCCAGTAGCCCTTGGCCACACCGCTATATTGCAGTGCCATTTGGTAGGCTTGTGTTTCCGTGGCAAGTTCAAGGCCCGCAAGTGCGCGCTCGGTGGAGCGGCGGTCGGTCAGCACCCGTTGCACCAGTTCCATATTCACCGTGTCCTCGGCTTCCTCCTGTGCAAATGCGGCAGGGGTCGCAAGGCAAAGGGCGGCAAGGGGCAGGGCAAGGCGGTGCAGCATGGTTTCCTCCGAAGGGCTGTTGTGCCGCCATGCTCGCACGGCTGTGCGAAGGCGCGCAATCATGAAAAAGGCCCGCCAAGGCGGGCCTTTCGTTGATGCAGGAGCCGAGGTGCTTACAGCACCGTCACGCTCAGGAACACAAGGAACACCGCAATCGGCGCCACGAAGCGCACGATGGTGTACCAGAAGCGGAACTGGGCATCGGTGAGCGCCAGTTCGTCCGCCATCGCCTTGCGGCTGACGAACCAGCCGACAAAGAGCGCGGTGAACATGCCGCCAAGCGGCATCATGATATTGTTCGTGAGATAGCCTTTGGCATCCATGATCGACTGGCCGAAAATCCGCACGTTGCCGAGCATATTGCCTTCTTGGCCAAGCGCGGAAAGGATGCCGAGCGCGAAGGCGGCAGCGGCAATCGTCAGCGCCGATTTTTTGCGGTTGATCTTCCAGCTGTGCTCCAGATAGCTGACGGCCGGCTCAAGCAGCGAGATCGAGCTGGTGATGGCGGCCATCGAAAGAAGCGCGAAGAAGAGCGTGCCGATGATCTGCCCGCCCGGCATCTGGCCGAAGGCGATGGGCAGGCTCATGAACACAAGGCCCGGGCCGCCCGAAGCGCTGATCCCGAACTGGAAGACGATCGGGAAGATCGCAAGACCGGCGAGCAGTGCCACGGTGCTGTCGGCTGCTGCAATCGTCAGGGCTGACGGGCCGATTTTTACATCGCGGTTCAGGTAAGCGCCGTAGGTCATGATCGACCCCATGGCGAGCGACAGCGAGAAGAAGCTCTGGCCGAGGGCATCGATCACCACGGCAGGCGTCAGCTTGCCGAAGTCCGGGGTGAAGAGGAAGGCGAGGGCATCTGCAAAGGCGCCTGTCAGCGCCGCGTAGACAACAAGCAGTACCAGAAGGCCGAAGAGGGCCGGCATCATCAGGCTGACGGCCTTTTCAAGCCCGCCCTGCACGCCGCGCGCCACGATATACATGGTGATGCCCATGAAGATGGCGTGGCTGACAAGCGGCTCGGTCGCATGGCCGATGAAGTCGGAGAACATCGACGTGGCGCCGGCTGCATCCAGGCCCTGGAAGCCCATGATCGCCTTGATCATATAGGCAAGCGTCCAGCCGCCGACGACCGAATAGAAGCTGAGGATGATGAAGGCGCCAAGCACGCCGGACCAGCCGATGAGGCCCCAAAGCGGACTGCGCTTTTCTTCAGCGGCAATCTTCTTCATTGATCCGATAGGCGACATCCTGCCGCGACGGCCGAGCGACAGCTCGGTCATCAGCAAGGGAACGCCGATCAGGAATGAAAAGGCGAGATAGACAAGCACAAAGGCCGCCCCGCCCGATTGGCCCGCCTTGAACGGAAACAGCCAGATATTGCCGAGGCCGACGGCACTGCCGACCGCGGCCATGATAAAAGTCCAACGCGAAGACCAGTTCGCCTGGTCGCTACCAGCAGCCATGATTTATTGCTCCCCCTGGATATTCTTTTCTTTCATCGCGTGCAGGCCCATTGGCCTCGCCGCATGGCGCGCCATCTTAAGGAGGCGGGGCTTGCACCGCCAGCCCTATTAGACAAGATTTTCTGTCAATTCGCCGTGTCGATCACGCGGCAATAGTCCCCGCTCGCGCGGACGGCGACACAGAGCCGGTCGGCATCCGACCAGTCACTGGTTCGAACACCCACCCGCCACGTATCGCGGCCTTTGGCGGTGACTTGCATCGTGTCGAACATGCCCGCAAGTGCCGGGTAGCGCCGGATCTCGCCTTTCACAGATTCTGCGGCTTCTGCTGCCTCGAAGAAGGACACAAGATGGGCGAACCAGCGGCCGTTCGGGTCATGGCTTGCCGGTGCCGTTACCTCGATAGAAGGAGAAGGTGCCGGCCGGTCAGGCTTCGGGGCGACGGGCTTGGGGCTGGAGGATTTCGCGGGCGTTGGAGTCGCAGCTGTTGCCGGGGCTGATGGCACCCTAACTGGCTTTGTCTCCGGCAGGCCCCTGTGCAACTTGAAGGGCACACCAACGGCTGCATCCATGCTTCGCAGGGCAAAGGCGATGACCGTCAGGCGTCCGGATGCAGCTTCGTTCACGGGCAGAATTGATTTGCCGGAACAGGAAAGGGCAACGGGCGTGCGATCATCACTTGATGCCAGCGCCATATACAGCGGCCGGATACGTCCGCCATGCCCCAAAAGCTCAGCGATATAGGCCGCATAGAAACGGCTTGCTATGTCGGTATTGCCGCTGGCCGACAGCGCCGCAGCGGCGGCTTCATAGTCACCTTCGCAGAAGGGCTTGGCGATAGCCTTCGGGATGGCCTTGGGGGCGGCACCTGCGGCGCCACCAATGCCCAGCCCGGCAGAAACAAGCAGTGCAACGACAGATATGGTAAAGCGCCCGCGCATCGTTACGGTGTCCCTTCACTGTCAAGGATCATGCGGTGGTTCCGATCCTGTAAGGGGCGGGCATTCATCTTGGTCAGTGTTTTCAGGGCGCGGATCTGGGCGGCCGACATTTCGATCGGCTCCTTCATGACGTACCAATGCACGCCTTCGGTGCAGGGCGGCGTGGTAAGCGAGCCCATATAACGGTAGAAACCGCGGCTTGAAGGCATCAGATCCCGTGGGTTCACAAGGACTGTCGGCACCTTGTTTTGCTGGCCTGCCTCGATCGGCAGGCTTGCCCAGAATTCGCTCGCGGCCCTGTGTTCCCGGCCTTCCTTCACGAGCACACTGAAGACCGCGATCTCGTCCCAGGCGTTTTTGTGCATGAACTCCAGCTCCATCTGTGCGTGGACGCCGAGAACGGCATGTTCGCTCGGGGCATGCATGTTGATTTCGGTCAGGACCCATATCTTGTCGCCGATCTTGACGCTGCTGCCGGGTTCTACCGCAAATTTTATCGTAAGACCGGTGTTGTGAAGGTCGACAGGCGTAACCTTGTAATCGAATTCCAGCCGGTTCATGACGATGGGGTCGGTGGCGCTGATGTCAATGGGGGACTGCGCCGTGCCTGTCGCACAGGTCGCATAATCGCGGCTGAGCTTGCCCCAGCGGTCCGGCCCTTTGTTGCCCGAATAGCCCCATCTGTCCTCGACCTGCGCATGGGCAGCGGCGGAAAGAATCATCGCGGCCATAAGGGCGACGGGTCGGATCGGGTACATGGGCTGGCTCCTTGCCTGAGACTTTCTTTAGCCTAACCTATGGTGCGGCCTTTGAAAATCAGAGATTGCCCGCGGCCAGTGCTGCCGCAAACCTGGCAAGGCGCGCCTCCACCTCGCCGGGCGGAATATCGGCAAAGCCCATGAGCAGCCCCTGCCGGGGCGTGGCTGCGCGGTAGGTGACCGACAGGGGGGCGGCACCGATCCCGGCATCAAGAGCGAGGCGGGCCAAGGTGCGGTCGTCGGGGAAGCTGCCGGTTGCGGGCTCTGCAATCAGGTGAAGGCCGGCGTCTCCCCCCGAAAGGCGGAAGCGGTCGCCAAGGGCGGCGCGAAAGGCACTGATGAAAGCTTCTGCCCGGTCGCGGTGTGCCATGCGCAGGCGACGCATGTGGCGGGCGAAGTGCCCTTCGCCGATGAAATCGACAAGCGGCAACTGGCTCGCAAGCGGCGGGAAGCTATCAAACGCATGGCGTAGTTTCAGGAACGGGTCGACAAGCCGGTCGGGCAGGACAAGCCACGCGATGCGTGCAGCGGGAAACAGGGCTTTTGAAGAGCCGCCGGTGTAAAGCACGTGGCCCGAAGGGTCGAGGCCCTGCAGCGATGGCTGGGCCTTGCCTTCATAGCGAAATTCGCTGTCGTAATCGTCTTCAAGGATGTGAAAGCCGTGCTCGCTTGCCGCCTGCACCCAAGCGATGCGGCGGGCGAGTGGCATGGTGAGCCCAAGCGGATATTGCCGCGACGGGCTGAGGACGGTGAGGGCTGGGGCGGGCGCTGACGGCGGCACGGCACCATCCCTGTCGACGGTGATGGAAGCTACGGGTCGCCCAAGCGCTTCCACCGTTTCCACAAGGCCGGGATAACCCGGGTCCTCGATCCCCACACCGGTAGCGCGGTCAGGCATCAGGAGATGGGCAAGAAGCGACAGCGCCTGTTGCACGCCCGACAGGATCACCACTTGCCCGGCCTCAGTACGAACATCGCGGGTGACGCGCAGATAATGGGCCACAGCCTCGCGGAGCGGCGGCAGGCCAGCGACATCGCGGCAGGACAGGAGCGCCGGGCCGGCGCGTCGCCATGCCCGTGCGGTCAGCCGAGCGAACAGATCGCGCGGGAACAGGTCAAGCGCGGGTTGTCCGCTGGAGACGGGCAGATTGGGGAGCGCAGCAGTCTTTGCTGGATGGGCGGGCGCCGGGTCATGGTTGAGCGGCGCGTCCGGCAGGTCGGCGGCGACATAATGGCCGCTGCCGCCGCGCGCAGTGAGATAGCCTTCCGAGGTCAGCGCTTCATAGGCGAGGCTCACCGTATTGCGACCGAGCGACAGGCTTTTCGCCAGAAGCCGAGTCGCGGGCAGGCGCTCGCGGGGCCGCAGACGACCGGCAAGAATCGCTTCGCGAATCGCCCGGTGCAGCCGCGCCTGCAGGGTACCCGGCTGGTCACCCCGAAGGGACAGGAGAAGACTGTCGGTCAGGCTAGCCATGGTGCGCGCATCCCAAAATTGGCCCCATCATATTAAAGGATGTGGTTCTTTTAAAGGAGCCAATAGTGGGGCATCAGTCGGGGCAGATAATCGTCCCCATGAAGAGACCCGAGATCATGACAGCAGAATTCAAGAAATCCGACCGTTCCCGCGTGCGGCGCGGGTTGAAACGTGCCCGTTACGATACCGAAACGGTTTATGCGATCCTCGATAGCCATATCCTCTGCCATGTGGGTTTCAGCGTGAATGGCCAGCCGCATGTGATCCCGACCAGCCACTGGCGTGAAGGCAACCGGCTTTACTGGCATGGCTCGTCGGCAAGCGGCATGGTGCGGCACCTGTCGGCAGGCAACCCGGCCTGTGTGACCGTTTCGCAGCTTGACGGGCTCGTGCTTGCCCGGTCGGGTTTCTCGACAAGTGTCAATTACCGGTCGGTCATGTGCTACGGCGTGCCGGAACTGGTGACGGACGAGGCCGAGTTCGACCGGCAGATGGAGCTTTTCTTCGAGCGCCTCGCCCCCGGCCGCTGGCCGCAGCTCCGCCCGATGACGACGCAGGAGCGCAAGGCCACCGGCATGCTGGTGATGGAGATCGAAGACGCTGCCGCCAAGGTGCGCGCTGCCCCGCCGGGCGACGGCGAGGAGGCCGACTGGCCGGTCTGGGCCGGTGTCGTGCCGCTGGTGCAAAAGCTGCAGGCGCCCGAAGTGGCTCCGGAGGGCGAAGCCGCCCCCCTCAATCACCCGGTGCTACCAACCTTCGGCTGGTGATCAGGCGGCAGCCGGCACGGCCCGGCGCGTGGGGGCAAGGGCTGCGCCCATCCCCGCGAACAGCAGGAGAAGTGCGGCCCATTCGGCCGCACCAGCGGCGCTTTCGGTGAAAAGTGCGGCGAGGATCAGCGTCACGGCTGGCGTTGCGGCATTAAGGACGGATGCGCGGCTTGCCCCGATCAGCGTCACCGACAGGCTGAAGAACAGGAAGGCGATCACGGTCGACAGGAAGCCCTGCCAGCCCGCCTGGAACAGCACGAGGTCGCGGTCGGCGGCCATGATTTCGTCGCCGACCATGGGCCAGAGAGGCGCCAGCATGAGGGCCGACAGGAACGCGAGCCGCGCGGTTGCGGTCAGCGCGTCCACACCCCAGCGCTTCATACAAACGCTATAGATCGCCCAGCCGATACCGGCGAGCGCATAGAGGAATTCGCCTTCAAGCGTTGCGCCGTCGCCCATCACCGGCACGGCAAGCACGCCAAGGCCCAAAAGCATGAGCGCGGCGCCCGCGTAGCGTGCCGGGGTCATGCGGTCGGCAAGTACGATATGCCCGCCGGCCATGCCGCCGATCATGATGAAGGCTGGGATGACAAGCCCCCCATGGCTGGCCGGTGCCCGTGTCAGGCCCTCGATTGCGACCCATGTGTTGGGTGCGCCCGCCATCACGGCGAAAAACAGCCCCATGGCCCAGCCCTTCAGGCTCATGTCGCCGCGGAAAGCGAAGGGCGCGAGGATGGCGCCGGCGACCATATAGCGCAGGAAGGTGACGGCGAGCGGCGACAGGTTCGATCCCACCCCGGCTGCCGTGACAAGAGGCCATGCCCCCCAAAGCGCGATGGCGGTGAGACCAAGGGCAAGGCCCTTGACGAGGTCAGCGCGCGGGATCACGGTCATCGGTGGAACTCCTCGAAAAAACGACCGGTGCAACCGGTGCCGCCAAGCCTATAGCGCGGCCCGGCGGTACGGGGAAGCGGGATTGTTGGCTCAGGCCTTCTGGGCTTCGGCGACGAGCGGTGCCGGCGCCACCTTGCGCACCTTCAGGGCCACCGCCATGCCGCTCACCACAAGCACGAGGCCAAGCCATTCGGCCGGGCGCGGCCAATCGCCAAGGATGACGATGGCGAGGAGAATGGCGAGTGCGGGTGTCAGCGAATTGAGGATCGCGGCGCGCCCGGCCCCGAGGACGGAGACGGCCTTTCCGAACAGCACACCGGCAACAATTGATGACATCACGCCTTGCCACACAGCCTGCAGCAGCACGTCACCAAGGGGTGCCGCACTCAGGGGCTCGATGGCGTCGGGCAGGAAGGGCAGGAGGACAATGAGCGACAGGACGGAAATCCGTGCCGTCGCGGTCAGCGGATCGAGCTTCCAGTATTTGAGGAGCACCGTATAGCTTGCCCACAGCATCCCGCCGACGATGAAGAGGGCATCACCCTGCAGCGCCAGCCCGTCGCCCATACGGGCCGTGGCAATGGCACCGATCCCGGCGATGATGATGGCAGCACCCATCGCCCGGTTGGTGGTCAGCCGGTCACCCAGGAGGAAATGGCTGCCAAGAAGGCTGAAGACAAGAACCCCCGAAGGGATGATCAGGCCGCCGTGGGCCGCAGGCGCAAGGCCCACACCGTTCGACACGATGAAGGTATAGCCGGCGCCGGCGATGAAGGTGAGAACGAGCGAGCGGCCCCAGTCCGTGCGCGTCATCCGGCCCCGGAAGGCGAAGGGCAGCAGCAACAGGCCCGAGACAAGGAAGCGGAGGATCGTCACCAGATCGGCCGGTACGGTGCCGGTGACGCCAATCGAGGTGACAATCGGCCATGCGCCCCAGATGGTGGCGGCAGTCAGGCCATAGGTCATCGCCCGGGCGGTATCGGGCGCCCCATTCTCAACCATGAAAACTCTCCTCGCGTGTCGTGATGTGATTTTGTCATTGCTTGCATGATATGCCAATCTCGCGCGATGAATCTTCGCGCATTTTGTGAATTCATGATAAAATCAGTCGTGATTTACGAACATCCCGAGGAAAAAATCCGCATATGACCGAAATCGATACGTTTGACGTCAAGATCCTTGCGCTGCTGCAGGCCAACAGCCGCCAGACCGCAGAGACGATCAGCGCCGAGGTCGGCCTGTCGCCGGCGGCCTGCCAGCGGCGGATCAAGCGGCTGCGCGAGGAAGGCGTGATTGCCAAGGAAATTGCTATCCTCAACCCGAAGGCGGTCGGCGGGCGCACCACCCTGATCGTGCAGGTGAATTTTTCCTACGGCTGCACCCAGTCGATCGATTCGTTCCGCGAGCAGATGCTGCAGGTGCCGGAAGTCCAGCAGGGCTATTATGTCACCGGCGAGTATGATTTCGTGCTGATCATGACCGTAAAGGATATGCTGGATTACGACCGCATCACGCGCGAGCTGTTCTTCACCAACCCTTCGGTCGGGCGGTTCCAGACGATTGTGGCGATTGATACATTCAAGTCGGGCTTCACTATCCCGCTCGGGACACCCGCCTAGAAATCCAGCTTGCGGCGCAGGGTCTCGTAAGCCGTCTGCACGGCATGGAAGCGCTCGGCGGCTTCGGGGTCACCCGGGTTGGCATCGGGGTGCCAGACTTTGGCGAGTTTCCGATACTGCTTCTTGATCATCTCCGGCCCGGCATCGCTGTCGACCTCAAGCGTATCGAAGGCGCGGGCCTCTGCGGAGGTGAAGCCGTCTTCATCCACGGCCCCGCCCCATTCGAACGGATTGGCCTGCGAAAAGGCGTCGGAGGAGGCATCTTCATGCATGTAGCGCCGGGCTTCCTCGTCGCTCATGCCCTGAAAGAAATTCCAGTTCCGGTTATATTCGGCGGCATGTTCGCGGCAGAAATACCAGCGTTCCGGCGAGGACGGCGACTTGGGCGCGGGGTGCGAGCCCTTTTCGGAACAGCCCGCATAATCGCACATGCGGACGGGTTCGGCCTCCTTGTCGCGGCCGTACTCGCCCCAGCGGGGAAATCCGAAGCTTTTGATATAGTCGTTCGCCATGATGCCAGTATAACCGGGTAATAATGCCTTGTCGTTACCGGGGCGGCACGCCCAAGGCAAGTCACATATATACGATGGACGAGGGGAAATACCATGCGGAGCTTCGATCAAATCTGGGCGATTGCCGCCAAACGCAAGGGCGGGGACGCTGCGCTGGCGGCCAAGATGCCCGAGATAAAAACCGCAGATGAACTGGCCGCCACACCGGATGACCGCATCCTTGCCGCCATGACCCGCGCTGTATTCTCGGCAGGTTTCAGTTGGCAGGTGATCGAGCACAAATGGCCGGGGTTCGAGGAAGCTTTCGAAGGCTTCAATCCGGTACGCTGCATGTTTCTGGATGATGATGACCTCGGCCGGCTGGTGTCGGACACGCGAATCGTACGGAACGGGGTGAAGATCAGAAGTGTCAGGGAAAATGCCGCTTTCCTTTGCGCGCTTGCGGACGAGCACGGCAGTGCCGCCCGCGCGATTGCCGATTGGCCGGGCAGCGATTTCATGGGGCTTCTGGATATGATCAAAAAGCGCGCCTCGCGGCTTGGCGGCACCAGCGGCCAGTATTTCCTGCGCTTCATCGGCAAGGATGGCTTTGTGCTTGGCCGCGATGTGGTGGCGGCCCTTGTGCGCGAAGGCGTGGTCGACAAGGAGCCGACCTCGAAGGCGGCCAAGAAGGCGGTTCAGGACGCGTTCAACACATGGGCGGTGGAATCCGGCCGTCCGCTCGCCCATATCTCCCGTGTGCTCGCCATGAGCATCGACGCCTGAGACCCATAACAGAAGGAGAGCAATCCCCATGTTTGCCCGCGTCAGCGAATTCCTCGGCCTCAAGGCCGGAAAATCTACCCCCGAGGACGAGCTCGCCCTCGCCACCGCCGCCCTTCTGGTGCAGGTGTCGAAAGCGGACGGCGATTTCAGCGCCGCCGAGCGTGCCACGCTCCTGAAGGCGCTGACCGACCGCTTCGGGATCGATGCCTGGTCGGCTGGCGAAATCCTCACCCGCGCCGAAGCGCGCGAGGCAGAAGCAACCAGCCTTTACGAATTCACCCGCACGCTCGCCCGCGAGCTGGATCAGGACGAACGGCAGGAAATCGTGCGGCTGCTGTGGCAGGTGGCCCTCGCCGACGACAGCCTCGACAATTTCGAGGCCAATGCGCTGGCCAAAATCGCCGGGCTATTGGGTGTGACGCCGGAGGACCGTGTACGGATCAAGCATGAAGTGATGGGGAAATAGAAAGCATGTTGCGACTTAACAACCGCGGGCAAAAGCGGTGCTGGAAATCAACAGGTGCCTCGGTCATCGCTGCGGTAATATTGCATGTTTGTACACCGCTTTCAGTGGCGGCGGCGGAACCCGTCGAAACGAAGCAATATTCTTACTACGATGCACTTGGATATTCTGTCGTTAGGTTTGTGGTCTCAGGGGAAATGCCGAAAACGGTTAGAGCCGGCATGTTTCCCGATTTTGCCCGGAAGGGGACGCTTTCTGAGTGCGTTTCAGGGCTTATGTGCTTGGATGTCCCAGGTGTTATAAAGCTTCATATTCCTTCCCGGCCAGCAGCACTTGAAGCCAACTCTAGATGGGAAGTTGATGGGTATACTTATCGGTCGAAGGCTGTGTTCGCGAAGCAGGATGGCGACATGGAATTCCTGATTGAGCAGTATGATGCGAATGGAAGCAATACGATGTCACTTCGATATTCCTATTCAACCGGGATCAAGTTTCTGCTGTTTAACTCCTTGTGGATGTGTGATCCGGAGGAAGGAAAGAAGGATCCGACTGAATGCATTGATGTTTTGATGCCCGATGGAGATGGCTTGTTGCTACAATAAAAAACGGGGCCGCTTGGGCCCCGTTTCGCATTCTTCGATTGTTCGTCCGTCAGCCTTAAGCGGCGCTCGGCGCGGCGGCTTTTACCTGATCGTCGACATGGGCGACGAAGGTTTCGAAGTTTTCGATGAACAGGCCAACGAGATGTTTGGCCTTCGCGTCATAGGCGGCCTTGTCGGCCCAGGTGTCGCGCGGGTTCAGGATCGTGGTGTCAACGCCCGGTACGTCGGTCGGTACTTCGAAGCCGAAGAAGGGGTCGATCCGCATCGGGGCGCTGTTCAGGCTGCCGTCGAGGGCCGCGTGCAGGAGGGCACGGGTCACCTTGATCGGCATGCGGTGGCCGGTGCCATATACGCCGCCTGTCCAGCCGGTATTCACCAGCCAGCAATTCACGCCGCCCTCGGCGATCTTCTTGCGCAGAAGATTGCCGTAAACGCTCGGATGGCGGGGCATGAAGGGGGCGCCGAAACAGGTGGAGAAGGTCGCCTGCGGCTCCTTCACGCCGATTTCGGTGCCGGCAACCTTGGCGGTGTAGCCCGACAGGAAGTGATACATGGCTTGCTCAGGCGTCAGCCGCGCGATCGGGGGCAGCACGCCGAAGGCATCGGCCGTCAGCATGATGATATTCTTCGGCAGGCCGCCGCGGTTTTCCGCCGAGGTGTTCGGGATGAAATGGATGGGGTAGGCGCCGCGGGTATTCTCGGCGAGGCTATTGTCATCCAGATCCAGCGTACGGGTGGCGTCATCCATCACCACGTTTTCCAGCACAGTGCCGAAACGCTTGGTGGTGGCATAGATCTCGGGCTCGGCCTCGGGGTCCAGCCGGATCATCTTGGCGTAGCAGCCGCCTTCGAAGTTGAAGACGCTGTCGTCCGACCAGCCATGCTCGTCATCACCGATCAGCGTACGGCTGCTGTCGGCGGAAAGGGTCGTCTTGCCGGTGCCGGAAAGGCCGAAGAAGATGGCAACGTCGCCCTCGGGGCCGATGTTGGCCGAGCAGTGCATGGGCATGACGCCGGCTTCGGGCAGCAGGTAGTTGAGGATCGAGAAGACGGATTTCTTGTTCTCGCCCGCATATTCGGTGCCGCCGATCAGGATGATCTTTTTGGTGAAGTTCACCGCGATCACGGTTTCGCTGCGGCAGCCGTGGGTGGCCGGGTCTGCCTTGAAGGTCGGCAGGTTGATGATGGTGAACTCGGGGCGGAAGGTCTTGCGTTCCTCATCCGTCGGGACGATCAGCATGGTGCGGCAGAAAAGGCTGTGCCACGCCAGCTCGCCAATCGTGCGGACCGAAACCTGATGGTTCTTGTCGGAGCCGCCGAACAGGTCCTGGATGAACAGTTCCTTGCCTTTCATATGCTGCAGGAATGCTGCATGCAGGGCATCGAAAGCCTCGGGGGTCATCGGGCGATTGGTATCACCCCACCAGACGGTGTTTTCGGTGCCGGCATCGCGGACGGTGAATTTGTCCTTGGCCGAGCGACCGGTATGTTTGCCAGTTTTCACCACGAGGGCGCCGCCATCGGCAATCTTGCCTTCGCCGCGGCGAATGGCTTCCTCGTAAAGTTCTGGCGTGTTCAGGTTCCAATATTGGGTTTGAACGCCGGTGATGCCATGGGCATCAAGGCCGACGCTGCTGAGGCAGGCGCCTTTGACTTGCACGGTCGATTTCTCCAACTGACTTTGGGGCCACAAGTTATATTGTTTCCATCCCGCTTAGCCGCCTATTTCCTAGGTTGGTACGGAATTGGTATTATCCGGTCTCTGCCGGTTGGGGCCAAACTGTATGAAATGCCCCGATTGGTCAACCTGATTCTTCTGCAGGCAGGCGGGCCAAGCCTTTGCAGCATGCCTGTGCCTTTCGAGCGCCACGATTTCGTCGTAAATCGGGCTTAACGCCGTGATGGATTCTGGTTTAGGCTGAACCGCTTCGCGGGATTGAGGCCAACACCGACGATTGCCTGCAAGCAGCAAAACAATGGGGGAAGCCATGACAGCTACCATCGCGCTCGTTGACGACGACCGCAACATTCTCACCTCCGTCACCATCGCGCTCGAGGCCGAAGGCTTCCGCGTGCGCACCTACCCGGACGGCCAGAAGGCATGGGAGGCGCTTGCCACCAAGCCGGCTGACCTTGCTGTCCTCGATGTGAAGATGCCGCGCATGGACGGGATGGAGCTTCTGAAAAAGCTTCGTGAAGTGACCGACATGCCGGTGATTTTCCTGACCTCGAAGGACGAGGAAATCGATCAGGTGCTGGGCCTGCGCATGGGGGCCGATGATTATATCGGCAAGCCTTTCTCGCAGCGGCTGCTGATCGAACGCATCCGGTCGCTGTTGCGCCGCTCTGAAATGCGGGCGACCCCGGTGGCGGCAGCGCCTGCCGAAAACCCGAGCGACGAAGTGATGGTGCGCGGGCGCCTGACGCTCGATCCGCTGCGGCACCGTGTGCTCTGGAACGGCCATGACGTGACGCTGACGGTTACCGAATTCATGATCCTGCAGACGCTGGCCCAGCATCCGGGCCATGTGAAAAGCCGCGATCAGCTGATGGACGCCGCCTATTCGGACGACGTTTATGTGGACGACCGCACGATCGACAGCCATATCAAACGCCTGCGGCGCAAGTTCCGGCAGGCCGATGACGAGTTCGACGGGATCGAAACCCTGTATGGTGTCGGCTATCGCTTCAAGGAAAGTTGAGAGGCAGCGTGGCGCGAACGAGGGGCGAAAATGATGGCGGGCTGAAAGCGACCCGGCCGGACAGCGAGGCTGTCAGGCCGCGGCACTATACGCGCGGCATTTCGCCCCTTATGGTCCGCATTCTGGCGGTCAATGCGCTCGCTATCTTTACGCTTGTCGGCGGTATCCTTTACCTCAACCAGTTCCGAACCTCGCTCATTCACGACCGCCGCCTTGCGCTTGAAGTGCAGGCCCAGATCATCGCCGCTGCCCTTGGCGAATCGGCGAGTGCGGGGCCGGAGGCAACCGAGATCGACTTGCCGCCGGCGCGGCAGATTCTCTCCCGCCTTGTCAGCCCCACCGATATCAGGGCGCGGCTTTTTGGCGTGTCGGGCTCGATGATCGCCGACAGCCGCCTGATCGCCGGCGAAAAGCGCGTCTATGCCGAGCCCCTGCCGCGGCTCGATAGCGAAACGCCGCTGTCGCAGCGGGCCGAAGCGGTGCTGAGAAAAGGCCTCGAATATGTCTCGCCCCGGCCGCTTGCTCCCCCTTATATTGACAAGCCGGGCCTCAGGGCCGCTGACCTGATCGAGGTGATGTCGGCCCTTGAAGGCGAACCGATGAGCCAGGTGCGCCAGCGCGAGGACGGCGGCTATGCGATCAATGTGGCGATGCCGGTGCAGCGCTTCCGCCGCGTGCTGGGTGCGCTGCTCCTGACCGCGCAGACCGACGATATCGAACGCATCGTGCAATCCGAACAGATGCTGATCGTGCAGATTTCATCTGCGGCCTTTGTCCTGACGATCCTCTTGTCGTTGTTTCTGGGGCAGGCGCTGGTGCGGCCCATCCGGGTGCTGGCCCGTGCGGCGGAACGGGTGCGCGGCGCCATCGGGCGCGAGGAAAATATTCCTGAATTTGCCGACCGCAAGGACGAGATCGGCGACCTTTCCCGCTCGCTTTCCGACATGACCCGCGCGCTTTACAACCAGATCGATGCGGTGGAAAGCTTCGCGGCGGACGTGGCGCACGAGCTGAAAAACCCGCTGTCCTCGATGCGGTCGGCGCTCGAGACCATGAAGCGCACCGACAGGCCTGACCTGCATGAACGCCTTCTGGGCATCATCGCCGAAGACGTGCAGCGGCTGGACCGCCTGATCAGCGATATCTCGGATGCCTCGCGCCTCGACGCTGAACTCACACGCGGCGCCATGGAGCCCGTCGATATCGGCACCATGCTGGCCACCATGATCGATGGCTATCGCACCACCGGGGTGGCGCGCGGTGTGAAGATCGCCTTCGATGACCCGGAAGCCGGCGCCTATGTCGTCGATGGTATCGGCGGGCGGCTGGGGCAGGTGTGGCGCAACATCATCGATAACGCGATTTCCTTCAGCCCCGAGGGCGGCACCGTCACCGTCACCCTGGCGCGCGGCGACAAGCGGATCACCACCTATATCTCCGACGAAGGCCCGGGCCTGCCGGAAGGGGCGGAGGAGAAAATCTTCAGCCGCTTCTATTCCGAGCGTCCGTCCGAGGAAGATTTCGGCCGCCATTCGGGCCTTGGCCTTGCCATTTCCAAACAGGTGATCGAAGCCCATAGGGGCCAGATCAGCGCCACCAACCGCACGGATCGCTCCGGCGCGCTTTTCATCATTGATCTGCCCGCCAGCAAAAACGGCGGCACCAAGTCATGACCGATGCCGGGGGCAAGCTTTATCACGCCACACTGATCGCCCGCGATGGCCGCGGGGTGCTGCTGCGTGGTGCCTCCGCCAGCGGCAAGTCCGACCTCGGCCTGCGCCTCATTGATCGCGGCGGCATGCTGGTGGCGGACGATCAGGTCTGGCTGACGGCGGAGGGCGGCAAGCTGACGGGCATGGCGCCGGATCGCCTGCGCGGCCTCATCGAAGTGCGCGGCCTTGGCATCATCAGCCTGCCGGTGACGGCAGTGGCGCCTGTGTCGCTTGTCGTCGATCTTGATCACAGCGCGCGCGTGCCGCGCTTGCCAGCGGCGGAAAAGGTCACCATTCTGGGCGTCGAATTGCCGCGCCTCCGGCTCAATGCGTTCGAGGCGTCGGCACCCATCAAGGTTGAACTGGCGCTCGATGCCCCGGCCCGTATCGGCCAGGAAGGGCATCCGGAGGAGACTTTATGACCAAAGCGGGCGGCCGCCGCCTCGTGATCGTGACCGGGCTTTCGGGCGCCGGCAAATCGATCGCGCTCAATGCGTTCGAAGATCTCGGCTACGAGATTGTCGATAACCTGCCGCTGACGATGATTGAACAGCTGATGGAAGAGCAGGCTTCAGCTGGCGTCAGCGCACCGCTCGCCGTGGGCATTGATGCCCGCACCCTGCATTTCTCGCCCGACGCCTTCGCCGCCCTCGCCGCCCGCTTGCGCGCCAAGGCGGATGTTGATCTGCATGTCCTCTTTCTGGATGCCAGCGACGAAACGCTGGTTCGGCGTTTTTCGGAAACCCGCCGCCGTCACCCGCTGGATGCTGACGGGCGCCTGCCCGAAGCGATCGAGCGCGAACGCGCCCTGATGGCGCCGGTTCTTGAGGGGGTCGACAGCCGCCTCGATACAACGGTGCGCAAGGGGTCGGATACGAAGAAGCTGATCCATGAACGCTTTACCATCGGGGCGGCCGCACAGATGGTGGTCAGCATCATGAGCTTCGGATTCGCGAACGGGGTGCCGCGCGACGCCGATCTCGTGTTTGACGTGCGCTTCCTGCGCAATCCGCATTATGTGCCCGACCTGAAGCCGCAAACCGGCCGCGATCCGGCAGTGGCGGCTTATGTGCGCGCCGACGAGGGCTTTGATGCTTTTGTCGCCAAGGTATCGGACCTTCTGGATTTTCTGCTGCCGCGCTACCGTGACGAGGGGAAGTCCTACCTCACGGTTGCCTTCGGTTGCACCGGCGGTCGACACCGTTCGGTGATGCTCGCAGAAACCTTCGCGGCACGTTTGGAGCTTGACGGGATCGTCGTTCAAGTTCATCACCGGGACACAGCGTTTGCATAACAGTCATGTGAACGAACAAGGGGCGGGCTGCTGTCACGCACCGCCCGGCAGAAACGACGGCTCAGGATCGAGGATGGGCAGATGATCGGTATGGTACTAGTCACCCACGGCAAGCTCGCGGCGGAATTCATCGCGGCTACCGAACATGTGGTGGGCAAGCAGGAAAATATCCGCGGTATCTGCATCGGCCCTGAAGACGATATGGAAGCCCGCCGTGCCGAAATCATGGAAGCCGTCGAGGCCGTCAACACCGGCTCGGGCGTTGTGCTGCTTACCGACATGTTCGGCGGCACGCCTTCGAACCTTGCGATTTCGCTGCTGAAGAAGGGCGAGGTCGAGGTCATCGCCGGGATCAACCTGCCGATGCTGATCAAGCTTGCCACCGTGCGCAGCACGATGCCGCTTGATAATGCCGTTGAAGCCGCCCGCGATGCCGGGATCAAATATATCAACGTGGCCAGCCAGCTTCTGGGTGCCTGACAAGTTTCGGGGAAGGGGAAGCCTGTGGCTGTCGAACGCACACTCGAAATCATCAATATGCGCGGCCTGCATGCACGGGCGAGCGCTGCACTTGCCAAGCTTGCCGGCGAATTCAGCGCGCGAATCAATGTATCGAAAGACGGCACTGAGGTAACGGCCACCTCGATCATGGGCCTGATGATGCTGGGTGCCGCCAAGGGCGACAGTATCGACGTCTCGGCTGACGGCTCCGACGCCGACGATGCGATGAATGCAATCGCTGCGCTTGTTGCCAATCGCTTCGGCGAAGAACGCTGATTTCCGACCTCTAGATACAATCATAAAATACCTGATTCGGTACAGTTTTCTGGGGCAGGTCGAGATTCCCATTTAGGCGATTGCCATTTAGGGTTGTCGCTGATAGATAAAAATTTACTATTTGTTAATACTCAGGCGCATCCGTCAGGCTCTGGCTGTTCCTTTTTGGCTAGCCAGTCAAATCATCGACGAAGCCGGAAAATGCTCCGGCATCACAACGGAACGGAAATCCGGAGCGGAGCTCCGGAGAGGAGAAATTATGTTCAAGGCAGGAATGTGTCGGCGGATGGCAGTCGCGCTGGCATTTGTTATGGGTGGTGCGGGAGCAGCGTCGGCAGCGACACAGACGTTTGTGTTTAGCGGAACCGCTACTTTTGCAACTGAAGCAGTTGCAAATGCGTTTGGCTATGAATTCACCGAAATTGGGGTCTTCAATTTTACAATGAGGTTCGACGATAGCATAGCACCGTCAACTCAATATTCCTCATTTGGTGGTCGTACGACCTCAAAGTACGCGATTGAATCCCTTTCATGGAAAGTTGGCGAAGTTGAATGGTCTCGCCCGATTGATCCGGTGAGCGATAATTTTCGTATCAACGACTATACGCAGGACATTGGAAACAAGGATGGAATATTGATATATTCTGGTCAGAAAAGCCTTGGTGGCGGAATTCTTGTTTACAATACATTGATCGCTGGCCGCGACTCTAGTTTTAACAACTACTCGATAACTGATCTCAGCATGTTCGATTTGTGGGATAGCTTATCGAATGAGTACAGTTACGTTTCAACAAACATCGGCCAAATAAAACTGGACAACATTGGTCTTGCAATGTCGCAGACCGGTGACGGATCTGATGTCGGGGCCCTCCCTGCGCCAGCGGTGCCTGAACCAGCGACTTGGATGATGATGATCATGGGGTTTAGCCTCGCCGGTTTGACGGCCCGTCGTCGACTGGTGCATGCCTAAGGTGATGAAGTTCCGAGCTTTTAAGGGGTGGTTTTGACCGCCCCTTTTTTTTATTTCTGGATGATACGGATCTATATATAAAGAATTCTTTATCTTTTGTCGTTTATTGACGAGGCGGACCCTGCTATAAGCAGGCGCAAATGCCTCCCCATGCCGACTGGAGAAGAAGAATGACCGATTATAAAGTTGCCGATATTGCGCTTGCCGACTGGGGCCGCAAGGAAATCAACATTGCCGAAACCGAGATGCCGGGCCTGATGGCGCTGCGCGACGAGTTCGGTGCGTCGCAGCCGCTGAAAGGCGCGCGCATCGCCGGTTGCCTGCATATGACGATCCAGACCGCCGTGCTGATCGAGACCCTGACCGCGCTTGGCGCGACCGTGCGCTGGTCCAGCTGCAATATCTTCTCGACGCAGGATCATGCCGCCGCCGCGATGGCCGCTGCCGGTGTGCCGGTCTTCGCCTGGAAAGGCGAGACGGAAGAAGAATATGACTGGTGCGTCCACCAGACGATCAAGGGCCCGGACGGCTGGACCCCGAACATGATCCTTGATGACGGCGGCGACCTCACCATCATCATGCACCGCGACTATCCTGAAATCATGAAGGACGTTCGTGGCATTTCGGAAGAAACCACCACGGGCGTGCTGCGCCTTTATGAAATGGCCAAGGCCGGCACCCTTGCCGTTCCCGCCATCAACGTGAACGACAGCGTCACCAAATCGAAGTTCGATAACCTTTATGGCTGCCGTGAAAGCCTTGTGGATGGCATCAAACGCGCGACCGACGTGATGCTGGCCGGCAAGGTGGCCGTAGTTTGCGGTTACGGTGACGTTGGCAAGGGCTGCGCGGAATCGCTGCGCTCGCAAGGTGCACGTGTGACCGTGACCGAGATCGATCCCATCTGCGCGCTGCAGGCCGCGATGGAAGGTTATGACGTCCAGACCATGGAAGACATGGCGCCGAAGGCCGACATTTTCGTCACTGCCACCGGCAACAAGGACATCATCACGGTTGAACATATGCGGGCCATGAAGGACCGCGCGATTGTCTGCAACATCGGCCACTTCGACAGCGAGATTCAGATCGCCGGCCTGAAGAACATGGTCTGGGAAGAAGTGAAGCCGCAGGTGGACGAAGTTGTCTTCCCCGATGGCAAGCGCCTTATCGTTCTCGCCAAGGGCCGCCTTGTGAACCTCGGCTGCGCCACCGGCCACCCGAGCTTCGTGATGTCGGCCAGCTTCACCAACCAGGTGCTGGCGCAGATCGAGCTCTGGAACAATGCCGCGAATTACGACCGCAAGGTCTATGTGCTGCCGAAGCATCTGGACGAAAAGGTTGCCGCCCTCCATCTTGGCAAGCTCGGCGCCAAACTGACGACGCTGACGGCCGATCAGGCCAAATATATCGGCGTTGACGTGGCCGGCCCCTTCAAGGCCGACCAGTATCGCTACTGATTGATCTCTCTGACGGACTAGGTGCCCTGATGCGCGAATATCTTTTCACGAGTGAATCCGTTTCCGAAGGCCATCCCGACAAGGTGGCCGACCGGATTTCGGATGCCATTGTCGACCTTTATCTGGAAGCAGACCCGGAAGCCCGGGTTGCGGCTGAAACCATGGTCACCACCAACCGCATCATCGTGGCGGGCGAGGTGCGCGGGCCTGAAAGCGTGACGCACGACGATATCGAGGGCGTGGCCCGCGATGCCGTGAAGGAAATCGGCTACGATCAGGCCGGCTTCTCGTGGCGTACCGCCGAGTTTTCGAACTTCCTGCATGAACAGTCGGCTGATATCGCCATGGGCGTTGATGCCAATGAGGCTGGTGGCAAGGACGAAGGCGCGGGCGATCAGGGCATCATGTTCGGTTATGCCTGCGACGAGACACCGAGCCTGATGCCGGCGCCTATCGATTATGCCCACAATATCCTGAAGTCGCTGGCAGCTGCCCGTCACGCGGGCGAGGCCGCCGACATGCTGGAGCCGGACGCCAAAAGCCAGGTGACCCTGAAATATGTGGACGGCGTGCCGGTTGGTGCGACGAGTGTTGTGGTATCGACCCAGCACAAGGCAGGCGTCCTCCAGGCCGACCTGAAGGAACTGGTGCGCGGCCATGTGGCAAAGGTCCTGCCCGAAGGCTGGATGCCGCCCGAGGACGAGTTTTATGTGAACCCGACGGGGCAGTTCATCATCGGCGGGCCGGACGGCGACGCTGGCCTCACCGGCCGCAAGATCATTGTGGATACCTATGGCGGCGCTGCCCCGCATGGCGGCGGTGCTTTCTCGGGCAAAGACCCGACCAAGGTGGACCGTTCGGCCGCTTATGCCGCGCGCTATCTGGCGAAAAACGTGGTGGCGGCGGGCCTGGCCGGCAACTGCACCATCCAGCTCGCATACGCTATCGGCGTGTCGAAGCCGCTCGCGGTTTATGTCGATGTCTGGAAAGACGCAAAGGTTGATCCCGCCCGCCTTTCCCAAGTGCTGCAGGAACTGGTGAACCTCAGCCCGCGCGGCATCCGCCAGCATCTGGGCCTCAACCGCCCGATCTATCGCCGCACCTCGGCCTATGGCCATTTCGGCCGCACGCCGACAAACGATGGCGGCTTCTCGTGGGAGCGCCTCGATCTCGTCGAGGCCCTGAAGCGCGAGTTCGGTATTTCCTGACCGGAGAACCCTCACCTCGCCTTGTCATTCGAAGGGCGCTCGCGCTATTGTCGGCACGGGCGCCCTTTTCCATTCAAGGGCCTCATGTTTCGGGGGAAATGGCACCGGCATGGTCGGGTTGGTCGATATTATCACTTATGGCGTCGCAGGCCTCGCCATCGGCGGCTGGCTGCTTGTCGGCCTTTACGCCCTGTGGCGCGCCGGGCGCAGCGCTGACCGGCTGAAATCCCTGCGCGAACTTGCCCAGTTTTTCGATACGATGCTGCGGTCCGATCACCGGCATCCCATCTGGCTGTGGGAAAGCGGACAAGTGGAAATGGCGAGCGACACGCGCGCGCTCCTCGGCTTCGAAACCGCCGTCGGGCATATCGATGAACTGGTCGGCAACGGCGCCATCGGGCTGCCCTTCGATGTAGTAGAGCGCGTGAAGGCCTCCCTGTCGCGCCATATCCCCTTGAAAGGTGCCCTTGTTGCCGAATATGGCCGGGGCCGGTCCCGCCTCGTGATCGAAATGCAGAATCTGGCCCTCGTTGATGAACGCTGGCCCTCGTCGGTCCTCTGGGTCGAGGAAACCCGTAACCGCGCGCTATCGAGCGGATACAAGGGCGTGCGTGCCCTTTCCGTGCGGCTTGAGGAACTGACGACCGCGATCAACGCGCTGCCATGCCCGGTGTGGATCCGCAATGCCGACTTCGAACTTGTTGAAGTGAACGCCGCCTATGTGCGCGCCGTGGATGCAAAAGACGCGAGGAACGTGATCGAAGCCGGACGCGAGCTTTTCGACCGTGCTCGCAGCCGGGGGCTCCTGCGTGCCATCGAGACCGGTCAGCCGACCCGCGAACGCCAGTTCGGTGTGGTTGAAGGCTCGCGCCGGGCTTTTACGGTCAGCCATGTACCGCTTGGGAATGAAGGGCATATCCTTGGCGTCGCACTTGATGTGACGGGCGAGGAAGAGGCACTGGCCGAGCTTGCCCGTGTGCTCGAATCCCAGTCCGAAACGCTGAACCGGCTGCGCAGCCCCGTGGCGATTTTCGGCCCGAACCAGACACTGCGCTTCTTCAACAGCGCCTTCACCCGGCTTGCCCAGATATCGGAAGAAATCCTGTCATCGGACCTCCGCCACGGAGAACTCCTGGAGCTGTTGCGGGAGCGCCGCCGGGTGCCGGAGCAGATCGACTTCCGTCAGTGGAAGGAAGGCATCCTCAAATATTACACCACCCTTCTCGAACCCTTCGAGGAGATGTGGCACCTGCCAGATGGCTCCGCCCACCGGGTGGTGACCCAGCCCCACCCCCTTGGCGGCCTTCTGATCCTCTTTGAAGATGTGACCGACCGGCTGGCGCTTGAGCGGTCCTACAACACGCTTGTCGCCGTGCAGCGTGAAACGCTTGATAACATGCGCGAAAGTGTGGCGGTGTTCGGTGCCGATGGCCGGCTGGAGCTTTCGAACCCGTCCTTCAAGGCGCTGTGGCAGTTGCCGGATATCGCGCTTGAGGGCAATCCGCACCTGACGACCCTTCTGCCACACCTCAACATCACGCCGGGGTTTGACCGCGACAGCGCCAATATCCGTGACGGCCTGCCGATCTGGATTTCCGAGCGCAACCCGCGCACCGGACGCTGGTATCGGGGTGATGGCGTGGTGGTCGATTTCTCGCTGGTGCCGCTCCCTGACGGCGGCATGATGCTCAGCCAGAATGACGTGACCGACAGCTTCCGGATCGAACAGGCACTGCGTGAACGGTCAAACGCGCTCGAAGCCGCTGACCGGCTGAAAAGCGAGTTTATCACCAACATGTCCTACGAGCTGAGGACGCCCCTTAATTCCATCATCGGCTTTTCGGAGCTTTTGGATCAGGAATATTTCGGCAAGCTCAATCCGCAGCAGAAGGACTATATCGGCAATATCCTGCAGGCCTCGGCGCAGCTTCGGGACATGATTTCGGACGTGCTCGATCTCGCCGTGATCGAGGCGGGCGAGATGGATGTCGAATATCTGCAGGTGCCGGTGGCTGAGGCGCTTTCGGATGCCGTCATCATCGCGCGCGATCTGGCGCACCGGGCCAATATCAATGTGGTTCTGGATGTGAAAGCCGACCCTGGCGAGGTGGAGGGCGACCCGCGTCGCCTGAAACAGGCTTTCTACAATATGATCTCGACGCTCGCCGGCTTCACCCCGCACGGCGGCACGCTCACCGTCAGCGCCGAAGACAAGGATGACAAGGTGCTGGTCACTGTCGTGAACCCCGATTGCGGCCTTGCCCTTGATGAGCGCGAAACGCTTGTGATGACCGTCGCCATGGGCGGCGCCCCGCGCGGACGCCGCGCCACGGGGCTTGATCTCGCGCTCGTGCGGCGGATTGTCGAGCTTCACGAAGGCAAGGTGACGCTGACCGCATGGGGCGAACTTGGTGTGCGCCTGATGGTCGAACTGCCCCGCACGCTGACACCCGAGGGCGTCGCATGACCACCCCCTTCCTGATGTTCGAGGCAATCGACGAAGCTTCCATGCAGGCGCTCGCACAGCGGCTTGCGGGCCTCGTGGGCGCGGGGGACCTGATCGCACTTGCGGGTGATCTTGGTGCCGGCAAAAGCACCTTTGCGCGCGCCCTTGTCCGTGCGCTTCTGAAGGAGAATACCGCCGAAGTGCCAAGCCCCACCTTCACGCTGGTGCAGGGGTATGAGCCCGAAGGGGCGCCGGCCATCTATCATGCCGACCTCTACCGCCTGAAGGACCCGGAAGAGATTTACGATCTGGGGCTTGAGGACGCGCGGGACGAAGCCCTTCTGCTGATCGAATGGCCGGACAGGCTGCCTGCCGACTGGCTGGATGACGCGCTTGTACTGCGCCTCACGCTGCCGGAGGAAAGTGCGCGCGGCACCCGCCGGCTGGAATTCTACGGCGCCCCGCGCTGGGATGTGCGGCTCAAGGGGCTTGCCGCATGACCGCTGCGATGATTCTGGCGGCGGGCAAGGGAACGCGGATGGGGGAATTGTCGGTGCGTCTACCGAAGCCCCTGGTGCCAGTTCTTGGCCGCACGCTCCTTGACCGCGCGCTGGACCGGCTGGATGCAATATCGGCTGCCCCGGTGGTCGTGAATGTCCATCATCTGGCGGACCAGATGGAAGCCCATCTCGGCCCCCGTATGGCATCGGGCAGTGTGGTGATCAGCGATGAACGCGATGCGCTCCTAGAAACCGGGGGCGGGGTGAAAAAGGCGCTGCCGCTTCTGGGGCGCGCCCCCTTCCTTGTCATCAACAGCGATGCTTTGTGGCTGGATGCGCCGGGCGAGGAAACCGCCCTCACCACACTTGCCGCCGCGTTCGATCCGGCGCGGATGGACGCGCTGTTGCTGCTGGTCGAGACCGGGGCGGCGCTTGGCTACGAGGGCACCGGCGATTTCTTCGCGGGTGGCGACCCGGCGACACCCGCACTGCTGCGCTTCCGGGGGGAGGCGCCGTCCTCACCCTTCATGTATGGCGGCATCATGATAACCTCGCCCGCGGCCTACGAAGGCACGCCGGACGGCGCATGGTCGAACAGCCAGATGTTCCGCCGGGCAGCCGGGAACGGTCGGCTTTTCGGGCTTTTGCACCGGGGGGACTGGATGCATGTGGGCTCGCCCGAAGGGGTGCGCGACGCCGAGGCGCGGCTGACAGCGCTCGGCCGGGGCTGATGCAATGATCCGCGCCGCTGCCCCCAAGGTCTTCACCATCGATCCGGCCTTGCCCTTTGCCGACGCGCTGGTACGTGGGCTGATGGCGCGGGTGGAAGCTGCCGGTATTCCGCTTTCCGATGTTACGCTGCTTGTGCCCAACCGCCGCAGCCAGCGTGCACTGCGCGAGGCCTTCCTGCGTATGCTGCCGGGGGCAGGGGGCGACCGTGCCCTGGTCCTGCCGGTGATGCGCGCGGTCGGCGATGTGGAGGATGAGGAACTGATCCTGTCGCCAGCCGGGCTCGGCGCCGAGGCTGGCGCCCTGCCGCCCGCCATCGGCGATATTCGGCGGCTGGGGCTGCTCCTCGAATGCCTGACCCGCTGGCAGAAAGAAGCCCGCCGCGCGCTTGATCTTGGCGCCCTGTCGCCCGCGCAGGGCTGGCGGCTTGCCCGCACGCTCGCCCGGCTGATGGACGAGATGGAAACCGCAGGCGCCGATTTCGCGAAGCTCAAGGATCTGGTGCCCGAGGAATTTGCGAAACACTGGGGCATCACGCTCGAATTCCTTGAAATCGTCACCCGCATCTGGCCTGCCGTGCTTGCCGAGGAAGGCGCGATGAACCCGGCGGCGCGGCGCGATACGATGATCCGCCAGCTTGCTGCACTTTGGGCGGATCATCCGCCGAAGGGGATGGTCGTGGCGGCGGGCTCCACAGGCTCTGTTCCCGCAACAGCCGAACTTCTGAAGGTCGTCTCGCGGCTCCCTGAAGGCATGGTAGTACTGCCCGGCCTCGATACCGAAATCGACGCCGATGCGTGGGCGGTGATCGACGCGAAAGCGCACCGCAACCAGACCCACCCGCAGGCCATGCTGAAAGCACTTCTGGAGACCATGCAGGTCAGCCGCGATGAAGTTGAGCCGTGGGATGAAAGCGCTGCACCGGATGGCGGCAGCGATGGCCGGCTGTCGCTCATCATCGATGCCCTGCGCCCGGCGGAAGCCACCGGCTACTGGCAATCCGCCGGATACCGCGAACGGGCAGAAGTCGACATTTTCGTCGGCATGGAAATGATCGAGGCACCGACCGAGCGCGAGGAAGCCGCTGCCATCGCCTGCGTGATGCGCGAGGCCATCGAAACGCCCGAATGTACTGCCGCGCTTGTGACGCCTGACCGCGCCCTCGCGCGCTATGTGAAGGCGGAACTTGCCCGTTTCGGGGTGAAGGTGGACGATTCGGCGGGCGATCCGGCGATCCTCAGCCTCACCGGGCGTTTCCTGCTGCTGCTCGCTGAAGCGGCGGCCAAGCATTTCGCGCCGGTGCCGCTTCTCGCCCTGTTGCAGCATCCTTTTGCGGCGGCGGGCGAGGCGCGCGGGCCTTTCCTCGATTGGGTGCGGCGGCTTGACCGGCTGGTGCTGCGCGGGCCGCGCCCGGCGGCGGGGCTTGCGGGCCTGATGGACCGCGCCAAGGCGGCCAAGGGCTTTGAGAAAGACGTAAAGCGGCTTGAACGGCTGATCCATATCCTGAAGCCCTTCGAGGATGCGGTGGACGAAGACAAGGCGGCGGGCCTTGTGCTGAAAGCGCACCTGACGGTCGCGGAGGCACTTGCCGCCAATGATCATGACACCGGCGATGTGGTGCTGTGGCGCGGCGAGGCAGGCAATGCGATTGCCGCCCTCCTTGCCGAGATTATCGACGAAGCTCCGATCGCCGGGCCAATTGGCGGCGATGCCTATGCCGCCCTCTTTGCCGAATGGCTGATCGGGCTGGTCGTACGCCCTGTGTGGGGGCGCCATCCGCGCCTGATGATCCTCGGGCCACTGGAAGCCCGTCTCATACGGGCGGATGTGATGATCCTTGGCGGCCTCAACGAAGGCAGCTGGCCGCGCGAGCCGGTGCGTGATCCCTGGATGAACGGGGAAATGCGCCGCAAGCTCGACCTGCCGTCCGAAGACCGCAAGGTGGGTCAGGCGGCCCATGATTTCCTGATGGCGGCTGCTGCCCCCCGCGTGATTCTGTCGCGCGCACTGAAGGTGGCGGGCAGCCCGACCGTGCAAAGCCGCTGGCTTTTCCGGATCGAGGCGCTGGCCGGCAAGCCGGTGCCGCGCGCCCATCGTTATCTTGATTGGGCAGCAGCCCTCGACGCACCCGTTGCCCCTGTGCGGATCGAGGCACCGGCACCGAAACCGGCTGTCGAGGCTCGGCCGAAGCGCCTGTCCGTCACGCAGGTGGAAACCCTGATGCGCGATCCCTACAGCCTTTATGCGCGCAAGGTGCTGGGGCTTGAAGTGCTTGATGCCCTCGACGAGCCACCGAACGCGGCCAAGAAGGGCACGCTGCTGCACGACGCGCTTGAACGGTTCCTCGCTGAGCCCGGTCCGCGTGTGGGCGAGGCAGGGGTCGAGCGGCTTCTGGCCATCGGGCGCGAAAGCTTTGCCCCCGTCCTCAGCCAGCCCGGCGTTTATGCCTTCTGGTGGCCGCGGTTCGAGCGCATCGCCCGCTGGTTCGTGGAAAACGAGGCCGTGCGCGCAGAAACCCACGAAACACTGGCGGTCGAAGTATGGGCCGAGCGGCCATTGCCGGGGCGGGATTTCACGCTTTTTGCCAAGGCCGACCGGATCGACCGCAAGCGCGAGGACGGCAGTCTTGTGATCATCGATTACAAAACCGGCAATGTACCGACGGCCAAGCGTATCGAGGCGGGCTTTGCGCCGCAATTACCGCTCGAAGGCTGGCTCGCCGAGGCGGGTGGCTTCAAGGATGTGCCGCTGGGGCAGGTCGGGGACCTCGTTTTCTGGCATATCTCGGGCGGTGACCCGATCCAGGAAGAAAAGAGCCCGGTGAAGGATGTGCGCGGCACCATCGATGCCGCCGCCGAAGGGCTGATGCGGCTGGTGGACGCCTTCGCGAACCCCGATACCGCCTATCTTTCCAACCCGCGCGCCCACGAGCATGGTTACGGTGACTATGACCATCTGGCGCGGCTGAAAGAATGGCGCGATGCCCGCGACCCGTTCGAAGGGGGCGAGGCATGAGCGGCCCCCAGATGACCAAGGCGCAGGAGCGCGCCACCAACCCCGCCCTTACCGCATGGGTGGCAGCAAGCGCCGGGACCGGCAAAACCCACGTCCTGACAGCACGTGTGCTCAGGCTGATGGTCACCGGTACGCATCCGGAACGAATTCTTTGCCTTACCTTCACCAAGGCGGCGGCGGCCGAGATGAAAAGCCGCATCTTCGCCGAACTTGGCGAATGGACACGGCTGACAGACGCCGAGCTCGCGGGCCGCATTCTGGTGCGCACGGGGGAGCGGGCGAACGCCGACATGCTGGCTCGCGTGCGGCGGCTTTTTGCCCTCGTGCTCGATCTGCCGGGCGGGCTGAAAATCATGACCTTCCACAGCTTCTGCCAGTCGCTTCTGGGCCGGTTCCCCTTGGAAGCCGGGATCGCACCGGGCTTTGAAGGCATGGAAGAAGCGCTGGCGGGCGAGGTGATGGCTGGCGCGCGGGACGAGATGCTCGCCCGCACACGGCTGAAGCATGAAGTGGCCCTGCGTGCCGCCCTCGATACCGTTGCTGCCCGCGTCACCGAAAACACGTTTGATGAGGTGATCGGGGACCTCGCCTTCTATGGCCCGCTGATGGCGCGCTCGATGGCAGCATATGGCTCGGCAGACGGGATGGTGGCCGCACTTCGCCGTTCGCTTGGTATTTCGCCGGACGATACGGCAGACAGGATCCGGGCCGCTGCCTGCGCCCCCACCGCGATGGACGAAACCGGGCTTCGCGCCCTTGCTGCAGCGATGATGGAAGGCTCGGCTTCTGAAGCGGACCGCGCCCGGCCGCTCGCCGATTTCATGGCGGCGGAGGAGGCCGAGCGTGAAGCGCTTTTCGATGCCCTGAGCCTCGTTTTCCTCACCCAGAAATATGAGCCGCGCAAAACTGTCGCCAACAAGCCGACACTGGCGGCGAACCCTGCGCTTGCCGAGGTGATCGCCAAGGAAACCGCGCGGCTTCTGTTCGTGCGGGAACGGCTGACGGCGGCGACGGTCGCTGAAACGACAGCGGCGCTTCTCGCGCTTGGTGCCGCGATGCTCGATGCCTACCGTACCGTGAAGGCTGAACGCGGCCTCATCGACTTTGACGATATGATCCAACGCTCGGTACAACTGCTGGAGAACGAGGGGATCGCCGCCTGGATACTTTTCAAGCTCGATGGCGAGATTGACCATATTCTGGTGGATGAGGCGCAGGATACGAACCGCGATCAGTGGAGTGTGGTTGAGGCCGTGGCGAACGAGTTCTTCTCCGGCGCCGGGGCGCGGGACGTGCAGCGCACGGTTTTTGCGGTCGGTGACGACAAGCAATCGATCTTCTCCTTCCAGCGCGCCGACCCGCGCGAATTCATCGAGGCGCGCAACCGGCTTTTCACCCGCGCCGAAGGGGCCGAGGCCGCGACCGATACCGTGCCGCTGGACCGGTCCTTCCGGTCGGGCGAGGCGGTGCTGGCACTTGTCGATGCTGTGTTCCATGACGAGGCCCCGGCGCGGCTCGGACTGACGGCCACAGACGCCAGCGTGCGGCATGATTTCTCGCGCAAGGGTGCGGGCGGCCTTGTGGAGCTTTGGCCGCTTGAGGTGCCGCGCGGCAGCGAGGATGCTGCTGTAGAAGCGTGGACCCCGCCTTTGGTGCAGGAAGAAGTAGATGACGCCGCCCAGCGCACCGCATGGCGTATCGCGCGGCGCATCCGCGACATGATCCGGAAGGGTGAGATTCTTGTCTCCAAGGCGCGGCCCATCACCGCCGGCGATATCCTGATCCTTGTGCGCAAGCGGGGGGCGATTGCCGACCATCTGGTGCGGGCGCTGAAACGCCTGCAGGTGCCGGTCGCGGGCCGGGACCGCATGGTGCTGACCGAAGAATTGCCGGTGATGGACCTGATGGCACTCGCCCGCGCGGTGCTGCAGCCGGGGGACGACCTGACGCTCGCGACCGTGCTGAAATCCCCCTTCATCGGAGTGGGCGAGCAGTCGCTTTATGATCTCGCCTATGGCCGCGGCGAGATAAGCCTCTGGGCCAGCCTCGCCGCCCGCGCGCACGAACGCGATGACTGGAAGGCGGCTTATGGCTGGATGTTGCAGGCGCTGAATGCGGCGGATCATCTGACCCCGTTTGATTTCATGAACCGCATCCTCGGGCCCCTTGGCGGGCGCGAGAAGCTGGCGGCGCGGCTCGGTGCCGATATCCATGATCCGGTCGATGCCTTCATGGCCGAGGCGCTGGCCTATGAGCGCACGGCGGCCCCGTCGCTGCTCGGCTTCCTGACGCATGTCGAACGCGCAGGCGCCGAGGTCAAACGCGATATGGAAGCCGCAGGCGGCGCGGTCCGCGTGATGACCTGCCACGGGGCCAAGGGGCTGCAGGCGCCTATTGTGTTCCTGACCGACCTGACCTCGCTGCCGGATATTTCGAAGGATGGGCGCATACTCGATTTCGCGCCGGAAGACGGCGGGGCGCCGCTTCTGATGTGGTCGAAGGAAGGGGCGACCCTGCCGCTCGTCACCCGCCTCAAGGGCGATCTGAAGGCAAAGGCCATCGCCGAATACCGGCGGCTCCTTTATGTGGCGCTGACCCGCGCCGAGGACCGGCTGTATGTGGCTGGCTGGCAGGGCAAGAAGGCAGCCGGTGACGACAGCTGGTTCGCCGCCATCGAGGAAGGCTTCAAGCGGCTTGGCGCTGCAGAGATGAACGGCCCGGACGGGCTGACGATCCTGCGCCACGAAGTGCAGCAGACGGCGGAGGTGAGAGCGGCGGAGAAGGGCGAGGCAGCCCGTGCCGCTGTGCTACCACCGGCGTGGCTGCGGGTGGCTGCACCGTCCGAGCCTGTGCCGCCGCGCCCGCTGGCCCCTTCGCGGCCGGATGACGACGAGCCGGCAGCAGCAAGCCCGCTCGCCGCCCGTGCGGCGCGCCGGTTCGCGCGCGGCAAGCTCGTGCACGCGCTTCTCGAATGGCTGCCGGAAATGGACGCAGCCGACAGGCCGGCGGCGGCAGCGCGCTATCTGGCCGAGCCCGCACACGGGCTGACAGTGGCGGAGCAGGCCGCCCTTGCCCGCGAGGTCGATGCCATTCTCAATGATCCGGTGTTCGCGCCCCTCTTTGGGCCCGGCAGCCGTGCCGAAGTGCCGGTTGCCGGCGTGATCGGGGGCCGGGCGCTGGCAGGGCAAGTGGACCGGCTTGTCGCCATCGGCAACCAGATCCTGATTGTCGACTATAAAACCAACCGCCCGCCGCCTGAGGTGGTGGAGGGTGTTGCCCCCCTTTACATGAAGCAGATGGCACTGTATCGGGCTGCGCTGAAAGCCCTGCATCCGGGCAAGCGCATCCGGGCCGCCCTGTTGTGGACCGATGGTGCCCGGTTGATGGAGCTACCCGAAGAACGCCTTGAAGAAGCGTTAGATGAATTGATGGCGAGCGGCAGAAATGATGGCATCACCAGTGCGTGACGTGCCTTGACCACCAAGCGGGGCCTCCTTACCTTAGGCGCAACGCAACAAATCATGGCTGTGCCTTGCCGGCCGACAGAGACAGAAAGTGAGTTTTAGTTATGGCTACCATCGCAGTTACCGACGAATCCTTTGAAGCCGAAGTCCTCAATGCCGGCAAACCTGTTCTTCTCGATTTCTGGGCGCCCTGGTGCGGCCCGTGCAAGATGATCGGCCCGGTTCTTGAAGAAATCGCTGGCGAACGCGACGATATCGTCATCGCCAAGATGAATATTGACGAGAACCCCGAAACCCCGACCCGTTTCGGTGTGCGTTCGATCCCGACGCTGCTGATCTTCAAGGGCGGCGAGCCGGTGGCAACCACGCTTGGCGCCAAGCCGAAAGCGGCGCTCAGCCAGTGGATCAACAGCGCGATCTGACGCGCGGGATCACTGCTGAAACAAGAAGGGCGCCTGATGGCGCCCTTTTCTTTTGTTGGCCTGATCCGTTTCACGCGTGGCCGCAGGGGCCGTTTACGCGAATATCCTGTGATTCTTCGTAGGTTTCGAGAAGCTGCAGGAAGCCTTCCAGCACCGGGGCCGGCATGCGGGCTGCCGCGAAGCAGAAGCGGGCGACATTGTCTTCCCAGCGGGCTTTGGTGTCGAGCGGGGCTTTGTGATCAGGCGCGAGACGCGGGCCGAGGGCCATCATGTCGCCTTCCAGAATGAATTTGATATCGTCCATGACTGTGGTTCCTTCAAATGGTCCAGGCCTCAGGCAGCGGCAGCGCGCTGCAGGGTCGGCATGGTGAGGTGATATTGGGACAGCACAGGCGTGCCGAGATTGTAGCGGACCCGCAGCGCATAGAGCCGCTCGAGTGACGGAGCATAGGCGTAGCAGGTGGCGTTGGTGGCGCCGTAGTCGCGGGTTTCAGATACCCACTCTGGGTCACCAAGAAGCGTGCTGGTGTGGCGGGCGATATGGTCGTCCTGCACGCTCAGAAGCTCGGTGATGCCGTGCAGGATGGCGAACTCCATCAGGCCGCAGCCCATGGCGAGCATCAGCTTCTTCATGGTCTGGGTGCGCCCGGCGAACTGGTCGCCGTCGATGGCATAGCGCGAAAGTTCCCACACATAAGGATCGGAAGGGGCGGCACCGCTTTCGAAAAGGTCTCCGAAAACCTCGGCCGTCAGGTTGCGGTGGGTGCTTGGCGTCAGGCGCCAGTAGCCGGCAAGGCGGCCCGGCATGTCGAAGGCCATCAGGTGCCAGGCATGGCCGTCATAGACGTCGCTCTCGCGACCGTTGCGGTGGGGGAGGCCCCAGCCCATCTGATGGTTGAAAACCTTGTGACGGAGGGCGAAGGCCTGATCGAGTTCAGCAGCAAACAGGTGCTGCTGCGACGGGGCGATGAGAATGACTTCCATGGTCGGGCTCCTTCCGTGGGATGTGGAACCCGATTGTGGATAAGGCGGCGGGGTTTGTCAGGTCGCGCAACCGATGATTTTGATAACCCTATGCGGGTTTAATAGTGCGGGCTCACGATCCCAAGTTGTACCGCCTTGACGATTGCGCTGATCTTGGTGTGTGTGCCGAGCTTTAGCCCGGCCTTCTGCAGGTGCGAATTCACAGTGCTCGACGAGATCGACAGGATCCCGGCGATCTCGTCGTTCGTCTTGCCGGCGCTTGCCCAGTTCAGGCATTCGATTTCGCGACCGGACAGGACGGGAAGTGTGGCTGTTGGACCCATCATACTTTTATACTTCTCGATGATTGCGTGGCTGACCCCCACAAGACTCGGACGTTTTGCTTTCACAAGGTGAAAGAAATCGCGGTCAGCATCCGAATAATAACAGAAGGCGGACCGGTCGTGCGGTCCGCGATTGTGCTTGATCACAAGGCCGTTCGTCAGGCCGAACTCGCGACCTTCCTGCAGCTTCTGGAAAGCCGGTCGGCTGAGATCGCTTTCGGCATAGACCTCATCCCAAGTGAAGGTGCGCGTGCGACCGAGCATGGCCGTATAGACGGGATCGAAGGCGAAATAGCCCTTGTGGCGGTAGCGGTCCAGCCATTCCTTCGGCCGGTCGTCGACCATATGGCGCACCTTTGCCGGGTCGGAAACGGCGAAATAATAGCCCCGCATGCCAAGGGCCTCGACGGCGTTTTGCGCGGCATGTCTCAGGCCGTCCAGATCGGACACCTGTCCGATCCGTTCAAGCATGTCACCGGTTTCTCTATCGATCCCAGCCATTGCCGCGCTTTAACCTCTTAACCGTCCGATACATCTGGATAGGGTCATTTTGAGGCCACCGGGCGCCGGGCGCAAGAAAGAAGAATGCAGTCAGACCTTGCGTACGCGCAGGCCGGTGATCTGGTTCCGGCGCCGCGCGGTGACTTCGAACTCGCAGCCATAGAAGCGGAATTTCTGGCCAACGATGGGAATCGTTGCGGATTCATAGACTACAAGACCGGCGATTGTGGTGGCGTCGTCGTCCGGCAACGCCCAGTCGAAAGTACGGTTCAGCTCGCGGATCGATACCGTGCCTTCGGCTTCAATCCAGCCGCTTTCCAGCACGCGAACGCCTGGAACGGCCGAATCATGCTCGTCCGCGATATCGCCGACAATTTCTTCAAGGATGTCTTCAAGGGTCACAAGACCCTGCAGATCGCCGTATTCATCAACAACAAGCGCGAAGTGGTTCTTCTTTTCAAGGAAGGCCGAAAGCTGCTCGCGCAGGGTCGTGGTTTCCGGAATGAACCAGGGGCTTGTCATCACGCGGCGCACATTGAAGCGGTTTGTCTGGTTGCCTGCGCGCTTCAGGGCCCTGAGAACGTCCTTGGCGTGCAGGATGCCGATGATGTTTTCAGGGTTGCCCTCGAAGATCGGCAGCCGGGTATAGGTGCTGCGCATCACCTGGTTGATGAGCTCGTCGGGGCTTGTGGCCACATCCAGCACCTGCATCGCCCGGCGGTGCACCATCACATCCTCGACCGCCACATTGTCGAGATCGAGGATGGAGCCGAGCATCACGCGATCCGATTTCACGAGGCCGCCTTCCTGATGGTGCAGGTCGATGGTGCCGCGGATTTCATCGTGAGCCGAAAGGATGCTCTGGCTGGAGGAAATATCGATCCCGAAGATGCCGAGCGTGAAGCGGACAATCCGCTGCACAAGAGCCACGACCGGCGCGAAAAGCGCCACGATTATGCCGATGACGCGGGCAACCGCCAGGGCGACTGTGTCTGGGTTCGAGATTGCATAGGATTTCGGCAGCACTTCCGAAAAGATCAGCACAAGGGCGGTCATCACGAGCGTGGCGTAAACCACGCCTTCGTCGCCAAACAGCTGCAGGAACAGGCCGGTGGTCAGGGCCGAGGCGCTGATATTGACAAGGTTGTTGCCAAGGAGGATGCCGCCGATCAGGCGTTCCTGATTTTCCAGAAGCTTTTCGACGCGGCGGGCACGCGGGTCGCCTTCCTTGGCCAGATGGTGGATGCGGGCGCGGCTCGAAGCCGTGAGGCCGGTCTCGGAGCCTGAAAAGAGCGCCGACAGCATCAGAAGGACGATGATGATCCCGGCGGTGATCCAGATGTCGCCGCTGAGGCCTGATATGTCTTCAGTCATTGATCGTCACCATCCTCTGGGGTCAGGCAAGGGAATCCTCAAGGCTCGCCCTGATGGCGGCGAGATCGGGGTTTTGCACGATGCGCGCGCCGCCGATGGGGCCAAGGATGAAGGTCAGCTTGCCGGCGTCAACCTTCTTGTCCTGCGCCATATGGCCGATCAGCTTGTCCACATCAAAGCTGCGGCCGATGTCCGCGGCGCGGGCCTTCATGCCGACCTTCGCGAGATGGGCAAGATAGCGGACCTTGTCGGCCTCCGGCGCAAGGCCCAGCCGCACCGACGCATCCAGCGCCATGCCCATGCCGATGGCGACGGCTTCACCGTGCAACAGCGTACCGTCATAGCCGCATTCGGCTTCGAGCGCGTGGCCGAATGTATGGCCGAGATTGAGAAGCGCCCGCCGGTCGCCGGTCTCGCGTTCGTCCTCGCCCACGATGCGCGCCTTGGCGGCGCAGGAATGGGCAACCGCACGGGCCTGTGCGGTGCGGTTGCCTGCAAGGATCGCGGGGCCGGCGTCTTCAAGCCATTCGAAGAAGGGCAGGTCATCGATCAGGCCGTATTTCACCACCTCGGCGTATCCGGCCCTCAGCTCGCGCGCGGACAATGTATCAAGCGCCGTGAGGTCGGCGATCACCTTGCGCGGCTGGTGGAAGGCGCCGATCAGGTTCTTGCCGAAGGGGCTGTTGATCCCGGTTTTTCCGCCAACCGAACTGTCCACCTGCGCCAGAAGCGTGGTCGGCACCTGCACGAAATCCATGCCGCGCCTGAGGACCGAGGCGGCAAAACCGGTGATATCGCCAATCACGCCACCGCCCAGCGCCACAAGGATATCCTTGCGCTCGGCGCCAAGGCCCAGAAGCCGGTCGAGGAGTTCGGTGAAAGTGCCATAGGATTTGGTGGCCTCGCCCGAGGGCAGCACCACGACCTCGGCCGTGATACCCGCATGGTCAAGGGCTGCAAGCGCGCGGCCAAGATGGGCTTCGGCGACCTTTGTGTCGGTCACGATGAAAACCTTCTGGCGCTTCAGGACGGGGGCGAGCTCGGCGCCCAGCCGGTCAATAAGGCCTTCAGCGATGACGATATCGTAGGCGCGGTCGCCAAGCGGCACGCGGACGGTTTCACACGCTGTGGATGCTTCGGGGCTTTCAGGCACGGGCGGTCTCCTTCGGCGCGGCGCGGTTTGTCAGCGCCTCGATCACGCGGGTCACCACATCGTCGTGCGGGCCATCGCCCGATACCACGCGGAGCTGGGCTTCGGCATAGATGGGGGAGCGTTCGGCGGCAAGCCGGGCCAGAATTTCACGCGGATCCCCGCCTTTCAGAAGCGGTCGCGTGTTGCGGCGGCCGGTTCGCTCGACCAGTACATTCACATCCGCATCCAGCCACACGGATATGGCGGTTTCCTGGATAAGGGCACGGGTTTCGCCGTTGATGAAGGCGCCGCCGCCGGTGGCGAGGATCTTCGGCTTGCCGTCCATCAGGCGGGCGATCACCCGGCGCTCCACGGCGCGGAATTCGGCCTCGCCGTAGGTTTCGAAAATCTCGGCGATCGACATGCCTGCCGCTTCTTCGATCTCGTGATCGGAATCGACGAAGGAAAGCCCCAGTTTCCGCGCCAAGCGGCGGCCCACGGTCGTCTTCCCGGCCCCCATGAGGCCGACAAGGACGATCGACCGGTCTATGGGCGGCATTGCCCCGGCTTTGCCACGGGCTGCCTTGCGGGCGGGTCTCTTGGTCATCATGTCCGTTGTTTACACGGGCGCCTTAGGCAAAGCCACGGTTTTTTGCGCTGCCACACAGGGGTTATCAGGGCATGGCTGGACTTGGGCTCCGGGGCGGCCTATAAAGACATGCAACCGCTGCAAACATTAGTTCAAGTCATTCTATCAAAAGGGTTCGGTTGATGTCGAAGCTCAAGAAAGTGTCCTTCATCGTTATCCTCGCAGCACTTGCGGGCGGGACCATCTTCCTGCTCACCTGGGATATCCCCGCACCGGCCCAGCCCGTGACGAAGACGCTGAATGATGACCGCTTCCCGTCGTAAGGCCCTGCTCCTCGCCGGAGCCGCCTTCGTCTTCCTTGGCGGTGCTGCAGCCAGCGCCCAGGAAGCCACCGAAGAAACAACCGGAACCGTCGCCGAGGAAACGGCCGCCGATCAGGCGCGGCCGACCGAGGCGGTTCAATCCGAACATGCAGCGCGCCGTACCTGGTATCTGGGCGGCAAGCCGACGGCCACGAATGCCGGCCGCATGTCGTCCGCGCCTGCGCTTGGCGCCCCGCGCACCATCTCGCCCGCACCCTATGTGCCGGTCGGTAGCGTGACGGCGGCCGCCCCAATGGCGGGTGAGGCGCAAGTCGTGACACCGCCGGTGGCCGAGGGCACCGGCCTGCAGGCGCCTGCCGAAACGGTCGTCCCGATGGACGGCGTGCCGATCGAGGAAGGGGCGTTGAATGACCTCGACCCCTCGACCGTGGCCGCGACATCCGAAGGCCTGCCATCCGGCTTCTTCACCGGCCTCAGCCGGGCTGCCTATGTTTCGATCCTTGATAGCCTGCCGTCACCGAGCGGTTCGCGGCTTCTGGGCTCCATCGCATCGCGCCTTGCGCTTTCCGGCCCGGTGCTGCCAGCCCCTGAAAATGACCAGTCGATGCAGGCGGTCGTGAAATCACGGCTTGATCTGCTGGCCCGTGCTGGGGACGGCGAAGGGTTTGCCCGCCTTTTCGAAAACCTGCCGAAGGGGCAGGCGTGGCCGATGTTGGCGCATGAGGCGGCGGACGCTCACCTGCTGGCGGGCCGCGTGGCCGAGGCCTGCAACGTGGCCGACACGCAGCGTGCCAACACCGGCGATCCCTACTGGATCCGCCTGCTGGCCTTCTGCAGCGCGGTGGACGGTAACCGCGATGCCGTGCGCTTCCAGATGGGTATTCTTGAGGAACTGACAGACGTCGGTGCCGAAGTGCACCAGATGATCGAACGCATTCTGGTGGCGTCCGAACAGGCCCGTGCAGCTGGTGGCGCCAGTGCGCCGGTGCCGCCCGCCCCGGTTGCCCTTGAAGGCAAGCTGAAGGTCGATGTTCTGGATGTGACCATGGCAGGCCTTGCCGCCGTTGATATCGGTGAACTGACGACCGAGGAAATCGATCCGCTCGCGGTTGGCCCCGCCCTCGCGATCCAGACGCTGTCGCGCGATGCCAAGTTCGATCTTGTGTCGCTCGCCGTTACCCAGGGCTGGGTGAATGATCGCACGCTCGCCGCCTTCCTCGGCGGGCAGGCTTTCACCGAAGCCGAACTTGCTGCTGCCATGGATGACGGCACCGAGGAAAACGACAGTTTTGTCATCGATGCGGCCCTTGCCCATATCGCCGTGACGAACGGTGATGCGGGTGCCCGTCAGGCGGCGCTTGCCAAGCTGTGGGCGCGTGCCGTGCGGCTTGGTCATGTCGCAGTCATGGGTGGTGCGCTTGCCCATATGGGGCTGGATGTCGATCCTGCGAACGCCAACAGCGCGGTCGCAGGCCCGGTGATCCGCAGCCTGCTGCTGGCAGGGCAGACCGAAACGGTCGCTGCCTATTTCCGCACCCTGCGCGACAATATGACCGGTCCGACCGACGAAGCACTGCTCACTGAAGTATGGCCGCTGATGCTGGTGGCCGGGATGCCGGACGTTCCCGGCCCCGAAGCTGGTCCGCTGCCGTCGTGGTGGAGCACACAGGGCACCGATGATCGCCGCTATGCCCGTGCAGGTCTCCTGTTCAGCCTTCTCGAGGCGCTCGGTGAAAGCGTGCCTGATGCTGCATGGTCCTCGCTTGAGGAAGGCCCTGTGGCGCTTGAGCAATCGGCGACGGCCCCCGCTGTGTGGCGGCGTCTGCTGCTGGCATCGAGTGCGGGTGACCGGCCGCTGGTGCTGTCGAACGGCTATCGGATCGTCGCGGAATCGGGCCTTGCCGATGTGTCGCCGGCGCCTTCGGGGTCCGTGGTCCAGACGCTGCGGCGTGCCGGGTTCGAGGGCGAAGCCCGCCAGCTCGCGCTCGAAATCCTGATCGCCCAGGGTCTTTGACCCCGGGCGCGGTCCGATGGGCGACAGCCGGCTGATAGAACAGTTTCTGGAAATGCTGGCGGCTGAGAAAGGCCGGGCAAAAAACAGCCTCATGGCCTATGCCCGCGACCTTGAAGATTTCGGGGACTGGCTCGCCGGTCCCCTTGGCACTGCCACCACCGACGATATCCGGGGCTATCTTGCGGACCTTGCGGCGCGCGGCTTCAAGGCTGCCACGGCTGCCCGGCGCTTGTCGGCCCTCAGGCAATTCTATCTGTTCCTCTACCGTGACGGCCTGCGCGCCGACAATCCTGCGGCGGGGCTTGAAAGCCCGCGGGCGGCCCGTCCGCTTCCCAAGGTTCTGTCTGAAGATCATGTCGACCGGCTGCTTGATCACGCCGAGGCGGAAGCCGCAGGCGGGGAGCTTGCCGCCTTGCGCCTGCATGCGCTTGTCGAGGCGCTCTATGCCACCGGCCTCCGGGTCAGCGAGCTTGTCGGCCTGCCGCGGCGCGCCGTGGGGCCGGAAACGCGGCTTCTGACGGTGCGCGGCAAGGGCGGGCGGGAACGCATGGTGCCGATGGGCGAAAAGGCCCGCAATGCCCTTCTGGCCTATCAGGCAGCGGTGAAGGTGGCGGGGCAGGGCGACAGCCCGTGGCTGTTCCCTTCACGCACTGCGAAGGAAGGCCATGTCACCCGGCGGCGGGTCGGTCAGTTGCTGGAACGGCTGGCGATCGATACAGGTGTTCCTTTGGATCTCGTCAGCCCGCACAAGCTGCGTCATGCCTTTGCGACCCACCTGCTGGCGCACGGGGCGGATCTCCGCGCTGTCCAGCAGATGCTGGGGCACGCCGATATCTCAACGACCCAGATCTATACCCATGTGCTGGACGCCCGCCTGAAGGCGCTTGTGTTCGACCGCCATCCCCTCAGTGACAAAGCATGAGCGACGGAGCCCCGATGATGACCACGAAAACCCGCTATCCCGTGGCTTTGCTTGTCCCTGCACTTGTCGTGTGGGGCCTTTTCTGGATCGTTGCCACCGGGCCGAAGCCGGTGCCGGCGGACCGTTATCTGGGCCTTGCCGATAATTACGACGTGGAAATCATCCGCGACGATTACGGCGTGCCGCATATCTATGGCGCGCGGGATGTGGACGTGGCCTTCGGCCTTGCCTTCGCGCATGCCGAGGATGACTTCCCGACCATTCAGGATGTGGTGCTCGCCACCCGTGGCATGCTGGCGGCTGAAAAAGGTGCCTCGGCGGCGCCTGCCGATTTCCTTGTCGGCTTCATGGATGTGAAGCGCACGGTCGAGGAGGGCTATGCGACGAAGGTGAGCGCCGAGGCGCGGGCGCTTGCAGAAGCCTATGCCGATGGCATCAACCATTATGTCGCTACGCATCCGGGCGAGGCATCAAACCTGCTGCTGCCGGTGAAGGGCGAGGATGTGGTGGCGGGCTTCACCTTCAAAACCCCGCTTTTCTATGGCTTCGACAAGGAAATCTCGGCGCTGTTTGCGGGCACCTATCCCGGCATGCCGGGAACCGTGCGGCCCAAGGAAGAAGAGGAAAGCCTGCCCGTTGGCAGTCAGGGCGTGGCGCTCGCCCCGAAGGCGACGACAGATGGCCACACCCGGCTTCTGGTCAATAGCCACCAGCCGCTCACCGGCCCCGTTGCCTGGTATGAGGCGCGGGTGAAATCGGAAGAAGGCTGGGACATGGTCGGCGGCACTTTCCCCGGCGCGCCCCTCATCCTGCACGGTGCCGGGCCGGCGCTCGGCTGGGCCAATACGGTGAACAAGCCCGACCTTGTTGACGTGTTCAAGATCCGGCGGCATCCGGGCGGGGCGCTTGCCTATACGCTTGATAACAAATGGGCGCCGATGACGGCGCGCACCGTGCCCATTCGCGTGAAGCTTTGGGGGCCTTTCTACTGGACGGTCGAGCGCACGGTCTATGAAACCCTGTTCGGCCCGGCGGTCGAGGTGAACGGCGCCTATTATGCGGTGCGGTTTGCGGGCTACCGCGAGCTTGGCATGCTGGATGCCATGTACGGGCTGAACAAGGCGAAGGACAAGGCGGACTTCGAAACCGCACTGGCGCGTGGCAGCCTGCCGAGCCTCAATTATGTTATGGCGACGGCCACAGGCGATGTCGCCCATTATTATAATGCCCAGTTCCCGAAGCGCCCGAATGTGCCGGGCCTGGACTGGCAGAAGCTGCTGCCGGGGGACCGGAGCTCGATCTTCGTCGAAGGCTACGAGCCTTTCAGCGCCACGCCCAAAACGGTGAACCCGGAAAGCGGTATCGTCTTCAACGCCAACAACAGCCCGTATCTCGCCACAACGGGTGCGGGTGCCCCGGTGCCGGACGATTTCCCGGCCCGCCTTGGCGTGCAGGGCAACCTGACGAACCGGGCGCTGCGGCTGAACCGGTTGCTGACGCTTGCCGCCCCCGTCAGCCCCGAAGCCTTCCGCGAGATCAAATATGACAAGATTTTCGATCCCTCCTACCCGCCGCTCGTGGCGCTGCGGACAGCGCTCCTGGAGCCACCCGTATGGCTTGGGGTCGAGGAACGCGAAGGGGTGGACCTCTTGCGCCGCTGGCGGGGAGGCACCGCCCTTGATGACCGCTCTGCCGCCCTTGGCGTCGCGCTTCTCTATCCCATGATCAAGGCATGGGAAGCAGACGAGCCGATGCCGGAAGTGTGGGGACGGCTGCCGGTGGCGCTGAACTATCTTGTCACCCGGTTCGGGCGGATGGACCCCGAGTGGGGCGAGGTAAGCCGCCTGCGCCGTGGCGGGATCGATCTGCCGATTGCCGGCGGGCCCGATATCCTGCGTGCGGTTTACGGCGAACGGGACGCTGACGGTCGCATGCGCGATGTGGCGGGTGACAGCTATATCCTTTTCGCCGACTGGGACGGCAAGGGTGGCTTCACGGCGCACTCGTCGCACAGCTTTGGCGCGGCGGCTGGCCGGCCGGATTCACCCCATCATACCGACCAGATGGATATGTTCGCGCGCGAAGTGGAACGCGAGGTGCCCCTTGACCGGGATGCCCTGATGGCGGAAAAAACATCTTCAACGCGCCTCTGAGCGTGCCATACTGATTACTGGACCGGCTGGTTCTTGTGTTGACAGGCCGGGAGGCTTCGGGGATTTTGCGCCCGAAGTCCGGAGCAACAGACGTGGAGAGGCGTGCCCCGTGACGCGTGATAATAAAACAGTCCCAACTGAAAAGGGCGAACGCCAGATGATGACTTTTCTCGAATTCGAAAAGCCGATTGCCGAACTCGAGGGCAAGATCCGCGAACTTCGGAGCTTCAGCCACGGCCGCGATTTCGATATTGGCTCCGAGGTCGGCCAGCTTGAAGGCAAGCTTGGTCGCCTCCTGAAAGATACCTACGCAAACCTGACGCCCTGGCAGAAGATGCAGGTGGCGCGTCATCCGGAGCGCCCCCACTTCAAGGATATCGTGGCGCACCTTACCGAAGATTTCACGCCGCTGGCCGGTGACCGCACCTTCGGGGAAGACGAAGCCGTGATCGGCGGCCTTGCCCGTTTCCGCGGTGAAGCCTGTGTGATCATCGGCCACGAAAAGGGCTCGGACACCGAAAGCCGCATCCGACACAATTTCGGCATGGCGCGGCCTGAAGGCTACCGGAAGGCTATCCGCCTGATGGATATGGCCGACCGCTTCGGCCTGCCGGTCATCACGCTTGTCGATACCTCGGGGGCGTACCCCGGTGTGGGCGCTGAGGAACGCGGCCAGGCCGAGGCCATCGCGCGCTCGACCGACAAATGCCTGTCGCTCGGTGTGCCGCTTGTGACCACGATTGTGGGCGAGGGCGGCTCGGGTGGTGCTGTTGCCATTGCAGCGGCCAATACCGTCCTGATGTTCGAACATGCCATCTATTCGGTGATCTCGCCCGAAGGCTGCGCCTCGATCCTGTGGCGTACCAACGAAAAGGCGAAGGACGCGGCAACCGCGCTCAAGATCACCGCGCAGGATCTCCTGACCCTTGGCGTGATCGACAAGATCGTCGCGGAGCCATTGGGCGGCGCTCACCGCGACCGCGAGCGCGCCATGAACATGCTTGGCGATGCCATCGAGGAAAGCCTCAAATCCATGGCTGGGATGGACGGCGAACGGCTGCGCCGGGTGCGCCGTGAAAAATTCCTCGCGATGGGTGCCAAGGGCATCAATTAAGCCTCTTCGGACGCGACCCTGCGAAGGGACCGCGAATCGGCAAGAATGAAGGCGTCGGGCCAAAATCCGGCGCCTTTTTTGCCGCTATCGGCCACTATATATTGTAGCGGTTCCAACATTTTGCCCTTTATGTTGACGAGCCACCCGGTTTGTCCTTATTCTCGATTTTCGAGTTCGGGGGTGCGTTGCTAGCGGGGCACTGAGGGCGGCTGTCCCCCAACTTCAAGCAAAATATAGAGAAATGTCGGGATGTTCGACATTTGTTCCATTTTCAGGCATGCTGGGTTTCTGGCGCCTGAGGCGGAATGAAGAGAACGATTCCGAATCAGGTGGTAAAGGGAGTTATGGGCACCATGTTTGAGGTCACGCATTACGAGCACGGTGGCGCGGTCCAGATTGACCGCAGCCGCGACGATCTCCTCACCGAGTTTGGCAAGGCGACCTTGTCGGACCGGTATCTGATGCCCGGTGAAAGTTTCCAGGATCTGTTTGCCCGTGTGGCCAGCTATTACGGCGACAGCAAGGAACACTCGCAGCGGCTCTATGATTATATCTCGAAGCTGTGGTTCATGCCGGCAACGCCCGTTCTGTCGAACGGCGGCACCAGCCGTGGCCTGCCGATTTCCTGCTTCCTCAATGAAGCACAGGACAAGCTTGATTCCATCGTCGGCCTGTGGACCGAGAACGTATGGCTCGCGGCCCGTGGCGGCGGCATCGGTTCCTACTGGGGCAATCTGCGCTCGATCGGCGAAACCGTCGGCGGTGTGGGCAAGACCAGCGGCATCATTCCCTTCGTGCGGGTGATGGACAGCCTGACCCTCGCCATCAGCCAGGGCAGCCTGCGCCGTGGTTCGGCCGCCGTTTACCTGCCGATCCACCATCCGGAGATCGAGGAATTCATCGAGCTGCGTCGCCCCACCGGTGGTGACCCGAACCGCAAGACGCCGAACCTGCACCACGGCGTGCTCGTGACCGACGAATTCATGCGCGCGGTGGAAGCCGACGAGCAGTTCGCGCTGACGAGCCCCAAGGACGGCCATGCCGTGCGGACCGTTTCGGCCCGCGCCCTGTGGATTCGCCTCCTCACCGCGCGTGTGGAAACCGGCGAGCCCTATATCATCTATTCCGACACCGTGAACCGCCAGATTCCCGAACATCACAAGCTCGCCGGCCTCACGGTAAAGACCTCGAACCTGTGTGCCGAGATCACGCTGCCGACGGGTGTTGATCACCTTGGCAACGAGCGCACGGCGGTATGCTGCCTGTCGAGCCTGAACCTTGAAACCTACAAGGAATGGAAAGACGACAAGCAGTTCATCCCCGATGTGATGCGCTTCCTTGATAACGTGCTGCAGGACTTTATCAACCGTGCGCCCGACAGCATGGTGAAGGCCCGCTATGCCGCGATGCGCGAGCGTTCGGTCGGCCTTGGCGTGATGGGTTTCCACAGCTTCCTGCAGGACAATATGGTCCCGTTCGAAAGCGCGCTCGCCAAAGCCTGGAACAACCGCATCTTCAAGCATATCCAGACCGAGGTGGACCGTGCCTCGCACGAGCTGGCGCTGGAGCGCGGGCCGTGCCCGGATGCCGCCGACTATGGCATCATGGAGCGTTTCTCGAACAAGACGGCCATCGCGCCGACGGCTTCGATCTCCACAATCTGTGGCGGGTCGAGCCCCGGCATCGAGCCGATCGCGGCCAACAGCTATAACCAGAAGACGCTTTCGGGCAGCTTCAACGTGCGCAACCGCGCACTGACCCGCCTTCTGGAAGAAAAAGGCATGAACACTGAAGCCGTCTGGACCTCGATCACCGTGAACGAGGGCTCGGTGCAGCATTTCGATTTCCTCTCGGACGAGGAAAAGGCTGTGTTCAAGACCGCGTTCGAGCTGGACCAGCGCTGGGTGGTGGAACTTGCCGCCGACCGCGCGCCCTACATCAGCCAGGCCCAGTCGGTGAATATCTTCCTGCCGGCCGACGTGCACAAGCGCGACCTGCACCAGATCCACTTCCAGGCATGGAAGAAGGGCCTGAAGAGCCTTTATTACTGCCGGTCGAAATCGATCCAGCGTGCCGAGGTTGTCTCGAACGATACGCTGAAGAAGAAATCGCCCGAAGCCGTGCAGCTCGCCCTTGCCGAGATGCCGGTGCAGACGACCACCAATTACGAGGAATGCCTGGCCTGCCAATAAGGCGGCAGGTAGCTCCTTTTCGCGAACGGGGCGGCAAATGCAGCCGTCCCGCCTGACCCCGACCCTTTCGTTTCGAGGCTTTGCCCATGTCGCTTCTTGAAGAACGCCACGTCTACAAACCCTTCCGCTATCCCTGGGCTTATGAAGCCTGGCTGAAGCAGCAGCAGATCCACTGGCTGCCGGAAGAAGTGCCGCTGGCCGAGGATGTGCGCGACTGGGCGAACAAGCTGACCCCGTCCGAGAAGAACCTGCTGACCCAGATTTTCCGCTTCTTCACCCAGTCGGATATCGAGGTGAATAACTGCTACATGAAGCATTATACCAAGGTCTTCAAACCGACCGAGGTGCAGATGATGCTTTCGGCCTTCTCGAATATGGAAACCATCCATATCGCGGCCTACAGCCACCTTCTCGATACGATCGGCATGCCGGAAACCGAATATTCCGCTTTCCTTAAGTATAAGGAAATGAAGGATAAATACGATTACATGCAGCAGTTCAACTCGGACGACCTATCGTCGACCGCGCTGACGCTTGCCGTGTTCGGGGCCTTCACCGAGGGGCTGCAGCTTTTTGCGTCCTTCGCAATGCTCCTTAACTTCCCGCGCTTCAACAAGATGAAGGGCATGGGCCAGATTGTTTCCTGGTCGGTGCGCGACGAAAGCCTGCACTGCGACAGCATCATCAAGCTTTTCAAGACGCTGATCTCCGAACACAAGGAAATCTGGACCGACGACCTGAAAGCCCAGATCGTTGATGCCTGCCGCACGATTGTGGAGCACGAAGATGCCTTCATCGACCTGTCGTTCGGCATGGGCGAGATCGAGGGCCTGAAGCCCGAGGAAGTGAAGCAATATATCCGCTATATCGCTGACCGCCGCCTTGGCCAGCTTGGCTTCGACGCCATGTACCAGATCGAGGATAACCCGCTGCCGTGGCTCGATAACATGCTGAACGCGGTGGAACACACCAACTTCTTCGAAAACCGTGCCACCGAATATTCGAAGGCGGCAACCCGCGGAAGCTGGGACGAAGCCTTCAGCTGAGAGGCAGGCCATCGAAGATAAACAAAAACGCCGGGTATTTCCCGGCGTTTCCTTTTTGGGCCATTGCAACAAAAAGCCGGCCCGAGAGCCAATCGGGCCGGAAGGTTTAGCCGCGCTCCCCGGCGCCGGCCCCAGCGAGGGCGGGCGTGTGGCGCCGGGGAGGGGCTTTCGCCGCGGACACTTTGGAAAGTGCCCTGGCGGCAGTCGGACGACCCTCTACTCAAAACAGGGGCCATAGTGACGGCCGTCCGATAACTCATTCTTTCGCCGGTCAGCGCCTGCCGCGGGCATCCGCATACTGGCGGTCATGGCCGCGCCAGTCGTTTTCTGCCTTTTGCACCCGGTCCTGTTCGTTGCGGATAAGGCCTGCGATCTTGCGGCCCATATCCTCGGCAGCGGTGCGGCGGATGCCGTCTGCCATGCCGTGGCGGGTGCTCAGGTCATCGCGGTCGAACAGGTCACCCACCCAGCTTGCAGGCATCGGGGCGTGGGCAACGGTCCCGCAGGCGCCATGACCGGTGAGGCCGGTGCCATAGTTGAAGCTGTCGCTTTGCAGGCCGTGCACTGTGGCAACATGATCGGGCGCAAAGCGGTTGTTGACCCGGACATCATAGCTGTAGCGGGCGGTTGCCTGTTCGGTCACCCGGACGAAGCTGGCGCCGTAAAGCGGGCCGCAGCCGGCAAGGAAGGTGCCGGTCCGGTAGGGTGCGCTCGCACGCTTGCTGTTCAGCACGTTGAAATCCAGGTCGAACGTACGCTCGTTGACGGCCAGGACCATATCGGGCCGCACGCGGCGGTCACGGGGGTCCACCAGCCGCACACCCGAGGGCAGCGAGCGGGCGATGGCGTCCATCACGCGGGTCTGATCCAGCGCCGGGGCATCGTGCCGACCGTGGCGCGTATCCAGCTTCACCGCCACATAGAAGGGATAGGCGCTGTGGCGCTGTCCCTTGTCGTGGCTGCGGGCATCGTGGGCGGCATCATGGGCACGGGCGCTGTAGGTAGCGGCCGTTACGAGGCCAGCTACGAGCGCCGCTGAAATGCCGAAACGGCGGACGATGGACACTTTCTCACGGGCGTTTCTCATCTGGATCGCTCCTCTCGCTAATCGATAGGCCAACCCTAACGCGTCAAGCTTGAGCGTAAGCTGAGGGGCATGTTCATATGACATTCATCCTCGCCGGTTGACCCCCGGCGGGGAGCCGTGACAGTCTGGCGGCAGCCAGACAGCAGGGGGCATTTCATGCATAAGAAAATGGTTGGGCCTTTGGCCCTGATGGCGATTTTGGCCGCGACCGGCAGCGCGCACACAGATGATGCGACAGCGCTGATGCAGGAAGCGATGCGGCCGGATACGGTCGAAGTTTACGATCCCGTTCGCGCCGAAGCCGATTACATCCGCCGTGAAATCATGATCCCGATGCGTGACGGCGTGAAGCTTTTCACCGTTGTCGTGATGCGCAAGGGCACCAAGGATGCGCCGATCCTCCTCAGCCGCACGCCCTACAATGCCTCGAAAGCAACCTGGCGGAACCCCAGCCAGAAGATCGAGGAAATCCTGACAGTGATGGACGCCGAGTTCGTGAACGACGGCTATATCCGTGTCTATCAGGATGTGCGCGGGCTTTATAAGTCCGAAGGCGACTATGTGATGAACCGGCCGCTCACCGGCCCGCTGAACAATTCAGGCATCGACCATTCGACCGACGCTTACGACACCATCGACTGGCTCGTGAAGAATGTGGCCGAGACAAACGGCAAAGTCGGCATCACGGGCTCGTCCTACCTTGGCTTCACCACGCTGATGGCGCTGGTGAACCCGCACCCGGCCCTGAAGGCCGCCGTGCCGCAAAGCCCGATGGTGGATGGCTGGATCGGGGACGACTGGTTCCATAACGGGGCCTTCCGCCTCAATTCCTTCGGTTATTTCACAGGCCAGATGGCGCGCAAGGGCAATGGCCCGGTGCCGCAGGGCACGGGGGATGAATATGAGCTTTTCCTCTCGTCCGGTTCGGCGGGTGATTTCGCCCGGCGCTTCGGCCTTGATGCCTTCGGCCAGACGCAGAAGATGATGAACCATCCGGCCTATGACGATTTCTGGAAGCTTCAGGCCGTGGACAAGATCCTGGGCGAGCGCAAGCTTACGGTGCCGACGATGCTGGTCGTCGGCCAGTGGGATCAGGAAGACAGCTACGGCGCCCCCGCCGTCTATAAGGCGCTGGAGCCGCAGGACAAGAAGAACGACATGGTCTCGCTGGTCATCGGGCCGTGGCGCCACAGCGGTGTGAATTATGAAGCCCGGTCGCTTGCTGCACTTGATTTCAAGGGCGATACGGGGCTCGAGTTCCGCCGGGACTATATGAAGCCCTTCCTTGACCGTTACCTGAAGGACGGCGCGCCGAAGGTGAAAACCCCGCCGGTGCTGACCTACGCCACCGGCGCCGACCGCTGGGAAGTGAGCGACGGGTGGCCGCGCGGCAAACCCACGCCCATCTACCTGCAGGCGGGCGGTGGGCTCGGCTTTGAAAAGCCGAAGGCAGAGGCGAAGGATGACTATGTCTCCGATCCCGCCAAGCCCGTGCCTTTCATCCCGCGCCCGGTGGATATGGGCGACGCGGACCAGTGGAAGCCATGGCTTGTGGCCGACCAGCGCTTTGTGGATGGTCGCCCCGATGTGCTGACCTATGTGACCGGGCCCCTTGATGCCCCGGTCCATATCGCCGGGGCACCGCTGGTGGACCTGTTTGCGGCAACCACCGGCACCGACAGCGACTGGGTCGTGAAACTGATCGACGTATCGCCCGAGGAGTTTTCGGCGGTTCCGAAAATGGCGGGCTACCAGATGGGCGTGGGGATCGAGATTTTCAGGGGCCGTTATGTCCATGGCTTCGATGCGCCCGCTGCCCTGACGCCGGGCAAGGTGGAAAACTACAAGTTCGAACTGCCGAACGTGAACCATGTGTTCCAGCCCGGCCACCGCATCATGGTGCAGGTGCAATCGACACTCTTCCCGCTTTACGACCGCAACCCGCAAACCTTCGTGCCGAACATCTTCAACGCGAAGGCCGGGGACTATAAGGCGGCAACGCAAAGCGTGGCGACAGGCGGGGCCGAAGCCAGCGCCGTGTGGCTGCCCATCGTTAAAGACTAAGGAAAGCATACTGGCCGGAGATTCTCTCTGGCCAGTCGTCTATCCCGATAGCGCCGGCGCAAGAGGCTTGCCCGGCGTTATTCATTTTTCACACCTATTGATTGACCGAAAATCCTATGATGGTGCTAATCGTGGTGAAAGCAATGTGCCGACATTGGAAATGAACGGTTTCGGCCAGATTTCGACAGAGTAAGGGACAGGTATGGAGCATCATTCGACCGGCGTTTTTGAACTGGTGGCGATCCTCGGGGCGGCGGTGGCGTGCGGGGCGCTGATGATGCGTCTCGGGCTTGGCACCGTGATCGGTTACCTGCTTGCCGGGTTCCTGATCGGGCCGTCGGTCCTGAAGGTGATCCCGGACCCCGCGCGGGTGGCGGGGGTTGCCGAGTTCGGCGTGATCTTCCTTCTCTTCATCATCGGGATCGAGATGAAGCCGCGACGCCTGTATGTGATGCGGCGGATGGTCTTCGGGGTCGGCGGGGCGCAGTTCCTGATCACCAGCGTTGTGCTAGCGTGGGGGCTTCATGCCTTCTTCGGCCTGTCTGTGCCGATCTCGGTGGTGGCGGGCTCGGGCCTCGCGCTGTCGTCCACCGCCTTCGGCCTGCAGATCATGACAGAGAGGGGCGAGCTGAACAGCCAACGCGGCCGCACCGCCTTTGCCGTCCTTCTGCTGCAGGATCTGGCCGTTGTGCCGCTTCTGGCCTTGTTGCCGATGCTGGAGGGCAAGACGAGCGGAACCTTCACATCCTTCCTTCTGGCCTTTGCCGAAACGATCGCCATCCTTGGCGTCACGCTATTGTCCGGGCGTTATCTCCTCGGCCCCATCCTCCGAATGGTTGCCAACCGGCGCTCGGCCGAGATGTTCTCGGCAACCGCGATCCTGATCGTTGTCGGCTATGCGTGGCTCATGGAAATCGCCGGGCTTTCGATGGCGATGGGCGCTTTCCTCGCCGGGATTATGCTGGCCGAAAGCGAGTTCCGCCACCAGGTGGAAGGCGATATCCAGCCCTACCGCGGCCTGCTTCTCGGCCTCTTCTTCATGACGGTCGGCATGGGGCTCGACCTGCAGCATCTTCTCGATAATGCCCTGCTGGTGTTTGGTGCTGCGGTTGGCCTGATGCTGATCAAGGCGATCATCATGACCATCGTCGGGCGCTTCACCGGCGGGCTCGACTGGCCCGATGCGGCACGCGCTGCCACGCTCCTTTCCGGCGCTGGCGAGTTCGGCTTCGTGCTCTTTGCCGTGGCGGTTTCGCAGGCGGTGCTGGCGGGCGACATGCAGGCGACGCTGAACTCGGTGATCGTCATCACGCTTGTTATCACGCCCTTCGTGGTGCCGCTCACTGACCGGCTGATGAAACGCTTCGACCGCGAACTGCCGACCCCGGTGATGACGGAAGAAGAATGCCCGGCCACCCCGCCGGTGCTGATCGCCGGCTTCGGCCGGGTGGGGCGCACGGTTGCCCGGCTTCTGGACCGGCACAGCGTGCCGTGGATCGCCATCGATGGCAATCAGGCCAATGTCTCGGCGGCGCGCGCGGACGGCGCCAATGTCTTTCTGGGTGACGCGCGCCGGCGGGAGGTGCTGGTGTCGGTGGGGGCAGGCAAGGCAGCGGCCCTTGTCATCACGCTCGATAATCCCGAAACGGCGGAAGCGACGCTGATGAACGCCCGCATGTGCAACCCCGGCCTCCCGGTCCATATGCGCGCCCACAGCCTGACGGCGGCGTCGCATCTTCTGGACCTCGGCGCGGCACGGGCGGTGCCCGAGGCGTTCGAGGGCAGCCTGCAATTGGGGGTCGGTGTGGCGCTTTCCGTCGGCATCGCGGAGGCCGAGGCACAGGCGAGTGCAGCGGATCTTCGCACACTCGGCTATGCCGATCTTAACGCCCACTGCCAGACCGATCTTTCAGGCACGGCCCCGCCCGAAGGCGAGGCAAAGGCCTGATCCGGGATCAGAAGGGATTGGTGCGGAAGCCCTGATTGGCCAGCATCGCATGCGCGGTGATGGCCGAGAGGGCCATTTTCACGCCCGGCAGCAGGTCGGTGTTGGTGACGCCGTAGCGCGTGGCACTTTGCCCGCAGACATAAATCTCGGCACCCGCTTCAACGAGGGCCGCGATGAGCGCGGCATTGCCGTTCGCTGCCTGCTTGTTCGCTGTGTAGTAATCATCCTTCGCTACATCGACCGTGGCGCCACCGTGGAACACTGCGGCCACATGCAGCCGTTCCTTCGGGACACCGGCATCGACCATCATATTGATGAAGCGGGCAAGCGTTTCAATCTGCCGGCTTTTCTCGCCGGGCGTTGCCCCGTCCGCGATATCGAAGGAAACGCGATAGTCCTGATCCTTGGGGGTTGCCACGTCGGGCTTCAGGTTGTCGGCAATCGGGCCGAAGTCCGGGATCACCGGGCCGGCCTTGAAGCCTTCGATGGCACTGGCAGGGCCAGCGATGGCGAGCAGCGCGGTCAGGGCATAGAGGGCATGTTTCATGGCGGTTCCTTTTGGGCGGGGCAATCGAGACGAGTAATCGGGATGAGCAATCGGGGCGAGCCTAGCATGCGGTTGCCGGCATGCACCTCCTTAAAAGAAAAGGCCCGCCGGATGGCAGGCCTTTCTGTGTTTTTGTATCGGGCGCCGGTCAGAGCGCGCCGTGGCAATGCTTGTATTTCTTGCCGGAGCCGCAGGGGCAGGGCGAATTGCGGTTGAGATCGCCCCATGTGCTCGAATCGTTCGGATCGACACGGGCCATCTCATTCTCGCCTGTCACCGGGTCCAGATGCTGTTCCACGATGGCAGCCGGGCGCGGCGGGGCGACCGGGGCTGTAGGCTCCACCGACGGCTGCGGGGCCAGTTCGACACGGGCCAGAAGCTGCGTGATGCTCTCGCGGGTGTGGAAAAGCATGCTTTCAAACAGGCCGAAGGCTTCGGTCTTGTATTCGTTCAGCGGATCGCGCTGGCCGTAGGCGCGCAGGCCCACGCCCTGCCGCAGGTGATCGAGGTTGGCAAGGTGATCCTTCCATTCCTGATCGACAACCTGCAGCAGCAGGCTTTTCTCGACATGGCGCCACAGGTCGGACCCATAGTTCGCGGCCTTGGCAGCCATGAAGCGGTCGGCTTCGTTGGTGATGCGCTCGATGATCGCAACTTCATCCACACCGTTCTCGCCACCCCAGGCGACAACCGGCAGCTCGACACCCAGATATTTGAACACGTCTTCCTGCAGCCCGGTGAGGTTCCACTGCTCGGGATAGGATTTCGGCGGGATATGGGTTTCCACCAGATGGTGGACCACATCGGCGCGCATACCCTTCACGAGTTCGGCCACATCGTCGGCGTCCATGATGTCGCGGCGCTGTTCATAGATCACGCGGCGCTGGTCGTTCATCACATCGTCGAAGCGGACAAGGTTTTTCCGGATGTCATAGTTCCGGGCTTCAACCTTGGTCTGCGCCTTTTCGATGGCCTTGTTGATCCACGGGTGGATGATCGCCTCGCCTTCCTCGATGCCGAGGGTGACAAGCATCTTGTCCATCCGTTCGGGGCCGAAGATGCGCATCAGGTCGTCGGCGAGCGAAAGATAGAATTTCGAACGGCCGGGGTCGCCCTGACGGCCCGAACGGCCGCGCAGCTGGTTATCGATGCGGCGGCTTTCGTGGCGTTCGGTACCCATTACATAAAGGCCGCCAGCTTCCAGAACCTTTTGCTTCTCTGCGGCGATCTCGGCCTTCACACGCTCGGTGATCTTGGCGATTTCGGCCTCGTCCTCGATGCCTTGGGTTTCTTCGGCAATCCGCATCTCGGCGTTACCGCCAAGCTGGATGTCAGTACCGCGACCCGCCATGTTGGTGGCGATGGTGATCGCCCCAAAGCGCCCGGCCTGCGCCACGATATAGGCTTCCTGCTCGTGGAAGCGGGCGTTCAGCACATTGTGCGTGATCTTGTGCTTCTTGAAGATTTCGGAGAGATGCTCCGATTTCTCGATCGATACGGTGCCGACAAGAACCGGCTGGCCCTTGGCCTGTGCTTCCTTGATATCCTCGACAATGGCGGCATATTTCTCGTCCGCGGTCCGGTAGAACTCGTCATGCTCGTCCTTGCGGGCGACGGGGACGTTCGTCGGGATCTCGATCACACCAAGGCCGTAGATCTGGCCAAATTCTTCCGCTTCGGTCGCGGCCGTGCCGGTCATGCCCGAAAGCTTCGGGTACATGCGGAAATAATTCTGGAAGGTGATGGAAGCGAGCGTCTGGTTTTCCGGCTGGATCGCCACATTTTCCTTGGCTTCCAGCGCCTGGTGAAGCCCGCCCGAGTAGCGGCGGCCATCCATCATGCGGCCGGTGAATTCATCGATGATGATGACCTTGCCGCCCTTGACGATATAGTCCTTGTCGCGCTCGAACATCGTGCGCGCCTTCAGGGCCTGGTCCACATGGTGGACGATCGCCGTGTTTTCATAGTCGTACAGGTCTTCGGACTTCAGGATGCCCTGCTCGCGCAGCAGCGCCTCGACCCGTTCGGTGCCTTCATCGGTGAGGCTGACGCTGCGGGACTTTTCGTCCCTTTCGAAATCACCCTCGCCGAGCTCGGCGATCACCTTGTCGATCGTCACATAAAGCTCGGATTTGTCTTCGGTCGGGCCCGAAATAATGAGCGGCGTGCGCGCTTCATCGACAAGGATACTGTCCACCTCGTCGACGATGGCATAGCCGAACTCGCGCTGTACCATTTCCTCGCGGCGGAATTTCATATTGTCGCGCAGGTAATCGAAGCCGAGCTCGTTGTTGGTGGCGTAGGTGATGTCGCAGGCATAGGCGGCGCGGCGCTCGGCGTCGGTCAGGCCCGGCACGATCACCCCGGTTGTGAGGCCGAGGAAGCCGTAAACGCGGCTCATCCAGCCGGCATCGCGGCTGGCCAGATAATCGTTCACGGTGACCACATGCACGCCCTTGCCCGGCAGCGCATTGAGGTAAGCGGCGAGGGTCGCTACAAGCGTCTTGCCCTCACCCGTGCGCATTTCGGCGATGGAACGATCATGCAGCACCATGCCGCCGATCAGCTGCACATCATAGTGGCGCTGGCCAAGCGTGCGTTTCGCGGCTTCACGCACCGTTGCAAAGGCTTCGGGCAGCAGGCTGTCGAGGCTTTCACCTTTTTCAAGGCGCGCGCGGAACTCGGCGGTCTTGCCCTTCAGGGCATCGTCCGAAAGGGCGATGAAATCGGCTTCCATCGCATTGATTGCGGCGATCTTGGGTTCAAGTTTTTTCAGATATCGGTCGTTCGACGACCCGAAAAGGCGTTTGGCTAGTTTGCCCAGCATGGTGATTGTCCCCGGCCCCTGACTTGCGGCGTGCGCCGTGGGCTCTCTGAACAGAAGCTGACACCGGCGGAAAGCGGCAGTTGATATGGTTTTGCATGAGATAAGCGCCGCACACGCATGTGTCAACCTGCGCCCCCGGCCAAGGCCAAAAGAAATGGCGGCGGCAAACGGCTCGCCCCTTGCCGGAAAGCGACGTTCGCGCCATGATACAGGTCTTGTCTGCGCCCGGCCTGTCATGCTGCCGGGTTCCCTTTAGATACAGGATTGTCTTATGGCCACGCTCAAGCTTTCGCCGCTCGCACCCGCACAGTTCCCGCACATCACGCCTGTTCCGGGCGTTGAGCTTGGGGCTTTTGCTGCTGGCCTCCGATACAAGAACCGCCCGGATATCATGATGGCGGTACTGGCCGAGGGGACGAGCGCCGCCGGGGTCTTCACCCGGTCGAAAGCGCCGGCGGCCCCCGTTGACTGGTGCAAGGCAGCGCTTGGCGCGACCGGCGGCAAGGCCCGCGTGGTGGTGTGCAATGCCGGCAACGCGAATGCCTTCACGGGCGAAAAGGGCGCCAAGGCTACCCTCGATATCGCGACGGACGCCAGCGATGTGATCGGCTGCGATCTGAATGAAGTGATGGTGGCCTCAACCGGTGTGATCGGCGTGCCGCTCAACACCGCGCCCTTCCGCAAGGCGATCGAGCGCATGAAGGACGGCCTTTCAGCCGGGCTCTGGAAAGAGGCAGCATCGGCAATCATGACGACCGACACGTTCGCCAAGGGCGCCAGCCGGGTGGCGGAGATCGAGGGCAAGCCTGTAGTCATTTCCGGCTTCACCAAGGGCTCGGGCATGATCGCGCCCGATATGGCAACGATGCTCGGCTTCATTTTCACAAATGCCAACGTTTCGCCCGCCTGCCTGCAATCGATCCTGTCCGAGGTCACCGACCGCAGCTTCAACAGCATCACGGTGGACGGCGATACCTCGACGAACGACTGCGTGATGGCCTTCGCGACCGGCGTGCATGCGAACGGCGATACGATCAGCGACCCTGCAGACCCGCGCCTTGATGATTTCCGTGCGAAGTTCGAGGAAATCGCCGTCGATCTTGCCCAGCAGATCGTGAAAGACGGCGAGGGCGCCACCAAGTTCGTGACGATCACCATCGAAGGGGCGGAAGACGACGCTGCCGCCCGCACAATCGGCCTTTCGGTGGCTAACAGCCCGCTCGTGAAAACCGCGATTGCGGGCGAGGACGCCAACTGGGGCCGGATTGTCGCCGCTGTCGGCAAGGCGGGCGAGAAGGCTGACCGTGACAAGCTGATGATCTGGATCGGTGGCCAGCTTGTGGCCCACAAGGGCGCGGTGCATCCGCGTTACTCGGAAGAAGAAACAAGCGCCCATATGAAGGGGCAATATATCGACCTTCGGGTGGATGTGGGCGGCATCGGCACGGGCAAGGCGACCGTCTGGACCTGCGACCTGACCTATGAATATATCCGCATCAACGGCGACTACAGGAGCTGACGCCGACGGCGCCCCGGCGTCGCATCACGGTTGGCATGGCATTTGAATATATCTCCACGGGCAGGGGTGCCCACGACAGGTGATGTCGATGTGGAGATTGAGTGATGCCAACCGTGAATCTTGAATTGCAGCTTAAGTTTCTGAACGATCTTGAGGCTGCACTTGCCGATGCGATGCAGCGTTTTTCTGCCGATGGACCGGAAAAACTTGCCGAACTGAAATTCATGCAGGCCGAAGTGGACCATGCCCGGCGCATTGTTGCCGCCCGCATCCTTGAGGATGACGACCGCACAGCCACGAAGCCGGCATCCAAGGATTTTGGTCACGGGGCGATGGCCTGAGCGGCCACGCCCGGACTTATTCGCTGGAGGCTGCTTCTTTCCCGGTTTCGGCGGCGCCCAGAAGGTTATCGAACATCAGAACCATGGTTTCGCCAAGCGAACCGGTGGACAACAGCACGGCCACGGCGATCAGCGCCGCGATAAGCCCGTATTCGATTGCGGTGGCGCCCGTGTAATCGTCACGCAGCTGCCGGAAGAACCGCTTTCCTGCCAAAGCGTTCATCATGTTTCACCTCTCTTGAGCCCTGACCCGTCTGCCATTATGGGTCAAGGCGCCTGCCTTCACAATAGACCGACACTGGGCGTCAGGGCTTAACAAGTGCTTAATGCTTGAATTTGCCTCAAACTGCCTCTAAGCCTCGGCCCATGGAAGAATGCCCTGACAGCTTTGTCCGCCTTGATGCGGCCCTGCCGACCGTCCTTGTCGCAGCCATTGCGCTTGTTGATATCGAAGGCCGGGTGCTGATTGCCGAGCGGCCTGCCGGTAAATCGATGGCGGGCATGTGGGAATTCCCCGGTGGCAAGGTCGAAGAGGGCGAAATCCCCGAAGCGGCCCTGATCCGCGAAGCCAAGGAAGAACTGGGGATCGATGTTTCGGCCTCGTGCCTGGCGCCCTTCGCCTTCGCCTCGCATTCCTACGAGAAATTCCACCTCCTGATGCCGCTTTATCTCTGCCGCAAATGGGACGGGCTTATCGTGCCGCAGGAAGGCCAGCGCGTGAAATGGGTGCGTCCGCTTGATATGGGCGATTATCCGATGCCGCCGGCGGACCTGCCGCTTGTCGCGATGCTGCGGGACTTTATCTGAACGTCAGCCCTTGGGCTTGTCCATCGCTGCCTTCAACGCCTCGCCAAGCGGCATGCTGCCGCTGCCTCGTCGAAGCGGCTTTTGCTGGCTTTCATGCGGGTGCCATCCGGTCAGCCAGACGATCTCGAACGTGGCCTGCACGCGGCCCGAGGCCGTGGCGTGGCGACCCATATAGATATCGAGCATCCGGGCCAGCACATCGCGGCGCAGCGTCTTGCGGCTGCGATCGGCAAGCGCATTGGCTTCGCCCATGCCGCGCAGGTCCGCCATCAGCCGGAGCGGGCTTTCATATTCAACAGTGATCACGTCGGCGTCCGCGACCGGCAGGGCAAAACCGGCGCGCTGCAACAGGCCGCCGGCATCGCGCACATCGGCGAAGGGCGATACACGCGGGCTGGCGCCGCCCGTGACCTCGGCCTCGGCTTCCAGAAAGGCATGGCGAAGCTCGGTCAGCGTATGGCCGCCGAAAAGGGCCGCAAGGAACAGGCCGTCGGGCCGTAGCGCGGCGCGTGCCTGCGCCAGCATACCGGGCAGGTCATTCACCGAATGAAGATAAAGGTTCGATACCACAAGGTCAGCCGAGCCGGGCTCGGCGGGCAGGGTTTCGGCTTCGATCATCCGGGCGCCACCGAGCGGAACACCTTCGGTGCAAACTTGCCACTCGCCGGCGGCGGGCAGGAGGCCGAGCCGGGCGAGGTTGCCGCCAAGGTCAATACCCGCCTCGAAGCTGCGGTTGATATCGGCCAGCCGGTCAAGGAGCCGTTCGCCCACTTCCCGGTGCAGGAAATCATGCGCGCCAAACCGCGCGGCGGCACGCTGGCGCTGGCGCACGAGGGCGGCGCGGTCAAATACCTGCCAGTCGGGTCTGTCTGCGGTGGCGGCCAAGGCGGGGCTCCGGCGTTGCTGTTCAGTTGCGGCCTTCCTAGCGCGCGGCGGCGGCGGGCTCAAGTCCTTCGCGGCTTCACAAGTTGCGGCGCGGCGTTATCCTGCATCCATGAGTCGCATGATCGCACAATCAAGGGCAGCGCTTCGGCGCCTTGCCGACCTCCTGATGCCGCCGCGTTGCCCCGCGTGCGGCGACGTGATCGGCGCGCACGGCGGCCTGTGCGCCACTTGCTGGGGTCGGGTCGGGCGAATAGACGGGCCGGTCTGTGCCTGCTGCGGCCATCCGTTCGATACCGCGCTGCCCGGTGTGCACTTGCCCGGCAGCCTTTGCGCTGCCTGCCTGGCGGCAAGGCCCCGGTTCGATTGGGTACGGGCAGCCTGCGCCTACGACGGCCTCGCCCGCCATATGGTGCTGGCGCTGAAGCACGGTGACGGGCTTGATGGGGCCATGGCGATGGCGCGGCTGATGAAGACCGCGCTCGACACACAGGATTGCGGGCATGCGATTGAAGTGATCATCCCTGTGCCGCTGCATGGCAAACGATTATTCCGTAGGCGTTACAATCAGTCCCATGTGCTGGCCAAGGCGCTGGGGCAACTGACCGGCCTGCCTGTGATGCCGCAGCTCTTGCACCGCGTGCGGGCGACAGAAAGCCAGGGCGGGCTTGGCCGCAAGGCGCGGTTCCGCAATGTGAAGGGGGCGTTCCGGGTGGTGGAGGGTGGCGCTGCCGCCCTGAAAGGCCGCCATGTCCTTCTGGTTGACGACGTACTGACAACGGGGGCGACCGTTTCGGCCTGTGCGGGCGCCTTGAAGCGGGCGGGGGCGGCGTCGGTTGGCGTTCTCACCTTCGCCCGGGTCGACCCGACGCGGGTGGGTCGCATGACGGACAACATCACGTTGTCGAGCACGGACCTTTGATTTCTGGCCCTTTTCCCCTAAATATGGGGCTATTCGTAAAGGAGTGACGGCAATGGCCGATATCGTAATCTATAGTTCCGACCTCTGCCCCTATTGCTTCCGGGCCAAATCCCTGTTGAAGCGCAAGGGCGCAGCGTTCCGCGAAATCAGTGTGGACATGAACCCCGCCGCGCGCCGCGAAATGCGCGAAAAGGCGAATGGCCGCAACACGGTGCCGCAGATTTTCATCAACGGCCAGCACGTCGGCGGCAGTGATGACCTGCATGCACTGGACGATCGCGGCGCGCTCGACCCCATGCTTGCCGCTGCAGGCTGACCCCTCATGCGTGGCGCCCTTGTCCAGCTGACATCCGGCCGTACGGTTGCCTCGAACCTCGAGGTGCTGGAAGCGCATATCCGCGCCGCCGTCGCCGAGGGGGCAGAGTTTGTCTTCACGCCCGAAACCAGCCTGATGATGGAAACCCGCCGCGCCGATGTGCTCGAAAAAGCCCGGTACGAAGCCGAAGACGAGGCGCTCGCCGCCTTGCAGGCGCTGGCACTGGAGGCAGGCGTCTGGCTCAGTCTCGGTTCGATCATGGTGAAGGTGGCGGACGACCGCCTGGCCAACCGGTCCTTCCTCATTGGCCCGGACGGCGCGATCAAGGCGCGCTACGACAAGATCCATCTTTTCGATGTCGATCTCGGCGAGGGGCAGGTTTACCGCGAATCCGCACTTTATGAAGCGGGCCGGGAAGCCGTGGTGGCGGACACCCCCTTCGGCCTCGTCGGCATGAGCGTCTGTTATGACCTGCGTTTCCCTTATCTATACCGCGCGCTCGCGGGTGCTGGTGCGCGTATCCTGCTGGTGCCGGCTGCCTTCACCCGACCGACCGGGGAAGCGCACTGGCATGCGCTCCTGCGTGCCCGGGCGATCGAGAACGGCGCCTTCGTGATTGCCGCCGCCCAGACAGGGGATCATGAAACCGGCCGGGCGACCTATGGCCACAGCCTTGTGATTGCCCCGTGGGGCGAGGTGGTGGTGGATGCCGGCACTGCGCCCGGTGTCACACTTTTCGATATCGATCTTGCCAAGGTCGATGCGGCACGGCAGAAGGTGCCATCGCTTGACCATACGCGCACCTTCAGCGTCACCAGGACAGAGACCCCATGATCGTTTTCGATCTCAGATGCGAACAGGCCCACCGTTTCGAGGCATGGTTCCGCTCGTCCGGTGATTATGAAACCCAGCTCGCGGCAGGTTTCGTATCCTGCCCGGTGTGCGATAGCACGCAGATTGAAAAAGCGATCATGGCGCCGAACGTGGGCGTGAAGGGCAACCGCAAGGCGGAAGCTCCGGCCCCCGCCGCACCTTCGGAAAAGCAGCAGCCCGTGGCGCACGCGCCCGCCGCCTTCGCCGAAATGATGGCGGCTTTCAAACAGCATGTGGAAGCGAACTGTGAAGATGTCGGCGAGAACTTCGCCGAGGAAGCCCGCAAGATCCATTACGGCGAAGCCGAGGATCGCGGCATTTACGGCGCCACCAGCGCAGATGAGGCCCAGGCCCTGATCGAGGAAGGTATCGAGGTCCTACCCCTGCCGACCGGTCGCCGCACCGACGCCTGAGGCAGCCTTCAGGCGGCCACTGCCGCCACCGCGTAATTCACCGCCACGTCGCGGTCCGAAAGCTTCCAGTTGCCGGTCAGCGGATTGAAGACGAAGCCGGTCGGGGCTTCAGGCGTAAAGCCAGCTGTCTTCAGGGCATCGGCCAGTTCGCGCGGGGTGAGGAACTTGTTCCAGTCATGCGCGCCGATGGGTAGCCAGCGCAGCACATATTCAGCGCCTACGATGGCGAAAATGAAGCTGCGGGCGGTGCGGTTGAGCGTGCTCATCAGCATCAGGCCGCCGGGCTTCACAAGCGCGCGGCAAGCGGCGAGATAGGCGGGCACGTCCGCCACATGCTCCACTACTTCCATATTCACCACCACATCGAACTGCTCGCCGGCTTCGGCGAGTGCTTCGGCTGTGGTGTTGCGGTAATCGACGGTGAGGCCCATGCGGGCCGCATGAATTTTCGCGACCTCGATATTGCGCTCGGAGGCATCAACCCCGGTGACGCTGGCGCCAAGGCGGGAAAGCGGCTCCGAAAGGAGCCCGCCGCCGCAGCCGATATCGAGGACCCTGATGCCCTCGAACGGCTTCAGGCTCGTCTCGCTGGTGCCCGTGTGGGCATTGATGGCGGCGCGGATATAGGCAAGCCGCGTGGGGTTGAGGAGATGCAGCGGCCGGAACGGGCCGTTCTCATCCCACCACTGGTCGGCAATGCGGGCGAAGAAGGCAACCTCGTCCTCGTTCACGGTCACGCCCTCGGCCATGCGGCCTGTAGTGGCTTGTTTCGACCCTGAATTGTTCTCAGTCGACATTTTCTTACTCATTTCGGCCCATCCGCGCAGAAAAATTAGCGGCAGGGGGTCCTGATGATCCCTTGCGCACCCCCCGGCCAGCCATTAAACAGATGCCCGAGCAAGCTCCTCTTTTACGCACCGTTTGAGGGGTCGGGTCAAGGGACTTGGCGATGTTCACGTCTCCCGCCCCGGCGAAGCCTTGAAGGGTGCTCATGGTAAACGTCTGGAACGGTCGATATGGCAAGGATAGTGAAGAAGTTTGGCGGCACATCGGTTGGCGATGTGGACCGGATTCGCAACGTGGCGAACCGGGTGGCGCGCGCGGTGAAGGAAGGCCACGAAGTGGTCGTCGTCGTGTCGGCCATGTCGGGCGTCACCAACCAGCTTGTCGCCTACTGCCGTGACGCCGCACCGCTGCATGACGCGCGCGAGTATGACGCGGTCGTAGCGGCTGGCGAGCAGATCACCAGCGGCCTTCTGGCAATCTGCCTGCAGGAACTGGGCGTGCCTGCCCGGTCGTTCCTTGGCTGGCAGGTGCCGATCAAAACGAATTCGGTGCATGGTTCGGCGCGGATCGAGGATATCCCGACCGAACGCCTTGAAGCCTGCCTGAAGGAAGGCCGCGTGGCGGTGATCGCCGGCTTCCAGGGTATTGGCGACGATGGCCGCATCACCACGCTTGGCCGTGGCGGCAGCGATACATCGGCTGTGGCGGTAGCGGCGGCGATCAAGGCCGAGCGCTGCGATATCTATACGGATGTGGACGGCGTTTATACGACCGACCCGCGTATCGTGCCGCGCGCCCGCAAACTTGATAAAATCTCCTATGAAGAGATGCTTGAAATGGCATCTGTCGGTGCCAAGGTATTGCAAACGCGGTCCGTGGCACTGGCAATGAAACACGGGGTTCGGACCCAGGTGCTGTCGTCCTTCGAGGACAAGCCCGGCACCTTGATTGTTGGCGAGGATGAGATTGTGGAACAGGAAGTAATCAGCGGCATCGCCTATTCGCGCGGCGAAGCGAAAGTCACCGTGGTCGGCCTCAAGGACCGTCCGGGTCAGGTGAGCCATCTTTTCGGCCCGCTGGCCGACGCGAATATCAACGTCGACATGATCGTGCAGTCGGCATCGGACAACGGCGAGGCCACGGACGTGACCTTCACCATCCCCGAGGACGATCTGCTGCGCGCCGTGAAAATCCTGAAAGAGCACAAGGACCAGCTCCAGTATCAGGACATCCAGTATAACGGCGAAGTCACGAAAGTGTCCGTTGTGGGCGTTGGCATGCGCAGCCACGCAGGCGTTGCGCGCAAGATGTTCGATACGCTTGCCGAGAAGGGAATCAACATCCAGGTGATCTCGACTTCCGAGATCAAGGTGAGCGTAATCATCGATTCCGAATATACCGAGCTTGCAGTCAGGGCGCTTCATACGGCATATGGACTTGATGCACCGGCTGCGTCGGCTTGATGTCTGACCGGTGCTGCCGGAAATAACCGGCAGTCAGGCAATCGAGTGTGAGGAAGGGCATATGACCGAAACCGGGATGCAACGGCTGGATGCCTTGTGGAAACGCGGGACAGATTTTCTGGGAACCCGCTATGCCATTCTCGGCGGGGCCATGTCCTGGGTGTCGGAACGTCATCTGGTGGCTGCGATCTCGAACGCGGGCGGCTTCGGCGTTATCGCCTGCGGCGGGATGACCCCCGACCAGCTGGCAGCCGAGATTGCCGCGACCCGCGCGCTGACCGACAAGCCGTTCGGTGTCAACCTCATAACCCTGCATCCGCAGCATATGGATCATATCGCCGTCGTCCGCGAGGCGGGCGTCAGCCATGTGGTGCTGGCGGGTGGTATCCCGACCGGTGCCGCGATTGCTGCCGTGAAGGATTACGGCGCCAAGCTGATGTGCTTCGCGCCCGCCGCGGTGCTTGCCAAAAAGCTCGTTCGCTCGGGCGCTGACGCCATTGTGATCGAGGGCAGTGAAGCAGGCGGTCATATCGGCCCCGTGTCGCTCAATGTGCTGGCGCAGGAAATCCTGCCCATCATCCGGGACGTGCCGGTGTTTGTGGCAGGCGGCCTTGGCCGCGGCGAGGCGATTGCCGCCTATCTCGAGATGGGGGCATCGGGCGCGCAGCTCGGCACCCGTTTTGTGGTGGCGAACGAATGCATCGCGCACCCGAATTTCAAGAAAGCTTTCATCCGTGCCGCCGCCCGCGACGCGGTGGCAAGCGTCCAGATCGACAACCGCTTCCCGGTCATCCCGGTGCGCGCCCTGAAGAATGCCTCCACCGAGGCTTTCCTGCAGACGCAGCGCGAGGTGGTTAACGCCTATCAGGCGGGGGAAGTCAGCATGGAAGACGCCCAGCTCCGGATCGAGCATTTCTGGGGTGGGGCACTCCGGCGTGCCGTGATCGACGGCGATATCGAGATGGGTTCGGTAATGGCTGGCCAAAGCGTGGGCATGGTGACCCGCGAAGCGCCGACCGCCGAAATCATTGCCGAGATCGTCGATCAGGCGGCAAACTGCCTTGGCGCGCGTGACGCAGCGCCGCAGCCCGCCGCATAAGTTACCAGCCGCTGTCGGCGCCCTGCCGGCGGCAGACCGAAGTCAAACCGGGGGACTGAGACTTGCCGGACGTAGTCAGCCAGCCGCGCCTGCTCTTGCGGCGCCTCCACGGGCTTATGGCCGGTGGCGGGGCGGCGGAGGATCGTCTCGGCCAGGTGGTGCGCCTTATCGCCCAGAATATGGTTGCGGAGGTGTGCTCGATCTATCTTGTCCGGGCGGGCGGGGTGCTGGAGCTGTTCGCCACCGAAGGTCTGAAGGCGGAAGCCGTGCACCGCACCCGGATGCAGTTCGGCGAGGGCCTTGTGGGCCTCGTGGCCGAACGTGCACTGCCCCTCAATATCTCCGAAGCCCCGCAGCACCCGCGCTTCTCCTACCGTCCTGAAACGGGCGAGGACCTGTATCACAGCTTCCTCGGCGTGCCGATCATGCGCACCGGCCGGGTGGCGGGCGTACTGGTTGTGCAGAACGTCACGCCTCGCCGTTACCAGAGCGAGGAAGTAGAGGCACTGCAGACGATCGCCATGGTGATCGCCGAACTGGTGGGCAGCACCGAACTTGTCGACCCCGAGGAACTGAGCGAGGACGCGCTGGCGACCGGCGCCCCGGTCACGCTCGACGGTATGAAGCTTGTCGAGGGCGTGGCGCTTGGCAAGGCTGTCTTCCATGTGCCGCAGGTGAAAATCACCCGCACGGTGGCCGACGATATCGATGCCGAACGGGTGCGCCTTGAAGACGCCATCGCCCAGATGCGGCTGCAGCTTGAGGAAATGATCGAGCATCCCGACCTTGCCCACGGCGGCGAGCACCGCGAGGTTCTCGAGACCTATCGCATGTTCGCCTACGACCAGGGCTGGCAGGACAAGATGCGCGATGCGGTCAATTCCGGCCTCACGGCGGATGCGGCGGTGAACCGTGTGCAGCTGGATACCCGCGCGCGGATGATGAAAATCCGCGACCCTTACCTGCGCGAGCGGGCGTCGGACTTTGACGACCTTGCCGGGCGGCTGATCCGCATCATCCAGGGGGCGAGCGAGGAAGACGACCGCAAGCTGAAGGAAGACAGTATCCTGATCGCCCGCGCGGTCGGCCCGGCCGAGCTGATGGATTACGACCGCCGCCTTCTCAAGGGCATCGTGCTTGAAGAAGGCTCGGCCACCAGTCACATGACCATCGTGGCGCGTGCCATGGGCGTGCCGGTGCTGGGGCGTGTGTCGGGGCTTCTGGAGCATGTCGAGCCCGGCGAGTTGGTCGTTGTCGATACCGAAAGCCAGCATGTGTTCGTGCGGCCGGGCGAGGATGTGGTCGAGACTTACCGGCAGGCCATCCGCGACCGGGCCCGGCTCCTTGCCGAATACGAGGCCGAACGTGCCCTTTCGGCCAAAACGCTGGACGGCACCGATGTCACGCTGCTGATGAACGCCGGCCTGACGGCTGATCTCGCGAGCCTTGATGCGACGGGAGCCGAAGGCATCGGCCTGTTCCGCACCGAGTTCCAGTTCATGGTCGCCTCCACCTTGCCGAAGGTGGAAGAGCAGACCCGCATCTATTCCGCAGCCCTTGATGCCGCGCGCGAACGCCCCGTTGTGTTCCGCACGCTCGATATCGGCGGTGACAAGCAGGTTCCCTTCCTGCCGCGTGACGAGGAAGAAAACCCGGCCATGGGCTGGCGCGCCATCCGCGTGGCGCTCGACCGGCCGGCGCTTCTGCGTTACCAGCTGCGTGCCCTTCTTTACGCGGCAGCCGGACGTACGCTCCATGTGATGTTCCCGATGATCGCCGAGGTTGCCGAGTTCCGCGCCTGCCGGAAAATCCTGCAGAAGGAGATCGAGCGCCTTGAAGGCCTGGGCAAGGAGCCGCCGGGGCGGGTCTATGTCGGCTGCATGCTAGAGGTGCCCTCGCTTGCCTGGCAGCTGGACGCGCTTCTGAAAGAAGTCGACTTCCTGTCCATTGGCACCAACGACCTGATGCAGTTCTTCTTCGCGTGCGACCGGTCGAGCCCGCGGCTGGCGGGGCGCTATGATCTGCTCGCGCCTTCGGTGCTGACCTTCCTGCGCGGGGTTGTCGCTTCGTGCAACGCCGCGAACGTGCCCGTGACGCTCTGCGGCGAGATGGGTGGTCGCCCGCTTGAGGCGATGGCGCTTGTGGGCCTCGGGCTGCGGCGTATTTCAACCTCGCCGACCTCCATCGGGCCGGTAAAACGGATGATTCGCACCCTCAATCTCGATGAACTGAGGGTTTTCCTTGATGCACGGCTCGATTCAACCGACCACTCGATTCGCGACTCTCTTGTCCATTTCGCCCGCGACCACGGCATCAAAATCTGATTTTATCCTGCATTTTCCGTCGAATAGGCCAGTTTCCGGAGAAATTGGCTTCACGAATTTGATTCTATTTGACAGCAGTTCTTAAATGCTTTTTCACTTGCCCATGTTCATCTGACAGACAAATTCCGACCTGGCGACAAACGCCGGGCGACCGACAGCGCGGAAAAAGAAAAATGGGGGCGGGTCCTCAGGGCCCTTTTACCTCAGCCGCTAAGGGTGCAAACTGGCGACTGGGGCAATCTGCCGCGAAGCAGGCGGCAGGAGGCTGTTGAAATGAACGACGAAAAGATGACCGTCGGCACAAAATTGAAAATGGCACGCGAAGCCCGGAGCCGCTCGCTTGACGAGATGGCCTGTGAGCTGTGCCTGCGCCGCAATTTTCTGGAAGCCATCGAACGCGATGACATCTCCGCCTTGCCGGAGCCGACGTTTGCCGCTGGCTTTGTACGCAGTTATGCGAAGGCCCTCGGTCTGGATGGCGCCGCTATGGCCGCCGACTTCCGCACCGAGCATGGCCTGAGCGTTGCGCAACCCATCGTGATCCCGCCGCAGATGGCAGCGCCGAAGCGCGCCCTGCCGCGCTGGTTCAGCTCCACCGCCGGCCTTGCCCTCGCGCTTGGCGCCTGGTTCACGGTTTCGAGCGGGCTTGCAACCTACCAGACGGCTGAAGTGCTGCCGCATGACCGCGAAGCGATCGAGCGCGCCGAGCTTGACGAGGTGAAATCGCGCCTCGCCGAAACCTCGCCTGAAACTGCCGCCGCGGATAGCGCCCCGGCAACCGGCGCCGAGACGGCGCCTGCCACCGAAGGCCAGTCGGCACCGGTGATGGAAACCCCGGCACCGCTTGAGCAATATGCCGATGCACGGCCCTTCTTTGCGCGCCGCACGCCGCCCACATCGATCTTCCCGGCCGCTGTGGCATCGGAAGGCCCGGCCTCGACCCTGTCGCCCAATGCGCTGATGATCAGTGCCACGGAAGACAGCTGGGTCCGCCTTGAAGGTGTCGATGGCTCGGAAGTCTGGTCCGGTGTGCTGAAGGAAGGCGAGACCTTCCGTCCGGCGGTATCGGGTGGCGCCATTTTCCTGACCACCAGCAATGCCGGCGGGGTCAGCATCAGCTTCCAGAACCAGGCCCTTGGCCCCCTTGGCGAGCGCGGCGAGATTATCGCCGGTCTCCGCCTTGATGCCAGCCGTGTTCCGGCGACGCAGGGCTGAGTTTTCCGCCAAGATTTCCGTGATTCTTCTTGCGTTGCGGCCCGTGCTTCATCATGTATAGGCGCGAGGTGACGAGCCCTTTGCTGTGGCCGTCCCGTCCTTTCAGCGCAGTACGAGGAAGCCGGACATGAGCATCCGTCCGTGGAGAGACATCAGCCGCCGCAAATCGCGCCAGATCATGGTCGGCAACGTGCCGGTCGGTGGCGACGCGCCGATTGCCGTGCAGACGATGACGAACACGCTGACCTCCGACGCCAAGGCGACGATCGAACAGATCCACAAGGCGGTGGAAGCCGGCGCCGATCTCGTGCGCGTTTCCTGCCCCGATGAGGCCAGCACCGCCGCGATGCCGGAAATCTGCCGCGAGGCGGGTGTGCCGATCATCGCCGATATCCATTTCCATTATAAGCGCGCCCTAGAAGCGGCTGACGCCGGTGCCGCGTGCTTGCGCATCAACCCCGGCAACATCGGCTCTGCCGAGCGCGTGAAGGAGGTCGTTCGCGCCGCCAAGGCAAACGGCTGCTCGATGCGGATCGGCGTGAACGGCGGCTCGCTCGAACGTCACCTCCTTGAGAAATACGGCGAGCCGTGCCCCGAAGCGCTGGTCGAAAGTGCGCTCGAGCATGCCCGTATCCTTGAGGACAACGACTTCCGCGAATTCAAGATCAGCGTGAAGGCCTCGGACGTATTCCTCGCGGTTGCCTCCTATTACGGCCTCGCCGACGCTTGCGATTATCCGCTGCACCTCGGCATCACCGAAGCCGGCGGCCTGCGCGGTGGTACGGTCAAGTCCGCCATCGGCATCGGTTCGCTCCTCTGGGCCGGGATCGGTGACACGATCCGCGTTTCGCTGTCGGCGGAACCGGTCGAGGAAGTCAAAGCCGGCTTCGAAATCCTGAAGTCGCTGGGCCTGCGCCACCGCGGTGTGCGCATCGTTTCCTGCCCGTCCTGTGCGCGGCAGGCTTTCCCGGTAATCAAGACGGTGGAACTGCTGGAAGAACGCCTTGCGCATATCCATACGCCCCTCAGTCTGTCGATCATCGGCTGTGTGGTGAACGGCCCCGGCGAAGCGCGGGAGACCGATATCGGCCTCACCGGCGGCGGGCAGGGCAACCATATGGTTTATCTGTCGGGCGTCACCGACCACAAGATCACCGATGACCGGCTCGTTGACCATATTGTCGAGCTTGTCGAGGCCAAGGCGGCCGAAATCGACGCGGCAGCCAAAGCTGCCGAATAGCTATTCTTTCAAGGATCAGACCAGTGTCCAAACTGCAACCGGCGCGGGGCACGCGCGACCTTTTTGGCGAAGACATGCGGCGCATGCAGAAGGTGATCGACACCTTCCGCAAGGTCGGCCTTGCCTATGGCTTTGAAGACCTCGCCACTCCGATTTTCGAATTCACCGAAGTGTTCAAACGCCCCTTGGGGGATGCCTCCGATATCGTCTCCAAGGAGATGTACACCTTCACCGACCGTGGCGGCGAGGAAGTGACCCTGCGCCCCGAATTCACGGCGGGCGTCTGCCGCGCTTTCATCTCGAACGGCATGCAGCAGAACCTGCCGTGCCGCCTGATGAGCCATGGCCCCGTGTTCCGGTACGAGCGCCCGCAGAAGGGCCGCTACCGCCAGTTCCACCAGATCAATGCCGAGCTTCTGGGGCCTGCTGATCCCGAAGCTGACGTTGACATGCTGGCCCTCGCCTGGCGCATCCTCAAAACGCTTGGCATTTCGAAAGACGTGGTGCTGCACCTGAATACGCTCGGTGACGTTGAAAGCCGCGCGGCATACCGCGACGCTCTCGTCACCTATTTCAGCGCGCACAAGGACAAGCTTTCCGAAGACAGCCAGCGCCGCCTGACGACGAACCCCTTGCGCATTCTGGACAGCAAGGACGAGGGCGACCGCGTGCTGGTAGCGGATGCCCCCAATATGTCGCAGTTCCTGAACGAAGCCTCGCTCGATTTCTTCAACCGAGTGAAAGCCGGCCTCGAAGCCGTTGGCGTGCCCTATGTGCATGACGAGCGCCTTGTGCGTGGCCTTGATTATTATACCCACACGGCGTTCGAGTTCGTGACCTCGCAGCTCGGTGCGCAGGGCACGGTGCTGGCGGGTGGTCGCTATGACGGCCTTATCGCCCAGCTTGGCGGCCCTGCAACGGCAGGGATCGGCTGGGCCGGCGGGATCGAGCGCCTGTCGATGCTGCTGGCGCAAGACCCCGGCACCCCGCGCAGCACTATCGTGCTGCCGATGGGGGACGCCGCCACGGTGAAGGCTTTTGTTGTGGCCGAAGCCCTGCGCGATGCCGGCCATCTGGTCACGCAGGACCGTTCCGGCAACCTCGGCAAGCGCCTCACCCGTGCTGCCAAGGCCAATGCCCGTTATGCGGTGATCCTTGGCGATAGCGAGCTTGAGAAGGGCGTGGCGGTTGTGAAAGACCTCGACAGCGGCGACCAGCGCGAGATCGCACTCGCCGAGCTTGCGGCATCACTGGAGGCCTGAGGTATGGCGACGATCAGCGACGAGCGGATCGAGCAGCTTCTGGTCCGCTATGATTATCTCGCCCACCAGTTGGGTGACCCGTCGGCGCATTCATCCGCCGAGTTCGTGAAGCTTTCGAAAGAGTATGCCGACCTTGGCCCCGTCGTGGACGCAGCCAGGGCGGTGAAGGCCGCGCGGCTGGAGCTTGTCGACCTGAAGGACATGCTGAAATCCGGTGACGCCGAGATGCGCGAGCTCGCGGAAGAAGAGCTTGTTGCCCTGAAGGACCGCTTGCCGGATATGGAGCATGATCTGTCGATCGAGCTTCTGCCCAAGGATTCTGCCGACGAGCGTTCCGCCATCCTTGAAATCCGTGCAGGCACTGGCGGCGATGAAGCTGCCCTGTTCGCGGGCGACCTTTACCGCATGTACGAACGCTACGCGTCCCTGCAGGGCTGGAAGGTCGAGATGATCTCAGCATCGCAAGCCGAGGTTGGCGGCTTCAAGGAAGTGATTGCCAGTGTTTCGGGCAAGGGCGTGTTCGCCAAGTTCAAGTTTGAATCCGGTGTGCACCGCGTGCAGCGTGTACCGGTGACGGAATCGGGCGGGCGTATCCATACCTCCGCCGCGACCGTGGCTGTGCTGCCGGAAGCCGAGGATGTGGATATCGAAATCCGCGAGCAGGATATCCGGATCGATACTATGCGTTCGTCGGGTGCCGGTGGCCAGCACGTCAACACGACCGATTCCGCCGTGCGCATCACCCACTTGCCGACCGGCATTGTGGTGACGCAGTCGGAAAAGTCGCAGCACAAGAACCGCGACAAGGCGATGAAGATCCTGCGCGCCCGGCTTTATGATCTGGAACGCGAAAAGGCCGCCAAGGAGCGCTCGGATGCCCGTGCCGCCCAGGTCGGATCGGGTGATCGGTCCGAACGCATCCGCACCTACAATTTCCCGCAAGGCCGGGTGACCGATCACCGGATCGGTCTCACGCTCCACAAGCTCGAGCTCGTGCTATCAGGCGATGCGCTTGGCGAAGTGATCGATGCCCTGATCGGCGAAGATCAGGCTGCGCGCCTGTCCGCCATGGAGGCAGCCCTTTGAGTAAGCCGGCGTTCGAACTGGTGCGCGATGCTGCTGCCGCCCTTGCCGGTGTGGCAGGCGACTGCGCCGGGATCGATGCCGAACGTCTGTTCCTTGCCGCTACGGGCTGGACCAAATCGCGCCTTGTGATGGACGCTCGCGAAGCGCCGGATGCCGCAAGTGCAGCCCGGTTCGAGGCTTTCATCGCACGGCGGCAAACGGGGGAGCCTGTGGCCTATATCGTAGGCACCCAGGAATTCTGGGGTCTCGATTTCACGGTCACGCCCGCCACGCTGATCCCGCGGCCCGATACCGAAACGCTGGTGGAAACGGCGCTGGCACACCTGCCGCCGGATGCGGCGCGTACCGTTCTTGACCTTGGCACCGGCAGCGGCTGCATTCTCCTGAGCCTGCTGCATGAACGGCCCCGCACCCTTGGCACCGGCGCTGATATTAGCGACGCCGCACTTGCAGTGGCCGGGCACAATGCCGCGCACCTCAGGCTCGCCGGGCGCGCGACGCTCGTGAAGTCTGACTGGTTCGCTTCTGTGGCTGTACCCGAAGGTGGCTTTGACGCCATCCTTTCGAACCCGCCCTATATCGGCGAGGCCGACGTCGTGGGCCTGATGAAGGACGTGCGGGACTTTGAGCCCTATACCGCGCTGACAAGTGGCCCGGATGGCCTTGCGGCCTATCGCATCATCGCAAGCGGGGCGCCGGCGCGGCTCGCAGATGACGGGCTGCTGGCCGTTGAGGTCGGCGAGGGGCAGGCGCGTGATGTGGCAGGGCTTTTTGCTGCCGCCGGGCTGACTGATATCCGCATCCGGCAGGATCTCGCCGGGATTGACCGCGTGGTGGCGGCAAAAAAAGCGAGAAATCGGTAAATTGGCCTTGGAATGCCGGGCCTGAGGCGCTAGGGTGGCCCTGTCTTCGCCAGACATGCGGGATGAAAGAGGGCCGCAAGTCTCAGGACACTTCCGACAATTGGATTTGACGATATCGGAACCAAGGGCGCTTAAAGGCGCCGCGAAGACGTTATTTCTGAAAATCGTTAACAGTGATTTCGCATGAAACAACCACAAAATTCGCGGAAATCCCGCGCGCGCTCCTCGTCTCGTAACAAGGGTGGGGCGAAGAATGGCGGCAATAGCCCCGGCAATCGCGTCGACGTGCGGGTGCGGGGTAATCCCAAGCAGCATCTTGAGAAATACAAGAACCTCGCACGTGAGGCCATGCAGGCCGGCGACCGCGTGCAGGCTGAATATTATTTCCAGTTTGCCGATCACTATCAGCGCGTCCTGAACGAACTGCGCGGGCCGGATCGTTTCTATGACGATGATGCCGACCAGGATGGCGACGACGTCTCGTCCGACGACGATGACGACGGCGACAGCGAAGGCGAGGGCGAAGGCCAGGGTCAGCAGCAGTCCGACAACGACGATCGCCGGGACCGCGGACGCCGTGGTCGTGGCCGTGGTCGCGGTCGTGGCGGGCGCCAGCAGGATGACGCAAACGGCGACAACGGCAGCGACGATGACACTGCTGGCAATCGCGGCAACGATGAAGGCGCTGGTAACGAAGGCGAACTGCCGCTGGCACCTGCCGCACCGCGTGGCCGCCGCCGCGCCGCCGACCCTTCGGACAGCGATCAGCCCGTGGAAGTGCACCCCGAGCTCGAGTTCGAAGGCGGGGCGCTGCGCGAAGTTAAGCCGCGCCGTCCGCGTGCGCCGCGCCGTCCGCGCACATCAGGCGATACGCCGAGCGAAGGTGGCGAGGCCGCCTGAGGCCAGCACCAGAAGCATCAGCAAAAGGCCGTTCCGTAACCGCGGGGCGGCCTTTTGCATTCAGGCTGATGTAGGCTGCGACAATTTCACTCGCTCCCGGGTCTTGTCGTCTGTGCTATTCTACCCCACATCATGGACAAGCCCGGCTGTGCCTCGAAGAGGGCGGCCAGCAATTTCAACAAGTGACGTTGCTTCTGATGAAGGACGCGCACGGACATGGGGTTGATGACACATGAATATCGAACAATATACCGACCGCACCCGCGGCTTTATCCAGAGCGCCCAATCGCTGGCGCTGCGTGAAAACCATCAGCGTTTCACGCCCGAGCATATCCTGAAGGTGCTGCTTGATGACAAGGAAGGCCTGGCTGCCGGCCTCATCCGGGCCGCTGGCGGCAAGCCGGAACAGGCGCTGAAGGATACGGAAGAGACGCTGGCGAAACTGCCGCGCGTGGAAGGCACCGGGGCAGGGCAACTGCATCTTGATCCTGCGACCGCACAGGTCTTTGCCAAGGCCGAGGAAGTGGCCGAGAAGGCGGGCGACAAGTTCGTCACTGCCGAACGCATGCTCCTTGCCCTCCTGATGACATCGAAGGCCGAAAGTGCCCGTATTCTGGCCGCTGCCGGGGTTACCCCGCAGGCGCTGAATACGGCTATCAACAATATCCGCAAGGGCCGCACGGCCGACACCGCCTCCGCCGAGGACCGCTACGACGCGCTGAAGCGCTTCGCGCAGGACCTGACGGAGCGGGCACGCTCGGGCAAACTGGACCCCGTGATCGGCCGCGACGAAGAAATCCGCCGCACCATCCAGGTCCTGTCCCGCCGCACCAAGAATAACCCGGTGCTGATTGGCGAACCGGGCGTGGGTAAAACCGCGATTGCCGAAGGCCTCGCCCTCCGCATCGCCAATGGGGACGTCCCGGATAGCCTTCGGAACAAGAAGATCATGGCGCTCGACATGGGTGCGCTCATTGCCGGTGCCAAATATCGCGGCGAGTTCGAGGAACGCCTCAAGGGCGTGCTGCAGGAAGTGGCTGCCGGCGAAGGCGATGTTGTGCTGTTCATCGACGAGATGCACACGCTGGTGGGGGCCGGCAAGACGGACGGGGCCATGGACGCCTCGAACCTTCTGAAGCCTGCACTAGCACGCGGTGAGCTGCATTGCATCGGTGCCACGACACTCAATGAATACCGCAAATATGTGGAAAAGGACGCAGCGCTCGAGCGGCGTTTCCAGCCTGTGTTTGTGGGCGAGCCGACCGTTGAGGACACGATCTCGATCCTGCGCGGCCTGAAGGAAAAGTACGAGCTGCACCACGGCGTGCGCATCACCGATGGCGCGCTTGTCTCGGCGGCCCAGCTTTCCAACCGCTATATCACCGACCGCTTCCTGCCGGATAAAGCCATTGACCTGATGGACGAGGCTGCGAGCCGACTGCGCATGGAAACGGAATCGAAGCCCGAGGAAATCGACGAGCTCGACCGCCGCATCATCCAGCTGAAGATCGAACGCGAAGCGCTGAAAAAGGAAAAGGACGAAGGGTCCAAAACCCGGCTGGAGCAGCTGGAAAAGGAACTGGCGGACCTTGAACAGAAATCGGCCGAACTGACGGTGCGCTGGCAGGCCGAGCGTGACAAGATCCACGGCGAAACCCAGATCAAGGAAAAGCTGGAAGCTGCCCGGCTGGAGCTCGAGCAAGCCCAGCGCCGGGGTGATTTCGGCCGTGCGGGCGAGTTGCAGCACGGGGTGATCCCCGGCCTTGAAGCACGCCTGCAGGAAGCCGCAACCGTCAACGAAAGCGCCATGCTGCGCGAAGAGGTGACGGCGCAGGATATCGCCGGTGTCGTTTCCCGCTGGACCGGTGTACCGGTTGACAAGATGCTGGAAGGCGAGCGCGACAAGCTCCTGCGCATGGAAGACGAGATCGGCCGCCGGGTGATCGGCCAGGCCGAGGCTGTGGCCGCTGTTTCCCGCTCGGTCCGCCGCGCGCGGGCCGGCCTGCAGGACCCGAACCGGCCGCTTGGCAGCTTCCTGTTCCTGGGGCCGACGGGCGTTGGCAAAACCGAACTGACGAAGGCACTGGCGGGTTTCCTCTTTGATGACGACACAGCGATGGTCCGTATCGATATGTCCGAATTCATGGAGAAGCATGCCGTATCGCGCCTCATCGGTGCTCCTCCGGGCTATGTCGGCTACGAAGAAGGCGGCGTGCTGACCGAAGCCGTGCGGCGCCGGCCTTATCAGGTCGTGCTGTTTGACGAGGTCGAAAAGGCTCACCCCGATGTCTTCAACGTGCTGTTGCAGGTGCTGGATGACGGCCGCCTGACCGATGGTCAGGGTCGGACGGTCGATTTCACCAACACACTGATCATCCTCACCTCCAACCTCGGCTCGCACCTGATTGCGGGGCTCGGCGAAGGCGAGGAAGTGGAAAGCGTACGGGACGGTGTGATGGAAGTGGTGCGCGGTGCCTTCCGCCCCGAATTCCTGAACCGTCTCGATGAGATCGTGCTGTTCCACCGACTTGGCCGCGACAATATGGGCGGCATCGTCGATATCCAGGTGGCGCGCCTGCAGAAGCTTCTGGACGAGCGCAAGATCACGCTCGACCTTTCGGTCGATGCGCGTGACTGGCTGGCAGCGACAGGCTATGACCCTGTGTACGGCGCCCGCCCATTGAAACGCACTGTGCAGAAATATCTGCAGGACCCGCTCGCCGAAGCGCTCCTGAAGGGCGAGGTCAAGCCGGGCGACCGGGTGAAGGTGGATGCGGGCGATGGTGCCCTTGCGCTGACACCCGAGGAGGCCGCAGCCAGCGCTGCCGCCTGAGCGCGCAGCTATAACTCATAAAAGGGCCGGGTGTAATTTCACCCGGCCCTTTGTCATCATCCTGTCACGAATCACAATAAATTGTGGGTATTGACATAGCGAGGCACAAAACTTGACACGGACAGGTTGAACAGGCACCCTAAGTAAACGATCAGGCGAACCATAGATGAAGCATCCGGCATCCAATGAATTGCTATCCTATTGGCAGTCTGCAAAGGCAGACGAAGACCTGCCGCCTTTATCCGCTTTTCAGGATTTATTTCCAAAATTCAAAGGTGCTGAAGCCGTTTTCAGACGGGTTGGCGATGACATCATTTATGACCGGTGCGGCAAAAGTATCAGCGAGGTCGCAGGCGTTGATCTGACAGGCAAATCGATAGCCCTGATCTTCCCCGAAGCAATCAAGAAACTGCAGATACAGATTCTGCTGCCCTGTTTCGAGCAGAAGATCGGCGTGGTGCGCCAGAGCCGCTATCTATACGGCCACCGCCACAAGGATGCCGAATGGTGCCTCCTGCCGGTCCGCGATGACGCGACGGGCGAGACGCTGTTGCTGGGGCAGGGCGCAACCTTTGTGGAAGCCGACCCGCGCGATCATCTTTCCGTCGGATCGGATCTCCTGGAGCGGATCATTGCCCAGAATTATCTGTCGCTCGGTCGCAAGGTACGGCTCGATCGGCTCAGCGGCAAATGCTGGGCCTTCCTTGATACGATGGGCACGAAGGTAGCCATTGACGGCGTGGAAGTGGATCATACCGCCCCCGCCATTTTGGGTGAGGCCGCGATGCTGGCACTACGGGCCGGCCAGCCCAACGTGCTGGCGGCGATGGAAGTGGCCGATTTCGGTCGGCCGATCCAGCGCATTGCCAATCGCTATCAGCTCAAGATGGTGGAAGCAGGCAGCGAAGCGATGGCCATCCTCGGCGCCGACAAGGTCGATGTCCTTGTGGTTGCCGAGCAGCTCGGCGACATGACCGGGCTGGAGCTGATCGAACGTGCCCGCGCGCTGAACCAGCGGGTCGGTTTCGTACTGATCGTGGAGCCGCGCGATGGGGCCGGTGACACCTGCGTGCAGATCGGTGACGCGACAGTGCATTGCCTTGTCCGGCCGCTGGGCGAATTTGCGCTGCGACAAGCCATCGATGAAGCGGCCACCCGCATGAACGGCATCCTGCAGCGCGAGGCGCTGGCGGGCTGAAGCTCGCGTTTTAACCCTCTACAACAGTGCTAATACCAAGGGCTGCGCCTTCCTCAAAGAAAGCGCTCAGCAGGGCCTGCTCGTCTGTCGTCAGGTGCGGGTTCCACACATCGAAAATGAGCACCGCGCGCAGCTCGTCGCTGTCGTTCCAGGCCTCATGCTCGATTGTGTCGTCAAAGGCGAAAGCTTCCCCCTCGATCCATGGCCGTGTTTCACCGCCGACGCGGAAAGCGCAGCCGGACGGAACGATCAGGGGCAGGTGGACGATCGCCCGCGTGTTGGTGACACCGGTATGCGGCGGGATTTTGGATTTCGGCGCGAGAAGCGAGAAGAAGGCCGTTGGTGCGCGGCCCGGGATGGTAGATCGGGGAACGGCATCAAGGGCGGCTGCCGTCGCGGGGCAGCGCGCGCAGGCCTCTTCCACCCTTGTGCCATGATGCCACAGGAAATAGGCGTTCCAGCGCTCTGAATTGTCGAGATCGCTCCATTTGTTGCGGGGCGTACCGGGGTCCATCCGCACGTAGGGGCGGGCGCCGGGCATGCCTTCGGTCAGCAGCTTTTCCAGTTCCGCGCGGATCGCTGGCGTGTGCCGTTCGATTTCTGCCATCCAGGGGAAATGATGCCGCTCGAAAAACTCGTCCTCGGGCAGGAAGGGGAAGTGCAGGCCGTGACATTCATTGTGATAGACCCGCCGGCGCCCGAGCGCGACATCCACCGCTGCCTGCATGCGACGTGACGCGGCAATGCCCTGTCCGGTCGCCATCTCGCGGAAGCGGTTGTCCAGCCGGTCGGTAAGCCGGGACTGCTGGGCGGCAACAAATCGCCGGCCATGCTGCAACAGTTCCTGCACCATAGGGGAGGGCGAGGGGATTGCCCCTCCAATGGCAATGGCCTGTGACCAGAAGCGCAACGTCTGGCTTGTCTCGCCCAGAATCTCGTGCACCTCGGCGCGGCGGATGTTCGCCATCAGGTCCGCCTGATCGATCTTCAGAATGTGGTCGAGCGCTTCCAGTTCCAGCTTGGTGTCTTTGAGGCCACGGGCAGCGGTGGCAAGGTTGAGCCACAGGGCGGGGGCGCCGCTATCCGTCTCGGCAGCCTGCCGGAAGCAATCGGCGGCCAGCCTGAATTCCCGGTCTGCAAGGGCACGGATACCACGGCTGTTGAGCACAGCCGGGTGGCCGGGGGCATCCTTCAGCGCCGCTTCGATATGCTGCAGCTCGAGGATCGGATTGCCGCTCGCCCGTGCGTCGGCCGCGGACCGCAGATGGGTGGCGGCGGTGGCTGAAAGTTGGCTCATGGCAAATCCTCGTTTAGCGGCAGCTTCCACTAGGCTTCGCCGAACGATGGGCAAAACTCAAGACGTAAAAGTGTCGCATTGGCCAGAACTTGACTTCCCCTTGGCCGGCAGGAACGTTAGAGACAGAAGGGTCGGGAAAAGCCGCAGCAAAGGGACACGATGTGACGAGCACGATAGCCAGCAATCCGGACTGGTGGCCGCACCGCTATGATCCGAACCGCGATGCCGTGCATTATATCCCGGCCTCGCGCGATGATCACCGCGCCGCCGTGTTCCTGACAGACGAGTATCTGAAAGGTGCGAAGAGCCCGAAGCCTGTCGCGCGCCGCGAAGCTGTGGCAGCACAGGGGGCCGCGGCTCCCATGCATTTCATTTTCCATTCGGCGTTCTGTTGCTCGACACTGCTGGCACGCGCGTTCGACCTGCCGGGTCTGTCGATGGGGCTGAAAGAACCCGTTATCTTCAACGATATCGCCGGCTGGAAAAACCGGGGCGCACGGCCTGAACAGATCGTGGCCGTGATGACGGATGCCCTGCGGCTTCTGGCCCGCCCGTTCGAGCCCGGCGAGACATTGGTTGTGAAGCCGTCGAACCTGATCAACGGCTATGCGCCCCTGATGCTGAAACTTCTGCCTGAGGCCCATGCCTTGCTCCTGCATGCACCGTTGCCGGTCTTTCTGGCGTCGATCGCCCGCAAAGGCATGTGGGGCCGCCTCTGGGTGCGGGACCTGATGGTCAAGCAGCTTCGTGACGGGCTTATCCAGCTGGGGTTCCAGGGTGAAGACTATCTGGGCCTCACCGATCTGCAGGCAGCGGCTGTCGGCTGGCTTGCCCAGCAGGCCTTGTTTGTGGGCATGAGCCGGCAATTTGGCGCGCGTGTCCGCACGCTTGATAGCGAAACGCTTGTGGCATCGCCCGACAAGGCGATGACGGCGCTTGCGGCTCTTTTCCAGGTGCCGCTCGGGGCAGAAGCTGTGAAAGAGATTGTGGAAGGGCCTGTTTTCAACCGGCATTCCAAGTCGGATACAGCGTTCGGCGCCGATGAACGCGCAAGCGAACGCGAAAGTGGTGAGGCGCTGCATGCGGACGAGATCGAGAAAGTCACCGTCTGGGCAGCAGCGGTGGCAAAGAATGCTGGCGTGCCGCTGACACTGCCGTCGGCACTTATCTGATCCAAACCATCTGAAGCTTGATTGCGCGGCGCGCACCTTGTGGTGTGCGCTGATGCTTGGCTGTGCATTGGCGCATCAAAGCCGAATTTACCCAAAAAGAAAGGCGGGCCCGCAGGCCCGCCTTCCATATTCCAGACTGGTTACCTGAATTAGAAGGTAACTTTAGCCGAGATGCCGTAGCGGCGGCCCAGAGCGTCGTAGGTCGACGGGTAGGTGTTACCGCTGTTGTACGAGGTCGAACCGGTGTCGTTACCAACGATCGGCGGCTCTTTGTCGAACAGGTTCGACACGGTGCCGGTGATCGAAACGTTCTCGAGAACGTTGTAGCGGACCGAGAGGTCGAAGTAGTCGTACGAACCGATCTTGTTGAAGTTAGCGTAGCCGAGGTTGTTCGGCAGCTCGCCTTCAAACAGGTCGCCTTCGAACTCGTAGGCGTTGCCATCGATATGGCGCCACATGACCGAAACGTCGAACTTGTCCACCGAGAAGGTGTTACGCCAGTTCCAGCTGAACTTCGGCTGGATCGAGGCGCAGTTCGCGCTGTAGAGGCCCACGCACTCGCGCTGACCCGAAACACCAGTCACGGCCTCGAAGGTCGAGCTGTTGGTCCAGTTACCAGCGAAGGTCGAGTTCCAGTCAACCGCACCGAAGGTGTGGCCGTACGAAACGGTCACGTCGATACCGTCGGTAGCGAGGTTACCCGAGTTCGAGTAGGTCAGCGGCAGACCTTTTACAACTGCTTCGTCACCCGAGAGGCTACCGTCGATCGGCGAACGAACGATGGCAAGGCAAGCCGGGTTGGAAGTCGACGGATTGTCGAAGCAAGCGTCAAGAGCGTCGTTCGGAGTCGGCTGAGCGATCGCTTCCTTAACCTTGATGTTGTAGTAGTCGATGGTGACCGTCAGGCCCGGAACAGCAGCCGGCTGGATGATCGCACCAAGCGTCCAGCTGTCCGATTTCTCCGGGGTCAGGTCGATGTTGCCACCGCCCGTGTAGTTGGCTTGGCCAGCTGCCGGGAACGGAATGGCGCCGATTGCACCTGCCGGAGCGCCCTGAGCGATACAGACGTCGCGGACAACGCCAGTCGGGCCGGAGTTGACCACTTGGCCGTTATCGTCAACCGAGGCGCACGGATCGTCGCCGAGGTTGGTCAGGTTGGTGGTTACCGGAGCGAACAGTTCGGCAATGTTCGGAGCGCGAACTGCGCGAGCGAAGGTAGCGCGGAAGGTGAGGTCATCAACCGGCGTCCAGCTCGTGCCCAGTTTCCAGGTCGTGGTCGAGAACGACGGGTTGGTATCGGCGTCGATCGAATAGTCCGAATAACGGATACCAGCTTCGAAGTTCAGCGATTTGGCCCACGAAGCGTCGCTCACAACCGGAACTACGAATTCCGCAACACCTTCGTAAACGCTGTAGCCACCGGAGATGTCCGGAGCTGCACCGCCAGCACCACCGAGGTCACCACCTTTGGAGAGGAGGTCAGACTTCTGGGCACCAGTGTACTTACGGTATTCGCCACCAACTGCGAAGTTAACAGCTTCCGAAGCCCACGGCAGGGTCCAGCCGGTTTCACCGCTGACAACGCCCTTAACCTGAGCCATGTCAAACTTGGTGACAACGGTCGACTCGCCGCCTTGCAGGAAGGCAGTCATTTCTTCGTTGATCGAGCCGGTCGGACCGAAGAAGTCTACCGGTACGCAACCATTCGACGCGTCGAAGCAGCCGTCCGGACCAGCAAGCAGGCCTTGACGGAAGCGCGACTTCAGCCAGTAGCCCTGCTGGAGCTGCGACTGACGGCTTTCGCCGTACGAGCCGAAGACATCCCAGCTGATGCTCTCGGTGATGTCGCCACGGAAGCCGAGTTGGTAATCGAAGTAGTCAGCCGAGTATTCGGAAATACGCGGGCCGCCTTCTACGTTACGACGACGCAGCTGGGTGTCGACTTCACGGTAGTTCGGGTCGCTCTGGCTGGTTGCGGTTGCAGCTGCATCGCACTCTGCTTGCGTGAAGAGCGGGGTGTAGCCGGCGCCAGCCTGGGTGTCGAAGGCGCAGAATGCGTTACGCTGAGCGTCCGACAGGTAGGGGTGGCTGAGCGAAACAGTTACCGAGTCACCGAATGCGCCCGAAGGAGCAATGATGGTCTCGACAACGTTACGCGAGAAGATACCACGGGTGTAAACTTCTACGCCCTCAGCGATCTCGTAGTTCGCTGCAGCATAGATGTTGTAGCGCTCAAACGGGGTCTGATAGACGTTGAACGGGTTGAAGTTGAAGGGCGTGAAGGCCGCGCCGAAGGTACGGTCGTCCTGAACGCCACCAAGCGCCAGGTTGCCGCCGTCGGTGCCGGTCGGGTTCACGTTACCAAAGCGGGTGTTGAACGGCCCGAGGCCCGAACCGCCGCAGAGACCATTGCCCGAACCGAGCGAGCACTCGGAATAGGCGCGGTCGCCCTGGTAAACCGGCTTCGAGTCCTGGTAGCCGATGCTCACAACGGCATTACCTTTGCCGTCGCCGAGGTCAGTACCCATGGTGACTTCGAAACGCTTGGTGTCGCCGTCGCCTTCTTCGGTGACGCCGTAAGCAGCGTTCATTTCAACGCCATTGAAGTCGCGCTTGGTCACGAAGTTGACCACGCCGCCGAGGGCGTCAGCACCGTAGGTGGTCGAAGCACCGCCGGTCAGCACGTCAACGCGCTCAACGAGAGCGAGCGGAACGTTGTTAAGGTCGAAACGACCGTTCAGTTCCGACGGGGACAGACGCTGGCCGTCGATCAGAACGATGTTACGGTTCGAGCCGATACCGCGCAGGTTGACGTACGAGAAGCCGCCGTTACCGTTGTTCACGTTCGAGCCGATCGACGGGACCATGCCCGGGATCTCGCGAAGGATTTCTTCGGCAACGTTGGTTTGCTGGAAGGTCATCTCGTCGGTCGAGACCACGGCAACCGGAGCCGAACGAACGAGGTTCGGGTTGCGAATCAGCGAGCCGGTTACGATCACTTCTTCGATGACGAACTCGTCGTCACCGGATTGGTCTTGTGCAACTGCGACGCCCGTGAAGGACGAAGCGAGAAGCGTAGCAGCGCTACCCAGAAGGGCGGCGCGGCGCAGGTTCAAGAGTTCCTTAGACACTCTGCGTTTCCTCTCTATTATTGCTTTCCAAGCACTCGGAATGGCGGAAAATTTTATCCGCCCCCTAGCTCTAGCCAGATTCTGTCGCGAGTTGACAGAAAACTTTCACATTCGGGAGGGCGTTAACTTCGGATTAACACGATGGTGTGTTTTTCCTGCAACAGATATAAACTATGGGTGAGCGGCGGGGGTTGCGGCAACTAGTGAAGCCGCAGAAACGCTGGGTTTTGTGTGGGGCGGGATGGGCGCGCGAAGCGTTGCCCGTCAGCGGCGACGCTTCACTCGGTGCACGATCCCGAGGTCCGATATGGTGAGGACGAATCCACCCAGGGCTGCACGCTTGACGATCACACTGGTGTTGAGAATCCGGTTCTCGCGGACCGCTTTCGTGTCGGTCTGCTCCCAGATCGTGCCGTTATCGAGATAGAAGAGGACCCGACCGACCGGTGTGGCCACAATGCGGGTTACCGTTGCCGTTATCTCATCGGCATCGGCGCGGTCCCGGTCGGCACCGAAGGACATCGCATCAGCGGCCTTCTTCTCGGCTGCCTTGGCGGCAAGGGTTGCTGCTTCTGCTTCTGCCTCGCGGCGCTTGCGTTCGGCTTCCGCCTTCGCGGCAGCCGCCTCGACTTGGGCTGCACGGGCGTCAGCAAGGGCGCGCTCGGCAGCGGCAAGGCCGCCGGCACCGGCCGCCTTGTCGAAACAGGCGAGTCGCGACGTGTCATCGCTGATATTCGTGCAGGCGCGGAAGGCAGCAAGGGCGGCCGTGGCATCGTCTGCGGTTGCCGGCATGCTCGCCATCAGGACACCCGCGCCGCAAGCTGCAAGGACAGACTTATATATATAGGCGGTGCTGCGCATGGGAACGGGACCTCGTTATCCTGATACGATGGAAGGACAGGCGGATGCAGGCAGTCGGATCAGCGGCGACCGGCCATGACCGGCGCTTCGGCATTTTCCTGCTCGGGGGCATCGGTGGCTTCGGCCAGCAGCACCGTGTTCACGGTGCGAATCTGCCCGATGTCAGCCAGCATCAGCTCGCGGTTCTCCTGGAAGGCCAGCATTTCCTGACCCTTCAGCTTGCGACCCGTTGGTAGCTTGATGCCAAGCGGATTGACCTGCGTGTTGCCGGCGAGGATCTCATAGTGAAGGTGCGGCCCGGTCGAGCGGCCGGTGGTGCCGACATAACCGATGATCTGGCCCTGGCGTACCCGCGCCCCGGCCTTCACACCCTTGGCGAAGCCGTTGAGGTGGGCATAGGCCGTCTTGTAGTGGCTGTCGCCGTGACGGATGCGGATATAATTGCCATAGCTGCTGTAGGGGCCTGCCTTTTCGACAATGCCGTCGCCGGCCGCCATCACGGGTGTACCGCGCGGCGCGCCGAAGTCGAGGCCCTTGTGCATTTTCGTATAGCCGAGCACCGGATGCTTGCGACGCCCGAACTTGGAGGTCAGGCGGGCGCCGTCCACCGGCGTCAGCATGATGCTCTTGCGCGTGCTCTTGCCTTCCGAATCATAATAGTCGGCTTCACCGTCGGCATGCACGAAGCGATTGGCCTCAAGCGTGGTGCGGCGGGTGACGAGCTTGGCGCGCAGGATATTGCCTTCGTCGGTATCGCCGAAGACGGGCGAATAGCGGCGCTCGAAATAGATTTCAAAGGCATCGCCCTCGCGGATGTCGCGTTCGAAGTCCACATCGAAGCTCATCAGGCGAATCATATCGACGATGACCTTGTCCGGCAGGCCGGCCCGCTTGGCAGACAGATAGAGGCTGTCTTCGATATGCCCTTCGGCATAATGGGTGAGCGCGACGGTCGGCAGGTCGGCAGCTTCAGCCTTCAGGCCTTCGTCGGTACGGGTCAGCACGGCTTCGCGGTCAAAGGCCGCGCGCATGCGCAGGCTTTCAATGCGGCCCTTCTCTCCGCTCGCGCGAATCAGGCGGACATCCTGGCCGGTTTTCAGGCGGCGCAGGTCGATCACGGGGCGCAGGGCTGCAACAGCGGCATGCGCTTCGCCGCGCTCGATCCCGGCGCGGGCGAACAGCTCGGTCAGTGTTTCACCGGATTTCAGATGGAAGGCTTCCTCGACGGGTTCGGCAGGAAGCAGCGATTCGGGCTGGTAGTCGGCTGCGGCGCTGTCCGCAAGCAGCGATACGGCAGCCTCTTCGGGCGCGGGCGTTGGGGCTTCATTCGTGCCGCCCATAAGCAGTGTGAGGGCAAGGCCACCGGCGAGCGCGGTTCCAAACAGCATCATATGCTGCGTGCGCTTTGCCGAATCTCCCCCCGAGAAACCCGTAATAGTGCTCAGGCGCGCCTGAAGGCGGTGCCACTTCCCCAGCATGCGTCCGCGTATCCTTATAACTAATATCGACGCCGCTGATTCCCCCGGCGCCCCCGTTGAAGCTTTCATATCGTCTTTATCTATATAGGGCAACAGGGCTGCCATGCGGAAAACGGTGTCTCCGGGCCTTCTTGGAAGTAGACGATGAATTAACTTGTTGAAATATATAGGTTATGTAGATCGACGACCAAAAAAACCGATTTTCCGGAAAAAAGCCCTTGCCTTTGACCGGTCATCCCCCTAGAAACCGCTCCACCGACGGGGCGCGCTGCTCTGACGGCGACGCGGCGGAGACGCCAAGACGCCTGAAGGAATGCCAAACTGCTCGGATGGCGAATGTGATGCAAATCACGCTTGACACGGTGACGCCAGTCGCCATATACAAGTCGCCCTGCCGCACGCTGACGAAATGTCCGGTCCGGTACAAAGCCTGCCCAAAACAGAGGATCTGTTTGACAGACTGAAATTTTCGGTCAGGCCTACTTCGCTCTTTGACATTGTGATTTGGAAGGGAGATGCGGACGGTGGTCCGGTTCGACACTTGATGTCGGACGTCGGGACTGAA